>NZ_JAUJQE010000002.1:0-863456 GCF_030482505.1 Burkholderia sp. AU45274 | reverse complement strand
GTTGCCACCGCTAGGACCTGAACCTAGTGCGTCTACCAATTCCGCCACCTGGGCACGTTTCGCTTGTTGCTGCATCGCGAAAGAACGCAATTATAGCGTGTCCGAAGAGGCTGTCAACACAATTTCAGGTCGCGAACGAAAATAATTGAGCACGCTGTTCGGTGGGGCGAAGGAGGGGCATGCGAGCCGCTTGCATGTGCGGCGACGCCATCTTGCGATTGACGCGTATTTTCGGCGCCGGAAATGAAAAAAGGCCGGCTAGAAGCCGACCTTTTTATAAAACAGATGGTGCCCAGGAGAGGACTCGAACCTCCACGATGTTGCCACCGCTAGGACCTGAACCTAGTGCGTCTACCAATTCCGCCACCTGGGCACGTTTCGCTTGTTGCTGCATCGCGAAAGAACGCAATTATAGCGTGTCCGAAGAGGCTGTCAACACAATTTCATCGAAAGCGATGAAAAGTGTTCACGTCGAACGGCCTGCCACACACTGGCCGGGGCTGGCCCGTCTCGCTGCGAAAATTCAGCCCGACGCCGGCTTCGTCTCGACGTGCGTCGGCAAACCATTCGGTCGGGAAAACGTGTTGCGAAATTTCTCGCCGTTCATCAAAGTTTGGCAGGATCGCTTCACGGGTGAACAACCAGGGCAAACAACCGCATCGTCTGCACGAACTCAACTGGGATCGAGGGTCCCGAACGGGTCGCACCGGCACGGTATCGACGCGTCCTGACGACCGTCTGAATGGCAAAAATTAGGACGAGTCCGAAACGAAATAGAAACCATATGGGACGAGGTCTAATTGGACCCGGTGCCTAATAAAAATCGAGATGGTTCCGGCAACATGGCGACATTGGAACCCGCGGCAGCATGCCGTGCGGTTGCCTGTTGAGGGACCCGGGGCCGCCTGAGCGCTAGTCGCGTGGCGGGATCGCGAGCGCGACGAAAAATGTGGCCGTGGCCGCAACCATGCAGGAAGTGCGCGACTGCAACGAACTCGGGCGAATAAAACAATAACGTGGACCAAACCATGCCTGACTGGCTCAATCGAGTCTTGAAAATTGCAACATCCGTTCGACCTGCCGTATGGCCGCTCACGGCCGGCGCGGTGTTGCTGGCAGTGCTCAGCTGCACGCCGACCGCCGAGGCGTTGCTGTCGCCGCTCGACCGTTTGTACTGGAACCTGGTGGTGACCGGCGTCGATCACGGGGATCGTGACGAGGTCGTCGTCATCTCGATCGACAAGAAGACCATTGCCGAACTCGGCAGCGGCGAAAGCTATGCGCGGACGTCCCATGCGCAGGTGCTCGATCGGCTGGGTGCCGCCGCGAGTGTCGTGCTCGACATGACGATGTTCAGCGCGGCGTCCGGCGATCGGCCGCTGGCGGGCGCGATCGCGCGGCAAGGGCACGTCGTGCTGCCTGCCCACGTATCGCAGGAGGCCACGCGTGCCGACACCGTGCTGTTGCCCGAGGCGCGGTTGCGTGCCGCGGCCGCGGCCATCGGCCAGCGCAGCGTGGTGCTGGGCAGCGACCATCTGGTGCAGGGCATCGTGCCTTATATTCACGCGGACAACGCGGAGGCGGAACTGCCGCACGTGGCGCTGGAGGCGATTCGCGTGGCGGGCGCGTCGCTGCCGGCCGGCGACGTGCGTCACCAGGTGCAGGACCACGTGTCGAATCTGGGGCATGTCGAGACCGGTTCGCTCGCGCTGTTCCTGCCTGCGCGCTTCGACCTCGATCGCTATTCATACGTCGACGTGCTGAAAGGGCGCATTCCCGAGTCGGCGTGGCGCGGTCGCATCGTCTTCATCGGCGACGCGATGTCGGACCTTTCCGGGGTGTACGACCTGTCGACGTCGGAAGGGGGGCGGCTGCGGCGCGTCGAGGTCGATGCACTGGTGACGCAGGCGCTGCTCGATGGCCGCATTCTGCGGCGCGAGCCGGCGGCGATCCAGGTTGGCGTCAGCGTCGCGGTCGCGACGGGGATGCTGCTGATCTGCATGCTGGTGCCGGGCTGGCGCATGTACGCATTCGCGATCGCGTGGATGGCCACGTTCGTCTCCGTCTCGCTGGTGCTGCTGGTGCATTGGTCGTACTGGATGCCGCTCGGGCCGAAGTTTGCCGTGTGCGCGCTGATTTTCGCGTTCTGCGGCTGGCGGCGTGCCGGCAGCCTGCGGACGTTCATGCTGAAGGAATATGGGCTGCTGCACCGGCTGGCCGGCAAGCATGCGTTCGCCGGCTTGCCGCACGCGGCGGGCGCCGATACCGAGCTGCCGAGCGCGGACGAAGTCGAGATCGCGATGCAGCAGATTCGCGCCTGGCAGACGGCCTATGTCGACATGATCGAGACGTTGCCGTATCCGATCTTCGTCGAACAGCACGGCCGGCTGCTGCTGTGCAATGCGGGCGGCCGCGCGATGCTGGAGACGTTCGACACCGAGGGTGACCGCGACGCGGCCGTCCGGCACGTGCTGTCGATCGCGCACGACGAAGTGCGGATCGCGAAGGCGAGCGGCAAGATTCACTCGGCGGAGCTGACGCTGAACGGGCGCACGCAGATGATGATGGTGACGCCGTTCGGCGACGGCGAGCAGCATCGTTCCACGGCGAGCATGATCTGCTTCGTCGATATCCACAACATCAAGGCCGCGGTCGAAAGCGACCGGCTGACGCTGCGACACATGGCGCACGACCTGCGCAATCCGCTGTCGACCGTGCTGTCGCTGCTCGAGGAGCGCAACCGCGCCGACGGCGCGACCGACGAGGATTTCCTGACGGACCTGCACAAGCTGGTGGACTACAGCCTGCGCGTCGCACAGGATTTCACGCAGCTGTCGCGCGCCGAGCATCTCGACACCCGCGCCTACGTGGCCGTGTCCGCCAACGATCTGGCGACGGAAGCGGTCGATCATCTGTGGCACAGCGCGAATGCGAAGCGAATCCGCGTCGAAGGTCCGCATTACGAGGGCGACGACGTGTTCGTGTCCGGCAATCGCGACATGCTGCTGCGTGCGCTGACCAATCTGCTCGACAACGCGATCAAGTACTCGGACGAGGAGACGGTGGTCGACGTGTGGATCGCTGCCGACGATCGGCAGGTGACGATGACGGTGCAGGATCAGGGGATCGGCATCCCCGCCGGCGCGCTGCCGCGCCTGTTCGAGCCGTTCTTTCAGGTCGACGGCTCGCACCGCGACGCCAGCCGCGGCGTTGGGCTCGGCTTGCCGTTCGTGAAGGCCGTGGTCGTGCGTCATGGCGGCTCGATCGACGTGACGTCGACGCCGGGGCAGGGCAGCCGCTTCATCGTGCGCTTGCCGAGAACCGCTGCGGAAGCGCTCGAAGACGCGTGAGCCGTGCCGGGCCGCAACGGTAGTGCGGCCGCCAGCTTCGTCGAGGTCGGGTAGAGATTGAACCGGATGGATGGAAAGCCGGGCCCTGTATCGCACAGGGCCCGGCTTTTTTTCGTTCGGGCCTGGCGCGTGTCGCGACACGGCGGATGACGAGACGGGCGCGCCTGTCGGCGCTTCGGACTGCGTCACGATCGCGCCGTCCCGAGCGGTGCCGACCTGACGAGACTTGCGGATGGAGGCTCGTCGCCGTGAACCGCGGGATAGCGGCCGGTGCGGCGATGGCCTGCCACGTCGGCACGAGAGACGAAGGCGCGGGGGCCGCGTGTCGTCTTCCGACGCGGACCTGCCGTCAAGCCGGACTTCGATCCCGCAGGCGCGGCGCGACCTCGGACGCGAAGCAGCGGAAAGGTCGAGGACGCCATCGACATGACGCGATGACATCGGGGCGACGTCGATCCTGGCGGTGGCGTTTGCGATCCGCGCATTCCTTGCGCATCGGCCGCACCTTCACAACCGTCCGCAGCGTTGCGGATGCCCATCCGCCAACCGAAACCCAAACGAAAACGCCCTCGCGCGAGGCGAGGGCGATATCGGCATCAGCCGTTGTGCGTCGGAAGACGCGGGTTCGGATTGACCGGGGCGCCGCGCTGGCGCCGCCGGCCGGACCGGGCATTACTCCTTGTGTTCATCCCACGCCTGGTCCCACGCGGTGCCCTTGCCCGGCTCGTACGCCCAGGCTGCCATCGAGCACCAGTTGGTGTACGGGAACGGCTTGCAACGGAACAGCTTGCCGTTATTGGAAACGATGTCGCCCGCGTTGTACTTCGTGCCTTCCTTGTACTGCGGGTGGTTGCCACCGCTGCCGCCACCTTCGCCGCCGCCGTTGCCACCGTTACCACCGTTACCACCGCCGCTTTCGCCACCACCGCCTTCGCCGCCGTTACCGCCGCCGCTGCCGCCGTCGTTGCCGTAGAGCGTCCACGCGTCGTTCCACGCGAAGCCCTTGCCCGGCTCATACGCCGTCGGCGCGCCCGAGCACCAGCCGCTGTTCGGGAACGGCTTGCACTGGTAAAGCTTGCCGAGGTTCGACACGATGTCGCCGGCGTTGTACTGCGTACCGGCCTTGTACGCCGGGTGCTTGCCCCCTTCGCCGCCACCGTTGCCACCGTTGCCGCCGCCTTCGCCGCCGTTACCGCCGCCCGCATCCTTGGCCTTCACGAGGACGGTGTGCTTCGCGGTGCTCGACAGCTTGCCGTCGCTGACCGTGACCGAGAACGTGAAAGACTGGTCCTTCGCGAGCGTGGGCGCATTGAAGTTCAGCTTCGCGCCGGCCGGCGTCGCCTGGATGCCGGTCGGGACGTTCCACTTGAAGCTCAGCTTGTCGCCGTCCGGGTCGGTCGATTTCTCGGCCGACAGCACGACAGCCTGGCCGGCCTGAGCCGTCGCCGGGCCGCCGAGTTGCGCGACCGGCGGGCGGTTTTCCGCCGGCGGCGGTTCCACTGCCGTGTCGGCCTTGGCGGTCACGACGACTTGCGCGCTGTCCTTCAGGCCGGCCGGATCGGTGACCGTCACGCGGAACGTGTACTTCGTGTCCTGCTTGACCGACGGAATGTCGACGCTTGCCTTCGCGCTCGTCGCGTTGGCGAGCTGCAGCGGCGTGCCGGCGACCTGTTCCCACTGGTAGGTCAGCTTGTCGCCGTCCGGATCGCGCGACTTCGACGCGTCGAGCGTCGCCGTCGCCGGCCCGGTGATCGTCATGTCGGCACCGGCGTTCGCGACCGGCGGATGGTTTTCCGCGCCACCGCCGCCTTCGTTGCCGTGGCCGAGACCCTTGTGCATCGCATTCAGGATGTCGCCGTTGTCCGCGTCGATTTCCCACGAGAACAGGCCACCCAACTGGTGCGCACGCACGTAGTCGCCCTTCGCGAGGATGGAGCGCTCGTCGTCGAAGGTGAGGAGTTCGCCGGTGCTCTTGTTGAACACGTACGGTGCTTCGGCCGTCTGGTCGTAGTGATACTCGTAGCCGTTGATGCCGGCGTTGTTCGGCCCGATCATCTCCGCCTTGAGCTTCTTGTAGTCGAGGATGCCCGGTTCCCACTGACCCTTGTGCGCACCTGTCGCCGTGCCGGTGAACGGATTGCCGTCGGCATAGCCGTGCACGCCGGTCCAGCCGCGGGCATAGGCCGCCGCGCCGACCACGAGCTTCTTCGGATCGACGCCCTGCGCGAGCAGCGCCTTGATCGAATTGTGCGTCGTGTATGCCGTGTCCGGCTTCCAGCCCGGTGCGTACAGCGCGGTCTGGTGGCCGAGATCCTTCAGACTGAACGCACCGTAGAAGTCGTACGTCATGTCGAAGATGTAGTCCATGTACTTCGTGGCTTCCTTGTAGTTCACCACGTCGATCTTGTCCTTGCCCGCGCCGATCGCCGACGTCAGTTCGTACGTCTTGCCGGTTTCCTGCGACAGCTTGTCGAGCATCTGCCGCAGTTCCTTCATCAGCGTCACGTACAGCGGGCCGTCCTTCACCGGATCGCCGAGCGACGGGTTCACGCCCTTGCCGCCGGGGAATTCCCAGTCGATGTCGACGCCGTCGAAGAACTTCCACGTGCGCAGCAGCTGCTCGGTCGAGTCGACGAACACCTTGCGCTTCGCCGGGTCATGCAACTTGAAGAACGGATCGGACAGCGTCCAGCCGCCGATCGACGGCAGGATCTTCATGTTCGGGTTGCGTTTCTTCGCGGCCATCATCTGGCCGAGCACGCCCTTGAGCTTCGAGTTCGCGGTCTGGCCCGGCAATGCCTTGGCCATTTCACCGTAGGTGTCGTGGATCGCGACGCTGAAGTCGGGCAGGCCCTTGCAGCTCTGCTGAAGCGTGTTGAACGAGCCCGGCAGGTCCTTCGCGAGCGAGGCGTTGACGTCCGCACCGCCGCAGATCGGGATGAAGCCGTACAGCATGTGCGTGAGGTTCTCGACCGGCACGTTGTCGACGTTGAACTTGCGGTCGTAGATCGACCAGGTCGCGAAGTACGTGCCGACTACCGAGCCGGACGTGTTCGCGACCGGCTTGTGGTTCTTGCTCGCGTTGTTCGGCAGATCGTCGGCGAGCTCGGGAATCGTGTCGAACACGACCACGTCGAGCGGTGCGCTGTCGGTCACCGCGCCGTTCGCGTCGATCACGCGCACCTGCATCTTCTTCACGCCGGGCGTCTTCACGTTCGCGACCACCTGGCCGCTCTGCGTGCCGCCGGGCGTCATCTTCACCTCGGACGCGGGGTCGACGATGCCGTCGACCAGCGCGACCGCCTTCACCGCGGTGCCGTTGCTCCAGATGTCGAACGGCAGCGGTACGTCGACCTTCTTGTTCAGCTTGACGATGTCCTTGTACGGCGCGACGCCTGCCTTCTGCATGTCGATTTCGACGAAGCCGTGCGGCTGCGAGGTGATTTCGTACTGTTTGAGGCTGGGTTTGCCGGGTGCGGCGAATGCGGCGTTGGCAAAGCTGAGTGCGCTGGCCGCGGCGAGTGCCGCATAGGCGATGTGCGTGCGGCGCAGCGAGCGGCGTCGAACCACGAGATCAAGAGTCGGTTTCTTCGAATTCAATTTGATAGCCATCCATCCTGGTGTTGAAAAAAGTGTCGCGAATGCCAGCGCATTTTTCTTCGTGGATGGCGGGGCGGCAACGAATCTCAATGCAATCTAAACGCGGGCCGGTCAACGCGGGACATGCCTATGTCAGGACTGCGGATGACCCGGCAGGGAATCGTTTAGAGATCGTTGAGGAAGGTTCTCGATTGAAAGACGCTTGCCGATACTTCACTCAGCGTTTCGTCAGCAGAACATGCGTCACGCCATTCCGGACGTTCGAACGCGATCCGTCGAACGAAGCCAACCCTGACCAACTTTCAACCAAACGAAATCAGATGAGAACCCGAACTGCGAAAAAGACCCTCTTTACCCTGTCGCCGCTCGTTGCCTGCGCGTCGATGTTCTTCGCCCAGGCCGCATTCGCGCATGGCTACCTCTCCGAGCCGCCGTCGCGCGGCCTGCTGTGCAGCGCGAAGTCGGGGAAGATCGAAAACTTCAACTGCGGCTCGGTTGCCTATGAACCGCAAAGTATCGAAGGCAAGCAAGGCTTCCCGGCAGCCGGCCCGAAGGACGGCGAAATCGCGAGCGGCGGCGTGACGCAGTTCAGCGAACTCAACGAGCAGTCGGTCGATCGCTGGAAGCAGACCAGCATCAAGCCGGGCGCGCAGAAGTTCAAGTGGACGTTCACCGCGGCGCACGTGACGAAGGAATTCAAGTACTACCTGACGAAGCAGGGCTGGAATCCGAACGCGAAGCTCACGCGCGACCAGTTCGACCTGAACCCGTTCTGCACGGTCGACGGCGGGATGAAGAAAGCCGACGAGATCGGCCCGCACAACTGTACGATTCCGGCGGACAAGAAGGGGCATCACGTGATGCTGACGACGTGGCACGTCGGCGATACGGCCGGCATGTTCTACAACGTTGCCGACCTGAACATCACCGACGACGGCGGCGCGACCGATCCGGGCAAGCCCTCGTGGTCGAACGTCGGCAGCATCGCGCCGATCATGGACCTGAAGGCCGGCGACAAGGTCACGAACCGCGTGTTCAAGTCGAGCGGCGAAGTGCCGTCGATGAAGACCACGGTGACGATCGGCTCCGCACAGCAGGGCGAACGCAATATGTGGCCGATGCTGCTCGCGAAGGAAATCAACCGCGTGCAGTCGGCGAACCTGATGGCGGGCGTCGAGCGCGACGGTCGCATCGAGCCGTCGCTCGGCAAGAACGACGTGTTCTCGAAGAAGGGCAGCGGCATCGTGCGCACCGAGACGACGATCGATCACCAGCCGGAAAGCGGGCTCGACGAAGGCTTCAGCATCTCGAACAACGGTGAATTCAAGATCCAGAACGGCAAGGCGACCGCGAAGTTCTTCCTGAAGTTCAATCACGCGAAGGACACGAACGTCAACGTGAAGGTCTATGACGCGTCGAATTCGCTGGTCGGCTCGAAGTCGTCGACGATGCGCATGCAGGGCGACGTGAGCGTCGACATCGCGAACGCGAAGGCCGGCCAGCACACGGCCGTGGCGACGTCGCAGATCGAAGGCGGCACGCTGAAGCAGGAAACCACCACGTTCAAGCTGACCGGCGACGCGGGTGGCGGCGAAGGCGCGCAATGCCAGGCCGAGTGGAAGCAGGGCACGGCCTACACGGGCGGCGCGAAGGTGCAGCACAACGGCCGCACGTACGAGGCGCGCTGGTGGACGCAGAACGAGGTTCCGGGCAGCCCGGCCTCGACGGGTGCGGACCACACCGGCAAGGTGTGGAAGGACCTGGGCGCCTGCGCCAAGTAACGACCTGAAAGGGCGTTGAGACGAGCCGCACGCAGCAATGCGTGCGGCTTTTCTTTTGGTGTCGGCGCGTACCGCCCCGCACCTGGAAAACCTTATTGATATTTCGTTGAGGAAGGTGGTGGCGCAGGGCGCCCCCCGGGAAAATGACGTCATCGATCGGCGCTTTCCTTCAATCGAATACGCATCAGCGAAAGCGCGATTCACCTGCCGTCTGCGATACGACGGCCTCCGGCCGCGATGCCGCGCCGGGATCTCTACCGAGGGCATACGACGTGAAACCGAACTATCTGAAATGGACGAAACGACGGGGCCAGAAGGGCTTCACCCTGCTGGAGCTGCTGGTCGTGCTGCTGATCATTGCGCTGCTGGCCGGCTATGTCGGTCCGAAGCTCTTCGCGCAGGTCGACAAGGCGAAGGTCAAGTCGACGGAAGCGCAGATGAAGACGCTGGGCGACGCGGTCTCGCAATTCCGGCTCGACATGGGCCGCTATCCGACGGCTGACGAAGGGCTCGACGCACTGGTCGCGGCGCCGCAGGGCACCGACGGCTGGAACGGCCCGTATCTCGCGAAGGCCGTGCCGAAGGACGGCTGGGGCCGCGTGTACCAGTGGAACGTGCCGGGCCGCGACGGCGAAGCGGAGATCGTTTCGCTCGGGCGCGACGGTCGGGTTGGCGGGAGTGGTCTCGATGCAGACCTCGTCTATGGCATGTAAGGGCCTGCGTCGCTGGGTGGCCGCGGTGGCGCTGTTCGCCGCCGGCACCTCCAGCGTCGCTGCCAGGGATTGCTGGACCTGGGCAGGCGAGCAGCATGGCATCGATCCGCTGCTGCTCGTCGCGATCGCGAAAGTGGAATCGTCGATGAATCCGCGCGCGATGAACTGGAACCGGAACGGCACCTACGACATCGGGCTCATGCAGATCAACAGCACGCATCTGCCGCGTCTGGTCAAGGTCGGCGTGACGCACAAGCGGCTGATCGACGAGCCGTGCACGTCGATTGCCACCGGCGCATCGATTCTCGCCGATTTCATCGATCGGCACGGCTATACCTGGAACGCGGTCGGTGCGTACAACGCCGGGTCTTCGCCGAAACGCGAGCCGGCCCGCAAGGCCTACGCGACCAAGGTCTGGAAGGAATACCGGGTGCTGACGAGCGATCGTGAAGCGAGCCTCGCGAAACTCGACGAATGGCGGAGGACGTCGCGATGAACACGTTTCGGGTACGGGTGCTTGCCGACGGCAAGGTCTCGCAGCAGACGGCCGAAGGGGCGAGCGAGACGGAGGTGCGCGCGCGGCTCTCGGCACAGGGCTGGGTCGTGGTCGAGATCCGGCGCGAGGCGGGCTTCGGGCGCCGCCGCGCGGCGCCGAAGTTTGCGCTGACGCTGTTCCTGCAGGAGTTGTCGACGCTGCTCGATGCGGGCCTCGTGCTGATCGAGGCGCTCGAAGCGCTGCGCGACAAGGCGGATTCGGGCAAGGACGCGAAACACGTGATCGACCGGATTCTCGCGGTGATGGTCGAAGGGCAGCCGTTGTCGAAGGCGCTGGCGCAGCAACCGGCGATCTTTCCGCCGCTGCTCGTCGCGACGATCGAATCGTCGGAGGGCAGCGGCCAGTTGCCGGTCGTGCTGAAGCGCTACCAACAGTACGAAGTGCGAATCGAACAGGTTCGCAAGCGCGTCACCGGCGCGCTGATCTATCCGGTCGTCGTGATCGGCGTGGGTATCGCGATCCTGCTGTTCATGGCGTTCTTCGTGATTCCGCGCTTCGCGGTGGTGTTCGAGTCGCTGGCCACGCTGCCGGCGACCGCGCAGGCGATGCTCTGGTGGGCAACCCTGCTGCGCGAGAACGGCATGGCGGTCGGGCTGGCGGTCGTGGCGTCGTTCGTGGGCATGGGGCTGGCGGTGCGCTCGGCGGCCGTCAAGCGCGCCGCGCAGCGGCTGATGTGGCGCGCGCCGAAAGTGCGCGACATCTGCGCGCTGTTCGCGCTCACGCGGTTCTACCGGACCGTCGGCCTGCTGATCGCGGGCGGCACGCCGGTGATCGTCGCGCTGGAGCTGTCCGGCAAGGTGTTGCCCGAGCATTTCCGCGGGCGGCTGGCGGCGGCCCTCACCGAAATGCGCGCAGGGCGTCCGGTCGCCGCCGTGCTCGCCGCGCATGCGCTGACGACGTCGGTTGCCGAACGGCTGTTGCGCGTCGGCGAACAGAGCGGCGACCTGGGCGGGATGTGCGAACACATCGCGCAGTTTCATGACGGCGCGCTCGACCGCGCGATCGAGATGCTCAGCAAGGTCTTCGAACCGGTGCTGATGCTGGCGGTGGGCGCGACGGTGGGCGCGGTGGTCCTGCTGCTCTACATGCCGATCTTCGAATTGGCCGGCAGCGTCGGATAGCGATCCGGGCCGACCCGGCTCTCGCGAACCCGCTGACCAACAGGAGAAAACTGAATGAAAACGGAACACATCGCTCAACGCTGGCAGTCGGAATCGGAGGCATCCGGCGTTGGCTTCGCGCAATACGTCGACGGCCTGCTGAGCGGCGACGCATCGGTGCTGGCCGAAGTGGCGGCCTGCCTCGGCGTCGACGCGGTCGACGCGCAGACGCTGCAGGCGGCGCCGACGCGCTTCGACCTGCTGCCGCTGCACGATGCGCTGACCTGGCGCGTGCTGCCGATCGAGCGCGACGGATCGGCCTGCGTCGTCCTGGCCGATCCGTTCGCGCGCCAGGTGCGCGACGAACTGCTCGCGCGCTTCGGTGCGCAGCCGGTGCAGATGGCGATGAGCGTGCCGGGCGAGGTCGAGCGGCTGCTCGGCGACGTCGAGTCGAACGAGCGTCTGATGGACGACGTGACCATCGATGCGCAAGGCGATTCGCTCGCGCAGGCGATCGAGTCGATCTCGCTCGCGAGCATCGCGAAGGACGAAAGCCCGATCATCCGGCTCGTCAATACAACCCTCTACGACGCGCTGCAGAGCCGCGCGAGCGACATCCACCTCGAAGCGGTACCCGACGGCCTGGCGATCCGCTACCGGATCGACGGTGTGTTGCAGTCGATCCGTCACATCCCGGGGCTCGAGACGGCCGCGCAGACGCTGTCGCGTCTCAAGGTGCTGGCCGCGCTCGACATCGCGGAAAAGCGCGTGCCGCAGGACGGCCGTTTCAAGGTCGTGATGCAGGGCCGCGAGATCGATTTCCGCGTGTCCATCATTCCCGGCACCTATGGCGAGAACGCGGTGATGCGCGTGCTCGACAAGTCGCAGCGCGGCGACAGCGTGAGCCTCGACGTGCTCGGCTTCGACGCGCAGACGGCCCGGCGCGTGCGCGCGCTCGCGCACCGGCCGTACTGGCTGATGCTCGTGACGGGGCCGACCGGCAGCGGCAAGTCGACGACGCTGTATGCGGTGCTGTCGGAAGTCAACACCGGCGACGACAAGATCATCACGATCGAGGACCCGGTCGAATACGAACTGAAGGGCGTGCTGCAGATTCCCGTCAACGAGCGCAAGGGGCTCACCTTCGCTCGCGGGCTGCGCGCGATCCTGCGGCACGATCCGGACACGGTGATGGTCGGCGAGATCCGCGACGAGGAGACCGCGTCGATCGCGGTGCAATCGGCGCTCACCGGTCACCGCGTGCTGTCGACGGTGCACGCGAACGACGGCTTCAGCGTGATCGACCGCTTCATCTACATGGGCGTCGAGCCGTCGACGTTTCTCGAGGCGCTGAACGGCGTCGTGTCGCAGCGGCTGGTGCGGCGCATTTGCGAAAGCTGCGGCGGCGCGGCGGCCGATGGTGCCGATCTGGCGGGGGCGTCGCTCGACGACCTGAAGCACGTGGTCACGCCCGGCGAGGGTTGCGAAACCTGCCGGGGCACCGGTTATCACGGCCGGATCGGCCTCGCCGAAGTGCTGACGCTCGACGCGGCGATGAAGGCTGCGTTGCTCGAGCGTTCGATCGAGAAGCGCGCGCAGGCGCTCGCGAACAACGCGGACTACCAGTCGATGCGCGATGCGGGCCTCGCCGCGATTCGCGCGCGACTGACGACGTTTCAGGAGGTGCAGCGTGCGATCGCCGTGGAATAACGTGTTCGCGGTGCTCGACGCCGACCGGCTGCGCGTATGGACGAGCGACGACTGGCGCGCACGGCGCGCCGGCGAGCCGCGGATCGTCGTCGCGCACGACGGCGCGCCCGCCGAAGCGCTGGCGCGGGTGCTCGGCGACCTGCCGAAGGCGCGCCTGCCGATGCTGAACCGCGTGCACGTCGTCGCGGGGCATCCGTGGACGCATGGCGTCGTGCTGCCCTGGCAGGACGGGCTGGTGTCGGACGCCGCGTGGGACGGTTATGCGCGCGCGCTGTTCGCCGCCCGTGCGCAGCGCGGCGCGCTGCGGATTCGCCTCGAAGGCGGGCGGCGCGGCCGCGCGCAACTCGCGGTGGCGGCTTGCGACACGTTGCTCGTGTCGCTCGACGAGACGTGCCGCGCAGCCGGCTGGCGGCTCGTCAGCGTGCGCGACGCGCTGTCGGTGGCGCTCGCCACGCATGCGAAGCACCTGGGCGGCGACGACTACCGCTATGCGTTGCTGCAGCCGCGCGTCGTCACGTGCGTGTTCCGGCGTGCGGGCGAGTGGGCCGACGTGGTCACGCTGCCGCGCGCGGGGGGCAGCCGTCTCGACGACTGGTTCGCGGCCGCGGCGTTGATGGCCGGACAGCCGCTCGCCGGCGCGGCCTTCGCGAGCGCGCTCGACGGCACGCTGCCGAGCGCGGCCGCCGACGGTGTCACGTTGCTCGACGACGACATGGACCAGGCCGTGCTCACGCAGGAGGAGCCGGCATGAAGCGCCTGAATGAACTGGATTTCGCGGCGCCTCGCACGCGTGTCACGCCGTGGGCGGCCGTCGCGCTGTGCTGCGCGCTGCTGACCGGCGCGTTCGTCGCGAGCGAGTGGTCCAACGTCGAGCAGTTGCGCGACGAGGTCGACAGTATCGAAAGCCGCATCGACCAGCGCCAGCGCGCGATCGAGCGCGAGCAGCGCCGGCAGAAGAACATGACGGCGGAGGAGCGCCGCATCGCGCGCGTGCTCGACCAGCAGCGCACGAGTGCAACCGGCGCGGGACCGGCGGTGGTCGACTGGATCGAGCAGGCGTGGACGCCGCAGATCGCGCTGAAACTGCTGACGGTCGACAAGGCCGGACAGGAAGCGCGCCTCGAAGGCGGTGCCGCGCATCTGTCGCACATCTACATGTTCGTCGACCGCCTGAAGGACCGTCACCCCGACCGCAAGGTCCGCCTGCTGCAGCACCGGACGAAAGCCGAGGACGGCAAGAACATTTTCTATTTCAGCCTGAACATCGAACACCCATGACGAACCTGAAATCAATCGACATGACCGCGCTCGCCGAGCGGCTGCGCTGGGGCGCCTATGCGGCGTCCCGCAAGCTGGGCGTGCCGGGGCTGGTGGCAGGGGGGCTCGTCGTGGCGCTGATCGGCGTGCACGCGTGCTACCTGCAGCCGGGCGCCGAGCAGCTCGAGGCCGATCGCGACGCGCGGACGAAGGCGCTGGCCGCGCTGCCGAAACCGGGCCAGAAGGCCGGTAACGGCGGCATGACGCTGCAGCAGGTGCAGCAACTGCGCAGCACCGAGCAGGCGTACTCGATCGTCCAGATCCTGACCCAGCACGGTATGGAGCGCAAGCACGCGACCTATCGCCGCGAAGTCGAGGTGCAGGGCAAGCTGCGCCGGCTCACGATCAACGTCGCGCTGTCCGGCAGCTATGTCGGGTTGCGCGAAGCGATCCGCGAGATTACGCAGCAGCCGATGGTACGTATCGAGGGACTGTCGGTCGAGCGTGAGCGGATCGACAGTCCCAACGTGATCGCCGACCTGCGGGTCAGCCTGCTGGGGCCGGATGCATGATGCGCGCGCCCCTGATCCCGATCGCGGCCGCGCTCGCGCTGGCTGCCGCGTGCGTCGCCGGCGGCAGCGCGGCGAATGAGACGCACGAGCTGGCGCCGGTCGTCGACCTTTTTCCCGCGCAGAGCTGGGCATCGCTCGGCGCGGAGACGGCGACCGACGCCGAGCCGCCGCCCGACGCGGCGCCCGAATCCGACATGCCGCCGCTCGACACGCCGATCGACGCGCCACCGGTTGCGTCGGCGCCGTTCGACATTGCCGGCGAGTGGCGCGAGAACGGTCATCGCATCGTCGTGCTGGACGGCGCGGGCAAGACTTTCCTGCTGTGCGAATCGCGTTGCGGCGTGCGTGACTCGGTGCTGCCGGGCGGCGAGATCGCCGAAGGCTACCGGCTGAAGAAACTGGGCAAACAGGGCGCGGTGATCGTGACCCGTGGCGGCAGCGATATCGAGCTGTCGCCGCCCGTCCCGACTCCATGAACCCCGATTTGAACCTGTTCCGAACATCATCATGAAACGTAAACTCAGTCTTTTGCTCCTGATCTCGGCGCTCGCGCTGACAGGATGCGCGAGTACCCCATTCAACGCCGCGCCTGCCGCCGCCACGACACCCGCCGAGCGCCTCAGCACGCTGCAGCAGCAGAAGCAGGCCGCGCCCGACGACATCGCCCTTACCACCGCCGTCGAGGGCAGCCGGCAGGAGTATGTGCGCGCCGAGCTGAAGGCAGCCGACCGCCAGGTCGCGCAGGGCAACCATGCCGCCGCGATCGACCACCTGAACAACGTGCTGCGCGAGGAGCCGGGCAACTTCAAGGCCAGCCAGTCGCTCGAGCAGGTCAAGCGCCGCCAGCAGATGTCGGTCGACCTCGCGCGCGCGCAGCGCATCGGCGGCGAGAAGCCGCAGGAAGCGCTCGAGATCGTGCGGCGAATTCTCGCCGAGCAGCCGAACCATGCGGACGCGAAGCGCATGCGCGATACGCTGCTGAATCAATCGCAGGCCGGTCGCACGGTGCGCCCGCAACTGGCCGACGCGCTGCGCAAGCCGGTGTCGCTCAACTTCAAGCAGCAGCCGCTGATGAACATCTTCGACGTGATTTCGCGCGTGTCCGGCGTGAACTTCGTGTTCGACCGCGACGTGGATACCAGCCAGCCCGCGACGCTGTTCGCGGAGCGCACGACCGCCGAGGACGCGATCAACCTGCTGCTGCGCACCAACCAGCTCGAGAAGAAGGTGCTCGACAAGCACACGCTGCTCGTCTACCCGTCGCAGCCGGACAAGGCGCGCAACTACACGGAGTTCGCGATTCGCACGTTCTTCCTGTCGCACGCGGACGCGAAGTCGGTGATGGCCGCGCTGCGCCAGATGATCAAGCCGAAGGACGTCTACGTGGACGAGCGCGTGAATGCGGTCGTCATGCGCGACACGCCGGAGACGATCCAGGTCGCGGAGCGCGTCGTGATGGGCCTCGATATCCCGCAGTCGGAAGTCACGCTCGACGTGCAGGTGCTGGAAGTCAACATGAACGACAGCCTCGATCTGGGCGTGCAATATCCCGGCAAGGTCCAGTTCAACGCGCTGGGCAGCGTGGAGGGCGGTGCGCTGACGCTCGGCGACCTGCTGCGCCTGAATCGCGATCGCGTCGGCGTGTCGAGCGAATCGGGCGGGCTCGCGCTCGCGATCGACATGTTGCAGAAGCAGGGCAAGACCAAGACGATCGCGAATCCGAAGATCCGTGTGCGCAACATGGAGAAGGCGAACATCAAGATCGGCGAGCGTGTGCCGATCGTCACGACCACCAACGCGAACGGCGTCGTCACCGAATCGGTCAGCTACCAGGACGTGGGCCTGATGCTGAAGGTCGAGCCGCGCATCAGCCTGAACGAGGAGGTGAGCGTCAAGGTGAACATGGAGGTCAGCAGCATCCTGTCGAAGGAAACCACGAAGACCGGGCTCGTCGCCTATTCGCTCGGGACGCGCAACGCGGAGACGCTGATGACCGCGAAAAACGGCGAAACGCAGATCCTGGCCGGCCTGGTGAAGCGCAATGAAAGTGAAAGCATCGCGGGGCTGCCGGGCATGTCGGGCCTGCCGGTGCTCGGCCGGCTGTTCGGCTCGAACGGCCGCAGCAGCGAGCGTTCGGAGATCGTGCTGCTGATCACGCCGCATATCGAACGCAATCTCGACCTGCCGACGTCGGCGGTGACGACCTTCCTGTCGGGTACCGAGTCGCGCGTGACCACCGAGGCGCTGACGCTCGAGTCGGCACGCGCCGTGCCGGCGCGGATGACGTCGTCGGACGGCCCGGACCTGAACGCGCCGATCGAGCCGTCGAAGCCCGCCGCCAACGATGCGAGCGCCGAACCGGCCAACGCCGACGCCGAGCCGCAGGCACCCGCTCAGGCCGAGCAGGGCGACGCGACGAGCCCGGCGGCCGAGCACGGCGCGCGCGGTACCGGGATGATGCGTACGCGTGCGGATGCCGGGCGGCAACCGGCTGCGGCGATCAAGACCGTAGCGGCCCAGGTCGCACCGGTCGCACCGGTCGCACCGGTCGCACCGAGCCGTGCGGCCGCGCCGCGCGGCGAGATCACACGCGCCGTCGCTGCGGCGGCACCGGCTGCCGGCCCGCGTGCGGAAGTCGTCGCCGCGCAGGGTGACGTCGACGCGGCTCCGCAGGCGGTGCAATCGCCCGCCGTCGTGCGCGCCGTTGCGCCGGTGACCGTAGCCGATGCCGCCGCGCCGCGCGCGGCGCTCGCCGAGTCGCAGGCACGTGGTGAGCATCGCTTCACCGCCGCGGTACGCTCGCTGATCGGCTCGCTCCACGCGCTCGTCGTGCGTTTGACGGGCGAGCGCGAACCGGCGCCGGTGCGGTATGCCGACGCGCCGGTCCTGCTGTCGCGTGCACGGGGCTTCGCATGAGCATCCGTCGACGTGCGCGCGCGCGCGGTTTCACGCTGATCGAGCTGCTGGTGGCGTTGACGCTGCTCGCGTTGCTCGCGACCGTCTCGCTGCCGCTGACCGACCTGGTCAAGCGCCGCTCGGACGAGGCCGAACTGCGCCGTGCGCTGGTGGTGATCCGCTCGGCGCTCGACGCGTACAAGGCGGCGGCCGATGACGGGCGCATCGAGCGCAGTGTCGACGCGAGCGGCTATCCGCCCGACCTGCACGCGCTCGTCGACGGCGTCGAGGACAAGAAATCGCCGGACGGCGCGAGACTGTACTTCCTGCGCAAGCTCCCCGCCGATCCGATGTGCGAATGCGAGGGCAAGGCGCCGGAGGACACCTGGGAAACGCGCAGCTATGCGAGCGACCCCGATGCGTTCTCGTCCGGCGAGGACGTGTTCGACATTCGCTCGACCAACCGCAAGGAGAGCCTCAATGGCGTCCCGTACAACCAGTGGTAAGCGTGCACGCCGCACCGCGGGCTTCACGCTGATCGAACTGCTCGTCGTGATGGCGATCATCGCGTCGCTCACCGCGTTCGTCGCCCCCGGCTACCTGAAGCAGAGCGATCGCGCGAAGGAAACGGTGCTGCGCCACAACCTGAACACGCTGCGCCAGTCGATCGACGACTATCGGGCGGATCACGGCCGCGATCCCGACACGCTCGAGGTGCTGGTCGACAAGCGCTATCTGCGCGAGATCCCGCTCGACCCGGTCACGGGCAAGCGCGGCTCCTGGCAACCGCAGGCCGGCGACCGGGGCGGCGTCGCGGACGTGAAGAGCGGCGCGAAAGGGCGTGCGCTCGACGGGAGCGCATATGGGACATGGTAACCGGCGGCGTGGCGGCCGATGCCGCGGCCCGCGCGGGCAGCGCGGCATCGCGTATCTCGGCGTGCTGATGCTCGTCGCGGCGCTGGGGCTCGGCATGACGCAGGCCGCGCGCATCTGGCAGACGGTGCAGCAGCGCGATCGCGAGGCGCAGTTGCTGTTTGTCGGCGACCAGTATCGCGCGGCGATCGCAAGCTACTACAATGCGGCGGGTGGCAGCCGCTATCCGGAGTCGCTCGACGTATTGCTCGAGGACCGCCGCGCGCTGCCGACGCAGCGTCACTTGCGGCGTCTGTACGCCGATCCGCTGACCGGGTCGACGCAGTGGGGGCTCGTGAAGGCGCCGGACGGCGGCATCATGGGCGTGTTCAGCGAGGCGCCGGGGCAGCCGCTGAAGCGCCAGGGCTTCCCCGCGCGGTACGATACGTTCGGCGACAGCGACGCCTATGGCGAATGGGCTTTTGTTTACTTGCCGCCCGCTTCGGCCGACGGAGTGGCGAACGGGCCCGAGGACGGGGCGGCATCTTGAGACTGGATCGAACATGATTGTCGCAATACTCGAAGACATGGTGACGCAGGCGGGCGTCGTGGCCGGCTGGCTCAACAAGGCCGGCTACGACACGGAGGTGCGTCACGACGGCGACAGCTTCATCGAGCTGGTGCGCACGCAGCGCGTCGACGTGCTGCTGCTCGACTGGGACGTGCCCGGCAAGTCGGGGATCGAGGTGATGCGCTGGGCGCGCGAATCGTTTGCCGACACGCTGCCGATCATCATGATGACGCAGCACGACGGCGAGAACGACATCGTGTTCGGTCTGAACACCGGTGCAGACGACTATCTGATCAAGCCGTTGCGGGAGCGCGAACTCGTCGCGCGCGTCAATGCGCAGGCGCGCAAGTACTATCCGGAGACGCAGCGCGCGAAGGTCGTCGAGGTCGGCAAGTTCGTGCTCGACACGAGCTCGCATGCCGCGACCGTCGACGGCGTGCCGGTCGAGCTGTCGCAGCGCGAGTTTGATCTCGCGCTGATGCTGTTCGAGAGCGTCGGGCGGATCGTGTCGAAGGACATGATGATCAAGCGTATCTGGGGCGTGGTGGACCGGAAGTACGATGCGACGCTGGCCACCTATGTCAGCAAGTTGCGTACGAGCCTCGGGTTGCGGCCGAAGAACGGGCTCGCGATCACGACGATCTACAACTACGGGTATCGGCTCGAGTTGACCTGAGCAAGCGGTCGGCCGCAGCGACGCGCGCCGGCTGACCACAGGATCGGTATCGCCGATCCTTCCAGTCCCCATCCGTATTCCCGTTCCGGCAAGGCTGTCGCGGCACGCCGCTTCAGCCGCCGTTCGGCATTGAATCGACGCGCCTGCGCGAGGCTATCCTGAGGCTTTCGCGAGGCACGGCAGCCCGTCTCGCCGCGCTCCGGTCACATCCCGTTCCCCCCGTCGTTCGTCATCGCCGCCGCGAGCGGTACGCTCGGTCGTGCCGGCCTCGGGCGCGTTTGCGCGCACCATCCGTGTCGATGGCCATATCGCTGCACGGTGCATCTTTCGCCAGATGGTGAGGATTCCTTTCGTATTTCACGCGTGCTGTCCGCTACGTCGACAGGTGCGCCCGTAATGGCTGGGCAGCGTCGTCGCCGGCATCGCATTGCATTGCGATTCATCCGTCCAGGCGGCACGCGTTGAGAATTTTCTTAAGTTTGTTGGGTGGCGATGGCCGGATCGGAATAATGCCTGCGAACTCGACGGGTTCGTTGTTCCGCTGTCAGGGACCGGCAGCGGAAATCCTCAATTCTCTACCCAGATACTCGATGAAAAAGACCCAGAAATCCCTCCTGTTGGCCGCGCTCCTGGCCGCATTCGGTTCGACGTCCGCACTCGCCGCGGATGGCACGATCAACTTCCACGGCAAGATCGTCGCGACGACCTGCAAGATCGACAACAGCAACATTCAGGTGCCGCTCGGCGCGATCGGTATCGACCAGCTCGCCACCGCCGGCCAGGAAAGTCGCCGCGTGCCGTTCCAGATCGCGCTGAGCGAGTGCAACGACCAGCTGAGCGGCGTGCGCGCGCAGTTCGAGGGCACGTCGAACGACGACGATCCGACGCTGCTCGCGATCGGCACCGGCGCGCAGGACGATGCGAAAGGCGTCGGCATCCAGTTGATGGACGAAGGCGGCAAGCAGATCGGCATCAACACCGAGACCGACACGCTCAAGCTGACGCCGGGCAGCAACGTGCTGAACTTCGCCGCGAACTACGTCTCGACGTCCAACCAGACCGAGGCGGGCGAGGCGAACGGCACGGCGTCGTTCACGCTGCACTACCGCTAAGCAGACGGGATCGACCGATGACGATTCAATTCGGACAACGTACGCTGGCCTGCGTGCTCGGGCTGTGCATGACCCACGGCGCGCTGGCGGGCGTGGTGGTGGGCGCGACGCGCATGATCCTGCAGGAGGACCGGCGCGAAGCCGTCGTGCCCGTGAAGAATGCGGACAGCCAGCCTTACGTCGTGCAGGCCTGGATTGACGGCGGATCGACGAAGGGCGGCGCGAAGGCACCGTTCTTCGTCACGCCGCCGCTGTCGCGGCTCGATCCCGGCAAGGAAAACCTGCTGCGCGTGATGCCCGTCAAGCACGGGCTGCCGTCCGATCGCGAGTCGCTGATGTGGCTGAACGTGAAGGAGATTCCGGCCACGCCGAAGCAGGACAACGTGCTGCAGATCGCGATCCAGACGCGGATCAAGGCGTTCTATCGGCCGCAGGGCCTGACCGGCTCGTCGGCCGATGCGCCGGCGGCGCTGACCTGGCGCATCGCGCCGTCGGGCGACGGTGTGCTGCTGACGGTGAACAATCCGACGCCTTATCACGTCACCTTCTCGAAGATCGGCATCGATGCCGGCACGATCGAGGACGTCGATCTCGAGATGGTGCCGCCGCTGCAGGCGGCGACCTACAAGCTGCGCTACATCCACGCGGTGCCGACGCAGCCCGTCACGCTGCGGTTCAGCACGATCAACGACTACGGCGCGGTGACGCCGTCCGTCACGATGAAGGTGCCGACCGGCGCCGTTTGACGCAACGCGGTCGCGGGGCCGGCCAGCGGCCACTCCGCGATCCGCTTTTCCGACTTTCCATTTTTTTGACTTCATGCGGCGTGCGCTCATCCGGCGCGCGCCGTTCCCCCATTCATGACACGATGCCTTGACCCGCTGCGCCGATGCGTGCTCGCGCTCGCTTCGACCTTCGCGTTCGGATTGCCGACCGCGGGGGCGCACGCGCACGCGAACACGGCATTCAATCCCGCGTTCCTCGCGTTCGGCAACCCGCAGGCGGACGTGGATCTCGACGTGTTCGCCGAAGCGAACGTACTGCTGCCCGGCGTGCACCCGGTCGAGGTGTCGGTCAATGGCGAAGCGTCGGGCACGCACGACATCCGCTTCGAGCGCGATCCACGCGACGAGCAAGGCAATGCGGTGCGGCCCTGCCTGAGCGCCGCCCAGCTCGACGGGTTCGGCGTGAACCTCGCGGCCTATCCGCGCGTCGCCGAGGTGGATGCCGCAGATGCCGCAGATGCCGCAGATGCCGCAGATGCCGCAGATGTCGCAGATGTCGCAGATGCGCCCGGCGCTACGCTTGCGTGCGTCGATCCGCGTGATGCGATGCCGGACGCAACGGTCACGGTGGATCCAGATCGTCAGACGCTGGCGCTGACGGTCCCGCAGGCGAAGATGAAGCGCGTGCCGCGCGGCTCGGTCGATCCGTCGCGCTGGGACGAAGGCATCAATGCACTGCGCTTCGACTATCGCTTCAACGCCGCGCAGCGGCGTTACGACGGGCCGTCGGGCCACGCGACGGAAGCGTACGGCAGCGTGCGCGCGGGCCTGAACCTCGGCGCGTGGCGCCTGCGCAGCAGCGCGATGGTGAACCACAACGCGTCGGGGCTGCAGACGCAATTCATGAATACCTATCTCGAGCGCGACATTCCCGGCTGGCGCAGCCGCGTCACGTTCGGCGAGAACTTCACGTCCGACAACGTGTTCGACAGCGTGGCGTTCCGCGGCGTGCAGCTCGCGTCCGACGACACGATGCAACCGGACAGCCAGCGCGGCTACGCGCCGGTCGTGCGCGGCATCGCGCAAAGCCATGCGAAGGTCGAGATTCGCCAGAACGGCTATCTGATCTACAGCAGCTACGTGCCGCCGGGGCCGTTCGAGATCGACGACCTGTACGCGATTGCGGCGCATGCGGACCTCGAGGTGACGATCGTCGAGGCGGATGGCCAGAAGCGCAGCTTCATCCAGCCGTCGGCGAGCATTCCGACCCTGCTGCGCCAGAATGCGTGGTCGTATCGCGCGGCCGCGGGGCGCTTGCGTGCCGATTCCGCCCAATCGCAGTGGTTCACGTCGGCGAGCGCCGCTTACGGCTTGCCTGGCGAGACGACGATCTACGGCGGCGCGACGTTCGCGAACGGATACGCGGCGCTGGCGGCCGGCGCCGCGCGCAACCTGGCGCGGATCGGTGCACTGTCGGTGGACGTGACGCACGCCCGTTATCGGGACCAGGCGGGGCAGGCGGGCGCGGGCAGCGCAGTGCGCGCGATGTACGCGAAGGCGTTCGCGTCGACCGGCACGGAACTGCGCGCCGCGCATCACCAGTACTCGGGCGGCTATCGCAGCCTGTCCGACGTCGTGGTGCGCTACGCGACGTCGGTCGACACGTGGGCCGGCCGCGCGGGCAAGCGCAGCCGCAGTGAGCTGAGCGTGTCGCAGAGCCTGGGGCGCGCGGGCTCGCTGTACGTCAGCGCGAGCCGGCGCGCCTACCGCGACGGTGCGGGCGAGGACCGGCTGCTCCAGCTCGGCTATTCGGGCAGCGTGTCGCGCGTGTCCTACAACGTGAGCCTGAGCGCCGAGCAGCGCGCGCGCGGCGAGCGCAGCCGGCAGGTGTCGCTGAACCTGTCGATTCCGTTCGGCGGCGGGCGCACGACGACACCGCACGCGTACGGCAGTGCGACGCTGATCGCCGGTACCGCGGGCACCGAGCAGCGCGCGGGCGTGTTCGGCACGTTGTTCGACGACGATCGCCTGAGCTATGGCGTCGACGCCGATCGCACGGCACACGGCCTGGGCGGTGCGGTGAACCTGAACTACCGTGCGACGGCCGGCCAGTTCGGGGCCACCCACAACCAGACGCGCAGCGGCTCGCAGACCTCGGTCAGCGCGGCGGGCGGGATGGTCGTGCACGGCGGCGGCGTCACGCTGTCGCAGCCGCTCGGCGAAACCGTCGCACTGGTGCGCAGCGAGGGTGCGGCCGACGTCGGCGTGATCGCGCATGCCGGCGTGCGTACCGACCGCGCGGGCTATGCGGTCGTGCCGAGCGTCACGCCGTACCGGCAGAACCGCATCGCGTTGCGCACGGCGGAACTCGATCGTCAGCTCGAGATCCGCAACGCGATCGTGCACGTCGTGCCGACGCACGGCGCGGTCGTGCTGGCGCCGTTCGAGGTCGAGGCGGGGCGCCTGATGCTCGACATGACCGACGACGCGGGCCAGCCGGTGCCGTTCGGTGCCGCCGTGCTGACGACGGCCGGCAAGGAGGTCGGCATGGTCGGCCCGAACGGGCAGGGCTTCGTCACCGGCGTCGGCCGGGCCGGCGACCTGTTCGTGCGATGGGGCGCGCGCCCGGACGAGCGCTGCGCGCTGTCGTACAACATGGGCGAGTCGACGCCGCACAGCAATTTCCCCGAACTCGAGGTCGTCTGCTCGCGCACGCATCCGGCGCTGCGGGCCGACGCTTCTTCACCCACTTCCCCCCGTTCATGAAACCCATGATTTCCCGATTTGCCGCATGCCTGCGCCGCTGGGCGGCGTTCGTCGCGCTGACGCTCTGCACGGCGCCCGCGTTTGCCGCGTGCCTGAGCCTCCCCGAAGATTTCAATCCGATCGAGTTCGGTTCGATCGCGGCCGACGGCGTCGAGGTCGGCGGCGGCGTCCGGTCGATCCGGTTCACGCTGACCCTCACCTGTGCGCCGAACGGCCAGGGCGAGCCGCTGGCGCGGACCTTGAATTACTCGAGCGAGTTCGGCCCCGCGCCGGGCATGAACCTGTGGGCAACCAATCTCCCCGGCCTTGCGCTGCGGATGGTGCGCGACGGCGAGGATCTCGGCAGCAAGACGGAAGGCGTGCTCGGGACGCATCCGGGGGACGGCTCGGCGCGCGAGTTCATGATCGACATGGAGGTCGTCAAGATCGGGCCGGTGACGCCCGGCTTCCTGCTGGGCCAGGCGTTTATCGTCGAGGCGTCGCCCGTGAGCGGCGATCCGAGCCATTACGTGGTGCGCAAGCACATTACGAGCAGTTACGTGCGGGGCGTCGCGTGCACCGTCAATACGGCTTCGAAGCATCTCGTCGTGCCGCTCGGCGCCGTGCCCGCGTCGGCCTTCGACGGTCCGGGCTCGACCCAGGCGTCACGCGAATTCGCGATCGACCTGACCTGCAGCCCGTTCGGCGAGGCACGGCCGACACCGCTGTCGATCCAGCTGCTCGGCGAGACGGTGCCGGGCACGACCGACGTGCTGAAGCTGCTCGGCGATGACGCCGCGCTGGGTGTCGGCATTCGCGTGCTGAAAAACGATGCGCCGGTCACGTTGAACACCTGGCACAGCCTCGGCGACGCGACGGTCGGGGCAACCACGTTGCCGTATACCGCGCAGTACTACCAGTACGGCGAGCGCGTGACGGCGGGGGCGGGTGACGGCGTGATGACGTTCCTGATCGAGATGCGCTGACGCCGCCCCGGGTATTTTGAAATCCTTGAGAATGGTTATCAACACGGGTTTCCGCCTCGATAATTTCATCCACATATCCATGGCAACCATGTCTTCGCAACCGATAAAGGATGAATCATGCAGGTGGCTTCCCAAACAGATTTGCAGAACGAAACATTATCCAGCGGTCGATACGACCGCTTTTCCCGCGCGCTGCACTGGATTTTCGCGGCCGTGATCCTGTACACGATGGTGGCTGGAATTTCGCTGCACTTCATCACGCAGCCGGATCTCTGGCGTTTCGTGTCGACCCTGAACATGTCGCTCGCGAGCTGCCTGATCGTGCTGTTTCCGCTGCGCTACGTGTGGTCGTTCTTCCGCCGCACGCCGCCTGACGTCGCGTCGATTCCGCGTCAGCAGCAATCGATCGCGCACCTGGTGCACTCGCTGATTTACGCGCTGGTCGCCTTCGTGCTGTTCAGCGGGTTCGTGATGGTGCCGGACGGTTACTGGCTGTTTGGCCTGCTTTACGTGAAGACGCCGTATAGCGCGGGGCCGGTGACCGAGCACTGGTTCGAACTTCACAAGTTCGGCTGCTATACGCTGGCATTCGTGGTGGTGGTACACGCGGGGGCGGCACTCAAGCATCATTTCGTGTCGAAGAACGACGTGCTGAAGCGCATGCTCTGATGGTGACGTGGCGCGAGGCGGATTTCGATCCACCGCGCGCGCACCACTTTGGTGCTGATTCGCGACGATGCCTGGCGGGCCGCGATGGGCGCGCCCAAGGCTCGGAAACGAAGGGGAGGTGGCCGGCACGATGCCGGCCTTTTTGCTTTTTTAAAACCGAGGCTGCCGAGGAGAGAACTCGGCAGCACATGCGCGACCCCGGCGCAGTGCTTCCTGGGCTTGAAATGAAAAAAGGCCGGCTAGAAGCCGACCTTTTCATAAAACAGATGGTGCCCAGGAGAGGACTCGAACCTCCACGATGTTGCCACCGCTAGGACCTGAACCTAGTGCGTCTACCAATTCCGCCACCTGGGCACGTTTTGCAGTAGCTGCTTGCTGCAAAGAAGCGAAATTATAGCGCCCCAATTATTCGTGTCAACACTTTTTTGCGATGCATCGCAAACCGGGCTCCGCCATGCCTGCCGGCGGCATTCCGGTCATTTGGCGACACAGGCGGGTGATAGAATGACCCGCCGCCGTCAATATAGAACTGTCTGACGGACACCTCTATGTTGATGCCGTGCACCATCAATCAACGCAACGAGAACAACCATCGACAAACCCTTGAGCAAATATCCGTACCCCATTCCGAGCCGTGAAGAAATTCTCGGCGTGCTGCGTACGAGCGACGCGCCGCTGGCCGCCAACGACATCGCGGAAGCACTGTCGATCAAGCGTCAGGAGCGCGAGGGGTTCTTCCGGCGTGTCGCCGCGATGGAACGCGACGGCCAGATCCGCCTCGACAAGCGCGGCCACTACCAGTTGACCCATCCGTCGAACTTCGTCGCCGGGCGCGTGCAGGGGCATCGCGACGGCTACGGGTTCGTGATCCGCGACGACGGCCAGGACGACCTGTTCTTGCCGAACGGCGAAATGCAGAAGGTGATGCACAACGATCGCGTGCTCGCGCGGATCGTCGGCTACGATCGCCGCGGCCGTCCGGAAGGGCATGTCGTCGAAGTCACCGAGCGCGCGAACAAGCGCGTGATCGGCCGCCTGCTCAACGAGAACGGCGCGCTGATCGTCGCACCGGAAGACAAGCGTATCGGCCACGACATCCTGATCACGCAGAACGTGAAGAAGGCGAAGGTCGGGCAGGTCGTCGTCGTCGAGCTGACCGATTTCCCGAGCCGCCATTCGCAACCGCTCGGCCGTGTCGTCGAGGTGCTCGGCGACATCGACGATCCGGGCATGGAAATCGAAATCGCGGTGCGCAAGTACGGCGTGCCGCACGAGTTCAGCCAGCCGGCGCTCGACGAAGCCGCCGCGCTGCCCGACAAGGTGCGGCCGACCGACCTGCGTTTCCGCGTCGACCTGCGCGACGTGCCGCTCGTGACGATCGACGGCGAGGACGCCCGCGACTTCGACGACGCCGTCTACTGCGAGCCGGTCAAGGTCGGCCGCGGCGACGGCTACCGGCTGATCGTCGCGATCGCCGACGTGTCGCACTACGTACAGCCGGGCAGCGGGCTCGATGCCGACGCGCTCGAGCGCAGCACGTCGGTCTACTTCCCGCGCCGCGTGATTCCGATGCTGCCGGAGAAGCTGTCGAACGGCCTGTGCTCGCTGAATCCGCAGGTCGACCGCTGCGTGCTCGCGTGCGACATGGTGATCACCGCGCGCGGCGAGATCAAGGCGTACCAGTTCTATCCGGCCGTCATCCATTCGGCGGCGCGCCTGACGTACACCGAAGTCGCCGCCGTGCTGTCGAACACGAAGGGGCCGGAGGCTGCGCGCCGCGCGGATCTTCTGCCGCACCTGCAGGACCTGTACGGCGTCTACAAGTCGCTGTTCGCCGCGCGGCAGAAGCGTGGCGCGATCGACTTCGACACGACCGAGACCTACATCGTCTGCAACTCGCAGGGCAAGATCGAGCAGATCGTGCCGCGCCAGCGTAACGATGCGCACAAGCTGATCGAGGAATGCATGCTGGCCGCGAACGTCTGCGCGGCCGATTTCCTGAAGCGCAACAAGCATCCGGGCCTGTACCGCGTGCACGCGGGGCCGACGCCGGAGAAGCTCGAGAACCTGCGTGCGTTCCTGCGCGGCATGGGTCTGTCGCTCGGCGGCGGCGACAAGCCGCATGCGAGCGACTACGCGGCGCTGATGGCGCAGATCCGCGACCGGCCCGATGCGCAGATGCTGCAGCCGATGCTGCTGCGCTCGATGCAGCAGGCCGTCTACAGTCCGGACAACATCGGTCACTTCGGCCTGGCCTACGAGGCGTACGCGCACTTCACGAGCCCGATCCGTCGTTATCCGGACTTGCTCACGCACCGCGCGATCTACGCGATCCTGTCGGGCAAGAAATACGTGCCGAAGGCGCCGGAAGGTTTCGAGCTGAACACCGCGCTGTCGCCGCGCGCTCGCGCGATGCAGCAGGCCGACGACGAATCGCGCGGCCGCTCGCGTTCGAACACGGCGATCTGGGAAGAACTCGGCCTGCACTGCTCGGCGAACGAGCGCCGCGCGGATGAAGCATCGCGCGACGTCGAGGCCTGGCTCAAGTGCTATTTCATGCGCGACAAGCTCGGCGAGGAGTACGGCGGGATGGTGAACGGCGTCACGTCGTTCGGCATCTTCGTGCAGCTCGATACGCTGTTCATCGAAGGGCTCGTGCACGTCACGGAACTCGGCTCGGACTACTTCCAGTACGACGAGATCAAGAACGAGCTGCGCGGTGAACGCACGGGCATCCGCTATCGCCTGTCGGATCGCGTGCGCGTGCAGGTGAGCCGCGTCGATCTCGATGCACGCAAGATCGACTTCCGCCTCGTGCGCGATACGCCGGTGAAGGCGCCGCGTCCGTCGCCCGCGCCGGCGTCCGCTGGCGGCGGTGTCGACCGCGGCAATGGCCCGCGCGTACGCACGCTGCCGCAGGTGGAGGATCCCGTGCCGCGCCGCAAGAAGGCCGCGAGTGCGCCGAGCGTTGCGGTGAATGAAGCGCGCGCCGCGCGCAAGAAGGGTAGCAGCGGTGGCGGTGCAGCGGCGAAGCCGACCGCGAAGAAGACGCGCGCCCGCAAGAAGTATTGAGCGTGCGGGGCGGCGCCAGCGCCCGCCCTGCAGTATCGAGAGACGCCGCGTGACCGGTCATCAGCCGGCAACGCGGCGCTTTCCTTTTCCATGGATCGCGGCTGCGCGCGTCGCGCGGCCGCACGTTTGATCGAAGGTTGTTCCAGTCATGTCACGTCTGAAGGTTCTTTACGGTTTTCATGCGGTGACCGCACGTTTGCGGCACGATGCATCGACGGTTGCGGAGGTGCTGTACGACCAGACGCGCCGCGACCGCCGCATGCAGGACTTCCTGCACACCGCGAAGGAAGCGGGCGTGCGGTTGATTGCAGCCGACGAAACGCGCCTGTGGGGCCTCGCGCATACCGAGCGTCACCAGGGTGTCGTCGCGCGTGTCGAGGACATCCCGCTCGCGCAGAACCTGTCCGAGCTGCTCGACGGCATCCAGGGCCCGGCGCTGCTGCTGGTGCTCGACGGTGTCACCGATCCGCACAACCTCGGCGCGTGCCTGCGTGTCGCCGATTCGGCCGGCGCGCATGCGGTGATCGCACCGCGCGACCGCGCGGTCGGCCTGAACGCAACCGCGGCCAAGGTGGCGAGCGGTGCGGCGGATACGGTGCCGTACATCACGGTGACGAACCTCGCCCGTGCGCTGCGCGAGCTGAAGGAGGCCGGCGTGTGGATCATCGGCACGTCGGACGAGGCATCGGCGACGCTCTACGAAACCAAGCTCGACGGCCCCGTCGCGCTCGTGATGGGCGCGGAAGGCGAAGGCATGCGCCGGCTGACGCGCGACACCTGCGACGAAGTGATGAGCATTCCGATGGCCGGCAGCGTGGAAAGCCTGAACGTATCGGTCGCAAGCGGCGTGTGCCTGTACGAAGCCGTGCGCCAGCGGCGCGTGAAGGGCTGACGCAGCCCGTCCCGCGCGCCCTGCGCGGGCCTCGAATGAACCGAACGACGCGTGCCGCGATCCGCTGCGGCACGCGGCTCTCCGGAGCTCGCGACCGATGACCCTGTTTCGCGCTGGCGCATCCTGCGCGGTGCTGTGCCTGCTGGCTGCCTGCACGTCGCCGTCGCTCGTCGAACGCGGTACTTACTACGCCGACACGAGCCTGCACGCGCGCGGCGCCGATGCGCGGATCCGCTTTCTCGTGATGCATTACACCGAAAGCGACGAGGCGAAATCGCTGCGCACGCTGACGGGCGATTCGGTCAGCGTGCATTACGTCATCCCGCCGCAGCCGCGCGTCGAGCGCGGGAGGCCGGTCGTCTTCCAGCTCGTTCCGGAATCGGAGCGCGCATGGCACGCGGGCGTCAGCGAGTGGCAGGGCACGACCGAGCTGAACGCGGTGTCGATCGGCATCGAGAACGTGAACCGCGGGCCGCTCGATCCGCAAAACCGCACCTGGCAGCCTTATCCGCCCGAACAGGTCGCGGCGCTGACCCGGCTGTCGAAGGACATCGTCGCGCGCTACGGGATTCCGCCGACGCGCGTGGTTGGGCACAGCGACATCGCGCCGCAACGCAAGATCGATCCGGGGCCGCTGTTTCCCTGGCATGCGCTGGCCCTGGCCGGCGTCGGCGCGTGGCCGGACGATGCGGTCGTGGCCGCGCGGCTCGGCGGTCGCGATCCGCATGCGCCGGTCGACGTGCGCGAACTGCAGCTCAAGCTCGCGCGCTACGGTTACGACGTGGCCACCGATGGCGTGCTCGACGCACGCACGCGACGCGTGTTCGCGGCGTTCCAGATGCATTTCAGGCCGTCCGACTATGCAGGCAACCCGGACGCCGAAACCGACGCGATCGCGCAGGCGTTGCTCGACAAGTACTTTCCCGGCACGCAACCGGCGGACAACGCGCCCGCAGCGGGCGCACCCTGAATCCGCCGTGCCCGGCACGCCGAAAAACCCGGGCCGTCATCCGAGTCCGGTAAACTGGCGGTTTTCCGCAATCCCGCAGCATCACCATTCCATGACTCAAGACGAACTCAAACGCCTCGTCGGCCAGGCCGCCGCTGATTACGTGATCCAGAACGTGCCGGAAGGTGCCGTGATCGGCGTCGGCACCGGCTCGACCGCCAACTGCTTCATCGACGCGCTCGCCGTCGTCAAGGCGCGCTATCGCGGCGCCGTGTCGAGCTCCGTCGCCACCACCGAGCGCCTGAAGTCGCACGGCATCAAGGTGTTCGACCTGAACGAGGTCGACTCGCTGCAGGTGTACGTCGACGGCGCCGACGAGATCGACGCGAGCGGCGCGATGATCAAGGGCGGTGGCGGCGCGCTGACGCGCGAGAAGATCGTCGCATCGGTGGCCGATACGTTCGTCTGCATCGCGGACGCCAGCAAGCGCGTGCCGGTGCTGGGTGCGTTCCCGCTGCCGATCGAAGTCGTGCCGATGGCGCGCACGGCGATCGGCCGGCGCGTGACCGCGCTCGGCGGCGTGCCGGTGCTGCGCGTGACGAAGGACGGTGCGCCGTATATCACCGACAACGGCAACGAGATCATCGACGTGAAGGGGCTGCAGATCGCCGATCCGCGTGGTTTCGAAGCGCAGGTGAATGCATGGCCGGGCGTCGTGACGGTCGGCCTGTTCGCCGAGCGCGGTGCGAATCTGTGCTTGCTCGGCACGGAAAACGGCGTTGAAACGATCGTTTATTCAGCTAATTGAAAGATATGGAAAGCAGTCCGTAATGATGTGTCGCGTCGTAATGGACTGAATGTTTAAATCTTGTGGAAATCGGGGCCCGGTAGGCGCAATGCGCTTCCCGGGCCTTATTTTTAGCCGTATAAATCACCCGGTCAAAAAGAGGGATAACCCTGTCAGGTGTTTACCAGATAGCGAAATATCCTCGAACTCATCAACTTATAGATCATAAGAACAGTCGTAACCAGGGCCGGCGGAACTGCGGAGCAGGTGTTCGCAAATCGACGCACGGGGAGGTGTCATGGAGCAGGGCAAAGACCGGTCACTGGTCGCGAAAGTGATGGATGGGCTTGTCTCGGGTATCGTCGAGGACAAGTACGGCGGCATCTTGCCGCCGCAGGACGTGCTGTCGAAAGAGTTCGATGTGAGTCGCACCGTGATGCGGGAAGCGCTATCGATGTTGCTTGCGCGCGACATGCTGGACGTGCGTCCGAAAGTCGGCACGCGCGTGCGGCCGATGCGCGACTGGCGGATGATCGACGAAGACGTGGTGAGCTGGCGATTCCGGGCGAAACCCGATCCGCAGTTCATGCGCGACGTCATCGAATTCCGGATGCTGATCGAACCGCGCGCGACCGCGCAGGCGGCGGTGCGTGCGACGGCTGCCGACATCGCGAGCATCCGCGAAGCGTTCGATGCGTTCAAGGTGCTGCAGCCGGGCGACTCCGGCTACGACACGGCGGACGAGTTGCTGCACACGCGGATCGTGCAGGCGAGCGGCAACCAGTTCTTCCAGCAGATGGCGGCGATCGTGCGCGGTGCGGTGCGTCTCGTGAATCCGCGTGTCGTGCAGAAGGAAGGTGCACACGACGTCGTCGTGAAGGCGCATGCGCGTGTGGTCGACGCGATCGAGCGGCGCGACCCGCGCGAAGCCGAAGCCGCTTCGCTCGCGCTGATCGATTTCAGCGCGGACGAGATCTCGCGCGATTTCTCCGTCGACGTGCCCATGCGCGCCTGACGCTGCGCGAATCGCTCATCCGTGTGCCGCGGGCCGTTTATCATGACGGCCGGCCGGCAGCGTGCCGGCCATCGTCATACGACCGACACGGAAGATCAGGATGAACGACAACGACCATCGCACGGTGCGCTTCGGCATCATTGGCGCAGGCAGCATCGCGCGCCGTTTCGCGCAAAGCCTCGCGCACGTGCCGGGCGCCACGCTCGCCGGTGCCTGGGCCCGCCGCGCCGATGCCGCGGCAGACTTTTGCGAAGCGTACGGCGGTACGCCTGCTGCAAGCCTCGAAGCACTCCTCGCGAGCGATATCGACGCGGTCTACATCGCGACGCTCCATGACAGTCACGCGCAGTACACGCTGGCGGCGCTTGCTGCCGGCAAGGCCGTGCTGTGCGAAAAGCCCGCGACGCTGAACGCGGCGCAGCTCGACACCGTGCTGCGTGCGGCACGCGACGCCGGGCGGCTTTTCATGGAGGCGATGAAGCCGCCGTTCTTCCCGCTGTACCGTCAGTTACGTGCGCATCTGCATGACGATCCGATCGGCGAGATCCGGCTCGTGCGGGCAGGGTGCGCGTCGTCATCGGTGCCGGACGACCATGCCGTCTATCGTCTCGATCGCGCGGGCGGCGCGCTGCTCGATATCGGGATCTACGAGGCGTTTCTCGCGGTCGACTGGCTCGGTGCGGCGCGCGACGTGCAGACGCTCGGCCGCGTCGGTGCAACGGGTGTCGACCTGTTCGCAAGCCTGAACAGCGTGCACGCGAACGGCGGGATCGCGCAGCTCTTTTGCGGGCTCGACGTGATGGGGCGCGGCGACGCGCTGATCGCCGCGGCCGGCGGCCACGTGACGATTCACGAGAAATGGTGGAACCCCGCGCGTGCGACGATTCGTTATGCGGACGGGCGCACCGTCGAACTCGATGCGCCGGTCGACGGCGGCGGGCTGAACTACGAGACCGCGCATTTCTGCGACCTGCTGCGCGCGGGCCAGACCGAAAGCCCGATCATGACGCACGACCATTCGCGGCAGATGATCGCGATGACCGATGCCGCGCGAGCGGCGCTCGGCGTGCGTTATTCGGGCGAGTAAGCGGGAAGGCGGGAGCCGGGCACGCGCGAGCGGCCCGGCGCACGGTGTGCGCTCAGTGCCGCGACGGCAGCGACAGGCGCTTTTCGTACCAGCGCTGCACCCATTCGAGGATCTGACACAGGATCCAGTACACCGCCGCGGCGGCGAGATAGAGCGGCAGCGGCTGATAGGTTGCCGCGATCACTTCCTGCGCGCTGCGCAGCAGTTCGGTCACGGTGATCACGGACACGAGCGACGTGTCCTTGATCAGGCTGATCAGGCTGTTCGACAGGCTCGGCACCGCGATGCGCAGCGCCTGCGGGCCGATCACGTAGCGCAGCGTCTGCCCCCACGACAACCCGAGGCTGTACGCGGCGAGCCATTGGCCGCGCGCGATCCCGTTGATCGCGCCGCGCATGCTTTCCGACATGTAGGCCGCGACGTTCGCGGACAGCGCGATGACGCCGGCGGGCGTCGGGTCGAGCGAGATGCCGAGGCTCGGTAGCCCGTAATAGATGACGAAGATCTGCACGAGCAGCGGCGTGCCGCGCATCAGGCTCACATACGCGCGGGCGAGCCACGCGAGCGCGTTGACCCAGATGCGTTCGAAGCCGTCGAGCGCTTCGCTTTGCCGGATGCCCATCATCGCGAGCACGACGGCGCCAAGCAGGCCGAACACCATCGACAGCACGGCGAACTTGACGGTCAGAACGGCGCCTTGGGCGAGCACCGGCAGCGATTGGACGAGCAGGGACGTTGTCGACATGGAATACGAATCGAATGCGTGCGCGAAAGCGCAATCATAAACCGGACGAATAAAACAAAGGGCGGCATCGTTACGGATGCCGCCCTTTCCGGCCCGCCGTCAGGCGGGAAATGCAGGCGTGCTTACTTGATCGGCTTCGTCACGTCGATGCCGAACCACTTGTCCGAGATCTTCGTGAAGGTGCCGTCGGCCTCGAGTTGCGCCATCGCGTCGTCGATCGCCTTCTGGAACTTCGGGTTGCCCTTCTTGAACGGGATGCCCGACGGGTTCGCCGAACCGACGTTCGCGCCCGGGCGCAGCGGCAGTTGCGAGTTCTTCGTCAGGTACGCGAGCATCAGGCGGTCGTTGAGCGCCGCGTCGAGACGGCCGGCCGCGAGATCGCGCAGGTACTCGGGCGCGCCCGGGTACGTCTTCACGTCGATGCCCGGCACCGACTTCGCCATGTCCATGTAGTTCGTGCCGAGCGCGACGCCGAGCTTCTTGCCCTTCAGGTCTTCCAGCGACTTGAAGTCACGCGTGTCGTCCTTGCGCTGGATCAGCTGCGCGGACGAGTACGTGTACGCCGGCGAGAAGTCGAGCGTTTCCTTGCGCTTGTCGGTGATGCCGACCTGGTTGGCGATCACGTCGAACTTGCCGGCCTGCAGGCCCGCGATGATGCCGCTCCATTCGGTCGTCACGAATTCGGCCTTCACGCCGAGCTTCGCGGCCACGGCCTTCGCGATGTCGACGTCGAAGCCGACGAGTTCGCCTTGCGGGTTCTTCGAGTTGAACGGCGGGAACGTGCCTTCGAGGCCGACCCGCAGCGTGCCGCGTTGTTTCACCTGGTCGAGAAGGTCGGCCGCATGCGCGGTGGCAGCGGCGAACGACGTGCCGATCAGGCCGGCAACCAGCAGCTTCTTCAGCAGCGCAATTTTCATCGTGTGTTTCCTTGCCCTGTCCGGGTCATTGATTCTGATATCGAGGCCAATGATAGCAAAAATGCAATCGACCTCTAAATATCGTTTGTTTATGGCTATATTACGCGGTGCGTTCGCGGGCGACGGCCTTCACGCATTCCGCGACGAGCGCGGGACCGCGGTAGATGAACCCCGTGTAGAGCTGCACCAGCGCCGCGCCGGCTGCGAGCTTCGCCCGGGCATCCTCGCCCGAGAAAATGCCGCCGACGCCGATGATCGGCACTTCGCTGCCGACTTCGGCGTGCAGCTTGCGGATCACTTCGTTCGACGCGTCGAACACGGGGCGGCCGGACAGGCCGCCGGCTTCGTCCGCATGCGGCAGGCCCTGGACAGCCGCGCGCGACAGCGTCGTGTTGGTGGCGATGACCGCCTCGATCTTGTGGCGCAGCAGCGTGTCGCCGATTTCCTTGACCTGTTCGTCGTCGAGATCGGGCGCGATCTTCAGCGCGAGCGGCACGAGCTTGCCGTGCAGGTCGGCGAGGCGCTGCTGCTTGTCCTTCAGCGCCGCGAGCAGTGCGTCGAGCTCGCCCGCACCCTGCAGCTGGCGCAGGTTCTTGGTGTTCGGCGACGAGATGTTGATCGTCACGTAGCTCGCGAACGGGTACACGCGCTCGAGGCAGTACAGGTAGTCCTCGGCGGCGCGCTCGATCGGCGTATCGGCGTTCTTGCCGATGTTCAGGCCGAGGATGCCGCGATAGCGGGCAGCCTGGACGTTCTTCACGAACTGGTCGACGCCGTGGTTGTTGAAGCCCATCCGGTTGATCAGTGCTTCGGCCTGCGGCAGGCGGAACATCCGCGGGCGCGGGTTGCCGGGCTGCGGGCGCGGCGTGACCGTCCCGACCTCGATGAAGCCGAAGCCGAGCGCCGCGAGGCCGTCGATGGCCGCGCCATCCTTGTCGAGGCCGGCCGCGAGGCCGACCGGGTTGCGGAACGTGAGCCCCATCACGGTGCGCGGCGCGTCGGGCACGCGAGCCGACAGCGCACAGGCAAGGCCCGTGCGGCCGGCCGCGCCGAGCGCGCGCAGCGTGAGGTGGTGAGCGTCTTCCGCATCCATCTTGAACAGGGATGCGCGGGCCAGCGGATAGAGGGAACTGAACACGGGAATTGGGCGGACAGCCGGAATGAATGACAACCCGCTATTTTACCGGGAGTTGGGCGGCAGGGGCGCGCTTCGCTTCGTCACCCCCGCGGCGCGCGTCAGCCCGAGCCGGAATGCCCGCCCGGCAACGGCGCACGGGCCAGCGCCGCATCGACGGGCGGCAGGTCGATCCGTTCCGGATCGAGTATCTTCCAGCGGCCGTCGATCAGCCCTTCGAGCGGGTGGAAGTTCGCCTTGTAGGCCATCTTCGGACTCTCGCGGATCCAGTAACCGAGGTACACGTAGGGCAGGCCGAGGCTCTTCGCCTGCTCGATCTGCCACAGGATGTTGTAGGTGCCGTAGCTCGTGTGCCGGTCGTCGGGCTCGAAGAACGTGTAGACGGACGACAGCCCGTCGCCGAGGATGTCGATCATGCTGACCATGCGCAGCTTCCCGGGCTCGCCGCCCGGGGCGTCGAGGTCGCGGAATTCGACGAGGCGCGAGTTGATCCGGCTCTGCAGCAGGAATTGCTCGTACTGGTCGCGGCTGTCGCGATCCATGCCGCCGCCCGCGTGGCGCGCGGACTGGTAGCGCATGTAGAGCGCGTAGTGCTCTTCGTCGTAGTGCAGCGGCGAAACCGTCGCGACCAGCGTGCGATGCCGCTTCCACATCCGGCGCTGCGTACGCGACGGCGCGAACGCGGCGACGGGGACGCGCACCGGCACGCAGGCACGGCAGCCGTCACAGTACGGACGATACGTGAAGACGCCCGAGCGCCGGAAGCCGGCCTTCACGAGCTCGGTGTAGATGTCGGAGTTGATCAGGTGGCTCGGCGTCGCGACTTGCGAGCGCGCGACGCGGCCGTCCAGATAGCTGCACGGATAGGGCGCCGTTGCATAGAATTGCAGCGCCGAAAGCGGTGAAAGCGGCAGCTCAGTCGGGTGAGTCATGGGCAGCTCTCGTTGCAGGGAGGGAGTGCCGCGCTAGCGCTCGATCCCGGAGGGGGCCGCTGTTTCGGCGCGGCCCGTCAGCGCGGCGAGCACGCGCTTGTCGAACTGCCACGGAATCGGCGGTTCGGCTACCGCGCTGCGCACGTGAGCGACAAAGGCCTTGCGTGCGATCTCGCGGCCGCCGAGCGACGCTAGATGCGACGTATTCTGCTGGCAGTCTATCATTTCCAGCCCCTGCTCGCGAAGGTGCGCGACGAGCGCGGCCAGCGCGATTTTCGACGCATCGGTCGCGTCCGCGTACATCGATTCGCCGAAAAACATCCGCCCGAACGATACGCCGTACAGGCCGCCGACGCGCCGCCCGTCGTGCCACGTCTCGATGCTGTGCGCGTTGCCGGAGCGGTAGAGCGACGTGTACGCATCGATGATCTCGGCCGTGATCCACGTGCCGCGCTGCCCGCGGCGCGGCGCCTGCGCGCACGCGCGCATCACGCCCGGAAAGTCGTGGTCGACGCGCACTTCCCATTCGGGCTCGCGCAGCACGCGCTTCAGCGTCTTGCGCAGCGAAGGCGACACCTTGAATTCGGCCGGCACGAGGATCATGCGCGGGTCGGGGCTCCACCACAGCACGGGCTGGCCGTCCGAATACCACGGGAAGATGCCGCGCAGGTACGCGTCGATGAGGCGCGAGGGCAGCAGGTCGGCGCTCGCGGCGAGCAGCCCGGGCGCGCCGGTCGCGGGACCGAGCGCGCGTTCGATGGGCGGAAACGGATCGTCCGGGCCGAGCCAGGGGACCATGGGGCGGGGGCTCAGCCGTTGCGCAGCGAGCGGAAGATATCGCCGGTGTGCACGCCGTAGTCGCCCGCGGCGCGATCGGCGAAGAAGAATCGCAGGGTCTGGCTGACGGTCGGGAACGCGATTTCGTCCCACGGGATGTCGGCTTCGTCGAACAGCTTCACTTCGAGGCTTTCCTCGCCGGCCTCGAACGCCGGATCGGTGAGCCGCGCGAGGTAGAACAGGTGAACCTGGTGCACGTGCGGCACGTTGAGCAGCGTGAACAGGTTCTGCACCTCGACGCGCGCGCCGGCTTCCTCGAGCGTTTCGCGCGCGGCGGCTTCGGCCGTCGTCTCGCCCATTTCCATGAAGCCCGCGGGCAGAGTCCAGAACCCGTAGCGCGGTTCGATCGCGCGGCGGCACAGCAGGATCTGATCGCCCCAGACCGGAACCGTGCCGACGACGTTGCGCGGATTCTGGTAGTGGATCGTGCCGCAGTGATCGCAGATGAAGCGCTCGCGGTTGTCGCCCGGAGGAATGCGCGCGATGACTTCGTGACCGCAGACGGAGCAGAATTTCATGTCGAATGGAAGGGACGAGGTGATGCGAGTGTATCACCGGGGCGTGGCATTCTTGAACGCCTGCGCGTGCGGGCCGCGTGTCGCGCGAAGCGGGACGGGGCGTGCGGCGGAAAAACAAAAAGCCCGGCGCGGAGCCGGGCTTTTTGCGTAATTCTGGACGGTTGGTTGCGGGGGTAGGATTTGAACCTACGACCTTCGGGTTATGAGCCCGACGAGCTGCCAGACTGCTCCACCCCGCGTCCGTCGAAGAAATGAATTATAAGGAGTAACCCGAATGCGTGCAAGCGGTTTCTGACAATTTCTTGTCGCTGCTTGTGGGGCCGGTACGGCGGGTGCGTGCGCTAGAATCGAGCGGTTTGTTTCGCTTCTTCGACAGCGGGGCCGTGCGCGATCGCTTCGGCGCGCTGTTGCGACTCTCATTACTGTACCGACGGATTCATGGACATCGCTCACGATCTACAATCGATCGGCGCGCAGGAACAGGCGCTCGTATTTCCCCATTTCGACCCGGCCCGCGCATGGGCGCTCGGCAGCCGGATGCACGCGCTCGCGACGTTGCGCGGCCATGCGATCGCGATCGACATCGTCACGTTCGGCCAGCCGCTATTCTACGCGGCGCTGGCTGGCGCCACGCCCGACAATGCCGACTGGGTACGCCGCAAGCGCAACGTCGTCGCCCATTTCCGCCGCAGCTCGTACGCGATCGGCCTGCGCATGCAGCAGGCCGGTGCGACGCTCGCCGACAAGCATGGGCTGCCGATCGCCGAATATTCGCCGCACGGCGGCTCGTTCCCGCTGACCGTCGCCGGTGCCGGCGTGATCGGCTCGATCACCGCGTCGGGGCTGCCGCAGCGCGCGGACCACGAATTCGTCGTCGAGGCGCTGTGTGCCGAGCTCGGCCACGACTACGCCGTGCTGGCCCTCGCAAGGAGCTGAGCGATGCAGCTTCCCGGTTACGCATGGCTCGCGATCGCGATCGTCGCGGAAGTGATCGGCACGTCGGCGCTGCGCGCGGCGGACGGCTTCACGCGCCTCTGGCCGTCGTTGCTGGTCGTGGCCGGTTATGGCATCGCGTTCTACTGCCTGTCGATCACGTTGCGCACGATGCCCGTCGGCATCATCTATGCCGTCTGGTCGGGCGCGGGCATCGTGCTGATCACGCTCGTTGCGATGCTGCTCTATCGCCAGGTGCCGGACTTGCCGGCCGTGATCGGCCTCGGCCTGATCATCGCCGGCGTCGTGGTGCTGAACCTGTTCTCGAAGATGCAGGCGCACTGAGCGTGCGACTGCCATTTGCCGGATGACTCTCATGACCGATTCCACTTCCGCTGCCGTTTCCGCCGAATCCACTCAGCCCGACGTGCGCGCGACTGTCGCGAACCGCATCGGCTTTCTCGAACTGAACCGGCCGAAGGCGCTGAACGCGCTGTCGGTCGGCATGATCCGGCTGATGCAGCAGGCGCTCGACGCGTGGCGCGACGATCCGGAAGTCGTCGCGGTCGTCGTGCACAGCCCGCATCCGCGCGCGTTCTGCGCGGGCGGCGACGTGCGCTTCTTCCACGATGCGTGGCAGCGCGGCGACCGCGATGCGGTCGACACGTTCTTCATCGAGGAATACACGCTGAACCACACGATCTTCACCTACCCGAAGCCTTATATCGCGCTGATGCACGGCGTCGTGATGGGCGGCGGCATGGGGATTTCGCAGGCGGCGCGGCATACGGGCGGCCTGCGGGTCGTGACCGACTCGACGAAGATGGCGATGCCTGAAACCCGTATCGGCCTGTTCCCGGACGTCGGGATGAGCTGGTTCCTCGCACGCACGCCCGGCGCGCTCGGCCGCTATCTCGCCGTGACCGGCGCGACGCTCGACGCGGCCGGCGCGCTGTACGCGCAGCTCGCCGACGTCTATCTGCCCGATGCCGCACTGCCGGCGCTGCTCGATACGCTGCGCAGCGCGCGCATCGACAGCGGCGAGCAGGCGGTCGCGTGCGTGGCCGACGCGGCGGCCGCACACAAGGTCGTGCCGACGCCCGACACGTCGGCGCTGGCCGACGCGCGCGCCGGAATCGACCGGCATTTCGCGCAGCCGGACATCGGCGCGATCCTCGCGTCGCTCGACACCGAGCAGGATTGCGCGGCCGTCGACGGCTGGGTCGAGAAGGCGACCCACGCGATGCGCGAACAGTTGTCGCCGCTGTCGATGGCCGTATCGCTGGAAGTCGTCGAACGTGCACGCGGGGCAACGATGGCCGATTGCCTGCGGCGCGATCTCGATCTCACGCGCTCGACGTTCGCGCGCGGCGACGTGATCGAAGGCGTGCGCGCGCTGATCGTCGACAAGGACCACCAGCCGGCCTGGCGTTTCAAGTCGTCCACCGATATCGACCGCGCGGACGTGCTTGCGATGTTCGACAGCCCGTGGACGCCTGACACGCATCCGCTGCGGAAACTGCAGGACTGACGTCGGTCGGACTGGCCGAAGCGCGCGCTGGAAACGACAAGGCCGCCTGCACGAGCAGGCGGCCTTTTGCATGGGTGTCGACCGGTGGGCGGCGAAGGGTGCAGCGCTTGCCGCCGCGTTATTCGTCGCCTGCGTCGTCCGACATGAACGCGCGCATGAACACGAGGGCGCCGAAGCCCCATACCGCGTTCGCCGCGAAGCCGGCCGTGAGCACGGGCATCATGTTGCCCGACGGCCAGATGCCGCGCAGCGGATCGATCGCGAACACGCGGGCGGCCGTCAGCACGATGCCGCCGAACACCAGCGCGCCGATCCACGAGGCCTCGCGCTCCGGCGAGACGCGCAGCAGCCACGCCATCGGGATCGCGCAGCACGCGCTGATCAGCGCATTCGCGACAAATTCAGGAATGCCGAGCGGCGCGAACGGCTGCGTGGAGAAGCCGGTTGCGGCGATCAGGTCGGCCGTATGAAGGAGGGCGAGCGTGGCTTCGCGGAAGAACAGGGCGGCCAGGAAGCCGGACAGGAATGGCAGGATGACTTTCTGCATCGATGAGTGCACCGCAGGCGCGCACGGCCGGGGCCGTCCGCGCGGAGTTATTCGGATAGGTGCGCCATTATAGGGCCCGCCCGCCGCGATATTCGCTCCAGCGTCGTGCTAATCACGAAAGCGGAAAACCTAAGCTCAAAAAAATCGTTCCAAAGCCCTGCACCGATCCCTAGACTGATTTCCCAGAAACAGCCGTGCAATCGCGTCCTCGCCCGCTGCACGGCCTGACCGGCGAGCCATCCCGATTCGAACGCACACCATGCATGCGCCGCGCATCCGCGACGCGAGCAGGGCGGTGTCTTTTTCAAATTCCGGCAAGGACAGTCAAGCAGGAGCAGCAGATGAATGTGTTCTGGTTTATCCCCACGCACGGCGACAGCCGCTACCTCGGTACGGCCGAAGGTGCGCGCGCCGCGGATTACGATTACTTCAAGCAGGTTGCGGTGGCGGCCGATACGCTCGGCTACGAGGGCGTGCTGCTGCCGACCGGCCGTTCCTGCGAGGATGCGTGGGTCGTTGCATCGAGCCTCATCCCGGCGACGCAGCGCCTGAAATTCCTGGTCGCGATCCGTCCCGGCATCGCATCGCCGGGGCTGTCGGCGCGGATGGCCGCGACCTTCGACCGCCTGTCGGGCGGCCGCCTGCTGATCAACGTCGTGACGGGCGGCGATGCCGCCGAGCTCGAAGGCGACGGCCTGTTCGCGGATCACGACACGCGCTATGAAATCACCGACGACTTCCTGAACATCTGGCGCGGGCTGCTGTCCGCGTCGCACGACAACGGCGGGTTCGACTACATCGGCAAGCATCTGCAGTCGAAGGGCGGCAAGGCACTGTATCCGCCCGTGCAGCGTCCGCATCCGCCGCTGTGGTTCGGCGGCTCGTCGCCGGCTGCGCACGAGATCGCGGCCGATCACATCGACACCTACCTGACCTGGGGCGAGCCGCCCGAGGCCGTCGCGAAGAAGATCGCCGATATTCGCGCCCGCGCCGAGGCGCGCGGCCGCAAGATCAAGTTCGGCATTCGTCTGCACGTGATCGTGCGCGAGACCGAGGACGAAGCATGGCGCGACGCCGAGCGCCTGATCAGCCGCCTCGACGACGAAACCATCGCACGCGCGCAGAAGGCGTTCGCGAACATGGATTCGGAAGGCCAGCGCCGGATGGCCGCGCTGCACGGCGGCAAGCGCGGCGGCCGCGAGGCGCTCGAGGTGTACCCGAACCTGTGGGCCGGTGTCGGCCTCGTGCGCGGCGGCGCGGGCACCGCACTCGTCGGCAACCCGGAGCAGGTCGCCGAGCGCATGCGCGAATACGCGGATCTCGGCATCGAGACCTTCATCCTGTCCGGCTATCCGCACCTGGAGGAGTCGTACCGTTTCGCGGAACTCGTATTCCCGCTGATCAAGGGCAACGGCGCGGCGAAGGCGACCGGCCCGCTGTCGGGCCCGTTCGGCGAAATCGTCGGCAACAGCTATCTGCCGAAAGCGGCCCAGAGCTGAGCGACAGGAGGCCTGCGATGACAACGAAAACGTCGACGACGGGCGCGGCCCTGGCCGCCCGCGCATGGCGCGGCGTCGCGCCGTGGCTCGTGCCGCTCGCGCTGCTGGCGGCCTGGGAAGTCGGCGCGCGCATCGGCTGGCTGTCGACCCGCGTGCTGCCCGAACCCGTGGCGGTCGTGCGAGCGGCCTGGTCGCTCGTGACGTCGGGTGAAATGTGGGCGAACGTGAAGGTCAGCACGTGGCGCGCGCTGTTCGGTTTCGCGATCGGCGGCGGCGTCGGCCTCGCGCTGGGGCTCGCGACCGGCTTGTCGAAGGCGGCCGAGGTCGCGCTCGATTCGACGATCCAGATGATCCGCAACATCCCGGCGCTCGCGATGATTCCGCTCGTGATCCTGTGGTTCGGCATCGACGAGAAGGCGAAGCTGTTCCTCGTTGCGCTCGGGGTGTTCTTCCCGGTCTATATCAACACGTATCACGGGATCCGCTCGGTCGATGCGAACCTGATCGAGATGGCGAAGAGCTACGGCGTGCGCGGCTTTGCGCTGTATCGCGACGTGATTTTGCCCGGTGCGTTGCCGTCGATTCTCGTCGGCGTGCGCTTTGCGCTCGGGCTGATGTGGGTGATGCTGATCGTCGCGGAAACGATCTCCGCGCAGTCGGGCATCGGCTACATGACGATGAACGCGCGTGAATTCCTGCAAACCGACGTGGTGGTGGTCGGCATCCTGCTGTACGCGGTGCTCGGCAAGCTGGCCGACGTGCTGGCGAAATGGCTCGAGCGCGTGACGCTGCGCTGGCACCCCGCTTATCAATCAGGAGCAAAGGCATGAATGCGACGACTTCGGCGGCCGTCTACGGCCCGCTTGCCGGCGCAGACCTCGAGGCCGAGCTGGCGCAGGCGCGTGTCGCGGACGGTGACGCGCGGGACGCAGCGGTTCTCGAACGTGACGCCAGTGCATCCGTCGTTCCGCTCGCGCGGCGACGGCCAGGAAGCCCGGCAACCGACGATGCCGTGACGCTGTCGGGTGTCAGCAAGCGCTTCGGGGCACGCACGGTGCTCGACAACGTCGAGCTCGGCATCGCGCGCGGCAGTTTCGTCGCGATCGTCGGCCGCAGCGGTTGCGGGAAATCGACGCTGCTGCGTCTCGTCGCGGGACTCGAGCAGCCGAGCAGCGGCACGCTCGAAACGCGCGGCGAGGGCGGCGGCGAACTCGATACGCGGATCATGTACCAGGACGCGCGCCTGCTGCCGTGGAAGACCGTGCTGCAGAACGTGATGCTGGGCCTCGGGCGCGGCGCGCGCGACCAGGCACGCGCGGTGCTCGATGAAGTCGGCCTGCTGGAACGCGCGAACGACTGGCCCGCGCAACTGTCGGGCGGCCAGCGGCAGCGTGTCGCGCTGGCCCGTGCGCTCGTGCACCGGCCCCAACTGCTGTTGCTCGACGAGCCGCTCGGCGCGCTCGACGCACTGACCCGTATCGAGATGCACGCGCTGATCGAGCGGTTGTGGCGCGAGCATCGATTTACCGCGCTCCTCGTTACGCACGACGTGCAGGAGGCCGTCGCGCTTGGCGACCGCATCCTGCTCATCGAGCAGGGGCGGGTGGCGCTGGATCAGCCGGTGCCGCTCGACCGGCCGCGCGCCCGCGCGTCGGCCGCGTTTGCGGCGCTCGAGGATCGCGTGCTGAAACGCGTGCTCGCCGGCGGGCCCGGTGCGGCCGACCACGACGCACCGCATGAGGCAGACAACGTTCGACCGGTCGGGCAGATCCGCTGGGCCGTTTAATTCCGGGCGGCAGCGGCCGCCCGTTCTGAGATCTTTTTCTTCGGAGCGATCAACCTGATGAGCATCACTGCAATCAACGTACGTAACCAGTTCAAGGGCAAGGTCAAGGAGATCATTCGCGGATCGGTGGTCTCCGAGGTCGACGTCGAGACGCCGTTCGGCATCGTCACGTCGGTGATCACGACCCGTTCGGTTGACGAACTCGAACTGAAGGTGGGCGCGGAAGTCGTCGCGCTCGTGAAATCGACCGAAGTCTCGATCGCGCGCCTCTGAGCCCGCGTGTGATGCAACGGCGCGGCGCCGCGGGCAACCTGCCCGTTGGCGCCGCCCGGCATTGGCGCAGCGCGTTTGCCTTGGTATTCGACGTCCGGACGAAGTGCTAGGATGGAGCGACACCGATGCCGGAGGCCAACGCATGACCCCCATCCTTTCCCCCGAAGCCATCGAGGCGCTGAAATGGATCGACCAGTTCGGTGAAAGCCGGCCGGTTCCCGCCGTGTTCGACGACGTCGTCTACGCGTTGCTGAACGAGGGGCTGATCTACCAGGCGGCGGCCGACCGGGTCGACCTGACGGCCGATGGCAAGTCCTTTTTATCCGACGAATACGATTGAGCGCACGGCGCCGGCCGCCCGGGCGGCCTGGCGCTGCGTCGCCACGGAGCGTGCGATGGAACCGAGAGGCAGCGACCTCGGCGATTTCAGCGAGCCGTATCGCGGCTTCGAGATCGAGGTGAAGACCGAGCAGGTCTGGGACGGCGAGCATGCGCATTACCGCGTGCTGCAGGGCGATGCGGTGCGGATCGACTGGCGGCTCGTCAAGGTCGACGGGATGCTGCTGACCGAACGGCGCGTGATCGAGCGCGTGCTCGACGAGGCCCGGCGGGCGGTCGATGCGGAGCTGGGCGAGGGGTAGCACGCGTGCCGGGCAGGCATGGCCCGTGTTGCGGTAAAATACCGGGTTGTTTCCGCGCCGCCTGGCCTGTTGCCCGAAATCCATGTCCGTACCGTCTTCACTTCCTCCCCGCCGCGTATCCGTCGCGCCCATGCTGGACTGGACTGACCGCCATTGCCGGTCGTTCCACCGTACGCTGACGCGCGACACGTGGCTGTATACGGAGATGATCACGACGGGCGCGCTGCTGTTCGGCGATGCCCAGCGGCATCTCGCGTTCACGCCGAACGAATCGCCGGTCGCGCTGCAGCTGGGCGGCAGCGAGCGGGACGATCTCGCGCGCGCGGCGAAGCTCGGCGAGCAGTGGGGCTACGACGAAATCAACCTGAATTGCGGATGCCCGTCCGAGCGCGTGCAGCGCGGCGCATTCGGCGCGTGCCTGATGAATGAGCCGCAACTCGTTGCCGACTGCGTGAAGGCGATGCGCGATGCGGTGTCGGTGCCGGTCACGGTCAAGCACCGGATCGGGGTCGATGCGGTCGAGGACTACGCGTTCGTGCGCGACTTCGTCGGTACGGTGGCCGAGGCTGGCTGCGAAACGTTCGTCGTGCATGCGCGCAACGCGATCCTGAAGGGGCTGTCGCCGAAGGAGAATCGTGAGATCCCGCCGCTCAAGTACGACTATGCGTATCAGCTGAAGCGCGATTTTCCGTCGCTCGAGATCGTCATCAACGGCGGTATCACGACCCTCGACGAGGTTGCGCAGCATCTCGAGCATGTCGATGGCGTGATGCTTGGCCGTGAGGCGTATCACAACCCGTACGTGCTCGCGGAGGTGGATACGCGCTTCTACGGGTCGACCGCGGCGGTGCCGACGCGCGAAGAGGCCGAGGCGAAGCTGATCGAATACTGCGCGGCCGAACTGAAGCGCGGGACCTACCTCGGCGCGATCGTGCGGCACGCGCTCGGACTGTATCGCGGCATGCCCGGCGCACGCGGCTGGCGTCGTGTGCTGTCCGACAACAAGAAGCTCGCGCGTGCTGATCTGGCCGTGTTCGACGAGGCGCGCGCGCATCTGAACGAGGCCGAAGAAGTTTTTGAAAAAAAAGCTTTGCAAGATTCAAAAGTGTTCGTATAATCTTGTTCTTCGCTGCTGAAACACAAAAGCAGCGAAGAACAAAAAGCAGTAACAGTGGTGGCTGTAGCTCAGTTGGTAGAGTCCAGGATTGTGATTCCTGTCGTCGTGGGTTCGAGTCCCATCAGCCACCCCAACAAATTCAAGCACTTGCAGCAGAATCAAGCTGACGTGTTACAAATTTTGGAAGATGTAGTTCCAAAATTTGGAAGATGATGAAGCAAAAGCCCGCCATCGCGCGGGCTTTTTTGCGTCCTTCATCCGGGGTTGCTATGGCAGATCAGAGTGCTGAGAAGAAAAGAATGCTGCGCGCATGCCAGCTCGCAGCGGAGATTGCGAATTCGACTTTCGGAAGGAAGCGGCAAACATCAGTGCCTCCCGTACAGATGAAAGTCGCCAACGGTAGCAATCAGCCTCAAAATACTCCACGCGCAGTTTTAGTAAACTGTGAATTCAGCGGTAACGGTCTGGCTGACATTCTCGTTTCCGGCGATTACAACGTGGAGTTGCACGACACAACGTTCCAAGGAAGTGCTTACGGCATTCTTCAACATGACGCTCCTGCGCGTGCGTCTAGCGAGAAAAGGTCGAATAAATTGAAAATTACCCAATCGGGCAACAGCAAGGTTTATGGCAAGGTCGCCGGCGTTTCGGTTGTAGAGAATTCGAGTGCGGAGATTGAGCTGAAAGACGACGCTTCGATTAGCGGAGGTGTTCATGGCATCGAAGAACGATCATCCATAATGGATTGCCTGAGAGCGTCGTTGCCGGTGGGGGTGCCTGTCGACGCGGTCGAAGACGCAATTGCAGAAGTGGCAAAGGTCAAGGGCGGTAGCGACGAGGAGAAGCACGCGGCCGTTCAGCGTAGCCGTCTTTGGGAATGGATCAAGGAGAATGGCGGAGATGTCGCAACTCTCGTGATCAAGGTTGCGACCGCTCTGTCCTGACGAGGTCACCCAGCGCACGGCGTTATCGAGTCGCGCGTACCTTTCTCTGTCGGCGTCGATCGTAAGTCTTTCGAACCATGCGTTCGTCGGCATGTCCTGTCGCATCGATGATGCGATCGTCGCCTTCCTCCTGGCGATCGGTCACGGCTGCCGGCCGCATGTCGCGCAGCGCAAACCGTTCGAACGGTACGCCGCGTGCCGTCGCTTCCATTTCGCAGTACCCCATCAGCCGCGACCAGTTCGTGTTCCACCCGCTGCGCGTGTACACCTGACCGGCAGTGTTGCCGAACACATGAACGCTCGAGGTGCGCTGCAGTGCGAGGGCTTCGTCGATCACCGCCTTCAGTTCTGGCGACCACAGCACAAGCTTCACGCGTTGCTGCTCGCCGGCCTTGCGCTTTCCAATCGGCACTTCGACGCCGTCGGGCTTGATTCCCTGGCGGTGTAGCTCGCGCATCTCGGTCGGCCGGCTCACGGTCAGATAGGCCGCTTTCACGCATAGGGCAAGGATCAGGTACGCGGAGCTCGGGTGCTGGTCGCCGACGCTCCGGCGCGACCGCGCGACTTCCACGGCCAGATCGATCTCATCCTGACGCACGTACCGCTGCCGCGGCCGCGTCGGGTTGTACTCGATACCGCGGCACGGGTTTGTTTCGAGCTCGCCGCGGCGCCGGCCATATTCCAGGATCGCGGACAGGAGGGCGATTTCCTTGTTCGCCTTCGCCGGCGCGCCGAGCTGCGCACGTTTGTCGAGGTAGCCGTAGACGTGCTTCGGCTTGATGGCCGCGGGTGCCATCTTCCCGAAGACCTTGACCAGGCGCTTTGACTCGACGCGGTTCTCGTCCAGAGTCGACTGGGCTTTGCGGCGCTCGTCGGTGTGCGGCAATCCGTCCTGCCATTCGAAGTACCGCGCGACGAGCGCCTCGACCGTGCCAGGTTCGATCGCGTTTCCGTTGAGCGCCTCCGCGCGCTCGATCGCCTGCTTGCGGATCTCGGCGAGTGCTTCTTTGTTGTGCGCTGGCGCCGATAGGCGAAATGCCCAGCGACCGTTCGGCAGCTTGTAGCCGAAGCTGACCTTATGCTTCCCGTAATGGGCGTACAGCCGGAAGGGCAATCCATCCGGCCGTTTGCGTCGTCCGATCATGATTAGAGTGCGGCGAAGTTCGGTTCTTCCGACGCGACGGCGCGGTGCCGGCGTGCGGGTGTTGGTGTTGCGGTGCCGTTCATGCGGGCGTCGTAATACTCTCGCGAGACGAGCGGCACACCGGCGATGTTGACCGCGAACGGCCAGTGATTTCGCTCGAGCCAGCGCTTCATGCAGGCATGGCTGCGCGGCTTGCAGCCGACGAGCTCGGCCAGCTCCGGTGTTGTGAGGTAGAGGCTCATGATTCGATCCTTCGAAATGCCACGACCCATACCCATGGGTTCGTGTCCCAGCCGTAGCCGCGCGCGGCGTTCAGGCTGTCCCACAGGTCATGAAATGCGCGGATGCTCGGCGGCCGGTAGGCGCCGGCGCAATACCCGCGCAGGTGGTGATCCTCGATCGTCACGCCTTCTGCATGCGCATCCGCGTCGCTGATCGACCGCAGGCGCTCGACACGCACGCCGGTCACTTCGAGCAGAGTGCGCGCGGCCGCGCGCGGCATGAAGATCGAGGGCCGCCGCCACCATGCCGGCGTTGCGCCGCCGCGCGCGGCGTTCGGCAGATCGCCGCCGAAGCGGTACTCGCGGCCGGTTTCCAGCGTCATGTCGACGAAGTGCCACTCGTCGCGGCCCTTCTTCGCGCTGAAGCGCGTCTCCCAGCGGCCGAACGCGACGTACGTTTCGCGCACCCAGAGGTGATCGACGGGCACGCCGTACGGGCAGCGCGTCGGCGCGCACCGCCATTCATGCGACGCGCGTGTGGGGGATTCCAGCACCCATGCGTTGCCGACGGCGCTGGCCGTCAGGCCGGAGAACTGGAGATTCAGGCCGGGCCTCACGGTGCGCCAGTTCACGACGCGCCGCGTCTGCGACTTGCGGCCGGCGCGCGCGGCGGCCGACATCGGCTCGTTGAAGAGGATAGGGTGCTCGGTCACAGGTCCAGCTCCTTCGTTTCGCCGAACGTGGTCGTCGCGAGGCGGACCATTTCGCCGATGTTGGTCGACAGCTTCCATGACGGGTACGAGGTGGAAAGTTGGTTCTCGAGCTTCTTCCACTCGCCGAGCGTCATCGTCATGGTGAGGGTCATCGGCACGTCGTCGGGCCGCTGGATCTTGAACTCGGTTTTCATCGTGCCTCCGGGAATTCGTCGTGCGTGCGGCTGGCGGCCAAGGCGGCGGTGGCGCGCGACTCGCGCCGGGCCGCGATGAACTGCCCGAGCCATTCGATCGCGTCGGACGGCGCGCCGAGCGCTCCCGTCACGCGGCGCCGTTTGTTCATCGCCCCGCACTCGCGGTAAGTAATTGGGACCGCGCCGGCTGCGATCGCGGCGGCGCGCTTGCTGATCGCGATGTCGAAGTGCTCGTCGCGCGTGCCGGCATGCTGGATCCACTTCGGGTTCACGCCGATCTCGCGCACCATCGCGAGCAGCTCGTCGGTCGTGTCCGCGATGAGGTGCGACATCTTCATACGCCCGAACTGGCCGACCGGGTAGCGGTACATGTCGTCGACGTAGACGGTCACGATGCTTCTCCTGCGCGGGCCACTTCGAACAGGTCTCCGATCGCCTTGCGTGCGCGGCGCGTCGCTGCGGCGTTGGCGCGGTGGTGCTCGGCGTCGTAGGCGAGATGGCATCGCTGGCACAGCGCTTTCAGGTTGGCGTCGTCGCAGTGCTCGGGAACGTGGTCGAGGTGCGCGATCGTGAGCACGACCCTCGTCCAGCGGTTTCCGCAGTACTCGGACGCCTTGCAGTAACCGAGCAGGTGCCCGTCGTCTGCCGCATAGACCTCGCCGTCTCCCTCGAAACGCTGGAACGTGCCGGCGTCCTTCTCGATGCCGCGCACGATGATGTCGCCGTTCGCGACACGGCACTGCTCGCAGCAGTTGCCGGCCCGCGCGAGGATGCGGGCGCGGATCTCCGGCCAGTTCTCCGGGTAACGGCCGCGGTTCTCAGGCTTGATCGGCATGCTTGGCTCCTTCGAGGAGGGCGCGCAAACGCTCGACGAGCCCCACTTCGGCGTCGTATGCCGCCTTCTCCTCGGCATCACACCATTCGCCATCGATCGACGTGTTCGATTCCTTCAACTCGTCGGCGCGAACCGAGAGGCTGCGTGCCGCGTCCTGCATCACGGCGCGCAGTTCGTCCGTCAGCCCGACAAGAGCGGATGCCGGGGCGGGAGGGGGCGGGGCGGCGGCTATCGCACGCGTCAGCGTCGTGTCGCTCTTGAAGCGCTCGTAGTACGCCTGCGGCACATCGAGCCATCCGCCTTCCTCGGTGAGGATCTGGTAACGAACGAAGGGGGGCGCCGCAGTGATCATGGCCTGATAGTCGGAGCGGACTTCGGCGCGCACGAGGGCATCGCCGTAAAACTCGGAATCACCTTTCGCGATGCCGGCGGTCACCATTTCTTCGGTCGGCTCGATCGGCACGAGCGCATAGCCGGCCGGGATCGCCACCGGTTCCGACGCCTGCGCGGAGGCGATCCGGCCGAGCGCATACGCATAAGGCCGGACGGACGAAGCCGATGCGCCGCCATCGCGAAGCGCCTGCTGCTTCTGCTCGTTGGAAATCACGCGGCCGTCGTCGGTTTCCCATGCGCGAACGCCTTGAGGTGCCTGCGCGGGGGCAGCGTAGGAAATGCACTGCTCGATCGCATTGAGGGCGCAGTTCCGAAGCTCCTCCAGCGTCGCGACGATCGCGTCCGGCTCGCCCTCCGGGCTGTTTCGGTCGGGGATCTCGCACACGTTCGTCAGGAACATTTCGAACCAGTGCGGCAGCTCGATCGCCCCTTCCGCCCCCGCCGCATTGGGCGACGAGGCGCGGGTCGCGCGTTCGTTCCAAGCTGCTCGTGCTGCGGCATCCGGCGTATCGAAGCGCTCCGCGCGCAGGCCGAATCCCTCGGGCTCGTTCCACCACACTTCGAACGCCTCCAGTTCGGCCGCCGGCACGGGGGGCGACGAAGCTCGCGCGTCGACGAGCAGGCGCGCGAGATCGTTGATGGCGCCGACTGTCAGCGTGAGCTCGTGCTCGCCCTGCCAGTCGAAAACCGACTCGCGGGCTCGCACCATTGCTTCCCGATCGTCCGCCACTGGCGGTTCGGACTGTGCGGCCGCCGGGTCAATCCATTTCGGCAGTTCTTGCCACCCCAGTACCTCGTCGTTTTCGCCCAGAGTCGGCGTGAACAAGGTGTTGAATTCCCCGCTCGGGTCTTCGCCGATGTCGTACCAGCCGTCCGCGATGAATTCCTTGCCGTCTCGGTCGCGCAGCTCATCGTCGTAGTTGTTCGCGTAGCTGGCAGCGAACACGAACACACGCCGTTTATCGTGTGCACGCCGCACGGCCACGATGTATTCGTTGTGTTTGCCATCCGCGGTCGGCGGTGCCCCAGTTTTCCAAAGCGCGTGAGCGCCGGCCGGCGGTGCTTCGTGTTGCTCGACAGGTACGCCTTGCATCGCAATCAGAAAGGCATTCCGCAGCGCGAGACGAGCTGCCACGCGCTCTTTATGAGGTCCGTCTTGCAGCGCTTCCTGATAGCCGTCCAACAGAACGTCGAACTCGGTAAGGCGATATGTCTGCGCATCATCGCGGCTCACTTTCGAACTCGTCCCATTGCCGCCGGCGGCGCGCGCGCCGAGAATGCCTTCGGCGGTCGGGACAACCTCCGTCTGATCTGCCTCCTTTCCCGGCTGCTGATTAACCGCCTCGCTCGCTATTTCGGGAGCGGGGCTCTTTTCGTTTTGGCTGGTCATGCTGCATTGTCCTCGCTGAAGAGTCGCGGTTGTACCGCGCCATTGGCATACACGACGTCGAGCACGACGTCGCCCGTCGGCTCGTCGCCTTCCCATCCTTGCGGCCACATCTCTGCGGCGATCAGCTCACGGATTCGGGCTTCTTCCTCGTCGTCGATCAGGTCGACCAGCGGCCGGCCGCCGGCGCGCGCGATCTCATTGCACTCGGTCTGGATGGACAGAATCCGGTCGAGCGCCATCAGGCGCGCTTCGAACGTGAGTGGCCCGAGGCGTTGCGGGTTTTTCGCGATCGAGCCGTCTTTCAGGCGCTCGAGACCAGGCTTGCGCAGCCGATGCTGCGGTTCGCGCAGCTCGCGCCACAGTGGCTTGATGCCGCGCAGTGGTGCGAGATAGGACCACTGGGAGCTGCGGAGCACCGTTTCCAGCGCTTTCTCTTCCTGCGCCAGCGGACAGCCTATGCAGCCTGTGCGCGCGTTCAGCTCTTCCGCCTCGTCACCGCCGTAGGCGTCCGCGATCGCGCGCGTGGACCAGTCGCCGAAGTCGGCCTCCGGCGCCCAGTGCTTGAGCCATTCCCACACGTGGCAGACGCGCCAGTGCAGCAGCGGCGCGAGCGTCGCGATGCGGCCGCGCAGGCCGCGCGCGTTCGGCAAAACCTGCTGATACCAGCCTTGGCCGCACTCGGCGCCATCCTTGCCACAGCTCATCTCGATACGACGATCGCGGATCGCGCTTTCGCCCTGGCGCACGCCGGTGATCATCAGGATGCCGCCGTCGACGCCATCGAGACGCCGACGTAGAGCTTCTTCCATCGGATCGATCTTGATCTGGCGTGTGCACCAGCGGAGCGTGTTGTTGTTCGGCGGAGGAACACCACGGCCCAGGATGTACACCATGAACCGCTTGTCGAGCGGCGCGCGCACGACTTCGACCTGAATGCGACGATCGCGAAGCTCGTCCATGATCTTGAGCGCCGAGATCGCGAGCGGTGGCAGCTCCTGCCGAGTGTCCGCGTAAAACACGGTCAGCGTCTTCGGCGCGGCGATCCTGCCGGTGTCGATCAACCAGCACACGATCGTCAGTGTCGCGGTGCTGTCCTTACCGCCTGACCACGCAATGCCCCAGTGATCATGCACCGGCCCGTAAGCCTGCATCGACTGGATCGTCAGCTCGATGGACTCGGTCATCTGCAGGCGCTGCGCGCCGGCCGCGAAGATGTCGATTTGGTTTGTCATCCGAATCCTTCGTTCAGAAAAGCTCGCCCCGCACGTGTTTCTTGCCGCTTGACTCGGCCAGGTGCGTCGGGCAGAAATGGACGTCGTCGCCGACCTGGTGCGCGTGCACGGCGCACAGGTGCCGATCGCACGTCTTCGTCGGCGCCGTGCGGAAGTCACACTGGAACGCGCTCGTCGCGTTGCATCCCGGAACCGAGCACCGAGGCGCATGCTTGCGGCCGCGCGTGCACACGATTCCTGTGATGCCGCCGGGAAAGCGAAACGGGGTGCAGGGCATCAGATGGCCTCGATCTCAGAAGGTCGGCGGCGCGACGGTCAGCGCGATTGCGACCGGTCGCACCCACACCGGCGTCGCGGAAAGCTGGAACGTCTCGCCGGATTCGGCAAGTAGCAGCGTCGTACCCATCACCTCGGCGATCGCCTGTGCGGCGTCGGGCGGCACGGCGTTGCCGATGCGCTCGCGCCACGCCTGGTCGGACAAGCCGTCGAGCTCGATGTATTCCTCTGGCTCGACGAGCGATTGCAGGACGGCCAGCTCGAGCGTGGTGAACGGGCGGTGCCAGGTGCCGTCGAGCGCGTGGATCACGGCGACGGTCTTCTCGTTTGCCGCGGGCATGCGCGGATCGGCGACGGACCATCGCCCGTTGTCATGGCCGGCGGCCGCCGACACGGCGCCGCTGTGTTGTTCCCAGCCAACGACGCCGTAGTGGCCGCCCGTCAGGTACGCGTCGCCGCGTTCGCGGCGCATGCCCGGGCGCGGATCGGCTACGGCGAATGCGCCTTGACCGCTGTCGCTGCGCGCGATGACCGTGCCGGCCGGCTCGTTGAAGCTAGTCACGCGGTACTTGCCGGCGCCTTCGAAGCCAGTGCTCGCGCGCGGACCGGCGACCGCGTACGCACCTTGGTCGTCGCCACCGATGACGGTCCCGGCGTGGCCAGCCCATTCGGTCACCTTGTACTTGCTGAAGAGCCGGCCGGCAGGCGGCCGCGGATCGGCAACGCCTTGACCGCCAGCGCTGGGCCCGGTACCACCCGTGACAACGCCGGCCGGCTGGTCGAATGGCACGATGCGGAAGCAGTTGTTGTGCTTCACGCCCGTGCGCGGGTCTGCGACGCTGAAAGTGCCTTGCCCGGGCGACTTCTGGCCGGTGATCGTGCCGGCATGGTCGTTCCAGTCGATTACGCCGTACTGCTGATATTGCGCGGCGTCAGCCGGCCCGCGCGGGTCGGCGACTGAAAAACTGCCGTTACCCGGGCGGCTCGCGCCGGCCACCACGCCGCACGGTTCCTCCCAGCGGTTCACGCCGAGCACGCCGTTGTGCATGTCCGACACGATCAGGTAATCGCGCAGGTGGCCGTTCTCGATCGCGAGCTTGTTCAGACTGCGCCAGTCGCTGCCCGCTTCGACGAACGCGAGGCGCACCCACGTTTTCCACTGCAGCGACGGCACGCGGTGCATCGGGCCGGCCGCCTCGACGTCGCCGGGCATGGGCATGCGGCCGAGCAGCGTGCCGACACCCTGCAGGCGCTTCACGGGCGGCTCGTACAGGCACGCCGGCACCTTTTCCATGTGCCGCGCGACGAGCAGGAATCGCTTGCGGCTCTGCGCGAGGCCAGCGATCACGCCGCAGTCGTGCGTGGTCTCGTTCTTGGCATAGCCGTAGTGCTGGAAGAGCTGGCCGATCTGGTCCAGCAGGTGGCGGCCGCGCGTCGCGAGCCGCGGCACGTTCTCGAACACGATCAGTTCGACAGGGTCGTCCTTCCATGCCTCGCACATCAGCCACACGCAGCGCAGCGTCAGCTCGTTGAGCGCTTGGTACTTCGGCGTGCGGCTGAGCGTTTCCGACAGCAGCCCGGACGCGCCCTTGCACGGCGACGATATGAACACGCAGTGCGGGTGCTGGTAGCCGGCGGCGCGCCGCACGTCTTCGGGCGTGGCCTCGCGCCAGCCGGCCGGCGGCTCGGCGCCGTGGAACGCGGTGTACTGCTCGCGCGTGAAGAGGTCCATGACCGTGCACGGCGTGCCGACCAGCATTTCGAAATCGCTCGCGGCCGCCGGATCGTTGTCGATGCCGCCAATGCAGCGCCACGTCGCGGTCATGGTGCCGACGCGGGAGGTGGCTTTGGTGAACCCCTTGGCGCCGCCGCCGAGGCCGCAGCAGAAACCGAAGCTGTTGTACACGCGCTGAACGTTCATGGGTGTCGGAATAGTTAAAAAAGCGGGCGCTGTGCGAGCCGCCCATAAAAGAAGCCGCGCATCCGAGGCAACGGAATTCGCGCAGCTTGGGGGTAAGTTGATCGTGCTACGATTAATATCGAAACAATCAGCGAGCCATATTCCGAGGGCCCACATGGACCGCATTAGATTGTTGAACGCATGCATGCGGTTCAGCATGTCGGAGCGATGTAAATCGAGAGTACGAAATAAAATGGAGAAATTTCGATGAATCTATCTTCCTTCGCAGCGTGCTTTAAGCTATCTGCGCTGTTGGCGGCCGTCATCGCAATTAGCCCTTGCGTAGCGACTGCTGGCACCGCTCGTTTTGTTTCTTCGTTTTCAACGGTTACGGCGTCAGACTCACAAAATCTGCAAAGCACATACATGAGCGAGATGGACGGGAGTAATTCAGCCTATAACAAGCTGAATGGCGTACACCTCACGCCCGAGCAATTCATCTCCGTCCGCGGTAGAGACTCGATGTATCAGACCAAAGCAATCATCAGTGTCTGGTCGAGGCTGATCGGCAACGGTGGCACCCCCGTAAGCGATTTGGATGGCGCAATCAACACTTTGGGGCAGCAGGTAATTGACGGCTATAGAGACAAGATTCTCGCACTCTATATTTACGACGAGCCGACAGCCGCGAACGTCTCGAAGACCTCGCTCGAATTGATCATCTCGAAACTGAATGTGCGATTTCCCGGGATTCCAACGTACGTCGTTTATGCCGCCGATTGCTACGTCAATTCAACGTGCTCATCTTCGCTCGAACGTTCAGAGCGTGACATACCAGTCAACGTCGATTGGGTTGGATTTGATGTCTACAACTCTAAAAATGATCCTTCATTCGTCACAAATACCGTGTCTCCGTATTTGACGACGCTACGATCGCACTTGGACCAGTTGGGCATGAAGAAGGCGATAGTGGTCGTTGCGCAAGGATTTCAACCGGGTTCATCTGCACCGTCCTCGGCAAGTGATGCCGCTCTGGCCCAGCAGATGAAGAGCTACTTTTCACTTCTGGAGTCTGCGAACGGTTGCACACAGTCCTGCGGCCTCCAGAGAGTCATCGGGATCGATAGTTATTTCTGGGGAAGCGATTCCAATGCCTGGGGAAGTCATTGGCTTCCTGTTACGCAGCGAGCACTATTTGATGTGGCTGGCCCAATTATCAATGCAAGTGTTTCTGGGAATAACTACTATATTCCTGAGTCGAATTTCAATGGGCAGTTTGCGGTAATCACAAACGGGGCTCCCAAGTACTATTACAAGTACGTGTCTAATTTGTATTATTGCAGCTACGCCAGCGAGCAAGAATATCTGAATGATAAACCCGCTCTCGGACTGGCTAATGTAGCCACGCCGATTTATCCAACGACAGAATCTCTGTTCTATAACGGCGCATGCCATCCATGATGGATGTCACGAGCATACCGAGCAATATCTGACTAGTGGCAACGCACGGTATGATATGGAGGCGGGCGCAGTGTCCGCCTCCCGTGATAACGTCCGAAACACATCAATTGGCCTCGTGGTGTTGAGTTGACTCAACGAGGTAGCCACTGAGCTCCTCTCACGATCCGACCGATCGGTTCGAGCACGAGCACCTCGGATTCCTTTTCGCTGCGCACGAGCGCGCTGCCGCGCCGTTGGGCTTTCTCGAGCGACGTGTGACGCCGCGGTTTGCAATACCTGCCGACCGTCACGAACAGCGGTGCACGTGCGCCGACCGGCCCGAGCGTCAGCTCGTCGATGCGGGCTTCGAGCGCCGCGGTGTTCGCGCGCCAGGTGTCGGCTCGTTGCTGTGCGGCGTCGCGCTCGGCGGTGATGCGTTCGACTTCGGCCCGCAGGTCTGCAATGATCCGCGCGACGTCGATTACGCCGGCATTAGGGTCCAACGACTTCTCGACCAGACCGACCGATACCGGCGCCGGCGCTGCTGCGGCCGGTGGCGTGTCACTGGCCGGCGGGGCCGGCCGCGCTGCGCGCGCGAGCCAGTACACGTACTCGTTGCCGCCGCCGGCACGCTTCTCGCGCTCGACGATCGCCTCGCTGAGCATCCGGTTCAGCTCTTTCGTCACGTCGAGTTGCGGGAGCCCGGTTCCGGTCGCCACGGTCTTCGCTGTGGCTTCCGACGTCGCGGCGAGATACTTCTCGATGTCCTCTCTCACGCTGCCTCCCGTATGGCATGCTGCGCGGCCGGTTCGACCTGACCGCCCTCGACCCAGAAAGCTTCGATGGCTTCCGGCAGGCCGCCGGGCGGCGCTTTCAGGCTCATGAAAACGAGCGCCGTGTCGATCTGGTCGCTATAGGCGAGATCGTCGAGCCAGTAGAGCAGCCGATCGCGCTCCGGCCCGACCAGGACGTCGGCTCGATCGAGCACGAGTAGCTTCAGGCCCGAGAAGTGGCCGATCGCTGCCGCGATGTGTGCGTCGACGCGCCAGCGTTCCGATTCGGACAGCAGGGCGTACGGGCGACCTTCGGCGAGGATTTCCATTTCGGGCGTGATCGTCACGTCTGCCCATTCGGACATCTCGGCGAGGTCCGTCAGGCGCTCGTTCATCGGCGTCAGCGCTTCGCTGAGCAGGTCGGCCGGGATGCCATTCGGCGCGAGCGCGTCGGCGATCGCCTCGTACGCCGCGACGTCTTCGTGCAGCGCCGCAGCCTGCTTTGCCAGATCGGCAGCTCCGGCGGCGCGCCGCTCGATTTCGCGAAGCGTCGCGATGTCGGTGTCGAGCTGCTTTCGGCGGCGCTGAAGGTCGGCCAGCTCCGAGCGTGCGGCGTCGCCGCTCTCGCGTGCGGCGGCCGCGCCGCTGTTCTCCGCGTCGTCTTCGAGCGCCCGCAGCTGTGTCGCGGCCGCATCTGCCGCTTCGACGTCGCGTTTGCGGTTCGCTGCCGCGTTCTGCAGCGTCTTCAGGCCCTGCTCGTACTCGGGCAGCTTCGCGGCAGCTTCATCGTCGCGCGCACCGGCTGCGGCCGCCACCGACAGAACGCCGTTGAGGTAGCGCAGGAGCGCGCCGCATTCCGGGCACGAACATTCGGTACCGGCTGGCGCCGCACCAGCGAGCACGCGAAGCGCTTCGACCTTGGGCAGGAACTCGGCGACCTGCTCGTCGGCGAGCTGCGCGAGCTCGACCGCTTTCGCGTAGCCGGCGGCGCGCGTGCGCAGGTCGGCGATTCGCGACGCGCGTGCTCGTGCTGCGGTGTCCGCCGCGTCGGCTGCGCCGATCTGCTGCTGTAGTTCACCGATCCGGTCGTCGAGCGCCGCACGGTCGCCCGTGAGTTTCCGCAGTGCTGCTTCGTCGAACTCGACCGGTGCCGGGCGCCAGGTGGCTGCCTTCTGGCTTCCATATGTCTCGCCGGTCGCGGTGCGCCACGACTGCTTCGCGCCACGCGCGCGGTCGGCGGCTTCCTTCTGCGCTGCTTCGAAACCGGCGCGCAACATCGGCGTGATGGCTGCGAGCCGCACGGCGGCCGGCGCCGGCACCGCATCGGCGCGAAGCCCGAGCTTATCTAGCAGACGGGCACGCATTTCGTCGACGCCGATCTTCACGCCCATCAGGTCGTATAGGAACGCGCGGCGCTCGGCCGCGCCGAGATGCGCAAACCGCTGCGCGTCGAGCACCAGGTGCAAGCACGGATCCTCGGCGAGTTCGCGCTTCAGCTTCCCGGACGGCAGCATGACGCTGTTCGCCTGCTCGCCGCACGCGACCACGATCTGGCCGCCCTCGGCCCCCTCGGTGACGAGCGAGCCGTATTCCTTCTTCAGCGTGACGCGGACGGTATCGCCGGTGAGCGCCATGCGAACGGCTTCCTGCAGACTGCTCTTCCCGGCGCCGTTCGGGCCGGTGAAGAGGGCGACGGGTTTGGCGAGCCGGATGTCCGCCGTGCGGATGCCGAGCACGTTCGCCACGTAGATGTCGGTGATTTTCACGCTGCCTCTCCTTGCGGTCCGCGCGGCCGCAGCACCGTGCGGCCGCCGTCCGAATCCATCGCACTGACGATGCCCTTAGTCTCGAGCAGCTCGATCAGCCGCGCGGCGCGGTTGTAGCCGATCTTGAACTGGCGCTGCACGCTCGAAATCGTGACTTTCTGCTGCTCGATCACGAACGCTTCGATTTGGGCGTACAGCGGATCTTCGTCGCCGCGGCTTGCCTGTTCCTCATGCCATTCCTTCCAGCCCTTCACCCATGCGATGCAGAGCTCGCCTGCCATCACCGGGCACTCGCTTTCCGGCTTGCCGTCGGCGGCCGCTTGCCGGCCGGCCTGATGCTGCTCGCCGAGTTGCGCTTGCGTCGGCCCGTCGCCGAGCTTCGGCACCTCGCGGAACTCTGCGTCGACGACGTCGCTGTCGTCGGTCGGCGGCCCGTTCATTCCGTCGCCGTCCTCGGCGGTGTATTCGCCGCCAAGGTTCAGGCCGCGCTGATCCGATTCGCCGCGCACCTCGTCCATGCCTTCGGTGTGCTCGCCCGGGTTGGCCACGACGACCAGGACGGTTTTCCCACTGGCCTCGTAGAGCTCGTGCAGGTTCGGCTGCGACCCGCCGAACTTCACGACCGCCTTGACCCCATCTTTGATCGTTATCTGGTCGAGGTCACCCTGAACGACGATACGTCCGTTGCTGGCGATGAGGTGCGTCGCCATCTTGACGTTGTGGTCGACGCGCGCCCGAAGCCGATCGATGACGTCGTTCTGCTTTTTTTCGGACAGCTTCACCCAGATATCGGGCATCAGCTTCATCTCGGTCACGAGTGCGGAAAGCAAGTCTTTGCCGATGCTGTCAGCGGTCATCTGGAGGACGTTTTTGTCGGTCATGTCGAAATCCTTGGCGGCGGTAGGCGTGCGTTAGTCGGCGTTGATCGGGTTGCGCGGCCGGCGGCCGGCCGGTGCGGTCGTCTGGGCAGTGGGCTTGCCTGCGGCCGACTGTTCAGCTGCGGCGGTGATGACGCGCATGCGCGCCGAGGCGAGCGCGTTCAGTTCGGCCTTGGCGGTTTCATCCGGCACGCCGCTGATCGCGCTGCGGGCGAGGTCGAGGTCTTCGGGCGTCTTGGCGGACTCGATGTCTTCGCGGATGCCGCGCACGAGGCCGGCAACGTCGAAGTCGAAACCGCCTTGGCCGCGGCCGTCGTCCTCCTGCGGGCCGTCTTCGTCGTCGACCGGATCTGCTTGCGTGGCCGCCGGTGACGCGCCGTACGTGTGCGATTCGGTCGCGGGCCCCGTTTGCGCCTCCGACGTGCCTCGCGGGACTTCTTCGGCGGCCTGGGCGCGGCCGCCACGCAGCTCGTCGATGGTCGTGCTGTAGACCGTATAGGAGCCGTCCGGGGAGACTTCGACGACATCTGCCTCTTCCTCGGACGTTCGGCCCATGCCCATGACGATGTCGGGCGCGTGGATGTTGCCGAAGAAGCTGCCGGCGCGGTACTGGAACATCAGCGTCCGAAGGCCGGTTTGCCACTTCGAACCGGATTTCCCGAACCATCCTTCCTCAACGACCATCTGCATGCTGACAGGGGCGGATTCGATCACCGGCATGCCGATGTCACGATAGAGGTCGAGCATGCGGCCCGCGTATTTCCGTACATCTTCGGGGGACAGCCGCGGCTCGGGCGTGCCTTTCGGCAATGCCCAGGCGATGCACTCGATGTCATCGACCTCGACCTCGCGCTCCTCGAAGATCGGTTTTCGAGCTTGCTGATTCCAGCCGGTCTTTTCCTTGTATTTCGCCTTGATCCGACCGCGGTTGACCATCTGAAAGCGAAGCGGTGTGAAACGCCCGGACGCGTTGATAGCCGCGATCACGAACTTGCCGGACCATCGCAGCTTGCCCTCGATCATGTCGGCGTTCTGCATCACGGCGGTGATCGACATGCGAACGGCGCGCGCGACCTCGATCGCGACGAGACAGTTGCCGATCGCTGACGGGTTCTCGACCCAGTGCTCTTCGTTTCCGGCCTTCTTCAGGTTGTGTGAACGGAACTGCGCGGGTACGGCGTCGCTGCTGGCATATGCCTTCGCAATCCGGTTTGCGAGCGAGAAGCCGCGCTCCGTGAACATGTCGACGGCCAGATCAGGCATCGTCTGCACGGCATTGCCGGCGCTCTTCACGTCATTCAGTTGAAGGGGGGCGTTCATAGGAATGGACTCTCGTTATTCGTGGAACTGACAGGTGCCGTAGCGCGGGCAGTACTTCTTGTCGCACAACAGCGATTTGGGGTTGGGGTAGAAGCGACCGGAGCGGAACATGTCCGCCGCGAACTGGATCAGTCCAGGTGTTTCCTCGGTGCCGACCATCACGCGCTTGGCGTTGGCGATAGGCGCGGTCGCGACTTCGGGCGTGCCCTTGGTTTTCAGGCCGATGATCTCGGCGGTGTCGCTGATTTCCTCACCGGTCGTGTGCTCGTAGAGCAGCTCGTACGTGCCGATCTGCGGCCCGTGGCCCTTCGTGATGGCGACACCCTGGGCTACAGCCTTCGACCCGCTTTTCAGATCAGCAATGCCCGGGCCGAGGGCCGTGCGCCGGACGCGCGCGCGGTCCATCGTCCCGGTGAGACGGATCACTATGCCGCCACCACAATCGATGTCGAGCGGCTTCGTCTCCATTTCGACCGCGATGAAGTTGTAGCGCGGTGCAACCTCGAGGCAATACTTCGTCGTGAGCGAGATGCCGATGCGCTCGGCTTCCTTCAGGTTGAGATCGTCGCTCTCCGGGTTGTACTCGTTCGATGGGTCGTAGAGCTTGTCGATGAACGCGCCGGCCGCGTCGTCGACGGTCAGGCCCGAACCATCGAGCACGCTCTGGTCATAGGTGGCCGTGCCGGCGTGGATCGCGGTGCCGAGCGCGGCGCGCAGGCCGACAACGTTGCGCATGCCGAGGATGTGGATTGCTTCAAAGCGGTATGCGCATTCAAATAGCGAGGCCCATGCTGACGCACGGACGCGAAAGATCGATGGAGTTGTCATCGTTGAGCTCCGAAGCCCGGGCGCGCGACTGGCACGAACTCCGGCCATGCCGGAGAATTCGCAAGACGGTGGTGCAGAGCGACGTGATACTCGTGAGTGCACACGAGCAGGTTTTCAGGGCGGTTGTCGCTCTTCACGCCATTGATGTGGTGCACGACCTCGGTGTTTGGATTGCCGGTGCCATGACTGCGCAGAGGGCGGCCAAGCGCCGCCTCGGCGACGAGAACGTGTTCGTAACGCCGCGTGTTTGCCGCGACGCGCACGACCACATAGCCTTGCGTGCTGAACGTGCGATTTCCTATCGCCGCGGCCGTCTTCGCGGCCGCCGCTTTGCCGATGCCATGGCCCTTGAGGTACTTCAGCGGTTGACCCTTGACCCATCCCTTCGATCGATCGTTGACGGGGGCGAGACGCGTCGGCCGGCCGCAGCCACATTGGCAAAGGGCCACGGCTGTCGACGTGGTCATGCTTCACCTTCGACGACGGGTTGCTCGGCCGCCGGCAACTTTTCGATGCACACGTACGGGAAGCGCTGATCGAACGGCTTGATGTGCTTGTAGAAATGCGAGCCGATCGAATCGGCCGTCCTGAGCGCATCGAAGTTCGCTTGCGTGAAGCCGGTGTAGTGGTACAGCGACGTCGGTGAGCCGGTCTTGCGATCCCTGAAGCGGACTGCGAGCGTTTCAGATTCAGCGTCGTAGCCGACGCTGTGGATCTGCGACGATTCGACGGGCAGCGTGTCGATGGTTTTCATCTGGGATGCTCCTGATAGATGGATCGGGGCGTGCGTCGGCAGCGCGCACACTCGCGGCGGGGTGGCACTGGATTCGGTGGGGCGGGCGGAGACAGCGTCCCGCGGAATGCGACGGGGTGCGGCTAGGAGGTGTTACAGAAAGCCGAAGTGCTTGGCGATTCCGTCTACGGCGACAGCGAGAAAGGCGACCGCGACGAGGATCGCGACGACGAGTGCGCGCGCGGCGCGCGGGTGCCGGCGCTCGAAGAGGTCAGCGTGATCGGTGAAGCGGCTCATGCGGGCCTCGTGACGAGTGCGGTGATGGCCGTGCCGTCCGCGTTGAGCCGGGCAAGCACGAATGTGCATACCGCGGCGATCGCGAGCGCGACAAGGTAACCAGCTATGGGATTCCATTCGAATACCCGGTCGAGCAGCGCGCCGAGGAGGTCGAAGGGGGTCATGGTCGGTTGTCCGCGCCACAGTTCAGGCAGTTCTGTGAATAGCGATCGGTGTCCCTCAGGAACCGTCCGCATCCAACGCAGTTGAGCTGGAAAGCGTGTTGCTTCGCAGGTTTGATCAACGTGATTCCGCTATTGCGCAGCGCGGCGGCGCGATTGACGTATTGCATGTCGACTACGATTCGCGTCTTGCCGTCGATATATTCCTTGGGCCACGGAATGTCGGTCTCGCGCGCGTTGTGCTGCGCCTGGGCCTGCTCTTGAGTGAACAAGCGCGCCTTCGAAAGATCTGTTGTGTAGCCTGCCTCCGCCCACCAAAGCATGTCGTTCCCGACATATGCGCGGCTGTCTTGGACGTAGAACAGGCTGCTCATCCGAGGCTCCGCAAGTAGGGGCCGGCGATCAGTGCGCCGTACCAGAGGAACCCGATCGCGACGCCGTACGCGGTGGCCCATGCCGAACCCTCGATCACGTAGCGCAGGCGCGATACAGGCGATTGCCTGTATTCACGAAATACAGGCTGTAAGCTGTTGAGGGGCGAGCGCATCACCGGTTCCTCCGTAGGTTCCGCTCGGCAAACGTCGCCACGTTGTGCTTCGTCCGGGTGAGGATCTGTTGCGCGATCGCCTCGCTGCCGACCATGGCGATGCCGAGCGCCGCCTTGCTGATCAGCATTTCCATCACGTTCGCGAGCGCATCCGGATTCCCGTATGCGCCGCAGTTGCGTACATAGTCGGCGATCAGCTTTTCAGCGAGGTCGCCGCATTGGGCAGGGGATTTTAGGTTGCTCATCGATCGATTCCGGCGATGGTGATATGACGGACAGGGTCGGGGACCGGCACGGGCGCTGAATAGCCGGCTTTGCCGAGCGCCGCGTCGACAACGGCGCGGATTCCGGACGTGAGCACAGTCTTCGATGCCACCAGGCGCAACGCGGTGACGAGATCGGGCGAAGCCGCAATGAGCTGAGCCGTAGCCCTCGATTCGTCGCTGGCCCCGAGCACGACGCAGACGCGTATGTCTTCGCCGAGTACGACGATGCAGTTGCCGTCGTAGTCGAGGTAGTCGCCGGGCTCGCATGCCTGCCACGGCCCGGAAGTGTGAATGGTCTGTCCCATGTGGTCTCTCGGTGTGGTGTGATTGCCCGCCGTAACGCGAGCGGTTGGTCAGTCGTCGAGTGCGCGAAGTCCGATGTGGTCGGCGCAGTGGGAGAACCCGCCGTTGCCCGGGCCGAAGCCGCGGCCGCATTGCGAGCAACCGACGTTTTCGAAGCGCGGCGCGGCGCCGGCGAGATCGGCGTCGGCGACGCGACGCTTTATCTCTGCGGCGAGCACGTCCTTGCAGACGTTCCAGACCTCGTAGACGTCCTCGATGTAGCCGCGGCGCAGCGCCGCGTCGAGCACGGCGACCTGCTCGGTCGAGAACGGCAGCACGTCGAACGTGATGGCGTCAGCGATCGCTTCGTTGCGTTCGTCGCGCGCCAGAGCGGCATCGTCTGCCGCGGCCTGCAGCTGGTCGGCGCGTCGGTCGATCCGGGCGGGCAGGGTGCGGACGTTGTTGTGATGAGGTCGAGGAGTGTGCATGGCGCCCTCCATTGAAAGTAGGATTGCTAATCAAATTGCAGTCTTGAACTGCAACGCTGCGAGTGCAACTCTCACGGGTGACGCCTCGGAAGAAGAACCGCCACCGGTCAGAACTGAACTTGAAGTGGCCGCCGAAGCGGCCAGGTTCATTAGAGGTCGGAGGTATCGCCTTCGGCGTCACCGGAATCTGCGAGAGAGGTCAATGCGCCCTCGCTCCACCATGACTCCACGGCACGGCCGTCGGCAGCGACGTAACGAACGTAGTAGTTGTTCGCTGCCTCGGAATACTCGGCTCGGCCGTGAACTGAGCCAGACTCGCCGCTTTCGGCGATCGCGACCCGCTCACCGAGACTGAATTTGAATGCCATCAGAGGACTCCTGAATGTAAATTGGTGGACAAACACGAAATTTGCCGGTTACGTTGTCCGGCGCCGGTTAGCATCCCGGCCGTTCTCTTGACCTTCCGTCGGCTAGCCAAGCCCGCTTTCTGAGGTGACGGGCCCACTTCGTTTATCCCTCGCAGGGCTGGCGAGTCGCGCTCACCGATGGAGTTGGCTGTCCATCTACCCGGGCGCACTTTCGTATGTCAGTGCGTGTCTTTCCACGCCGTCAGCGCCACGTTGGCCGGCTGCTCGCACTCTACGGTTTCGCCCGTCTGCCTTCTGCGATCCGACTATCTCGAAGCCGGCACAACGTCCGTCCGTGGACATTTATGGGGACCGTCTTGGACGAAGAGGTCATCCAGTCCCGGCAAAGGCACTCGCTGAATGCGCTTGCCGGGATTGATGCTGCATCACTCGCGCGCCCGGCTACTCCCGGCCTTGCCGGCTCCGGGCCACGCGAGGTTTGTGCCGATTACGACGCCATCGGTCACGTGTTGCTGGCTGTCTTGCATCAGGTCCGTTCAAGCCTGCAAGCGGTAGCCAAACATCGGCCTAGCGCGCTGCGCCTGTCCTGACTCACGACGCAGATCGCGCCGGCCGGTTGCTCCGCAAGTGCGGTCCCGGCTTTCCTTCGATTGTTAGAGAGCGATCCGCCTTCGGGCGGTGGCGCGGCGTCGGTGCCGAGCTGAGACGAATTATAACTAAGGTTATCGAGCTGTCAACAACCAAAGTTATCGTGCGAGGTGGAAATTTGTAACAACGCGACAACGAGCGGTTTGTTAAGCGTCTGCTGACGGCAGTTGAAAGTCTTCTGGAACTACGGCTAAACTACTGTACATGCATACAGTATTGTGACAAACCGAAGACGAGGGCCGCCAGTGGAAGAAGAATCGAAGACGCGCCTGCGCTGCAGGCCCGGGGACTTGGCTAGGGTGGTGACGAGCAGGAACCCTGCGTTGGTCGGCACAATCGTGGCGATTCAGCGACTGCGGGCGGATGGTCGATGGGATGTGCTGCTTGAGAATCCAGCGTTCGGTTTCACTGGGCAGATGAAGCGGCCGGTCGTAACGCGGGAGTTTTCGTTCTGGGATGCGTCGCTGGAACCGCTGCCTGAAGTTGCGCGGCTATTCAGTCGCCGAACGGCCTGTCTTCGTCCTGATTTGACGAAAGGTGGGGAGCTGAGTGGGCTAGTAGCCCACTGATGTACGCCTCGACTTTGGCACGGCCGATCTCGTCGAGCCGATCATAGCCAGGCGGAATCGGCTGCGCCCGATCTCCGAATTCGAGCCACTCCAGTGTGGTTTGAAGTGCGCGCGCGAGCGCGAAGCCATTCGTGGTCGTGGTGCTGCCGCCTCTTTCAACCTTGGCAATCGCAGGCTGCGACACGCCGACAAGTTCTGCGACATGTTTCTGGGATAGGCCCAGTGCCTCGCGACGTTCCCTTGCCCGGCGCCCGAATTCAGGATTTTCCATAGCGGGCATCCTATAACCTAGGTTGTAAGCCGGCAAATAACCAAAGTTCTTGCGAATGAATAACTTTGGTTATAGTATTGCCGCATGAAACCGACCAATTGCTCCGTGCCGGCTCTGCAGGCAGCGATCCAAAAAGCTGGGTCGCAGTCCGCACTTGCCCGCCTGATCGGCAAAAAGCAGCCGCACATCCACAAGTGGCTGCATTCCCCCAATGCAATGAGACCCGAGAACTGTGTCCTCGTCGGGAACGCCGTCGGCATCCCGTACAGGGACTTTCGCCCCACCGATTGGCACCTGATCTGGCCTGATCCTGCAGAAGACGCCACCCCGAGGCGCATGGGCGCATGCACGTCGGAGGGCGGGCAGCGCGACGCGCTTCATTCGCGCCTCGAATGATCTCAGTGGTTTGCATTAGTTGAAAGCTGGCCAGGTGTTTGTCCTGGCCTTTATTTCGCCCCGGCGCCAACTGGGTAAGCAAGTGGGTAATCAACTGGGTAACGATTGATTTTTCGTATGAACCAGACCGAATTCAGGATGTTCGCGCCGTGGGTGCAGGCCGCGACGCTGCCGGATGGGGAGATCGAAGCGATGAGCTTCGAGGACTGCCTCGCGCACGCACTCGAGCTTGGGCTGCGGCGCTTCGATCGCAAGACGCTCGCGCGCAACTGCGACATTCACTATCCGCACTTCGGCGACCTGGTCGCCGGCCGTCGGCCGTTTCCGGCGACGAAGCTGCACCTGTTCTGCATGTTCACGGGCTGCGACTACCCGCGCCAGTGGCTCGCCATCCAGGAGCGCAAGGCGATCGACGAATATCGCCGGCTCAGCCAGCAGGCGATCGGCGAGTTCGTCCAGCAGGCATTCGGCCAGCGGCAGGCGGCGGCATGACGCTGACTCTCAGCCAGCGCGACATCGGCAAGCCCTTCGCCGTCAAGCTCGGGCGCCCCATGAACTACCTCGGCATCGTCGAGGAAAAGCATCTCTTCATCTACCGCGATCCCCCGCAGGACTATCTCGCGTTCCGTCCGGACCAGCTCTGGATGATCGAGCGCGTCCGGCCCGAGGCGGCGCCGATCGACAACACGAAGGAGGGCGGCTCGTGCTGACCGAACTATTCGAGCGTGCGGCATTCCGTGCTGGCTGGCGCGCGGCGCGCGCCGGCGACCCGTTCCACGAGAACCCGCTGCGCGGCCCGCTCGCATGCTTTGCGCGGCAGTGGGGGCGCGGCTGGGCCGCGGCAAATGACGTGCTGGAGGCAGCGTAATGTCACTTGCGCTCGTTGACACCATGCTTGCATACCGGGCACGACCAGCGTGGATGGATAACGTATTGGCCGGCTTTCTGTCCTGGGGTGTACTCGAGAATGACCTTGCGTTTTTCTGGGCCATCGAAGCAAGGCTGACAGAGGAAATGGGACGGTACACCCTGATCGACGTAGTCACTCTTCAGCGCATAGACGAGCGCGCCTTCGCTGACGGCGTGCAGCGCGTACTTTTCTCGCTCGGATTGCGTCCGTTCGAGCTCCGCGAGTGTCGTTTTTGCCTTACGGAGCTCCTCCTTCAGTTGGTCGATTTCATCACGTGCGGCCGACTGCTTCTCCTGAAGGGCAAGCGCCGCATTCTGAACATCAATCACGCGGTCATTGATCGACTGCTGCATTTCGGCCAGTTTCAATTCGTCACGCGTTGCGATGGCGGCTTTCGCGAGATCAATGGTGTTCTTAAGGCCGGCAATTGCGGCGGTCACGGTCATGAGTGGCATCTGGTCTCTCGCATTGTTGGTTGCCGCGCGTACTTGCGGCACGCCAATCTTAGCTCATGCGCGACGGGTCGCTTTCGGCGGGAGACGGCGGCATGACATGGGCCCACGATGACCTCGCCAAGGATCTCGCCGCCCACCTGCGCGGCGCTTCTGATCGCCTGGTGTGGACCGACATGCAGCTCGGGCCGGCCGGCTCGCCGCGGCCGGATGTCTACACGGTGCCGTGCTCGTTCGCGCGGTTCCAGCCGGTCGCCTACGAATGCAAGATCAGCGTCGCCGATTTCCGTCGTGACGTTACGGCGGGGAAGTGGACCTCCTACATGCGCTTCGCCGCAGGCGTCATCTTCGCTGCGCCGGCCGGGCTGCTCAAGAAAGAAGACATCCCGGCCGGCTGCGGCCTGATCGTGCGTGGGCCGGACGGTTGGCGCTCGCTGAAGGGGCCGACGTTGAAGAACATGGAGAACCTGCCGCGTGACGCGTGGGTGAAGCTGATCATCGACGGCATGGCGCGGCTCGCGAACTCGAACCTCGAACAGCTTCGGGTCGGGCTCCATAACGAGTGGACGCTCGAGAAGAAGATTCGACAGCGGCTCGGCGACATCGTCGCGGATGCCGTGCGTGATCGGCTGCACGCGGAACGGCGTCTCGAGGTTGCCACCGAGCGGCTGGAAGGGCTGGCGCAAGAAGCCGAAGACGAGCGCCGCCTGATCCTCGATCGTGCGAAGGAGAATGCGCAGCGCGACGCAGCGCAGATCGACAGCGCACGCATCGAACTCGCGCGTGCGCTCGGGCTGCCGGCGAGCGCGGGCGCCTGGGAGATCGCCAGCGCCTGCAAGCAAGCCGTGCGCCGGGTCAGCGCCGATTCCGAGGTCAAGCGGCTCCGTCAGCAGCTCGAGCGCATTCAGGTCGCGATCGAGTCGGCTGCGGAGCCGCTGCCGCACATCGCGCGGGAGGTGGCGTGAGCCTCGTCATCATTCCAATTTCGCTCGAAGAGGCGAACGCATTCGTCGCTGAGCATCACCGGCACCACTCGCCCGTCGTCGGCCACAAGTTCAGCATCGCTGTCGCAGATGAGATGTTGATGGGCCGAGACGACAGCACAGGCATCCGCGGCGTCGCAATCGTCGGCCGCCCGGTCGCACGCGGCAACGACGACGGCTGGACGCTCGAGGTGACGCGCTGCTGTACGGACAGTACGCGTAACGCGTGCTCTGCGCTCTACGGTGCGGCATGGCGTGCGGCCCGTGCGCTCGGTTACGCGCAGCTCATCACATACACGTTGTCCGCCGAGAGCGGCGCCAGTTTGCGGGGTGCCGGATGGCGTCTCGTTGGCGAGCGCGGCGGCGGCAACTGGAACACGCCCGCGCGACCGCGCATCGACACCGCCGCGTGTCTGCGTGGGCAGAAATTGTTGTGGGAAGCCCAATGAACGACCTCCCGAATCCTCTCACCCCAGCGGACTGCGATCTGCGCAACTTTCGCGAAATGCCGATTGACGTGCCGCGGTTGCTCGGCTCCGACCTCGTGCACGACGAGTCGCCCGAAGCGTGCTGGTCGGCGATGCTGCTCTGGTGCGTGTCATGGCACGAGGTACCCGCCGGCAGCATGCCCGATAACGACGAGTGGCTCGCGAAGCGCGCGGGCTACTGGCACAAGGGCAAGCTCGATCCGACGTGGCACGGCGTGCGCGCCGGCGCGCTGCACGGCTGGATCAAATGCACCGACGGGCGCCTGTATCACCCGGTCCTCGCTGAAAAGGTCAACTCCGCGTGGTTCTCGAAGCATCGCCACGCGCACGACAAGCTCGGCGAACGTATCCGGAAACGGAACAAGGCGAGGGCGGAGCGAGGTCTTGCTCCGCTGGAAGTACCCGAGCTGGACGCATGGATTGACATGGGTCGTCCGCTGGAACGCGATCTTTTTCCGGAGGAATTTAGCAATCCTTCCGGCGGAAACGATGTGGAATTCCGGCGGAAGAAGGAACCAGTTCCGGCGGAAAGCGGGCACGCTCCGGCGGAAGCTAGCGGAAAAAACGGGCGACCGGCAGGGCGTCGCCAAGTCGGCACCTCGGCTGAAGGTAGGTCGAATGGCAAAAATTACTGCTCCGACGGAAATTCCGGATTTTCCGGTGGAAACGACGACTCTTCCGGCGGAAGTGGTGAGTTTTCCGGCGGAAGCGATAACGACTCCGCTGGAATTCCATCGGAAAACGCTCTGAACAGAGCGGAGCGGAATAGAACAGAACATGTAAACACAGCAAGCGGCGGCGGCACAGCACAGGCAGTAGCGAGCGACCCGCCGATCGCCGCCGCCGCTTTCGTCGAAATCCTTCGCTCGTCGGGCGTCGGCTTCGCCGCCGATGACGCGCGGTTGGCGAGCTGGCCCGGGCGCGGCGTAACGGTCGACGACCTGCGTGCAGCCATTGCCACGGGCCGCAAGCGGCGTGAGCGCGAGTGCTCCGAGCAGCCGCTCAACGCCGGGTTGCTCGACTTGATCCTCGGCGATCTGCTCGCCGCGCGCGCCGCGAAGCCTGTGACGGGGACGCGCACCGTCGGCGACTGGTGGCGCTCATGGACCGGCATCGTCGAGCACGGCGGCACGCTCGGCATCGAGCAGGGCCGCGACGAACCTCCGTTCGATTTCAAGCTGCGCGTCTTCGACGCCGCGGGCGACGGCCCGTGGTGGGACGACCACAACCGCGCATTTCGCAACACTGCCGGCCCGGTCTCGGTCGGCGCTTTGATGGGGGAAGGGCGATGAACTGCAAAGTCGGCGACATGGCCGTGATCACGCACGGCGAAGCCCGCGACCGCATCGTCGAGGTGAAGGCGCCTTACGGCGACTACCTGCATCTCGGCTTTTGCTGGTACGTCGAAGCGCCCACGCCGATCCCGGCGACGGACGTTGTCACGTTTCGACCGTGCGAGCTCAAGACCGGGTGGATTCCGGACGCGTGGCTGCGCCCGATCAGTGGCGTGCCGGTGACGGACGACGTGGAAGACGAGGTGACCGCGTGACACAGCAATCGCTCATCACGGCGTCGCCGATCGCGCAGCGCGTCGAGTTTGTCATTCCCGGTGCGCCGGTTGCGAAGGGGCGCCCGAAGTTCGCACGCCGCGGCGCGCACGTCACGGCCTACACGCCCGAGAAGACCGAGCGCTACGAGAACCTCGTGAAGATGGCCGCGCGCGCTGCGATGCGCAGCGTCGCGCCGTACGCCGGCCCGATACGGCTGATCGTGCACATCGGCCTGCCGATCCCGGCGAGCTGGTCGATGAAGCGCCAGGGCGAAGCGGCCGCCGGCGCCATCGGCGCGACGAAGAAGCCGGACGCCGACAACGTTGTCAAGGCGTTGAAGGACGGCATGAACGGGGTGGTGTACGTCGACGACGGCCAGGTCGTCGACCTCTGGGTGTCGAAGCGCTACGCGCGCACGCCGGGCGTGCGGATCGAGGCGATCGAGTTGAATTTGAAGTCAGCATAAGGAGCGGGGCCTTGAAAGCAAAAAGCAAACTCACCATCAACGGGCTGATCGGAGTGATGAAGCCCGGCATCCGATATTCGGCGCACGACCTCGCTCGCCGGTTAAAGCATCCCGTGTCGTCGGTGCGCCAGCTGCTGGCGCTCGACGTCGCGCTCGCGCGGCTCGACTGCCATTCGGAGAGCCGCGGCCGCATGTACTCGCTCGCGGGCACGAGCCGCTCGCCGGGCTCGCACGTCGACACGCGCATCCGTCCGGACTTCACGAGCAACCTGACGGGTTACATGCTCGAGCTCAACACGCGGCAGGCGCTGGCGATGACGACGCGAGGTGCACGATGAGCGACGTCGTCGAGTTCAAGTCGGCGTTCGACGCCGTGCGCTTTGCGCTCTGCTACTCGGGGCAGCAGTACGGCGAGACGATGATGGCGAAGCGTCTGCGCGGCGAGTCGATCGGTACCGGAATGGGGCTGGTGGGCCTCGACGGTGCCGGCCAGGCAGGGGAGATTCGCCGGCACCTTTGGGAATTGCCCGAGCTGCACCTCTCGGTGATCGTCGCGCGCGCGGCGCCGCATGACTTGCCGTGCTCGTGCGGTGCTGCGTGCTGCAGCGGCCGGACGCCGAATATCGAGTGGCAGGCGGCGATCGGCTGGTTGATTCGGGCGTCCGCCGCCTATTGCTCGGGCTTCTCGCATTACCGCGTGCGGCGCGCGATCATCGAGCGCCTGTTCGGGGTGAAGTGCGACTTGGTCGACATCGCGCACGACTGCGAAGCGCACGTGAACACCGTCAGCAAGCACAACGCCGCGGTGCGGAAGTGGATCGAGGGGGATAAGAAGACCGGCGAGGCGGGCGTCGAGGGGCTCGCGTGGTCAGTGATCGAACGACGGTTCAGCGAGCTCGGATTGCTGCAGGAACGATCGACTGCTTGACAATGTGTGTTTGGCACACAATAATCCGCCATATTCGATACACGTCATACGTGCGTCCGAAGCAACGAAGCCCGCGAAAGCGGGCTTTTTTGTTGCCTTGGCGCCGCGCTATACTGGACTCGGCCTTAGCTGCGCCGGCGGGGAGGACGCAGCGAGGTGATCAGCCAGCGCGCCGAAAGGTGCAGTCGGGTTTCCGCCGCCCTGCTGGCACCAGACATATCGAGCCCGCTGAGCCGACAAGCCAGCGGGCTTTTTGTTGCGGAGATCGGTACTGCGTTACAGGCTCACTCGGCCCTTTTGACGGGCGGCTTCCAGATGGTCATGGCCCGCGTCCGTGAGGCGATGCCTGTTACTGCTCGAATCTACGAGACCGCGATCGCCGAGAAGGTGAATATGATGCAGGACTTCAGACATGGTGTAGTCCGACTCCGATGTCTCCTTCAACGTCTCCTTAAGGTCGATGGTGGCGAGTTCCTCGTACGGGCTGTCCTCCAATGCGATGAGGATGCCTAGGAGCAGGGATGGATTTCGCTTCATTTAATTCTCCCGTGAATTGTTGGTCGTAGCGCAATGGTGCGCTCGGCTGACCGCCGTGCATGCGATCGGCGCGGGAGCGCAGAAAGTCATTATGACAAAACTGCAAGTCCGCGGTCGTGGGGAAGGCTCTCGTCCTGCGCCACCCGACATCCTCTTCGACGACTCGAACTGGATCCGACATATCGTGCCGGCCGACGGCGTCGCCGAGTGGGTAAGCGAGACACTGCTGCGCGAAGGCGCGCCACTGCACAACCCGGATCACGCGCACCTGATCGGCGCTGACGTCGCGTATCTCTGGGCGGCCGTCGAGAACGTGCGCCAGATGCGGCGCGTTGTCGGCCAGTGCGAAGAGGTGATGATCCGCGCCGGCGGTTGGCAGCGCGCCAGGCAGGAACAGCAACTCTGCGAATGGTTCGGCCACGTGCCGGCGTTTCTGATCACGCTCGACGCGCACTACGCGCGCGAATGCAACGATCTGCAGTGGTGCGCGCTCGTCGAGCACGAGCTGTATCACATCGGTCAGCACGCTGACTCGTTCGGCGCGCCGGCCTTCACGAAAGACGGCCTGCCGAAGCTCGGCATCCGCGGGCACGACGTCGAGGAATTCGTCGGCATCGTCCGGCGCTACGGTGTGGCCGGCGGCGCGGGAGATACCGCGAAGTTCGTCGCCGCAGCCCAGCGCGCGCCGGAGGTCGGCCACGCCGACATTGCCTGGGCCTGCGGCACCTGCATCCTGCGGGCCGCATAGCAACCTGAACGTTTTCCTCCATGGCAGCACTTCCTGAACCGATCAAGGTGTTCGTCACGCAGGCGCTCGCCTGTTTCGACACGCCGTCGCGCGCCGCGAAGGCCGTGCGCGAGGAGTTCAGCGTCGAGGTATCGCCGCAGCAGTGCGAGCGGTATGACCCGACGAAGCGCGCTGGTTCGGCGCTCAGCAAGAAGTACCGCGAGATCTTCGAGCGCACGCGCGAGGAGTTCCTCAACGACACGTCGCGCATTGGTGTATCGCACCGCGCGGTGCGCCTGCGCGCGCTCGACCGTGCCGTCGCGGAAGCGGAGCGACGCAACAACTTGCCGCTGATGGCGCAGCTGCTCGAACAGGCTGCGAAGGAATCCGGCGACGCCTACACGAATCGGCGCCGCCTCGAACACACTGGGGAGAACGGCGGCCCGATCGAGAACAGGACGGTCGTCGTCGATGAAAGCCAGGTCGCAGCCGCCGTCGCCAAGCTCGAAGACGAGTATTGACCCCGCCATCGAGCGGGCCGTTCTGAAGGCGAAGTGCGAGCGGGACCACCTGTTTTTCAGCCGGTACTTCTTCAAGCACCGGCAGGCGATCAAGTTCCGCGTCAACTGGCACCACGTGCTGATCGCCGACACGGTGCAGCGCGTGATCGACGGCACGCTGAAGAACGTCGTCATCAACGTGCCGCCTGGCTCGTCGAAGACCGAGCTGGTCGCGATCAACCTGATCGCGCGCGGCCTCGCGCTGAACCCGCGCGCGCGATTCCTACACATCAGCTACTCGGACGACCTCGCGCTGCTGAACAGCGAGACCGCGCGCGACATCGTCGAGTCCGGCGAGTTTCAGGCGCTGTGGCCGCTCCCGATCGCAGACGACGCGAAGTCGAAGAAGCGCTGGAACGTGATGATCGACGGCCGCAAGGCCGGCGGCGTGTACGCCGTTTCGCTTGGCGGCCAGATCACCGGCTTCCGAGCCGGGCATATGACCGAGGGCTGGCAGGGCGCGATCATCATCGACGACCCGCTGAAGGTCGACGACGCATACAGCAAGACGGCGCGCGACAAGGCGAACCGCAAGTTGCTGTCGACGGTGAAGAGCCGGAAGGCGAATCCCGACACGCCGATCATCGTGATCATGCAGCGGCTCGCCGAGGAAGACCCGACGGGCTTCATCAAGTCCGGCAAGCTGCCGGGCGACTGGGAATTCATCGAGATTCCGGCACTGATCACGGACCAGTACGTCGCGAAGCTGCCGGCGCACATCCGCGACCGCGTCGAGTGCGACGAGCGAGACGCGGACGGGCGGTACAGCTATTGGCCGTACAAGGAACCGCTGCAGGAGCTGCTCGCGTCCGAGAAGGCCGACGCGTACGTCTTCAACGGCCAGTACATGCAGCGGCCGTCGCCGTTGGGCGGCGGGATCATCCAAAGCGGCAAGTTCCTGCGCTATGGCGCGCTGCCGCAGCTCCAGTACCGGAAGATCTTCGCGGACACGGCGCAGAAGACCGCCGAGCGGAACGACTACAGCGTGTTCGAGTGCTGGGGCCTCGGGTACGACAACCGCCTGTACCTGATTGACCTGGTGCGCGGGAAGTGGAAGGCGCCCGAGCTGAAGCGCCGCGCGATCGACTTCTGGAACAAGCACGCGGCCATCGGCGCGGACGACCCGGGCGCACCGGTGCTGCGCCAGATGAAGGTCGAAGACAAGTCCAGCGGTACCGGGCTGATTCAGGACATTCAGGCCGAGGGCGGTATCCCGATCGAGGGCATCGAGCGCGTGAAGGACAAGCTGACGCGCGTGATGGACGTCGTGAGCCATATCGACTCCGGCAACGTCGGCGTCCCGCTGGATGCCCCATGGGTCAGCGACTTCTTGACCGAGTGCGACTCGTTCACGGCTGACGACACGCACATGCACGACGACCAGATCGATCCGATGGTCGACGCAATCAACGACATGCTGGGAGGCGCGAAAGACCTGTCGGTCTGGGAGCGGCTTGCCGGTTGAGTACGACAGGATTTCCCGGAATGTCGAAACGGAAGCAACAGACCCGGCCGCCGCGCGCGCCGGCGGCAACGCACGCCCACCGCACGGTCGACTCGTTCGCCAACTTCGAAGCACGGCTGGGCTGGGGTGCCGACAACCAGGCGTCGGCGGCGCAGTACACGCTGACGTACCAGAGCCGCAACCGCGTCTGGCTGGAAGCGGCGTATCGCGGATCGTGGATCGTGCGCGCCGCGGTGGACGCGATCCCGGAGGACATGACCCGCAAGGGCATCGAGATGTCCGGGCTCGATCCGACCGACGTGTCGAAGATGGAGACGGCGCTGACGCGCAAGGCGATCTGGGACCAGCTCTGCGATACCGGCAAGTGGGCGCAGCTGTACGGCGGCGCGATCGCCGTGATGCTGATCGACGGCCAGGACATGTCGCAGCAGCTTCGGCGGGAGACCATCGGGAAAGGCCAGTTCAAGGGCCTGCTCGTGCTCGACCGCTGGATGGTTGCGCCGCCGGTCGGCGAAGTCGTGACCGAGTTCGGTCCCGACCTCGGCATGCCGAAGTTCTACGATGTGCTGCCGACGGCGATCGGGTTGCCGCAGGGGCGCATTCACCACTCACGCGTGCTGCGAATGGACGGCGAAGCACTGCCGTTCTACCAGCGCATCAGCGAGAACGGCTGGGGTTTGTCGATCCTCGAGCCGATGTGGGATCGGCTCATCGCATTCGACAGCGCTACGGTCGGCGCTGGACAGCTCGTCTACAAGGCGCACCTGCGCACGCTCAGCGTCGAGAAGCTGCGCGAGATCATCGCGGCCGGCGGCCCGGCGCTCAACGGCCTGCTGAAGCAGGTCGAGATGATCAGGCTCGGGCAGTCGAATGAGGGCCTCACACTCATCGACGCGACCGACAAGTTCGAGACGCACCAGTACGCATTCAGCGGGCTGTCCGACGTCTTGCTGCAGTTCGCGATGCAGCTCAGCGGCGCGACCGGCATCCCGCTCGATCGCCTGTTCGGCCAGCAGCCGGCCGGCCTGAGTGACACCGGTGAAGGATCGCGCCTGCTGTACCACGAGAAGGTGCACACGCGGCAGGAGCGTCGGCTGCGCAACCCGCTGCACGGGCTGCTCGACGTGATGTGCCGGTCGGAGATCGGGCAGCCGTTGCCCGAAGACTTCTCGTACGAGTTCAACCCGCTGCAGGAGATGTCGGCCGCCGAGAAGGCGGAGATCGGCAACAAGACAGTCGATTCGGTGACGAAGGCGGTTGACGCCGACCTGATTCCGCGCAGCCAGGGCATGCGCGAGCTGAAGGCGTCGTCGCCCGACACTGGCATGTTTGGCGACATCCCGGACGAAGCGATCGAGCAGGCCGAGCGCGACGAAGAGGGAGAGGATCCGCCTGGAATTGACCCCACGCTTCCGCTCGGCCCGACACCGGGCGCGGCCGCGCGCACGAACGACTCTCTGCTTCGCAGGCTTTTCCGACGTCGATGATCCTCACCCTCGATCGAAAGCGCGACCGGCGCAAGAACCCCGTGCGATTGAGCGGTGCCGAGCGGCAGTACGGCGGCCAGCTGCGAAAGATCGCCCATCAGGTCGGTGTGCTCGTGAACGGCTTTCCGGCCGATGACGCGTCGTATGCGCCGACGATCGAGGAACTGTTGCGGCGGTACGCCGAGGCGCTCGCACCGTGGGCCGAGGCGACCGCGGCGCGGATGATCGCCGACCTGAATCGGCGCGACGAGCAGATGTGGATGAAGCAGGCCGCCGACATGTCGCGCGCGCTGCGCGACGAGATCCGCGGCGCGGCCACCGGCGAGACGATGCGCGCTCTCCTGTCCGAACAGGTGCGCCTGATCACGTCCATCCCGCTCGACGCGGCCGAGCGGGTGCATCGATTGACGCTCGAGGGAATCGTCGACGGCACGCGTGCTGCGCAGATCTCGAAGGCGATTCAGGAGTCGGGGCAGGTAGCGAAAAGCCGGGCCGACACGATCGCGAGAACCGAGGTCAGTCGCACGGCCGCGACGCTCACCGAGGCGCGTGCCCTCGACGTCGGAAGCCCCGGTTACTTCTGGCGGACGTCCGGCGACTCGGACGTCCGCGAGGACCATCGCGAGCTGGAAGGCAAGTTTTTCACATGGGACAAGCCGCCGATCGCGGATAAGCGGACCGGCGCGCGGGCGCATCCGGGCTGCATCTACAACTGCCGATGCTGGGCGGAAGTGGTTTTGCCGTCGGCTTGATGTTGCGAGATGAGAGAGGCCGGTCGTTGGCCTTCGTTTTGAGTAGTTGCCGGGCCGAGCCCGCATGACCCGACAGGCCCATGGCAAAGCATCTGCATATCTACTTCCACACGTATGACACGTCGTGGGAGGAATCGAAGCACCCGCGCTCCGCGAACGGCCAGTTCGGATCGGGAGGTGCCGCAGGTGCAGTTGCGGCCGGCCCTACGACGCTGAAAGGCGACGAGCTTGGCGACTTCACCAGCATGAAGGAACTGCGCCAGAAGGCCATCGCCTACGGCAAGCAGTTCGCTGGGAAGAAGTTCAAGAATGCGGCGACAGGCAACCAGATCGAAGTGACGAACGGCGGGATCAGGCACACCGTCGCGACCGGCCACGATGAGGTGCTGCGCTCCATCCCCGCGTTGCCCGACCTTCTGACGAACGCTCGGCTGATCGACACGCAACCGGATAAGCGCGGCGATCCGAACGTCAAGGCGGTCGAGACGTACTCAGCCCCGCTCAAGCTTGACGGCAAGAGCTATCGGGCGGTGATCACGGTGAAGGTGTTCTACGACGGCCACCGGTATTACAACCAGGGCCTGGTGCGGGAAGGGGAATAGGGCCAGTCGTCGTTTAAATAAGGCACCCCCTGCCTTTCGGCAGTCGGCTCACCTCCGGCGACCGTCCCAATCCGCATTATAGCCAAGTCCTAAAGACTTGCGGAATCCCTGCCGAATCATCGACTTACTTCAAATTTCGTTCCAGATGCGGACCATTCGAATTCCCACGGCGGACCACGCCTGCAGCTGCGGTACTGGTGCCGCGCGCGCTCGCGCGCATACGCGTGATGGCATTACTGCGTCGGGTGTGTACGCGACCGAGCGGCTCGGCGAGCGGCGGTCGATTACACCGGAGGGTTTCCTGCTCTGCGAGGCCGTGCCGATCGCGCGCGTCGGCGCGCAGGACTATGCGTACTTCGAGCTCCCGGAGATCGAGGCGAAGGACGGCGTCATCGTCGCCGAGCGCACGGCCGACGTGCTGTTCAGCCCCGAGACTCTCGCCAGCTTTGAAGGCAAGCCGATCACGATCGACCATCCGCCGGATTTCGTGACGCCGGAGAACTACATGTCGGTGTCGCGCGGCGACGTGCGCAATGTGCGGCGAGGCGAGGGCGCTCAGTCGGACCTTATGTTGGCTGACCTGCTGATCAAAGACGCCGAGGCGATCCGCCGCGTGCAGAGCGACGGCCCTGATGCGCTTGACCAGGTCAGCAACGGCTACGACGCCGACTACGAACAGATTGCGCCTGGGCGGGCGCGACAGGTGGTGATCGTGGGCAACCACGTCGCCCTCGTGAAAAGCGCCCGCTGTGGCCCCGTGTGTTCGATCGGGGATAGCAGTTCCAACCTACTCCCGACAGGAGATACCAGCATGGCAACCAAGAAAGGCTCCAAGTTCGTCGACGCGTTGCGCAAGGCGTTCATGACGCGCGATTCCGAAGCGTTCGAGAAGGTCGCGAGCGAGATGACCGGCGACGAAGGCGGCGAGGGTGGCGACGGCCAGCCCCAGATTCACATCCACATGCCCGGCACCGGTGCTGATCCGAAGGCCGGCTCCGGCGGCGTGACGGGCGACGACGCGGCAGCCGGTGGCGAAGGCGATCCGCTCAAGCAGGTGCTCGATGCGATCCAAGCCACCAACGGCAAGATCGACGCGCTGGCCGACCGTGTGACGAAGCTCGAAGGCGGCGGCACGCAGACGGGCGACGCGGACGACGATGACGAAGACCTGCTCGGTACCGGAACGACGGACAACGGCGGCGCCGGCGAGGGTGGCGGCGACGACAAGAGCGGCGCGCGTACGGGCGACAGCACCGCGCTGCGCGAACAGTTTCAGGACGCGCTCTCGCGCGCCGAAATCCTCGCGCCGGGCGTGCGGCTGCCGACGTTCGATGCGAAGGCGATCCGCAAGAAGACGGTCGACGCTATCTGCGTGCTGCGCCGCCGCGCGCTGCGGGCCGCGCTGGACAACGAGAACGCCGAACTGGTCAAGTCGGTGGTCGGCGGCGCGAACGTCGCCAGCATGACCTGCGATTCCGTCGCAGCGTTCTTCAACGCAGCGTCGGAGGTCGTGCGCAGCAAGAACTCCGGCGTCACGCAGCGCCGGACGAACGATTCCGCTCAGACCGATCGGAAAGACATCAACGCAATCCACGCGGAATTCTGGAAGGTCCGCAAGTAAAGGAGCCGACATGCCCTCGTTGCAAGCTTATCAATATCGCATGCCGGCAGGCTTTGCCGGTGACCTCCAGCGCGCCGAAGTCGCCACGATCGAGACGCAGCTGATCGACCCGGCGGCACCGCCGACGGCGTTTGGCGTTCCCGTGAAGATGGTGAACGGCAAGATTCAGCCGATCAACAACGCGGCCGACACGGCGGCGCTCGTGTACGGCGTGAACCTGCGCGCGTATCCGATCCAGGGCAACGGCACGGATCCGCTCGGGACGTCGACGCCGCCGACGAGCGGCGTGACCGACATTCTGAAGCGCGGCTACGAGAACGTCGCGCTCGGCGGCACCGCGCCGGCCACGAAGAACGGTACGGTGTACGTGCGCGTCGCGGCAGCGGCCGCCGGCAAGCCGCTCGGCGGTTTCGAAGCGGCAGCCGACGGCACGAATACTGTCGCGATGCCGGCGAACTGGTACTTCACCGGCCCGGCCGACGCATACGGCATCGTCGAAATCGCCGTCAACATCTGATCCGGCGCTGAACAGCGCTTCACCCGAAGCCCCGCAATCGCGGGGCTTTTGCATTTCTGGAGCCATTACATGGACATGTCCGAACTGAAGCACCTGCGCCGGGCCGGGGCGTCGATCCCGATGTCGGCGGCCGTCGCGGACGCGACGCGCCGGCTGATCCGCGCGCGTACGCAGGACCAGCAGTACACCTACGATCGCCAGACGATCGACTCGACCGGCGCATTCCTCGTCGGCCAGCTCGAACGCCTCGACCAGACGCTCAACGAGCCGCTCGTCGAGTACACCTGGTCGCGCGACATCTACATCCGCAGCGACGTGTCGGCGGCCGACGAAGTCGCGTCGTTCACGAACTCGGCCTTCGGGATGAGCGGCGGTATCAACCCGAACGGTCTGAACTGGATCTCGAACGAGGGCAACGCGCTGGCAGGCCCGTCGGTCGACATCGGCAAGACCGCACAGCCGATGCTGCTCTGGGGTGCCGAGGTCAAGTACACGGTGCCCGAGCTGGTCAAGTCTCAGCAGCTCGGCATGCCGATCGACTCGCAGAAGGTCGAGGCGATGAACATGAAGCGCAACATGGACCTCGACCAGATCGTCTACTACGGCGATCCGCAGATGAGCTTCACCGGCCTGGTGAACTCGATCGGCGCGGTCGGGAGCGTTTCGAACGTCGCGAACGGCGCGGCCGGCACGCCGCAGTGGAACACGAAGACGCCGGACGAGATCCTGAAGGACGTCAACGAGATCCTGACGTCGGCGTGGCAAGCCTCGGGCTGGAAGGTGAAGCCGAACCGCCTGATGCTGCCGCCGGCCACGCTTGGCGGCGTCGCGTCGCGCCTGATCAGCACGGCTGGCAGCAAGTCGATCCTGACTTACCTGCTCGAGAACAACATCTGCACGCAGCAAGGCACGCCGCTCGAAATCCTCGAGCTGAAGTGGCTGATCGGCGCCGGCGCGGGCGGCACGCAGGGGCAGCTCAACACCGTCGACCGGATGGTCGCGTACAACAGCGACAAGAAGTACGTCCAGTTCCCGATGACGGACCTGCAGCGCACGCCGCTCGAGTACCGCTCGCTGTTCCAGATCACTACCTACTGGTCGCGTATCGGCCGCGTCGAATGGCGCTACGGCACGACGGCCGCTTACCGGGACGGGATCTGACATGGCGACGACGAAGATCAACGTCCTGACGGCGTTCACGATCCGGCTGCTCCACGAGGGGGAGGAAGTCGTGCGCCGGGTCGAGGCCGGTGTGCAGGAGGTCGAGGACTTCATTGCCGAGCACTGGTACGCGAAGGCACACACCGGCCCGCTGCCGGAGAAATCCGGCGACGCCGGTGACTCGCAAGCCGGCGCGGCGAACCAAGCTGCGGCGCTGGCTGGAGCGAAGGCCGATCTCCAGGCCGAGTCGGACCGCCTCGACAAGCTGCGTGCCGAGCTCGATACCTTCGGCAAGGGCCTGGACGATCGTGCGGCGGCGCTCGATACGCGCGAAGCGGCGGTCGCGGCGGGCGAGCAGGATCTTGCCGCGCGGGTCGCGGCCTTCGAGGCAGCCCAGAAGGATGCCGCGGCGGCGGCGAAGGACGGCGCGGCCGACGGCGCGACCCAGAAGTCCGGCGGCGGGAAGAAGGCATAATGGCCTACCGGCGCCGCGCCGTGCTGGCGCGCGCCGGGAATCCGCATTTTGGTAAGGTGGCATGTGGACATCGCCCAGTTCCGACAATCGTTTCCCGAGTTCAACGACACGACGACTTACCCCGACTCCCTCGTCCAGTTCTGGATGACCGTCGCGGTGTCGCTCGTCAACGCGGACCGGTGGGGCGAGCTGACCGATCTGGGTGTCGCGCTGGTCACCGCGCATCATCTCGCGTTGGCTTTGAAGGATCAGAAGACGGCGGCAGTCGGCGGCGTGCCTGGGCAGGTGACGGGGCCGCAGTCGTCGAAGGCCGTCGACAAGGTCAGCGCCAGCTACAACACCGAGGCCGTCGCCATCAAGGACGGCGGCTTCTGGAACGCCACGATGTACGGCGTCCGCTATCTCAGCCTCGCGCTGATGATGGGCTCGGGCGGCATTCAGCTGTAACGCTGCCGCAGCCCGTCGGGAGAATCCCATGGGCAGCATGAAAATTGACCGCCTCGACGAGGTGCTGAAGTCGATCAGCGGGCTCGTGCAGAAGGAGGTGCTCGTCGGCGTGCCCGACAGCACCGCCGGCCGGAAGGACGAAGGTTCGCCGCTCAGCAACGCCGAGATCGGCTACATCATGGAGAACGGATCGCCGGCGAACAACATCCCGGCGCGCCCGCATCTGGTGCCGGGAGTTCAGGACGCGCGGCCGAAGTTCGAGCCGCAGTTGCAGAAGGGCGTCGAAGCTGCGCTCGATGGCGACCTCGAACAGGTCCAGCGCCGGCTCAGCATGGCCGGTATCGCGGCGCAGAACTCGGTGCGCGCGAAGGTCAACAGCAACGTCGCTCCCGAATTGGCTGAATCGACGCTGGCCGCGCGCCGGCGCCGCGGCGTCACGCGGGAGAACACGCTGGTCGACACGGGCCAGTATCGCAACGCGATTACGTACGTGGTTCGCAAGAAGTAGCTTCCAGTTTTTCCGCTCCAAGGGCCGCCGCGTGCGGCCCTTTTTCGTTGGTGTCCGCGCTATGGCTTTCCTCGACGTCACCGACGTTCTGCTCGATCCGGATTTCATGGACATGGGCCTGATCTGCAATCGCATGACGCAGACAGTCGACGGCCACGGCCGCGCGCAGAACACCGCGGCATCGACGCCGTTCTCGGCCGTCGTGACGAGCGACAAGGGCGACATCCTGCACCGCAACGCGGACGGCAGCCGAATCATCGGTTCGATCACTCTGCACACGCCTTTCCGGCTGCGCGACGGCGCCGTGGGTGGCGACGCCGACGAGGTGATCTGGGACGGCACCACGTACACCGTCGTCAACGTGAACAACTACTCGCACTTCGGCCGCGGCTTCGTCTGCGCGACGTGCGACATCAAGCCTCTCGCGGGGACCTCATGAACGACAGCTCGACCGGCGGCTACCTGGCGCCAGCCGTCGATGCGCCGCCGGCCGAGGACGATGCCCTCGACGATCTGGTCCATGACCTGATCGCGGGCATCGCGGTGCTGCCGCCCGACCTCGTGCGGCCGCGCTGGCAGCCAACCGTGCCGAAGCAACCGGAGCCGTCCGTCGACTGGTGCGCTTTCGGCGTGCAGGAGCAGGAGCCGGACGCCGGGCCGGCGATCCAGCACGACGGCACCGGCGATGGGCACGACACGTACATCCGGCATCAGGACGTCGACGTGATGTGCACGTTCTACGGCCCGCGCGCGAAGGGCTACGTGCAGCGGCTTACTGATGGGCTCGCGATTCCGCAGAACCGCGAGCAGCTTCAACTGCACGACATGGCGTTCGTCAGCGTCGGCCCGATTCGCGCAGCGCCCGACCTGGTCAACCAGCAGTGGGTGCGGCGCTACGACATTACCGTGACGCTGCGCCGCAAGATCACCCGGACGTATGCCGTTCTGAACATCGTGTCGGCAGATTTCACGCGACGGTGAGGGGGGCGAGTCGTGACGTATCGATCTCTCTGGCAACTGCTTATAAGTTGTCAATCAGTGCTTTGATGAACCTGTTGTCGACCGCGGCCAAGAGGTTACGGGCGTCGGTATTGTGATCTTCCATTTCATGGTACTTGCCTCGGATTGACCGATACAGTCGATCAGCATTCCATTGCCGGAATTCGGGCAGCCATCCCTCATGGAAGCACACCCACCGGAAATGGCCGGCCAAAGTATCTCCACCAAGGCGAAGTGTGGGGATTTCATGGGCCGCTTTATCGATAATCGACATTAATTCGTCATCGTTTAGACCGGCTATCAAATTTCTTGCCGTATCGTTGTGCGTTTGCTTGTACATGATTTCTTCGCGCAAACGCGCAATTGGACGGACGATCTGCATTATCGGATCGGCATCCCTCTTAAGCCAATGTTCGGCGGGCGTGTAGTAAATCTCTACGCCCTCATGCCAAATTGCCCAGAAAACATGTTCCTTTGCTGCGGCAGAGTTGCCCATCATGGTCTCCTTGTGGTCAACGCATACCAGTTGGCGTGCGCGAAGGCGATCTTGTCAGAGAAATATGATCGTGGGCATCCCCAAAATTGGGGATGCTCGATGACGAAGACCATTCACACTCGCTGTTGATTCCGAGTGCATATTTCCGGATCTTTTTTTACTTAGCCGCTTAAATGCGGCTTTTCTTTTTTTGGGGCTACTTATGGCAACTGGTCTCCCTGTGTCGCGTCTTATCAACGTGACGATCAACCTGGCCGCGCTCGCGGCCCAGGGTGCGAATATGAACACCGGGCTGATTCTCGGCCCGTCCGCAATCATCGACACCAACGAGCGTGCCCGATCGTATGGCGGAATCGCCGAGGTGACGGCCGACTTCGGCACGAACACGCCGGAGTATTACGCCGCGGCTCTGTACTTCAACCAGACGCCGCAACCTCAACAGCTGATGATCGGCCGGTGGGCGAAGACGGCGACGTCCGGCTCGCTTCGCGGCGGCGTGCTGTCGACCGCGCAGCAAGATATGACTGCCTGGAAGGCGATCACGACGGGCGCATTCAACATCTCGATCGACGGCACGGCGAAGACGGTCACCGCGCTCGATTTCTCGGCGCAAACGAACCTGAACGGCGTTGCGACGGTGATCAACGCGAAGCTGACCGGCGCGACGATCGTGTGGAATGGCTCGCAGTTCGTGGTGACGTCGAGCACGTCCGGCACCAGCTCGACGGTCGGCTACGCGACTGCGCCGGGCAGCGGCACGGACGTCTCGTCCATGCTCGGCCTGACCAGCAGCCTCGCCGGTACGCCGGCGGCCGGTATTGCACCGGAGCAGCCGGTCGACGCTGCTGCGGTGTTCCTCGACCGCTTCGCGAACCAGTTCCTCGGCCTCGACTTCGCTGACGCGTCGATCACCGACACGCAGCACATCGCGGTCGCAACGCTCATCGAGGCAGATCAGCGCCATATCTACGGCATCACGACGCAGAACCCGCAGGTGCTCGATTCGACCGTGTCGACCGACATCGCAAGCAAGCTGCAGGCGCTGAAGCTGAAGTACTCGATCGTGCAGTACTCGAGCGCGACGCCGTACGCCGTGTCGTCGCTGCTCGGCCGGCTGCTGACGGTGAACTTCAATGGCAACAACACGACGATCACGCTCATGTTCAAGCAAGAGCCGAGCGTCGCCGCCGAGCAGCTGACCAGCACGCAGGCGAATACGCTGCAGGCGAAGAACTGCAACGTATTCGTCAACTACAGCAACGACACGTCGATCATCCAGTACGGTGTGACGCCGAGCGGTCTGTTTGCCGACTCCGTCTACAACGCGATCTGGTTCCGCAACCGCATCGAGACGGACGTCTACAACCTGCTGTACCAGAGCCCCACGAAGATCCCGCAGACCGATGGCGGCAACGCGCAAATCGCGGCGACGATCTCGTCGGCCTGCGAGGCTGGCGTGAACAATGGCTATCTCGCACCGGGCGTCTGGAACTCGGCCGGCTTCGGCGCGCTGAATCAGGGCGACACACTGGCGCAGGGCTACTACGTCTATGCGCCGCCGATCGCCACGCAGTCGCAGGCCGACCGCGAGGCGCGCAAGTCGGTCACGTTCCAGGTCGCGGCTAAGGAAGCCGGCGCGATCCACAGCGTTGACATTCTCGTCAACGTCAACCGCTAATAGGGGCAACACAACATGACGACTTACAGCTTTCAGGACGTCGCGTCGACCATCGTCGGCCCCGGCGGTGCGTTCTCCCTCGGCTACGGCGAAGCGACCGCGGAAGAAGGGATCACGATCGTGCGCGCGGGCGACAAAAACACGATGACGATCGGCTCGGACGGGGAAGGCATGCACAGCCTGCATGCCGACAAGTCCGGTCAGGTCACGCTGCGCTACCTGAAGACCGCGCCGATCAATGCGAAGTTGATGGCGCTGTACGACGCGCAGTCGCTCGACAGCCGACTGTGGGGCAAGAACCTGATCGAGGTTCGGCAGACGGCTGCCGGCGACGTGACGACCGCGCGCAGTTGCGCGTTCAAGAAGGCGCCGGACCTGAAGTACGCGAAGGACGGCGACATCGTCGAATGGGTTTTCGACGCAATCAAGATCGACAACATCCTCGGGACGTACTGAGCATGACGACCGAAGTCCAACTGAACGGCGTGCGGTACGCGATCGGCAAGCTGAGCGCGATGCAGCAGTTCCACGTGTCGCGGCGCATCGCGCCGATCATCCCGCCGATGATCCCCGTGCTGATGAAGTTCTACGCCGAGCTCGAGCAGGCCGACGTCGTGCGCGAGCAGGCGCGCACGAACGCTGCGCTCGCAGCGCTCGCCGAAGACGTCGGCGGCGGGGAACCTCTGGGCACGGCATCGCCGGCAACCGAGGCCGACCACTCACGCGAGCTGCTCTCGCTGGTCGACGCGATCGCACCTGTGCTGCAGCCGTTCGCCGACGCGCTGGCCGGCCTGAAGGACGAGGACGCCGAATACGTCTTCGGCACGTGTCTGTCCGTTGTCGAGCGCTGGCAGGGGCCCGGCTGGGCGAAGATCTGGTCAGCCGCGCAGAAGACGTCGATGTTCGACGACATCGGCATCGACGTGATGCTGCCGCTCGTTGTGCGCGTCGTGGTGGCGAACCTCGGCCCTTTTATCAGCGGGCTGCTTACCAGCCAAGCGAGCAGCCCGGCGGCGACGTAGGCTGGATTCGCACGCTGCCCGGCGGCGAGGACTGGCTGCTCGCACCGGTGCACGCCCAGATGTGCCGGTACGAGTCGCTGCTCGACGGAGCGCTCGGCTTGGCCGACATCGCGCTCATGAATGATTCACTCGCCGTCCGGGCGGACAACGAAGCGGCGTTCCGCCGCAAGATGGAAAGAGAAAATGGCTGATTCGGTCGTCATCCGCGAGTTCCTGGTCGCGCTCGGCTTCAAGGTCGACGAGAAGGGCCTGAAGAACTTCAAGGAAGGCGTCGAAGGCACGACGAAGGGCGTCAAGCAGCTGATCGCCACGGTGTCTGGCGCCGCGCTCACGGTGAGCGCTGGCGTTGCGGCATTCGCGTCGAAACTCGAGCGCCTGTATTTCGTGTCGCAGCGCACCGGCGCGTCGGCGACCAACCTGCGCGGCTTCGAGTTCGCCGCGCGGAACATGGGCGTCTCGGCGGAGGCGGCCACCGGCACGATCGAGAACCTCGCGCGTTTCCTGCGCAACAATCCGGCCGGCGAAGGCTACCTCTCGACGCTCGGCGTGCAGACGCGCAACGCGAACGGCGAGCTGCGCGACACGGTTGACATCATGTCGGACCTCGGGAAGTCGCTGGCGAACAAGCCGACGTGGCTTGCCAGCCAGTACGGCAACATTCTCGGCATCGACGAGAACCTGATGCTCGCGATGCGTAACGGGGACTTCGAGAAGCTACTGGCGCAGTATCGCGAGATGTCGAAGTCGACCGGCCTCGACAAGGCGGCCGACGACTCGCACCGTTTCATGACGCAGCTGCGCGGGCTCGGCACGTCGTTCGAGAACCTCGGCATCCGCGTCGAGGGCGCGATGCTGCAGAAGATCGGGCCGCAGCTCGAACGGTTCCAGCGTTGGATGGACGAGCACGGCGATGAGATCGCCAACCGGATCACCGATGTCGCCAACGCGGTCGTGAAGGCGGCCGCAGCGATGGGGCCGCCGCTGGCATGGCTTGCGGACAAGTTCGTCGAGCTCGATCGTGGCACCGACGGCTGGTCAACGAAGATCCTGCTGCTCGGCCTGGCGCTGAAGGGCCTGGGCGTGTTCAAGATCGTAGGTGGTATCTGGAAGATTGTCGGGGCACTCCGCGCGGGTGGCGCAGCCGCAAGCGGCGCAACAGGTCTGCTTTCGGCGATGGGTGTAGAGCTTGCGGCCCTCGCGTCGAGCGCGGCCGCCGTCGGTGCCGCATTCCTCGGTTGGAAAATCGGAGACGGCGTGCGTGATCAGATCGACGGCCTGATCACCAAATTGTCGGGTGGCCGCTTCCGCTCGTTGTGGGACATCCTCACGCTGAAGGATCGGCGCGGCCTCGACTCGACCGGCGGCTACACGCAGGAGGAAATCGACAGCGTGAAGGACGGTGGCGGCGCAAAGCTAACACCGCCTCGAACTGAGCAACCAACGACTCTGGCGCCATCCGATGCGCAGGGACCGAATCCCGGCCGGGCATCGTCGGGGGCACCGGCACCGGCCCAGGCATCAGCTCCGGCACCGGCACCGGCGGTGGCGGTGGCACCGGCAGTGGCATCGCCGGTGGCATCGGCTCCGTCAGGCCCGCCGGTTCCGGCTTCAGCACCGGCGCAGTCTCGCGAAAAGGCATCCGTACCGAATTCGGAAAAGTCCAGCCCTTCAAAACCGACGCCGCAGTCGCCGCCGGCGGCGCGGATCGAGCGAGTTGCGGCGCCTGCAGAAAACGGTCTTGCCGGTCGGCTCGGCCAGCTCGCCGACACGGCGTTCGGCAAGTTGATTGCGCGCGGCGAAGGCGATTACAACAGCGTGAACCGCGGCGCGCGTGGCGGTTACCGAGCCGGTACCGAGAATCTCGAAGGCATGACCCTGGCGCAGGTGATGGCCGCGCAGCGCGCGGGGCAGTTCAATGCAGCGGGCCGCTACCAGATCATCAGTAGCACGCTGGCCGAGGCCGCGCGCGGGTTGAAACTGAACGGGTCCGAGATATTCGATCGGAAGTTGCAGGACCGGATCTTCGAACAGTACCTTGTGCGCAATAAGCGCCGGGCAATCTCCGATTATGTCGAAGGACGTAGCGATGACTTGCGTGCGGCGTTGCGCGCGGCGTCGCGCGAGTGGGCTAGCGTGGCTGACCCGGATACCGGCCGCAGCTACTACGCTGGCAAGGGCAACAATCGCGCGAGCATTTCCGCCGCCGAGATGGAAGCTGCGCTACGCAACACTCGCGCGACCTATCAGCCTCCGGCAGCTGCGATGGCACAAGCGGCGACTGCGTCGGCGACTACGAACAAGGTCGAGGTGAACCAGACCACACAGATTCACGTGAATGGTGCGGGTGACCCGTCCGCGGCGGGCCGCGCAGTCGAGCGTGAGCAACGCGCGGTGAATTCCGACCTGGTTCGAAACCTTCAGGGAGTAGTTGCATGATCCTCGACATGATCATGATCTCGCCGAAGAAGATCGGCAGCATCACGGTGCAGGTCGCGATCGAGGAGGTCTACAACGACGAGCTCACGATCACCGAGCATCCGGTCGAGCAAGGCGCGCAGATCACCGATCACGCGTTCAAGCGCCAGCCGGACGTTTCGATGCGCTGTGGCTGGAGCAACGCAGACTACGAGGCGCTGCTCGGCGCTGCCGAGGCGACGTTTGACGGCGGCGGCCTGCCATCGGCGCAGTACGTCAACGCGATCTACTCGCAGCTGCTCGCCTTGCAGCAGTCGCGCACGCCGTTCGACGTCACGACGAGCCGCAGAACCTACCAGAACATGCTTCTGCAGGGGCTGCGGCTAACCACTGACGAGAAGACGTCGAGCGCGCTGATCCTTACGGCGACGCTCAAGCAGATCCGCATCGTATCGACGCAGGTGACGAAGTTGCCGCCGCGCGAGGACCAGGCAGATCCGGCATCAACGGCCGAGACCGGCAACGGTGGCACGAAGGCCGCCATGCCGGCGACGCCAGCACCGGGCGGTGCAGTGCCGCCGGGGAGTATGTGATGCCGAGCTTCTTCGAGATTCCGTTTTCTCCGCGGCCGGAGCGCTTCACCGTGACGCTGAGCGGGACCGACTATCGCCTGACTGTCCAGTACCGCAAGGTGGGAGGCGCGGGATGGGTGCTGGACATCGCGGACGCCTCGGACAACCCGCTGGTGTCCGGCATCCCGCTGGTGACGGGCATCGACCTACTCGGCCAGTACAAGCATTTGGGGTTCCAAGGGCGGCTGTGGGTGCAGGGTGCTGCTGATCCGGACGACGTTCCGACTTACGAGGATCTCGGCATCGGGTCGCATGTTTTCTGGGTGACGGACCAATGAGCGTTCAGCAGTTCGGCCGGAAGGTCTCGTTGATTATCGGCTTCGACAGCGGGGAGGCACTCGACCTGTCCGAACTCCGGATCGTATTCCGCGTGCAACGAGGTGACCTGCAAACACCGAACTCGGCGCGCATTCGCGTCTACAACGTGTCCGCGACGACGGCGCGGCGCGCGCAGAAGGAGTTCACGCGCGTCGTGCTGCAGGCCGGATACGAGGGCAACTACGGGATCATCTTCGACGGCCAGATCAAGCAGGTGCGCCGCGGGCGCGAGAGCCAGACCGACACGTTCCTCGACATCACCGCGGCGGACGGCGACTCCGCGTACAACTTCGCAGTGGTCAACACGACGCTCGCGGCCGGGTCGGTCGCGACCGACCACGTGTCCGTGGCCACGGCAGCTATGAACCCGTACGGCGTGTCGCTCGGCTATATGCCGCAGGTGACATCGAATCCGCTTCCGCGCGGGAAAGTGATGTTCGGGATGGCGCGCGACTTCCTGCGCGGGATCGCGAAGACCACCCAGACGGTCTGGAGCATCCAGGACGGCAAGGTGGTGATGGTGCCGGAGACGGCGTACATGCCGGGTGACATCCCGGTGATCACGTCGGCGACCGGCATGGTGGGCCTGCCGCAGCAAACGGCGAACGGCATCGAGGTGAAGATGCTGCTGAACCCGAGCGTGAAGATCGGCCGGCTGATCTGGCTGGACAACGCGAGCATCCAGCAGTACGAGTACAGCCTGAACGTCGGCCAGCAGGCCGAGAACGCGCGGATCGAGATGCAGGCGAAGCTGCAGGATGACGGCTTCTACTACGTGATGCTCGCGGAGGTGAGCGGGGACACGCGCGGCGAAGAGTGGTACACGAGCGTGATTTGCCTCGCGGCTGATGTCACGGTGCTGCCCGATTCGTTCAAGGATAAGGCGGCTGTCCCGGCCGCCGACGTTATCAAGAGGTACGGCTAGCGACCATACGTCGGCAGGGCCTTGATGGTCATCGTCGTGCTATCGCCGTTGCGCTTCACATCTGCGCGCGCGAGCACATTGAGCGGCATCGACTTCGTCGGCATCTTCGGCACGATGATCACGGCATCGCCGTCGATCGTCTCGCCCCAGCAGCCGATGTCCCACACACCGCGGTAGGACTCGTAGCGCCGCATGTTCTTCGCGTTTGTGATCGGCAGGTCGCACTTCTTCGTCGTGTACAGGATGGTCGGGAATTCGTTCTCGACGGTCACGCCGACCTTCATGCCGGCGAACGGATAGACGTAGGCGTCGTCAGCGACGGCGGCGAGTGGCGCGAGCAGCGCAACGGTCAACAGCAGTTTTTTCATTTTCATCCCATGGATCGACGTGAAAGGGTAGGCGACCCGGAGGTCGCCCTGCGTGAAGCGTTCGACGGCGTGCGCGCGGGCATCTGGACGGCATTGCCCGGCATTATCCAGTCGTTCGAAAGCGCCGCCGATCGGCCGCCGACGTGCAGCGTACAGCTGGCCATCAAGGCACAGGTGCGTGGCATCGACGGCACGATCCAGAGCGTCGCGCTGCCGCTGCTGGTCGACTGCCCGGTTCAGTTCCCGGCCGGCGGAAATTGTACGTTGACGTTCCCTGTGGCGCCGGGCGACGAGTGCCTCGTCGTGTTCGCCTCCCGTTGCATAGACGCCTGGTGGCAGTCGGGCGGCGTGCAGGAGCAGGCCGAGTTGCGCATGCACGACCTGTCGGACGGGTTCGTGCTGCTCGGCTTTCGATCGCGGCCGCGTGCGCTTGCCGGCGTCAGCGGCAGCTCGACACAGCTGCGCAGCGACGACGGCGCGACTTACATCGACCTGAACCCGACGCTGCAGAAGGTCAAGATCGTTGCACCCGGCGGCTTCGACGTCGTCGCGCCGCTGTCTACGTTCTCGGCTGCCGTGACGATCACCGGTCTGCTGACGTTCGTCGGGGGCATGGTCGGTAGCGCTGCGAGCGGTGCCGCCGCGGTGTTCAACGGTATCTTGAACGTGATCGGCCAGATCACGGCGAACGGCAAGCGCGTCGACGACATGCACACGCACTCCGATCCGCAGGGCGGCAACACCGGCCCGGTCAACTGAGATTCCCATGCGATACCGAAAACTCGATGCTGAAGGCGACTACGTCTTCGGCGGGGGCGCGGCCGACTTCCTCGTGAATACTCCCGAGACGGTCGCGCAGGCTGTGTTGACACGCCTGCGCCTGCTGCGCGGCGAATGGTTCCTGGACAAGACGGCTGGCATGCCGTGGGACACCGACGTGCTCGGCAAGTACACGAGCGGCAAGTACGACGCGGCAATCCGCCAGTGCATCCTCGGCACGCAAGGCGTGACTGAGCTGACGAGCTATTCGAGCACAGCCGATCCGGAGACGCGTGTGCTGACCGTCACCGCGACGATCAACACCATCTACGGCACCACCACGGTACAGGCGACATTGTGACTATCACGACTCTCGCACCCACTATCGACGCGAACGGCATCACCGCGCCGACGTACGCGGATGTGTTCGCGTTCCTGCAGGACCAGTACCGCTCTATCTACGGCGCAGACACGTACCTGGAACCGGACAGCCAGGACGGCCAGCTGCTCGGCGTGTTCGCGAAGGCGATTAACGATGTCAACTCGGTTGCGATCGCGATCTACCGGTCGTTCAGCCCGGCGACAGCGCAGGGCGACGCGCTGTCGAGCAACGTCAAGATCAACGGCATTGCGCGGAAGGTCGCGTCGTATTCGAGCGCCGACCTGGTACTGGTCGGGCAGGCTGGCAAGTCGATCACAAACGGAGCGGCGAAGGACGCGAACGGCGTGCAGTGGCTGCTGCCGGCCACGGTGACGATCCCGCCGAGCGGGACGATCACGGTGACGGCTACATGCGCGAACATCGGCGACGTATCCGCGCGCGCGGGCACGATCAACCAGATCGCGACGCCGGCGCTCGGCTGGCAGTCGGTGACGAACCCGGCGGATGCCGCCGAGGGTGCGCCCGTCGAATCCGACGCAGCGCTGCGCCAGCGGCAGACGGTTTCGACGGCGCTGCCATCGCTCACCGTGCTCGACGGCATCATCGGCGCGGTGGCGAACGTTCCCGGCGTCACGCGATACGTCGCCTATGAAAATGACACGAGCTCGACCGACGCCAACGGCATCCCGTCGCACTCGATTTCGCTCGTCGTCGAGGGTGGCGATGCGACGGCGATCGCGAATGCGATCGCAGCGAAGAAGACGCCAGGAGCTGGAACGTTCGGCACGACCTCGATTGTCGTCACGGACATCTACGGCCGACCGATCACGATCAACTTCTTCCGGCCGGTTGGTGCTCCGACTGGCGCCACCGTCACGATCAAAGCGCTCACCGGCTACACCAGCCAGGCGGGCCAGCAGATTCAGCAGGCTGTGTCGGACTACATCAACGGCGTGCAGATCGGCGGCGGCCTATCTGGCAGCGTCGAATGGGGTGACGCCCTGACCGCGGCGAACAGCGTCGGCGGTGGGGTGACGTTCAAGCTGTCTGGGCTGACGCTCGCTGGGCCGCGTGGCGCCGGAACTCCGGATGTCGCGCTGCTGTTCAACGAGGCTGCGTCGTGCACGCCGGCGAACGTGACGTTGGTGGTGACCTGATGGCTGACCTGACCGAATACGCCGCGCTGATCACGTCCGAGCACAGCGACAAACCGCGGTTCATGGCGGTGGTGTCGACACTGGTGCAGCCGCTCGTCGACCAGATGAACCTGATCGAGAGCATGCCTGGAAAATTCGACTTGGACGTCGCGGTAGGTGACCAGCTCGACACGATTGGGGTGTGGGTCGGCGTGTCGCGGAAGATCCGCACGCCGCTGACCGGGATCTACTTCTCGTTCGACATCGCGGGCCTCGGCTTCGATCAAGGTACCTGGAAGGGGCCGTTCGATCCTGATACCGGGCTGACCGTGCTGGACGACGACACCTACCGGCTGGTCATCCGCGCGAAGATCGGCGCGAATCACTGGGACGGGACGCTCGAGCAAAGCGCGGCGATCTTGAACAGCATCTTCGACGCGGACACGCACGTCTTCATCGAAGATCACCAGGACATGTCGATGACGATCGGCATTGCCGGCAAAGTTCCGCCGGCCACGTTCCTTGCGCTTCTCTCCGGCGGTTACATCCCCCTGAAGCCCGAAGGCGTTCGCGTCAACTACACGATCGTGACGACCGTCGACGGATCACCTCTGTTCGGATTCGACATGAGCAATCAGCTCGTGGCCGGGTTCGACGTCGGAGCCTGGAGCAGGCCCGTTTAACCACCAATCGCATTGTCTGCAAGCCACCTTCGGGTGGCTTTTTTTTATGCTCGGAGCATTGATGGCAACCAACGACTTTCTCGTGTTCGGTGGGGGCAGTTCCCCGAACGTTATCGATCAGGCGACTTACGCCGCACTCGCGGCTCGGTTGGGAGGTTTTCAGTCTGGTACGGCGCTGTCGGCTCAACTCAACAAGGTGTGGCGCCAGAGCTCGATCATGGCTGCCGTACTTGCGCAATTCACGGCGAACTTCTCCGGCCAGAACTCGGTCGATGACGGTACGATCGCGACGCTTCTGGCTAACCTGCAGTCAGCGATCAATGCAGCGGGGATCACGGCTCCGCAGTTCGATAGCAGCACGAAGCTTGCAACGACCGCCTTCGTTCAGCAGGCGAACGGTAACTTCCAGGCGCGCCAAGTTGTTTACGGCGCCACGTCAATCACCAACGCCGCGAGTGGGTCTTGGATTGAGTGTGCTGGCGTGGGCGGCTATACGATCACGCTCCCGAATCCGTCCGCCACGAATTTGTCTCTCACGTTCTCTAACGTGAGCAATGGTGTTGTCACTCTCGCCACGCCGTCAGCTAACATCTACGATCAGGGAAACTCGGCGACGACGCTCCAGATCGATCAAAACGCAGTGGTGAAGCTGGCCAGCGACGGCAATTGGGTAGTGATCTGCAATTATTCCCCGACGCCAAAGGCGACAACCGCTGCGCAGTTCGACAACTCGACGAAGCTCGCGACGACTGCATTCACGCAGCGAGCTCTCGGTAATTACCGGTCTGCACGAGGATATGTTGGCAACGCTACTCTAAGTGCCATTGACGTTGGGGCAATGATTACTTGGGACGGCAACGGCACGTTGACGTTGCCGGATGCCACAGCCTTTCCCGGCGGATCCGCAATCCGTGTATTCAAGTATGCAGGGCCGATTGCTTCCGTTCTTGCGGCGAATAAAACCGGGCAAATGAACGTGCCTACTAGCGGGGCCGACACCTACACTTTCCCGGTCGGTGTTTTCGGCTTCTTCGAGCTGATTAACGAAAGCAGCATAAAGTGGGATGTGGCGGGAGAGTTGTTCAGCCAATTTGGAACGACGGCTGCCGCCGGAGACAATAGCTCCAGGATCGCAACGACGGCCTTCGTAAAACAGGCCGGCGAGTCGTATTCCAGCATCCAAGGTATTGCCACTACGTCATCATTGAACGGCGGTCACGTGGGGGCATTCATTTGGGCATACGGCGCCGGCATCACGCTTACATTGCCGCCGGTGGCCGGTGTTCCCAACGGCGCGACGATCACGATCGGCACGCCGATCGGCATGACCGTCAAGGGCAATGCATCGGAGAGCATCAACAATCAGTTCGGAGTGACTGCGAATACGCTCGGCCTGAACGCAGGCGAGCAAGCTCAGTTCGTCAGCAACGGCGGCGCGTGGTACCTGTCCAGCTACACGACTGTTCTCGGCACGACTCCAGCCGCCGGCGACAACAGCACGAGGCTCGCGACAACCTCTTTCGCGAACGGAGTGGGCGGTGTGGTCGGCACCACACGCAACGCTCAAATGTCCGTCGCCTCGGCGAGCGCGAGCGCGGCGTTCACGGCGGACGAAATTGTCGTTGAGACGGCACTCGGCGGTGCCCCGATCCGTCTTGCGAACTTCAACAAGACGATCAATCTCGCGGCGACCGGTGCAGGTGGCATGGATACCGGCAGCGCTCCGGCGTCCGGTTACGTTGCGCTGTACGCCATCTACAACCCCACGACGGGCACATCGGCGCTGCTGGCGACTAACTGCACGGGCTCGGTTGCGTCTAGCGTCTACAGCGCGGGGAGCATGCCGGCCGGCTACACGGCGAGCTCACTGGTTAGCGTGTGGCCGACAAATGGCAGCGGACAGTTCATCAAAGCGCTTCAGCGAGACAGGCGGCTTGATTTCCAGCGCACGACGGCGGCGACGTCAACCAGCCAAGTGCCCGAATTCGCGGCTGTCTCGGTGTCGTCGATCATCCCGAAGAATGCGGTTTCGTGCTCAGGGTGGCTTCAGGTGACGTGCCAAGCTTCGTCGTCATCGCAGCCGGCATTTAACGCAGCCACTAGCGTGGCCTCTGATTCGACAGGTTTGGGGGATCAGCAATTCGCGACGGCCAACGCGAGTACGAACATCTATACGTACGTCAGCATGTTCCGAGACGTCCCGGTCCTGACAGCTCAGACGCTCTATTGGGCCTCTACCATCGGCGGCGGCACGTTCAACAGCGGCAGTTTCATGATCTCTGGGTATAGCTTCTAACCATGACGACACTCAATGTGCAGTTTTCCGACTCGACCGAGTCCACGATCATTTCGTATTTCGACAGTCCGCAGGATTCCGATCAGTATGAAAATTTCGGTACTGTCGATACGGATGACAAGCGATGGGCGACGTTCTATGCGAAGGCAGGAGGAGCGCAGTGCGGTCTTCCGCCTCCGACCGAGGCCGAGGCATCTGTCTAGCCTTGCTGGGGCGCCGTGGCTTGGCTACGGCAGCCCAAAACTCTTCTCATCAAGCTCTTGCCGGGGAGTTCGATCGTGCGGTAGGTCATCCACGAGAGCACGATGGTTGCCGCCACAAAGCCAACGAAAAAGATGCGACTGCTATACGGCAACGCGTGACCGGATGCGACGCTGAAGACATGGGTGGCAAGTTGCAACGGAAAGTGCACCAGATATATCGAGTATGAGATGGTGCCGAGAAAAACGAGGGGCGGGAGTTTCAGCAGCTTGTTGACGGCGCTCCCCCTCATTGCTCCAACAATCAGCGTAGGGAAGCAAATCAGCGTAACTGCAAGGTCGAGAGTGCTCGAAAATCTGGCGCTGGAACAGTAGAGAAGGAAGCTTGCAATTGACGCAAGGGCGAGGGCGTCGTAGGCAACTTTCGGAATCGAGATGCTGTCGAGCGTGGTGTTAACGCGAAGTAGTCCGACACCGATACAGAATCCGAACGTTGCCCTGAAGATGTCGTTACTCAAGCCGAAGAATTTTGCGTTACTCATTAGGCCGTTGTGCGATATGGCAGCGACCGCGATCCCGAATCCCGCGACCAAGAGTGCGATCGATGCCTTTCTCCGGAGGGTGATGACGGCTAAGAAAACCACGTTTACAACGAATTCTGCTGAGATCGACCACGACGGCGCATTGAACGAAAAGCCTCGTTCCAGCCCGGTTCTGTTGAGGAGCAAGAGATTGAGAACGAATTCGCGTTTGCCGTTGATTGTGTAGATGAACGGAGACGAGTTGAGTCGATGCACCAGTACCCATTGCAATATCGCCACGAGGCAGAGCATGGCGATGTGCAGCGGATACAAGCGCGCGATCCGGTCGCGAAAGTTCGAGGAAAAATTCGACGAGCGCCGATCGGTCCAGTAGGTTCGAGCGAGCACGAAGCCGGAAAGCACGAAGAAAAAATCGACGAGTAGGAGCCCATGGCCGTAGAACGGGGCCATCAGGACAGGGAACGGCGACGCTTGAAAATGGTTTGTGTAGTGCCAGGCGATCACGCCGATTGCGGCTAATCCCCTGAGGCTGTCCAGTTCGTGCAGCCGTTCGTTTCTGTTCATCTCGCTATGGCCCTGTGTCGAATTTGCCGGATTGTATCCGAGATGGGTTTTAGGGCGTTGTGATCGTCAGTGTATGAAGAGACTAGTACCAGCCGCCTCGGGCGGCTTTTTCATTTCGGGGACTCGATGAAGAACGATCTCGCGGTGAGCGCAGCAAAGGCAGCGCCGGCGGTGGGAAGCAACTTCTGGCTGTGGCTGACCGGCCACGACATCAACTGGTGGGTAGCCGTCGCGACGATCGCGTACATCGGGCTGCAGGCGTACTACCTGGTCAAGAACAAAGGGAAGAGGGCATTGCTCGATGGCTAACGTACCGAAGAAGACACTCGCGGGTGTTGTGGGGGCTGCTGCGGCAGCCCTTCTTTTTTCCATCGTCCCGAAATTCGAGGGGCTCGAGCTGGTCGCGCGGCCGGACCCGATCGGGATCATCACGGCGTGCAACGGCGACACGAAGGACGTGCGCGCCGGCCAGCGCTTCACGCCGGAGGAGTGCCGCGCGCGCCTCGAGCAACGGCTCATCGAGCACGCCGAACCGGTGTTGAAGTGCACGCCGGTCTTGAAGGGGCACACGTACCAGCTCGCGGCCGCTGTGAGCTTCGCCTACAACGTCGGCACGGGCGCGTACTGCGGTAGCACGACGGCGAAGCGGTTCAACGCCGGCGACTGGAAGGGGGCGTGCCGCGCGTTGAACGAGGCCGACAACGGGCGGCCGCAGTGGGTAACCGCCGGCGGCCGCGTACTGCCGGGTCTGGTGAAACGGCGCGCTGAAGAGCGTGCACTTTGCGAGCGCGGCCTATGACGACCACGAAGACTCACGAAACGCGGCGGACGTTGTCCGAGGACGTGTTCTATCCGGACCACGAGCCGCGGACCGAGTCGCCGACATTCCGCGCGAGCAAGCACGCGATGAAGGCGGCCGGCGGCTACGTCTGCGCGGTATGCGGCGACGACCAGGCTGTCGAGTCGCACCACCGGTTCTTCGAGTGGGCGTTCTCGCACGCGATCGACTGGAAGTGGATCCGCGGCGTCGCGCTGAACCAGATCGACACGATGTTCAGCCACAAGCTACGGCGCATCGTGCCGATCCCGTGCCAGCACCCGGTCTGGGACGTGATCCGGTTGACGCAGGGCTTCGACTGGGAGGCGTTCGACCCGACCCGGCCGGAGGCATTCGTCGACTCGACCTACAACCAACTGCTGCTGTGCGCACTCCATCACCGGGGTAAGGATCACGGCCGGCACGAGGAAAGCGATCCGGTCTGGAGCGTGCAGGCGTTCCTGCTGCCGGACTTCGTCTACTCGCCGGACGAGTTGAAGCAGTTGCACGCGAAGGAGCTGAAATGATCTTCCTGAAATCCGCTTGGCCGTATCTACTGGCCGCGCTACTCGGCGCAGCGGCCGGCGTGTACGGCGAGCACCTGATCAGCGCGCGAGAGATCGCGGACATGAAGGCTGACGCCGCGAAGGTTCAAGCGAAGGCAGTGGACGCCGCGCGCGCCGAGGAACAACGCCGCACTGCGGCCCAATCGGAGATCGCAAACGATGCGAACAAACAACGAACGGCGGCACTTGGCGATGCTTTTGCTGCTCGCGCTGCCGCTGGCAGCCTGCAGCAGCGCGTCGACCAGCTCGTCGCCGCCGCCCGCCATCCCGCCGTTGCCACCGGAAGCCCGGCAACCGGCGACGCCCTCGATCTGCTTGCCGACGTGCTCGGCCGCGCTGACCAGCGCGCGGGCGAGCTGGCAGAGTACGCTGACCGTGCCCGCATCGCCGGCCAGCAGTGCGAGCGCGACTACGACGCGCTGACGGCGACTGTGAAATAGCGCTGCTTGAGCCGGTCACATAATCCGTGCGCGGCGCATTTCCTCGCGCAGTAGATGGAACAGCTTCCTGAATGGCCCGAACGAGCCGTCCAACTCGCCTCGGTCCTTCGTCGATCGCTCGGTGCACTCCCACCAGTCCATGATCGCTTGGAGCGACTTCCGGAGCGCGACGATCTCGAGGATGAGGCGCCTGATCTCGGGATCTCGATGCGTGTGCCATAGCTCGCGCAGCTCAGTATCATTCGGCGCGTCAAATTTCGGCATCTTTGGCAGGCGCTTGACGTTCGGGTCGACGAGTCGAACAACGTTGCGATCCACTTTCGTTTCCTCAAGCGGGTGCGCATCGCACTCGTCAAGGAACTGCCCTGTGAGTTGCTGGAATTCTCCGGCCGTCACCGGAACGTACGTGCGCCGGCGCTCGCCCGATTCGAGATCCGTGTACTCCCAGGTATAGGCCCAGCGCGGTTTCATGATGCGACATAAGACTGTATGGATATACAGTGTATCGCGGGGTAAGATGGGCGCGTCAAGCTTAAAAATAGGGGACGGCCGATGTGCACCAGATACCGCGCGCCGCATGAGGACTACGAGATCCGCGAACTGAGGATTCAACCTTTCAGCGACCTGTACCGGGACTTCCCATGGAAGCCGGAGGTCTATCCGGACTATCTCGGGCCGATCGTCGCGAACATCGACGGAAAGCTCAGGCCATTGGTGGCCGGATTCGGCTTCTGGCCGAGCGCGCTGCAGAAAGCCAACATCGAGAAGGCGAAAGAGCAGGGCCGGAAACCTCCAATGATGCGCAGCACCATGAACGTGCGCGACGACAATCTCGGGAAATCACCTCTGTACGGACCAGCCTGGCGCGCCGGCCGTCGCTGCCTGATCCCGGCCGACTGGATCTACGAGCCGTGCTATGAGACGGGGAAGAACGTTTGGCACCGGATTGGGCTGGTCGGCTGGCGGCCGCTGTGCGTCGCGGGCATCTGGCGGACTCTGGCCGGCCCGGACAGCGCGGAGCATCATACGATGTCCATGATCACGGTCAACGGTGAGGGGCACCCGATCTTTTCGCGCATGCACAAGCCGGGCGACGAAAAGCGGGCTGTCGTGATCCTGCGGCCGGAGGACTGGGAGGAATGGCTGACGACGTCGAACGTCGAAGCCGCGCGGGCGATGCTTCAGCTATATCCGGCTGATGAAATGGCTGCAGAGCCCGCGAGGCTGAGCACGACATAGGCGCACGCGGACTGGTTCCTCAAGGATTTATAGACCGAACAGCGGGAGATGTTAAATTACGCACCAGATGTTGGGCGGATGGACCGGAACCCGTTGGGTTTCGTACGAGAGGACCTAGTCCGTGTAGAATCCCGCGGACCTGCGGTGCCGCTGGATGGAACATGTCGGCATCTATTCGAAGTGACTGTAAGCTTAAAAGATCTCAATGCGGCGACTACTTTCCATATCTGCCAAGAACTTCAAGAGTCTGCACGAGGTCAATGTGCAACTGCAAGATCTCAGCGTTCTCGTCGGTCCCAATGGTGCAGGGAAAACAAATCTGCTGAGAGTCATCGAATTTCTGGGAGATACAGCCCGTCTTGACTTGGTTCCAGCTATCTCACGACACGGAGGGTTCGACAACGTCCGTTTCCGTGGCGCACCGTTGAAGAGGGGGGGCGCTCATCGCGTTACTCTGACGGTTGAGGCTATGGTCACTCAATATGCGTCGGAGCAAGCGCCGGACAAGTATACGTTGTCTTTTTGGGAGGCGGCGGTACGGATGCGACGCCATTCAAAGAATGGTGAAAGCGATACGGTGCGTTATACGGCGCGAGAAGAGGAATTCGTATTTAAACGCACGAGTGGACGCGGTCGTCGAATTACTGTTAGCGGGGAATCCGTAGCAATTAACGAGTTTATGAAGGGCGATGGGAGTGAATCCAAAAAGCTGGCCATGTCCAAGCAGTCGGCCGCATTGTCCACACTTCGACGCTTGTCCCCAAAAGAGGGCGCAACACAAGTTGGTCAAGTAGCCGCCCTCTTCGAAAGTTTCCGCGTATTTGAAGTCGACGTTAGCGAGGCAAGGAAACCGCAGCCGGTTAGTATTAGCGACGACCACGCACTGGAGAGCGACCGTGTTGTCTTGGCAAGCAATGCTAGCAACGTTGCGACATTTCTTGCTTACCTTGACAAGCAACATCGTGAAATATTCGAAGCGATTGAGCGAGACTTGTCTCGTGTATCTCCCAATATCAAACGATTGATAGTGAAGGAGAAGGGGCTAGGATCTAGCGAAGGCACCGTTATTGAAATCGAAGAGCGCGGGCTGCCAGGGACGACTCCATTTTCTGAGGCTTCATTTGGGACCGTTCGTGCCGTGGCTCTGCTAGCCATGCTTCATGACCCCGATCCGCCAATGCTGACTTGTGTGGAGGAGATTGATCACGGTCTGCATCCACATGCGCTAGACATCATTGTCGAGCGTATGCGCGCTGCTTCTTCCAGAACGCAATTGCTCGTTGCTACTCATTCACCTGCGCTCGTAAATCGCTTGAAACCATCGGAATTGATTGTCTGCGAACGAGACTTAGAGAACGGTGGATCGCTCATTCCGGTTATCGACTCGCGAGATGTCGCCGAGATGGTTGAGCAGACAGATCTCCTCCCCGGAGAGTTGTGGTTTTCTGGGGCGCTCGGTGGTGGACTATCTTAATTAGAATAAGTTTCAACGGGGACCAATGTGGCTGGAAAGCAAGGAAAGCAAGGAAAGCGTGCGCAGAAGGTGCTCCCGCGCGCCATTCTTGTGTTCGGAGAAGACGACAATGATCGCGAGTGTGTTCGGCATTTGGTCGAGGCAATTTGGCCAGAAGTTCCCGCAATCAAACCGCGCAGAGCGCCCCTGATTCTTCAAAAGGGAAAGAATGAAGCGGAGCATCGAAAGAATGCACACGCGGTGGCTGATGTTGTTAAGGCATCCAACGTCACGCTAGATGTTGTCGCGGTTATGGCACACCAAGATTGCGATGCCGTGGAACCCGCGCATGAGCCTCTCAGCAAGCAAATTGAGCGCGAATTGACAGCTGCCGGCGTTCCATTGGCATGTGCAGTAACTCCCGCATGGGAGTTTGAATCCTGGTGGTATCTTTGGCCTGATGCAGTCGCTAGTGTTAATGCAAGATGGCGACGTCTGACTCGAACTGGTCAGGAGGTTGGCCTCATCGTTAACGCAAAAGAGACGCTGCGAGGCGAGTTACGTCCACGACCCAAAGACAAGCCAACCGCCGACTATTCAGAAAGTGATGGTCCTAGGATTGCCTCAGCTGTTCGTGAAGGAATGCATATTAATTCCCTAAAGGCGAAATCGGCGTCGTTCTCCGCATTTCGAGAGAGGGTGTTGGAGATAAAGGCGAATATTGAAGCCAAAGCGGCTTAGGTATTCCTGATGGGCGAAAAGTTGGTTGATTTTTATCTTGCTTAAGTTGAGTGATGGCGAGTACTTGACGTGGCGATATTAATTCTGTAAATTCGCTGCTACGGATGTCGAGTTGCCGCCAGCTCGACATCCTCGGTCCACCAATTCCAAGAATCGGCTTACGGAGAGTGACCCCGGTGCAGTAAGCACTCAACATGCGGCGGTACGTTGCGACAAGCAGAAGAGCCGTTGTCACAGCGTAGTTCAGCAAAAAAGGAAGTTCGGTAGTAAGAAGCAGCGAGTAGTTCATAAGAAGGCTCCAAAACATATCGCAATTAATTTCGATATGTCCGTGCAATAAATTAACTTGGAGAATTCAATATGAAGAAATCTACTCTGAAGTACATGGTTCAATTCGCCATGGTTAGTATTGTTGTGAAAGCGACAATTGTGGTTCATCTGAACGCAAGTGTGAGTGTGGCTCCGTAAGCCGATTCCCAAGAAAAGCCCGGTAGATGCCGGGCTTTTTCTTTTTGCATCGTCCGAACTATCCCCAGTTCTTTCTCCAGCCCACTTGAAGGGGGGGCGGGCCGCAAGGGCGTCATGATCCTCAAGGGCCAAGGCGCAAGCTCAATGTTCGACGAGATTACGCACAGGATGGATCTCGAGCCTCCGGCGCCAACTGCTCGAGTCATCCCAGTTTGGCTGAGAGGTGGTCAAGATTTGTGGAAGATGTAGACAAAGCCCTAGGCGACATAATGTGCTCGCGACCGTGCATATTCCAAAGTCTCACGGCAACCTATTGAAATATATAGGAAATGGTTAAGGATTGTGATTCCTGTCGTCGTGGGTTCGAGTCCCATCAGCCACCCCACAGAATTCCAAGCAGTATCAAGTTGTTAAAAACGGCACTGTCCCAAAAGACAGTGCCGTTTTTGTTTTGGCATTCCACAAAATGGAATTCCAAGCGCTTTCCGATTTTGTTTCGGTCGTACACCGTCCGGTTGTCGCCGGGTTCGCATGCAGGTCGGGCAGGGCGCCGCGCTCGCTCTGATGTCGGGGCGTAATATGCGCGCAAGTCATGGAATGCGAATCGACCGGCAATGACCTTCGCCTCGATCGTTTCGCTCATCAACTTCCCTCGGCATCCCTTGAATCCGTCGCGCGTGTAGTGCGTGCCGCAAGCGCCGGCGTGATCTCGAACTGCTCAATTACCTTGCGGCGCATCTTCCGGCGCTGCATTGCGCGCTTCACGCGAATGTGACCGGCCTTGCGGTTGCGCGAGGTCGAGGCATTCGATCTTGCGGTTTCAGGCGAGCGGAGCATTCGAACGCAGGGCGATTTCGCGGATCGCGCACTTGGGCGCTCCCTTCGATTCCTTCCCTGGATAGCAGGCGCGAGGCGATGCACGTCGCGCTCGATAGCTCGAACGGGGTAACAGTGGTGCGAGTGTCGACCGGCTAGACGAGTGCCTTCGATCGACGCAAGGTGGTCGAGACGCGGAAACGCCCCTTCAACGTTGGATATACCGCAACCGCCTCCGCTACGAGTGCCGTTCCCGCGATGACTGATTTGGCTGGCCTATGACAAACGCCCAGTGTATTTTTTTGCCGGGCGTGATTGAATATGTGCTGACAGGACGGACACACCGTCAATAAAAAGCATGGCCGGGGAAAATATGAGAACGAGAGTATTGGGGGCGTTTGCAATTGCTTGGATACTGACGGGTGTCATGTTTGCTGTCGATTTCGCGACCATGGGCCGATTTGGGCTGTCCCTCATTCACGAGTGGTATCCGCAATCGGTCGAGACGTGCGGCATGACGCTACTGATCTGCGGTGTCTTGGTCGGCATCGGACGTATCCCGCGCTATCGGGAAATTGCCGAAAAACTTCGTTGTCGGGATATCGCGCTCTCGGTCCTTTGCTTTCGGACCGTCACGATGAATGCGCAGGCGGCAGTGATTGCGACGTATATCGGGGCAGCCGTCAACCGTCCCGAGATCCAGGATGCGCTTCTGGCATGGGAGCAATCATTCGGATTCGATTGGCTGAAAAGCTACCAATGGGTCGTGCGTTACGAGGTTATTCAGCAAGTACTTGTGTTTGCATATAAAACCATTTCATATCAGATGGTTCTGTTGTGCTTTTTATTCGGACTGTTGCGCCGAAAGCAAGAGCTTTGCGAGATGATGCTGATATTCGTGATTTCGCTGATATTCGTCGTTGCGATTTCGACGTGGTATCCGGCGGCGAGTGCATTCCCGTACTTCGGTATTAGCGATTCCGGGCCGGCGTCTCACCTTTCCGATTATTTCAGTGCGAGAAGTGGGGCGCCCATCGTGATGAATCCCATGGCGATGCAGGGAATCGTTTCGTTACCGTCATTTCATGCAGTCGTCGCGGTAATGTTGATCTACGTCACACGTAATCTTCGCTTCATTTTTCCCGTCGCGCTCGCGCTCAATTCGGTCATGCTGGTATCGACGTTCTCGGTTGGTGGCCATTACCTGGCAGATATCGGTGCCGGCGTGATCGTGGGCATCGTCACGATATGGCTGGTGCGTCGCTGGTTCTTGGGATATGAAATCGCGCGGCGACCGCTCCTGACGGGACGCTGAATCAACCTTTCCACCGTCTGCATGCTTACTCCACGCGCTGAAGCTGACACGGGCTGGTATCTGCGCGTCGAATTTCTTCTTCCATCAAAGCGTAGTCAGCGATATCTGGACAGAACTCGTCGTCACCGATCAACCACATTGCTCGCGATCCCCGCCTGAACCGTTCGAGTGTTTCGAAAAACCACCCACGACCACAAAGCGCCACCCGCGACCTTTGCGACGAACTGCAATGCGGCGATCGTCGGAAACACTGCCCCGAACGCAATCAGCGGAAAGACGATGGAGTCGACAGCAGCACCCGCGACGTTCGCACCGTTGGCGCGCGCCAGTATCGGAAAGCGACGTGCGAGTTGGAACACGATTGCACTTGCTACGGCCGCCGAACCGAACGCCACGAGAGACGCGAGGGCGATTTCCTTGGCAGCCGGATTGAGCGCGTAACTGACAACGCCAGCGGCCGCGATCAACGCAAGCATCCTTGACCAAAGCGCGCGGCCGCGCCAGTCCAGATGGAGTCGGTCTCGAATCGCGAGATCGAGTCCGATCAGAAAGAACGCAATGATCGGTGTAGCAGCTGGTCCGAAATGAGCGACCATCAGGTTCGCGACAGCGACTGCTGCGATATAGATCAAGACGTACATGATTCCCCTGCAATGAAGAGTGCGCGCTGCGTCGATTCGGAGCCGAAGTTTGCCATACATGGCCGATTGAACGGAGTGGTGCTTTGCTACGAGCGAGCCGGGTGGAGCTTCGCACGGCTCGCGGTCGGCCAGCGTTGCGGGCGACAGGATATCGTCACCGGGTCGCCGGTTTTCATCAATGGATCTTCGACACGGGATTGGATGGCCGTATCCCGCCGACATGATGTTGCGAGTTTCCTGTCCCAGCTAAGGTTCTTGCGCCCCGTGCCGTTATCTTCCATGGACAGCCCTCGTGCCTCGAATGCTGATCCGTTTTCTTGCCTGCTCGCGTTCCGCGTGAGCAGGCTTTTTTCGTTTACGGCCGCGCTTTGCGCATGAATGGCGGAATGGGACAGGGACTTGGCGTGAACCGACGGCGCGCAACAGTCTTACATTGGTGTAATGTGTCGGCTTCCTCGTGCCCTCATGCTTTGCAGGGCCGTTCGATCCCGACGACCAATGATGGTGTCGGGATTTTTTTTGCCTGCATCCCGTTGCACGGGCAACGAGTTGCAGCGACGCCCGGCGAGCAGGCGCTGACGCGATCGCGTCAGGCGTGAAGAAGACGAGCGCTGGCGGACGTCACGACCAGGTGCCTGGCCTGTTGCTCGACTGCCTGCACGTCCATCCTTCGCATCACGGAAGCGGCACGGGCAAGCGCATGATCGAAGCCGTTCGTGCCTGGGCGCGCACGATTGGCGTGGACAAGGTTCACCTGAAGGTGCTGGAGGACAACGAACGCGCGATCGGTTTCTATGAACACAACGGATGGCAACTGGCGGGCATCGAGACGAGCCGCATCGGCCAGACGGAGGTCACCGACCGGATCTATGCGATACAGGCGTAGCGGCCTGGCGACATTCGAGCGAACGGTCGCACGATGCGCGGCCGTCGCCGGGCGAAAGCCGAGCGGACTCCGTCGCTACTCGCCGCAATACCGCATGAGCAAATCGGCTTCCGTCTCGTGCACCTCGACGGGCAGGGTCGTTGCGCCTGCATAGGCCAGATAGCGTGCGCGATGCTGGCCGTTGCGGAACGACGCGACGCCGACCTTCGACAGGCCGGGGATGCCGAGCAGCGTTCGCGTTCTCGTCTCGCGAAACGTGATGTACGGCATGTCCGCAATCCTGTCCTGTTCAGGATCGAGGAATTCGCGAATGCCCGCGGCTTTTCCAGGAGCCCAGTACAGAACGGACGGCAACACGTAGTCCGTCGTGTCTCGGTCGGCACATGCCAGCAGTTTCGTCAGGTCGATCGTCACGACCCGATGGCGCGTATCGTCAGACGAGAACACCCGCTTGAGGTGCGTATAGGCATAGGGTGTGTGCCCGGGAAGCTGGATAACCCAGACTTCTACGCCATTTTCCTGTGCGTGGGCGAGTGCCATTGTTTCCTCTGATGTCGCAAGCGGCCTTATTGATTCCAGTTTAGCAGCGCGATTGCGGCGGCGAGGCAGGACAATACCCGAAATAGGAAATCGGAGCGATTCGCGGCAGAACCTCAACCGCGAGCAAAAGCGCGGAGAGGAAGGGTGGGGCAATCGCATGCGGTCATGTGTCGGCGATCGATATCGACAGGTCACGAGAATATCGCGATACTGCTCGCGGACATGATGCACCGCGCGAATTTCATCGAAGATTCATACAGTGTCGGGGAGTCCGAGGCGCTGCTCATCGTAAGTACAGAACTGGCAGATTGGCCGGAGAAAACCATGTCGTCGAAACTTGAAATCGAGTACCTCGATTACTGTTTCACCGCGAGGCTCGAAATCAGGGTGTCCGGGCGGACAGGTGTGGTCGACTGGCATCTCGAATCCGATTCGCGAAGCAAGACGCTTGCGTGGATCGTGTTCGATCGCTTTCTCGAGCGGCATGATTTCGTCGATGAAGAGGATGCGCGTGCCAACATCGTCGACTGGCTGGAGCGGCTGGCCGATCCAAGATCTGGCGCGCCGGTCGAAATGGCGAAGGCGAACGCGGTTGCTGCCGGGGCGGTGGCGACGGGCGTATCGACCACATCGACTGCCGAAATCGTCGGCGAAACCGTCATCGATATCGCGGGCGAACTCGACTGGATAGAGATGGTCGCAGAATGGCTTTTCAGCTGACCGTCACGATGACGAAACCTGGTTGTCATGACGCGAGTCACGGCGTTCGCAAAATGCAGTTTCGAAAAAATCGATGCAAGAAAATGAAACCAGAATCGTGTCGATCGGAAAAATAGAATAAACCTGCTTTGACAACACCTGCGACTTACCGGAGACTGGGCCCGGACTGAAAATATCCAATTGAATTAAAACAAAATAAAACTCCAGACATGAAAAGAAGAACGCTGTTGACGGCTGGCGCGATCGTTGTCGCTGCCGGCCTGACAGGCTGCACTGCCATGCTGTTCGAAGACGGCCATTACGAAGAGACAGTCGACCGATTCCTCGTCAGCGAGGACGGCAAGAAATTCGTCGTGCTCGGCAAGAAATATCACTACATCTTCGAGATGCCGGAGCATCTCGGCGCGGTGCTGGCATCGCCTTACCGGAAATCGATCGAGGCGTCGCTATCTGGGTTCGTCGCGCAGGGCAGCAAGATTTCGGGCGATTTCTCGCTGCGGCTCCATCGCGATGACATGACCAATGAGGACTGGAATCGTGCGCTGAAGGACGGCTTCACGAAGCTCGGAGACTGGGATCTGGGGATGAAGGGTGAACTGGCCGGATCGCGCTATCTCGCCGATGGTTTTGCGCAAGGCAAGACATGGTCGTCGTTTGCGCATTCGTACAAGATCCCGGTCACCGATCGCATCACGACGGCGGGCAAGGCCGTGCGCGTGCTCGCGACGCCTGTCACGCTCGCGGCCGACGGCGTGATGATGATCGGGGCCGTGGTGCTGTCGCCCATCATCGTGGTGATGCTCGCGCCGGTCGCGGGCGTTGCGCTCGAACCGTGACGCGATCCGCGCGGCACGCGGGCGAACCAATTGCTGCGGCATTGTCACCAAATGGTGAGTTGCCGCACAGATCGTTGCGCGGCCCACGCTCACAATTTGGTCGGTTGACCGTTCTTCCCCGGCCCGGTCAACCGTTTCCCCGCTCGCTCGCGCAGGAGCGGGGGCTTTTTGCCCGTGCGACGCGGGAAGGCTGCGTCGACGGAACCGGACAGGCGTCCGGCGGGCGGCGTGAGCGCATCGATTGCGCACCCCGGCATCCGTTCGCCTGATCCGCACGAATCGCTTTCCTCGTGCCTGGGCGAACCCTCAGGCCCATCACCGGTTTCGGCCGGTGATGCCTTGGTCCCGGCGGCGCGCAAGCATGCCGCCGGGATATTTTTTGCGCCGGATGCGTTGCATCACGTGTCGCACAGCGGGCAGGTCGACCCGCTCAGCCAGCCTGTTCGACGCTGGTTTCCCATCCGTCGTAATCCCCGCCGAGTGCACGCACTTCGTGGTTGATCGCGATCGTATGGCGCGTGATGTCGGCCAGCGCCATGGTGCCTTCATGTGAAAACCGGACCGCCGACTTGCCGTCCTCGGTGGGCGCCACCGATTCGACCGGATAGCCTTTCGACTCGGCCCAGTCCGCGAACTGATGCGCGTCGCTCGGGTCGGGGAAGTACGCCCAGTGCATCACGCGCCGGCTTACGTCGCTGGCGTCACCTTTCTTCCGCAATTCATCCAGCACGCGCATGTCGCGCATGATCAGCCAGTCGTCATCGGTCGGGTAGAGCGTCTGCCAGTACGCTTCCTTGTCCGGATCGTCCTGGTGCGCGTACTGCAGCGCGTAAGTCGTCTGATCGGCCAGCGCGTCGACGATCTCCGCCGCTGCCTCTGCGTCGAACGGCACGTAGAAAAGGAAATCCCGGTGGCCGTCGACGGTGATGCGGCCCACCTGCATGCCGCCTTTCGCGGTCATCGTGGCGTCGAGCAGATCCTCGATCGTTGCGAGGTCGGCGAATTCGTCGCCGCTCGGCAGGCCTTCCGGTGTCGGATGCGCAAAGGGGACGCGCACGCTGAGCAGCGACGTGCGCGGATCGCCCTCGGCGATTTCCGCAAAGCTGTGGTTGAAGCTGATGAAAGCCTGATGGTCGCCCATTCTGGCAGGGAAGGTTCCCCAGGCGTCGGTCATGTGTTTCTCCCGTGCACGATTGTCTGTTGACGGTGGTAAAGCGTCCCAATGTATCATCGAAAATCACGTGGGCCGGAGAAGCGCGCATGATCGCGAGTCTGGGCATCCTGGTGCCGGTCGAAGACGATCGCTTCCGGGCGGTGGTGGGTTTCTATCGGTTGGCGCTCGCGCTGCCCGTGCATGTCGAAGGCGTGTCGGCTGCGGGGAATCCGTGGCATCGCTTTGTCGTGAACGGGGCGACGTTGACCATCCATACGGGTAGCGGTGGCAAGTTTCCGTACCCTGAGTTTCGTCCGACCGGCCATGGCATTGCGCTGGCGATCGAAGTGGCGCACGTGTCGGAAGCCGTTGCGCGACTTGAGTCGTGTCGCGTCAGTATCCTGAACGAATGGGACTACGGCGACGGCACGATCGCGATTTCCGTGGCGGATCCGGCGGGAAACGTCTGCGAGATCTGGGGCCGTCCGTGACCGCGTATCGGTACGGCGAGCCGCAAAAAATTCGAAGGAGATGCCGATGTCGATGTTTGCGGTGAATGGCGTGCGAATCGATCCGCTCAGCGCGCGCGTGACGCACGTGCGCTGGGCGGCCGTGAATCCGGCTGACCGGTCGTGGGCGGCGACGCCCAGCGAAGCGCCGGTGGCGGACGTGGCGCGCGCACTCGCGTCCGGAAACGATGTCCGCGCAATCTTCTCGGCATCGGACGCCACCGCGATCGGGCCCCGGCTGAAGCGCGTGCTGTATCGCGATGCATCGGAAGGCATCGAGCTCGACATCGATGCAACGAACGAGTCGCGTACTTTGCGCGACCTGCCGCAAATCTGACCGGCGCGGCATGCGTCAGCGATAGCGCGTGCCGCCGCATGGAGGGCGGCACCTGGCCGAATGGCCGCTCGCGCGACGTCGATCGCGAGGAGTAGTATTGGATGACCGTCATGCTGCATTGGCGGTTGCGCCGAACGGTCTGACGGGCACGTGATCTTGAGCCAGCCCGTTTTACCGGAAGCGAACATCGCAAACGCGTACGAGATCATGTCCAGACCGCTCATCGCCCTGTTGGCATCCGCTCTTTGTCTGACATTGTCGGCTTGCCAGGCCGCGCCCGAGCCGTCTCCGCTACCGTCGCCCGACACCGCGTCGGTTGCCGCGGCCGTTCCGGCATCGTCGCCGTCCGAGCCGATCCGTGGCGTCGGCCAGGCACCTCATCTGGCAGGGCAGAGCCACTGGGCCACTGGTCAATGCACGACCAACGGTACCGTCAAGGTGTGCAACTGAACATGACCGATGCCGACGGAGCGTGGCCCGTTCCGCGCGGACGAAGGCGCGTTGTCGTGCGTCGATGCTCACCGTCGTCGATCCCGACCATTTTCCGGCGATAGACCGCCTGTCTCGGCGCGTCGATCGGGTGCCCGGCCTCGATGAGCGGGTTGCCTTCGATGTGAGCGATTGCGCGATGAACGACGAAAGCGAAACCACCGATTCCTCCGGCTGGCACGTCGATCCCGACGCGGGAGCCGTCGTCGGCCGGTTGCCGGTGACGCTGGCGGTCGACGGCCGGAGCCTGAAAGGAAGGGCGATCGCGTGCGCGGTGCTGGCCGTGGCGAGCCTGTGCGGTTAAGCGGCCGCGCCGGCGCTTTGGCCGGTGGCGGCACTGGCCGTGTTGCTGGCGCTGGCGGGGGCCGCCTTCTTCGTGTCGTCGCGGCGCAGGATGGCGCTGCAGGTCGACGAGACGGGCTTCAGGCTGATCGGGGCTTTGCGCGAGCAACCCGTCACGCGATGGCGTGACGTCACCGAATTCCGGATCATCAGCGTTGCCGGAAATCGCTACATCGGCTACCAGTTCTCGGCGCTTTCATCGCGCAACAAGGTACCGGGTGGCGTGATGCTGCCGATCGCCCGGTTTGCCGATCTGCCGCTCGATGCGGTGGCCGGATTGCTGGAGGCATGCCGCCGGCAGTTCGGCGTACGGGACAACGAGGCCGACCTGACGGGCCGATGACGCCCGGTGCGGGGAACCCGTGTGCGCCGATCCCCGGGAAAACAAAAAAATGTCCGCCGCCGTGTCGATTTCCGCCGGGTTCGTCCGTCGTAGCATCGGAGGCGTGCGCATCGCGCGTCCGTCCCGATTCCGATACGACAACCGCCCGAAGGAGCGACACCCATGTCCACGTCCGTCAAACCGATCCCGGAAGGGATGCGCACGCTGACGCCGCACCTGATCTGCGCCGGCGCAACCGCAGCCATCGATTTCTACAAGCGCGCGTTCAATGCGAGCGAACAGTTTCGCCTGGCGATGCCCGACGGCCGGCTCGCGCACGCGTGCCTCGTGATTGGCGATTCGACACTGATGCTGGTGGATGAAATGCCCGAGCACGGCGCACTCGGGCCGAAGGCACTGAAAGGCACGCCGGTGTGCCTGCACCTGTACGTGCCGGACACCGACGCGGCGATCGCGAAGGCGGTCGCGGCCGGCGCGACGGTCACGATTCCGGCTGCCGACATGTTCTGGGGCGATCGCTACGGACAGGTCGAGGATCCGTTCGGCCATCGCTGGTCGCTCGCGACACATCAGCGCGACCTGACGCCCGAGCAGATCGCGGAGGCCATGGTCAGCGCGCCGCCGTGCGGAAGCTGACGCAACCAGGCAACCCCAGTTGAGCGGCGGGGCGGCAGGGCGGCGGCAGGCGCCTGCGCCCGGTCCGCCCGCGCTTACGTGCCGGCCGTCTTGCCGCGCTGCTTGTCCTCGTACATCCGTTGATCGGCCGATGCGAGCAGGTCGGCCACGTCGCGATGGTGTGCGGGATCGTAGTCGACGTGGCCGACACTGAACCGGATGTCATAGCCGCGTGCGTCGGCCGCGTTGCGCAGCGCGAGCGCCTGCGTCACGCGTTCGACCGGCTCGGCAACGTCGGCCGGATCGGTGGCACTCAGCAGCACGACGAACTCGTCGCCGCCAAGCCGTGCGACCACGTCGCTGTCGCGCAGTGCGCCCGTCAGCGTGTCGGCGAAGGCCTTGAGCGCGTGGTCGCCTTCGGCGTGGCCGAAGCGGTCGTTGATCGACTTGAAATCGTTCAGGTCGAAGAACAGCAGCACCGCGTGACGGTCGAGGCGATCGCACAGGCTCAGCACGTGGCGGGCGAGAATCTCGAAGCCGCGCCGGTTGGTCAGTTGCGTGAGCTCGTCGGTGGTCGCGAAATGCAGCGCGGCGATCTCGCGCTCGGTCATGTGGGCGAGATCGCCGAGCAGCGCGAGTTCGTCGGGTTCGAGCGAGCGCGGCCGCGTGTCGATCAGGCACAGCGTGCCGATGGGTGCGCCGTTCGGCGCCGTGAGCGGTCGACCGGCGTAGAAGCGGATGCCGGGCGCGCCGGTGACGAGCGGATTGTCGTGGAAGCGATTGTCGTTCAGCGCATCCTGGATCACCATCGTATTGCCCTCGAGCAGCGCATGGGCGCAGAACGACACGTCGCGCGACGTTTGCTTGACGTCGAGCCCGGCATGGCTCTTGAACCACTGGCGATCGGCGTCGACGAGGCTGACGAGCGCGATCGGTACGTCGAACAGCCTGCGTGCGAGACGCGTCAGGCGATCGAAGCGCTCTTCGGGTGGCGTGTCGAGGATCGAGAGCGAATGAAGCGTATCGAGCCGGGCCGCCTCGTCGGCCGGTTTCGGTGCGATTTGCATGGGCCTTGCCTTTTGTCCCGGCTGCGAGGCCGGTTACGGGATCGTAAGTCGGACAGTATCGCGCATTGTTCGGCGCATCGCCACGTTACGAATCCTCCGGCCGGTGGTTTCGGCCCGGCGCGAATCGATGCAGATCGGGTGCGAAGCAGGCGCCATGGGCCCGCGTTTTGCCCCGATGCTCAATCGGAGGCGCGATACCTCAAGGTGCCCGGCGCAGTGCCGTAAACAGGTCGAGTCCATTCGTTCATCGCTTCCCATCGCACCATGGTTCGATTCCTGTACGCGGGCTATCTCGCGTTTGCGCTGTATCTTCTTTATCCGATGGTCCAGAACACGCTGGCATTCGGCGTCGTTTGCGTGAGCAGCGCGCTGCCCGGCGGTTTGCCGACGTCTTCGGCAAGCGGCGCGAGCGGACACGCGAATCGCTGTGCGCCGACGACGCAGGCCGGTGCGGCGACCGGGCGGACGCCCGACATCCATTGAGTGCGGCGGCGCGCTGGCCATTCGGCGGAATTGAGTTTCGCGCCGCGCTAGCCGATCATCTGCAACACGGCGGATCGAACACGGGGCAAGCGCCGCGCGGCCTGCCTCAATAGCTGGAGCGGTACGGCGTGCCCTGGTCGAAGCGGCTTTGCCAGTGCGTGAGATAGCGCGACGCGAGTTGCGGGTTGTTCCACACCACGACGACGTTCTCGGAATTGCGGCTGGCCGCCGATGCGCTGTAGTTGAACGAGCCCGTTTCGACGTGTTCGGCGTCGATCACGAGGTACTTGTCGTGATGGATCGCGTAGGCGTCGATCGTGCGCGTCGGGATACCTGCGTTGACGAGCAGGTTCAGCGCCTGCTTGCTGCTTTTTGCGCGATTGCCCTTGTCGTCGACGACCACCGCGACATTCACGCCGCGTCGCTTGGCGGCGAGCAGTGCGCGCGTGACAGGCGGCGACGTGAACGAATAGGCGGCGACGCGGATCGAGCTGCGCGCGGCGCCGATTGCTTTCAGCACGAGCGCTTCGGCACCGCCGTCGGGCGAAAATGCCGATTCGACGACCTGTGTCGCGGGTGCTTCGTGAGTGGGGGCCGGCAGCCAACGCGACACGAGGTCGATCGCCTGCTGAAGCAGCGATTCACTTTGCGTCTTGCCGAAGGCGGCGAACGGAGTGGCGAGCAGGGAGGCGGCGAGACAGGCAGCGGCGAGGCGATTGCGCGACAACATCTTGGACAGCGAACAATTTCGAGACAGCGGGCCGTGAGTGTAACGCAGACGTGGCGGCCCGGTCACGTGTGGATGAGACGGGATGACGCATCGCGATGACCGCGACGGCCGAGACGGTGACGCAAAGTTGCGTTGTGCGGGATCCGAGCGCGTGATCGGTTTGATCAGCGGATGGAGCCGAAAGCAGCGCGCGATTGCGCGTGCGGTGGTGGGGGAATCGCGGCATGCATGCAAGCCCTGCGCGCGTGCAGCCGGGCGGGTTCGACGCGGCACGCAACAGCAGCGCGAGTGCGACTAACGATCCGTGTGCGTTACGCGTTCATTCATGGATGCACGACGCTGCATCAATTCTCGTCCGCGGGCGCCCCGGCCGCCTCGGCTGCAATCCACCCGGGGCCACGCTCCGGCTGCACGTCGCGTGCGTCGAGCGGTTCGCCGCACGCGGAGCATACGGTGACCGCATGCATCAGCTGGCCGCAAGTGCGGTGACGCAACTGCACCGGCGGCCCCTGGCCGTCGTCTTTCCAGCGGTCGCCCCACGCCGTCAGCGCGAGCAGGGTCGGGTAGAGGTCGAGGCCCTTGTCCGTCAGCCGGTATTCGAACCGCGGCGGCCGCTGCTGGTACGCGCGCTTGACCAGCACGCCTTCGTCAACGAGTCGCGCGAGCCGCTCGGCCAGCACATGACGCGTGATGCCAAGCTGGGCCTGGAACGCGTCGAAGCGGCGGCAGCCGAGGAACGCGTTGCGGAGGATCAGCATGGTCCAGCGGTCGCCGAGCACGGCGAGCGTGCGCGCGACCGAACAGTTCAGCGTGCCGATGTCATCCCATTTCATCGTCGAGTCTCTTGCATCCTTTGCGGCGGTTCGGCGAAATAGCGGGTTCGATTATAGAACCCGTCTTCGGTTGCAACGGGCCCGGCCACGTTGACAACGGGCGCCGTCGTTGCCAATAATAAGTTCCAATTTAGAACTTACTCGCGCGGCGACGCGCTTTCAACCCGGAGACAACCCGATGAACCCGCTTTCCCTGTCTGGTCTCGATCTGTTGCGCGCGGCGGTATCGGGCGATGCGCCGCTCGCGTCGATTTCCGAGACGATCCCGATGCGTCCGCTCGACGTCGAGCTCGGTTATGTGAAGTTTTCGGCGCGGGCGGACGGCCGGCACCTGAATCCGCTCGGTGGCGTGCACGGCGGGTTCGCCGCGACGGTGCTCGATTCGGTCACCGGCTGCGCGGTGCATTCGATGTTGGATGCGGGCGTCGGCTACGGCACGGTCGATCTGCATGTGAAGATGCTGCGGCCCGTGCCGCGCGACGTCGACCTGGTCGCGGAAGGGCGCGTGATCCACCTGTCGCGTTCGCTGGGCGTCGCGGAGGGCACGCTGAAGACCGCGGACGACAAGATCGTCGCGCATGCGTCGGCAACCTGTTTCATCCAGCGGCCGCAGTGACGGCGGGCGGGAGCACCATCATCCGGGCCGGCGCGTGAACCTCGTTGCCGGCGCCGAAGGCCGCCTGTAAGCGTAGGCGGCGCCTGTCTGAAGCAGTCGCTTCAATGTGATAGCGTTCCTGCTTTCCACCGACGCGACAGGAACAGCATGGAATACCGCACACTTGGCGATTCGGGCATCGAGGTCAGCCTGATCGGCCTGGGCACGATGACGTGGGGCGAGCAGAATTCGGAGCGCGATGCGCATGAGCAGATCGACTACGCGATCGGGCAGGGCGTCACGCTGATCGATGCCGCGGAGATGTATCCGGTGCCGCCGAAACCCGATACGCAGGGGCGCACCGAGGCGTACATCGGCACCTGGCTCGCGCAGCATCGCGCGCAGCGCGAGCGCATCGTGCTCGCGACGAAAATCGCGGGGCCGGCGCGGCAGCCGCACAATCCGCGCCATATTCGCGGCGAAGGGAACCAGTTCGACCGCAAGAACCTGACCGAAGCGCTCGACGGCAGCCTCAAGCGCCTGCAGACCGACTACGTCGATCTCTACCAGCTGCACTGGCCCGATCGCAGCACGACGACGTTCGGCCGTCCCGCCTATCCGTGGGTCGACGACGCCTATACGGTGCCGATCGAGGAAACCCTCGGCGTGCTCGCGGAATTCGTGAAGGCCGGCAAGGTGCGTGCGATCGGCGTGTCGAATGAAACGCCGTGGGGCGTCGCGCAGTTCCTGCGCGCGGCCGAGAAGCTCGGGCTGCCGCGCATCGCGAGCATCCAGAATCCGTACAGCCTGCTGAACCGCACGTTCGAGAACGGGCTGTCGGAATTCACGCATCGCGATGGCGTCGGCCTGCTCGCGTATTCGCCGCTCGCGTTCGGCTGGCTGTCCGGCAAGTACGAGAACGGTGCGCGTCCGGCCGGCGCCCGCATCACGTTGTTCGAACGCTTCCAGCGTTACAGCAAGCCGCAGGCCGTCGAGGCGACGTCGCGCTATGTCGCGCTCGCGCGGCGTCACGGGCTGTCGCCCGCGCAGCTCGCGCTGGCGTTCGTCAACAGCCGGCCGTTCACGCGCAGCAACCTGATCGGGGCGACGTCGCTCGAGCAGTTGAAGGAGAACATCGGCAGCGTCGACGTGAAGCTGTCCGACGAGATCCTCGCCGAGATCGACGCGCTGCACGAACTGCAGCCGAACCCGGCGCCTTGACCTGAAGCAGGTGGCGCCCGGCCCGCGCGGCAGCGATGCCGCGACGGGCCGCACCGGCGGCGCATCGCTGCGCCATCGGTCGTTCCGTTATCGCATCTTGAGCCGCGTGCGCGCGACGAACAGCGCGGCGAGGCTCAGCAGCGCGCACCCCATCAGGTAGAGCGCCGGCGACAGCCGGTTGCCGGTCGCGCTGATCAGCCAGGTGATGACGAACGGCGCGAAGCCGCCGAACAGCGTGACACCCGTGTTGTAGCTGACCGCGAGCCCCGTTGCGCGGGTTTGCGACGGGAACAGCTCGGCCATCAGCGCCGGCAGCGCGCCGCAGTACATCGCCTTCAGCGCACCGATCCAGACCAGGGCGGCGAGCATCGTCGCGAACGACGCGTGACGCGTGAGCCACGCGAACGTCGGGTACACGGTGACGAGCATCATGACCGCCGCGACCGCCATCATGCGGATCCGCCCGGTACGATCGGACAGGTGGCCGACGACCGGCGTGACGAGCGTGAGCACGAAGCCGGTCGCGAGCGTGGCAGCGAAGCCCGTCGAGGCGGGCAGGCCGAGCTGCTTGATCGCGTAAGTCGGCATGTACAGGATCATGTAGTTGATCGCGGTCGAGATCACGAGCGCGCCGATCGACAGCAGCACCCGCACCTTTTGTTCCGCGAACAGCTCGCGCACCGGCGCTTCCGAGCGTGCCTGCGTCTTGAACTCGACGCCCTCGTCGACGTAGCGGCGGATATACAGCCCGACCGGGCCGATCGCGAGCCCGAACAGGAACGGCACGCGCCAGCCCCAGCTTTCGAGTTGCGCGGTCGTCAGCGTGGAGGTCAGCAACGCGCCGAAGCCCGATGCGAGCAGCGTCGCGAGGCCCTGGCTCGCGAACTGCCAGCTCGACATGAAACCGCGCCGCTGCGGTGCATGCTCGACGAGGAACGCGGTCGAGCTCGCGAATTCGCCGCCCGCGGAAAAGCCCTGCATCAGCCGCGACAGCATGATCCCGAGCGGCGCGAGCAGGCCGATCGACGCGTAGGTCGGCATCAGTGCGATCAGCAGCGTGCCGGCCATCATCATCGCGATCGACAGCAGCAGCGACGCCTTGCGGCCCGCGCGATCCGCGTACGCGCCGAGCACGAAGCCGCCGATCGGCCGGATCAGGTAGGACAGCCCGAACGTGCCGAGCGTCAGCATCAGCGACGTCGCTTCGCTGGTGGCGGGGAAGAACAGCTTGGCGATCGTCACCGCGAAGAAGCCGTAGACGATCAGGTCGAACCATTCGAGCGCGTTGCCGATCGACGCCGCGAAGATGATGCGCCGGATCTTCGCGGCGCTGGGGCGGGCGGCTTCCTGCGAGGTCAGGGTGGTCGTATTCATCGTGTGTGCAGGTCCCGTGAAAGGGGCGAAGCGCGTTACAGGGCGGCGTCGGCCGCGGCGGGCGCCGTGCGGCGAGCGGTCGGTGCGTCGTCGCCGAGATCCCAGAAGAGGCCGGCCATCATCTGCAGCCCCTCGCTGACGACGCTCGCGAGCAGGTGCTCGTCCGGTGCGTGCTGCGAGCACGCCGGGTACGAGTGCGGCACCCACAGCGTCGGCAACCCGAGCGTGTCGGCGAACACTTCGTTCGGCAGCGTGCCGCCGAGATTCGGCAGGATCGCGGGCTTCTTGCCGGTGGTCCGCGCCAGCGACGCGACGGCCCAGCGCACCCACGGATCGTCCGGCGGCACGCGCGTCGCCGGCGCGCCGCGTTCGACGTCGATCTCGATGTCGGCGAAGCCGTGTGCATCGAGGTGCGTGCGCAGATGCGCGTGCAGCGCTTGCCAGTCGGTGCCGACGACGAAGCGCAACTGGCAGTGCGCGTACGCGGCGGGCGGGATCGCGTTGACGGGGTGCTCGGGGTTGCCGGCCTTGAACGCGAGGATCTCGAACGTGTTCCAGCCGAACACGCGCTCGGGCGCGGTGAGGCCGGGCTCGCCCCAGTCGGCGTCGAGCGCCGGATCGCCGGGGCCGCCGCCGACGGAGAGGTCGGCGAGCGCATCGCGCACGGCCGCCGGGATCGGCGGCGGACGCAGCCCCGCGACGCGAATCGCACCGCGCGCGTCGACGAGGCTCGCGAGCGCATGGGCGAGCACGATCGCCGGATTGCGCAGCAGCCCGCCCCAGTTGCCGGAGTGATGCGCGCCGTCACGGGCGCGCAGGCTCAGCTTGAAATTGACCGAGCCGCGCGAGCCGAGGAATACCGTCGGGCGCGCGGCGGCGATGCGCGGGCCGTCGGATGCGATCAGCACGTCGGCCGCGAGCGCGTCGCGTTCCTGGCGGCACAGTGCGTCGAGGCCCGGCGAACCCGTTTCCTCGCCCATTTCGATCAGCAGCTTCGCGTTGAAGCCGAGCCGGCCGCCGCGCGCGTCGAGCACGCTCGCCAGCGCGGCCAGGTTGATGGTGTGCTGGCCCTTGTTGTCGGCGCTGCCGCGGCCGTACCAGCGGTCGCCGTCGGCCGTCAGCGTCCACGGCGACAGCGGCGCGCGCCACTGCGCGTCGTAGCCGCGCACGACGTCGCCGTGGCCGTAGATCAGCACGGTCGGCAGCGCGTCGTCTTCGTGGCGCGAGGCGAGCAGGAACGGGCCGCCGCCGTCGACGGGATTGTCGACGATCCGCGACGTGAAGCCGAGGCGCGCGGCTTCGGGGGCGATCTCGTCGGTCAGGTAGGCGCGCAACGCGGCTTCATTGCCGCTCTCCTGGCTTTCGGTGCGCAGGCCGACGCGGCGGCTCAGGGTCGTGAAGAACGCACCGGATTCGAACTGGTTCAGCGCGTGCTGGATGGCGGCGGTACGGCTCAAGTCGGGTCTCCTCTGACGGCTTCGCTGCACGCGCCGGATCGGGCATGCAGCGTGAAATGCGATCGATTCTAGGAAGCCGTTTTTTTTGTCACAATGATCGAATTTCGAACCTTTCTTTGCCGAAAAGGCAAAGCGGCAAGCCCGGCAGCCGGGCGGAGACAGAGCGATGGCGGCTTTCCTGCATGGCCTGGCGTTGCGGTATTTCGTCGAGGTGGCGCGCACCGGCTCGATCAGCGACGCGTCCGCGCGGCTGCACGTGGCCGTATCGGCGATCAGCCGCCAGATCGCGAAACTGGAGAACGAGCTCGGCGCACCGCTGTTCGAGCGCCGGCCGCGCGGAATGGCGTTGTCGGAGGCCGGCGAGCGGCTGCTGGCGTTCGCGCAGCGCAGCCTGCTGGAGGCCGAGCACGTGATGAAGGACATCGGCGGGCTCGACGCGCTGCACGGCAGCCTGCTGAAGATCGCGTGCTCGGAAGGGTTCGCGATCGATTTCCTGCCCGGCACGCTGGCCAGCTTCAAGGCGCGCCATCCGGGTGTCGATTTCTCCGTATGGGTGGTGTCACCGGCGGACGCGACGCGGCGTGTTCGCGATGGCGATGTGGACATCGCGTTGAGCTTCAGCCTCGCGCCGGAGAAGGGCGTGCGCGTCGACCACTCCGAGCGCGCGCCGATCTTCGCGCTGGTGCGGCACGACCATCCGCTCGCGACGCGGGAAGCCGTGTCGCTCGCCGATGTCGCGCGTCACCCGCACGTGCTGCCCGAGGCCGGCACGACGGTGCGCCAGCTGATCGACATCGCGTGCGCGCTCGACGGGCTGCTGCTCGAGCCCGAACTGACGAGCAACAACACGGCGGCGATGTACGGTTACGCGCGCCGCACGGGCGCGGTGATGTTCACGGGGCTGCTGTCGGTGCGTGACCGCTGCGCCGCGGACGGCTTCGTCGTCGTGCCCGTGACGAACCCGCAGCTGCGCGAGCGCAGCATCCAGGTGCAGACGATGGCGGGGCGTGACCTGCCCGCGTCGGTTCGCGCGTTCCGCGACCATCTGATCGATGCGATGCAGGCCGCGTCGGCGCCGCCAACTGCCGCGCGCGGCCCGAGACGCCGGCCCGTGAGATAATCGTCAATCCGCCTTCCGTGCCCATGCGGCTCATCGAGCCGCATCGCCCCCGTTCGACGCCAAATTGAAGAACCTGATTGTCACCCTCGATCGCGCCGGCGAGTTCGACGAGATCATCGACGTGCGCACGCCGCTCGAGTTCGCCGAGGACCATATTCCCGGCGCGCTGAACGCGCCCGTGCTCAGCAACGAGGAGCGCGTGCTCGTCGGTACGATGTACCGCCAGGTGTCGCCGTACGAGGCGACCCGGGTCGGCGCGGCGATGGTCGCGCGCAACATCGCGCGCCATCTCGACACGACGTTCGCCGACCGTCCGCGCAACTGGCGGCCGCTGATCTATTGCTGGCGCGGCGGCAAGCGCTCGGGCTCGATGACGACCTGGTTCAACCTGATCGGCTGGAAGGCGCGCCAGCTCGACGGCGGCTACAAGGCATACCGCCAGTCGGTGTGCGCGACGCTCGACTCGCTGCCGACGCGCTTTCGCTACATCGCGCTCGTCGGCCATACGGGCTGCGGCAAGACGCGCCTGCTGAACGCGCTGCGCGACGTGGGCGCGCAGACGCTCGATCTCGAGGCGCTCGCGTGCCATCGCGGTTCGCTGCTCGGCGCGCTGCCGGGCAAGCCTCAGCCGGCGCAGAAGGGGTTCGATTCGGGGCTCGTCGAAACACTCGGACGTTTCGACCCCGAATGGCCGGTGTTCGTCGAGTCGGAAAGCCGCCGGATCGGGCTCGTGCAGTTGCCGATCGCGTTGATCGAAGCGTTTCACGCAGGGCCGTGGGTGCATGTCGACGCGGCGCATGACGAGCGCATCGCATTTCTCCTCGACGACTACGCTCACCTGTTCGACGAACCGGATACGTTCAAGGCGCAGCTCAATCGGCTGATCGGCCTGCACAGCCGCGAGCAGGTGACGCACTGGAAGGCGCTGATCGATGCGGACGCGCGGGCCGAACTGTTCACCGAACTGATCGACAAGCATTACGATCCGGCCTACGCACGGACCTACCGCGCGGCATACAACAAGCCGAACCGGGCGCTGACGTTCACGTTCCGGCCCAACGCCGCCGATGGGCGCGAGCAGGCGCGTGCGCTGCTGGCCCAGCTCGCACAGGCCGGGCTACCCGCATCGGCCGCGTTTGCTGCAGGCGCGACATTCGAAACTGACCAAAACCAATCGACCACCACACGATGACGACCACACGCACCCAACCCAATCCGGCCCTCGGCTGGATGACCTTCCTGCTGATCGCGGTCGCGGGACTGTTCTATGTGAAATGGTTTCCGTACTACAACAAGGCGTTCGTGGCCGCCGAGCACCATTCGATCGGCCAGTCGATCCTGATGGGCACGTCGGCGACCGCGCCCGAGCCGTCGCTGAAGGCCGCGCTCGACTACGCGTGGGCGTACGGCAAGGCGATCTGGCAGGCAATGGTGCTGGGCCTGCTGCTCGGTTCGGCCGTGCAGGCGCTGCTGCCCGCGCACTGGGTCGCGCGCGTGCTCGGCCGCACCGGCTTCGGCAGCGTCGCCGCGGGCGGCCTGCTGTCGCTGCCCGGCATGATGTGCACGTGCTGTGCGGCGCCGGTCGTCGCGGGGCTGCGTGCGCGCCATGCATCGCCGGGCGGTGCGGTCGCGTTCTGGCTCGGCAACACGGTGCTGAACCCGGCGGCGCTGGTGTTCATGGGCTTCGTGCTCGGCTGGCACTGGAGTGCGCTGCGCCTCGTGCTCGGCATCGCGATGGTGTTCGGGATCGGCTATCTGCTGAACCGCATCGCACGCCCTGAAGACCGCAGCATCGACGATGCGCAGCTCGCCGCGCTGGCGGCCGAGCAGGCCGCGGCCGGCAATCCGTTCGTCCGCTGGATGAAGCTGCTCGCGCGCATGGCCGTGCGGCTCGTGCCCGAATACATCGTGCTCGTGCTGCTGCTCGGCGCCGCGCGCGCATGGCTGTTCCCGCATATCGGCCCGGACATCGGCAATCATCTCGGCTGGATCATTGCATTCGCGGTCGCGGGCATGCTGTTCGTGATCCCGACGGCCGGCGAGGTGCCGATCATCCAGGCGATGCTGTCGCTCGGCATGGGCGTTGGCCCGGCCGCCGCGCTGCTGATGACGTTGCCGCCGATCAGCGTGCCGTCGCTCGCGATGCTCGCGCGTTCGTTCAAGCCTTACATGCTGGCCATCGTCGCGACGCTCGTCGTCGTGTTCGGGATCGCGAGCGGCCTGCTCGCGGTCGCGCTCGGGTTCTGACGCGCGCAGGCGGCGCGCCAGCAGCGCGCAATCGTCGTATTCATCCGGCGCCGCCGTTTCACGCGTGCGGCGCCATTTACAAGAAGCAAACAGGAAAACGCATGACCCAACCGAAGATCCATCCTCGACTCGAAAAGGCGCTGACGCGCGGCGATCTCGCGATCCGCCAGGCCAATTCCGCGCGGGCGACTGCCGTGCTGAACGCACTCGGCACGATGATCATCGAGGCCTCCGCAACGATCGGCGTCGAGGCCAGCATCGACATTCCGCAAGGCGATCGCATCTACGATCCGGTCAACGGCCTGTGGCCGCAGAAGATGCTGGTGTCGTTCGACGGCCCGGTGGACGAAGCCGACAAGGAAGAGCTGCGCACGGTCTATCTGCTGGCCGACGATCCGGGCACGCAGTTTCGCGTCGAATGGCATCGCGCGGACGGCAAGCTCGGCCGCCAGGAAGGCGGCCCGCTCGCGACCGTCGCGTTCCTGACCGACGTCGAGATCCCGTGGAGCGACGACGACGAGTAAGGTCGTCGCAGGAAGCCGGCGCCCGTGCGCCGGCCGTCAGCGCATCATCCGCCGCCGGAACAGCCACGCGGACAGCAGGAATCCGCCGACCGCGTAACCGGCGAGCACCGCGACATGCAGCGCGACGTCGGTTGCCGGCCGGCCGAGCATCGCGGGCCGGATCAGTTCGACGGCATTCGCGAGCGGCAGCGCCTGCGCCGCGTGTTGCGCGATCGGCGGCAACTGCGTGATCGGGAAGAACACGCCCGACAGCAGCAGCATCGGCGTCAGCACGAGCGTCTGATAAAACATGAAGAAATCATAGGACGGCGCGAGCGCCGTGACGATCATCGCGATGCTGGCAAACGCGAGGCCTGCGAGCACGATCACGGGCAGCGCCGCGAGCATCGACGGAAACTGCGCATAGCCGAGCGCCCCCGCGACGAGCATGATCGCGGCCCCCGACAGCATCGCCTTGCTGGCTCCCCAAACGATCTCGCCGAGCACGATGTCGCCGAGCGCGAGCGGCGTATGCATGATCGCTTCCCACGTGCGCTGCACGTGCATGCGCGAGAACCCCGAATACATCGACTCGAAGCTCGCGGACATCATCACGCTCGACCCGACCGTGCCGGCCGCGAGGAACGCGATATACGACACGCCGTCGACATGGCCGAGCATCAGCCCGAGCCCGAACCCCAGCCCGAACAGATAGATCATCGGATCGGCAAGATTGCCGAACATCGACGCGAGCGCGAGCTTGCGCCAGACGAGATAGTTGCGCCGCCAGACGGCGATCCAGTTGGTCGCGTTCGCGGGCATCGCAATCGCGAAGCGCGACACGCGCGGCGGTGCCGACGGTGCGGCGGTCGAATAGTTGCGGACATCCATGATCGATCAGTCCTGCATTTCGCGGCCGGTGAGCCGCAGGAACACATCTTCAAGATTGGCCGGGCGATGCAGATAGCGCAACCCCGTGCGACCCTTGAGTCGCGCGCTCAGCGGTTCCGGATCGCTCACGTAGCAGAACAGCGTCTCGCCGCTGATCTCGGTGTGCTTCGCGAACGCCGACAGCTCGTCACGCAGCGTGGCCGGATCGGGCCCGTAGATCTCGATCACGTCGCAGCCGATCTCCGATTCGATCAGCGCGTGCGGCGCGCCTTCGGCGATCTTGCGGCCTTCCTCGATCACGCACAGGCGGTCGCACAGGCGCTCGGCTTCTTCCATGAAGTGCGTGGTGATCAGGATCGTCTTGCCGCGCGCGAGCAGCGAGCGCAGCCGCTCCCACATGAGGTGACGCGCCTGCGGGTCGAGGCCCGTCGTCGGCTCGTCGAGCACCAGCACGTCCGGATCGTTGACGAGCGCGCGCGCGAGCGTCAGGCGGCGCTTCATGCCGCCCGACAGCTCGCCGACCTTCGCATCGGCCTTGTTCTCGAGCTTCGCGAATTCGAGCAGCGGCTTCACGAGCGCGTGCGCGGCCTGCGCCGACATGCCGAAGTAGCGGCTGAAGACGAGCAGGTTCTCGCGCACGGTGAAGTCGGGGTCGAGATTGTCGAACTGCGGGACGACCCCGACGCGCTGGCGCGCATGCCGCGCACGCGATGGAACCGGTTCGCCGCAGAGCGAAATGGTGCCTGCATCGGGATGCGTGAGGCCGAGCAGCATTTTCAGCGTGGTGGTCTTGCCGGCGCCGTTCGGCCCGAGCAGGCCGTAGCATTCGCCGGCCTGGACGGTGAAGGACAGGCCGTTGACGACGAGCTTGTCGCCATAGTGCTTCTCGACGTTCCGGAAATCGATCGGTGCAACGGACATGGGCATGTTGTCGTTGTAGGCGGCGCGGAAGCGTTCCGCTGCCGGATGCGTGGCCGGTTGACGAACCGATCGGACGATTGCGTGTCACACGGGCATGACCGAAGCGCACGACGCCGGCGCCTGATGGCCCGCTGGAGTACGAACGGGCCATTCTAGTGCATCGGCTGCGTCTCTTCAGGGCATGCCTGCACGATGCGATGCATGGTCGCACCGATCGTGCACTGCATCATCGCGCACGAGCCGAGCGGGGCGAATCAGCGTTTTCCATCCCTTGCGTCCTGAATTGCGGCGCACCATGATGAATGCGTAGGCTCGGTGTTGTGACAGGGAGGTTTCATGGCTAGCTACAACAAGATTTTGCTGTGTTACGACGGCACGCTCGAAGGACGCAAGGCACTGCGTTGCGGCGCCAATCTCGCGATGGACCTGAAGGCCGAGACGCATTTGCTGTCGGTGGTCGACATGCGCTCGAGCATTGCACAGAGCGCGGGTTTGCTGACCGACGTCGCATGTGGCCGGTTCGAGGAAACCGCGCGTGAAATCCTGCAGGAAGGGGTGAACTGGCTGCGCGAGCGCGGCGTGCAGGCCGAAGGCCATTTCGCGTTCGGCTATCCGATCGACGAAATCGCGAATCTTGCGACGGAGCTGAAGGCCGACCTCGTCGTCGTTGGCCATCGGTGCCGTAGCGGGTTGTCCAGATGGTGGATGGGGTCGGGCAACACGCAACTGCTCGATCGCGTGAACTGCAGCATTCTGGTTGCGTGTTCGTCGGCGCAGGAGCAGAAGGAAGAAATCGCGCGGGAGCGTGAAGCGGCCACGGCGAACGGCAAATGATCCAATGATTCGGATGATTCGATGACTGCCTGACCGGCGAATCGCGCCGGTCGGGCGTCGTGCCACGTCCGTGGGGTGGGCGCTGACCGCGGCCACTCAAGACCGCTCAAGCGTGTAGGTCGATCGCGGACAACTTCCACGAGAACAGGCCGAAGCGGTGGAATATCGCCGCATAGCGCGTGCCGTCGGCACTGCGCTGGTAGGTCACGACGAATTCATCGATATTCCGGTAACCGGCGCTGGTTTGCTGCTGGTGCGGCACATGCGTTGCATCGACCGGGCTGGCCGGTGCGGCAGCGGCGGGTGGTGCCGATGACGCAGCCGTAGAGGCCGTGTTGCTACCCGGAGCGGCTGCGCTTGCCGGTGGAGCCGGATTGGCCGCCGGCGCCGCCGGCGTATTGCTGCCTGGCGGCAGATTCGACCATTCGGGTGGGCGCTCTCCTGGATTGCCACGCGGTGGCAATCCGCTCATCAGCGCGGCTACGCCTTCCGGGGTCGCGTACGCATCGACCAGCGGGCCGATCAGTGCCGACCCGATCAGCGCACCGATCACCGCGAACGGATTGTTCTTCTTCACCGCGTCGATCCGGCGCATCAACTCTTCCGTGACCTGCTGCTTCAGGCTGATGCGCAGCGACGGGAAATCGACATATTCACTGATGGCCTGTGCATCGCGCGCATCGATCGCCGATTTCAGGCGACCGAGCGCGACGTACGGCGATGCGTAGGCATAGCCGATCGCCGTAACGATGGCGACGGCCAGCACGACGATCAGAAGGGGCTTGAGCCGCCATGCGCGGCCCGAAGATCCGGTCACGTTGCCTCCGGTGCGGGGATGTTCCGCAATCAGAGACCGCCGGGCGTGGCCGATCGTTCCTCTGCGATGCAGCGATCGATCATCCGGCATACGGCATCGATCGTGCCGACCATGATCAGGCGCGAACGGCCGTGATAGACGCGCACCGGTGCACGGCGCGCGGGTTCGGCGTGATTCAGGCCGGCGTTCAGCGATACCCGCGCGAAAGCGGGGAGCGCCGACGGCAGCAGGGACGCCTGCCGTTCGACTGCGACTTCTTCTTGCACAGGCGCCGCCGCGGACAGCGGTGCGCAGGGCGTGCGGCCGCGCAGGTGACGCAGGCGGCCGAATTGACGGAAAGGCAGCAGACGGGCAAGGCGTTCCATGATGTTCTCCTCAGCGAGACGGAATGTCAGAGTTCGCCCGAGCGAATCAGCCCGACGGCGATGCCTTCCAGCGCGAACTCCGCGCTGCCGGCCTTGACGAAGATGTTTTCGTAATCGGGGTTCTCCGCGATCAGTTCGAGACCGCCCGGCCGGCGCATCAGGCGCTTGACCGTGACGTCGTCGCCGAGACGCGCGACGATGATCTGGCCGTCCTTCGCTTCCGTGCGCTTCTGCACGGCGAGGAGGTCGCCGTCGAGGATGCCGGCGTCGCGCATCGACAGGCCGCGCACTTTCAGCAGGTAATCGGGCTTGCTGGAGAACAGCGCGGGATCGCACGCGTAATGCTGCGAGATGTGCTCCTGCGCAAGGATCGGGCTACCGGCCGCGACGCGGCCGACGAGCGGCAGCGACAACTGCATCAGGGCGGCGTGCGGCAACGTGAACTGGTGCGGGGCATCGTCGATGCCGAGCAGGCGGATGCCGCGCGACGCGCCGGCGGCCAGCTCGATCACACCCTTGCGCGCGAGTGCGCGCAGGTGCTCCTCGGCCGCATTCGGCGAACTGAAGCCCAGTTCGGCCGCGATCTCGGCACGGGTGGGCGGGAATCCGGAGCGCTCGATCGCGCGACGGATCAAGTCGAACACTTGCTGCTGACGGGCGGTGAGTTTGGTCATGGCTCAACTGTATGGATAGACAGTGAGCTGTATTTTTATACAGTAGTTCGAGAATTTCAAGTGTTACGTGAGGTTCGACGCGATCGCGCCGGTTCCGACGCGATTTCACGACGCCCGGACGCCGGTTCATCTGCCACAACCATCCATCCCGTCTGCGTTAGCACTTTTGAGTATTAAAAAATAAGGAACGATTATTTTTAATCATGTAACCCGTTCGTTAGACTGGCCCGACATCGCAATACCGACAACACTGGAGAACCAAGGATGGGCAAGCGCAATACGGGGCTGGTGGGCGGAGTGGGCCGCCTGATCGCAACACTCGCGCTGGGCGCGGCGGCGGCGCTGGGCGTCGCGACGCACGCACAGGCCGATACGACCTTCCTGAACGTGTCGTACGACCCGACGCGCGAGCTGTATCAGGACTTCAACCAGGCGTTCGGCAAGGAGTGGAAGGCGAAGACGGGCGAGACCGTCAACTTCAAGCAGTCGCACGGCGGTTCGGGCGCGCAGGCGCGCTCGGTGCTCGACGGCCTGCAGGCCGACGTCGTCACGCTGGCGCTTGCGTACGACATCGATGCGCTCGCGAACAAGGGGCTCGTCAACAAGGACTGGCAGAAGCGCCTGCCCGACAACGCGTCGCCGTACACGTCGACGATCGTGTTCCTGGTGCGCAAGGGCAATCCGAAGGGGATCAAGGACTGGGACGACCTGACCAAGCCGGGCATCTCGATCGTCACGCCGAATCCGAAGACGTCGGGCGGCGCGCGCTGGAACTACCTGGCCGCATGGGCGTATGCGGTGCACAAGCCGGGCGGCAACGAGCAGACGGCGAAGGAATTCGTCACGAAGCTCTACAAGAACGCAGGCGTGCTCGATTCGGGCGCGCGCGGCGCGACCACGAGCTTCGTGCAGCGCGGGATCGGCGACGTGCTGATCGCATGGGAAAACGAGGCATTCCTGTCGGTCAAGGAATTCGGCACCGACAAGTTCGAGATCGTCGTGCCGTCGGTGAGCATCCTGGCCGAGCCGCCCGTCGCGGTGGTGGACAAGGTGGTCGACAAGAAGGGCACGCGCAAGCTGGCCGATGCGTACCTGAACTTCCTGTACAGCCCGCAGGGCCAGGAGATCGCGGCGCGCAACTACTACCGGCCGCGTTCGAAGAACGTGCCGGCGGAGCTGACGAAGCAGTTCCCGAAGCTGAAGCTGTACACGGTCGACGATACCTTCGGCGGCTGGACGAATGCGCAGAAGACGCATTTTGCGGACGGCGGCGTGTTCGATTCGATCTACAAGCCGCAGTAACGCCATAACGACAGCGGCGCGCCACGATAGCGCGCCGCATCCCCGACGGGCCGCCGGCGCGATTCACTGCGCCGGCGTTTGCGTCGGACCCATGAGCAGCATCGACCCAGCAAGAGCATCCGATGACGACGTACACCTTTCGCAAGCCGAGCGCGCTGCCCGGTTTCGGCGTGACGCTAGGCATCACGGTGGCCTATTTGAGCCTCGTGGTGCTGATACCGCTCGCCGCCACGTTCCTGAAGACCGCGACGCTGTCGTGGGACCAGTTCGTCACCGCCGTCACGTCGCCGCGCGTGCTCGCGTCGTACCGGCTGACGTTCTCCGCCGCGCTCGGCGGCGCGCTGATCAACGCCGTGTTCGGCTTTCTTGTCGCCTGGGTTCTGGTGCGCTACACGTTTCCGTTCAAGCGCCTCGTCGATGCGGTCGTCGATTTGCCGTTTGCGCTCCCGACGTCGGTCGCCGGCATTTCGCTCGCGGCCGTTTACGCGACCAACGGCTGGGTCGGCCAGTATCTCGCGCCGCTCGGCATCAAGATCGCGTTCACGCCGGCCGGCGTGCTGGTCGCGCTGACCTTCATCGGGCTGCCGTTCGTCGTGCGCACGGTGCAGCCGGTGCTCGAGGATTTCGAGCGCGAGCAGGAGGAGGCCGCCGCATGCCTCGGCGCGTCGCGCTGGCTGACGTTCCGCCGCGTCGTGCTGCCGGCCGTGCTGCCGGCGCTCCTCACCGGTTTCGCGCTCGCGTTCGCACGTGCGCTCGGCGAATACGGCTCGGTGATCTTCATCGCCGGCAACGTGCCGATGAAATCCGAGATCACGTCGCTGCTCATCATCACCAAGCTCGAGCAGTACGACTACGCGGGCGCGACCGCGCTGGCGGTCGTGATGCTGGTCGTGTCGTTCCTGATGCTGCTGCTGATCAACACGCTGCAGTGGTATCTGCAGCGTCGTACGAGCAAGGGCGCGAGCGGCCCGGCGCCCGCCACCGTCGCCGTAGCAGCAGGAGGCCAGCAATGAGCCAGGAGGCCACCGTCGTGCTGAAAACCCCGTCGCCGGCCGCGCGTGCCACGAAGCGGCTCGACCCCGTCAGCGAGTCGCGCGTCGTGCGCTGGCTGCTCACGGGCATCGCGCTGGCGTTCCTCGCGTTTTTCCTCGTCGTGCCGCTCGCCGCGGTGTTCGTCGAGGCGCTGCGCAAGGGCGTCGGCTTCTATTTCGAATCGCTGGCCGATCCCGATGCGTGGTCGGCGATCAAGCTGACACTGACCGTCGCCGTGATCGCGGTGCCGTTGAACCTCGTGTTCGGCGTGTGCGCATCGTGGGCGATCGCGAAGTTCGAATTCCGCGGCAAGGCGCTGCTGACGACGCTGATCGACCTGCCGTTCTCGGTGTCGCCGGTGATCTCGGGCCTCGTGTACGTGCTGCTGTTCGGCGCGCAGGGCTGGTTCGGGCCGTGGCTGCAGGATCACGACGTGCAGATCATTTTCGCGGTGCCGGGCATCGTGCTCGCGACGATCTTCGTCACGTTCCCGTTCGTCGCGCGCGAGCTGATTCCGCTGATGCAGGCGCAAGGCACCGACGAGGAAGAAGCCGCGCGCGTGCTCGGCGCGTCGGGCTGGCAGATCTTCCGTCGCGTGACGCTGCCGAACGTGAGGTGGGGCCTGCTGTACGGCGTGATCCTGTGCAATGCGCGCGCGATGGGCGAGTTCGGCGCGGTGTCGGTCGTGTCCGGCCACATCCGCGGCGTGACCGACACGATGCCGCTGCACGTGGAGATCCTGTACAACGAATACAACTTCGCGGCGGCGTTCGCGGTGGCGTCGGTGCTGGCGCTGCTCGCGCTCGTCACGCTCGCGCTGAAGCTGATCGCCGAGCGTCATCTGGCGGCCGAACTGGCCGACGCGCACGACGCCGTTCCCGCACATGCCGGCCCCGTCGGCGCCGTTTCGTCGAAATCGTAAAGAGGCAACCAGAATGGGTATCACCGTCCGTAACCTTCAGAAGCGCTTCGGCGATTTCACGGCGCTCGACAACGTATCGCTCGACTTCCCGCCGGGCGAGCTGGTCGCGCTGCTCGGGCCGTCCGGCTGCGGCAAGACCACGCTGCTGCGCGTGATCGCGGGCCTCGAGCACGCGGATGCCGGCCAGGTCGTGCTGCAGGGGCTCGACGTGGCATCGGTCGGTGCACGCGACCGCCAGGTCGGTTTCGTGTTCCAGCACTACGCGCTGTTCCGCCACATGACGGTGTTCGAGAACGTCGCATTCGGGCTGCGCGTGAAGCCGCGCCGCGAGCGGCCGTCGGAAGCCGCGATCCGCGAGAAGGTGCACGAACTGCTCAAGCTCGTGCAGCTCGACTGGCTCGCGCAGCGCTATCCGTCCGAGCTGTCGGGCGGCCAGCGCCAGCGTATCGCGCTCGCCCGGGCGCTCGCGGTCGAGCCGAAGGTGCTGCTGCTCGACGAGCCGTTCGGCGCGCTCGACGCGAAGGTCCGCAAGGAGCTGCGCGGCTGGCTGCGTCGTCTGCACGACGACCTGCACATCTCGACGATCTTCGTCACGCACGACCAGGAGGAGGCGCTGGAAGTCGCGGACCGCATCGTCGTGCTGAACCGCGGCCACGTCGAGCAGGTCGGCAGCCCGCAGGACGTCTACGATCATCCGCAGAGCGCATTCGTCTACGAATTCCTCGGCGCGGCCAACCGGTTGCCGGGCACGGTCGCCGGGCGTGGCTTCGTCGCCGAGGGGGCGGCCGCGCCGATCGAGGTCGACGCCGATTTCGCGGGCCCCGCGAACGCCTATGTGCGCCCGCACGACCTGCAGCTGTGGCCGGTTGGCGAAGCCGGGCACCGCGACGGCATCGCGGTGGACGTGCGCCGCGTGATCCCGCTGGGCGGCTCGGTGCGCGTGGAGCTCGAGGCGCGCGCGGGTGGCGCGCTCGAGGCCGAACTCGATCGCGATGCATGGCGGGCGCTGTCGCTGCAGGTCGGCGACGGTGCGACGGCGGTGCCGCGCGCGGTGCGTGTGTTTCCCGCGCGTTGACGAGAAAATGCAGGGCAGGGGGCGGGATACGCTCGGAATCGACAATCAAACAACGACAGCCTAAGAGGCATACCCATGAATTTTCAGCAATTGCGGTTCGTGCGCGAAGCGGTGCGCCAGAACATGAACCTGACGGAAGTCGCGAACGTGCTGTACACGTCGCAGTCGGGCGTGTCGAAGCAGATCAAGGATCTCGAGGATGAGCTGGGCGTCGACATCTTCATCCGGCGCGGCAAGCGGCTGACGGGGCTCACGGAGCCCGGCAAGGCCGTGCACCAGCTGATCGAGCGGATGCTGCTCGACGCCGAGAACCTGCGCCGCGTCGCGCGCCAGTTCGCCGACCAGGACAGCGGCCACCTCGTCGTCGCGACGACGCACACGCAGGCGCGCTACGCGCTGCCGAAGGTGATCCGCCAGTTCACCGACGTGTTCCCGAAGGTGCATCTCGCGCTGCGCCAGGGCAGCCCGCAGCAGATCGCGCAGATGATTTTGAACGGCGAGGCCGATCTCGGCATTTCGACCGAAGCGCTCGACCGCTATCCGGACATCGTCACGTTCCCGTGCTATTCGTGGCACCACACGGTCGTCGTGCCGAAGGGCCATCCGCTCGTCGGCCGCGAGAACCTGACGCTCGAGGAAATCGCCGAGTACCCGATCATCACGTACGACCAGGACTTCACGGGCCGCTCGCACATCGACCAGGCGTTTACGCAGGCGGGCGCCGTGCCCGACGTCGTGCTGACCGCGATCGACGCGGACGTGATCAAGACCTATGTCGAGCTCGGCATGGGGATCGGCGTGGTCGCGGCGATGGCCTACGATCCGCAGCGCGACACGGGGCTCGTCGCGCTCGATACGCAGCACCTGTTCGAAGCGAGCACGACGCGGGTCGGGCTGCGCAAGGGCGCGTTCCTGCGCGCGTATGCGTACCGGCTGATCGAGATGTTCGCGCCGCATCTGAACGAAGCGGAAATCGCGGGGCTGTTGCGCGAAGCCGTTTGACGGCAGCGCGTCGCGCGTCATCCGCGCGCTCACCGCGGATGGCGCGACATACCGGCGCGGGTTGTCATGTATTGGGCAGCGGCAGGCGATTTGCCGCTGCCTGGGTGATTCGACTCACCGTATCATCGGCCGCCATCGCGGTTTCCGTCCGATTCTTCGCCGCGCGCGGCGAACGACATGTATTCGCTTGCCGACCCAACGACAAGAACAAGAGGGTGCGCGTGTACGCCTCGTTTCGGGTTCGGCCATCTGCCATATCGAGCGATCCATTGGCCGGCAAATGTGATTCAATGCGCGTGAATGCCGGGTGACGTGCGCTCGGGCCGTCCGTTGGTCGCCATCCTGCCGGCCGGATCGCACCAGCGATGCAACGCGCAACACCGGAACGAAGTGCGAAAGGCAAAGCCGGCAGCCCGTCCGCCTTCAAGAAACAACGCACATGGATCGCCGGTCCCGGCACGCTCGGAGACCTACCGCGCAGCACGCAACACGCGTGACGAAGAGGTAAACAATGAATCTGAAATGGCTTCTCTTTTCGTTCGAAGGCCGGATCGGGCGCCTGCCGTGGTGGATCTACGCGCTGGTTTCCACGGTGGTCAGCGCGATTTTCGATGCGGGTTCCCGCGGTGCGCCGGAAGACGATCTGCCGCCGCTGGTGATGCTGGTGGCCGTCGTCATCGCGGTCGTCGCGGTGTGGTCGTCGATTGCGGTCGGCGTGAAGCGGCTGCACGACATCGACAAGTCGGGATGGTGGATGCTGCTGCTGTTCGTGCCGATCGTCGGCGCGCTCGCGTTGTTCGTGATGAACGGCTTCATCGCCGGCACGCCGCATGCAAACCGCTTCGGCGAGCCGCCGTCGGCCGGTGAAGACGAACCGGCGCCGCGGGGCCCGGCGTGACTCGCGCTCCGAATAAACCCTTAAATATTGATCAGACAGGTTGCACACCGACGCGAATCGGTACAGCATAGCCTTCACTCCGCCGGCGTCCCGCCGGCGGCGGCGCGTAAACGACAGCACGCGCCAGGCAGTCGGCCGTCTGCCTCGCTTCCATTCCGTGGTACCGACAGCAGCATCGATGGCCATTGCCCGGGTAGTGTGGCGCAAACGTTTGCTCACATTAAAACAACAGTCAAACAATAGTCCGGCCCTTAGGGGCCGGTCGCCAGGAGATGAGTATGAATGTCCTCTTTCGCCGTCGCTTCCTGACCGCCGCGCTCGCCGCCGTCGCGGTCGCCGCCGCACCGGCCGTCCACGCGCAATCGGCAGCCAAGCCGAAGGTTGCGCTCGTGATGAAGTCGCTCGCCAACGAGTTCTTCCTGACGATGGAAACGGGCGCGAAGGAATACCAGAAACACAACGCGGGCCAGTTCGACCTGATCACCAACGGCATCAAGGACGAAACCGACACCGCGAACCAGATCCGCATCGTCGAGCAGATGATCGTGTCGAAGGTCGACGCGATCGTGCTCGCGCCGGCCGATTCGAAGGCGCTCGTGCCGGTCGTGAAGAAGGCGGTCGACGCCGGCATCGTCGTCGTGAACATCGACAACCGGCTCGATCCCGACGTGCTGAAATCGAAGAACCTGAACGTGCCGTTCGTCGGCCCGGACAACCGCAAGGGCGCGCGCAAGATCGGCGATTACCTCGCGAAGCGGCTGAAGGCGGGCGACCAGGTCGGCATCGTCGAAGGCGTGTCGACGACGACCAATGCGCAGCAGCGCACGGCCGGCTTCCAGGACGCGATGAAGGCGGGCGGGATGAAGGTCGTGTCGGTGCAGTCCGGCGAATGGGAGATCGACAAGGGCAATGCGGTCGCCGCCGCGATGCTCAACGAATACCCGAACCTGAAGGCGCTGCTGTGCGGCAACGACAACATGGCGATCGGCGCCGTGTCGGCCGTGCGCGCGGCCGGCAAGCAGGGCAAGGTGCTCGTGGTCGGCTACGACAACATCAACGCGATCAAGCCGATGCTGAAGGACGGCCGCGTGCTCGCGACCGCCGATCAGTACGCGGCGAAGCAGGCCGTGTTCGGTATCGACACGGCGCTCAAGGCGATTGCGGAGCATCGCAAGCAGGCCGACATGTCGGGCGTGGTCGAGACGCCGGTGGATCTCGTGACGAAGTGACGCGGCCCCGATGCGGCCGCCGCCCTCAAGAATCGGGCGCGGCGGCCGTTATCCGGGGTGAGCGCGATCACGGCCACTGCATGCACATGCACTTGTGAGCGTCACACCCGCGCGCCGCGTGCGCGCGGCCGCAACCAGGATCGCGATGGACCCGACTTTCCAACCCTCCCGCGCAGCCGCTCCCGTGCTGTCCGTCTCCGGCATCGGCAAGACCTATGCCGAACCCGTGCTCGCCGACGTCACGCTGACGCTCGAAGCGGGCCACGCGCTTGCGTTGACGGGCGAGAACGGCGCCGGCAAGAGCACGCTGTCGAAGATCATCGGCGGGCTCGTCGAGCCGACCGCCGGCACGATGCAGCTCGGCGGCATGCCGTATGCGCCGGCGAGCCGGACGCAGGCCGAGGCACTCGGCGTGCGCATGGTGATGCAGGAGCTGAACCTGCTGCCGACACTGACGGTCGCCGAAAACCTGTTCCTGAACCGCCTGCCGCGGCGCTTCGGGATCATCGATCGCGCGCGGCTGCGCGACGATGCGCGGGCCGCGATGGCGCAGGTCGGGCTCGACGCGGTCGATCCCGATACGCCGGTCGGCGCGCTCGGCATCGGCCACCAGCAGATGGTCGAGATCGCACGCAACCTGATCGGCGACTGCCGTGTGCTGATTCTCGACGAACCGACCGCGATGCTGACCGCGCGTGAAGTCGAGCTGCTGTTCGAGCAGATCGACCGGCTGAAGGCGCGCGGCGTCGCGATCGTCTACATCTCGCACCGGCTCGAGGAACTCGCACGGGTCGCCGAGCGCGTCGCGGTGCTGCGCGACGGCCGGCTCGTCCATGCGGGCGACATGGCGGCGACGACGTCCGACGGGCTGGTCACGCTGATGGTCGGGCGCGAGATCGGCGAGCACATCGATCTCGGCGAGCGTCATATCGGCGCACCGCGGCTCGTCGTGTCGGGCCTCAGCCGCGGGACAGCGGTGCGCGACGTGTCGCTCGAGGTGCGCGCGGGCGAGATCTTCGGCATCTCGGGGTTGATCGGTGCAGGGCGCACCGAGCTGTTGCGGCTGATCTACGGTGCGGATGCGCCGGACGCGGGGACGATCGCGATCGGCCAGCCGCCGAAGTCGGTGCGGATCGGTTCGCCCGTCGAGGCGGTGAAGCAGGGCATCGCGCTGATCACCGAGGATCGCAAGGGCGAAGGGCTGCTGCTGACGCAGTCGATCACCGCGAACGTGTCGCTCGGCCAGCTCGACCGGCTCGCGCGCGGCGGGATCGTCGACGGCGCGCGCGAAACGGCGCTTGCCGAGCAGCAGATCGACGCGCTGCGGATCCGCGCGCACGGCGCGACGCAGGCGGTCGGCGAGCTGTCGGGCGGCAACCAGCAGAAGGTCGTGATCGGCCGCTGGCTCGCACGCGACATGGGCGTGCTGCTGTTCGACGAGCCGACGCGCGGGATCGACGTCGGCGCAAAGTTCGAGATCTACACTTTGATGGGCGCGCTCGCGCGCGAAGGCCGCGCGCTCGTCGTCGTGTCGAGCGACCTGCGCGAGCTGATGCTGATCTGCGACCGGATTGGCGTGATGTCGGCCGGGCGCATGACCGCCGTGTTCGAGCGCGGCAACTGGACCCAGGATGCGCTGCTGGCCGCGGCGTTCGCCGGCTTCGGCCGCGAGACGCCGCCGGGCGGCGCGCAGCATCCGGACGCGGGGCAGGCGCAAGGCGCTGCTCCCGGCACTTCGAATACAGGACGACCGCAATGACCCAGCCTCCCGTAACCCCGACCGACGCAGGCGCGCAGCAGGACGTGACGGGGCGCCGTGCGCGCACGCTGTCCGGCACGCGGCTCGGCCTGTCGAACTACCTCGGGCTCGCCGGTGCGCTCGCCGCGATGATTGCGCTGTTTTCGGTGCTGAGCTCGCATTTCCTGACCTACGATACGTTCAGCACGATCGCGAACCAGATTCCCGATCTCGTCGTGATGTCGGTCGGGATGACCTTCGTGCTGATCATCGCCGGGATCGACCTGTCGGTCGGCTCGGTGCTCGCGCTCGCCGCGTCGATGGTCAGCGTCGCCGCGCTGAAATGGCAGTGGGGGCCGCCGCCGGCCGCGCTGATCGGCATCGCGGTCGCGACCGCGACGGGTGCGCTGACCGGCGCGGTTACCGTCGGCTGGCGGATCCCGTCGTTCATCGTGTCGCTCGGCGTGCTGGAGGCCGCGCGCGGCCTCGCATACCAGCTGACGAATTCGCGCACGGCCTACATCGGCGACGCGTTTGATTTCCTGTCGAACCCGATCACGCTCGGCATCTCGCCGGCGTTCCTGATCGCGGTCGCGGTGATGATCGCGGCCCAGTTCGTGCTGACGCGCACCGTGTTCGGACGCTATCTCGTCGGGATCGGCACGAACGAAGAAGCGGTCCGACTTGCAGGGGTTAACCCGAGGCCGTATAAAATTCTCGTATTCGCATTGATGGGCGCCCTCGCAGGGCTGGCGTCGTTGTTCCAGATTTCGCGGCTCGAGGCGGCCGACCCGAATGCGGGCGTCGGTCTCGAACTGCAGGTGATTGCCGCCGTCGTGATCGGCGGCACGAGCCTGATGGGCGGGCGCGGCTCGGTGATCAGCACGTTCTTCGGCGTGTTGATCATCTCCGTGCTGGCCGCGGGGCTGGCGCAGATCGGTGCGAACGAGCCGACGAAACGGATCATCACCGGCGCGGTGATCGTGGTGGCGGTCGTGCTCGATACGTATCGCAGCCGGCGCACCCGCGTGCGGTAGAAAGACAGACAGAACAGACCAGAGAGAAACGGGAAATGGCGACGATCAAGGATGTGGCGGCCATGGCGGGCGTGTCGTTTACGACCGTCTCGCACGTGGTGAACAATTCGCGGCCGGTGTCCGCGGATGTGCGTGCGAAGGTCGAGGGCGCAATCCGCGAGCTGAATTACGTGCCGTCGGCCGTGGCGCGCTCGTTGAAGGCGCGTGCGACGGCGACCATCGGCCTTGTCGTGCCGAACAGCACGAATCCGTACTTCGCCGAGCTTGCGCGCGGGATCGAGGACCAGTGTGCGGCCAATGGCTATTGCGTGTTCTTCTGCAACTCGGACGACGATCCCGTCAAGCAGCGCAACTACCTGCGCGTGCTGCAGGAAAAGCGCATCGACGGGCTGATCGTCGCATCGGCCGGCGAGGATGCGGTGCTCGCTCAGACGCTCGCGGATATCCACGCGCCGCTCGTCGTCGTCGACCGCAACATCGAGGGGCTCGCGGCCGACCTCGTGCAGATCGACCACGAGCGCGGTGCGTACCTGGCGACGCGTCACCTGCTCGAGCTCGGGCACGCGAAGATCGGCTGCATCACGGGGCCGACCGACACGGCGGTCAGCGCCATGCGCGTGCATGGCTTCATCCGCGCGATGGCCGAGCGCGGGGTCGACATCGTGCCGGGCGCGATCGCGGAAAGCGACTTCTCGTGCCTCGGCGGTTATCACGCGGCGTCGCGGCTGTTCGAATCGGTGCGGCCGAGCGCGATCTTCGCGGGCAACGACCTGATGGGCGTCGGCGCGCTGCGCGCGGCGGCCGAGCGCGGCATGCGCGTGCCCGACGACTGTTCGATCATCGGGTTCGACGACATCGAATTCTCCCGCTACACGTATCCGGCCCTGTCGACGGTCGGCCAGTCGGTGCGCGCGCTCGGCGAAATGGCCGCGCAGACGCTGATCGAGCGCATCGGCGGCGGCTCGACCGCCGTGCCGAGCCGCCGCCGCGTCGTGTCGCCGCGCCTCGTGCTGCGCGAATCGACGGCGGTCTATCGCGAGCCGCCGGCCTCCGGCGGTCGCGCATGACGGCGCCCGCGGCAGGCACCGGCCGCGTGACGGTGGTCGGCAGCCTCAACATGGATCTCGTCGTGCGCGCGCCGCGCCTGCCGCTGCCGGGCGAAACGCTCGCCGGTCATGCGTTCGCGCAGGCGGCGGGCGGCAAGGGCGGCAACCAGGCCGTCGCGGCCGCCCGGCTCGGCGCGCAGGTCGCGATGATCGGCTGCGTCGGCGCGGATGCGCACGGCACGGCCCTGCGCACGGGGCTCGAAGCCGAGGGGATCGACTGTGCGGGGCTCGCGACGAGCGCGTCGGCGTCGACCGGCGTCGCGCTGATCGTCGTCGACGATGCGAGCCAGAACGCGATCGTGATCGTCGCGGGCGGCAACGGCGAGGTCACGACCGAGACGGTCGCCCGGCACGAGGCCGCACTGGCGTCGGCCGACGTGCTGATCTGCCAGCTCGAGACGCCGCCGGACGCGGTGTTCGCGGCGCTGTCGGCCGGGCGGCGGCTCGGCCGCACCGTGGTGCTCAATCCGGCTCCGGCTGTCGCACCGCTGCCGGACGGCTGGCTGCCGCTCGTCGATTACCTGATCCCGAACGAGGTCGAGGCCGCCGCGCTGACCGCACTGCCGGTGCGCGACCCGGCGGAGGCGGAAGCCGCCGCGCGCGTGCTGCAGGCAGGCGGCGCGCGCAACGTGCTGGTGACGCTCGGCGCGCGCGGCGTGCTGGCGCTGACGGCCGATGGCGCGGCGCGGCATTATCCGGCGCCTGCCGTGCAGGCCGTCGACACGACGGCGGCCGGCGATACCTTCATCGGCGGCTTTTCCGCACGGCTCGCGGCCGGCGCGGACGTCGATACGGCCATCCGCTTCGCGCAACGCGCCGCGGCACTGTCGGTCACCCGAGCGGGCGCGCAGCCGTCGATTCCCACGCTGGCCGAACTGGCCGAATAGGGCCTGATCAAGCATCTCGGCCGGTACGTTGCAAACGACGGCCGGCCGCCCACCTGCGACGCGCGCCGGCAGCGGAGCGCCGCCCATCCCTGGCTTCCAAAACACGCTGAAACACGCATTATTCATTTAGCTGTTTGTAATAAACAGACGAATAATTCGAAAAAATAGCGGAAACACCATCAAGTTGTGCGGTGCATGGTCGTAAATGCACCAAGTGAAGCAATGCTTCGACGCGACGGGCCCGTCCCGTCCATCACGACGCAACACAGGAAGGATGATGGTGTTCAAAAACCTGACGATTCGTGCGCGCATCGGTTTCACGATGGCGTTTCTGGCGGTGCTCCTGGGGGTGATCGGTGCGCTTGGCGTGTACGGCATGACGCGCGCGAACGACACGACGCGCGACGTTTTCACGAACCAGATGCCCAGCGCGGTCGACGTTTCGGTGGCCGAGATCTACGCCGCGCGCGAACGCCTTGCGCTCGACCGTGGGGCGCTGCTGGCCGGCACGCCGGACTCGGCGGCGGCCGTGGAACGAAGCCGCGCGATGCGCGCGCAGTCCGACACGTGGTGGCAGAAATACCTCGCGTTGCCGCGCGGCCCGGAGGAAGACCGGCTCGCACAGGACGTCGCCGCGAAGCGGCAGGCGTTGCAGCACGCGTGTGACGCGTTCGCGAGCGTGATCGGAGCGAATCAGGCCGACCGGATCGGCGAAGGCGCGAAGCAGCTCCAGGCGAGCTACAACGACCTCTCGGTGGCGAGCGAGGCGCTGCGCAACTTCCAGTTCACCGATGCGCAAGCCGGCTTCGACCGTGCGGAATCGGCGTTCGACACGGTGCGCGTGCTGGCGATCGCCGCGCTGGCGGCCGGCCTTGCCGCCGCGGTGGTGTCGTGGCTGACGTTGAGCCGCGCGATCGGCCGTCCGATTGCCGACGCGCTCGCGCATTTCGACGCGATTGCCGCCGGCGACCTGCGCCGGCCGATCGTCGTGGATCGCCGTGACGAGATGGGCCAGCTTCTCGAAGGCCTCGGCAAGATGCAGCGCGGGCTCGTCGACACGGTGCGCACCGTGCGCGGCGGCAGCGAGTCGATCGCGACCGCGGCGCGCCAGATCGCGGCCGGTAACATCGACCTGTCGTCGCGCACCGAGGAACAGGCCGCGGCGCTGCAGGAAACCGCGTCGAGCATGGAGCAGCTGACCAGCACCGTGAAGCAGAACGCGGACAATGCACGCCAGGCGAGTTCGCTGGCCGCGAACGCGTCGGAGATTGCAAACAAGGGCAATACGGTGGTCGGGCAGGTGGTCGGCACGATGAGCGAGATCAACGACAGCTCGGCCAAGATCGCGGACATCATCGCGATCATCGAGGGAATCGCGTTCCAGACCAACATTCTTGCGCTGAATGCCGCAGTCGAAGCGGCGCGGGCGGGCGAGGAAGGCCGCGGTTTCGCGGTCGTCGCGGGCGAGGTGCGCAGCCTGGCCCAGCGTTCGTCGACCGCGGCCAAGGAGATCAAGGTGCTGATCGACGCATCGGTGGAGCGCATTCGCTCGGGTTCCACGCTGGTCGACGAAGCAGGGCGCACGATGAGCGACGTGATCAGTGCGGTGCAGCGCGTGACGGACATCATGGGCGAGATCGCGGCGGCGTCCGAGGAGCAGAGCGGCGGGATCGACCAGGTGGCGCGCGCGGTCGCGCAGATGGACGAGGTCACGCAGCAGAATGCGGCGCTCGTCGAGGAAGCCGCGGCTGCCGCGCAATCGCTCGACGAACAGGCCGGGCGCCTGCGTGAAACGGCAGCGGTCTTCCAGCTCAATGAAGACGAGGCTCGCCCGGGTGTCGCGGCACCGGTTGCCGTGCGTCACGCGCCGCGTGCGGCCGCCGCAACGGTGGCGGTGCCCGTCCAGGCTGCTGCGCGCGACGAGCGCGACGCACCCCCGAAACGCGTCGCCGCAGCGGCGCCGGTACGCCGGCCTGTCGCGGCTTCTGCAGCACCCGCGCAAGCGGCCGCTACCGCCGACGCGGACGATTGGGAAACCTTCTGATTCGCGCGCGCCGCGCATCTATCCCCATTTGGTGACGAACGACGCCCGCGACATGCGGGCGTCGTCGTTTCCGCGACGGAAGAAATGTGACAGGCGACCGGCATGAATGACGAGCGTGCCACGTCGCATGCCGGGTGAAACGTGCATCGAAGGATGCGTGCGCAGGTGGTGCGTCATGTTCCCGCATCCGTCGTACGGGTATTTCCGTAAGGGCGCTGCGAAAAAAATTTGTAACGGCGCGCGCAACGTGTCGTCGAAAACGACCGCTCGAACGTATAGGGATGAAGGGGAGAAGCGACGACGTCGGCGGTGTCCAACACACAAGACGTTCCGTTGTTCGACGAGACGCGCCGGATGCAGTTTCTGCGGCTCGGGAGGTCGATTGTAAAACGACGAAATGTGTTGTCCAAGCGGTGTTGTCGAGAATGACGAACTTCATACGAAGAGTTCGTGAAAAAAAATAAGAAAGGGTTTAGGATGAATTCGAACGCGCTTGCTTCTGCGCAGTCGTACGAAGGCAGGCACGTCTTCAGACTCAGGCGAGGGAGGTAGCATGGATATTTACAGCAGCTTCGCGAACCGCTTCGAAAAAACGCGAGAGGAAGAGCTCTCGCTGGAGGAGTATCTCGCGCTCTGCAAGAACGATCCATCCGCGTACGCGACGGCTGGTGAACGCATGCTGGAAGCAATCGGGGAACCTGAACACATCGATACCCGCAACGACCCGCGCCTGTCGCGAATCTTTGCGAACAAGGTCATCAAGGTCTATCCCGCATTCCGTGAGTTCTACGGAATGGAGGAGGTGATCGAGCAGGTGGTCGCCTATTTCCGCCACGCTGCGCAAGGGCTCGAAGAGAAGAAGCAGATCCTCTATCTGCTTGGCCCGGTGGGCGGCGGCAAGTCGTCGATCGCCGAGCGTCTGAAGCAACTGATGGAGCGCGTGCCGTTCTATTCGCTGAAGGGTTCGCCCGTCAACGAATCGCCGCTCGGGCTGTTCGACTACGACGAAGACGGTCCGATCCTCGAGGAACAGTACGGCATTCCGCGCCGCTACCTGAAGAACATCCTGAGTCCGTGGGCCGTCAAGCGGCTGCACGAATACAACGGCGACATCCGCCAGTTCCGCGTGGTGCGCCGCTATCCGTCGATCCTGCGGCAGGTCGGCATCGCGAAGACGGAGCCGGGTGACGAGAACAATCAGGACATCTCGTCGCTGGTCGGCAAGGTCGATATCCGCAAGCTCGAACAGTACGCGCAGGACGACGCCGACGCGTACAGCTACTCGGGCGGCCTGTGCCTGGCGAACCAGGGGCTGCTCGAGTTCGTCGAAATGTTCAAGGCGCCGATCAAGGTGCTGCACCCGCTGCTCACCGCCACGCAGGAAGGCAACTTCAAGGGCACCGAGGGCTTCGGCGCGATTCCGTTCGATGGGATCATCCTCGCGCACTCGAACGAGTCGGAGTGGAAGGCGTTCCGCAACAACCGCAACAACGAGGCACTGCTCGACCGGATCTTCGTCGTGAAGGTGCCGTACTGCCTGCGCGTGTCGGAAGAGACCAAGATCTACGAGAAGCTGATCCGCAACTCGTCGCTGGCCGAAGCCGTCTGCGCGCCGGGCACGCTGAAGATGATGTCGCAGTTCTCGGTGCTGTCGCGCCTGCACGAGCCGGAGAATTCGAGCCTGTTCTCGAAGATGCAGGTGTATGACGGCGAAAACCTGAAGGACACCGATCCGAAGGCGAAGTCGTACCAGGAATACCGCGACTACGCGGGCGTGGACGAAGGGATGACGGGCGTGTCGACACGCTTTGCGTTCAAGATCCTGTCGCGCGTGTTCAACTTCGATTCGAGCGAGGTCGCGGCCAACCCCGTGCACCTGATGTACGTGCTCGAACAGCAGATCGAACGCGAGCAGTTCCCGCCGGAAACCGAGCAGAAGTACCTGTCCTTCGTGAAGGACGTGCTCGCGTCGCGCTACGCAGAATTCATCGGCAAGGAGATCCAGACGGCGTACCTCGAGTCGTATTCGGAGTACGGCCAGAACATCTTCGACCGCTACGTCACGTATGCGGACTTCTGGATCCAGGATCAGGAATTCCGCGATCACGACACGGGCGAGAGCTTCGACCGCGCCGCGCTGAACGCGGAGCTGGAGAAGATCGAGAAGCCGGCCGGCATCAGTAATCCGAAGGATTACCGCAACGAGATCGTGAACTTCGTGTTGCGTGCGCGGGCGGCGAATGCCGGCAAGAACCCCGTGTGGACGAGCTACGAGAAGTTGCGCGTCGTGATCGAGAAGAAGATGTTCTCGAACACCGAGGAACTGTTGCCGGTGATTTCGTTCAACGCCAAGGGTTCGGCGGAGGAGCAGCGCAAGCATGAGGACTTTGTGAACCGGATGGTCGCGAAGGGCTATACGCCGAAGCAGGTGAGGCTGCTTTGCGACTGGTACCTGCGCGTGCGCAAGTCGTCATGACGCGCGCGGTACCGCGCCCGTACGGCGTCGCCGTACGGGTGTTTTCAGAGACGCCGCCCGCATGACGGGAGACGGCATGTGCGGCGAGCGTCCCGGCATATCGACTTTCGAGCGGGAGACCGGGAGTGCTTCATCAAATCATCGACCGCAGGCTGGCCGGCAAGAACAAGAGTATCGCCAACCGCGAACGCTTTCTGCGTCGCGTCAAGAACTACATTCGTCGTGCCGTGTCCGACGCGGTGCGCGACCGTAGCATCAAGGATATCCAGAGCACGCAAAGCATCACGATTCCGCGCAAGGACATCGCGGAGCCGAATTTTCGGCACGCCCCTGGCGGACGTCGTGAATACGTGCACCCCGGCAACGAGGACTACGTGCGCGGCGACAAGATCCCGCGTCCGCAGGGTGGCTCGGGCGGCGGAGGCAGTCAGGCGAGCAACGAGGGCGAAGGGCAGGACGACTTCGTGTTCGAGTTGTCGCGCGACGAGTTCATGCAGTACTTCTTCGACGATCTCGAACTGCCGCGCCTCGTGAAGACGCACCTGCTGACGGTGCCGAGCTGGAAGAACGTGCGCGCGGGCTGGTCGGCGGAAGGCACGCCGAACAACATCGACGTCGTGCGTTCGCTGCGCAGCGCGCTCGGGCGTCGCATCGCGCTCGGCTCGCCGCTCGTCAACGAGCTGCGCGAACTCGAGGCGCAGCTCGAGGCGATGAAGAGCGATCCGGAAGACCGGCGCGCGGAGATCGCGGTGCTCGAGGCCGAGATCCATCACCTGAAGGGGCGCATCTGGCGGATTCCGTTCATCGATCCGTTCGACCTGCGCTACATCAACCGCGTGAAGCAGCCGCAACCGTCGAGCCAGGCCGTGATGTTCTGCCTGATGGACGTGTCGGGCTCGATGGACGAGCAGCGCAAGGATCTGTCGAAGCGCTTCTTCATCCTGCTTTACCTGTTCCTCAAGCGGAACTACGAGCGCATCGAGGTCGTGTTCATCCGTCACCACACGCGAGCCGAGGAAGTCGACGAGGACACCTTCTTCCATTCGACCGAGAGCGGCGGCACGGTGGTGTCGAGCGCGCTCGAGCTGATGCGCAAGGTGATGAACGAGCGCTACTCGCCGACCGAGTGGAACATCTACGGCGCGCAGGCGTCCGACGGCGACAACTGGACTGACGATTCGCCCAAGTGTCGCAAAATCCTGGAAGAGGATATCCTCACGAAGACGCGTTACTTCGCGTATATCCAGGTCGCGCCGGAAGAGCAGAACCTGTGGCTGGAATACGCGCAACTGGCCTTGTCTCAGCCGCACCTCGCGATGAAAAAAGTGGAATCGGCTGCCGACATCTACCCGGTGTTTCGCGAATTGTTCGAAAAGCAGGTGGAAATGTCATGACGACCCGCCATCTGCACAACGAGTCGCGCGGCTATGCGCCGCGCCCTTCCGGCGACGACACGGCCGGCCCTGCCGCATCGCAGCAACGCGGACAGGCCGAACCACCGCCGCCGGCCGCCGACTTGCCCGGCTCCGGGCGAAAGGAAGCGCGTATGAACGTTGCCGAACGCAAGCCGCTGCCGTGCCCGTCCGACTGGACGTTCGAACTGCTCGAGGAATACGACACGCACATCTCGCAGGTTGCCGAACAATACGAGCTCGATATCTACCCGATCCAGCTCGAACTGATCAGCGCCGAGCAGATGATGGACGCGTATGCGTCGGTCGGGATGCCCGTCAACTACCGTCACTGGTCGTTCGGCAAGCATTTCCTGTCGACCGAGAAGAGCTACCGTCGCGGCCAGATGGGGCTCGCGTACGAAATCGTCATCAACTCGAACCCGTGCATCGCGTACCTGATGGAAGAGAACACGATGACGATGCAGGCGCTCGTCATCGCGCACGCGGCGTACGGGCACAACTCGTTCTTCAAGGGCAATTACCTGTTCCGGCTGTGGACCGACGCGCACGCGATCATCGACTATCTCGTGTACGCGAAGAACTACGTCGCGGAATGCGAGGAGCGCTACGGCCTCGATCGCGTCGAGGAACTGCTCGATTCGTGCCATGCGCTGATGAACTACGGCGTCGACCGGTACAAGCGGCCGCAGAAGCCTTCGCTGTCGAAGGAAGCCGCGCTGCGGCGCGAGCGCGAGGCGTACCTGCAGTCGCAGGTGAATGAACTGTGGCGCACGCTGCCGGGCAAGAAGCCCGAGCTGATGGAAGAGCAGGAAGACCGCTATCCGCCCGAGCCGCAGGAGAACCTGCTGTATTTCGCGGAGAAGAATGCACCGCTGCTCGAGCCGTGGGAGCGGGAAGTGATCCGCATCGTGCGCAAGATCGGCCAGTATTTCTACCCTCAGCGGCAGACGCAGGTGATGAACGAAGGCTGGGCGACGTTCTGGCACTACACGCTGCTGAACACGCTGTACAACCAGGGGAAGCTGGAAGACAGCTTCATGATGGAATTCCTGCACTCGCACAGTAACGTGGTCTACCAGCCGCCCGTCACGAAGCCGTACTACAGCGGGATCAACCCGTATGCGCTCGGCTTCTCGATGATGAGCGACATCCGGCGGATCTGCGAAGCGCCGACGGAAGAGGACTACAAGTGGTTTCCGGAGATCGCGGGCACCCCGTGGCTGCCGGCGATGCACTACGCAATGCGCAACTTCAAGGACGAGAGCTTCATCGCGCAGTACCTGTCGCCGAGCCTGATCCGCGACATGCGGCTCTTCTCGGTGCTCGACGACGACATGCGCGATTCGCTCGAGGTGTCGGCGATCCACGACGATTCGGGCTACCAGTACGTGAGGCAGGCGCTGTCGCGGCAGTACGACATCCATCACCGCGAGCCGAACATCCAGGTGTGGGCGGTGAATACGCGCGGGGATCGCAGTCTCACGCTGCGCCACTTCATGACCGACAACCGCCACCTGTCGAACGACAGCGACGAGGTGCTCAAGCACATGGCGCGGCTCTGGCAATTCGACGTGTTCCTGGAAAGCGTCGACGAGGCCGGCACCGTGCGCAAGCGCTACGAGTGCCGCTACGTGCCGCCGGAGGTGCGGATCTGAACGTCGCCAGCAGAAAGTTTGCATCGGACGCCAGCCTTGCGGCTGGCGTTTTCATATGACGAACGCGTGGCAGGAGAAAAATTTTCTACATCCGGACGAACCCGGAGAGCCCGTTACTTTACATTTCGCTAAAATTCCATAGCGCCGTGCGCCGGAACCGGTGCCACGTACGATCGCACGCGGCGGCCCCCAGCCGTCTCGCCCAGAAAGCACTAAAAGGAACTGACCAATCCATGGACGTCCAGACCGACCAAGCTGCGCTGTCCGCGCATGACACCCGGCGGCGCGTGTTCGCCATCGTCGGCGCCTCGTCGGGCAACCTCGTCGAGTGGTTCGACTTCTACATCTACTCGTTCTGCGCGCTGTACTTCGCGCCGGCATTCTTCCCGAGCGGCAACACGACGACGCAGCTGCTGAACACGGCCGGTGTGTTCGCGGCCGGCTTCCTGATGCGCCCGATCGGCGGCTGGCTGTTCGGCCGCATCGCCGACCGCCACGGCCGCCGCAACGCGATGATGATCTCGGTGCTGATGATGTGCGGCGGCTCGCTCGTGATCGCGGTGCTGCCGACCTATGCGCAGATCGGCGCGCTCGCGCCGGCGCTGCTGCTGATCGCGCGGCTGTTCCAGGGGCTGTCGGTGGGCGGCGAATACGGCACGAGCGCGACCTACATGAGCGAGGTGGCGCTGAAGGGCCGTCGCGGCTTCTTCGCGTCGTTCCAGTACGTGACGCTGATCGGCGGCCAGCTGTGCGCGCTGCTCGTGCTCGTGATCCTGCAGCAGACGCTGTCGGCCGACGAACTGAAGGCGTGGGGCTGGCGCATTCCGTTCGTGGTCGGCGCGGCGGCCGCGCTGATCTCGCTGTACCTGCGCAAGTCGCTCGACGAGACGTCGACGACCGCATCGCGCGACAAGAAAAACGCGGGCACGATTCGCGGCGTGTGGCAGCACAAGGGCGCGTTCTTCACGGTGGTCGGCTTCACGGCCGGCGGCTCGCTGATCTTCTACACGTTCACGACGTACATGCAGAAGTACCTCGTGAACACGGCCGGCATGCATGCGAAGACGGCCAGCAACGTGATGACCGTCGCGCTGCTCGTCTACATGCTGATGCAGCCGGTGTTCGGCGCGCTGTCCGACAAGATCGGCCGCCGCACGTCGATGATCCTGTTCGGTTCGTTCGCGGTGATCGGCACGGTGCCGCTGATGCATGCGCTGAAGGACGTGACGAGCCCGGTGGCCGCATTCGTGCTGATCACCGTCGCGCTCGCGATCGTCAGCTTCTACACGTCGATCAGCGGGCTGATCAAGGCCGAGATGTTCCCGCCGGAAGTGCGCGCGATGGGCGTCGGCCTGTCATATGCGGTCGCGAACGCGATCTTCGGCGGTTCCGCCGAGTACGTCGCGCTGTGGTTCAAGTCGATCGGCAGCGAGGAAACCTTCTACTGGTACGTGACCGTGCTGTGCGCGATCTCGCTGCTCGTGTCGTGGCGGATGCGCGATCCGAGCAAGGAGGGGTATCTGCGTCACGAGCCGTGATCGGCTGCGCAGTGTGCGCATCGAGCGCATTCGCATCATGACGAACGTCCCGCCATCCGGCGGGACGTTTTTTTGCGGCATGCGATTACGCGGGCGGAGGCGTCGCGTGGTCGGGCGCCGGATCGGATGCGCTCGACAGGCTGCCTTGCTCGACCAGCCATTCGAACATCCGCTCGACGATCGGCGAGCGCGACGGGCCTTCCATGCGCGACAGCCACCACGTGGTGCCGGGCAGGCGCGGGTAATCGGCGAGCACGGTCAGCGTGCGCTGGTCGATGCCTGCCTGCGCGACGAGGCGCGGCAGGCACGCGATGCCGCGGCCGCGCAGCACGGCGTCCAGCACGAGCCGCTGGTCGTCGTAGATCGCATGCATCCGGAATGCCGACAGCTGCTCGCGAAACACCGTCGCGAGACGCTCGTCGGTCAGGCTGGCTTCGAGACAGATGACGCCCGCGTGCTGCGGGTGCGCGTCGCGCGGCACGCGTTCTAGTTGTTCCGCCAGCGGCGTCGCGCACACCGTCACCCATTCGTCCCGCATGAACGGGATATCGAGCAGGCCGGGCTGCAGCATCGGCCGCGTGCCGATCGTCATGTCGACGTCGATCTCGTCGACGTAGCGCGCGGTTTCGTCGGTCGACAGCAGCGGGCACAGGTCGGGCAGCGCGTGCTGCAACTGCTCGAGGCGCGGCTGCAGCCAGCCGTGCAGCAACGGCGCGGGACACACGAGCACGACGAGCCCCGGGTTCAGGTAGGTCGCGATGCGGTCGAGGCCGCCGCGCAACGTGTCCATCGCGCGCTGCACGCTGCGCTGCAGGACCTCGCCGGCGATGGTCAGTTCGACGCCGCGGCCGCGCCGGCGGAACAGCGGCTGACCGAGTTGCGCTTCGAGCTGCTGGATCTGATGGCTGATCGCCGATTGCGACAGGTGCAGCTCGTCGGCCGCGCGCGAGAAATTACCCAATCGGGCCGCGGCTTCGAAGCCGGTCAGCAGTTTCAAGGAAGGAACGCGTTGCATCGAGGTATGAGGCAGATTGATTGATTCGGCCAAGAAATATCAATATTCATCAAGTTTAACCTGACGCACAATCGGCCATCAATCACAACGGAGGCTGAACGATGGGTCGCTTTGATGCTCGCCAGCGCGGTTACCGGATGCCCGCGGAATGGGAATCCATGGATGCCACGTGGCTCGGATGGCCGGTTCTCCACGATCGCGAGGATCTGTGGGGGAGCCACTACGCGCAGGTGTGCCGCGAATTCGCGCTGGTTGCGCGGACGATCGCCCGCTACCAGCGCTGCGTGGTGACCGCGCACCACAGCCAGGCCGACGCCGCGCGCGAGATGGTCGGCGCGAGCGTCGACGTGCTGCCGGTCGCGGCCGAGGACAACTGGCTGCGCGACTGCGGGCCGGTCTTCCTGGTGAGCGAACAGCGCGGGCTGGGCGCGGCCGTGTTCCGCTTCAACTGCTGGGGCGAGAAGTACCAGCCGTACGACGGCTGCCAGCAGGCCGGGCAGGACATCGCCCGCGCGGCCGGCGCCGAGATCTTCAATTCGCACCTGGTGCTGGAGGGCGGCGCGTTCTACGTCGATGGGCAGGGCACGCTGGTCACCACCGAGAGCTGCCTGCTGCATCCGAATCGCAATCCGCACCTGAGCCGCGCGGAAATCGAAACTGAGCTGCGCCGCATGCTGGGCGTCGAGAAGATCATCTGGCTGCCGGGCAATCCCGACGAAGTGGAGACGAACGGGCACGTGGACGGCATCGCGTCGTTCATCGCACCCGGCCGGATGCTGTGCCAGACCGCGCTGCCGGAGCAGGGCGACTATTTTCACGTGATGCGGGAAAACCGTCGCGCGCTGGAGCTGGCGACCGACGCGGCGGGGCGTCGCTTCGAGCTGCTCGACCTGCCGTCGCCGATCGTCACCGAACGCTTCGGCTCCGAGCGCTACTGCGATTGCTACGCGAACTACATTCTGGTGAACGGCGCGGTGATCGTGTCCGCGTTCGGCGTCGAGCAGGATCAGGCCGCGCGCGAGGCATTCGGTCGCGCGTTTCCCGGGCGCAACGTGGAGATGCTGCCGATCCCGACGTTGTCGGTCGGCGGCGGCAGCATCCACTGCTCGACGCAGCAGCAGCCGTGCGTCGCGAACTGAGCGACGTTTCGTCAGCGGTTTCCGGTTCGACCGAGGAGCAATCGCAATGCCGTCCAAACACATTACCGTCGCCGCCGTCCAGATGGCGTCGGGCAGCTGGAATCTCGAAGACAACATGGCCACCGCGGAGCGCCTGATCCGCGCGGCCGCCGCACAGGGCGCGAATCTCGTGCTGTGCCCGGAGCTGTTCGCGATGCCGTATTTCTGCCTCGACCAGAACGTGCGTCATCTCGAACTCGCGCAGCCGTTCGAAGGCAACGCGCAGATCGCCCGTTTCGCGGCGCTGGCCGGCGAGCTCGGCGTCGTGCTGCCGATCGGCTTCTTCGAGCGTGCGGGCAATGCCGCGTACAACTCGATTGCCGTCGCGGACGCGGACGGGCGCGTGCTCGGCGTCTATCGCAAGACGCATATCCCGGACGGGCCGGGCTATACGGAGAAGTTCTATTTCACGCCGGGCGACACCGGCTTCAAGGTGTGGGACACGCGCTTCGGCCGGATCGGCATCGGCATCTGCTGGGACCAGTGGTATCCGGAGACGGCGCGTAGCCTCGCGCTGATGGGCGCCGAGATCCTGTGCTTTCCGACCATCATCGGCTCGGAGCCGTTCAGCAGTGCGTTCGATTCGTCCGGCCACTGGCAGCGCACGATGCAGGGCCACGCGGCCGCCAACATGGTGCCGGTCGTGGCCGCGAACCGGATCGGCCGCGAAGTCGGCTTCGGCAACGGCAATCCGGCGCAGCAGGGGCTCACGGGCGTGTTCTACGGGTCGAGTTTCATCGCGGATCACACCGGCGAGAAGCGGGCCGAGGCGAACCGCACCGATGAAGCCGTGCTCGTACACACGTTCGATCTCGACGCGATTCGCGCCGACCGGCAATCGTGGGGCTTTTTCCGCGATCGCCGCCCGGAGATGTACCGCACGTTGCTGACCAGCGACGGCGTGTCGTCGTGTTATCGATGAGGGAGGCCCGATGAAACGGAAAGGAGGGTTGCGCTTCGTGGTGCCGGGCCTCGCGCTGTGCGTGCTGGCCGGCACGGCCCGCGCCGACGAAGAGAAGGTGCTGAACCTGTACAACTGGAGCAATTACTTCGCGCCGGATACGCTGGCCGGCTTCGAGAAGGAAACCGGCATCAAGGTGCGCTACGACGCGTACGACAGCGACGAGACGCTGCAGTCGAAGCTGCTGACCGGCAACAGCGGCTACGACCTCGTGTGGCCGACCAACGACTTCATGGCCAAGCAGATCCAGGCCGGCGTGTTTCGCAAGCTCGACAAGAACCGGCTGCCGAACCTGAAGTATCTCGATCCGTCGCTGCTGAAGCAGATGGCGCAATCCGATCCGGGCAACCAGTATGGCGTGCCGTACATGTGGGGCACCGTGGGCGTCGGCTACGACCGCGCCAGGGTGCGCGCGATCCTCGGCAAGGACATGCCGGCCGACAGCCTCGACCTGCTGTTCAAGCCGGAGATCGCGGCGCGCGTCGCCGCGAAGTGCGGGCTGGGCCTGCAGGATTCCGCGAGCACCGTGCTGCCGCTGGCGCTGCGCTATGTCGGCCGCGATCCGATGCACCCGTCCGCGCAGGACTATGCGGCCGCGCAGGCGATGCTGATGAAGATCCGGCCGTTCATCCGCGAGTTCGTCAATTCGTCCGATGCCAACGAGTTGATCGACGGCGAGCTGTGCGTGACGGTCGGCTTCTCCGGCGCGATCAACCTGGTCGCGCAGAAGGCGAAGGCGCGCGATCCGAAACGCGACGTCGTGTACGACATTCCGCGGATCGGCACCCTGATGTGGTTCGACGCGATGGTCATCCCGGCCTCCGCGAAGCATCCGGACAACGCGCATGCGTTCATCAACTACATCCTGCGTCCGGACGTGATCGCGAGGATCTCGAATTCGACGCGCTACGCGAATGCGAACCAGGGCGCGCTGAAGCTGATGGACCCGGCGCTGGTACGCGATCCCGGCATTTATCCGGACGAGGCGACGCGGCGCACGCTGTTCACGCCGATCGCCGAATCGCCGGCCGCGATGCGTGTGGAAGGCCGGACCTGGCTCGGTTTCAAGACGGCGCGGCCGTGACCGCGCATCACGAAGCCGCCGAACGATTGAAACAACCGAAGCAAACGAAGCAACCGGCAAGCGAAAGAGGAATGCCATGACAACGAGACGTCAACTGTTGCAACGCGGCCTGTCCGTATCGGGGGCGGCGCTGGCCGCCGGCGCGCTCGGGGGGGTGCTCGGCCGCGCCGCGCACGCGCAGCAGGGCGCAACCTGGCACATGCCGGACGAGGGCGCGCCGCACACGGCGACCTGGATGGCGTTCGGCCCGAGCGAGGACATCTGGGGCGCGCGGCTGTTGCCCGTTGCGCGCGCGAACCTGGCCGCGATCGCGAAGGCGATCGCCGCGCACGAGCCGCTCAAGATGCTGGTGCGCGAGCAGGACTATGCGATCGCATCGCGGCTGTGCGGTTCATCGGTCGAGCTCGTCCAGCACCCGGTCGACGATCTGTGGATGCGCGACACGGGGCCCGTGTTCGTGAAGAACGCGTCGGGCCAGCTCGGCGGCGTGAGCTTCAATTTCAACGGCTGGGGCAACAAGCAGGAGCACGACCAGGACGCGGAAGTCGCGCCGTTCGTGGCGGAGCGCGCCGGTGCGCGGCTGCTCGACACGCGGCTGGTGCTCGAAGGCGGCGGCATCGAGGTGGACGGCGAGGGCACGGCGATCATCACGCGCAGCTGCGTGCTCAACCGCAACCGCAATCCGGGCGTCAGCCAGGCACAGTGCGAGGCGGAGCTGAGCCGGCTGCTGGGGCTGAAGAAGATCATCTGGTTGCCGGGCATCGCGGGCAAGGACATCACCGACGGGCATACCGACTTCTATGCGCGCTTCACGAGCCCGGGTGTGGTGGTGGCCGGGCTCGATACCGATCCGTCTTCATACGACCACGCGGTGACGCGGCAGCATCTGGAGATCCTGCGGAAATCCACCGATGCAAAGGGCCGCCCGTTGAAGGTCGTCGTGCTGCCGGGGCCGAAGTCCGTCCGGCATCAATACGAGAACGATGAGTTCGCGGCCGGCTACATCAACTTCTACGTGTGCAACCGCGCGGTGATCGCGCCGGCGTTCGGCGACAGCCGCGCCGACCGCAATACGCGCGACACGCTCGTCGACCTGTTTCCGGGGCGCGAGATCATCCAGCTGAACATCGACGGCATCGCCGCGGGCGGCGGCGGCATCCACTGCACGACGCAACAGCAGCCGGCCTGAGCACGGCCGCGGGCCGGCATGTGTGACCGGCCCGTACGACCGTAGCAGGCAGCAGTTCATTCCGGACTACTGAAAACAATGCGGAGTCCGTCTTGCGAGACGGAAGCCGGCGTGCACGCGTGCGCGCCGACCGCACAAAGGAGTTGAAACATGACGAAACGACGTACCCATGCGAGCACCGGCAAGCGCATGCAGCGCACACCCGATAACGGCCGGCGCGGCTTCATCCGATATTCGGCCGCCTTTCTCGGCGTGCCGCTGCTGGGCAGCCTGACCGCTTGCGGTGGCGGTGGCGATGGTGCATCCGGCGCGGCTTCCACGTCGCCAGGCACGACATCTGGCACGACGCCGTCGACGCGGCAGGTCAAGTACAGGCTGCCGGCCGAAGATGCGCCGCACGCGTCGACCTACATGGCTTTCGCGTCCGGCGCGGATGGCATCTGGAGGCCCGTCACGCCGCAAAGCACGGATGCCGGCATCGACCGCGTGCGGGCCGACTTGATGGACGTCGCGAAAGCGATCGGCGCGACCGAACCGGTCGACATGCTGGTGCTGCCGGCCGATCTCGACACGGCCCGCGCGCTGCTCGCGACCGCGAGCGTCGCGAACCCCGACCTGCACGCGCGCTATGCGGCACGCGCCGCGGGAGCCGGCGGGATCAACCTCGTGCCGCTCGCCGACGGCTTCAACGATTTCTGGGTGCGCGACACGGGGTGCCTGTTCGTCAGGGATACGACGAACGGCGATGCGCTGAATGCGGTCGGCTTCAATTTCAACGGCTGGGGCAACGCGAATACCGACGGCGCCGGCATGAGCCCGGGCGCGACGGTCCCGCCGGAAGTCGCGGCCGCGAGCAACCGGTCGAAGGCGGGCAAGTTCTTCCAGCCGTTCAGCCGCGACAACGCGATGGCGGACTGGATGGCGCAGCGGAAAGGCGCAAACCTGATCCGCAGCACGCTGACGCTCGAAGGCGGCGCGATCGAATTCGACGGCGACGCGACGGCGATCCTCACCGAATCGTCCGTGCTGCACGTGAACCGGAATCCGCAGCTGTTCGACATCCCGAACGGCGTGATCGCGAATGCGACGCTGCTGCCGACGGCGAAAGACACGGTGCTCGCCGAACTGCAGCGCACGCTCGGCGTGCGGAAGATCATCTGGCTGCCCGGTACGGCGACCTATCCGCGCGGCAGCGGCGCGGGCGGCGCCGGCGGCGCGGCGACCCCGGCCGGCGAGACCGACATCACGAACGGGCACGTCGACTTCTACGCGCGCTTTCTCGCGCCCGGCGTGGTCGCGTGCTGTTACGACGCGTCGAATTCGACCGGCGAGCGCGCATTGACGGACGCGAACCGGCAACGGCTCGCCGGCCAGACCGATGCGAACGGCCGGCCGCTGCAGATCGTCGAGCTGGTGCCGCCGGTCAATTTCGGCACGTCGGCCGGCACCAGCCTGACCGACCGGCAGATGACGAATTTCGCGGCCGGCTATATCAATTTCTACGCCTGCAACGGTGCGATCGTCATGCCGAAGTTCAACGACGCGGCGGCAGATGCGGCTGCAGTTGCCGCGATCCGGCCGTATGCGGGGAACCGGTCGATCGTGCAGGTCGACATCCTCGGCATCGCGTCGGGCGGCGGCGGCATCCACTGCTCGACGCGGGAGGTGCCGGCGTGAGCGAATCCCGTCATATCGATATTGAAATCGATTCGTTGTCCAGGACGGGCGAATTCCTTAATCTGGGCCTGTAGTTCGTGTGACACCTCCTTGACTGGGATTCGCGCCCGCTGCTTGCAGCGGGCGTCTTTTTTGGTGCGCTGCGTCTCACGCCGGTCTCGGCGGAATTGGTCGCGCCCGTCGGCTCGCCTGTGCTGGCTGCTGCATGTCCGCGCGACGGTCCTGATCGGCCGGGCCGGTGACGGTTTGATGACATGCCATGTCAAGAAGAGAAGCGCTCGTGACGGCCGTCACGCAGAAGGCGCCGGGGGCGAGCACCTTCGCGGACACCATTCACGCGCCGGCCTGGCGCGTGAAACCGTCGTGGTACCAGATCTCGAGCGAAGACCGGATGATCGCGCCGGAGAACCAGCAGCGGATGTCGGCGCGGATGGACGCGCGCAAGGTCATCACGCTCGATGCAAGCCATGCGTCGCTCGTGTCGAAGCCGGTGGCGGTCGCAGCATTGATCGACGAGGCGGCGACCGCGCTCGTCGGGTGATGTAGCGGCAGGACACGGCGCGGTGCCGCGCTCCGGGCCTGTGCGGCAACGCGCATCTCGTCGCGAAGCGACGGGTCTTCACCCCTTCCATACGCCAACAGTTTCCTGTCCGCAAGCGGCGTCGCATGCAGCCGGTTCGTGTGCGATTTGACTTCCCGCGTTCTCGGTGAAATGCGACGCCGTGACGAGAAGTCGAATTCGAAAACCCGAGCAACATGTCGATGCGCGATCTTGCGCGGCCCACTCATGTTCGAAAGCGGGGATCGGACTTTTCTTATTTTTAACGCTGATAAATGGCGGGTTGTCAATATTATCTGGTTCACATGGCCATTTGGATTAGAAATAATCCAATCAATTGTTAATTTCCAGGAGTCTGTACGATGCGCGATACCGAATCGCCAGTGGTACGTGCATCCTGCTTGCAGCTCAAGTTCGATGAACCAGGCCTGCCGGTCGCGATCGTCGTCACCCGAGGGGAGGATAAAAGGAGTTCATATTTCTTACTCGTACTATTTGAGAAAAATTTACGGGCCAATAGAATTGCGATGTCGTCGTTTTTCGGGATAAAAATTCATTTATTCGAGAGGGCGCGATGCGATCTTTATTTCGGGAATTTGAGCTCCTCCGGAAATTCCTGAGTCGATCGGACTGTTTTCGAAAAATCATTCATTTGAGAGGAATTCCAAAGATGAAAATGAACTTGCTTCGGGGTTGCGTTGCAGCAGGCATCGCCAGCGCTGCGCTGGTACCGTCGCTTGCCCACGCGTTCGACGGCGAGCTGGCCTTCTACGGCAGCATCTCCGACGTGACCTGCAACGTCAACGGCCAGGCACCTGGCTCCAGCAATCGGCAAGAGGTACAACTTGGCGATCGCATCAACCCGGCCATGTTCGACGTGATCGGCAAGACGTCGAATGACGTCGAGTTCAGTGTCAAGATCGGCGGCAATACGGGCTGTACCAACGGCACGAAGGTCGTGATGGAATTCGATCCGGTGTCGGTCAACATCAACCCGTCGACCGGCAACCTGAAGCTCATCGGCACCAAGCCGGCGGAGGGGATCGAAATCCAGATCAAGGACGCGGGTAACACCAAGAACGGCAAGATCATGCTCGGCACGCCGCAGACCGACCCGCAGATCGCGACCGTCGCGAACAACACCGCGACCCTGACCTACAAGGCGGCATACGTGTCGACGGCCTTGCCGGCTGGCATCAAGACCGGTTCCGGTAACTCGTTCATCCGGTACATACTCGCTTATCACTGATCGGTCTCGTTCCCATTACACGTCATGACATTGTCAATTCGGATTCCTTATCCAAGAGTCGTGGCCGGTGTCGTGGCGTGGGCTGCCTGCGCCACGCTGGCGCAGGCGGCTCTACTGCTGAACGGTACCCGCGTGATCTTTCCCGAGCGGGCTCGCGACGTGACGGTCCGGATGGAAAATTCCGGTACGGAACCGGTGCTCGCGCAGAGCTGGATCGACGATGGTCGCGTCGACGTTCCGCCCGAGAAGATGCGCACGCCGTTCGTCGTTGCGCCGACACTGGTGCGCGTCGAAGCCGGGCGGGGCGCCGTATTGCGCATCACGAACATGCAGGCGTCGCTGCCCACCGATCGCGAATCGGTGTTCTGGCTGAATGTGCTCGAGGTGCCGACGGTGCAGCAAGACGCGGACAACCAACTGCGCTTTGCCTTCCGAACCCGTATCAAATTGTTCTACCGGCGCCTCGGCGCTGGCGAACGACGTCGGGATGGCGGAGAACAAGCTGGTCTGGAAGGTGGCTGACGGTGCGGCGCATGCGGGCAGGCACCCGGTCGCGCTCGAGGTGTCCAATCCGACGCCGTATTACGTGTCGTTCGGCAAGGTCGAGGGCGAGGTTGGCGGCGCTTTCGTCGAGGCCGGTGGCGGGATGGTCGAGCCGTTCGGTGCCCAGCGCTTTCCGTTGCCGGGCGTCATGCCGTCGCAACGCCCGACGACCGTGCGCTACATGACCATCGACGACTACGGCGGCCGCAGCACGATAACAAAGAAACTGACCGACTGAGCAGTTTTTTCACGCAACGCATCCAGCAGGCACGACCCGGCATACCGATCCGCATTATCGATTCGGTATGCGAAATTAATGTATCCACATGCGCAGTTCAGCAGGTTTTTATTATTCATGCGCGCCGGACCTCGCCCCGCGGCTGCCGAAGCGGCCGTGCCTGCTGGCAGTCGCTTCGGTATTTGCGTCGGTCGCGATGGCGTCGGGGGCGAATGCCGTCGCGGATACCGTCGACACGGTCGTGCGGGACGACGCGCGCCGCGAGACCACCGGCGCATCGCCGGCAACCGGCAAGACGCATTTCGACGATTCGATGCTGATGCACGGCCCCGACAGCGGGCCGATCGATACGACGCCGTTCGAACGTCCGAACGCCGTCGTGCCGGGGCAGCATCGTGCAGACCTGATCGTCAACGGGCAGTGGCGCGGCGTGGAAGAGATCACGTTCCGCCACGATGCGCGCGATGACGTGCAGCCTTGCTACGACCGGCTGTTGTTGCAGCGCGCCGGTGTCGACCTCGAGCGGAGCGCACGGGGCCAGGACGGCAGCCAGCCGCCGAATCCGCTGCCCGACGGGTTGATCTGCGACACACCTTCCCGCTACGTACCGGGGGCCGCATTGTCGTTCGACGCGGCGGAGCAGAAGCTGTATCTGACGGTGCCGCAGTTCTACATGCGCGTCGCCAGTCAAAGTAGCTACGTCGATCCGGCGAACTGGACGAACGGTGTGCCGGCCGCGCTGCTGAGCTACAACGCCAGTGTATTTTCGACGCGTTCGGGCGGCTACGAATCCTCGCAGCTCTACACGGGGCTCTCGATGGCGGCCAGCGCCGGGCGGTTCCGGATTCGCCACAACGGCAACCTCACGTGGTCGCAGCGCGGGGGTGCCCGTTATCAGCGCGGCTACATCTACGCGCAAACCGATTTGCCCGACTGGCACGCGCAACTGCTGGCCGGTGAAAGTTCGACCAGCGGCGCGCTGTTCGACGCCGTGTCGTTCCGCGGTGTACAGATCGACAGTGACGACCGGATGCTTCCCGACGAGCAGCGCTACTACGCGCCGGTCGTGCGTGGCGTCGCACAGTCGAATGCCAAGGTGACGATCCATCAACGCGGCTATCTCGTTCACGAGACGACGGTCGCGCCGGGGCCGTTCGCGATCGACAACCTGCAGGCGATGAGCTACGGCGGCGATCTGAACGTGACAGTGACCGAGGCCAACGGCGAGACACGCAGCTTCGTGGTGCCGTTCGCGACGACGGTCCAGCTGCTGCGTCCCGGCCGCACACGGTTCAGCGTGATGGCGGGCCGGGCGATCGAGCTCGGCGGCGACATCGGCACGCAGTACGTCGGCCAGTTCACGGTGCAACGCGGCGTCAACAATGCACTGACGGCCTATGGCGGCGCCGCGTTTGCAAACCGCTACCAGTCGGTACTGATGGGCGTCGGGCTCAATACGCCGATCGGCGGCTTCGCCGCGGACGTCACGATCGCGCGAACCCAGCCGCCAGGCAGCGAGCGCCTGAGCGGTTCGAGTATTCGCGTGTCTTACAGCAAGAACCTGCCGAATAGCGGCACGAACTTTTCGCTGCTCGCGTATCGCTACTCGACCAAGGGCTATCTCGGCCTGCGCGATGCGTTAGTACTGAACGGCCGGAGCGATCAGCGCGTGGGCGCCGAGGCATTCGCGCGGCTGCGCAATCGGGTCGATCTCAACGTGAGTCAGCAGATCGGGCGATCGGGCAGCGTCTACGCGAACGGATCGGCGCTCAGCTACTGGGCGGGAGGCGGGCAATCGCTCAGCTTCACGCTCGGCTACAGCACGCAATGGCGCGATGCGACCGTGACGGCGTCGGTGCAGCGCGTGCGCAACCTGTCCACCCGTTACGCGTCGTCCGGCGGCGGGGCGGGCAGCACGCTCGTCAGCGTGAACGTTTCGATTCCGCTCGGACGCGACTCGCGGCGCGCGCCGATCTTCAGCACGCTGATGACGCGTGACAGCAGCAACGGCACGAGCGCCACGGCGAGCCTGGCCGGGCGTTTCGGCGAGCGCAGCGATGGATCGTACTCGCTGTCGTCGAGCTACGACGGCAACAACCGCGCGTCGTCGGGCAGTTTCGGCGTGGGCTACCAACTGCCGGTTGCGTCGGTGTCGGCGAACATCGGCCTCGGGCGCGACTATCAGCAGGCGTCGGCGAACGCGGCGGGCGCCGTGGTGCTGCACCCGGGCGGCCTGACGCTCGCGCCAACCCTGAGCGAGACGATCGGCGTCGTGCACGCGCCGCACGCGCGCGGCGCCCTGGTGGCGAACACGAACGCACGCGTCAACCGGTTCGGCTACGCGATCGTGCCGAGCCTCACACCGTATCAGCTCAACCAGGTCGACCTCGATCCGAAGGATATTCCGGACGATGTCGAACTCAAGACGACATCGCGCAGCGTCGCGCCGCGCTCGGGATCGGTCGTCATGCTGTCGTACGACACGCTGAAGGCGCGCGCGCTGCTGATCGACGCGCAGACCGAGGACGGCCGGCCGTTGCCGTTCGCGGCGCGTGCGCTCGATGCCCGCACCGGCGCCATGCTGGGCGCGGTCGGGCAGGGCAGTCTCCTGCTGGCGCGCAGCGCCGACGACGACGGGCAAATTCGCGTCGAATGGGGCACGCGTGCTGATCAGCAGTGCGTGATCGACTACTCGGTGTCGCCGCAGGAGCGGACCGCGCGCGGCTACGTGACGCTGACGCGCGTCTGCCGTGCGATCCCCGTGACGGCGCCGCTCGCTCCAGGCCGTGGCGAGGGGCAATAGTTCGATGCACGGTCACGATTTCCTTCCCGCACCGGTGGTTATCCGATCGTCGTGCCGAGCCCTCGCCGCGACCCGCGCCGGGAGGATCGTGCGCGCGGCGGTGGTGGCTTGCGCGGCGAGCGTCGGCGCAGTCACCGGCCACGCGGCGCTGTCCGTGGTCGGCACCCGCTTCGTCTATCCCGGCGATGCGCGTGCGCTGACGATCCTCGCGCGCAACGGTGGCGCTGAGCCGATCCTGGTTCAGGCGTGGCTCGACGTGGGCGACGCGAATGCCGATCCCGACCGCCTGCGCGTGCCGTTCGTCGTGACGCCGCCGCTCGTGCGACTCGATCCGGCTCGGCCGCTGGCGATTCGCGTGCAGTCCATCGGCGGCGATTTGCCGACTGACCGGGAATCCTGTTTCTGGATCAATGTGCTCGAAGTGCCGCCGGCCGTGCCGACGCACGACAACACCCTGCGCATCGCTTACCGGCTGCGCATGAAGCTCCTGTATCGACCACCCGGCCTGGCCGGCGATCCGGATCGTGCGCCAAATGCACTGACTTGGACGCGCGCGAACCGGCAGGCTGCTGCCACGATCGTCGCCACCAATCCCACACCGTACTACGTGACGCTGACGCGCGTGCTGCTGAACGGCGAACCCGTCTTGTCGGCGAGCCGCGCGGTGGACGTCGCGCCGTTCGGTCGGGCCGAGATTCCGGCCGGCACGCAGCTCGACGGGAAAGGGGACGCCGAGATCGTGTTCGACGCCGTCGACGATAGCGGCACATCGAACGAATACCGGGCGCGGTTCGCGCCGCCGTGACCGACGGACCGTCAGTGCTTGCAGTACCCGTCCTGTCGGGGCATCGACAGGGTTTCAACCACAACAAGGAAAACGAGCATGAACAAGACATACGCTTTGGTATGGAACGCCAGGCAGGGCGTTTGGCAGGCAGTCGGCGAACGGGTACGCCGGCACGGCAAGTCCACGATGCGCGCGCGCGTCGTCGCGGTGGCGACACTGCTTGCGGGTAGCGCGGCGACGTCCGTGCATGCGCTGCCGACGGGCGAGAACATCGTGTCCGGGAAGGCCGACATTCTGCGCTACGACAACGGGCAGCAGATGTCGGTCAACCAGCACACCGACAAGCTGGTGACGGACTGGCAGTCGTTCAACGTCGACAAGGGGCAGCGCGTCACGTTCAACCAGCCGTCCGTGACGTCGATCGCGCTGAACCGGGTCGTCAGCCAGGACGGCAGCGCGATCTACGGCAACATCGACGCAAACGGCCGCGTGTTCCTCGTCAATCCGAACGGCATCCTGTTCGGCAAGGGCGCGCAGGTCAATGTCGGCGGCCTGGTGGCGACGACGCTGGATATCAAGAACGAAGACTTCGAAGCAGGCCGCTTCCGGTTCTCCGGCCAGTCTCCGAGCGAAGTGCAGAACGCAGGCAATCTCGTGGCGAGCGAAGGCGGCTCGATCGCGCTGCTCGGCGCAAGAGTATTCAACAGGGGGATCGTTCAGGCACAGATGGGTACCGTCGCGCTGGCGGCGGGCAGCGACGCCACGCTGAACTTCGACGGCAGCAAGCTGCTCAGCGTGCAGATCGACCAGGGAATCGTCAACGCGCTGGTCAGCAACGAGCAGTTGCTGAAAGCCGATGGCGGGCAGGTGCTGATGAGCGCGAAGACCGCCGATACGGTGCTGCGCACGGTGGTCAACAACCAGGGCACGATCGAGGCGCGCACGCTCAGGAATACGGCAGGCCGGATCTCGCTGGACGGTTACGACGCCGGCACCGTCAACGTCGCGGGCGTGCTGAACGCGAGCGCGACGACGCCGGGCAACGGCGGCACGGTCGTCACGCGCGGTGCCGACGTGAAGGTGGCGCTCGGTGCGATGGTCGATACGCGCGCGACCAACGGTCGCGGCGGCAACTGGCGCATCGCGTCGTCCGACGTGTCGGTCACGGCAGGCGCGAACCAGGCCGGGACGATCGTGGCCGACACGCTGTCGCGCAATCTCGCGACCACCGATGTCGAGCTGGTCGCCGAACGCGGCCGGACGTCGGTCGACGGGCCGGTGACCTGGGCCAGTGGCAACCGGTTGACGCTGGCCAGCCGGCAGGGCGACGTGTCGGTCAACGGTGCGCTGCGGGCAACCGGCGCGAATGCGCGCGTGGCCATCGACGCACGGAAGAACGTGCGGATCGCGGCGCCGATCGCGCTGACCGGCACGAATGCGCTGCTGACGCTCGACTACGGTGTCGCGCAGTTGCTCTCGGGCGGCGCGGCCGTGACGCTGTCGGGGGCCGGGGCCGGCTTCGAGTCGAACGGCTATCGCTATACCGTGATCCAGAACCTGCAGCAGCTGCAGGCCGTCAATACGAATCTCGACGGTCTGTACGTACTCGGCAACAACATCGCCGGTTACTGTTCCTATTATTCGTGCACCACGTTCAAGACCATCGGTTCGGGCGCGTCGTTCTCCGGCGTGTTCGACGGCCTCGGCAACACGATCAGCAACCTCACCATCACGAGCAGCGATCCGTACGCGGGGCTGTTCGGCCGCAACACGGGCACCCTTGCCAACCTCAACCTGAAGTCGTTGCGCGTCAGCGCCGCGTCGGGCGTCGGTCCGGTGTCCATCGGCGGGCTGGTCGGCGAAAACGCCGGCAAGATCTCGAACGTGACCGCGACGGGCATGCAGATGAGTGCGGGCGCCAACCGCAGCAATGCACTGGGCGGGCTGGTCGGCATCAACAGCGGCGAGATTTCCCAGGCGTCGTTTGCCGGATCCGTGTCGGGCAACAGCATGTCGTATGCCGTTGGCGGTCTGGTCGGCGAGAACCGCGTCGATCAGCTTGCCGGGATCGTGTCCGACAGCGAGTCCAACGCGACCGTATTCGGCGGCGCATCGAATCTCGCCTCGATCGGTGGTCTCGTCGGTGTGAACCGGGGCGGCGACATTCTGAGGTCGACGAGTCGCGGGACCACATCGGGCGCCAATATTGCCGGCGTGAACGTCGGCGGGCTCGTGGGCGCGAACCTGCTCGGCACGATCGACGACTCGGCCGCGCTGGGGCGTGTGACAGGCGGCTCGGGCGGTACGGCGGGCGGGCTCGTCGGCCTCAATACCGGCAAGATCGTCAAGTCGAGCGCAAGCGGATTCGTCGACGGCCGATATGCGCAAGCGATCGGCGGCTTTGTCGGGCTGAACCAGGGCACGGTGACCGACAGCAAGGCGCTGGGCGGCGTCGCAAGCGCGTCGACCGGTTCGACGGGGGGTTTCGTCGGCATCAACCTCGGCGCGAATGCATTCATCGACATGGCGGAAGCGCACGGTACGGTGAGCGGCGGTCAGGGCAGCAATGGCGGCTTCGTCGGCAGTCATCTCGGCGGCCGGATTGCTCATGCGGTCGCGCGCGGCAAGACGACGGGCGGTAACTACAGCAAGACGGGCGGCTTCGTCGGCACCAACGCGGCCGAACTGAGCAACGTCGATGCGAGCGGCGACGTGTCCGCCGGGGCTGGTGCGTCGGTGGGCGGTTTCGCCGGCACCAACGCGACGTCCGGCACGATCGAGGCCGCGTCGGCAACCGGCAACGTGATGGGCGGTTCGTCGAGCACGGTGGGCGGCTTTGCCGGCGAAAACCTCGGCGCGGTGCGCGATGCGTCGGCATCTGGGACGGTCGGCGCCGGGTGTTACGCGACGCTCGGCGGCCTGATCGGCCTGAACGCGGGGCTTGTCGAGCGCTCTGCCGCGAACGGGCGGGTCAACGGATCGTCGACCCAGACCTTCGGCGGCCTCGTCGGCATCAACCGCGGCATTTTCCGCAACAGCATCGCATCCGGCGAGGCTGGGCTGCAGAAGATCGCCGGCCTCAATCTGGGTGTGATCGAGTAATGCAACAGGCGGCGGGCGAGCATGACCGGCGCCCGCCGCCGATACAAAGGTAGGGCAGCATGAAGACGATTCAAGGGCGCAGGCCGGGGCGAGTGGGCCGGGCGATGCATCGCCTCGCGATGGCGGGATACCTGGTGCTGGCATTCGGCACGCACGTCATGGCGCAAGGCAGCAGTGGCGCAACGGCGCTGGATTGCAGTTTCAGCAACATCGAGGCGTCACCTTGGCGCATGATGACGCCGCTGACGAGTACGACACCGCAAAATTCAATCCTGTATCAACGCACCGTTTCGCTCATGGTCTCGTTCAAGTACGGCACGGCGCCGACGGCGCACGAACTCGTGACTGCGGCACATTGGGCGTCGGGCAGTATCGTCGCGAATGGCGTCGCGCAGACGAACGTCAACGGCATCGGCTTCAAATGGGCCGGCGTGTCCGGCGACGACGTCGAGCGTACGCTGCAGCAAGGTGCGGATCCGATGGTGACCGCGAAGCACGACCTCATTCGCTCGAACGCAGGTGGTGCCGACTTGCGGATGATGCGCTTCCGGCAGTTTCTGGTACTCGACAAGCCGGTTTCGCAGTTGCCGCAGGGCAAGCTGGTCGTCAAGAACCTGCCGGGCAATCCGACCGTCGCGATTTATGCGATCGACTTCCCGAAAGGCGTTGCGTCGATCGGCAGCCCGGTGACGGTGCCGGAGTCGACGACGCCGCCCAATCTGTGCAAGCAGATGAAGGCCTTTGTCGGCGTCGGCAACGTGTGCATCGGCAGCGAGTGCGAGATTCATGTGCCGAACCGCTGCGAGATCACGTCGAACTGGATCGTGCCGGTGACGCTCGGCAATTTCGCGATCAATCGATTTCCCAGCCTGAACGCGACGTCGAGGCCGGTCGGTTTCGATATCGCGCTCAGCCAGTGCGCGGCGTCGGCAAAGCCGTCGATCAGCTTCCGCGACAAGGCTGCGCAGCCGAATCCGGACAAGACGCTGCTGCAACTGAGCGCGCCGGCGGGCCAGACGGTCGCGCGCGGGTTCAACATCGTGATGACGAACGGGTTGACCGGCGAGCGGATCGCGTACGGCGAGCCGGGTGCGGCGATCGAGTATCCGATGCAGCGCACGGGCGACATGGCCGTGATGCCGCTGCGCGCGCAGTACATCCGTACCGGGGCGGATGCGGAGCTGGCGCCCGGCTATGCGGGCGGCGGCGCGGAATTTTCGTTTACGTTTCCGTGAAGGCGGCGCACGGCCCGGCCTCATCACGAAACCCGCTGAGCAAAGCACCATTTGTTGGTTCGGATTCGCGGTATGCGCTGGTACGTTAGCGGCTTCGCGGCAACACTGAGCTGCGATATTTCTCGAACCGGGCCGCCGCGCGATCCGCGGCGGCCTTCATAACAAATCAGGTCGTGCTCATGAAATTCCACACGCTCGCTACGTGGCTCGTCGGAGCCGCGCTCATCACCGCAGGCACCGTCGCGCATGCGGACCGTCTCGACGACATCAAGAAGGCCGGTGTGCTGCGCGTCGCGACGTTCGACAGCAACCCGCCGTTCGGCTATGTCGACAGCAAAAGCAATCACATCGTCGGCCTCGACGTCGACTATGCGAAGGCACTCGCCGACAAGCTTGGCGTGAAGCTGCAGCTCCAGCCGACCAATCCGGCGAACCGCCTTCCGTTCCTGACGTCCGGCAAGGTCGATCTCGTGCTCGCGAACTTCACGATTACCGAAGAGCGCGCGAAGCAGGTCGATTTCAGCATTCCGTATTTCTCGTCGGGCCAGCAGTTTCTCGCGAAGAAGGGCGTGCTGAAATCGCCCGACCAGTTGAACGCGCTGCGCGTCGGCGCCGACAAGGGCACGACCAACGAGATCACGCTGCGCGAGAAATTCCCGAAGGCGACGATCGTCGCGTACGACGACACGCCGTTCGCGTTCGCCGCGCTGCGCGCCGGCAACGTGCAGGCAATCACGCAGGACGGCCCGAAGCTGATCGGACTGCTCGCGAACGTGCCGGACAAGCAGAACTACGAGATCCCGGCGTTCACGATCTCGAACGACTACATGGGCGTCGGCGTGCCGAAGGGCGAGACGCGCCTGCTCGGCTTCGTCAACGACACGCTGAAGGGGCTCGAGGCGAACGGCCGCGCCGTGCAGATTTACGACGCATGGTTCGGGCCGACGACGAAGACGCCGCTCACGCGCATCTTCCGGATCGGCGACAAGACCTGATCCGCATCGCACGCGCGCCGCGACTGGCCAAAGCATCGGCCGCGCGGCGCTTTTCGTTTTCTTCCGATCGCGCGCTTCGCGCCCGCAACACAGCATGCTCGGGTTGGCTCCCAAATACCTGTCCTGGCTCTGGCAGGGCTTCCTGCTGACGCTCGGCCTCGCGGCCGCGTCGGCCGTCGTCGCGACCGCCGGCGGGCTGTTGCTCGCGGTCATGCGCCATGCGCGCGGCACGGCGCCGCGCACGATGGCGGCCGCGTATGTCGTCACGTTCCGCAACACGCCGCTGCTCGTGCAGTTGCTGTTCTGGTATTTCGGTGTCGCGTCGCTGCTGCCCGAACCATGGATCGCGTGGCTGAACGCGCGTCATGCGTTGAGCATCGGCCCGTTCACGCTCGCGTGGCCGTCGTTCGAATTCGTCGCGGGCTGGGTCGGGCTGAGCGCCTATACCGCCGCGTTCGTTGCCGAGGAGTGCGAAGCCGGCCTGCGCGGCGTGCGGCGCGCGCAGCACGATGCGGCGGCCGCGCTCGGCCTCACGCCGATGCAGTCGCTGCGTTACGTGGTGCTGCCGCAGGCGGTGCGCATCGCGTTGCCGCCGCTGTTCGGCCAATACATGAATCTCGTGAAGAACTCGTCGCTCGCGATGGCGATCGGCGTGGCCGAGCTGTCGTATGCATCGCGGCAGGTCGAGACCGAGACGTTCAAGACGTTCGCCGCCTTCGGCGTGGCAACCGTACTGTACGTCGCGGCGGTGGCCGCGATCGAAGCGGGCGCGTATGCGGCCACGCAATGGCGCGACCGGCTGGGAGCGGGGCGCTGACGATGGATCTTTCGCTGCTGTTCGCCAATCTGCCGTACCTGCTCGTCGGCGCGTTCCCGGAAGGGCCGCTCGGCGGCGCCGCGCTGTCGCTGCTGCTCGCGATCGCGTCGGCCGCCGCGTCGGCCGTGCTCGGCATCGCGCTCGGCGTTGCGATGGCGCTCGCGCGCGGCCCCGTGCGCGTGCTGCTGCTCGCGTTCATCGGCTTTTTCCGCGCGATTCCGGTGCTGATGCTGATTTTCTGGACCTACTTCCTGATGCCCATGCTGCTGCACATGGACGTGCCGGGGCTCGCGACGGTCGTGTGCGCGCTCGCGCTGATCGGCGGCGCGTATCTCGCGCACGCGGTGCATGCGGGCATCGTCGCGGCCGGCGACGGGCAATGGCAGGCCGGGCTGTCGCTCGGGCTCACGCGCTGGCAGACGGTGCGCTACGTGCTGCTGCCGCAGGCGATCCGCATCATGACGCCGTCGTTCGTCAACCAGTGGGTCGCGCTCGTGAAGGACACGTCGCTCGCGTATATCGTCGGCGTGCCGGAGCTGTCGTTCGTCGCGACGCAGGTGAACAACCGGCTGATGGTGTATCCGGCGCCGATCTTCCTGTTCGTCGCGCTGATCTATCTGGTGCTGTGCACGTCGCTCGACGGCGCGGCACGCTGGCTGCTGTCGCGGGGGCGGCGGGAGCGGCGTGTCGCGAGCACGGCGGTCGAACGGATCAAATCCTTGCGATGATGTAATCGCGATAGGCAGTTACAAGAGATCTGATTACCGGCCGCATGCCGATCCGAGTGACCTTGCCTCCGTTCCACGAATCCCATAGCCGAGAAAATCAGGCCGCCTCTCGTTCCTGTGCGGCGGCCCAGTTTTTCTCGAACGTCATGGGACTAACGTAGTTCAGTGTCGAATGCACACCGAACAGGGTGCCCATCGGAGCGACGACTGAGCCGGTCTCGGCCCCGGCGAGGGTGGCGGCCATGCCGCCTGTCCCTCCGTCGACGCTGCCGACTGTGCTGCTGACCTTGCGGACGCGATTGCGCGTGTCGATGGGCAAGGACTGCCAACGTGGATAGCGGATCGCCGGATTGGGCGACAACGGCGCCGCGGTCTTGGCCGGCTCGTCCATCAACGATTCAATCGCATCGTGCAAGGCGTGGCGAGCCTCCGAGCGGACGCGTAGGCGGGTTCTTCGCGCCGGCCGAATGACGGATAGCTATTGCTCGATTCGGTGCAGCCTTCATGCGTGGCGTGAACGGCGTGGTCGGGATACGGCTCGAGCGACTCCAATTGATCGAATTCGTCGACGTCGACGGAACATGAAATGGTGTGCCGCGAGTCAGTGAGCGAGCGACAGGAGCGTGCCTGCGTGTCGGCCGGTCCTCGGTGGCGAGCAATTGGAAACTCCCCGTGAACATTGCGACGAGCGCGAGGCCCAGCGTGTTCTGCACAAAGGTAGGGGGATCAGAGACCACGGAAACGCCTGAGCGGAGTGCGTCGGTGCGGGAGCGCATCGGCGGAGCGGCCGTATATGGCCGTGCCGAGGAAGATGATATTTCGTTGAAAGAAAGTCAATTGCCGATCGTGCGCCGATTGCGCCTCGCAATTCTGCCAGGGATTTTTGAGATGATGGGGGAGGTAATATTCGCGAGAATTGCGTAACCAAGACGTCGATATTGACGACCAACCGGTTGCGCTGTTTAGTCTGCGCAGCTGCGATTGCCTATTGGCGCGCTCGTCGCTAATACGAATGTGAAGAGGTCACCGGGTCGTTGATTCTCGGCAACGCTTGACACTTGTTGACGCTGTTCTATTAGATTCCGTGCGATGTTCGAGGCCCGTGAGAGCGGATCGGATGAATCGCGAGTAGACCAAGATCATGAATAAAAACCATTATCGGCTGGTATTCAGCCGTGTGCGCGGTATGTTGGTTGCGGTGGAAGAAACCGCAAGTGCATCAGGTAACGCAGTGCAGGGTGAAATTGGTTTCGCCATTCTCTCGCCGCCCGCATTCGCAAGATTCGCGCTTCGTCAGGTGGCACTCGCGGTACTGGTTGCGGCCGGCGTGATGCCGATATGGGCCAATGCCCAAGTTGTTGCGGGCGGCGCGCATGCGCCGTCCGTGATCCAGACACAGAACGGACTTCAACAGGTGAACATCAATCGCCCCGGCTCGTCGGGCGTGTCGATGAACACGTACAACCAGTTCGACGTACCCAAGCCCGGGATTATTCTCAACAACTCCCCGGTTAACGTCCAGACTCAACTGGGCGGCATAATCGGCGGCAATCCCAATTTCCAGGCTGGCGATGCGGCGCGTCTGATCGTCAACCAGGTCAACAGCAACAACCCGAGCTTCATTCGCGGCAAAGTGGAAATCGGCGGCGCAGCGGCGCAGCTCGTGATCGCGAATCAGGCGGGGCTGGTCGTGGATGGCGGCGGCTTCCTGAATACGAGCAGAGCCACGCTGACCACCGGCAATCCGAACTTTGGGCCTGATGGGTCGCTCACGGGTTTCAACGTCAACCAGGGCTTGATTTCGGTCGTCGGCGCGGGGCTCGACACAGCGAATGTCGATCAGGTGGATTTGTTGGCCCGCGCCGTCCAGATTAACGCGAAGGCGTACGCGAAGACCCTGAACGTGGTCGCTGGATCGAATCAGATCGACTACGCCACGCTGAACGCGACGCCGATCGCGGGCAACGGCGCAGCGCCGTCCATTGCGATCGATGTCAGTCAGCTCGGCGGCATGTACGCGAATAGAGTGTTTTTGGTCTCCTCAGAAAATGGGGTCGGTGTTGCTAATGCTGGCGACATCGCCGCACAGGCGGGCGACCTGACACTGCAAGCGAACGGCCGGCTCGTGCTGTCAGGCCAGACCAATGCGACCGGCAATATGTGGCTGTCGGCTTCGGGCGGCATCCAGAACAGCGGCGTCACGTATGGAAAGCAATCGGTCACGGTCAACACGGGCGCGGCCGACCTGACCAACACTGGGGCACTCACGGCGCAGCAGAACCTGACGGCCAACGTCGGCAGCCTCAATTCAGCGGGCACGCTCGGCGCGGGCATCAACGCCGACAGCACGGTTGGCGCGAACGGCGATCTGAGTGTGACGAGCGCGGGACAGCTCACCGCGACGGGCACCAACAGCGCGGGCGGCAACGCGACCTTCACCGGCAACGGCGTCGATCTGTCGAACAGCGCGACGGCCGCGAACGGCAACCTCGCGTTGACTGCGACGGCGGGCGATGTGAATCTGGCCGGCTCAACTGCCAGCGCCAAGGGTGCCGTGAACGCGCAGGCGAGCGGCACGGTCATTAATGATCGGGGCAATCTGTCCAGCGGCGCGGGCATGACCATCGGCGGCGGCAACCTGTCGAATCAGGGCGGTCGCGCCAATTCGCAAGGGCCGCTGTCGGTGCAGATGGCTGGCAACGTGTCGAACCAAAGCGGCATGCTGAGTTCCCAAAGCACGGCCGACGTGCGCGGGAGCGCGATCCTGAACAACGCCGGGCTGATTCAGAGCGCGGGCAAGCAAACGATTGCTGGCGCGTCGATCGACAATAGCGCTGGCCGGCTGATTTCCCTGAACGCAGACGGCTTGTCGGTAACGGCAACCGGCGCGATCACGAATGCAGCCGGCACGAACGTGAGCGGGGACCCGGGCGGCGTCATCGGCGGCAAGGGTGATGTGACCGTACAGGGCAACACCGTCACGAACAGCGGCTCGGCGTCGGCCGACGCAATCCTGCACGTGATCGGCCAGAGCGTCGACAACGGCAACGGTATCCTGCACGCCGGGCAGACTGCGACAGTCGACGCCGGCAATCATTTTGCGAATGCCAACGGCCGAGTTGAAGGCCAAATCGTCGTGTTGAACGGCACGACGCTGGACAACTCTCAAGGCACGGTCAATGCGGCGACGGTCTCGCTGAACGGCTCGACTCTGCTGAACCACGGCGGTACGGTCACGCAGACTGGCACCGGCCCGATGACGGTCGCGATTACCGACACGCTCGACAACTCGAACAACGGTCTGATCCAGACGCGCAGCACGGATCTGTCGCTCACACCCGCCGTCCTGATCAACGACAACGGCGGCGCGATCACGCACGTCGGCACAGGCACGCTGACGGTCGGCAACGCTTCGGGCACGGTCAGCAACAAAGCCGGCACCATCGCCAGCAATGGCCGAACCGTCCTGCAGGGCAAGACGATCGATAACTCGGCCGGTTCCGCCGCCGGCCAAACGGGCCTGAGCGTCAATGCGGCCGACTCGATCACGAATATGAGCGGCAAGCTCACGTCGAACGCCAACGTCGACGTGACCGTGGGCGGTGCACTGGTCAACGATGGTGGCGAACTTGGTTCGAAGACGGCGACCACAACGATTCATAGCGGCTCGCTGTCGAACCTCGGCGGCAAAATCGTTTCGCCCACGCTCACGGCAACCATCGCCGGACTCGTGGACAACAGCCAGAATGGCGACATCGAAAGCAATCAGCTCTCGCTGACGGCCGCGAACCTGAAAAACCAGGGCGGCCGCATTTCGCAATGGCAGAGCGGGCCGACCACGCTTGCTATTTCCGGCTCGCTCGACAATTCGAATGGCGGTGTCATCCAGACCAACAGCACGGACCTGACGCTTGCGCCGGCCGTTCTGGAGAATTCGCACGGCGCCATCACGCACGGCGGGACCGGCACGCTAACCGTCACGCCCGGCAACGGCGCGGGCGCCTTAAACAATATCGGCGGCACGATCGGTACCAACGGACAGGCCATCGTGAAGGCCGGTAGTCTGGACAATGGTAGCGGCGTCATCGCGGCGAAACTGGGTCTGGCGACCACGATTGCCGGAGCGGTGAACAACGCTCAGGGCCTGATGCGCTCGAACGCAAATCTGTCGTTGATAAGCGGCGGCGCATTGTCGAATCAGCAGGGGCACATCGAAGCCGGCCAGACGGGTGACGCCAGCACGCTGTCGATTCAGGCCGCGTCGATCGACAATACCGACGGCGTGGTGCACGACTTCGGCAGCGGCGCGATGAACGTGCAGGGCGGCAGCCAGATCGTGAACAGCCATGCGGGCGGTGTCGCCGGCATGGGGCAGATGACAGGGCAAGGCGATGTGACGATTGGCGCGACCTCGATCTCGAACACGCAGGGCGGCCAGTTGATGGGCGGATCGCTCCATGTCAAAGGCGATACGGTTGACAATTCCGGCGCGCAAATAGGCAACGTCGCGAACTCGACCGGCGACGTGGATGTCGCGACGACGGGCGCGATCTCGAACGCCAACGGTTCGATCAGCTCGACTCGCGACCTGACGATAGCGGCTTCGACGCTGCTTGGCGGCGGCGCATATAGCGCGACGCACGACGCGACGATCAACCTGCAAGGCAACTTTACGGCCACGCCACAGACGCAGTTCAACATCGGTCACGACCTGACCTTCACGTTGCCGGGCACGTTCACGAACAGCGCGAACCTGCAATCGGTCAACAACCTGACGGTCAACGCCGGCAACATCGTCAACACGGGGGCGATCACGGCCGGCAGCTTGCTCAGTACGCATTCGGGCGACCTGACGAACTATGGTGCGATGGTCGGCGGCAGTGTCGCCATCCAGGCAAGCGGAACGGTGTCGAACCTCGGCCCTGTCGCGCTGATCGGCGCATCGGACACGTCGGGTCTGCTGGAAATTCTCGCGCACGACATCGAGAACCGCGACGACACGACGTTGGGCGACTCGATGCCCACCACGACGATCTTCGGGCTCGGCAAAGTGGCTTTGGCGGGCGGCAAGGATGCGAACGGCAACTACACGAACGCGGCGTTGATCAACAATTCGTCGGCGGCGATCCAATCGGGTAGTTCGATGGAATTGCACGCCGACAAGGTCACGAACATGCGGCGCGTGATGCAGACCTCGGGCAACACGAATCAGGTCGATCCGGCGCTGCTTCAACAGCTCGGCATCAGCATGTCGGGGTGCGCCGCCTACTACATCGCGGCCTGTAGCGGTCAGGACGTGCACTGGATCAACCTGTTCCACGATCCGAATTACCCGGATTACGATCCCGCTCCGATCATCGCCGCGCTCAAATTGCAGCCGGGTGGCGTTTTCACGGTACCGCCGAACGGCGGTCAGTGGAACAGCGGTTATCAGTACACGACCTACGACGGTAAGGCGACCGCCAACACCGTGACGAAGCTGAGTCCGGGCGCGCAGATCGCGTCCGGTGGCGATCTTGATGTGTCGACGGTTAAGACGTTCCAAAACTACTGGAGCAGCGTGACGGCAGTCGGCAACCTCAAGCAGCCCGTGAGTCTCGACATGGATGGTTGGGGCGCGACGGGCCAGCAAGCACCGGGCGTGACCGTCGTGTATTCCGGCTACTATCACTACAACAACTACGACAATACCGAACACAACTGGACCTTGCCGTTCGGCGATAAGCCGTTCGTCGGCGGGCCGGGGGGCTATACGCAGGCCGCGCCTGCCGACGTGAGGAAATTCGGTCTGCCCGACTATCGCTCGACCTGGGGAGCGAACCGCACGATCTCGGGCAATGGGGTTAGCGTGAACAACACGGCGGCCAATGCGACCATTCCGTCGCTCGGCCTGCTGCCCGGTCAGGCCGTGCCGGGGCTGACGATCGGCACAGTCAGCGGCAACGCGAGCGGTACGCAATCGGGAGGATCCGCGATCAAGGGCGATACGCCCACCTGGATTGATCCGGTGATCGCCAGCGCGACGGCCGTCAACGTGCTGAACAACCTGACGATCCCGCAAGGCGGGCTGTACCGGCCGAATCCGGCACCGAACCCGACGTACCTCATCGAGACGAACCCCGCGTTCACTCGCATGAATAATTTCCTGTCGAGCGACTATTACCTGAACCAGATCGGCGTGAATCCGCTGACGACAGAAAAGCGTCTCGGTGACGGGTTCTACGAGCAGCAGCTCGTGCGCAACCAGGTCACGCAACTGACGGGCAAGGCGGTATTGGGGCCGTATACGGACCTTCAGGGCATGTATCAGTCGCTGATGCTGGCGGGCGCTGAATTGTCGAAGTCGCTGAACTTGCCGCTCGGCATGAGCTTGTCGCCGCAGCAGGTGGCCGCGCTCACGACCAACGTGATCATCATGCAGACCGAGACGGTCGGCGGCCAGCAGGTATTGGTACCGGTCGTGTATCTTGCGAAGGCTGATCAGCAGAACGCGAACGGTCCGCTGATCACGGCCGGCAATATCGATTTGAAGAACACGCAGGTCTTCACGAACAGCGGCACCGTGAAGGCGGACACGACGCTCGCGCTTCAAGGCAAGCAGATCGACAACGCATTCGGCGCGCTGCAAAGCGGCGGGCTGATGTCGCTCGATACGACGGGCAACGTGGACCTCACCTCGGCCAATGTGAAGGCCGGTAGCCTCGACCTGAACGCGGGCAACAAGCTGATTCTGGATACCGCGACGCAGACCACACACCAGGTCAGCCGCGACGGCGCGACGAGCGACAAGACGACGCTTGGGCCGGCCGCGACCCTGAACGTGGCCGGCGACGCGTCGATCAAGACCGGCGGCGACTTCCAGCAGAACGCTGGGAACCTGAACGTCGGCGGGAACCTGAGCGCGGATGTTGGCGGGAACTGGAACCTCGGCGTGCAGCAGACCGGCGAGCATAAGGTCGTGCAGCGTGCGAACGGCGTGTCGGATACGGACCTCAACAGCGCGACCGGCAGCACCGTGAACGTGGGCGGCAAGTCGGCCATTGGTGTGGGCGGCGATCTGACGGCACAAGGTGCGCAACTCGACTTCGGGCAGGGCGGCACGGTTGCGGCCAAGGGCAACGTGACCTTCGGTGCGGCGAGCGTCACGTCGACCATCAATGCGAACAGCTCGGGCGACCAAGGCAATCGCAGCTATGCGGAAACCCGGCATGGATCGGATCAGGCGCTGACGGGCACGACCGTCAAGGGCGGCGATACGCTCAATGTGGTGTCGGGCAAGGACATCAATGTCATCGGCAGCACGATCGACTTGAACAAGGGCGATGCGAACCTGCTGGCGGCCGGCGATGTGAATATCGGGGCCGCGACAGAAACGCACGTGTACAACTCGCGCGAGACGCATAGTCGCAGCGGCGTCGTGAGCGGCACGAAAATCGCCAGCAGTCAGGACGCGACCAGCACCGTGGCAAGCGGCAGCCTGATCTCGGCGGACGGTGTGTCGATCGGCAGCGGCAAGGACATCAATGTCCAGGGCAGTACGGTTGTCGGCACGCACGATGTCGCGCTCAACGCCGCGCACGACGTGAATATCACGACCTCACAGGACACCCGCCAGTCGTCGACCACCTACCAGGAGCAGCACTCGGGCCTGATGTCGGGCGGCGGCCTGTCGTTCTCGGTCGGCAACAGCAAGCTCGCGCAGCAGAATCAATCGTCGAGCGTCACGAACAATGCCAGTACGGTTGGTTCGGTCGACGGCAATCTGTCGGTGCACGCGAACAATACGCTGCACGTGCAAGGCAGCGATCTGGTCGCGGGCAAGGACATGACCGGAACGGCCGCGAATATCGTGATCGATTCGGCCACCGACACCACGCATCAAGCGCAACAGCAGCAGACGAGCAAGAGCGGGCTGACGGTCGGCCTGTCAGGCTCGGTGGGCGATGCAATCAACAACGCGATCAGCGAGACGCAGGCCGCGCGCCAGTCCGCGAAGGACGACAACGGCCGTGCGTCGGCGCTTCACAGCATCGCGGCGGCCGGTGACGTGGCATTCGGCGGTATGGGGGCCAAGGATCTGTTGAACGGCGCGAAGGGGACGCAGGCCCCGAGCATCGGCGTGCAGGTCAGCGTCGGTTCGAGCCATAGTTCGATGCAATCGTCCGAAGACCAGACGATTCAGCGTGGTTCCAGCATCAATGCGGGTGGGAACGCGAAACTGGTTGCGACGGGCAACGGCACGTCGAAGGACGGCAACATCACGATCGCCGGTTCGAACGTGAACGCGGCCAACGTGGCGCTGATTGCAAACAACCAGGTCAACCTCGTCAACACGACCGATACGGACAAGACGCAGAGTTCGAACTCGTCGTCGGGTTCGAGCGTCGGCGTGTCGATCGGCACGAACGGAATCGGCGTGTCCGCGTCGATGCAGCGTGCGCATGGCGACGGAAATTCGGATGCAGCGATCCAGAACAACACGCACATCAACGCGAGCCAGACGGCGATCATTGTGAGCGGCGGCGACACGAACGTGATCGGTGCGAACGTGAACGCGAACAAGGTCGTGGCCGACGTGGGCGGCAACCTGAACGTGGCGAGCGTTCAGGATACGACCGTGAGCGCCGCGCATCAGTCGAGCGCGGGTGGTGGCTTCACGATCAGTCAGGCGGGCGGCGTCGGCGGGAGTTTCAGCGCGCAGAACGGCCACGCGGACGGCAACTATGCGGGCGTGAACGAACAGGCGGGCATTCAGGCCGGTGCTGGCGGGTTCGACGTGACCGTGAAGGGCAGCACCGACCTCAAGGGCGCGTATATCGCCAGCACGGCCAATCCGTCGAAAAACAGCCTGACGACCGGCACGCTGACGACGAGCGACATCGAGAACCACTCTCACTACAGCGCGAACAGCGCGGGCTTCAGCGCAGGGGCGTCGGTCGGGCCGAGCACCAAGGCAGTCGGCCCGTCGTCGGTATCGGGTTCGGGCGGCGTCACGCCGATGGTGTTCCAGAACGACAGCGGCGACCAGAGCGCGACGACGAAGAGTGCGGTGAGTGTCGGCACGATCAATATCACGAAGCCGGGCGAGCAGACTCAGGATCTCGCGAACCTGAACCGCGATGCGACGAATCTGAACGGGACCGTTTCGAAGACGCCCGACGTTCAGAAAACGCTGTCGCAACAGGCCGACACGATGAATGCGGCGCAGGCGGCCGGGCAGACGGTGTCGCAGGGGATCGGCCTGTATGCGGACAACAAGCGCAAGGATGCGATCGAAGCGGCAAAGGCGGCGTCCGAGCGCGGCGATCTCGATGCGATGCAGTCGTACATCGATCAGGCGAAGAGCTGGGATGAGGGCGGGGCGTCGCGGGCGGCATTGCAGATGGGCGGCGGTGCGTTGATTGGCGGCCTCGGCGGCGGTAGCGCGCTCACGGCGTTCGGGGGCGCAGCGGGCGCGGGCACGTCGTCGCTACTGGCGAACCAGGCAGAGAAGGTCAGCCAATCGGTCGGCGACGCGACCGGCTCGTCGTTGGTTGGCAATATCGCCGCGAACGTGGCCGCGACGGTTGGTGGTGCACTCGTTGGCGGCAGCGCCGGGGCAGCCGCCGCATCGAACGTCGAGCTTTACAATGCCAGCGAAGATAAGAACCGAGGCGAGGATCAGAAAGAAATCGCGGAGCTTAAGAAGGATCTTGATAAGCGGCGCGCGATGGTCGGTCAAGTCAATCTGACACAACGCCAAGAGGATGGACTGACTGTTGTGCCGTTTACGTCTGTGGCGGGTGCGTTGGCCGGCGGAAAAAAAGGAAGTACGATTACTGCGAACAAGGCTGCAGGAGATGCGTTTGAAAATTCTAAAGCAGCGTCTTATCGGAACCAATTTCCAGAAGTTGGGCAGCAAGTTACTCTGAAGACAACCGATGGCACACGAACCCGACTCGATATTGTGACAAAAGATTCAAGTGGCACAATCGGGTGTGTTGAATGTAAATCGTCAGAAACTGCGCCGCTGACAAAAAATCAAGCTAAAGCCTTTCCTCAAATCGAAACCGATGGTGCGGTAGTGGTTGGGAAGGGAAAGCCGGGGTTCCCCGGTGGGACTATAATACCGCCAATGAAGGTCGATATTGTTCGCCCAGACAGTGGCGCTCAGCCGTCGGGCAAGGAAAAGGGAAATTGAATGTCTATTCTCGAAACGAATGTTGTTGATTTGATTGGGGTTGATCCCTCCAATAAAATCGCCAAACTCGGGATTTCCGATCATTTGGAATGGTCGGCGCCAGAAGGTGAACATCTTCTTCTTCTTCAGGAGAAAATCAACACATATTTGAGCTTTATTGAGGGTGGTGAGTTATATCAGCACTTTCCGAACGCGCGCGATTGTCGGTGCGAGATTGAATTGCTTGCAAAATATCCGCTGTCGCCGGTTGCAATCGATTTTTTTGAGAAGGCGAGAGCGGTTATTCGCGAGGCGGGATTTGATTTGTCATGTCAAGTTGGGTGAGCTTGGGGTGGCCAGGTTAATTTGATAAAGGCTACGGTCGCCGCTCCGCCAGGAGGACGCAAATGAAAAGTTCCTTGGTAGATATGAAAAAGCGTCTCACTGATGGTCAATTGGCGAGGAGCATTGAAATTTATTTTCCGGAGCTTGGGCGGTCAAGTCCAATCATTACGTCGAGAAATTACGGAGATTCCAGCAAAGCCCTATACGCACAGGGGCGGCGGGAAAACGAATGGTGTTGGATCAACGTAATAGAATGGCCACCGGGGCAGCGAATCGTTAATGACTATCCCTACGCATGCTCGATCGAGAGTCGGGGGGATGCATTGTTTTCGGCTATTGTTGTTTCTGCAATCTCGTTGGTGACAGGCGGGAAAATTTACGACGATGCGGGATATCTATGTTCCGGGCATGAATTTTCTTCTGATGAATTCAAGGAAAAATTGCTCGTTGAAGTTAATAAAAAATATTCTTGACCAGAAGTGACCAATCTTAAAAGGGAAATTATGAGGAGGTTTGCGTTTTGGTCACTTATCGTCTTCAGCCCGTTCGCCGCACGGGCACAACAGGTCCCCACTCCGAACGACCAGGCCGCCGCCCGTGCGAACGCTGAGCAGAGTCAGCAGGCGCAACAGCGCCGTGACGCCCAGCAACGCGACGCCACCGTGCAAGCGCCGGGCGTGCGCTCCGATGTGTCACGTCCAGAAGCTTACCCCGTATGCGACTGAGACGCCGTGCTTCCGAATCGATCAACGTACTGAGAGACCTCCAGAATGCATTGAAGGGAAAGCGATGAGTACATGGAAAGATTTTGTTGCCGATTTGACGAAAATCGAATTTCTTCGGCTGGCTAGAGATGAAGCTGTCGAGGATTGGGGGGAAGACATTCCTACAACACTCCTATTCGGAAAGCTAGGGAAGAGTGTCGCAGAAAAATTCGATGAATATTCACCCGAGGACCGGATGTATATCTTCGATATTATCGAGCGTGGCATGAGGGCAGAGAACGTTGATCTGAAGACATTCGTTGCAACGGGTCTATTGGAGTCTCTATACGCGCAAGCAAACAGAGATGGTGCCCTTCTGATGCGTATGGAAGCGCAGCTTGGGAATATGTCGAGAGCATACTTAAAAGATTGGGCAATATGGCATCAATCATGACTATTAAGCGGTTGTCGATCGTGCCATTGTCGGCGTTGGTCACATTCTCTGCGCAGGCGCAACAGACCCCCACTCCGAGCGACCAGGCCGCCGCTGCCCGCGCGAATGCCGAGAAGAACCAGCAGGTGCAACAGCGCCGCGACGCCCAGCAGCGCGATGCCGCCGTGCAGGCGCCGGGCGTGCGCTCGGACGTGCCGCGCCCGGAAGCCTATCCGGTACTGCCGACCGAATCACCATGCTTTCGAATCGACCGCTTCGCGCTCGACGTGCCCGATTCGTTACCGGCCGCCGCGAAAATGCAGGGCGCATCCGCCTTGCCGATGGATCGCTTCGCCTTTGCGCGCGACTGGCTCGCGCACTACGCCGGCCAATGCGTCGGCAAGCAAGGTGTCGACCTGATCGTCAAAGGGGTGTCGCAGGCCATCCTCGCACGCGGCTACATCACGACCCGCGTACTCGTGCCCGAGCAGGATTTGTCCACCGGCACATTGAAGCTTGCCCTGATTCCGGGCGTCATCCGGCACGTGCGTTTCGAGGACGAGAAGTTGCGCGGAACGTGGAAGACCGCGTTCCCGACGCGCGACGGCGAAGTGTTGAACCTGCGCGACATCGAACAAGGGCTTGAGCAGATGAAGCGCGTCTCAAGTCAGGATGTGTCAATGAGGATTGCACCCGGAGATACGCCCGGCGAAAGCGACGTCGTGCTCGACGTGAAGCGCAGCAAACCATGGACCGTTGTTGCGTCCATCGACAATTCCGGTACGCGCGCGACCGGCAAACTGCAAGGCAATGTGTCGCTTGGCATCGACAACCCGCTGGGCCTGAACGACATCTTCAACGTCGGGTTCAACCAAGACCTAGAATTCGGCGACAAGCGCTTCGGCTCGCACGGTTGGAACGCGTTCTACTCGGTTCCTTGGGGCTACTGGACCGGCACCCTGTCGGCCTATACCAGCACGTACTTTCAACCGCTCGCGGCCGTGAACCAGACGTTCGTTGCGAGCGGCAACATGAAGACGGTCGACTTCAAGCTCAATCGTGTGCTGACGCGCAGCCGGAACGATGTGTTCGGTGCGCAGGTTCGCCTGACGCGCCGCTTTGGCGACAGCTACATCGAAGGCACGACGATACCGTCGTCGCACCAGAACGCGACCTTTCTCGAGTTCGGGCTGAACGACCGGCACTATTTCGGCTCGTCGCAGTTCGACGGCTCGCTTGCCTATCGTCAGGGCTTGGGGTGGCTCGGCTCTACCGACAGCATGTTCGCGGCAGAGGGTGGACAGACTTACAGATTCAAGATGGTCGTGTTCGATGCGAATCTGTCGATACCGTTCGCGATCGGTACGCAGCCGTTCAAATATGTGACGACCTTTCATGGTCAGTACACCGGCAATACGGTTTCATACCTCGATAGCGTCACGATTGGCAGCCGTTATACCGTGCGGGGATTCGACGGTGAAACGCTGCTGGCGGGATCGCGCGGGTTTTACTGGCGCAACGAATTGCAGGTCCCCATCGCGCAGACCGGGCTTGCGGCCTATGCCGGTCTCGACTACGGTCGGGTCTGGGGGCCAGAGCCGGTTGCCTTGGTCGGCACGCAGCTCGCTGGCGCAGTGATTGGCGTCAAGGGCAGTGTCGCGACTCGGTTCGGCGGATACGGCTACGATCTCTTCGCGGGTACGCCTGTCTACAAGCCGTCCGGTTTTCCAACCGCGCGCGTGACGCTCGGTTTTCAGGTGACTGCTCAGTTCTGAAGACGCAATGAGCCAAGGTACTTCTGCTGTACGTACACGTCGCAAGCCCGATGTTGCGTATGCCCGTCTGGTCGAAATTGCCGTCGAACAGGGGCTTACGCTTCTGACGCTCGAATGGCGAGGGTTGAAATCCCACTATGAATTCCGCTGCGAGTCGGGCCATGACTTCACGCGCATAGGCACCGTCGCGATGCGAGGCACGATAACTTGCCTCCAGTGCGAACAAGTGCGCGTGCAGCACCGCTTTCAGGAGCTACTGAGTGAACGCGGTTTTGTGTGTCATGAGGGAACCTATCTCGGTCAAACGGCGCGGCAACACTTCACTTGTCGTGCTGGACACGAATGGACAGCTGAAGCACGCAAGATTCTAGATGGCCATGGCTGTCCACGGTGTGCCAAATACGACTTGGCTTCCTGTCTCCTACATTCGGATGGGTTGGAACGTCTTCACGAGGCGGCGACGGAGCGCGGCGGTCGTTGTCTGACTGACACGTATAACGGTATCGCCATGCATTACGAATGGGAGTGTGCCGAAGGCCATCGATGGAAAGCTGTGGCTTACCGAATCGTCGACGGCGGATGGTGTCCGAACTGTGCTCGAATCAAGCGCGGAGAACAGCAACGCGATCCGAAGGGGCTCGAGCGATTGCAGGCCGCAGCGAAGTTACGTGGTGGACAGCTTCTTTCGACGGAGTATCACTTAACAAATTCGAAGTACCGATTTAGATGCGCACGTGGACATGAATGGGCGACGTGGGGACATTTGGTGCTCGGCGGGGCGTGGTGTTGGCATTGCGCCAATCTTGCGAAGCGCCGAACGATAGAGGACATGCAGGCAATTGCTGCGGAGCGCGGTGGCCGATGCTTGAGTACCGAATATCACGGCAATCGAGTCAAATTGACATGGCAGTGCGCACACGGACATGTGTGGGACTCAATGCCTAACACGGTGGTCAATCGTGGCGCGTGGTGCCCGAACTGTTTTCGGTTGCGAATCACACGAGATCCGGCATTGCGCCGGCGCTATGACCGTGAGAGGTAGTGCAAGCTATCGGCAGTATCGGGCGCAGGTGTGGTTGGCCCTTGCGCCAGAACATTGGTTTAAGCCCGTAACCAGCTGACGGCGTAGAGAAGAGCGGCGGAGCATTTTGACCGTGCGCTCTTCTGCAACCAGGATCGTACCTCGGAGTCAGCTTCTTTCCGCCGAGTAGTGCGTATCGAACACCGAACGCAGCGTCGACGGGCCGGTCGCGAAATCGCCCCACAGCGGCCCGTCGTTCTGCGCGAACGCGAACGGTGCCGTACGGATCGACGCGAGACGGAAGCGCCATTGCGCCGCTTCCTGGCGGAAGGCGGTGAGCTGCATGTCGGACAGCGTCGTCTGCGCGCTCGCGAGCGTGACGAGCGGATCGACCGGATTGTTCGCGACGCGCACCTCGAAGTGCAGGTGCGGGCCCGTCGCGGCGCCCGTCATCCCGACCGAGCCGATGCGCTGACCCTGCTTCACGGTCTCGCCCGTCTTGAGGCCATGCGCGAACGCGGACAGATGCGCGTAGTAGGTCGAGTAACCATCGGCGTGATCGACGATCACGTAGCGGCCGTAGCCGCCTGGATCGGTACCGACGAACGAGACGACGCCGTCAGCCGCCGCATCGACGGGCGTGCCGCTCGGCGCGGCGAGATCGACGCCCGTGTGGAACGCCATCGCCTGCGACAGCGGGTGAATGCGTTCGCCGAAGAACGAGCTGATGCGTGTCCACTTGACCGGCATCGTGAAGGCGGCGGCTTCGAGCGGCGAGCCGTCGAGCGCGTAGTACGCGCCGTGCTCGGCGCCCGGCGCGCGGAACCAGATCGCGCCGAACGTGCGGCCGGCGACGCGCAGTTCGAGCGCGGTGAGGCGCGGCGTGCCGTCGCTCATATTGAATGCGACGCGGTAGTAGTCGCCGCGCTGCGCGCTCGCCCGCATCGCGACCTTGCCGCTGACGAGATCGCCGAGCTGGATGCGCACCTCGGGCGGCACGTCGAGATGGTTCAGCGTATCGGACAGCGTGAGTTCGATGTCGCCCGCGCGCATCCCGTGCTGGTTTTCAGGGGCCGCGAACTGGAACAGGTTCGCGTAGCCGAGCATCTCGTTGCGGTGCGCGCTGAGCGGCGCGAACAGCCCCGGCTGCTGGCTGCGGTCGTTGCGTTCGCCGGCATCGTTGCGCTCGCCGATCGTGCGGGCGAGCTCGCTCGTCACGAAATGCTGCGCGGTGGGAAACGGCGTGTCGGACAGCACGCGCTGCGGCAGCGCGGCCGTGCCCGAATCGACGGCGCCCGGCAGTTGCGACACGGCCGGCAGCGCGGCGAGGCCGAGTGCGGCGAGGGCGCCGAGCACGGCGGCCGGCACGAGCGCGCGCGCAATGCGCTGCGCGCGGCCGGGCGCGAAAGCATCAGGGGTAGCGGCAGACTTGACCAAGGTGTCCACATCCAGGAAAGCGGTTCAAAGGGGGTGTGGGCAGGGTCCACCGGCGGCACATCCGTCGGGCAGCGACGGGGCGGGCGGCGGGCGTGCAACAAAACAGGCCCCGCCAGGGGCCTGTATCGTTTCCGTTCGACCCAACGCGCGGGGGGACCCGCTTCGAACGGCGGCGTGCATGCCGGGTCGTACCCGGTTATCACGAAGACGCTAAAGAAAGATGACAGCGTCAGTCTACCGATGTTCCGCGAAACGTTAAAAATTTTAAAGGGGGGTCAGCTCATTCGTTTCGCAGTGCGGTAAATCGGGTTAAATCAGCATTTATTACGACAAATTCCGTCAGTCCGGCAATTTGTGCGCGCGGCTTCGCAGCGCGGCGGACGTTCGCACGGTGTCGAAGCCGGCGTCGAGCATGGCCTCGGCGTCGTTCCACAGGTTGCCGCGCAGCCGGTTGGTCCAGATCATCGACGCGAACACGCCTTCGAGCAACGACACGAGATAGACGGCGGCCAGGTGCACGTCGAGATCGGCGGCGACTTCGCCGGCCGCGATCGCGCGGCGCAGCAGCGCCTTCGTGATCCGCAGCATCTGCAATTCGAGCAGCATGCGGCGCCGCTGCAGCGCGCCGTTCTCCTCGCTCTGCTCGCACTTCGTATAGAGGATCACGAGCACGCGCTGCATCGGGCCCGGCTCGCCGCATTCCTGCAGATAGTGCGACGCGGCGCGCCGCAGCGTGGCGAGCGGGGGCAGCCCTTCGCCCGCGTCGAAGCCTTCCGACGTGCGCGCGAACGCGCGGTCGCACATCGCGAGACACACTTCCATCTTATTGCGGTAGTGGCCATAGACGGCGCCCCGCGACATCCCGGCGGCCTCGGCGAGGTCCGCCATCGCGGTTTGCGCCACGCCTTTCTCGAGCAGCACGAGCTCGGCGGCGTCGAGGATCCGGTGCTTGATGGCGAGCGATTCTTCGCGGGTCTTGCGAGCCATGTCCTGAAATTCCTTACAGTTCGCTGTCGTTTTATTGAGACAGTGTGACGGTCAGATTGAAACGGCGTGTATTTAATCAGTCGCGACTGATTATAATCGGCCACCCTGAGCCGCCGCATTTTATCGGTGGCGAACGATCCGAGGTCACACATGAATAACAATCGCTCCCTGTTGCGCCACCGACTGGCGCCGTTCGCGCTGGCGGCCGTGCTGGCCCTGGCCGGATGTGGAAAGGGCGACAAGGACGCGGCGCCGGAGGCCGCGAAACAGGCGACGGTCGTGACGGTGCGCCCGACGGCCGTGCCGATGACCGTCGAATTGCCGGGCCGGCTCGACGCGTACCGGCAGGCGGAGGTGCGTGCGCGGGTCGCGGGCATCGTGACCGCGCGCACCTACGAGGAAGGCCAGGAAGTGAAGCAGGGCGCGGTGCTGTTCCGCATCGATCCCGCACCGCTGAAGGCCGCGCGCGACGCCGCGCAGGGCGCGCTCGCGAAGGCGCAGGCCGCCGCGCTCGCGGCGAGCGACAAGCGCCGCCGTTACGACGATCTCGTGCGCGACCGTGCGGTGAGCGAGCGCGACCACACCGAGGCCGTCGCGGCCGACACGCAGGCGAAGGCCGACGTCGCTTCCGCGAAGGCGGAACTCGCGCGGGCGCAGTTGCAGCTGGACTATGCGACCGTCACCGCGCCGATCGCGGGCCGCGCCCGGCGCGCGCTCGTGACCGAAGGCGCGCTCGTCGGCCAGGACCAGGCGACGCCGCTCACGACCGTCGAGCAGCTCGATCCGATCTACGTGAACTTCTCGCAGCCGGCCGCCGACGTCGACGCGCTGCGCCGCGCGGTGAAGAGCGGGCGGGCGACGGGCATCGCGCAGCACGACATCGCGGTGACGCTGCTGCGCGCCGACGGCACCGCGTATCCGCTGAAGGGCAAGCTGCTGTTCAGCGATCTCGCGGTCGATCCGACCACCGACACCGTCGCGATGCGCGCGCTGTTCCCGAATCCGGAGCGCGAGCTGCTGCCGGGCGCGTATGTGCGGATCGCGCTCGACACGGCGGTCGACCAGCGGGCGATCCTCGTGCCGCGCGATGCGCTGCTGCGCACGGCCGACCGCACGTCGGTGCGGGTCGTCGGCACGAACGGCAAGGTCAAGGACGTCGAGGTCACGGCCGACCAGATGAGCGGCCATGACTGGCGCATCACGCGCGGCCTCGCGGGCGGCGAGCGCGTGATCGTCGACAACGCCGCGCAGTTCGCGCCCGACACGGACGTCAAGCCCGTCGAGCAGGCGCCGCCGTCGAAGGCAGTGCCGGCAGCGGCCGCTTCGCAGGCGGCCGCCCGTCAAACCTGACTGGTCAACACCACACCACCATGGCACGTTTCTTCATCGATCGCCCCGTCTTCGCGTGGGTGATCGCAATTTTCATCATGCTGGGCGGCGCATTCGCGATCCGCGCGCTGCCCGTTGCGCAGTACCCGGACATCGCACCGCCCGTCGTCAGCCTCTATGCGACGTACCCGGGCGCGTCCGCGCAGGTCGTCGAGGAATCGGTGACCGCGCTGATCGAGCGCGAAATGAACGGCGCGCCGGGGCTGATGTACACGTCGGCCACCAGCAGCGCCGGGATGGCGTCGCTGTACCTGACGTTCAAGCAGGGGGTGAACGCCGATCTCGCGGCCGTCGAAGTGCAGAACCGGCTGAAGACGGTCGAGGCGCGGCTGCCGGAACCGGTGCGACGCGACGGCATCCAGGTCGAGAAAGCCGCCGACAACATCCAGCTCGTGGTGTCGCTGACGTCCGACGACGGGCGGATGACCGCCGTGCAGCTCGGCGAATATGCGTCGGCGAACGTCGTGCAGGCGCTGCGTCGCGTCGAGGGCGTCGGCAAGGTGCAGGTCTGGGGCACCGAGTACGCGATGCGGATCTGGCCCGACCCGGTGAAGATGGCCGGTCACGGCCTCACCGCGTCGGATATCGCATCGGCCGTGCGTGCGCACAACGCGCGCGTGACGATCGGCGATATCGGCCGCGCCGCGGTGCCGGAAAGCGCGCCGATCGCGGCGACCGTGCTCGCCGATGCGCCGCTGAAGACGCCGGCCGATTTCGGCGCGATCGCGCTGCGCACGCAGGCCGACGGCGCCGCGCTTTACCTGCGCGACGTCGCACGCATCGAGTTCGGCGGCAACGACTACAACTATCCGTCGTACGTGAACGGCAAGGTCGCGACCGGGATGGGCATCAAGCTCGCGCCGGGCTCGAACGCGGTCTCCACCGAGAAGCGCGTGCGCGCGACGATGGACGAGCTGTCCGCGTATTTCCCGCCGGGCGTGAAGTACCAGATCCCGTTCGAGACGTCGTCGTTCGTGCGCGTATCGATGAACAAGGTCGTCACGACGCTGATCGAGGCCGGCGTGCTCGTGTTCCTCGTGATGTTCCTGTTCATGCAGAACCTGCGTGCGACGCTGATCCCGACGCTCGTCGTGCCGGTCGCGCTCGCGGGCACGTTCGGCGTGATGTATGCGGCCGGTTTCTCGATCAACGTGCTGACGATGTTCGGGATGGTGCTCGCGATCGGCATCCTCGTCGACGATGCGATCGTCGTGGTCGAGAACGTCGAGCGGCTGATGGTCGAGGAGCGGCTCGGGCCTTACGACGCGACCGTCAAGGCGATGAAGCAGATCAGCGGCGCGATCATCGGGATCACCGTGGTGCTGACGTCGGTGTTCCTGCCGATGGCGTTCTTCGGCGGCGCGGTGGGCAACATCTACCGGCAGTTCGCGCTGTCGCTCGCGGTGTCGATCGGCTTCTCGGCCTTCCTTGCGCTGTCGCTGACGCCCGCGCTGTGCGCGACGCTGCTCAAGCCCGTGTCGGGCGACCATCACGAGAAGCGCGGCTTCTTCGGCTGGTTCAACCGCTTCGTCGCGAACGCGACGCAGCGCTATGCGACGCGCGTCGGCGCGATGCTGAAGAAGCCGGTGCGCTGGCTCGTCGTCTACGGTGCACTGACCGGCGCGGCGGCACTGATGCTCACGCAACTGCCGACCGCGTTCCTGCCGGACGAGGACCAGGGCAACTTCATGGTGATGGTGATCCGGCCGCAAGGCACGCCGCTCGCGGAAACGATGCAGAGCGTGCGGGAAGTCGAGTCGGCCATCCGCCGCGATGAGCCGATCGCGTTCACGTACGCGCTCGGCGGCTTCAACCTGTACGGTGAAGGCCCGAACGGCGGGATGATCTACGTCACGCTGAAGAACTGGAAGGAGCGCAAGAACGAAGACGCGCACGTGCAGGCGATCATCGCGCGCATCAACGAGCGCTTCGCGAGCACGCCGAACACGACGGTGTTCGCGATGAACTCGCCGGCGCTGCCCGATCTCGGTTCGTCGAGCGGCTTCGACTTCCGGCTGCAGAACCGCGGCGGGCTCGACTACGCGACGTTCAGCGCCGCGCGCGAGCAGTTGCTCGAGACGGGCCGCAAGGATCCGGCGTTGACCGACCTGATGTTCGCCGGCACGCAGGACGCGCCGCAGCTGAAGCTCGACATCGATCGCGCGAAGGCGTCCGCGCTCGGCGTGTCGATGGACGAGATCAACACGACGCTCGCGGTGATGTTCGGCTCCGACTATATCGGCGACTTCATGCACGGCACGCAGGTGCGGCGCGTGATCGTTCAGGCCGACGGGCTGCACCGGCTCGATCCGGACGACGTGAAGAAGCTGCGCGTGCGCAACACGCGCGGCGAGATGGTGCCGCTCGCGGCGTTCGCGACGCTGCACTGGACGCTCGGGCCGCCGCAGCTCACGCGCTACAACGGCTTTCCGTCGTTCACGATCAACGGCTCGGCCGCGGCAGGCCACAGCAGCGGCGAGGCGATGACCGCGATCGAGCGGCTCGCCGGGAAGCTGCCGGCCGGCACCGGCTTCTCGTGGTCGGGGCAGTCGTTCGAGGAGCGACTGTCGGGGGCGCAGGCGCCGATGCTGTTCGCGCTGTCGGTGCTCGTCGTGTTCCTCGCGCTCGCGGCGCTCTACGAGAGCTGGTCGATTCCGTTCGCGGTGATGCTGGTCGTGCCGCTCGGCGTGATCGGCGCGGTGCTCGGCGTCACGCTGCGGATGATGCCGAACGACATCTACTTCAAGGTGGGGCTGATCGCGACGATCGGGTTGTCCGCGAAGAACGCCATTCTGATCGTCGAAGTCGCGAAGGACCTGGTCGCGCAGCGCATGTCGCTCGTCGACGCGGCGCTCGAGGCCGCGCGCCTGCGGCTGCGGCCGATCGTGATGACGTCGCTCGCGTTCGGTGTCGGCGTGCTGCCGCTCGCGTTCGCGTCGGGCGCCGCGTCCGGCGCGCAGATGGCGATCGGCACCGGCGTGCTGGGCGGCGTGATCACGGCGACCGTGCTCGCGGTGTTCCTCGTCCCGCTGTTTTTCGTGATCGTCGGCCGCCTGTTCGACGTCGGCCCGCGCCGGCGCGGCGGGGCCCAGCCGGCGACGATGGAGGGTTCTCAATGATGTTTGCGCTCAATGCACGCGCCGCGCTGCGGGCCCAGGTTGCGCTGGCCGCCGCGCTCGCGCTGGCCGGCTGCACGCTCGCGCCGCGTTACGAGCGGCCGGCGGCGCCGGTGCCGGCGACTTATACGCCGGTCGACGGCAGTGCCGCGCCCGCGGCCGAGGTGTCGCCCGCCGACGCCGCGCTGCTCGACGACTGGCGCAGCTACTTTACCGATGCCGCGCTGCAGGCGTGGATCGACGCGGCGCTCGCGAACAACCGCGACCTGCGGGTCGCGGCCGGCCGCCTCGAGGAAGCGCGCGCGCTGTACGGCGTGCAGCGCGCGGACCGGATGCCGTCGGTCGATGCGAACCTGGGCTATGACCGTACGCGCCAGTACGACCCGGTCGTGCGCGAGAGCGCGATCAGCGGGTTGTATCGCGCGGGCGTCGGCGTCAGCGCGTACGAGCTCGACCTGTTCGGCCGCGTGCGCAGCCTGTCGGACGCGGCGCTCGCCGAATATTTCGCGACGGCCAACGCGCAACGCACGGTACGCATCGGCGTGATCGCCGACGTGGCCGGCGCGTATGTGTCGGAGCGCTCGCTGCACGAGCAACTCGCGCTGGCGCAGCGCACGCTGGATGCGCGCCAACGCATGGCCGCGCTCACGCAGCGGCGTTATGCGGCCGGCACGAGCGACGCGATCGAGCTGCGCTCGGCCGAGATGCTGGTGGCATCCGCGCGCGCGTCGCAGGCCGCGCTGGAGCGCGAGCATGCGCAGTCCGTGCGGGCGCTGCAGTTGCTCGCGGGCGACTTCGCGCGCAACGTGCCGGATGACACCACTGCGCTCGACGCACTGTCGATCGCGCCCGTCGCGCCCGGCGCACCGAGTGCGCTGCTCGAACGGCGGCCGGACATCCGGCAGGCAGAGGCACGGCTCAAGGCCGCCAATGCGCAGATCGGCGCCGCGCGCGCGGCGTTCTTCCCGCGCATCACGCTGACGAGCGACTACGGCTCGGTCAGCGATGCGTTCTCGAGCCTGTTCGCCGGCGGCACGAGCGTGTGGACGTTCGCGCCGCGCCTCACGCTGCCGATCTTCGCGGGCGGCCGCAATCAGGCGAACCTCGACGTCGCGAACGCGCGCAAGCACATCGCGGTCGCCGATTACGAGAAGACGGTGCAGACCGCATTCCGCGAAGTGGCCGATGCATTCGCCGCGCGCGACTGGATCGATCGCCAGCTTGCCGCGCAACAGGACGTGTATGCGGCCGACGGTGCGCGATTGAAGCTCGCCGAGCGCCGTTACGCGGGCGGTGTCGCGACGTATCTGGAACTGCTCGACGCGCAGCGCAGCACGTACGAGTCGGGGCAGGAGCTGATCCGCCTCAAGCAACTCAGGCTCGCGAATGCGATCACGCTGTATCGCGCGCTCGGCGGCGGCTGGTCGCCGGCGTCGGCGGAGGCCGCGGCATCCGCGTGATGCCTGTCGCCTGACGCGACAACGCGTCGGGCGGCATGACGGCGGCGGTACGCTTCGACGTGCCGCTGCCGCTTTCTTCGATCCATACCGCTGTTCCGGCGATATCTTCCCCCTCACTGACAGGCTGGCCAGGACGTTTTCATCCTGCCGGAACGCGCACGTGCGCGTTCCGGGGCAGCCCTCGTCGTGCGACCGCTCGTGTCGCGATTCCGCGCAAACGTGTGCGGGCCATTTTTCCTTCCTGCGCTGCCGCGATACGGACCGGACGACGGGTTCCGGCGACCGCTCATGCATGTGATTTACGATCAGGAATTGACGGTCGAATTAATCAATATATTGGAAATAATGAGAGCGGCAAAGTGTCGCAGTAAAACGTTTGTATTCTTGCCGCAATCGTTTGCGCGAAAAAATTGAATTGATTGAATCGCGGTTTAATTTCCTGTTTGTTGAAAATGATTTGATATTGCCGTTGTCGTTCTGCAACGATGGCGGCATTGGACAATGCTTTGTCCTTTCCGACGATGATTTCGCGGAAGTCAATCCCAGCAAGGTGGAGCGGGGCGGCTCCGGCTATCGATCGAAAATTTCCTTAATCTTCAATTGCTTCCGGAAAATAAAAAAGGACTGCGGATAAAAGTTGAAGGATTGTAAATCGCCAGGAAAGAGTGTGGATTTAGAGGGGTAAATCGGACATTGTCAGATGCATTTGACAATGATTTACAGAAAACTTTCACGATTATCTCGATAATGCCGCCTCGTGTCGGACGGAAGCCACCATGCGCTGCCGTTTGTGTCCGCCACGTCAACTACTCCATTTGCAGTCCTTACGGGAAACGTCATGAAAAAATCCATCCTGACCGCTGTCGCACTCGCGGCCCTGTCGACCTCGGCCTTCGCAGCGGGCACCGGCACGATCAACTTCACGGGCGAGATCGTCGCGGGCGCATGCGGCATCGATTCGGGCTCGGTCAACCAGACCGTGAACCTCGGCAAGGTGCCGACCAACGTGTTCAAGCAGGCTGGCGACAAGTCCACGCCGACCAACTTCGACATCAAGCTGACCGACTGCGACACGAGCGTCGCGCAGAACGCGTACTTCACGTTCACGGGCACGTCGAGCGCAGGCCAGCCGAAGCTGCTCGCGACGATCGGTTCGGCGACCAACGTCGGTATCCGCCTGCAGGCAGCGTCGGGTGAATACCTCGACAACGGCGCCGAGCAAAAGGCGCCGACCGTGCTGCAGAACGGCACGAACATCGCGCGCTTCGCTGCGATGTACGAAGCGACCGCAGCCGGCGTGACGCCGGGTACCGCCGAAGGCGTCGCGAACTTCACGGTTCGCTACCAGTAAGCCGCCGTGCCGGGGAAGGGTGCGCGCACCCTTCCTCGTTCGCTTTTCCTCCTTTTCTCCCTTCCTGGACTTCCGGTAGCGCCGCGTGCGAATCAGACATTCCTTCCTTTGCGTCTCCGTGCTGGTGGTCGGCAGCCAGAGCCATGCGACGGAATTCAATTCGTCGTTCCTGAACATCGACGGTTCGAACAACGTCGATCTGTCGCAGTTCTCGCAGGCGGACTTCACGCTGCCGGGCGAGTACATGCTCGACGTGCAGGTCAACGACCTGTTCTACGGGCTGCAGGCGATCGAATTCATCGCCGTCGATACATCAGGGGCGGGCAAGCCGTGCCTGCCGCCGGAACTCGTCGCGCAGTTCGGGCTGAAGCCGTCGCTCCTGAAGGACCTGCCGCGCTTCCAGGGCGGACGTTGCGTCGACCTCGGCGCGATCGAGGGCGCGACCGTGCGCTACGTGAAAAGCGACGGGCGGCTCAAGATCACGATTCCGCAGGCCGCGCTCGAGTTCACCGATTCGACCTACCTGCCGCCGTCGCGCTGGTCCGAAGGGATTCCGGGTGCGATGCTCGACTATCGCGTGATCGCGAACACGAACCGCAACTTCGGGACGGGCGGCCGCCAGACGAATTCGATCCAGGCCTACGGGACGGTGGGCGCGAACTGGGATGCATGGCGCTTTCGCGGCGACTACCAGGCGCAATCGAACGTGGGCAATACGGCCTACGCGGACCGCACGTTCCGCTTCAGCCGGCTTTACGCATTTCGTGCGTTGCCGTCGATCCAGTCGACGGTGACGTTCGGCGACGACTACCTGACTTCCGACATCTTCGACACGTTCGCGTTGACGGGCGCGTCGATCCGCAGCGACGATCGCATGCTGCCGCCTTCGTTGCGCGGCTATGCGCCGCTGATCTCGGGTGTCGCGCGCACCAACGCGACCGTGACCGTGTCGCAGGCAGGCCGCGTGTTGTACGTGACGCGCGTGTCGCCGGGCGCCTTCGCGCTGCAGAACATCAATACGAGCGTGCAGGGCACGCTCGACGTCGCGGTCGAGGAAGAGGACGGCAGCGTGCAGCGCTTCCAGGTGACGACGGCCGCCGTGCCGTTCCTCGCGCGCGCCGGGCAATTGCGCTACAAGGCCGCCGTCGGCAAGCCGCGCCAGTTCGGCGGCGCCGGCATCACGCCGTTCTTCGGCTTTGGTGAAATCGCCTACGGTCTGCCGTTCGACGTCACGGCGTACGGCGGCTTCATCGCCGCGTCGGGTTATACGTCGATCGCGCTCGGCCTGGGCCGCGATTTCGGCGCGTTCGGCGCGCTGTCGGCCGACGTCACGCATGCGCGGGCGAAGCTGTGGTGGAACGGCGCGACGCGCAACGGCAACTCGTACCGCATCAACTATTCGAAGCACTTCGACGGGCTCGATGCCGACGTGCGCTTCTTCGGTTATCGCTTCTCCGAACGCGAATACACGAACTTCGCGCAGTTCTCGGGCGACCCGACCGCGTACGGCCTCGCCAACAGCAAGCAGCGCTACTCGGCGACGCTGTCGAAGCGTTTCGGCGATACCTCGACCTATTTCTCGTACGACCAGACGACCTACTGGGAACGCGCGAACGAGCAGCGCGTCGGCCTCACGCTCACGCGGGCGTTCTCGATCGGCACGCTGCGCAACCTGAACGTGAGCGTGTCGGCGTTCCGCACGCAGAGCGCCGGTGCAAGCGGCAACCAGGTCTCGGTCACCGCGACGTTGCCGATCGGCGGCCGTCACACCGTCACGTCGAACCTGACGACGGGCAGCGGCAGCACGAGCGTGAACGCGGGCTACATCTACGACGATCCGGACGGCCGTACCTACCAGGTCAACGCGGGTGCGACCGACGGGCGTGCATCGGCGAACGCGAGCTACCGCCAGCGCTCGTCCGCGTATCAGCTGACCGCGCAGGCGTCGACGCTCGCCAATGCGTATGCGGCGGCATCGCTCGAAGTCGACGGTTCGTTCGTCGCGACGCAATACGGCGTGTCGGCGCACGCGAACGGCAATGCGGGCGACACGCGCCTGCTGGTGTCGACCGACGGCGTGCCCGACGTGCCGCTGTCCGGCACGCTCTCGCACACCGATTCGCGCGGCTATGCGGTGCTCGACGGCATCTCGCCGTACAACGTGTACGACGCGACCGTCAACGTCGAGAAGCTGCCGCTCGAAGTGCAGGTGACGAACCCGATCCAGCGCATGGTGCTGACCGACGGCGCGATCGGCTTCGTGAAGTTTGCCGCCGCGCGCGGCAGCAACCTGTACCTGACGCTGACCGACCCGGCCGGCAAGCCGCTGCCGTTCGGTGCATCGGTGCAGGACGTGGCGAACGGCAAGGAACTCGGCATCGTCGGCGAGGGCGGTGCGGCGTTCCTGACCCAGGTTCAGCCGAAATCCACGCTGGCGGTGCGTGCGGGCGAACGCACGCTCTGCACGATCGACACGCTGCCGAACCAGCTCCAACTCGAAGGCACGCCGATTCCGGTGACGTGCCAGACGCCCGGCGAGTCGCATGCAGCGGCCGCACGGGTCGAACGATGAATTCACGGATCCCGCGATGAAACATTCCTTCTCCCTTTCCTTTCCGCGGCGCGCATGGTGCGTGCTCGCGACCGCCGGCGCGCTGTTCGCAGGCGCCGCGCAGGCGGCGATCGTGCCCGATCGCACGCGCGTGATCTTCAACGAAGGCGAACAGGCCGCGATCGTCACGATCACCAACAAGAGCGCGACGTACCCGTATCTCGTGCAGTCGTGGCTCGAGGACGCGAAGGGCAACAAGATCACGTCGCCGCTGATGGTCGTGCCGCCGCTGCAGCGCGTTGAGGCGAACGAGCGCAACGTGCTGCGGATCGCGAAGCTGCCGGGCACCGAGCTGCCGGCCGATCGCGAAACGGTGTTCTACCTGAACATCCGCGAAGTGCCGCCGAAGACGGATACGCCGAACACGTTGCAGATCGCGCTGCATACGCAGATGAAGCTGTTCTACCGCCCGAAGGCCGTGCAGCCGGCGCGTGACGAGGACTGGACGTTGCCGATGACGTTGCGGGTCGACTCGGCCGCGCACACGCTCGTGTTCGACAATCCGACGCCGTATCACATCACGATCGTCAACCTGGCTTCGGGGGCGCAGAAGACGCCCGTGCCGCTGGAGCCGGTGATGGTGAGCCCGATGAGCAGGACGGACGTGCCGTTCAAGGCCGCGACGCCGTCGACGCTGTTCGTCACGCATGTCGATGATTACGGTGGCCAGGTGGCGGTGGAGTATGCGTGTGAGGCAGGGGCTTGCAAGAGCGTGAAGAAATGAGCGGGGGCGCAAGACAACGCCTGTCGCCGCTCGCGGCATGGCTGCGCTGGGTCGTGCTCGCGATGCTGATCGCGGTGGTGCAGCCGGCATGGGCGCTGCGCTGCCTGAGCGACGGCGGCGCGGATTCGCTTACCGAGCCGATCGGCGGCGTCGCATCGTATCCGACGGACGCGCAGGACGGGTACGTGATCTGGGTATCGCCGCCGCGCACGACGACGGGGTACTGCTACAAGGACTACGGCGGGGACGCACTGGCCTTTTCCGAGAAGGTTTACTTCTACGCGAACCCGAGAATGCAGGATCCCGCCGCATGGGGACTGGAAATCGGCATTCGCTATGGTGGCCGGGACTATTTCGGCCTGGGTAGCGGGCTGGGCGCGCGCGTGGAAACCACCACCGAAGTGGGTCCGTGTTCGCCCCGGGACTTTGCATGGGGGCGCTGCGAGAAGGTGCCACTCAGCATTACCTATCAGGTGGTGGTGCGCAAGAAGGGTCAATGGATGCAGCCGCCGAACGATATCTATGCGGTCTTCCAGTTCGACGGCAAATACGGCCTCAACGCGGCCCGATCGAGTTTTCAGTACCGGCTGAGCGGGTTGTCGCGCCTGAAGCCGACACCGTGCCTCGTCGACGTGCTGGTGACGCCCGAGCCCGGCATCGTCAATTTCGGTCAGGTGCAGGCGTCCGGCAATGGCTTCCTGCCGGCCGTGCCGCGCCGGCGGTTCTCGTTGTCGCTGACGAAGAAATGCAGCATCCCGATTCGCGTCGACGGCTATTTCGAGGCGACCAAGGGCACCGTACAGAACGGTTTGCTGGTGCCGGCAGCGAACAGCAATTTCGGGATCGGCCTCGAGGATAGTCAGGGCAAGGCGATCGAGTTCAACAAGCAGTTCACGCTCACGCAGTTTGCGGCCAACGTTGCGAATCAGACCGTGATGCTCGATGCGGTGCTCAAGTCGTTCGGACCACCGAAGATCGGGCCGTTTGACGCAGCCGCCACGATCCGGATTTTCCTGTATTGAGCGTGGTGCGGTGTGAGCGGCGTGCGCCGCGCAACATGCTGCGTGCACTGAATTTTCATTGATGTACGGACGGAGGAGAAGGGGATGCATCCGAGACGCAGTGTCGTCGCGGCCGTGCTGGCCGTGTCGGCAATGAGCGCGGTTCACGCGCAGACGGTATCGGCCGGCGGTTATTCGCTGACGGTGATTGGAGACCTGGGCGGGCCGCGCGACGTGCAGTACAACGGCAATGCCGTCAGTGCGGACGGCAAGACGATCATTGGTTCCTACTGGAGCGAAGCGCAGCCCGGTGGCTCGATGGCCTTCTCTTGGTCGGCCGCGACGGGCTGGCAGCGGCTGGCCGCGCCGGCGAACGCCTATGACTCGCAGGCACAGACGGTGTCGGCCGATGGGCAGGTAATCGGCGGCTCGATCAGCGCGCGCCAGGCGGACAGCAGCAACCTCGATCGATGGGCGGTGCGATGGCCCGGCGACGGTCGCACACAGAAACTCGTTCCGGATACGGCCGGCCGGGGCGCAAGGGTCGACGTTGCGAACCTCGCCGGCACGAGGATGGCGGGCAGTTTTACGACGACAGGCGGCCGGAATGCACGGTTCATGTGGGACCAGCCGAGGGGTTTCCGCGAGTTGCCGCCGGGCGGCGACTATCTCGTGCAACTGCTCGCGATGACCTCGTCCGGGAATGCTGCAACCGGGTTCGCCGGCAATGTCGACGGCGTGTATGGTTCGCGCGCGCTCCTTTGGACAGAACGAACCGGCGAACGACTGTTGCCGACGATCAACGCGGGCGCGGCCAGAATGGATATGGCCCGTGGCGTGACCGAAGACGAACGGACGATCGCCGGCTCGCTCGGCACTCTCGTGGACACGCCGGATGGACAACGGCTCGATTCGGAAGCCGTGCTGTGGACGAACGGCGGCGACAGCATCCAGCGGCTCGGTTTTCTCGAAGGCGATGACAGCAGCTACGCGTTGTCGATCAGTATGGACGGGCAGATTGTCATCGGTGGCTCGAGCAACGAGCAGACCGGTGTCGCGCGTGTCTTCGTCTGGACGCCGCAAAGCGGCATGCGCAGCCTCGTTGCGTTGCTCGAAGCGGCCGGCCTGTCGGCCGGCACGCTGAATCTGAGCCGCGTGATCGGCGTGAGCCCTGATGGGCAGACCATCACGGGGCAGGGCTATCGCGAAGACGACCCCGACGGGAGGCCGCAATTCTGGCAAGTGCACATCGATGCGGCGACGCTGCGCGCATTGCGGCCGGCGAGCCCGGGTGCGGACGCATCGCGCGTACGGGCGTCGCAGCCGAAGGCGATGTCACGCATGCTGGCGGCAAAGCCGAACGCCGCGATGCAGCGAGATGTCTGCCGCATGCCGGTCACCCCGGCGCGGCTGGTGCAATGCCGGCTGCTGCCGGCCGCACGCTAGCGATCACGGTCGCAATCAGGTAAAGCGATGAAGCAAGGCGCCGGTTCCCCGACGCCTTGTGTCGTTTACCGCACCCAGCGGCAAACCTTGTGATGGTGATGCTCGAAGTGACACACGCGGTGCGGATGGGCTTCGGCGATCGCCGGCACGAGCACGGCGGCGGCGAGCGCCGCGACGGTCAGGGTCTTGAGTAGCGTCTTCATGTTTGAGGTCCTGTCGTTGAATAGTGGGTCACGGGAGCGGCGGCGCGTTACCACTGCGGCCGCTGATCGTCGCGATGGTCGTCCCGGCGATCGTCGCGGCGGTCGTCATGGCCGCCGCGATGCTGAGCCTCCCAGTCGCGGCGCTCCCAGTAGCGATTTCCGTCCCAGTAACGATCGCCATGCCAGCCGATCGTGACTTCGGCCGGGCCCGGATAGGCGACGCATCCGGTGAGCATCACGCTCGACAGCGCGCCCAGCATGACAGCGGATAGCACGATGGATTTCATGTTTGTTCTCCCTGGGGAAACGGCACGTCGATCGTACGGGCCCTCAAAATTTCACGTGGTAAGAAGTTGCTACCGCGCATGACACGACGCCCCAGGCGTTTCGTCGGAACCCCGTGAAAGCAGCGGCAGCCGTATCCGCCGGACAGACACGTCGATGCCGCCTGCCACGACCGGCGGCATGCGTCCCATCTGCCCCGCCAACGATTCCGCCGATTGTTCAGACAAATCCTGACAACCGAAAGGGTCATTTCGTAATCGTATTGAGAATGATTTGCGTTTACGTTAAATTTCGCTATCTCGGAATTTGACGGAGCAGATCGATGGCGATGGCGGAAGTGCTCGACCGACCGGCGGCGGCAGCGGCAAACCCGTTCCTCGGCAGTTATCCCGACCGGCCGCCGCGTGCGCGCCGCACCGCGGAGCCCCGTGCGCAGGGTGCGTTGCTGGACGTGCTGATCTCGCATCGGGCGATGCTCGTCAATGTCGCGCGCGGCTTCGTCGGCTGTGCGAGCCGCGCCGAGGACGTCGTGCACGACGTGTTCGTGAAGCTCGTCGAATTTCCGAACCAGGACGCGGTGCGCCAACCGGTCGCGTACGTGACGCGGATGGTGCGCAATGCGTCGATCGATGCGTGCCGCCGGCAAAGCCTCGAGAACGTCTATCACACGGAAGAGGACGACGGCTTCGACGTGCCGTCGCCCGAGCCGACGCCGGAAGCCGCGCTGCTGACGCGCGACACGCTGCGGCGCGTGTGGGCGGCGCTCGACGACCTGCCGGCGCGCAGCCGCGCGGCGTTCGAGATGGTGCGGCTGCGCGAGGAGACGCTGCAGACCGCGGCGCGCGCGCTGAACGTGTCGCAGACGCTCGTGCATTTCATGGTGCGCGACGCGGAGCGCCACTGCGCGGAATGCCTCGACGCGTGCCATCGCGGCGTCGCGTGCCCGGTGTTCCTGGGCGGCCGCGCACGGCGCCGGTAAAAAACCGCGCCGGCCAAACGTCTATCAGTCAGGAGCGGCCGAAACCGCCGCTTCGCCACCTTCAACCGCCTCAGCGATTTCCGATCATGACGCAAGCCACGACGCCTTCCGCCGACACCGATGACCTCGTCTACGCGGTCGTCATCAACGACGAAGAACAGTATTCGATCTGGCCGACGTTCCGGCCCGTGCCGGCCGGCTGGCGCGAGATCGGCGTGAGCGGCCCGAAAGCCGACTGTCTCGCGCACATCGAGACCGTCTGGACCGACATGCGCCCCGCGAGCCTGCGCCGCGCGATGGACGGCGAGCGCGCATCGCGCGCGTCGTGACCCGCTGCGCCGTGATCCGGCGCGCCACCTGAAGAGGACGTTGCATGACCCTGCTTTCGTTGCCGACGCTCGACGACCTGCGTATCGAGCCGGGGCTGCCCACCGTCGTGTCGCCGCGCGGCAGTGACGGCATGTCGATCGACGACGTCGCGCCGCTGGCGCGCGAGATCGCGGCCGACACGCTCGAACGGGCGGGCGGCGTGCTGTTCACGGGTTTTCACGTGCCGTCGATCGACGCGTTCCAGCAGTTCGCGGCGTCGTTCGGCGATCCGCTGATCGGCTATGAATACGCATCGACGCCGCGCAGCCAGGTCGAGGGCGCGGTCTACACGTCGACCGAATACCCGCCGCACCGCGCGATTCCGCTGCACAACGAGCAGTCGTATACGCGCGAATGGCCGCTGCGGATCTGGTTCCACTGCGCGCTCGCCGCGCCGAAGGGCGGTGCGACGCCGATCGCGGACAGCCGCGCCGTCTATCGCGCGCTCGATCCGGCGTTGATTGCGCGTTTCGAGAAACGTGAACTGCTGTACGTGCGCAATTTCGGGCAGGGGCTCGACCTGCCGTGGCAGCAGTCGTTCGGCACCGACGAGCCGGCCGAAGTCGAGCGGATGTGCGCGGCGCGCGGCATCGAATGCGCATGGCGCACCGACGACGACGGCGAGCTGCTGCTGCGCACCCGCGAACGCTGCCAGGCCGTCGCGCGGCATCCGCGCACGGGTGACCGCGTGTGGTTCAACCAGGCGAACCTGTTTCACCTGTCGGCGCTCGACGACGACATGCAGGAAGCGCTCGTCGACGCGGTCGGGCTCGAGAACGTGCCGCGCAACGTGTATTACGGCGACGGCGAACCGCTCGAAGCCGACGCGCTCGCGGAGATCCGCGGCGTGCTCGACCAGCAGCGCATCGTGTTCCCGTGGCGCACGGGCGACGTGCTGATGCTCGACAACATGCTGACCGCGCATGCGCGCGACCCGTTCGAGGGGCCGCGCAAGGTCGTCGTCGCGATGGCGCAGAGTTATACGGTCCCGCGCGGCCGAACGGAGGATTGATGACGCGTAGTACCGCCGCGCTTGCCGCGCGCGGGCTGTCGGTAGGGTATCGCGACCATGTCGTGATCGACGGGCTGGACCTGTCGATCGCGGCCGGCCGCGTAACCGCGCTGTGCGGACCGAACGGCTGCGGCAAGAGCACGCTGCTGCGCACGCTCGCGGGCCTGCAGCCCGCACGTGCCGGCCATGTCGAAGTCAACGGCCAGCCGCTCGCGGCGTTTCGCCGTCGCGCGCTCGCGCGCGAGCTGACGATGCTCGCGCAGTTCAACCAGATTCCATCGGGCCTCACCGTGCGCGAGCTCGTCGCGTACGGGCGCTATGCGTACGGCGGCTTCCTGCGCGGCCTGTCGCGGGCCGATCACGCGGCGATCGACGAGGCGCTCGAGACGAGCGGCCTCGCGGGCGACGCGGACCGTGACGTCGGCGCGCTGTCGGGTGGCGAGCGCCAGCGCGCGTGGATCGCGATGGCGCTCGCGCAGCAGGCGCCGATCGTGCTGCTCGACGAACCGACGACCTATCTCGACATCCATCACCAGCTCGACATCCTCGATGCGCTGCGCACGCTGAACCGCACGCGCGGGCTGACGATCGTGTGGGTGCTGCACGACCTGAACCAGGCGGCCGCGTACAGCGACGAGATCGTGCTGATGCGCGCGGGCCGCCTCGTCGCGCAGGGCACGCCCGACGCGATGCTCGATCCGGCGCGGCTGCGCGCGGCGTTCGGCGTCGAGATGCTGAAGCTTTCGCATCCGCAGACGGGCGCGCCGATGTGCGTGCCGGCCTACGGGCCGACGACCGACGGCGCGCCGCAGGCGGCCGGCGTCTTCGATCGGGATCTCGCCGTATGACGACGTTCGCGATGCGCAAGCGCCTCGCGGCGGCGGGGAAGGGCACGGCGTCGGGCCGGGCCGGCGCGATCGCGTTCGGCCTCGTCACGTTGATCGCGCTGCTCGCGGTGCTGCGCGTCGCGCCCGATCTGCGCGTGTGGTGGAGCGCCGTGCCCGGCAGCGATGCCGCCGCGCTCGCGCACGTGTTCCTGTTCGACCTCAACCTGCCGCGCGTCGCGGCCGCGCTCGTCGCGGGCGGCTGCCTCGGCATCGCGGGCGCGCTGTTCCAGTCGCTCACGCGCAATCCGCTCGCGTCGCCCGACCTGCTCGGCGTGACGGGCGGCGCCCAGCTCGGCCTGCTCGCGGCGATGCTCGTGCCGGCGCTGGCGGGTGTCGCATCGGTGCCGCTGTTGTTCGTCTGCGGGCTGGCCGCGGCCGGCTGCGCGATCGTCGCGGCCGGCGGCTGGCGCGCGACGCCGTTGCGCCTCGTGCTCGCCGGCAGCGTGTGCATGCTGCTGTTCGCGGCGCTGTCGACGCTCGTGCTCGCGTTCTTCGAGCAGAACATCGCGGGCGCCGCGCTGTGGACCAACGGCAGCCTCTACCAGCCGGGCGCGACGGGCCTCGCGCTCGCCGCGCGCTGGCTCGTCGTGCCGCTCGTCGCGTTGCCGTTCGTGATCCGGCCGCTGAATCCGCTCACGCTCGGCGACGATGCGGCGGCGGCGGCCGGCGTGCGCGTCGACGCGACGCGGCTCGCCGCGACGATCGTCGCGGTCGCGTTCACGAGCGTGGCGGTCAGTATCGCGGGCCCGCTGTCGTATGTCGGCCTCGTCGCGCCGAACCTGCTGCGCCAGGTGCGCGGCGCGCGCGCCGCGCGGCTCGGCGTGCTGGTGCCGCTGTCGGCGCTCGCGGGCGGTGCGCTCGTGCTCGTCACCGACAGTGCGGTGCTCGCGTCGGGTCTCGACGCGACGCTGTCGACCGGCGTCGCGATCGCGCTGGTCGGCACACCGCTGATGCTCGCGATGATCCGGCGCGGTGCCGCGTGGTCGGGCGTGCTGCACGCGGATGCCGAACGCGCGTCGGGCAGCGGTTCGACGCGGCTCGTCGGCTGGCTCGAACGGCTCGGCTGGCCGCTGCGCACGGCCCTGTTCGTCGCGGCGGGCGTGCTGATCGTGTTCGTCGGCGTGTCGGCCGGCCCCGAGTGGCTGTCGATCGCGCGCTGGTCCGCTGCGCTGTCCGGCCACGATGCGCTCGCGCGGATGCTGATCGACCTGCGCATGCCGCGCCTGTTGTGCGCGCTGCTTGCCGGCGCGTTGCTGGCGGTGAGCGGCGTCGCGATGCAAAGCGTCGTGCGCAATCCGCTCGCGGGCCCCGAAGTGCTCGGCGTCACGCAGGGCGCGGGGCTCGTCACGCTGTTCGCGTTGTCGACGTGGCCGCTGATGGGTCATGTGACGCTCGCGGCGGCCGCGCTGATCGGCGGCGGGCTGTCGCTCGCGGTCACGCTCGCGTTGAATCACCGGCATCGCTATGCGCCGCTCGCGGTGGCGCTGACGGGCATCGTGATCGGCGCGCTGTGGACCACGCTCGCGCAATGGCTGATCACGCAGGAAAGCGTGCAGCCCGCGCGCTTCGTCGTATGGCTCGTCGGCGGTACCTATGGGCGGAGCTGGGGCGAAGTGTCGATGCTGCTGCCGTGGTGCGTGCTCGCGGTGCCCGTGTTCGCATGGCTCGCGAAACCGCTCGACATGCTCGCGCTCGGCGACGACCAGGCCGCCGCGCTCGGCCTGCCGGTGGCGGCACTCCGGCCGCTCGCACTGACGATCGCGACGCTCGCCGCGTGCGCGGCCGTCGCGGCGGTCGGGCCGGTCGGTTTCATCGGGTTGATGGCGCCGCACGTCGCGACGATGCTCGGCGCGCGCCGGCACCGGACGCGGCTGTGGCTCGCGGCCGCGTGCGGCGCGCTGATCCTCGGCGCGGCGGATCTCGCGGCGCGTACGGTCGTCGCGCCGCGCGAAGTGCCGGCCGGCGTGCTGACCGCGCTGATCGGCGCGCCGTACCTGCTCGGGCTGCTGACCCTCGAGGGGCGCCGCGCCCGGCGCGCAGGGCGATGACGCCCGCGCTCGACGGCGCGCGCGCCACGCGCTTCTCGGCGTTCGCGCCCGAACCGTTCGCCGAACACCTCGACGTCGTCTGGCTCGGCATGCCGGACGACGCGCACGATGCGCCGGGCCGGATCGTCGTACCCGTCAGCACGCTGCCCGATCACCGCGAGGCAATCCTCGACGCGATGGTCGGCCATTACGGCGGCGATCCGGCGCAGCATGCACGCGCGCTGATGTCGCAATGGAGCAAATACTATTTCGGTCGCGCGGCGCCGGCCGGCGTCGTCGCCGCGCTGACGCTCGGCCGGCCGCTCGACATGTCGCCCGAGCGCACATTCGTCGCGCTCGACGACGGGATGCCCGCCGCGCTGTACGTCCCGCACGATGCGCTCGGCGCGCCGTGCGACGACCCGGCGCCCCGCTATGCGGGGCTCGTCGCGCATCTCGGCGCGGTGATCGACCTGCTCGCGGCAATGGGCCGCGTCACGCCGCGCGTGCTGTGGAGCAACGCGGGCAACCTGCTCGACTATCTGCTCGATACGTATCGTGCGCTGCCATGCGCGGCCGATCCCGTCCGCGATGCGGACTGGCTGTTCGGCTCGCGCTGCGTGCACGGCGAGCCGAATCCGCTGCGCGTGCCCGTGCGCGATACCGTGCCGCGCTCGGCGCTGCTGCCGACGCCGTTTCGCGCGCGCCGCGTGTGCTGCCTGCGCTATGAAATTCCTGGAGAAACGCAACTGTGTGGAAGCTGCCCCCTGCTACTGACGATGGACGACGCGGCGCTGGCCGGGCAGGACGCGATCCGGTGATGGACGCCGGCCGCCGGCACGCGCTCGGCGCACTCGCGGCGCTCGGCGCCGCGTGCTGCGGTGCGTTTGCCGCATCGTCCGGCGCGGTTGCCGCGCCCCTCGATGCCCATCGCGAGCAGGGCGCGCGTGCGCCGGGGGCGGTGTCGCTGGCCGGTAACCCCGTCGTGTCGCAGGCGAGCACGATGATGCCGGTGCGCCCGCAGCGCGTGGTCGCGCTCGACTTCATGTTCGCGGAAAGCGTGATCGCGCTCGACCTCGTGCCGGTCGGGATGGCCGATACCGCGTTCTATCCGGGCTGGCTCGGATACCAAAGCGACCGGCTCGCGAACGTGACCGACATCGGGTCGCGCCAGGAGCCGGGCCTCGAAGCAATTGCGGCGGTCAAGCCCGACCTGATCATCGGCGTCGGTTTTCGCCATGCGCCGATCTTCGACGCGCTCGACCGGATCGCACCGACGATCCTGTTCCAGTTCAGCCCGAATGTGTCCGATGGCGGCGTGCCGGTCACGCAGCTCGACTGGATGCGGCAGATCTTCCGGACGATCGGTGCGGTGACAGGGCGCGACGCGCGCGCGCAGGCGGTCGATGCGCAGCTCGATGCGGGCATCGCACGCAATGCGGCGCGGCTCGCGGCCGCGGGCCGCAAGGGCGAGCGCGTCGCGCTGCTGCAGGATCTCGGCTTGCCCGACCGCTACTGGGCCTATACCGGCAACAGCACGTCAGCGGGGCTCGCGCGGGCGCTCGGGCTCGATCCGTGGCCGAAGAAGCCGACGCGGGAAGGCACGCTGTACGTGACGTCGGCCGATTTACTCAGGCAGCGCGAGCTGGCCGTGCTGTTCGTGACCGCGTCGGGGATGGACGTGCCGCTATCCGCGAAACTCGATTCGCCGGTGTGGCGCTTCGTTCCCGCGATGAAGGAACACCGGATCGCGCTCATCGAACGCAATATCTGGGGGTTTGGCGGCCCGATGTCGGCGCTGAAGCTGGCCGACGTGATGACCGACACGATGCTGAAGCTGCCGGCCGTGCGTTGAGTGCGCGGCGCTCCTCGATCGGCGGATGACGCCGCTTCGACTTGGACGGGCAGGGCGTTGCGGTCGGCCTGCGCGCGCCGCGCGGCGATCCGGGTCGACCCGGTCGCGTGGCCGGCGGTCGCGCTCGATGTGATGCGCTTCGGTCGGGTGGCATACTCGCCGACGGCGGCCGCTGCATGTGCGCGGGACGCGCGGTGAATCGCCCCAGGGCGTTCTGCGGTCGCGCGACGCGCCGGCCACATTGCTTCCTGAAACGAAAATCACCGACGCACTGCCATGGCAGCGCGTCGGCGTTTTTTTCATCGACTTGCCGTGTTACGCGCTCAGCGCATCGACACCATCCTGCGCGCGAGACCGCGCCGGCGTCGTATCGCTGACGATGCGCCCGTTGTCCAGCTTCAACAAGCGGTCGGCGAGATCGAAGTAGCGGTCGTCGTGCGTGATCACGATCACGGCCTTGCCGCGCGCACGCAGCTCGGGCAGCAGTTGCTCGTAGAACACGGCCTTGAACGACGGGTCCTGGTCGGCCGCCCATTCGTCGAACAGGTAGAACGGCCGATCCTCCAGGTACGCGACGACGAGCGCGAGCCGCTTGCGCTGCCCGGTCGACAGCGCGCGGGTCGAGAACGCGCCGTCGACCACCTTCACCTTGTGATCGAGCGCGAGCTTCGCGACCAGCGCGTTCGCGCGTGCATCGGCCTGCGCGCGGGACGGATCATCGGGGTCGACGATGCCGAGCAACGCATCGAACAGGTGGAAATCGTTGAACACCGCACTGAAGCGCTGCCGGTACGCGGCGCGCTCGCGCCAGCCGATCGTGCGGCCGTCAACCTCGATCGTGCCTTCCTCGGGTTCGTAGAGGCCCGTCAGCACCTTCGCGAGCGTCGTCTTGCCGCTGCCGTTGCCGCCGACGATGAACACGAGCTCGCCCGGCTGGATCGTCAGGTTGATCGGCCCGATGCTGAACATCCGTTCGTCGCGTTCGTGGAAGTACGCATGCGTGACGCCGCGCAGCGTGACGGCGCCGGCCGGCGGCACGTCGGGGGCGTCGGACGCGGGCGGCACCGTGCGCAGCGCACCGAATTCGGCCATCACGCCTTCGATCCGGGTGAGCGACACGCGGGCCGCGTTGACGGTCGGCAGGTTGTTCAGCAGCCCGTCGAGCGGCACGAGCATGAACAGGAACACGACGACGTAGCCGGCGGCCGCGGCCGGATCGGCATGCACGCCGAGCTGCGGCCAGAACGACGCGATGCCGAGGAACACGTAGAACAGGAAGATGATCCAGCCAACCCCGACCGCATACGCACTGAACGCTCGGCGGCGGTGATCGCGCACTTCGCCGATCGCGGCGCCGAGCTGGCCGTCGACGAACTGGCGGGCGCGTTCATCGTGCAGCTTCAGCTCCTTCGCGCCGGAAAACAGCGAGCCGAGATAGCCGAACAGGCGATCCTGCGCCTGGCCGGCCGCTTCGAGCGCCGCGATCGCGCGGCGGTCGCCGGTGTGATAGCCGAGCGAGCCGGCGATGATCGCGGCCAGCGCGAGCAGGCACACCGGCCACGACAGCCACGCGAGATAGCCGAGGCAGCCGAACACGATCGAGCCGTGCATGACCAGGTTCGGCAGCGCGAAGAACAGCATCGACACGTTGGTGGCGTCGTCGGTCAGCACCGACTGCACGGGCGCCGCGCCGATCCGCTCGATGTCGCGCAGCTCGGCCGCGCCGACGCGCCGCGCGAGATGCACGCGCAGCCGCGCCATCGTGTCCTGCGACAGGCGGGCAAACAGCGTGCCGGACACGATCCGCGTGACGAGTGCGATCACCGCGCACAGCGCGAAGCGCCACGCGAGCGACGCGTCGGCCGCGCCCGGCTGCGAGAGCGCGCGGTTCAGCGTCGCGACGAGCAGCACGCTCGCGACGCCGTTCAGCACGCACGCGGTGAGCGCCAGCGCGAGCGACACGCGGCTTTCGCGCAACAGCGCAAGGATCAGGCGCGCCGCGGGGCGGCCGGGGGAAGCGTCGAGGGACGGCGGGGAAGAAGGCTCGTGGGCGGCTGTCATCGGCAACGTCGGTAAAGGGAAGGCAAGCGAAAACGCGGAAACGGTAAAACTGACGCGAAAGCGGCGGGCGAGGCGGGGGCCCCGTTCCGGCTTTCCTCCCTGATAGACGAACGGGCCGCGCAAATATTTAGCGGCCCGTTCAAAAAAAGCGTCCGCACGCGCTTTGCGCACAAAACGGTAAAAAATCGGCCGCGCCGTTCGTCACACCAGTGAAGCCGCCCCCAAGCGGCCCCGAGACTTGGCCGAAGCGGCCGGACCGAAGGACTTCACGCACATGACGAGTTTCCCGACTGCGCTGCATCACCGAATCCGCGAACTGGCGCGCGTCGCGCCCGACGCACCCGCCATCGCGGTCCCTTTCCAGAATGACTTGCGCCTGTCGCGAGGCGCGCTCGACGCGCGGGCGTCGCGACTGGCCCGGCAACTGCGCGCGGCCGGCGTCGGCGCGGAAGTGCGGGTGGGCGTGTGCGTCGAGCGCTCGGGCGACCTGTTCGTCGCGCTGCTGGCCGTGCTGAAGGCGGGCGGCGTGTTCGTGCCGCTCGATCCGCGTCATCCGGCCGCGCGCCTCGACTGGATCGTCCAGGATGCGCAGTTGCGGCACGGGATCGTCGACGCGGCCGGCCGCGCGGCGCTCGGCACGCCGTTCGACCACACGTTTGACGCGGCCGGCGGCGCGGCGCACGGGCAGGAGATCGTTGCGGATGACGAAGCAGTGCCCGTCCACCCGCGTGCGGCCGCCTACATGATCTATACGTCGGGTTCGACCGGCACGCCGAAGGCGGTCGTCGTCGAACACGGGCCGCTCGCCGCGCACTGCGACGCGCTCGCGGCCGCGCTGCCGATCGAGGCCGGCGACCGCCTGCTGCATTTCGCATCGGTCAATTTCGACGCCGCGCACGAATGCTGGCTCGCGCCGCTCGCGACCGGCGCCAGCATCGTCGTGGCGCCGCCGCAGCCGTTCGCGCCGGATGCCGCGCATGCGCTGATGGTGAACGAATCGGTCAACGTGGCCGCGTTCCCGCCCGCGTACCTGCGCGAATTCGCGGCGGTGGCCGCGCGCGACGGCGTACCGCCGGCCCTGCGCGTGCTCGCGTTCGGCGGCGAAGCGCTGCCGCAGCAGGCGTTCGAATTCGTGCGCGGCACGTTCCCGTCGGTACGCCTGATCAACGGCTACGGGCCGACCGAGGCCGTGATCTCGCCGATGCTGTGGCCGGTCGAGCCGGGCGAGACGCCCGTGCTGGCCGCCGACGATGCGTATGCGTCGTTGCCGATCGGCCGCGTGATCGGGCCGCGCGTCGCGCGTGTCGATGGCGGCGAGGCCGATGGCGTGGGTGAGCTGCTGCTGGGCGGCGTCTGCGTCGCGCGCGGCTATCACGGCCGCCCGGCGCTGACGGCCGAACGCTTCATTCCCGATGCGGACGGCGCACCCGGTGCGCGCGTGTACCGCACCGGCGACCTCGCACGGCTGCGCGACGACGGCGCATTCGATTACCTTGGCCGCCTCGACGACCAGGTTCAGGTGCGCGGCGTGCGTGTGGAGCCCGCTGAAATCGCCGCGTGCCTGCGCTCGCATCCGGCCGTGGCCGACGCGGCCGTGGTCGCTGAAACCGGCAACGGGCCGACGCGGCTGATCGCATGCGTCGCGCTGCGTGCGGCGGCCGACGATGCGGCGCTGAAAGCGCATGTGGCCGCGCAACTGCCGGCCGCCTGGCAGCCGCACCGGTTCGTGCGGTGCGATGCGCTGCCGTATACGCTGAACGGCAAGATCGACCGTGCCGCGCTGCGCGAGACGATTGCCGCCGCGCGCGATACCGCGCAAGGCAGCGGCGACGCACCGCGCACGCCGACCGAACAGCAACTCGCGTGCCTCTGGCAGACGCTGCTCGGCCTCGACGTCACGCCGTCGCGTGACGACCGTTTCTTCGCGCTGGGCGCCGATTCGCTCGCCGCGATGCAGTTGCAGGCCACGATCCGTGCCTCGGTACGCGTGAACCTGCGGCTCGACACCCTGTTCGCCGATCCGGCGCTCGTCGAACTGGCCGACGCGGTCGATCGTGCGGAGCGCGAAACCGGCGAGCCGCTCGCCACGATTTCCGCACGCCGTGTACCGGCCGATGCGGCCGTGTCCACCGCACCGCATGTCGACCGCGCTGCATCGCTCGCCCAGCAACGTTTCTGGGTACTCGCGCAAACGCGCGATGCAAGCGCCGCGTATCACATCGCCGCACACTGGACGATCGACGGCACGCTCGATCGCGCGGCGCTGCAGCGCGCGCTCGATCACGTGATCGGCCGCCACGAAGCCTGGCGCACGACACTCGTCGACAACGACGACGGCGTCGTGATGCAGCGGATCCACGCCCATTTGCCGGTGTCGATCGCCGACATCGACCTGCGCGACCAGCCGCCCGCCGCGCGGGACGCACAAGCCGCCCGTCTCGCCGAGCGCGAGGCGGCCGAGCCGTTCGACCTCGCACGCGGCCCGCTGCTGCGCGCGACGCTGGTTGCACTCACCGACGACCGTCACCGCCTGCTGCTGACCGCCCATCACGCGATTACCGACGGCTGGAGCTCGCGCTGCGCGTTCGACGAACTGTCGGCCGCCTATCGCGCGTATGCCGAAGGCCGCGAGCCGTCGCTGCCCGACCTGCCGATCCAGTACGCCGACTACGCGGACTGGCAGCGCGACATGCTGGCCGGCGGCGAGGGCGAGCGCCAGCTCGACTACTGGCGCGGCGCGTTGCGCGACGTGCCGGGCCCGCTCGCGCTGCCGGTCGATCGTCAGCCGGGCGCCACACGCACGCTGCAAGGCGCGCGCGTGTTGGTGCGGCTGCCCGACGCGGTCGCGGCCGACGTGCGGCAACTCGCGCGCGACGCGCAGGCAACGGTCTTCACGGTGCTGTTGGCCGGGCTCGACGCATGGCTGTCGCGCCTGACCGGCGCAACGGACGTCGTCGTCGCGGTGCCGGTCGCGCATCGCCAGCGCCCGGAAACGCGCGCGCTGCTCGGGCTGTTCCTGAATACGGTCGCGCTGCGTGTGCAAGTGGCGCCGACGCTGCCGTTCCGTGCACTCGTCGATGCGACGCGCAAGGCGGCGCTCGATGCGGTCGCGCATCAGGACGTGCCGTTCGAGCGGGTCGTCGATGCGGTGAAGCCGCCGGTCAAGCGCGGCGACGAATGGCTGCGCGTGAAATTCGCGCAACAGTTCGACGCGCGGCACGACAGCGTGCTGCCGGGCGCGACGGCTGTTGCCACGCCGGGGCCCGACCTCGCCGCACGCTTCGATTTCGCCGTGGATTTCACCGACGATGCGAATGGCATCGAACTGGTCGCGGCCTATGCGACCGACTGCATCGACGCCGACACCGCGCGGGCGTGGCTCGACAGCTACGCGGCGCTCGTCGGTGCGGCCGCGCGCGATCCGCACCAAACGACGGCGGTATTGCCGTGCGACGCAGCGGCCGCTTCGCGCCAGCCGCGCGACGGCCGTGCGCTGCGCGTCGAACATGCGGACATCGTCGCCGCGTTCGCGCGGCAGGCGGCCGCGTATCCGCACCGCATCGCGCTCGCCGATGCGTCGGCGTCGCTGACATTCGCCGAACTCGACGATGCGTCGAACCGGATCGCCCGCGCGCTGACCCAGCGCGGCGTGGCCGCCGAAGCGTCCGTCATCGTCTGCATCGAACGCTCGGCGCGCTTCGTCGTCGGCCTGCTCGGCGCGCTGAAGGCCGGTGCGCTCGCCGTGTTGCTCGATCCCGCGCAGCCGGCAGCGCGCCTCGCTGCCGCGGCAGACGACTGCGGCGCGCGCTGGGCGCTCGTCGCGGACCCGGCCGCATGGCCTGCCGGCATCGACGCACAGCCGCTCGACGTCGACGCGCTCGCGCAGGACGCGACGCTCGCACACGCCACCGGCGTGCGCATCGCACCGCATCCGGAGCAGGGCGCGTACCTGATCTATACGTCGGGCTCGACCGGCACGCCGAAGGGCGTCGTCGTGTCGCACGGCGCGCTGGCCGACTACGTGCAGGGGATGCTCGACGAACTCGCGTTCGCACCGGACGCGTCGTTCGCGATGGTGTCGACCGTCGCGGCCGACCTTGGCCATACGACGCTGTTCGGCGCGCTGTGCGCGGGCCGCACGCTGCACCTGCTGCCCGCCGCATGCGCGTTCGATCCCGACCTGTTCGCCGAAGAGATGCGCCACCGTGACGTCGGCGTGCTGAAGATCGTGCCGAGCCACCTGCAGGCGCTGCTCGACGCACGTGTGCCGGCCGACGTGCTGCCGCGCCACGCGCTCGTGACGGGCGGCGAAACGCTCACGTGGGCGCTCGTCGCGCGCCTGGCCGCGCTGGCGCCTGCCTGCCGCGTGATCAACCACTACGGGCCGACCGAAGCGACCGTCGGCGCGATCGCCTGCGACACGGCGTCGATCGCTGCCGATGCGCGCAATCCGGCGAGCGGCGTGCCGCTCGGCCTGCCGCTGCCGAATGCGCGCGCGCTGGTGCTCGACGCGTTCGGCGCGTGCGTGCCGGCCGGTGCGACGGGCGAGCTGTACCTGGGCGGGCCGGGCGTCGCGCGCGGCTACCTGGGGCGTCCGGCGCAGACCGCCGAGCGCTTCGTACCCGATCCGTTCACGCCCGGTGCGCGGCTGTATCGCACGGGTGACCGCGTGCGCTTGCGCGCGGACGGCCGCCTCGCGTTCCTCGGCCGTATCGACGATCAGGTGAAGATTCGCGGCTATCGCGTCGAACCGGGCGAGGTGAGTGCGGCGGTGCGCGCGGCCGGCCCGGTCGCGCAGGCCGAGACGCTCGCGATCGAACACGACGGCCGCCTGCGGCTCGCGACGTTCGTCGTGATGCACGATGGCGCGACCTTCGACGAGGCTGCCGTGCGTGCGGCGCTTGCCGCGAAGCTGCCCGACTACATGGTGCCGGCGCAATTCGTGGCACTCGCGCGCCTGCCGGTGACCGCGAACGGGAAGATCGATCGCGCGGCGTTGCGTGAACTGGCGGTCGCCCCGGTCGTGACTGTCGCTGGCGATGCACCGCAGGGCGCGGTCGAAACGGTGCTCGCCGAAGTCTGGCAGGCCGTACTGAAAGCGCCGAAGGTCGGCCGTGACGACAACTTCTTCGAGTTCGGCGGCGATTCGATTCTCGTGCTGCAGGTGATCGCCCGCGCGCGCAAGCGTGGTGTGCGCTTCACGCCGAAGCAGCTGTTCGACGGCCCGACGGTCGCCGAACTCGCGCGTGTCGCGAAGACGGAAGCCGTGACTGCCGCTCCGGCGCAGCCTGCCGTCGCAGCCTCTGCCTGCGCGCCGATAGCAGCCAAGGTCCTGACGCCCGCACAGCAGCGCTTCTTCGCGCTGGACATCCCGCATCCGGGCCACTGGAACCAGTCGGTTGCGTTCGACGTGCGCGGGCCGTTCGACGCGGAGGCATTCGCGCGCGCGTTCGACGCATTGCTGACGCATCACGACGCGTTCCGCCAGCGTTTCGCGCGCGACGCGGACGGCACGTGGCACGCCAGCGATGCGGCGAAGCCGTACGACGCGCTGCCGTTCGTCGAAGTCGCCGCCCGCGACGCAACCGACGCGCTCGCACGTTTCGACGCGTTGCAGCGCCGTCTCGACCTCAGCCGCGGGCCGCTTGCCTGCGCCTGCGCAGCGCGCTTGCCGGACGGCTCGACGCAGCTGTATCTCGCGATTCACCACGTGATCGTCGATGGCGTGTCGTGGCGCATCCTGCTCGACGACCTCGACACGGCCTATCGCGCCGCATGCGAACGCGCGCCGGTTCGACTGTCGCAGCCGGGCCTGCGCGCGGATGCATGGGCGGCACGGCTTGCCCGTGCGGCAACGGAACCGGCATCGCCGTTCGCGGCCGAAGCCGCTTACTGGGCCGACATGGCGCAAGGCGACGACATCGCGTCCGATCATCCCGACGCAGCGGCGACGAACGCCGATGCGGCCGTCGTCGTGCAGACGATCGACGCGGCCTTGACCCGCGCGGCGCTGACCGATGCGCACGCGGCCTATCGCACGCAGACGATCGAACTGCTGGGCGCGGCGCTCGCGCTGGCGCTGGCCGGCGTGAGCGGTGCCGCATCGTGCCGTGTCGAACTGGAAGGGCACGGTCGCGAGGCGCTGTTCGACGACGTGGATGCCAGCCGCACGATCGGCTGGCTGACGAGCCATTACCCGGTGACGCTGCCGGTCGCGGCCACGGCAGGTGACACGCTGTGCGCGGTCAAGGACACGCTGCGTGCGGTGCCGCACAAGGGGCTCGGTTTCGGTGTGCTCGCGCACTACGGCGATGCGGCGACGCGTGCGGCGCTGGCCGCCGTGCCGCGTCCGCGCGTCACCTTCAACTATCTCGGCCAGTTCGACGCGCCGCGCGACGCCACGCTCGTGCCGCGCTTCGGCGGCACCGGCGTGGAGCGCGATCTACAGGGGCCGCTCGGCAATACGCTCGCGATCCACGCGTATCTCGACACGGATCGCGACGGCGCACGCACGCTGAAAGTGCACTGGGTCTACGGCGCACCGCAATTCGAGCGCGCGACGATCGACGCATTCGCCGAACGCTTCGCGTCGGCGCTGCGCGAACTCGTCGACGCGTGCGCGTCGCGCGTCGCGCAGCGCGGCGGTGGCGCGACGCCGGGCGATTTCCCGCTCGCGCAGGCCGCCGGCCTCACGCAGGCCGCGATCGAGCGCACGCCGCTCGACTGGCGCACGATCGACGACGTCTACCCGTTGTCGCCGATGCAGCAGGGCATCCTGTTCCATGCGCTGTTCGCCCCCGGTCATGCCAGCTACGTGAACCAGCTCGTCGCGACCGCGGCAGCACTGGACGCCGACCGGTTCGCGGCCGCGTTCGACGCGTCGATCGCACGCCACGACATCCTGCGCACGAGCGTAATGCCGGACGAAGCCGCGCCGCTGCAGTGCGTGCATCGCCACGCGCAAATGCCGGTCGAACAGCTCGACTGGCGCACCCGCGGCGACACCTTCGATGCCGATTTCGACGCATGGCTTGCCGCCGATCGCGCACGCGGCTTCGACTGGCGCGAGCCGCCGCTGATGCGGCTCACGCTGATCCGTGTGAGCGACGACGCCTGGCGCGTCGTGTGGACGCGTCACCACGTGCTGCTCGACGGCTGGAGCACCGCGCGCCTGCTCGCCGACGTGCTGCGCGACTATCGCGACCCGGATGCCGTGTCGCCGTTCGCGAGCCGCGCGGCGCTGCGTTATCGCGACTTCATCGCGTGGCTCGGCACGCGCGACCGCGACGCCGACGAACGTTTCTGGACCGAACGCCTCGCACGCCTCGACGCACCGACGCTGATCGCGGAACGCACGGCCGACCGCGCGGATGCCGACATGGTCACGTGGCGCGCGACGCTCGATGCCGACACGCTGACGCGTGTCGCGCAGACGGCGCGCGCACTGAAGCTGACGGTCAACACGCTGGTGCAGGGCGCGTGGGCGCTCGCGCTGCAGCGGATGACGCACCAGCCGGCCGTCGCGTTCGGCGCGACCGTCGCGGGCCGCCCCGATGCACTCGCCGACGTCGATTCGGTGCTCGGTCTCTTCATCAACACGCTGCCGGTGATCACGGCGCCCACGCCGCAGCAACGCGCGGCCGACTGGCTGCAAACGCTGCAACGCGAGAACGCGGCCGCCGCCGAGCACGCGCACACGCCGCTCGCCGACATCCAGCGCTGGGCGCGCGGCGCGGGCGGCGCACTGTTCGACACGCTGGTCGTGTTCGAGAACTACCCGGTCGACGACACGGCGCGCGACGCCGATCCGCGTGCGCTGGCATTGAGCGACGTGCGCAGCATCGAAGCGACCGATTTCGCGCTGACGCTCGTGATCGAAAGCGGTGCCGAACTGACGATCGACTACGGCTACGACACCGCGCGCATCGACGCGCGGCAGGTTGAAACGTGGCACCGCGCGTTCGTGTGCGCCCTCGATGCACTGGCCCGCACGCCGGATGCGCTGCTCGGCACGCTATCGATCGCCGACGAAGCCACCCGTGACGCACTGGCGCGGGCGCAAGACACTACCCAAGCATGGCCGGCGTCGCAGCAACAGCCGCTGCACCTGCAATTCGCCGAGGCGGCACGGGCGACGCCCGACGCGATCGCGCTCGAATACGCGGACGTTCACGGCGGCGTGCATCGCGCGACCTATCGCGAACTCGACGTCAGCACGTCACGCATCGCGGCGGCGCTGCGCCGGCGCGGCGTGCAGCCCGACACGCCGGTCGCGCTGTGCGTCGAGCGCTCGTTCGACATGGTGATGGCGCTGGTCGGCGTGCTGAAGGCCGGCGCGGCTTACCTCCCGATCGATCCCGACTATCCGGCCGAGCGCATCGCCTACATGCTGCGCGACGCGCGGCCGGCCGTCGCGATCACGCAGGCCCATCTGCGCGAGCAGGTCGAGGCCGCGCTTGGCGAGGGCGTCACGACGCAGCTGCTGACGGTAGCGGACCTGCTCGCCGACGAAGCCGAAAGCGACGCTGCCGAGGTGACCGCCACGAGCGACAACGCCCAGCTCGCGTACCTGATCTACACGTCCGGTTCGACCGGCAAGCCGAAGGGCGCGGGCAACACGCACGGCGCGCTCGCGAACCGGATCGCGTGGATGCAGCACGCCTACGGGCTGACGCGCGACGACGTCGTGCTGCACAAGACGCCGTTCGGCTTCGACGTGTCGGTGTGGGAATTCGTATGGCCGCTGGCGATCGGCGCGAAGCTCGCGATCGCCGCGCCCGGCGACCATCGCGATCCGGCGCGTCTCGCGGCCGCGATCCATGCGCACGGCGTGACGGTGCTGCACTTCGTGCCGTCGATGCTCGCCGCGTTCGCCGCGTATCTCGACGATTTCTCGGCCGCCGCACAGTGCGACAGCGTGCGCCTGATCGTCGCGAGCGGCGAGGCGCTCGCGCCTGAACTCGTCGCGAAGATCGCGCGGCTGCTGCCGAACGCGACGCTCGTGAACCTGTACGGGCCGACCGAAGCGGCCATCGACGTGTCGCACTGGACCTGCGGCCCCGACGACGCGCATGCGGCCGCGGTGCCGATCGGCCATCCGATCGCGAACCTGCAACTGCACGTGCTCGACGCGGCATGGCAGCCGGTGCCGGCCGGCGCGACCGGCGAACTGTATCTCGCGGGTGCGGGCCTTGCGCGCGGCTATCTCGGCCGTCCGGCGCTGACCGCCGAGCGCTTCGTGCCCGATCCGCTCGTGCCGGGCGCGCGCATGTACCGCACGGGCGACCTCGCACGCCGGCGTGCCGACGGTGCGCTCGACTATCTCGGCCGCGTCGACACGCAGGTGAAGCTGCGCGGCCAGCGGATCGAGCCGGGCGAAATCGAGGCGCTGCTGCGCGCGGCGCCCGGCGTGAACGACGCGGTCGTGATCGTGCGCGACGAGCAACTGATCGGCTATGTCGCACGCGGCGACGCGGGCCCGCTCGACCGGGCGGCGCTGCTCGACACGCTGCGCGCGCAGTTGCCGGCCTACATGGTGCCGTCGCAACTGATCGAACTCGATGCGTTGCCCGTGACGCCGAACGGCAAGTGCGACCGTCATGCGCTGCCCGCGCCGGTGCGCGAAGCAGTGGCGGAAGTCGAGCTGGCGACCGACACCGAACGCGCGCTCGCCGGGATCTGGCAACGCGTGCTGCACGTGGACGCGATCGGCCGCGACGGCGATTTCTTTCTGCTCGGCGGCCATTCGCTGCTCGCGACGCAGGCCCATGCGCAGGCGAACCTGCACTGGGGGCTCGCGTTGCCGCTGCGCACGCTGTTCGACACGCGCACGCTGGCGCGCTGCGCGGAGGCGATCGACGCGGCCTGCGCGGCCCGCGGCGCGACCGATGCGGCGAGCGCGATCGATGCGCTGCTCGGCGAACTGGAAACCCAATAAGGACGACGGATGACGAAGGTTCAACCCGACTGGCTCGCGCTCGCGACGCGTTTCGCGCAACTGCCGGACGCGCAGCGCGCAGTCTTCATCGACAAGCTCGGCGCGGCCGGCATCGACTTCCGCGTGCTGCCGATCCCGCCGCGCACCCCACGCAGCGACCGCGTGCCGGCGTCGTTCGCGCAGACGCGGCTGTGGCTGCACGCGCGGCTGATCGATGCGCCCGATGCGTATCACATCACCGAGCGCCTGGCACTGACGGGCCCGCTCGACGCGCATGCGCTGCGTCTTGCGTGCGATGCGCTGATCGCGCGCCACGAGGCGCTGCGCACGACCTTCGACGAAGCGCAGGACGGCGTCGCGCAAACGATCCACGCACCGTTGCGCTGCCCATGGCGTGAAACCGATCTCGAAGCGCTGCCGGATACGCAGCGCATGGCGCGCGCGGAAACCGTCGCGACGGCCGACGAAGCCGAGCCGTTCGATCTCGGCGTGGCGCCGCTCGTCCGCGCGCATCTGGTGCGCTTCGATGCGACGCATCACTGGCTCGCGCTGACCGTGCATCACATCGTGTCGGACGGCTGGTCGTCGGGTGTGATGCTGTTCGAGCTTGCGTCGTTCTACCGCGCCTATGCGTCGGGCGAGCCGGTGCCGCTCGCGCCGCTGCCGATCCAGTACGCCGATTACGCGCTGTGGCAGCGCCGCTGGCTCGACGCTGGCGAACGCGACCGCCAGCTCGCGTTCTGGCGCGAACGGCTCGATCCGCAACGCGGCGTGCTGGCGCTGCCGGGTGCGACGGCACGACCCGCACGCCGCAGTGCGCGCGGCGCACGCCATGTGTTTTCGCTCGACGCGCGCGTCGGTGCGCAACTGCGCGCATTCGCGGCCGCATCGGGCGCCACGCCGTTCGCGGTGCTGCTCGCCGCGCTCGATGCGCTGCTGGCGCGCGCGACCGGCGACGCGCGGATCTGCGTCGGCGTGCCGGCCGCGAACCGCGAACGCGCGGAGGTCGCCGGCCTGATCGGCTTCTTCGTCAACACGCTGGCGATCGACGTCGACGTGCCCGCGCATGGCGATTTCTCGTCGCTGGTCGCGCGCACACAGCGTGCGCTCGTCGACGCGCAGATGCACCAGGACGTGCCGTTCGAGCAGGTGGTCGATGCGCTCGGCGTGCCGCGCAGCGCGAGCCATCATCCGCTGTTCCAGGTGATGGCCGCGTACGGCGAGCGCCGCGCGCTGCCGGCGCTCGGCGCGGCAGCCGCCGCGTTGCTGCCGTCGGGCACGCCGTCCGCGAAATTCGACCTGACGCTGTCGGTCGAAGCGACGCCGGACGGCACGTTCGACGCCGCCTTCATCTACGCGCTCGACCTGTTCGAGGCGGACGCGATCGCCCGATTGGCCGCGCGCTTCGTCACGCTGCTGACCGATGCGCTCGCACGCCCGGACATGCCGATCGGCGATCTCGACTGGCTGCCCGCCGATGAGCGCGCGCAACTCTTCGCATGGAACGCCCCGGCGGGCGCGACCGAAGCCGAACCATTCGTGCCCGTGCATGCCCGCATCGCCTCGCATGCTCAGGCACGGCCCGACGCACGCGGCGTGGCCGACATCGATCGCGCGTTGACGCGCGGTGAAGTCGACGCGCGCGCGGCACGCCTGGCGCGCCATCTGGTCGCGGCCGGCGTCCGCCCGGAAATGCGCGTCGGCGTCGCGCTGCAGCGCTCGGTTGACCTGCTCGTCGCGCTGATCGCGGTGCTGAAGTCGGGCGCCGCGTTCGTGCCGCTCGATCCCGCGCATCCGCGCGAACGGCTCGCGCAGATCGTCGGCGACGCGAACATCGCGCACGTGCTGACCGACCGCGCGAGCGCCGCGTCGCTGCCCGAGCTGCCGGATCTGCGCGTGTGGCGCGCGGATGAAATCGACGCCCTCGACGAAGCCGCGCACGTCGTGCTGCCGGACGTGCTGCCGGGTCACGCGGCCTATGCGATCTACACGTCGGGCTCGACCGGCAAGCCGAAGGGCGTGATCGTCGATCATGCGTCGTTCGCGCTGCATTGCGCGGCGATCGCCGAACGCTACGGCGCCAGCGAGAACGACGTGTTCCTGCTGTTCCAGTCGGTCAACTTCGACGGCGCGCACGAAGGCTGGTTTTCGCAATACATGTCGGGCGCGGCCGTGTCGGTGACGGCCGACGTGCTGTGGCCGCCCGCGCAGACCTGCGCGATGATGGTCCGCGACGGCGTGACGATGACCTACGTGCCGCCCGGCTGCGCCGCGCAGCTCGCCGAATGGGCGCTCGCGCATGGCGCACCGCCGACGCTGCGTTCGCTGACGGTCGGCGGCGAGGCGACGTCGCGCGAGGCGTTCGCGATGCTGCGCCGCGCGCTGCCGAACGTGCGCGTGGTCAACGGCTACGGCCCGACCGAGACGGTCATCACGCCGACGCTGTGGATGTTCCGACCCGGCGACGATCTCGCGAAGCTCGGCGACGCCGCATACCTGCCGATCGGCACGCTGGTCGGCGCGCGCACCGCGCACGTGCTCGACGAACGGCTGCATCCGCTGCCGGTCGGCGTGATCGGCGAACTGTACCTGGGCGGCGAGGGGATCGGCGTCGCGCGCGGTTATCTCGACCGCCCGTCGTTGACGGCCGAGCGCTTCGTGCCCGATCCGTACGGCGCGCCGGGCGCGCGCCTGTACCGCACCGGCGACCTCGTGCGGCGTCGCGCGGATGGCGTGTTCGACTTCATCGGCCGCGTCGACCACCAGGTGAAGCTGCGCGGGCTGCGCATCGAACTCGGCGAGATCGAGGCGCAGCTTGCCGCGCACGACGCGGTGCGCGAAGCCTGCGCGGTCGTGCACGGGCAGGGCGCACTGGCGCAGCTCGTTGCGTATGTCGAACTGACCGCCGACGCACAGGCGGCCGCGCGGCCGGTGGAAGCCGCGACGCTCGACGCGCTCCTGCGCCGCACGCTGCCCGACTACATGGTGCCCGCGCAGCTGATCGTGCTCGACGCGCTGCCGCGCAACGCGAACAGCAAGGTCGATCGCGCACGGCTGCCGGCGCCGGTACGCGTCGAACGCGCGTACGAAGCGCCGCACGACGGCGACGAAGCCGCGCTCGCGGCGATCTGGTGCGACGTGCTGAATCTCGAGCGCGTGGGCCGCGGCGATCACTTCTTCGATCTCGGCGGCCATTCGCTCGCCGCCGTGCGCGTCGCGACACGCGTGGCCGAACGGCTCGGCCGCGACGTGCCGGTGCGCGCGCTGTTCGAAGCGCCGGTGCTCGCGCAGTATGCGTTGCAGGTGGCCGATGCGCCGCGCGCCGCGCATGTCGGCGCGGCAGCGCCGGGCGTGGCCGTCGCCAAACCGGATGCACACGGCGTGTGGCCGCTGTCGCCGGCGCAGCTCGGCCTGTGGTTCCTGTGGCGCGCACAGCCGGACAGCGCCGCGTACAACATTCCGGTCGCGCTGCGGGTGCGTGGCCCGCTCGACGTCGATGCGCTGCGTGCCGCGTTCGCGGATGTCACCGTCGAGCATCCGGCGCTGCGCGCGCGGCTCGTGGCACGTGACGGCGCACTGCCGGGCCAGCGGATCGATGCCCATGCTTCTGTCGAACTGCCGGTGATTGACCTGTCCGCGCAAGCCGATGTGCTCGCCCGCGCCGCAGCGCTGACCGACGAGGATGCACTCGCACCGTTCGACCTCGCTGCCGATGCGCCGCTGTGGCGTGCGCGCGTGCTGCGTCTGGATGCGGAAGACCACGTGCTGTCGGTGACGATTCATCACATCGTGTCGGATGGCGAATCGATCGAGCTGTGGCTCGATGCGGTTCGTGCGCGCTATGTTGCCCGCGTGCAGGGCGGCGCCGGCGCCGTGCCGGCCGATGAGGTCGTCCAACAGTCCGCCCAACCGCTCGTGCTGCCCGCACCGTGCCATCCGGCCCGCGTCGCCTACTGGCGTGACGCGCTGGCCGACCTGCCGGCGCGCGTGCTGCCGCAGCGCGCGGACGCGCCGGCCGTGCCGCAATGGCGCGCGGCCCGCATCGCGTTCGAATTCGACGGCGCGCTGATCCGCGCCGCACGCGACACCGCGTCGGCCGCGCACGCGACGCTGCCGATGCTGCTGCACGCGGCGCTCAACACCGCGCTGTTCCGCGCGACGGGCGCGGCCGACCAGCCGGTCGGCGTGCTCGCGTCGACGCGCGAGCTGACGGGCGATGCGGCCCGCGATGCGCTCGGCCTCTTCATCAACTCGGTCGTCGTGCGCACGCGGCTCGACCCGGCCGCGCGTCGTGCGGACGTGCTCGCACAAGTGCGCGACACGGCGCTCGCAGCCTACGCGCATGCGGACGTGCCGTTCGCGGACGTCGTCGCGGCGCTGCGCGCGCCGCGTGCCGCGCAGGCCAATCCGCTGTTCCAGGTGATGTTCAACTACCTGCGCCCGACCGGTGCCGCGACACGCGACTGGGCCGGCCTGGCGCTGGCCGGATTCGACGACGTGCGCCATCGCGTCGTATTTACGCTGGAGCTGGACGTCGTCGAGCATCCGGACGGCCGCGTGAGCGCCGCGTTCTCGTATGCGGACGAACTGCTCGATAGCGGCTTCGTCGATGCGCTCGTCGAGCTCTATCACGACGAAGTCGCGCGCTTCGCCGGCGCGTCGGAGGCGGTGCTCGGTGCGCCCGACAAGCTTGTCGTCGAGCAGGCGTCGCATCGCGCGCGGACCGAAAGCCATGCATGCGCCGCAACGCTTTCACGTGCACCGCATGCGGCGGCCGTGCTCGCGGCGCTGTGGTCCGACACGTTCGCGACGGCCGCGCCCGAACCTGACGCCGACCTGTTCGAAGCCGGCGCGACGTCGTTCGACGTCGTGCGCTTCGTCGACGCGGCCAGCCGCGCCGGCCACACGCTGACGGTCGCCGACGTGTTCGCGTCGCCGACGCTCACGGCACTCGGCGCGCGGCTCGATGCGCACGCGGAAACGGGACAGGAGGCGCGCCATGCTGGCTGAAGTGCGTCCGGACGGATTCACGATGCTCGATACCTACCGCCTCGCATTCGCGGACGGCCTGTTCGCCGTGCGCGACGGCGCGGAGATCCGCGTCGCGCAGGGCGACGGCATCGGCGCGCAGTTGCTGCGCGCACAACTCGGCGACGACGGCGCGCTACGCCTCGTCGCTTACAACCATCGCGCGGCAGCGGCCGACCAGCGGCGTGCGCTGCTGGCCGCACTGGCCGCGGCGTTTTCGGACAGCGCGCGCCACGCCGCGATCCGGCTCGACCCGGCCGCGTGGCCGGCGGTCGCGCTCGATGCGCTGCGCGCGAGCGGCGTGCTCGCCGACGGCGGCCGCTGCATGCGTGAAGGCTGGGCGCAGCAGGCCGATCTGTGGCGCGTCGGCGCGCATCTGCCGTGCGCGACGTTGCCGATGTTCACCGACGGCCGCCGTCATCCGCGCCGGCCGCCCGCGCCGCGCGGCGAGGTCTACGCGCGCGACCTGCCGGCGCTCGGCGTGCGCTTCACGCTGCGCGGCTGGCAGCCGGCCGAGGATGCCGAACGCCTCGCGCATTGGTTCGACGAACCGCGCGTGCGCGACGGCTGGCCGGGCACGCAGCCCGGCGCGGACGGCCCGCAAGGCACCGCGCCCGACACCGATCCGCACGTGATTCCGCTGGTCGGCTGCTTCGACGGCGAACCGTTCGCGTATGTCGAGGCGTACTGGCTGAAGGAAGACGCGCTCGCGCCGCACGTCGCGGCGCGCGACTACGACCGCGGGCTGCGGATGCTGGTCGGCGAGTCGCGCTGGCGCGGCCCGCAGTGCGTGGCGGGCTGGCTGCCGTCCGTCGTGCATTACCTGTTTCTCGACGACCCGCGTACCGAAGCGGTCGGCTGTGCCGTTCCGGCCGGCCACGCGCGGGTTGCCGACCACCTCGCGCGGCACGGCTTCGCGCGGCAGCGCCGTCTCGCGCTGGCCGACGCGCAGCCGCTGTGGATGCGCACGCTGCGCGAGACGTTCTTCTCCGGCCGTCACGTCTGACGCGCCGGATTCACCGACAAGGGAGCTGAGACATGCAGAGAGAAACCGTATTCGACCTGATCGGCGTCGGCTTCGGGCCGTCGAATCTGGCGCTGGCCATCCGCCTCGAGGAACGGCGCGCGGCGCGCCCGCTCGCCCATTGCTTCATCGAGCGCCAGCCTGAATTCGGCTGGCATCGCGGCATGCTGCTCGACGACTGCCGGATGCAGATCTCGTTTCTGAAGGATCTCGTCACGATGCGCGATCCGACAAGCCGCTACACGTTCATCAACTATCTGTTCGAACGCGGCCGGCTGAACGAATTCGTCAACCTGAAGAACTTCTATCCGACCCGCGTCGAATTCCACGACTACCTGAGCTGGGTGGCCGACGCGTTCGACGATAGCGTCCACTACAGCGAGACCGTCCTCGCGATCGAACCCGTGCACGGCGACGGCGAGCAGATCGACGCACTGCGCGTGCTGTCGCGCGACGCCGCCGGCCACGAGCGCCAGCGCGTCACGCGTGCGCTGTCGGTCGGCGTCGGCGGCACGCCGGCGATCCCGGACGCGTTCGCCGCGCTCGGCCGCGACCGCGTGATCCACTCGTCGTCGTACCTGACCGACATCGACCGGCTCGTCGCATCGCCGGACGGCGAGCGCCGCCGCGTCGCGGTGATCGGCGCGGGGCAGAGCGCGGCCGAGGTGTTCATCGATCTCGCGCGCCGCTTCCCGCACGTCGACGCGAGCCTCGTGATGCGCGCAGGCGCCTTGAAGCCGGCGGACGACAGCCCGTTCGTCAACGAGATCTTCAGCCCCGAGTTCACCGATGTCGTTTATGCGCAGCCGCACGACGCGCGCCGCGCGCTGCTCGAGCGCTATCGCGACACGAACTACGCGGTGGTCGACCGGCCGCTGATCGAACAGATCTACGAAATGCTGTACCTGCAGCGCATCAACGGCACGCCGCGTCATGCGCTGCGCGCGAACAGCGCGATCGAGGCCGCGGTGCGCACCGCCGACGGCCGCATCGAGCTGACGCTGCGCGACCGGATGAGCGGCGACACGCGCGTCGAGCGCTTCGACGCGCTCGTGCTGGCCACCGGCTACCGCCGCGACACGCATTCGGCGCTGCTCGACGGGCTCGCGCCGCACCTGGGCGACGCGCTCGCCCGCGGCGACGTCACGCGCGACTACCTGCTCGCGACGCCCGCGCACTTCGCGCCGCGCATCTACCTGCAAGGCTGCTGCGAAGACAGCCACGGCCTGTCCGACACGCTGCTGTCGGTACTGGCGCGCCGCGCGGACGAAATCTGCGCGTCGCTCGAAGACGGGATCGCACCCGCCCATGAAGAAGGCGCGGCCCGGGCAACACAGGAAAAACGACAGGAAAACGGGGCGAGCGCGAGCCGGATGGCTTTCGCTCTTTGACAAAGGCGCGGTCGGAGACCGCATGAAAAAACTGGAGCAGAGAAAGATGGAGTGGGCAACAGGCACGCGTTTGCGTGCGATCGCAGCCGCGGCGAGCGTGGCGTTCGGGGCGGCGGCAGGGCACGCACAGGCCCAGACGGCGCCGGCCGTGAACGCAGGCGCGGCGGCGTCGGCCAGCAGTGCGCAGAACGGTGCGGCCGCGAGTGCGTCGGCCAGTGCGTCGACCGGCACGCTGCCGACGATCAACGTCAACGCGGCCTCGGAAGGAGACGGCACGGTCGGGCTCGTCGCGAAGCGCAGCCGCACCGGCACGAAGACCAGTACGTCGATCAACGAGATCCCGCAGACGATCAACGTCGTCACCGCGCAGCAGATCGAGATGACCGGCGCGACTGACGTGAACGCGGCCCTGCGCTACGTGCCGGGCTTCTCGTCGTACGGCTCGGACAACCGTTCCGACTGGTACGCGGCGCTGCGCGGCTTCACACCGACCGCGTACGTGAACGGGCTGCAGGTGCCGAACACGATCAACCTCGCGAGCTGGCGCGTCGATCCGTACATGATCGACAGCATCAGCGTGCTGCGCGGGCCGACGTCGGTGCTGTACGGCGCGGGCGACCCCGGCGCGATCGTGGACGTGCAGACCAAGCTCGCTGACGGCGAGCGCGTGCGCGAGGCCGGCGTGCAGATCGGCAACTACGCGCGCAAGCAGTTCATGATCGACGTCGGCGACAAGCTCGACCCGGACGGCAAATACGCGTACCGCTTCGTCGGCGTCGCACGCGACGGCAACGCGCTGACCGGCCCGAACAACGACCAGCGCGTTGCGCTCGCGCCGTCGTTCCGCTGGCGTCCGAACGCGGATACGTCGCTGACGCTGTCGGCCACCTATCTGCAGGACTGGGGCGACATCTCGTCGAACTTCCTGCCCGCGGCGGGCACGGTGCTGCCGAACCCGAACGGTCAGATCAACAAGGACGTGTACGAAGGCGATCCGAACTTCAACTACTACCGCAAGAAGCAGTGGTCGGTCGGCTATCAGTTCGAGCGGAACCTGACGCCGGCGTGGACGTTCCGCCAGAACACGCGCCTGATGCACCTGTCGCTCGACAACGGCTCGGTATTCGGCAACGGCTTCGTCGACGGCAGCACGACCGACGTGTCGCGCTGGGCCGGTGTGTTCCAGATGAACTACAGCCGCTTCGACATCGACAACAACCTCGAAGGCCGCTTCGCGACGGGCCCGCTCCAGCACACGCTGCTGCTCGGCTTCCAGTACAACCGCCAGACCGCGACCGACAGCGAATGGCTCGCCGCCGCGCCGCCGCTGAACATCTACAACCCGGTCTACCTGCCTGTCACGAAGGCGGTGTTCACGCCGGACTCGACGTTCCGCACCAACACGTACACGACGATGAACACGTTCGGCCTGTACGCGCAGGACCAGATCAAGTGGAACCGCTGGACGCTGACGCTCGGCGGCCGCGAGGACTGGGTCAACATGCGGATGGACGACCGTGCGGCCGGCACGTCGACGAAGGCGGACGTCACGGCGTTCACCGGCCGTGTCGGCCTCACGTACCAGGGCGATTACGGGCTGTCGCCGTACGTCAGCTACGCGACGTCGTTCAATCCGCTGATCGGCGTGAACCTGGTTGGCGGCGGGTTGCCGCAGCCGACCCGCGGCAAGCAGATCGAAGCCGGCCTGCGCTGGCAGCCGCCCGGCAAGAACCTGATGCTGAACGCGGCGATCTACCAGATCAACCAGACCAACGTGCTCACGCCGGCGCTGCCGAGCCAGGACAATACCGGCACGAAGTCGGTGCAGACGGGCGAGGTGCGTTCGCGCGGGATCGAGCTGAGCGCGACCGGCAAGGTCACGCGCAACCTGTCGGTGATTGCCTCGTACGTGTATCAGGACGTGAAGAACGTGAAGGCCAACGACGTGTCGCTGAACAACTGGCCGGTCGACATTCCGCGTCCGCGCCAGATGGCGTCGCTGTGGACCGACTGGACGTGGCACACGGGGCCGCTCGCGGGCTTCGGCCTGGGCGGCGGCGTGCGCTACCAGAGCGCGTCGGCCGGTGGGGCCGACAACTCGCTGACGGTATCGAGCGTCACGCTGTTCGACGCGGGCGTGCACTACGACACGCGTAACTGGCGCTTCGCCGTGAACGGAACGAACCTGGCCAACCGTCACTACATCAGCGGTTGCCAGTCGGCGAACGTCTGTGTGTTCGGCACCGACCGTACCGTGATCGCGACCGCGAAATACAACTGGTGACGATGCGCGCCGCGGCCCGCCGGCCGGCCCTCGCGGCCGGCGCGGGCGGGCCGCGGCGCCTTCGTCCGCTTTTCCACGACGCATCCATGCCGAAGAAAAATCTCGTCTACATCCAGTCGCTGCGCAACGGCGCGGCCGATCGTGCCGGCCAGCCGGTCGCTTATCGGGGCGGCACGCGCTACATGAAGGCGCCGCTCGAATATCTCGTCGAACGCCTGAACGACTCGCCGCTCGGCGAGCGTTACACGCTCAAGGGCGTGATCGTCGACGACGACGACGGTTCGCCGGCCGACCGCGCGAAAGTCGCCGACTACGGTTTCGCCCGCACGCCGGGCCGCCCGTGGATCCTGCCGGAAGGGTTGACGGTGCAGGGCCGTCCGGTCGACGAACTGTTCTGCACGATTGCGTCGACGTACCGGCGGCTGCCGCGCGACGCGCGCGAGCGCGTGGCTGGCAAACAGGCGTTCGAGCGCCGCCTGCTCGAGCGCCTGCTCGAACTCGACGCCGACGTCGTCGTGCTCGACGGGCTGCTCGTGATCCTCGACGAACTCGTGCGGCCCGGCGCGCGCTTTCACCGGCGCATCGCCAACATCCACCCGGGCATCACGGCCGACGGCTCGCCGTACCAGCGGCGCGGCGCATGGGCGACGCTCGACGCGCTGCACGGCGCGCGCGGCGAACGGGTCGACTGGTCGAACGGCACGACGTCGTCCGTCGAGCCCGTGATGATGACGGGCGCGTCGTTTCACTACGTCGACAACGGCATCGATTCCGGCGAGGTGATCTGCGACGTGCTCGACACGCCGATCGCGCCGGACGACACGATTCTCGAACTGCGCTGGAACAACTTCCAGCGCAGCCTGTTTCCGGCACTCGAGCGGGGGCTGCACGTCCTCGCCGACCGCCACGACGCGGGAGCACTGTGATGGAAGACACGTTGACGAAACCGGCCGGCGCCGCGGACGCCGTCGAAGGTGAAGTGGCCGCCGCGCTCGACGGCGCCGCACACGGGCAGGCGATGGCCGTCGCCGAGCATACGCTCGACGCGTGGCGGCCCGACGACTCGCCGGACGAACTGCTCGCGGCGTTCGTCGCGCTGTTCAACACCGACACGCGCTACGACGCGGCGACGATCACGGTGCCGCTCGGCGACGCCGACGCGGCCGCCGTGGCGGCGTACGTCGCGCGCGCGGTGCGCGAGGGCGTGATCGACGGCGCGCAGGTTGCCGGCGACGCGCTGCGCTTCACCGTATCGCGTGCGACGTTCTGGCAGAACCCGCGGCCGTGGCTGAAGGCGCCCGCGTCGGGTGGCATGCCGCTGCGCCATGTGATCACGAACGGCCACCGCCACCCGGTGCGGCCGCCGTCGCCGGCCGGCGAGATCTACGCACGCACCATGCCGCAGGTCGGGATGACGTTCAGCCTGCGCACCGTCGATGTCGACGCGCACGCGGACCTGTTCAGCGGCTGGATGAACCTCGATCGCGTCGCGCACTTCTGGAACCAGCGCGGCACGCGCGACGAGCACGCGGCGTATCTCGCCGAGCGGCTCGCCGATCCGCACATGCACCCGATGATCGGCTATTTCGACGACACGCCGTTCGGCTATTTCGAGTTCTACTGGGCGAAGGAGGACCGTCTCGCGCCGTTCTACGACGCGCACGACTACGACCGCGGGCTGCATCTGCTGATCGGCGATTCGCGCTTCCAGAGCGCCGGCAAGCTGCATGCGTGGTGGAGCGGGGTGCTGCACTACATGTTCGTCGACGAACCGCGCACGCAGCGGCTCGTGGGCGAGCCGCGCGTCGATCACGTGCGGCACATCGCGTACATGCACCGGCTCGGGTTCTACACGCTGAAGGAGTTCGACTTCCCGCACAAGCGCGCGGCGCTCACCGTGATCGAGCGCGATACATTCTTCGACACTTTCAAATTGCCGTGACGGCGCGGGGGTGCGGTGCGGCGCGAGGTGGCGCGCGGGCATCGGCCGTCCGGGATATGGACCGCGCGGCCTGCGTCGTGAAGGATGGATCGCTCTCCTCATCGACGACAGGCCCGCGACATGGCAAAAACATCCGCGACAGCATGGGGCGCGACATTCGGTTTGCGCGCGCCCGCATTGACATATGCCGGCATATGCCCAGAATGGACGCATCGTACTCCCATGGAGTGGCTCATGCGCACCGTTTCCATTTTCAAGAACGCCTGTAACCAGGCCATCCGCATCCCGAAGGACATGGAGTTCGAGGGGGTGACGGAACTCGAGATCCGCCGCGAAGGCGACACGCTGCTGCTGCGGCCGGTGCGGCCCACGTGGCTCTCGTTCGCGAGCGAACCGCCGGCCGACGCCGACTTCCTCGCCGAACGCCCGGCCGTCATCGAGTCCGGCCGCTTCGACCTGTCCGATGGCGGTGGCGCCGCACCGACGGAGTCCGGCCAGTGACCACGCTCTACATGCTCGATACGAACATCTGTTCGTTCATCATGCGCGAGCGGCCGCCCGTGGTGCTGTCGCGGCTGCAATCGTGCGTCAATGCGCAGCACCGGATCGTCGTCTCGGCAATCACCTATGCCGAAATGCGGTTCGGCGCGGTCGGCAGGAAGGCGTCGCCGAAGCATGCGGAACTCGTGACGGCCTTTGTTTCGCGGCTGGACGGCGTGCTGTCGTGGGACACGGCGGCCGTCGATGCAATGGCCGAGATTCGTGCCGATCTCGCCGTGCGCGGCACGCCGATCGGCGCGAACGACGCGTCGATCGCCGGCCATGCGATCGCGGCCGGCGCGGTGCTCGTCACGCACAACAGCCGCGAGTTCGGTCGTGTCGCCGGGTTGTCGCTCGAAGACTGGGCGGCGTGAGCGCCGTTCGGGATCTGTTCGATCGCTCGGCTGTTGCGCATCGGCGCGTCAAGCGCGCGACGCGGGTTCATCTGCGAGAAAGGCGTTGCGGAATGCGTCGAGATACCGGTCGGCGTCATCGCTGAATTCACCGGGTAACAGCGCAAAGGCACGTGCCAGCAGATCCTGGCCGAGCACGGCATAAGTTGCTTCGTCCGACAACAGCGCACGGATCGCGTCACGCGTTTGCGGCGAAGCGATGCGTTTCGCCTCTCGCGCGAGCAGCGCGGCAGCGGCGAGTCCCGGCTGGAACGCGTGGATCTCGAGCAGGTCCGGCGCGGCATCCCAGATACGTTCGCGATTGCCCGCGTCGTGAAAATTCCGCAGCAGGAACAGCAGGTCGTACGCATCGCTGTTCTGGCGCGCACGCCGGTCCTTCCAGGCGAGCAGCTTCAGCAGCGCCAGTGCCGGCAGGCTGGCCACCGGTACCACGGTGCGCGCATCGATCGACACAGGCTGTGCGGTGTCCACGGCTTCCTGAAACCCGAGCACGTTCAGCACGAATTCACCGTCGGGCGGCCATGCGATTTCGCCCGGAGGCGTTTCGAGCGGCCCGAACGGCACGAGATCCAGCTCCGTGCGAAAACCGTGCGCGCCGCTGTCGAACAGCAGTTTCTGCTGCTGTTTCGGTGCGCGCGTGAACTGCCCGGTCGCGACAAGTGCCTCGACGAGTTGCGCGTGAAACGGCCAGCTCACCGCGCACACTGCGACGTCGACATCTCGCGTCGCGCGCACCGGCCGGATGCCGTGCACGTGCCACATCAGGATGTCGCGCGCGGTGGCGCCGGCGACCACGAACGCCGTGTCGAGGCGCGCGCAGGCCGAGCCGACGGCCTGCAGCAACGCGACCGCCGCGGGCTCCAGCGGCCGGCGTGCGTCGACCTCAAGCGGGCGGTTGGGCGAGGTATCGGTCATGGATGCGATCGGCGATGGAAAGATTGCGGCTGTCGCCGGACGCGACGAGATCCGCGTAGATCAGCAGCGGCGGTACGACCGGTACTTCCTGCTCGCGCCAGGCAAGCTCCGCGGACCGCGGCCAGAACGCTTCGACGATCTCGACATCGCCGCGCTCGTCCGGACGCAGGCGGCCCTGAAGCAGCAGCCGGTTCGACGCGGTGCCGTGCGTATAGACGGTGATCGAGGCGGGTTTCAGGCCGTGCGTCAGCAGGTCGGCTGCCGGCTCGCCGCCGAATCGCGCATCGAATGCCGCGAAATCTACGCCGCGCCACCAGTCGGGCGCGAGGCTGGCAAACCGGCGGCTCGGCAGTTTCGCGCGCAAGCGGCTCGGATAGAGCGCGACCCATTCGTGCACGAAGCGCGGCCAGTCGGGCATCAGGCGCTCGCCGTTGCGGCGTTGCCCGACGAGGCCACGCGCGATCAGGTCGTCCATCGCGAGATTGACCGTACCGAGTGCGACGTCCGATGCAGCGGCGATCGCCCGATACGGTTGCTCGACCAGGCCCGGCTGTGTCGCGAGTGCGAACATCACGGCCAGCCCCTTCGGCGTCGTCGCGCGCGACGCCTGTCGGCGCGGTGTGCGTGCGGGCTTCGGCCGGCCCGCGATCATCACGGTCGCCTCCGGTTCGATCAGGCATGCGTTGCCGGCGGTATCGAGAAACGGGATGCCCTGGTCGGTCAGGCCGGCGGCCAGTTCCGCCGAAAGATACGGTGCGACCAGCATCAGCGGCCGTTCGCCGGGCGCTGCGGTGTCGCCGCGGCGGCGCAATTCCGCGAGTGCGCCCGCCAGCGATTCGACGCGCAGGCTGATGACGACCGGCATCTCGAATGCCTGCCCGGCAACGTCGAAGCGGATCATGGCGTCGGCGCGCGCCTCGCAGGCGGCCGGCACACGCACGGGCCGGGCACGAAAGCGCCGGGTCGCGCTTTCGAACGCGGCGCAGGCTTCGTCGAGCACGTGCTGTTCCGACACGGGGAGGGAAGTGTTCACGGGCATCAAAGGGAATCGCTTGTTCACCTTTTTATCAGCGTACACAAAAAATGTACAAGCGTCAAAAAGTGAACAAGAATTCCCAAGATATTGATGTATCGGAACTATTTTTTGATTCTGAACGATAGTCACCGGGGCCCTCATGCGCAAGAAATCGATGGGTGGCACACAGTTTTGCGCGTTCGGCTTCCGCGCGGCAGTCGTCCGGACGGCCGGCTTGCGCGTGCCGCGCATCATGCTGAATATGGCAACCGCCGGTTGCTACCGCGACGACTTTCCATCTGCCCGGTTGCCGTCGAACCCACTATCCTTGCCTGCATATTCCCCACAGGACAGGAGACGACACCGTGACGCACAGCGTGATTCCCGCAAGCCTCGCCGACGAAATGATCGAGATCCGGCACCGCATCCACGCCCACCCCGAGCTCGGTTTCGAGGAATTCGCGACGAGCGACCTCGTCGCGGAGCAACTGCAGTCGTGGGGCTACACGGTGCATCGCGGGCTGGGCGGCACGGGCGTCGTCGCGCAGTTGAAGGTCGGCAGCGGCGCCCAGCGTCTCGGCCTGCGCGCCGACATGGACGCACTGCCGATCCACGAGGCCACGGGCCTGCCGTACGAGAGCAGGATCGCCGGCAAGATGCACGCATGCGGCCACGACGGCCACACGGCGATGCTGCTCGCGGCCGCGAAGCATCTGGCGCGCGAGCGCCGTTTCTCCGGCACGCTGAACCTGATTTTCCAGCCGGCCGAGGAAGGGCTCGGCGGCGCGAAGAAAATGCTCGACGAAGGGCTGTTCGAGCTGTTCCCGTGTGACGCGATCTTCGCGATGCACAACATGCCCGGTTTCCCGACGGGCAAGTTCGGGTTCCTGCCGGGGTCGTTCATGGCGTCGTCGGATACGGTGATCGTCGACGTGCAGGGCCGGGGCGGCCACGGCGCGGTGCCGCACAAGGCGGTCGATTCGGTGGTCGTCTGCGCGCAGATCGTCATCGCGCTGCAGACGATCGTGTCGCGCAACGTGTCGCCGCTCGACATGGCGATCGTCACGGTCGGCGCGATCCACGCGGGCGAAGCGCCGAACGTGATTCCCGATCGCGCGCAGATGCGCCTGTCGGTGCGCGCGCTGAAGCCGGAGGTGCGCGACCTGCTCGAGACGCGCATCAAGGAAGTCGTGCATGCGCAGGCGGCCGTGTTCGGCGCGACCGCGACGATCGACTACCAGCGCCGCTACCCGGTGCTCGTCAACGATGCGGAAATGACCGCGTTCGCGCGCAACGTCGCCCGCGAGTGGGTGGGCGATGCGAACCTGATCGACGGGATGGTGCCGCTCACCGGCAGCGAGGATTTCGCGTTCCTGCTCGAGAAGCGGCCGGGCTGCTACCTGATCATCGGTAACGGCGACGGGGAGGGCGGCTGCATGGTGCACAACCCCGGCTACGACTTCAACGACGCGGCGCTACCGACTGGCGCGTCGTACTGGGTGAAGCTGGCGGAGACGTTCCTGGTGTGATCAGGGAACGGCACAGGCGGCGCGAGGCTGGACCTCGGCAACGTTGCCGCAGCGGCCGAGTGCCTGAAGTACCAAACTTTGGTATATGATGGCCGCATTGAAACAGGAGGTGACTCATGTCGCGAAACACATCCGTTTCCCTGGGCGACCACTTTGCCGAATTCGTCGACGCTCAAGTCCAGTCGGGACGATACAGTTCCGCGAGCGATGTCGTACGAGCTGGCTTGCGACTTCTCGAATCACATGAAACGCAGGTGCGCGCATTGCAGGAAGCGTTGAAGGCTGGTGAGGCATCGGGAACACCCCAACCATTCGACAACGAGGCCTTCCTGGCCCGGATGCGGGCGACGCATGGCGGTTAAAGGCAGACAGCTTCAGCTCACACCGCTGGCCGAACTCGATCTCGAAGACATTTGGCGCTATACCGTCGGGCGTTGGTCACTCAAGCAAGCCGACCTTTACCATCGCGATCTGATCGGAACCATGGAAGCGCTGGCGCGCGGTGAAAAGGTCGGCCGGACTTGCATTGTTCGCGATGGATATTTCCGGTACGCCGTGGGCTCCCACGTCGTGTTCTATCGTGAAACGGAATACACGATCGATGTGATTCGGGTCCTGCATCAACGCATGGACATCGAACAACATTTGTAATCGCACAAGGCAGGCGTGTGATCGTTGCGACGGGGCATGCAATCCCGGTATGACTCGTGCGATCCCGAATCTAGAACGCTTCCCCGCTGAACAACGCCACGACCGCATCCGGATTCGACGGCCAGTACATGTGCATGTACGTCGCGACGATCGCATCGCGACAATAGACGGCTTCGCCGTAGCCCGGCGCGCCATCGGGACGCGCGGCATGCGCGACCGGTTCCAGCGGCGTCGCGAGCCGCGAATAATGGAACGTATGCCCCCGCATCGTCCCGCTGCGCGTGTCGAGCTGCCGCATGCCGAGCGCCGCGAACCGGCGCTGCATCGTCGCGTGACCCGGCAACAGCCCAAGCATCGGCGTCGTCACGCCGTCCACATCGGTCAGCGATTCACACAGATACACCATCCCCCCGCATTCCGCGACGATCGGCCGGCCAGCCGCTGCGTGCGCACGAATCGACCGCGCGGTCGCGGCATTCGCCGCGAGTGCCGCCGCATGCAATTCCGGATAGCCGCCCGGCAGGAACAGTGCGTCGCAGTCGTCCGGCACGGGTTCGTCGGCGAGCGGCGAAAAGAATCGCACCTGCGCACCGAGCGTGTCGAGCAACGCGAGATTCGCCGGATAAGTGAACGAAAAAGCCGCATCGCGCGCCACCGCGATCCGCTTGCCGGCGAGCGCACGTGGCAGCGGCGCCGTGGCGTCCGGTTCCGCGAACGCCACAGCCGGCGGCAACTCGGCAAGCGCCGTTTGCGCGAGCACGTCGGCCGCGCGATCGAGCCGCGCGTCGAGATCGTCGATGTCGCCCGGCTGATGCAGGCCGAGATGCCGCTCCGGCAGCGCGATGCCCGCATCGGCCGGCACGTGCCCGAGCCAGCGCAGGTCGCCGGGCAACGCCTGTTGCAGCAGTTCCGCATGCCGGGCCGACCCGACGCGGTTGGCCAGCACGCCGTGAAACGGCAGCCCCGGCCGGAACCGCGCGAGCCCGAACGCGATCGCCGCGAAGGTCTGCGCCATCGACTTCGCCGAAATCACCGCGACGACCGGCACGCCGAACGCGGCCGCGAGGTCGGCGCTGCTCGGCGTGCCGTCGAACAGCCCCATCACGCCTTCGATCAGGATCAGGTCCGCGTCGCGCGCGGCGTCGGCCAGCAGCGCGCGGCAGCCGGCCTCGCCGACCATCCCGAGGTCGAGCGCATGCACGGGCGCGCCGCTCGCGCGCGCCAGCAGCATCGGATCGAGAAAATCGGGCCCGGTCTTGAACACGCGCACGCGCCGGCCGAGCCGGCGGTGCAGCCGCGCGAGGCCGGCCGTCACCGACGTCTTGCCCTGGCCCGACGCGGGCGCACTGACGAACAACGCGGGGCAGGCGGGCATGCTCAGAACTCCACGCCGCGCTGCGCCTTCACGCCTTGCTCCTTGTACGGATGCTTGACGAGCCGCATTTCGGTAACGAGGTCGGCCGCGTCGATCAGCGCATCGGGCGCATGCCGCCCGGTCACGACGACGTGCACCGACTCGGGCCGCGCAGTCAGCGTCGCGAGCACTTCGTCGAGCGGCAGGTATTCGTACTTCAGCACCGTGTTCAGCTCGTCGAGGATCACCATCCGGTAATCGCCGCTCTCGATCATCCGGCGCGCCTCGTCCCAGCCCTTGCGCGCGGTCGCGATGTCGGCGTCGCGGTTCTGCGTGTTCCACGTATAGCCGTCGCCCATCGTCACGAAGTCGCATTCGGCCACCGCGCCGAGGAAGTCGCGCTCGGACGTGTGCAGCGCGCCCTTGATGAACTGCACGACACCGAGCCGCATGCCGTGGCCGAGCACGCGCACGGCCATGCCGAACGCGGCCGTGCTCTTGCCCTTGCCGTTGCCGGTGTTGACGATCAGCAGGCCCTTTTCGTTGACGGCGGCGGCCTGCTTCTTCTCGTGGCCGGCACGGCGGCGTTCGGTCATCCGTTGATGGGATTCAGCGTCGGTTTTCATCGGATTCGTCCTGTCGAAAGAAAGCGAAACAAAAGGTTCAGAGCGGGCCGGCGAATGCGACCGTCACGCCGTCCCGGATGGATTTGGGGCCCAGCAGCCGGCCGCGCGGCGCCGCGAGCTGCGCGCACGGCTCGGCCACGCCCGCGACGCCGAAGCGGGCGAGCGCGGCAGCCGACGGGCCGCTCGCGGCCAGTTCCGGGCGGCTCGCGAGTTGCGCCACGTCAAACGCGACGAGCGGCCAGCCGCGTCGCGCGCAGAGCGTGCGCAGCGCGCGGGCACACGCCTTGTCGGCGAGCGTGGCCACGAGCGCGGGTTCGGCGGCCGGGTACGGCATCAGCGCCGCGCGGATCGCGGCATCGAGTTGCGCGGCCGTCACGCCCGCACGAAAACCGATGCCGAGTGCGACACGCATCATGCGCCGCCGCCGAGCGCGGCCCGTACCGCGGGATCGTCGGCGAACGCCGCGACGCGGCCGATCACGATGATCGCCGGCGAACCGATGCCGGTCGTGCCGATGCGTTCGACGAGCGTGTCGAGCGTCGCGAGCACGTGGCGTTGTTCGGCGCGCGTCGCATGCTCGATCGCCGCGCACGGCGTCGCGCCGGGCAGGCCGCCATCGCGCAGCGCGGTGGCAATCGCGTCGAGCCGGCGGATGCCCATGTAGATGACGATCGTCATGCGCGTGGCCGCGAGCGCGCGCCAGTCGGGTTCGTCGGCACCCGCGCCGTGGCCCGTGACGAAGATCACGCCCTGCGCGTCGCCGCGCTGCGTGACCGGGATGCCGATTGCGGCCGGCGCGGCGATGCCCGCGGTGACGCCGTTCACGACCTCGACCGGGAATCCCGCCGCGCCGAGCGCGGCCAGCTCCTCGCCGCCGCGGCCGAACACGAACGGATCGCCGCCCTTGAGCCGCGCGACGCTGCGCCCCGCGCGCAGATGCGCGAGCATCGCGGCGACGATCGTCTCCTGCGGCGTCGAGGCATGACCGCCGCGCTTGCCGACGTGCTCGATGTGCGCATCGGCGCGCGCATGGCGCAGCACGTCGGGATTCACGAGATCGTCGACGAGCAGCACGTCCGCCGCGCCGATCGCGTGGACGGCCTTGAGCGTCAGCAGGTCGGCGTCGCCGGGGCCGGCGCCGACGAGCCAGGCGCGGCTCATCGGGCGCGGCACGGCGCGCGCCATGTCGTCACAGTGGAAAAGGGCAGGCGGGCGGCACGGCGGCGGCCAGCGGACAGGTAAGCCATGACGGATCGAACGAAGCCCGCGCGGACGCGGGCGGAAAGCGCACCTCATCCGTCCCCCGCGGATCGGGCGTTCGGCAAGCATCGGGCTCGCCCCTTGCGTCGGCCGGTATCCGGGCTGGCCGCTTGCCAGGCCGCAGCCTTCCCGCCCGGCTGACGGGCAGTGGCATCGTGGGCGGCCTGGGCGCGTGCGCGGGGAAGCGCGTCGCGCGGGCGGTGTACCGTTGCGGGGACAGCACAGGCCGGGCGGGGGTCCGCCTCCTGTTTCCCGTTTAACTGCACGCGCGGAATGCGCATGCGGGCACCGAACGCGGCGCTACGATAGCACAGCGACTCCCCCGCGCGAACCGCCGCGCACGGCTTCCGGCCACACGCGGCGGCCATCCGGAACCGGGCCCGGCGGCCCGCTCCGCCTTGACGCTCCCCGCACCGCCGCCTACACTCGCACGCGTTTTGGTGCTCGCGCGCGCCGCTCCGGTGCGCGCAGTTAAACGGGAAACAGGGAGCCTGCCTGCGCCGCAGTCGAGCCAACCTGTGCTGCCCCCGCAACGGTAAGCGAACGCGTCGCGCGAGAAGCGCCACGCAACGCCGCTTCGCCGCATGCCGCGCGCATGCGGACGACCGCCACTGGATGCCGCGCGCATCCGGGAAGGCGAAGCGGCGTGTTCGTCAGCCCGGATACCGGCCGAAACGTTGGGGTTCAGCGCCGCGGGGAGGCGGCGCATCGTCCACGGCCGCAGCCGGCCCGACGCCCGCGTATTGCCCGCTTCCTCCACCGATCCGTCCCCGCGCGAACCCGCACCGGCCGGCGTGGCGAATGGCAGGCAGCGCGAGCGGGCCGGCGGCAGCCGTGTTGGCATTCACGATGTCGACCGTTCGCAAGGAAGCACCATGTCCGATTCGTCGTCCCGCCCGTCCCGCGACTGTCCGTGCGGATCGCGCGGCGGCATGCCCGCGATCCACCCGATGAACTGCCACGCCGCCCTCGACGCGACGATCCCGGGCTGATTCCATTTTCGACACAGGACCTACCATGACCCTACGCAAGCTTCCCGTCACGATCGTCACGGGCTTTCTCGGCAGCGGCAAGACGACGCTGATGCGCCACATCCTGCAGCACGCCGAAGGCCGCCGCATCGCGGTGATCGTCAACGAATTCGGCGAGCTCGGCATCGACGGCGAAATCCTCAAGGGCTGCGGCATCGGCTGCGAGGATGCCGACGGCGCGCAGGGCGAAGCGGCGGGCCAGCTGTACGAACTCGCGAACGGCTGCCTGTGCTGCACCGTGCAGGAAGAGTTCTATCCGGTGATGGAAGCGCTCGTCGAGCGCCGCGCGGACATCGACCACGTGCTGATCGAGACGTCCGGCCTCGCCCTGCCGAAGCCGCTCGTGCAGGCGTTCAACTGGCCGACGATCCGCAACAGCTTCACGGTCGATGCGGTCGTGACCGTGGTCGACGGGCCGGCTGCCGCCAGCGGCCAGTTCGCGGAAAACCCGCAGGCCGTCGACGCGCAGCGCCGCGCCGATCCGAACCTCGACCACGAATCGCCGCTGCACGAGCTGTTCGCCGATCAGCTGTCGTCCGCCGACCTCGTGATCGTGAACAAGGCCGATCTCGTCGGCGACGCCGAGTTCGCGCAGATCGAAACCGCGATCCGCGAAGAAATCCCGTCGCAGGTGAAGATCGTGCGCGCGACGCGCGGCGAGCTCGATCTCGCGATGCTGCTCGGCCTCGAATCGGCATCCGAAGAAACGATCCACCTGCGTCACGACCATCACGGCTCGGCCGACGACGGCGATCACGATCACCATCACGACGATTTCGACTCGGTGGTCGTGTCGGGCGACGCCGGCACGCGCGAAGCGACGATCGCCGCGCTGCAGCGCGTCGTCGAAGCGCACACGATCTACCGCGCAAAAGGCTTCGCCGCGCTGCCCGGCGCGCCGATGCGGCTCGTGATCCAGGGCGTCGGCCGCCGCTTCGACAGCTATTTCGACCGTCGCTGGCAGGACGGCGAAACGCGCGCGAGCCGCTTCGTGCTGATCGGCGAGGATCTCGACGCGGCCGCGCTGCAACGCGCGTTCGATGCCGCGTGCGCGGCCGAGCCGCAACAGGCGTAACGCACGATGCATCTGCTGCGCACCACGCCGGGCGGTTTCGTCGACGATACGCAGGGCGTCGTCCGGATCGACCAGCAACCGGCCGACATCGTGATCCTGAGCTCGGCCGACACGACGCTGTCGCTGCTCGCGAGCGTCGTGCCGCATCTGCCGGCCGGCTTCCCGAGCGTGCGGCTCGCGAACGTCACGTTCCTGCGGCAGCCGGCGTCGGTCGACTTCTATGTAGACGACGTGCTGCAGCACGCGAAGTCGGTCGTGATCGATCATCTCGGCGGCGAGGCGTACTGGCCGTACGGGATCGAGCAGGCCGTGTCGCTCGCGTCGAAGCGCGGGCAGCAGCTCGCGATGTTCTCGGGCGACCTGCAGGAAGACCCGAACCTCGTCGCGAAAAGCACCGTCGCGCCCGACCTGTGCCGGCTGTGGTGGCGCTACCTGCGTGAAGGCGGCGTGCACAACGCCGAGGCGCTGCTACGCAGCATCGCCTTCCACACGCTCGGCTTCGGCGACGAACCCGAATTGCCGCGCCCGCTGCCGGCCGCCGCGCTGTATCACCCGGCGCGCGACCGCGCGAGCGTCGACGACTGGCGGCCGCGCTGGACGCCCGGCGCGCCCGTCGTCGCGATCCTGTTCTATCGCGCGCACTGGCAGGCCGCGAACACGGCCGTGTTCGACGCGCTGGCCGACGCGCTCATCAACGAAGGGCTGAATCCGCTGCCGATCGCGGTCACGTCGCTGAAGGACGCGGTGAGCCGCGAAGTCATCACGCAGCTCTGCGACACGCACGGCGTCGCGCTCGTGCTGAACACGACCGCATTCGCGGCGGGTGCGATCGACAGCCCCGAGCACGACGTGCTCGCCGGCGACGCGCCGGTACTGCAGGTGATCCTGTCCGGAGGCAATCGCGACGCGTGGGTGGCCGACAACCAGGGCCTGCATGCGCGCGACATCGCGATGCACATCGCGCTGCCCGAGGTCGACGGCCGCATCGTCACGCGTGCGGTGAGCTTCAAGGGGCTCGCGTACCGCTGCCCGCACACCGAGGTCGACGTCGTGCGCTACCAGCCGGATGCCGAGCGGATCGCGTTCGTCGCGGCGCTTGCGCGCGGCTGGTGCCGGCTGCGCACGCTCGATAACGCCGACAAGCGCGTCGCGCTGATTCTCGCGAACTATCCGCAAAGCGAAGGGCGGATCGGCAACGGGGTCGGGCTCGACACGCCGGCGTCCGCGCTGCGCGTGCTCGCGGCGCTGCGCGACGCGGGCTACGCGGTGGCCGACCTGCCGCCCGACGGCGACGCGCTGATCGCGCGGCTCACCGAAGGCGTGACCAACGACGCGGCCGTGCATGCGTTGCGCCCCGCATTCCAGAGCTTCCCGCTGGCGGACTACGTCGCGCGTTTCGCGCGGCTGCCGACGGCCGTGCGCGACGCGCTGAACGAACGCTGGGGCGCGCCCGAAGCCGACCCGACGCTGCGGCAAGGCCGTTTCACGATCGCCGGCTGGCGCGCGGGCAACGTGTTCGTCGGCATCCAGCCGTCGCGCTCGCGCGGCGAGAACGACTACGCGAGTTACCACGACGCGGATCTCGTGCCGCCGCACGCGTATCTCGCGTTCTATTTCTGGCTGCGCGATGCGTACCGCATCGACGCGGTCATCCACCTCGGCAAGCACGGCAACCTCGAATGGCTGCCGGGCAAGAGCGTCGCGCTGTCCGACGCGTGCTGGCCGGACCTGACGCTCGGGCCGCTGCCGCACCTGTATCCGTTCATCGTCAACGATCCGGGCGAGGGCAGCCAGGCGAAGCGCCGCGCGCAGGCCGTGATCATCGATCACCTGATGCCGCCGCTCACGCGCGCGGAAAACTACGGCCCGCTGCAGGATCTCGAACGGCAGGTCGACGAATACTACGAAGCACTGATGGTCGATGCGCGGCGCGCGAAGCTGCTGCGCAAGACGATCCTCGCGACGATCGCCGAGCATCGGCTGCACGACGAACTGAGCGTGTCGCCGCCGCGCGATACGGGCGACGAGGATGCGCTGCTCACGCGCGTCGACGCGTGGCTATGCGAACTGAAGGAAGCGCAGATCCGCGACGGGCTGCACGTGTTCGGCGTGTCGCCGGCCGAGCGCCAGCGGCGCGATACGCTGCTCGCGCTTGCGCGCTTTCCGGTGGGCGACGGCAAGGGTGCGCGCGCCGGGTTAATTGGTGCGCTGGCGCGCGATCTCGCACTCGGCGACGACTTCGATCCGCTCGTGGCCGATTGGGCCGCGCCGTGGGTTGGCCCACGACCGGCGATCCTGCAGGCGCTCGATGCATCGCCGTGGCGCCACGCGGGCGATACGCGCGAGCGGCTTGAACGGCTCGCGCAGCAATGGCTCGACGGGCTGTGCGCAGCGGACGGCGGCGGAACGGGCAACGACGCGACACCGCCCGGCGACTGGCCGCACACGCTCGCCGTGATCGCGCGAGTCCGCGCGACGCTGCTGCCCGCGCTCGACGCGTGCGGCGGCGAGGAAATGCGCCAGCTGCTGCGCGGGCTCGATGGCCGCTTCGTGCCACCGGGGCCGAGCGGGTCGCCGTCGCGCGGCCGCCCGGACGTACTGCCGACCGGCCGCAATTTCTATTCGGTCGATACACGCGCGGTGCCGACGCAGGCCGCGTGGTCGCTCGGCCTGAAATCCGCGCAGCAACTGATCGAGCGCCATCTGCAGGATCACGGCGACTATCCGCGCGCGATCGGCCTGTCCGTCTGGGGCACGGCGACGATGCGCACGGGCGGCGACGACATCGCGCAGGCGTTCGCGCTGCTCGGCGTGCGGCCGAAATGGGCGCACGGCAGCCATCGCGTGACCGACTTCGAGATCCTGCCGATCGAGATCTTCGACCGGCCGCGCATCGACGTGACGCTGCGCGTGTCGGGCTTCTTCCGCGACGCGTTTCCGAACCTGATGCACCTGTTCGACGCGGCCGTGCAGGCGGTGGCCGCGCTCGACGAACCCGAGGCACTGAACCCGGTCCGCGCGCGCATCGAGCGCGAACGCGAGAAATGGGTCGCGCAGGGCGTGCCGCCGGACGAAGCGCGGCGCCGTGCCGGCTGGCGCGTATTCGGCGCGCGGCCGGGCAGCTACGGCGCGGGCCTGCAGGACCTGATCGACCAGCGCCGCTGGCAGACCGACGCCGATCTCGCCGATGCCTACCGCCAGTGGGGTGGCCATGCGTACGCACAGAACAGCGCGGGCGATGCGGCGGCCGACGTGTTCGGCGAGCGGCTCGCGACGATCGACGTCGTCGTGCAGAACCAGGACAGCCGCGAGCACGACATCCTCGATTCGAACGACTATTACCAGTTCCAGGGCGGGATGACGGCGGCCGTGCGGCACCTGTCCGGGCAGCAGCCGAGCATCTACCACGGCGACCACGCGAACCCGGTCGCGCCGAAGATGCGCACGCTGCGCGAGGAAATTGCGCGCGTGATCCGCTCGCGGGTCGTCAACCCGAAATGGCTCGACGGCGTGAAGCGTCATGGCTACAAGGGCGCGGCCGAGCTGGCCGCGACGGTCGACTACCTGTACGGCTATGACGCGACCGCGCGCGTGCTGTCCGACCATCAATACGCGCTCGTCGCCGACGCGTACCTGTTCGACGACGCCACCCGCGCGTTCCTCGAACGGCACAATCCGAAGGCGCTGCACGGCATCTGCGAACGCTTCGTCGAGGCGATGCAGCGCGGCCTGTGGCAGCAGTCGGGCGACTATCGCGAACGGATCGAAGCGGTCTGGCTCGCGAGCGAACAACTCCAGGAAGGGGGACGGCGATGACCGATCCGACGACGCACCGCGCCCGCGCGGTTTTTCCGTTTGCGGCGCTCGTCGCGCAGGACGCATTGCAGCAGGCGCTGCTGCTCGCCGCGATCGACCCGTCGCTCGGCGGCGTGCTCGTGAGCGGGCCGCGCGGCACCGCGAAATCGACCGCGGCGCGCGGCCTGGCGGAGCTGTTGCCCGAAGGGCAGTTCGTCACGCTGCCGCTGTCGGCGAGCGACGAGCAGGTGACGGGTACGCTCGATCTCGCGCATGCACTCGCTGAAAACGGCGTGCGCTTCCGGCCGGGCCTGCTTGCACGGGCGCATCTCGGCGTGCTGTACGTCGACGAAGTGAACCTGCTCGCCGACGGGCTCGTCGACACGCTGCTCGACGTCGCCGCGAGCGGCGTGAACATCGTCGAGCGCGATGGCGTGTCGCACGCGCACGATGCGCGCTTCGTGCTGATCGGTACGATGAATCCGGAGGAGGGCGAGCTGCGTCCGCAACTGCTCGACCGCTTCGGGTTGATGGTCGAGCTGGAGAACTGCTTCGACGCCGCGCAGCGCGAGCGGATCGTGAAGGCGCGGCTTGCATTCGATCTTGATTCCGATGCATTCCGCGCACGTCATGCATCCGCGCAACGCGCACTCGGCGACCGGATTCACGCGGCACGCGCACGGCTCGCGGCGCTCGATTTCGACGATACGGTTCATGCGCGCGTCAGCGCGCTGTGCATCGACGCGGCCGTCGACGGGCTGCGCGCCGATCTCGTGATGCTGCGCGCGGCGCGTGCGCTCGCCGCGCTGGAGCACGCCGACGCGGTGACGGTGTCGCATGTCGAGCGGGTGGCCGACGCGGTGCTGCGGCATCGGCGCCACGCGGGGCCGCCGCCGTCGTCCGGCGCGCAGCAACCCAACGACGAACGCGACGGTCGCTCTGCGCCCAATGCACCTGACACGCGCGGTCGCCCCGACGATTCGTCCGATGTGACGAAGAACGATGCCACGGCATCCCAGGGCGACTGGGGCTACCTGCCGCCCGAGCCGGCCGGGCTGCGCGACGTGAAAGGCGTGGTGCCGCTGCCGCTAAAAAAACGCTGAGCCATCGAGCCGGCGCCGCCGCGAACACTGTTCGCGGTCCTCGATGGCAATCAGGCGCAGCCGCGCGCGTGCCGGGCACGGTGCGCGCCGGCACGGCCGTGGCGTGGCCGGCGACGCTCGCCGCGAAGCGCGGCGGCCCGCTGCAGCGCGACCATCTGCGCTTTCGCCAACGCGCCGGCACGCCGCACGCACTGCATTGCTTCGTGCTCGACTGCTCGGCGTCGATGCTGTCGCACGAGCGGCTCGCACTGGCGAAGGGGCTGATCGTCGCGTATTTCGACCAGGCCGCGCGCGACCGTGTCGAAACCGCGCTGATCTGTTTCGGCGGCCATGGCGCCGTGCGCCGCTTCGGCCCGGCCGTGCCGCGCTGGTGGAATGCGCGCTGGCTCGAACCGGTCGAAGGCGGCGGCGGCACGCCGCTCGCGGACGGCATCGCGGCCGCCGCGCAAATGCTCGCACGCGCGGCGCGGCGCGCGCCGGCCAAGCAGCGCTGGCTGTGGGTGCTGTCCGACGGCCGCACGCGCGAGACGCCCGCGAAACCCGCGGCGGCCGATCACGTCGTGTTCGTCGACTTCGACGATGCGGCCGTGCGGATCGGGCAGGGCGCGCGGCTGGCCGCGGCGTGGGGCGCGCAGTGGGTGACGGCCGACGCGCTGTGCACGGGCCGCGCCGGCTGATGGCCGGCCGGCGGTACGCTATGATCGCCGTTTCTGCTTCAACCCATTGGAACAACCCGCCATGCAAGTACTGGTCGATGCCGACGCGTGTCCCGCCGTCATCAAGGACATGCTGTTTCGCGCCGCGCGTCGTGCCGAAATCTGCGTGACGCTGGTCGCGAACCAGTTTCTGCGCACGCCGCCATCGCCGTTCATCAAGGCGGTGCAGGTGCCGGCCGGCTTCGACGTGGCCGACGCGCGCATCGTCGAGCTGGTGGAAGCGGGCGACCTCGTGATCACCGCCGACATTCCGCTGGCCGCCGCCGTGCTCGACAAGGGCGCGCATGCGCTCGACCCGCGCGGCAACTGGTTCAGCCGCGAGAACATCGAGGAACGCCTGTCGACGCGCGCGATGATGGATCAGTTGCGCAGCGCGGGCATCGACACGGGCGGGCCGGCGCCGTTCAGCGCACGCGACGGCAAGGCGTTTGCCGCGCAGTTCGACCGGTTCCTGGCGCGACAGGGCAAGCCTTGAGGTTGTGTCGCGGCCGCCGCGTGTCGTGATCGCCCTGCGCGGGGCGACACCTGCGCGCCATGCGCTATATCACCGAATCCGCATTCAATCGCGCGCATCGCTGCTGCGAGGATGCAGGTTTGTCCCTACGCTGCTATCGTGGCGCAAACCACAACACAGCATAGGAGCGCACGCGTGTCACCGACTCAACTTCTCGTTCCGACCTTCTCCCAGATGCTGCGCGCGCAGTCCGCGTGGCTCGACAAGGCTGCCGCACACCGCCAGGCCGCGGGCGACGCGCCCGACGCGGCGATGTCGCTGAAGCTGGCGCCCGACATGTATCCGCTCGCGGCACAGGTGCGCTTCTCGTGCTTCCAGGCGATGGAGCCCATCCACCGGCTGCGCGGCGAACCGCTGCCGGCCGCACTGCTCGCATTGCGCGAGGCGGGATGGCATGCGGATGCGCAGCCCGGCACGCTCGCCGATGCGCAGGCGATCATCGCCGGCACGCTCACGTTTCTCGGCGACCTCGCGCCGGATGCGCTCGATGGCGGTGCCGCGCGGCCGATCGCGCTCGACATGCCGAACGGGATCGCATTCGACATGACGGGCGAGCAGTACGCGCGCGACTGGGCGCTGCCGCAGTTCTATTTCCACGCGATCACCGCGTACGCAATCCTGCGCCACCACGGCGTCGAACTCGGCAAGGCCGACTACGTGCCGCACATGCTCGCGTACGTCCGGCCGGGCACGATTCCGCAAGGGTGAGCAGGCAGGCGCCAGGCAACCGCGAAGCGACATGACGCGGGCACTCTTCCTCTGCAGCCGCAACCGGCTGCGCAGCCCGACGGCCGAAGCGGTGTTCGCCGCGTGGCCGGGCGTCGAAACCGACTCCGCGGGCCTCGCGCCCGATGCGGACACGCGCGTGTCCGCCGAGCAGCTCGACTGGGCCGATGTCGTATTCGTGATGGAGCGTGCGCACAAGGCGCGGCTGGCAGCGCAATTCGGTGCGCATCTGCGGGACAAGAAGATCGTGTGCCTCGATATTCCCGACCGGTACGCCTACATGCAGCCGGAACTCGTCACGTTGCTCGAACGCAAGGCCGGCCCGTTGCTGCGCGCATGACCGGCGGGAGCGCTATCGACGTCAGCGCAGCCGGCCGCTTGCGATCGCCGAGAAACAGTCGAGACGCAGCAGCTCGATGATCTTGCGCGTCGGCACGCTCGCACGCAGCGTGTCGAGCCGGTCGACGGTGAACCACTTGCAGCGGGCGATCTCGTTGCTCGCGCGCGGCGTCAGGTGTGCCGGCACGTCGGCCACGAACACATGATGGAGCTTCGTCAGCCCGCCGAACTGCACCGCGTAGTCGAGCGCGAGCCCCTCCAGCCGCGTTTCCTCGGCAAGCTCCCGCAGTGCAGCATCGAGCGGCGTCTCGCCACGCCGGATCGTGCCGCCCGGCAGCGACCAGCGCGATGCGGTGCGGGCGACCAGCAGCACGCTGCTGCGCTGACGGCACACGATCGTGGCGCGTTCCTTGATGACGGCGAGAGTGTCCGGCCCGGTACGCATGTTCGGTCAAACAGGTGCTGAATCGTGGAGGAAATGCATGTCGGCGGCGCGCGACCCGCCAGCCGGCCGCAACGGCGTAGAGGCCGCCGTACCGATCTTAGCGGCCGTTCATGACAGTTCCATGCACGCCTTCGCGGGGCAAACGCCGAGTCACGCGTGCGTATAGATGCCGCTGCGCGCGGGCTTCACGTGACGCGGCTGGCGGCGCTTGTGAACAGCCCGCCGATGGTGGGACGGCGGCGGCGTGACGTGCCGGCGCGCGGGCGCGGGCCGGGCGGTCGGTGAGGACGACTGCGGCGCTCCCCCCGGCATCCCGGTCTGTCCTTCGCCGAAGTGGAACGTCTGGGTTTGCGCATGTCCGACGCCCAGCGTCGACGCCAGCATGAAGGCCGCCAGCAGCATCCGTTTCATGAATGATCCGTCCGATTTTTTTGAGATGAAGATTGCCCGCCAGCTTAACGAAAGGCGGGATGCCACCGCAACCGGCCCGGGTTCGGTGTCGCCCCGACTTGCGCACGGCGGCGTCTTTCGCTTCGCCTCAGGGTGCCGCCGGGGTTGACAACGAATTTCCTGAGTGTGAATATAAATTCACATACAAGAATTATTCGTCGAATCCGGACGGCCGCGCCCAAGCGCCGGCCTACCGGGACCGGCAGGCCGATCAACGGAACCAGGAGCGGGACGCATGGCGGAACACGAGCAGCAGGGCGCGCTGGCGGGATTGCGCATCATCGATCTGTCGCGGGTGCTGGGTGGCCCGTATGCGACGCAGATCCTGGCCGACCACGGCGCGGAGGTGATCAAGGTCGAACCGCCGTCCGGCGACGAGACGCGCACCTGGGGCCCGCCGTTCGACGGCGATACCGCGTCGTACTTCCTCGGCGTGAACCGCAACAAGCTCGGTATCGCGCTCGACCTGACGCAACCGGCCGACCGCGAGCGGCTGCTCGGCCTGCTCGAACATGCGGACGCGATCGTCGAGAACTTCAAGATCGGCACGATGGAGCGCTGGGGGCTCGGCTTCGACGCGCTGCATGCGCGGTTTCCGCGCCTCGTCCATTGCCGCGTGTCGGGCTTCGGCGCGGACGGCCCGCTGGGCGGGCTGCCCGGCTACGACGCGGCCGTGCAGGCCCTCGCGGGGTTGATGAGCGTCAATGGCGAAGCCGGCGGCGCGCCGCTGCGGGTCGGCGTGCCGATCGTCGATCTCGTCACCGGGCTGAACGCGGCGCTCGGCGTGCTGATGGCGCTGCGCGAGCGCGACACGAGCGGCCGCGGCCAGTTCGTCGAATCGACGCTGTTCGACTGCGCGCTGTCGATCCTGCATCCGCATACGCCGAACTTCTTCCATTCTGGGAAAGCACCCGTGCGCACCGGCAACGCGCATCCGAACATCACGCCGTACGACAGCTTTCCGACGGCGAGCGTCGACATCTTTCTGGCGGTCGGAAACAACGGGCAGTTCGCGGGCTTGTGCGACGTGCTCGGCACGCGCGACTGGCTCGACGATCCGCGTTTCGCGGACAACCGCGCGCGCAGCGCGAACCGCGCCGCGCTGCGCACGCTGCTCGAAACGGCGTTGGCCGGACACGACGGCGCGGCGCTCGCCGAGCAACTGATGCGGCGCGGCGTGCCGTGCGCGCCGGTGCTCGGGCTCGATGCGGCGCTCGACCATCCGCATGTCGCGCATCGGCAGATGAAGGTCGAGCTGGGCCGGCATCGAGGCATCGCGTCGCCGATCAAGCTCGGCCGCACGCCGGCCACGTACCGGCGACCGCCGCCCGCGCTGAACGAACACGCGGCGCAGGTGTTTGCCGACGCCGAGCCCAACACTGAAGACCGCGACCACGACACACGCCGGGACTGACCCGCATCGCGGCCGCCGGCCGTGTCGCGCGCCCGACGGCGCCGCACGGCCACTCGAACACCACGCCGGGCGACGACGCGCGCACCGGCTGAAGAGGAGACGCATCATGCTTGCATGGATCGGCGCGATCGCCATCGTCGCGCTGTTCGGCCTGATCATCACGAAGCGGCTATCGCCGCTCGTCGCGCTGATCGTCGTGCCGGTGGCCGCGTCGCTCGCGGCCGGGTTCGGGCTCGCGACCGGCAAGTTCATCGTGCACGGCGTACAGAACATCGGCCCGATCGCCGGGATGTTCGTTTTTGCGATTCTTTTTTTCGGAATCCTCACCGACGCCGGGATGCTCGATCCGATCATCGCGGGCGTGCTGCGCGTGATCGGCTGCCATCCGCCGCGTATCGTGATGGGCTCGGCGCTGCTCGCGCTGCTGATCCATCTCGACGGCTCGGGCGCCGTCACGTTTCTCGTCACGCTGCCCGCGATGATGCCGCTCTATACGCGGCTCGGGATGGATCGCCGCATCCTCGCGTGCGTCGCGTCGATGGCGGCCGGCGTCAATTTCCTGCCGTGGGTCGGGCCGATGCTGCGCGCATCGGCGGCGCTGCACATTCCCGGCTCGGCGATCTTCATGCCGATGATTCCGGTGCAGATCGTCGGGCTCGTGTTCGTGTTCGGCACCGCCTACGTGCTCGGCGTGCGCGAGGCAAAGCGGCTCGGGCTCGATCGTGCCGGCGCGGCGTCGCTCGCGATCGCGCCGCGGGCGCTGACCGACGACGAGCGCGCATTGCGCCGGCCGGAGCGCTTCCGGATCAATCTCGTGCTGACGCTCGTCGTGCTCGTCACGCTCGTGGCGGGCATCGTCGACCCGATGGTGATGTTCATGCTCGGCACGGTCGCCGCGCTCGTGATCAACTACCCGGACGTGCAGGCCCAGCGCGAGCGGATCGACGCGCATGCCAAGGCCGCGCTGATGATGGCGAGCGTGCTGCTCGCGGCCGGCGCATTCACCGGCATCATGTCCGGCACCGGGATGCTGAAGGCGATGGCGGACGTGGTCGTCGCGCACGTGCCGGTCGAGCATGCGCGCCACATGCCGTTCGTGCTCGGGCTGCTGTCGATGCCGCTCAGCCTGCTGTTCGACCCCGATTCGTTCTACTTCGGCGTGCTGCCGGTGCTCGCGGAAAGCGCGAAGCTGCTCGGCGTGCCGCCGATCCAGATGGCGCAGGCCGCGCTGCTTGGCCAGATGACGACGGGCTTTCCGGTGAGCCCGCTCACCCCCGCGACGTTCCTGATCGTCGGCCTGACCGGCGTCGAGCTGGCCGAGCACCAGAAATTCACGATTCCGTTCCTGTTCGCCGCCACCGTGCTGATGGTGTTCGCCGCCGTGATCGTGGGCGTGTTTCCGTTGTGAGCGTGCGAGACCTGCCGCTTCGTGCCAACCCGCCGGGCGATCCCGCAAGGGGACGCGCGTCGGAGTGGAAGCCTCGACGCCGCCGGGCGTTTTCCTTCTTGAAAGCGGCGTAGCCGCTTGGCCTTTTCCAGGAGTGCATGCCATGCAGTTCGACCTGACCGATGACCAGCGCGCGATCGAAAGCGCGATCGAGAAAATATGCGCGCGCTTCGGCGACGATTACTGGCTCGAACGCGATCGCGCGGGCGGGTTTCCGGCCGATTTCCACGCGGCGCTCGCCGAGGCCGGCTGGCTCGGCATCGCGATGGACCCGGCCCATGGCGGCGCCGGGCTCGGGATGACCGAGGCCGCGCTGATGATGCGCACGATCAGCGCCTCGGGCGCCGGCCTGTCCGGCGCGTCGGCCGTCCACATGAACATCTTCGGGCTGAATCCGGTGCAGGTGTTCGGCACCGACGCGCAGAAGGCGCGCTTCCTGCCGCCGCTGATCGCCGGGCGCGACAAGGCGTGCTTCGCGGTGACGGAACCCGATGCGGGCCTCGACACCACGCACCTGACCACGCAGGCGCGCCGCGACGGCGACCATTACGTGCTGAGCGGGCGCAAGATCTGGATCTCGACCGCGCAGGTCGCGAACAAGATGCTGATCATCGCGCGCACGACGCCGCTCGACCAGGTCGCGAAGCCGACCGACGGGCTGAGCCTGTTCTATACCGACCTCGACCGCTCGCGCGTCGAGGTGCGCGAGATCGAGAAGATGGGCCGCAAGGCGGTCGATTCGAACATGCTGTTCATCGACAACCTGCGCGTGCCGGAAGGCGACCTGATCGGCAACGAAGGCGACGGCTTCCGCTACCTGCTGCACGGGCTGAATCCCGAACGGATCCTGATCGCCGCGGAGGCGATCGGGCTCGGGCAGGCCGCGCTGCGGCGCGCGACGCAGTACGCGTGCGAGCGTGTCGTGTTCGGCCGGCCGATCGGGCAGAACCAGTCGATCCAGCATCCGCTCGCGCAGGCGTGGATGCAGCTCGAGGCCGCGTGGCTGATGGTGATGAAGGCGGCGACGCGCTACGACGCGGGGCAGTCGTGCGGCGCCGAGGCCAACGCCGCGAAATACCTCGGCGCGGAAGCCGCGTTCCAGGCCTGCCAGACGGCGGTCGCGACGCACGGCGGGATGGGCTATGCGAAGGAATACCATGTCGAGCGCTACCTGCGCGAGTGTATGATTCCAAGGCTCGCGCCCGTGAGTCCGCAACTGATCCTGTGCTACATCGCGGAGAAGGTGCTCGGGCTGCCGAAGTCGTACTGACCGGTCCGACCCGGCAGCCGGCCCGGTGCGCGGTTTCCCGTTCCGATTCAAGCACTCGTCATGGACGTCAAACTCGTTGCCCGCACGCTCGACCTGTTCGAGCTGTTCGCCGCCGAACGGCGGCCGCTGCCGCTCACCGAACTCGCGCGCCTGCTCAATGTGCCGGCGTCGAGCTGCCTCGCGATGGCGCGCACGCTCGTGAGCCGCGGCTACCTGTACGAAGTGCGCAAGCGCGGCGGCTACTACCCGACGCGCCGCCTGCAGACGATCGCCGCCGCGATCGACGCGACCGACCCGGTCGTCGACATCGTCCATCCGCATCTCGTCGCGCTGCGCGACGCGAGCCGCGAGACGGCCGTGCTCGGCAAGATCCAGGGTGTAGCGGTCACGTATCTCGACGTCGTCGAGTCGGAGCAGGCGATCCGCTATACGCGCGCGCCGGGCGAACTGCGCCCGCTGCATGCGAATTCGATCGGCAAGGCGATCTTCGCGGAACTGGCCGGCGACGCACAGCAGGCGCTCGGCGCGCAGTTGCCGTTCGAGCGCTTCACCGATGCGACGGTGGAGGATCTACCCGCGCTCGTCGCGCAAACCGCCTGGTTTCGCGAACTCGGCTGGGCCGAGAACTTCGGCGAGAGCGCGCCCGAGCTGTCGGCGATCGCGGTTGCGTTGACGCTCGACGGCGACTGGTACGGGCTGTCGGTGGTCGGGCCGACCGAGCGGATTCGCCAGCATCGCGACACGCATGCGGCGCTGCTCGTCGACGCGAAGGCCAGGCTGCTGGCCGAGCACGCGCGCGACTGAAAGCGGGCAGGGCGCGCCGCCCAGCGGGCCGTCCGCCGGCGATCCGGTAGCGGGCGATCGCCGTGAACGGCCCCGGATGCGCAGGCCTCGCGCCTAGCGCCGGCCGCTGCGCCGCATCACGACTTCACCCACACGCCGCCCGCACTCGGGTTGTCGCCTTGCGTCCACCATTTCGCACAGTATTTCGCGCCCTGGTACATCACGCAGGTGCCGCCCGAATACGCGGTGGTGGCCGACCACGTGGGCGTGCCGCCGCCGACCACTTTCCACACGGCGGCCTGGCCGGGCACGTCGCCCTGCGTCCACCATTGCGCCTGGTACGTCGTGCCCTGGTAGGTGACCGTCGCGCCGGCCGTATAGACCTGGCCGGCCGCCCAGGGCGCGCCCGGTTGCGGCGTGCCGCCGTCCGAGCCGCCGCCGTAGTTCGGATCCTGCGTGACGCCCGTGCCCCACTTGCCGTCGAGCCGCTTGAAGATCGTCGCGAACGCGTACGGCTGCTGCGCGACGCCCGAGCAGGTCGGCGACGCATATGTGCCGCCCGACGGGCACGCCTGGTCGCGGCCGACCGACCAGTTGCCGAAGAAGCCGTAGCCGTTGCTGACCGCCGCGTTCAGCACGCTTTGCGCATTCGCGAGCGTGAAGGTTTCGCCTTGCACGTCGTTCACGCCGATCATCGGCGTGACGCCGACCATCTGCCAGAGCTGCGCGTTGGTCTTGGGCTGGCCGGCCGACTTGAAGGCCGTATCGAGTTGCGAATACAGCGCCTGCGCGGCACTGATCGCGGCCGCGCCCATGTCGAGGTTCGCGGGGCCGTAGTCCATCGCCATCACGTTCACCGCATCGAACGCGGTCTTGTTCGAGATCGCCGCGTTGACGACGTTCAGGCCGTCCTGCGTGAGCCCGGTCGGCATCGTCGGCAGCGTCAGCGTGACGTGCAGCGGCTTGCCTTTCGCCGCATAGCTCGCCTGCAGCTGCGTGACCGCCTGGAAGTTGCGTGCGACCGCGGCCGTGTCCGTTTGCGACGCACCTTCGATGTCGAAGTCGACGTGCGTGAGGCCGTACGTGTCGATCACGGTCTGGTACGCGCTCGCCAGCGCGGGAACCGTCGAGCACGCCTGCATCAGCGGCGTGCCGTTCGCACCGCCGAACGACACGGCGACTTCGCCGCCTTTCGCGCGATAGCTCGCGATCGACGTCGACAGCGCGGTCAGCAGGCCGCCGCTCGCGCCGTTGCCGATCGGCTGCACGCCGCCCCATGACGGCACACAGCCGTTGCCCGCGACCACGAACGCGAGCGTGAACTGCTGGATGCCTTGCCGGACGCCGATCTGGTCGACGAGCGGCGTCGGATAGAGCGTCACGTCGACGTAGGGCGCATAGACGCCGGCGCCCTGGGACACGCTCGCCACGGCAAGCAGGCAACCCGCTGCAAGTGCGCGCGGGATGAAACGCGGCAACACATTGTTGTTCATTGTGTTCTCCAAGTGGAAGAGGGATACGCTGGCCCGCGTATCGCCGCCGGTCGGGCGACCGGGCATGCCCGGCCGACGGCGTGCTCATCTTGGAGGATTCGCGTCGAATAGTGAATAGTCAGGAGTTCTTTTTGTTATTTGATTCCCGATACGTAACGATCTTGCCGATTCGACACAGTTCCTGAATGCGTGACACGGGTGATTTTTCCGATCGACCGGGAGAGGCCCGACGCGTGTCGCTCGTCGCACTTCAAGCCGATGGCGGCTGCACGAGCGAGCGCGCCAGTGCGACGAAGCGCTCGACGCACGCCGACGCGAACGGCTCGTTCCACGACACGATCTGCTCGACCGCGCGCGTGCCGGCGAGCGGCACGTAGACGACGCCCGGACGCGGCAGCGTGGCCGTGAAACCCGGCACGATCGCGATGCCGCGTTCGGCGGCCACCAGCGACACGAGCGTCGTGATCTGTGCGGCGGTCGCGCCGATCCGCGGCGTGAATCCGGCTTGCGCGCGCAGGTCGTCCAGTGCCGCGGTCAATGCCGAGCCGTAACCGGGCGGAAAGGTGACGAAGGTTGCGTGCGCAAGCGCCGCGACGTCGACGCTCGCACGGCTCGCGAGCGGATCGCCGGCCGGCACGGCCGCGACGAGCGGTTCGCGCGACACGACGAGCGATGCCACCGGCACGCCGGGCGCACCGTGCCATGCCCAGCCGAAACCGATGTCCATCGTGCCGTCCGCGATCTGCTGGCGCTGGCTCGCGGTCGCCGCCTCGCGGAACGCCAGCTCGACGTCGGGCATCGTCCGGCTCGCGACGCGGATGACGTCCGGGAACGTGTCGGACATCGGGATCGAGCTCGCATAGCCGATCACGATTCGCCCGGCAACGCCCTGCGCGATCTTGCGCGCGCTCGCCTCGGCCTCGGCGGCCGCGCTGACGACGTGGCGCGCATGGTCGAGGAACGCGGCGCCTTCCGGCGTCAGCCGCACCGCGCGCGTCGAACGCTCGAACAGCCGGACGCCGAGCTCGCTTTCGAGTGCAGCGATATGGCGCGTCAGCGGCGGCTGCGCGACCCGCAGGCGCAACGCCGCGCGGCCGAAGTGCAGTTCGTCGGCGACGACCACGAAATAGCGGAGGCGGCGCAGGTCGAGCATTGTTGTCGTTCCGGTATCAATCGCGATGAAAACGGTATTGGCGTGCACGCGGCGCGCTCGTCAGACTGTCGGTATCGACGACCAGGCCGCTCCGATGAACGACAGGACCACGCGCATCGCGTTCTTTCTCTGCGGCTTCGCCGCGTTTCTCAATCTGTATTCGACGCAGGGCATCCTGCACGAACTCGCGGCCACCTTCGGTGTCAGCGCGGAGCGCGCGGGGCAGGGCGTGAGCGCCACCACGACGGCCGTCGCCATTATCGCGCCGTTCGTCGGCATGCTGGCCGCGCGCATCGAGCGGCGCGTCGCGATCTCGCTCGCGGCGGTGGCCGTCGCGCTGCCGGTCGTGTGGTCCGCGCAGGCGGGCGGTTTCACGTCGTTCCTCGGCGCGCGCTTTGCAGCCGGTCTCGTCATGCCCTTCATTTTCGCGCTGTCGATCGCCTATATCGCCGAGCGCTTCGATCGCGGCACCTCCGCCGAGATCAGCGCGCTGTTCGTCGCCGGCACGACGCTCGGCGGTTTCGCCGGCCGCTTCGCGACCAACCTGATGACGTCGATCTGGGGCTGGCGGCATGCGCTCGACGTCGTCGCGGCGCTGTGTCTCGTCACGGGCGTCGCGATCTACGCGAGCCTGCCGGCGTCCGGCGCGATCGCGCGGCGCGTCGAGCACGTTGCGGATAGCGGCGCGGGGCCGTCCTGGCGCATCGTCACGCGCGGCCCGCTGCTTGCATCGTTCGCGATCGGCGCATGCGTGCTCGCGTCGCAGGTCGCGACGTTCACGTTCGTCGGCCTGCGCCTGGCCCGCGCGCCGTTCAACTTCGGCACGGTCGGGATCGGCGCGATCTACGCGGTGTTTCTGGTGGCGGTGGTCGTGACCCCGCTGGCAGGGCGCCTCGCGCGGCATCGCGGCCCGCGCGCGCCGGGGCTTGCCGCGGCCGCGCTCGCGATCGGCGGGGCGCTGCTCACGCTGTCCAACCACGTGCCGGTGATCCTGGCCGGCCTCGCGCTCAGCTCGACCGCCGTGTTCGTCGAACAGGCGTCGGCCAACACGTTCATCTCGCAGGCGGCGTCGAGCGCGCGCTCGACGGCGATCGGCATCTACCTGTCCTGCTATTACTTCGGCGGCAGCCTCGGCTCGATCCTGCCGGTGCCCGGCTGGCATCGGTGGGGATGGGCCGGCTGCGTCGCGTTCGTGGTCGCGACGCAAGCGATCGTCGGCGTGCTCGTGTACCGGTTCTGGCGCGCCGACGGCACAGCCGGCACCGCGCAGGCCGACGCACGCGGCGTCACGCCGACGCGCTGACCGGGTTCAGCGATACCAGCGCGGCGTATAGACCCACTCGCGTGCGTTGCCGATTGCGAGGCGCCGCGTCGTCGACGAGCCGACGATCACCATCGTGCGCATGTCGACCTGGTCGCTGCGCAACGCGCCGAGCGTCGTCGTCGTGAGCGTCGCGCCCGGCCGGCCGATGTCGCGGCCGAGCACGACCACCGTCTCGGCGCTGCGGTGCGCGCGCACGGCATCGAGTGCACGATCGAGCTGCCACGGCCGTGCACGCGAGATCGGGTTGTAGAACGCCATCACCAGATCGGCCTGCGCCGCGTGCCGCAGGCGCGTCTCGATCACGTCCCACGGCTTCAGGTTGTCCGACAGCGAAATCGCGCAGAAGTCGTGACCGAGCGGCGCACCGGCCTGCGCGGCGGTCGCGAGCGACGCCGAGATGCCGGGCTCCACGCGCAGGTCGACCGCGGCCCAGTGCGGATCGCGCGCTTCGTCGAGCGCTTCGAGCACGGCCGCGGCCATCGCGAACACGCCCGGATCGCCCGACGACACGACCGCGACGCGCCGGCCTTCGGCTGCAAGCTCGAACGCATGGCGCGCGCGCTGCATCTCCTCGCGATTGTCGGTGCCGTGCACGCGCTGGTCGGCGCGGAACGGGCCGGCCATGTTCACGTAGGTCGTGTAGCCGAGGATGTCGGTCGCGTCCTCGAGCGCGGCGCGCGCGGCCGGCGTGAGCCACTCGGCGCCGCCCGGGCCGAGGCCGAGCACCGTCAGTCGGCCGCGTGCACGGCCGAGCGTGGCGGGATCGACCGGATGCGACGCGACCGCGCATGCGATGCCGTTCGTCGGGGCGCGCAGCGTGTGCGCGACGCGCAACGCGCGGCCGAGCAGGGTGGCCGCATCATCTGTCGCGTCAGCGTCGGCATCTACGAAGCGCAGCGGCACGTCGAGCGTTTGCGCCGCTTCTTCCAGTACGCCATCACCGATTGCCGATGCGGGCGCAACGATCGCGGCGAGCGCCAGCCGCGCGAGACCTTGCGAATCGAGTGCTGCATCAATGCGTGCGGCAAGCACTTCATCCGCGTGGATAGCCCGCGCATCGACGCCGACCACGACGCTGCGCGGATGAATCACGAGTTCGTCGCGCGTACCGCGCCATGCGTCGGGGGTCACGCGGATCGCATGCGCGGCGGCTTCGTCGCGCGGCAGCGCAACATCGTCGAGCCACGGCGCCGCGCCGTCGATGCGCGTCGACGCGCCCGCGAGCAGATCGGAGACGAAGCGCTTGCCCTGGCCGAGATCGGCAAGCGCATAGCCTTCCGGCGGATTGAGCACGCACGCGCCGAAGCGCAGTTCGCCGCTCGTCGTGATCGCCGGCGCGACGCCGACGCATGCGGCGATTTCCCGCGCGATCACGTTGACACCCGTCAGCCCGCCGAGCAGCGGCACGACCGCCGAGCCGTCTTCCGCCACCGCGAGCACGGGCGGCTCGATGCCCTTGTCGGCGAGCGCGGGGGCGATGCAGCGGATCACGATGCCGGCCGCGCACAGCGCGACGATCGGCACACCGCGCGCATAGAGTTCACGCAGATGCGCGCCGAGATCGTCGAACGGCACGTCGGCCGCGACACGCGATGCGAGGCCATGCACGAGCGCACCCGGATAACGCGCCTGGATGCGCCGCGCGGTATCGAGCGCGCCCGCGCCGAGAATCACGATCGCGGGCAGCGTGGTCATCCTTGCCATTTTTCCCCCGGCACGACGAGCAGCGAGAAATACGGCGACGCCATCGGGTCGACTTCGTCGAGCGGCACGATGCGCTGGCTCGCCATCGTCGCGCGCTCGACATACAGCGCGCGCTTCGCGAGCCCCAGCTCGTCGAGCACGCGCCGCACCTTGTCGAAATTGCGCCCGAGCTTCATCACGACGGCCGCGTCGGCCCGCGCGAGCCGCTCGCGCAGTTCATGCTCGGGCAGCACGCCCGACAGCACCGACAGGCTCTGGTTGCGATAGACGAGCGGTTGGCCGAGCACCGCGGTGCCCCCGAGCATCGCGCACACGCCCGGAATCACCTCGGTGTCGTAGCGCGGCGCGAGGCGGTCGTGCAGGTACATGTACGAGCCGTAGAAGAACGGGTCGCCTTCGCAGATCACCGCGACGTCGCGCCCCGCGTCGAGGTGCGCGGCAACGACCTCGGCGGCCGTGTCGTAGAAGTCGGCGATCACCGTCTCGTAGCACAGCGGCGGCGGCAAGGCCTCGGTCGTCACCGGATAGACGAGCGGCAGCTGCGTCTGCGCGTCCTGGAGGTGCGCTTCGACGATGCCGTACGCATTGCCTTTCTTGCCCTTCGCGACGAAATACGCGACCACGTGCGCGGCCTGCAGCACGCGCAGCGCCTTGATCGTCATCAGTTCGGGATCGCCGGGGCCGACACCGACACCGAACAGGCGTCCGCGCGCGGTCGTCATTCGACCTCCGTCGCGAGCGCGTTGACCGCTGCCGCCGCCATCGCGCTGCCGCCGCGCCGGCCGAGCAGGGCGACGTACGGCACGCCGCGGCTGTCGGCATCGAGCAGCGCCTTCGATTCGGCCGCGCCGATGAAGCCGACCGGGAAACCGAGGATCAGCGCGGGGCGCGGCGCACCGGCGTCGATCATGTCGAGCAGGTGGAACAGCGCGGTCGGCGCATTGCCGATCACGACGACGCTGCCCGCGAGATGCGGACGCCACAGCTCGAGCGCGGCGGCCGAACGCGTGTTGCCGAGATGCCGCGCGAGATCGGGCACCTCGGGCTCGCCGAGCGTGCAGATCACGCGGTTGTCGGCAGGCAGCCGCGCACGCGTAATGCCTTCGGCGACCATCCGCGCATCGCACAGGATCGGCGCGCCGGCGGCGAGCGCCGTGCGGCCCGCCGTGCCGGCGCCGGCCGAGAAGCGCAGGTCGTAGACGACGTCGACCATCCCGCACGCATGGATCACGCGCACCGCGAGTTTCTCGAGGTCGGGCGGAACCTGCGACAGGTCGGCCTCGGCGCGGATCGTCGCGAACGACTGGCGGTAGATTTCCTGCCCGTCGCGAATGTAGTCAAGCATCGGTGGTGTCCTGGCTGTGCCGCGCGCCCGTCAGTCGGGCCGCGGCCTGGTCAATCGTCAGATGGCGCGCGAGCGGGGCGCCAAGGCCCGCGGCGGCGTCGCGCCGGTAAAGGTCGTAGTGCGCGGGCGCCACCGCGACGAGCGTGTGCGTCGCGGGATGCGGCAGCGCGCAGTGGCGTTCGCAGCCGGTCAGGTGCACGTCGACTGCATGGCCGATGCGGGCGGCGAGCGCGCGTGCGTCGTGCTTCGTGTCGGCGCGCGCTTTCGCGCAGCCCGCGCTGCCGGTGCACGCGACGAGCGTCGCCAGCGGGTCCGACGACGCGCAGACGAGGCCAAGCGACGCGAGCGCATCGAGCGTGGCCGGTGCGCGTTCGCGCGAGACGTCATGCAAGAACACGCCTTGCCATGGCGTCATCGACAGCGTGCCGTCGCCGTCGGTTTCGGCCAGCGCCGCGAGCCGTTCCAGTTGGGTGGCATCGAGTCGGCCGAGCACGAATTGCGCGCCGACGTTGCAGCGCGTCGCATCGAGCGACGGGCGCACGCCGAAACGCAGCGTCGGGTCGGTGCACGTGCGACGCCAGCCGGCGAGTGCCGGATCGGCTTCAAGCGGGAAGGGCAGGTAGTGCTGCGCGCGTTCGAGCAGCGCGCGTTCGCCGCATGTTGCGAGCAGCGCGCGCATCCGCGTGACGTCGGCCGGTGCGAGATCGAGAAACGCGAGCAGCAGCGCGCGGACCAGCGCAGCAGCTTGATCGGGCGCGACATCGACAGAAGCGGGTGGGTCATCGTGCGCGACCGGCGGACAACCGGCCAGCCCGGCCGCGACGCGCACCGCGCCGTCGCCGCGACGCCGGGCGGCCAGCCAGATGTCGTGAGGATGATCGAGCGCCGCAACCGATTCGCCGCCGTCGAGCTGGATCGAGAATTTCGGCGACAGCTCGCCGCGGCGGGGCTCGCGCGCCAGCATGTCGAAGAGCGGCGCGGCAAGCGCGCGGCTGTCGACGAGCGCGGCAGGGTCGTGGCCGGCGAGTGGGCTGAGCAGCACGTTGCGCACGTCGTCGCTCGCGGCGAGCGCGGCTGCATCGGCGTCTGCATTCGAGGTGGCGTCGACGGGCGGGCCGAGACCCGCTTCGAGCAACGCACGCGTCAGCGCGTCGGCCGCGCCGTCACGAATGCCGCGCAGTTGGAGATTCGCGCGATTGGTGGCGTCGATCGTGCCGGAGCCGAAGGCGCGCGCGGCGGCGGCGATCGCACGCGCCTGGCGCGCATCGAGCCGGCCGCCCGGCAGCTTGATCCGGCACAGCCCGCCGTCGGCGGCCGCGACCACGCGCACGAGCCCCGGGCAGGCCGACGGGCGCACGACGGGCGACGCAGGAATCGAAACGGGGGCGGAGCTCAACGGGGTACCGGGACAGTGTCGGGCCGCGGCCAACGCATCGGTACACCCCGCCCGACGCCGACTGGCACGCACGCACTTTCTGGCCGGCAGGTCTCCTGGCTGACAGGTCGGCGCCGGCTCCCGGCCTTCCCGGTGGAACCAGTGGCATGAGGGGGAGATCGGCTCGCTGTCTACAGTTGCGGGGGCAGCCACAGCGGCGCGTGGCGCGCCCTGTGTTCCCTCTTCGGCCCCGAAGGGCACCGGCGAACGAACGGCCGTAGGATACCCGATTTTCGAGACGATCCGGCATTGTCGATATGCCGCGCAACCGCGTCACAGCGCGGTCGCAGCCGGTTTGGCGCTATCTCGCAAATGGTACGATTGGCGGCTCGACACCCGATCGGCGACCGCCGGCATCCGCGATGACACTCGGCAGGACGGAGCTGTTCGGCATGGGCATCGCGCTGGGCCTGCTGGCCATCCCGGCCTGGATGCTGCTCGCGTGCATACTGATCCCGCTTGCGCCGTCGGCCGAGTGGCCGAAGAATGTCGGGCTCGCCGGCCTCGGCGTGCCGATCGCGGCGGGCGGCACGTTCCTGTACCGGAAAACCGATGCACGCTCGCTCATGTGGCTGCTGCTCGGCTGGCTGCTGATCGCGTCGATCGGCGGGATGGTTCTGGCCTTGCTGACGTTTGTCGTCGGCGTGCCGCTCGGCTGACGTCGTCGCCGTATCGCACCGGCGGGCGGGCGACACGCACGGCGCGGGAGCGGATCGGGATCGTCAACGAATCAACGCGCGGCAGCCCAGCCGCCGCGCATCGCAACACACGGTAGGAAATCGAACGATGGGGAAGGGTGCATGACGGCGTGGCTGACGGTAGTGGGCATCGGCGACGACGGTTACGCGGGGCTCGGGCGCAGTGCGCGTCGCGCACTGCTCGACGCGACGCTCGTCGTCGGCGCGAAGCGGCATCTCGACATGCTGCCCGCGCGGCTGCCGGCCGCGCGCGAAGCGTGGCCGTCGCCGTTCGACCTCGCGGGCGTGCTGGCGCGGCGCGCGTCGCCCGTCTGCGTGCTCGCCAGCGGCGACCCGATGCTGTTCGGTGTCGGCGCCACGCTCGCGCGCCAGCTTTCCCCCGACGAATGGCGCGTACTGCCCGCGCCGTCGTCGCTGTCGCTCGCGGCCGCGCGCCTCGGCTGGGCGCTGCAGGAGGTCGGCGCGGTCTCGCTCGTCGGCCGGCCGCTGGCGACGCTCGCGCGTCATCTGCTGCCCGGCCGCCGCCTGTTCGTGCTGAGCGCCGACGGCCGCACACCGGCCGCCGTCGCGGCCGAACTCGTCGCACGCGGCTTCGGGCCGACGCGCATCAGCGTGCTCGAACATCTGGGCGGCTCGCTCGAGCGCCGTCTCGACGCTCTCGCTCAGGACTGGCGCATCGACGAAACGGCCGCGCTCAACCTGGTCGCGCTCGATTGCCAGGCCGGCCCCGACGCGCCGCGCCGCGCGCTCACGCCCGGCCTGCCCGACGATGCGTACCGTCACGACGGCCAGCTCACCAAGCGCGACCTGCGCGCGATGACGCTCGGGCGTCTCGCGCCCGCGCCCGGCGAGCTGCTGTGGGACGTCGGCGCCGGCAGCGGCTCGATCGGCATCGAATGGATGCGCGCGCATCCGTCATGCCAGGCGATCGCGATCGAAGCGCATGCGGAGCGGCAGCGCTTCATCGAGCACAACCGCGACGCGCTCGGCGTGCCGGGCCTGCAGCTCGTCGCGGGCCGCGCGCCCGACGCGCTCGCGGGGCTCGCCGCGCCCGACGCGATCTTCATCGGCGGCGGGGCGACCGCGCCCGGCGTGCTCGACGCGTGCTGGGCAACGCTGAAGCCCGGCGGCCGGCTGGTCGCGAACGCGGTCACGCTGCAGGGCGAGATGACGCTCGCCGCCTGGCGCGAGGCGCACGGCGGCACGCTCACGCGCGTGTCGCTCGCCCACGCCGAGCCGCTCGGCCGCTTCGATACGTGGCGACAACCGTTGCCGGTCACGCTGTACGACGTGCGCAAGCCCGACGCGGCCGACACGTCCGCAGCGCCGGCCACGACGAACGCAACGGACGCGTGATGCGCGACGAGACTCCCGAACAGCCCGCGCCGCTACGCTTCGGCTATACGACCGGCAGCTGCGCGACCGCGACGTCGCTCGCCGCCGCGCGACTGCTGCTCGCGGGTAGTGCGGACGACGCGGTCGAGATCGTGCTGCCGAAGGGGCAGCGCGTGATGATGCGGCTCGAGTTCTGCCGGGCGACCGCCGACGGTGCGGAAGCCGGCACGATCAAGGATGCCGGCGACGATCCGGACGTCACGCACGGCGCGCTGATCTTCGCGCGCGTCGCGCTCGCGGCGGTGCCCGGCGTGCGGTTTCATGCGGGGCCGGGCGTCGGCACGGTCACGCGCGCGGGGCTGACGCTGCCGGTCGGCGAACCGGCGATCAACCCGGTGCCGCGCCAGATGATGACGACGCACCTGGACGCGCTGGCGGCCGAGCACGGCTATGCGGGCGGCTTCGACGTGACGATCGGCGTCGAAGGCGGCGAAGCGCTCGCGCTGAAGACGATGAACCCGCGCCTCGGCATTGTCGGCGGCCTGTCGATCCTCGGCACGACCGGCATCGTGCGGCCGTTCTCGTGTTCGGCCTATATCGCGTCGATCCACCAGGGCATCGACGTCGCCCGCGCGAACGGCATCGCGCACATTGCCGCCTGCACCGGCAACGCGAGCGAGGACGCGATGCGCGCGCACTATCAACTGCCCGACATGGCGCTGATCGAGATGGGCGATTTCGCGGGCGCGGTGCTCAAGCACCTGCGGCGCGCGCCGGTCGCGCGGCTGTCGATGTGCGGCGGCTTCGGCAAGCTCAGCAAGCTCGCGGCCGGCCATCTCGACCTGCACAGCCGCCATTCGAGCATCGACCTGCCGCTGCTCGCGCAGTGGGCGGCCGAGGCGGGCGCAAGCGACACGCTGCAGGCCGCGATGCGCGCCGCGAACACGAGCCAGGAAGCATTGAAGCTCGCACACGCCGACGGCGTGCCGCTCGGCGATCTCGTCTGTGCACAGGCGTTGCGCGTCGCGCGCGACATCGTGCCGCCGTCGGTCGCCGTCGAGATGTTCGCGATCGACCGGCAGGGCCGCTTCGTCGGGGAGGCGCGATGAGCGTGCGCATCCTGCTGCTCGGCGGCACCGGCGACGCACTGAAGATCGCGCGTGCACTCGGTCCTCACCACGTGTACAGCCTGGCCGGCCTCGGCAAGGTGCCCGACGACCTGCGCTGCGACGTGCGCGTCGGCGGCTTCGGTGGCGCGGCCGGCCTGGCCGCGTATCTGCACGACGCCGGCATCGGCCTCGTGATCGACGCGACCCATCCGTATGCGGCGCAAATCAGCGCGAATGCCGCAGCCGCTGCGCGTGAAGCGGGCGTGCCGCTGTGGGCGCTGCGCCGCGCGCCGTGGGTGCCGCAACCCGGCGATGACTGGCGCATGGTCGACGACTGGGCCGGCATCGAGGCCGCGCTCGCGCCGTTCAGGCGGCCGCTGTTCACGCTCGGCCGCGAACCGCTCGCGCATCTCGACGCGATCCCGCCGCACCAGTTCTGGCTCGTGCGCTGCCTCGACGCGCATCCCGGCAATGCCCATGCGCAGATCGTCGCCGCGCGCGTGCCATTCACGCTCGACGGCGAGCGCGCGCTGTTCGCGCTGATGGGCATCGACGTCGTCGTCAGCAAGAACAGCGGCGGCGCGGCCACGGAAGCCAAGCTCGACGTCGCGCGCGAACGCAGGCTGCCGGTCGTGATGCTGCGCCGGCCGCCGCTACCCGACGCCGACCGCGCGTTCGATTCCGCCGCGGCGCTCATCGACGCGCTCGATCCCGCCGCGCGCGCATGACGCCGCGCGGCCGGTCACCCCATGAATTGACGGAGATTTTTCGATGACGGTGTATTTCATCGGCGCGGGCCCCGGCGACCCGGAGCTGATCACGGTGAAGGGCCAGCGCCTCGTGCGCACGTGCCCGGTGATCCTGTATGCGGGTTCGCTCGTGCCGGCGGCCGTGCTCGACGGCCATCGCGCGGAGCAGGTCGTCAATACCGCCGAACTCGACCTCGACGCCATCGTCGCGTTGCTCGCCGACGCGCATACGAAAGGGCAGGACGTCGCGCGCGTGCATTCGGGTGACCCGTCGCTGTACGGTGCGATCGGCGAGCAGATTCGCCGCTTGAAAGCGCTCGGGATTCCGTATGAAATCGTACCCGGCGTCACGGCCACGGCCGCGTGCGCGGCAACGCTCGGCGTCGAGCTGACGCTGCCCGGTGTCGCGCAGACGGTGATCCTCACGCGCTTCGCGGGCAAGACGACGATGCCGGAAGGCGAAGCGCTCGGCGCGCTCGCCGCGCACCGCGCGACGCTCGCGATCCATCTCGGCGTGCGCCATCTCGCCCGCATCGTCGACGAAGTGCTGCCGCATTACGGCGCAGATTGCCCGGTCGCGGTGATCTATCGCGCGAGCTGGCCGGATGAAGAGCGTGTGACCGGCACGCTCGCCGACATCGTCGGCCAGGTGCAGGGCACGCAGATCGAGCGCACCGCGCTGATCCTGATCGGGCGCGTGCTGGACGCCGAAGGGTTCGCGGATTCGACGCTGTACGCGAGCGCGGGCTGAGCACGCGCGGGCCGGCCCGGGTTCGGTGCGGCGTTCACGCAGGGGCGTGTCGGGCGCCGCGCCGATCGTGATCGCGCCCCCGACGAAGCAGATCGGCGACGCCGATTCGCCGAGGATCAGGATCGACGCGGCGATGCCGACGACAGGGATCAGGTTGAGCAGTTGAGCACGACCACAGCCCTGTCCGATCGCGGCGGGGCAACATTGCGCGGGACACGCGCTACGCACGCGCGGCGTGCAGCACCCGCTTCGGCGCAAACCCCGCCGCCAGCGCGAACAGCGCGACACACAGGCAGGCCATCGCGATCCATGCGGGCGTCAGATCCGCGAGGTGCTGGCGCACGATGCCCGCCGCGAACGGAAACAGCCCGGCGATCAGGTAGCCGATGCCCTGCACGAACCCCGTCAGCGACGCGGCATCGGCCGGCGTCGCCGCATGGTCGACGGTGACGATCAGCGACAGCGGAAACAGCGCGCCGATCCCCGCGCCCATCAGCAGCGCGGCCGGCAACGCCAGCGCCTCGGGTGCGGCCAGCATCACCAGCAAGCCGACGAACAGCGACGCGATCGCCGCATGCAGCGCGGGCCGGCGATCGGGCAGGCGGTCGATCGTCGCCGAGATCGTCAGCCCCGCGACGACTTCCGCGAGCGTCACGCCGCCGAGCAGGCTGCCGGCCGCCGTCGGCGACCAGCCGAGCCGCATGTAATACGGCGGCAGCCACGCGAGCACGAGCGTGTACGCGCCCGTCGCGATGCCGAAGAACAGCGCGAGTCGCCACGCGCGCGGCGAGCGCGACGGTTGCGCGTTCGACGCCGACGTCGGCCCGGCGGCGAGCGCGTCGCCGCCGCGACTGGCCAGCGGCCACGCCAGCGCGGCCACCCCGGCCGGCAGCGCCCAGCCCGCGAGCGCGGGGAGCCAGCCCCACTGGGCCGCGGCGAACGGCGCGACGACGCTCGCGAGCACGGCGCCGCCCATGATCGACGTCGAGTAGACGCCCATCGCACCGCCGATCCGCGTCGCGAAATGCGCCTTCACGAAGCCGGGCAGCAGCGCCTGCACCATCGCGATCCCGACGCCCGCGCAGCAGGCGCTCGCGAGCAGCAGCCACGCGTGCTGCGCGCCGATGCGCGACACGCAGGCGAGCCCGATCAACGCGACGCCGAGCCAGACGCCGCCCGCGATGCCGGTCAGGCGCTGCAGGCGCCGCGCACTCAGTGCGCCGAGGCCCATCAGCAGGATCGGGACCGTCGTCAGCAGGCTCGCCGCGCCGTCACTGATGCCGGTCGCGCGCTGGATCATGTCGAGCAGCGGGCCGACCGCGGCGAGCGCCGGCCGCAGGTTCAGCCCGACCAGGACGATGGCGGCAAGCCGCCATCCGGGGGAAGTGAAGCGATTCATTGCAAGGCCCTCGATATCGGTGCGCGGCGCCCTCCGGTGAGGTGCCGCGCTTTTCATGTAAAGTATCTCGACATCAAGATAAATGCTGATTTATCTCGACGTCAAGATAACTAGTGAGCCGAGGAGGGTTAATGGATCGAGCCGCGCATGCGCTCGCGCAATGGCGCGCCGAGCGTCCGGATCTCGACGCGTCGTCGATGGTGGTGATGGGGCGCCTGCAGGAGGCGGCGCTCGTGATCGCGCGCGACCGTCTCAATCCGCTGTTCGCGCGCTACGGGATGCAGCCGGGTGAGTTCGACGTGCTGGCCACGCTGCGGCGCGGCGGAGCGCCGTTCGCGCTGACGCCGACGGCGCTGTACGACGCGCTGATGATGTCGTCGGGCGGGATGACCGCGCGCATCGACCGGTTGCAGAAGGCCGGGTGGGTGGAGCGCCGGCCGAACCCGGCCGACGGGCGCGGCACGCTCGTCGCGCTGACGGAGACCGGCCGCGCGCTGATCGATGAGGCAGTCGTCGCGCACATCGACAACCAGCGGGAGTTGCTGGCCGTATTGTCGGATGCGGAGCAGGCGCAGTTGTCTGAACTGCTGGGGAAGTTGCTGGCGGGGTTGGGAGAGGGGGCGTCGAAAGGGGCGGAGGGGAAGTAGCACCGCAGCATGCGTGAGGCGAACGCACGAGGCGGGCAAAAAAATCGTCATGATTTACGTGGACGCCGCTTGCCGCCCGGTGGCGGACACCCCGTCACGCGGATCCACGTCTGCCCCTCACCGCAAAACGGCCCATAAAGCGACCCAACCGAGCTTTTCGTACGACGCATAACCATTGAAGCATGTCGTTGCGGTCGAGCCCGAAGGTACGGCTCCCTTACCGCAAAAGCTCGACCATCACGACATCGGTGTCGTCTCGTGCCACCAACGTGAGCCGCGCTTCGTCGCGAACGGCAACCCCGTCGCGCGGCGCGAGCCGGACTTCGCCGACATCGAGCCGGCCATGATCTGCAACCAGATACGCCACGCCTGACCCCGGCAACACGTGATGCACCGTCGTGCCCTGGCGTAACGTCGCGATGCGCACGCGCGCGTCGGCGTGGATGGGCAGCGCACCCGCGCACACGTCATCGGGATCGCCGCTCGCCAGCGTGACGAAGCGGCCTTCGCGACATTCGCGCGAACAGGTTCGCGTCGCCGAACGCGGCGTGCCGCCGGGCGTGCGCGGATGCAGCCAGATCTGGAACAGCCGCGCAGCGACGTTCTCCTCGTTGCGCTCGGCAAGGTGGATAGCGGCGCCGGCATGCATCACCTGCATGGAATCGGCAACCAGCCGCGTGCGATTGCCCGCGTCGTCTTCGAACGTGATCGCGCCCGAGCGCACCCAGGTCACGATCTCGACGTTCCGGTGAGCGTCTAGGCCAAAGGCGGCATGCGGTGCGATCGCTTCGTCGTCCCAAGCGTAGAGCGCGCCGAGCGAACCGTGATCGGGGCGTCCGCAGGCGCCGACGCGGAAATGCATCCGCGTGTCGCGCCGGTCACTGCGGGTCGCGCCAAGCAACTGAAACGATCGATGTTCGATCATGAGGGGTCCGGGTTCAAATGCGCGTATGCGCCGGGCGCGGGCTCGATCATCGACGATCGCATCCGCGCCCGGCGCAATGCTTAAATCTGCTGCTGGCCGCCATCGACGAACAGCTCGACGCCGTTCACGAAGCTCGCGTCGTCCGACGCGAGGAACAGCGCGGCACTCGCGATCTCGCCCGGTTCGCCGAGGCGCCCCATCGGGATCTGGGCCGCCAGGTAATCGGCGAGACCCTGGCGCTGGGCGGCGTCGTCACCGGCGAGGTCGAGCAGGCCGGGCGTGCGGGTCGCCCCCGGGCTGATCGTGTTCACGCGGACGCGGCGGTCCTTCAGGTCGAGAATCCAGCTGCGTGCGAAGGCGCGCACCGCGGCCTTCGACGCCGAATACACGCTGAAGGCAGCGGTGCCGGCACTGCCGGCGGTCGAGCCGGTGAGAATCACCGATGCGCCTTCGGCGAGCAGCGGCAGCGCTTTTTGCACCGTGAACAACACGCCCTTCACGTTGCGATCGAAGGTGTCGTCGTAGTGTTCTTCGGTGATGTCGCCGAGCGGCAGCATCGAACCGCCGCCGGCGTTCGCGAACAGCACGTCGAGGCGCCCCTGTTCTTCCTTGATCTGCGCGTACAACGCGTCGAGTTCATCGAGCTTCGTGGAGTCGACGCGGACGCCGGTCGCGTTCCCGCCCGCGGCCTGGATCCCGTTCACGGCGGCATCGAGTTCGGCCTGACGGCGACCGGTGAGATAGACGTGCGCGCCTTCTGCCGCGAAACGTTGGGCGGTGGCCAGGCCGATGCCGCTGGTTGCGCCGGTCACGAGGGCGATCTTGCTGTCGAGTTTGCGTGCCATTTTGCTTCTCCTTGCGTTCGATAAGTGGGACTGCGTTCGGTGTTGCGTGCTGCGATGTGAGGAGAATATCGACGCCCCGATCATTTCGAAATAGAATTGATTGCAACCTAACGTTGCATAAATGAAAAGATGAGGGGCGATGGCCAAGCTGCCGGATTTCGAAGGACTCGCGATGTTCGCGAAGGTCGCCGAGGAAGGATCGTTCGCGGCGGCGGCGCGTGCGATGGGGGTGTCCGTCGCGACGGTCTCGCGGGGCGTCGCCCGTCTGGAAGACCGGCTGGGTGCGCGGCTCTTCAATCGCACGTCGCGACAGCTCGCGCTGACCGAGTTCGGCCGGACCATTTGCGAGACGGCCGGCGAGATCTATCGTCGGGCCGAGGAGGCGGAAAACGCCGCGCGCGAAATGTCGTCGCAGCCGCGTGGATTGGTGCGGCTCGCCGTGCCGATGTCGTTCGGGCTGCGCTGGGTTGCGCCACTGTTACCCGGCTTCTTTCGCACGTATCCCGAGGTGTCGATCGACTTGCATCTTTCCGATGCGTCGGTCGATCTGGTCGCCGACGGTTTTGACGCCGCGCTGCGCATCGCCGCGCTGCCGGATTCGTCGCTGGTCGCGCGCCGGCTGTGCGCGGTTACCCAGTTCGTCGTGGCGTCGCCCGCGTATCTGAAGCGGGAAGGACGGCCCGCCCATCCGCGCGAACTGGTGGATCGGCCGTGCCTTTCCTATGCGTATCGCGCACGCGGCGATGTGTGGCGGTTCACGAACGACGCGGGTGAGGAGGAACCGGTCATGCCGACCGGACCGCTGCGCGTGACGAATGCCGATGCGTTGCTGCCCACGCTGCTCGATGGCCTCGCGATTGCAGAGCTGCCCGAATTCATCGCCGGCGAATATTTGGCCAATGGCCGCCTCGAAGCGCTCCTGACCGACTGGTCGTTGACGAAGGGCGGCCTTTACTTCGTCACGCCGTCCGCGCGCGCCCGTCCGGCCAAGGTGGCGGCGCTGTCCGATTACTTTGCGGAACACCTGTCCGATCCGTCGTGGCGGTGGCCCACGTGACGCGCTGGCGTGACTGGCACCGCTACCTCGGCAACTCGGACGTTCGCCGCCGCGCCGAACAACGACATTCTTCACGGCGCTCCCGGAAAATTCGCGAAGACCTTCAAATAAAAAACCCGCCGCGCAATGCGGCGGGTTTTTCAGATCGCGGCCCGCGCAACGTGCGCCCGCGTAGCCTCTTAGCCCCGTGCCGGAATATTCAGCCCACGCTCGACAGCCGGCCGCGCAACGAACGCGTCGAGCACCCGCTTGACGTTCCGGAATTCGCTGAAGCCCACGAGATCACCCGCTTCATAGAAGCCAACGAGGTTCCGCACCCACGGGAAGATCGCGATGTCGGCGATCGTGTAGGTATCGCCCATCACCCACTGGCGATTCGCGAGATGCGCGTCGAGCACGCCGAGCAGGCGCTTGGACTCATCGACGTAGCGGTCGCGCGGACGCTTGTCCTCGAAGTCGCGGCCGGCGAACTTGTGGAAGAACCCGACCTGGCCGAACATCGGCCCGATGCCGCCCATCTGGAACATCACCCACTGGATCGTCTCGTAGCGGCCCGCGAGATCCTTCGGGATCAACTGGCCCGTCTTGTCCGCGAGATAGATCAGGATCGCGCCCGATTCGAACAGCGGCAGCGGCTTGCCGTCCGGGCCGTTCGGATCGATGATCGCCGGGATCTTGTTGTTCGGGTTCAGCGACAGGAACGCGGGCGACAGCTGGTCGTTCGTGTCGAAGCGCACGAGGTGCGGCTCGTACGGCAGGCCGGTTTCCTCGAGCATGATCGACACCTTGACGCCGTTCGGCGTCGGCAGCGAGTAGAGCTGGAGACGGTCGGGATGCTGGGCCGGCCACTTTTGCGTGATCGGGAAGGCGGACAGGTCGGACATGGAGGGTCGCTCGTCGAAGTGAAGGATCCGCGCCCCGTTCCTGCCGCCGCACGCGCCACGGTCGATGACGAGACGGCAGGGCGGAGCGCGCCGAAAACGCCCACTGTAGCCGATCCCGCGGATCGATGCAGGCGGTGGCCACGCGCGACCGCCGCGGCATCGTCAGGCGCCGCCGGCAACCGTCAGAAGGTGTGCCGCAGCCCGATCATCGCGGCCGTCGTGCCGACGCCCGGCGCAACCGGCTGCCCGTACACGAGCATCTGGTCCATCGTGCCGCGGTTGTTCACGTGGCCGACCTGCGCATAGACCATCGTCCGCTTCGACAGGCTGTAGTCGGCCGCGAGCACGACCGCCGTCGACTTGTTCGTCGAGACGTTGCGATCCTTCAGGTAATACACCGCGGACGTCACCTGCAGCGCGGGCGTGAAGCGATAGCCGATGCCGGCCGACAGCATGTCGAGGTTCACCTTGTCCGCATGCGACGGATTCCTGCCGTTGCCGTACGACGCCGACACCGAGAAACCGTGGATCGTGTACTTCGCGCCGACGTAGATGAAACGGTTATTGTCGACGCCGGTCGGCGCGACGCCCGGCACCGGGCTCGTGTCGTGGCCGTTGTAGTAGGCGGCCGAAGCGTTCAGCCCGTCGTTCGCATACCTGAGCACGACCGACTCGCGCGTGCCGCCCTGGAACTGCCCGGCCACGCCACCCGGCGCGTATTCGAGCGCGATCGACGCACCCGCGAAGGTCGGCGACTGGTAGACGAGCGCATTGCTGTCGTACAGCGCGCCGATCGCTGCGTTGGTGCTCGTCCCCGACCAGCCGGCTGCCGTGTTCAGGCCGAGCCACGCGATCAGCACGCTGCCGAAGAACTGCGCGTTGCGCACGTCGGTGTCGGCCATCGCGTAGATCATCGGCACGATCTGGCGGCCGGCCGTGAACGTGCCGAACGGGCCCGACACGCCGAGCGACGCGACCTGGTTGAAGATCGCGACGGCGCCCGGCGTGTCGCTCAACTGCAGCTTGCCGCTGCCGCTGTCGAACGAGCCCTGCAGCTTGAAGTTGACCTTGTAGCCGCCGCCGATGTCCTCGCTGCCCTTGATGCCCCAGAAGCTCGAGTAGATGCCGCCGTCCTTCATGCGAAACACCTTGCCGGTATTCGGCGCGGTCGGGCTGAACGACGCCGCCGACGTGCTCTGGTACAGCAGGCCCGAGTCGATCACGCCGTAGAGCGTGACGGAGGATTGGGCATGCGCGAGCGCCGAACAGCCGGCAAGCGCCGCGAGCGCGGCCAGTTTCGTCTTCATCGAAGTCTCCAGGGTCGTATTGGACCGGACGGGGTCGAGCCCGTCCGGGTGAAGCAGGGAGGCTAGCGGGAGGGTGTGACAGGCGACGCCCGCCTGAGCCGTGCGGAAAGACTACGCAACGGCGGGCGGCCGCTCCCCCCCATGCGCGGGGGGCAGGGTTGCGGAGAATCGAAGGAAAGCGGGCGCGACGATGCGCCCGACTGGCGAAACCGGCGTTACGACGTCAGGGCGCGCTTTCGAGCAGGCCGAGCACCAGCGCGCGGCGCACCGCATGCTTGCGCGAACTGGCGTCGAGCTTGCCGAACAGGTTCTTCAGGTGCCACTTCACGGTTTCCTCGCCAACGGCCAGCGCCACCGCGATCTCCTTGTTCGACAGGTTGCGCGCAAGCAGCTCGAGAATCGCGCGCTCCTTGGGCGTCAGCACGACGCTCGGCACCGCGCGCGGGCTGGCCGCGACGCGCGGGGCCGGCGGCACGATGCGTGGCTGCGGCAGCGCGTGCCGCGCGGGGCCGGCGCCGGCGACCGCTTCGTCGCCGGCACGGCGCGCCCAGTCGGCGATGGCCGGATGCGCGTCGGCGAGCGTGCGCGTCAGCCCGAACAGGTCGGCCAGGTTCATCGCTTCGTCGAGCAACGCACGGCCGCCGCCGCACGACTGTTCGCGCGCGAACGCGCTGAGCGCCATGATCTCGATGCGCGCCTGCCCCATGCTCATTTCGCGGGCCAGCACGGCGGCTTCGTCGAGCGCTGCGCTTGCGTCGTCCCAGCGGCGCGCGGCCAGCGCGGCACCCGCGTGCGCGGTGGCCTGAAGCAGCACGACGGGGCGCCGCCACAACGGCCCGTGCGACGGAAACTCGGCCGCGGCGATTGCATCGATCCGCTCGACGAGCGCGTGGCAGGTCGCCTCGCGATAACGCGCCGCATGAATGCGCACCTGTTCGGCGAGGCTCGCGACCGACAGGCGCGGCAGGCGGCGCGCGACACCCATCGCGTCGAGCGCTTCGAGCAGGTCGATCGCGCGGTGCTCGACGCCGCGCAGCAGCGCGATGCGCGCGGCGGTGCGATAGCCGAGCAGCACGGTGTCGGGCGTGCCCGCATGTTCGAGCACATCGAGGCGGTTCGCGAGCAGCGCGGCGGCCTGGTCGACACGGTCGGCCTCGTACGCGAGCGCCGCGCACATCGCCGCGAGCATGCAGGTGAGCGGATGGCGGCGCCCGAGATCGGCTTCCGCACGCGCCAGCGCCGGAGACAGCGCGTCGTCGGCCAGCCGCACCTGGCCCTCGCGCAGGTAGCTCAGGCCCGTGATCAGCTCGCCCCAGCGTGCGACGTAGCCGAACCCGGCCGCCGTCTCGCCGCGCGGCGCCGCGTGCTGGAAGCGGCGCGCCTGCGCCGGTTCGCCGACGATGATCGCGCGCGCCGACAGCCGGTTCGCGTGCATTTGCGCGAGCCACGTCGCCGCCGGCGGCGTGAAGTCGGCCCACGGCTCGAACAGCTCGACGAAGCGGTCGATTTCGTCGGCGTAATACGCGGCCGCGCTGAGGATCAGCGCGCATTCGTAGCGCATCGCCGCGGGCGTGCCGGAGTCCGCGAGGATGCCCGCGATCTGGCGTTGCGCCTCGACATGGCGCTCGCCGAGCGCCAGCGCCCAGGCCACCGCGACACGCAGCGTCGGGCGCTTGTCGAGCTCCGCATCGGGCAGCAGCGCGAGCCAGTCGAGCACGTCGTTGATGCGGCCCTGCTTGATCGCATCCTCGAGGCAGCGCTGCGCGAGCGCGTACGCGACCTCGAACTGGCCGGCCGCATACGCGTGGCGCGCGGCTTCCTCGGTCATCCCGTGCGCGTCGAGCCAGGCAGCCGCCCGTGCATGCAGCGCGCTGCGCTCGGTGTCCGGGCCCGCGGCCAGGCGGTCGCGCAGCGTGTCGCGCACGAGCGGATGCAGCCGGCACCAGTCCGAATCGTCCGACGCAATGAACAGCGGCGTGTCGCGTGCGAGTCGGGCGAGACGGTCGGGTGCGCCTGCGTCGTCGAGCAACGCGGCGCACAGCGACGGATGCAGGCGATCGGCGACGCTCGTGCGCGTCAGGAACACAGTGTCGTCGGCCGACAGGTTCGCGAGCAGCAGCTCGACGAGCCGGTCGCGCGTGCCGTCCACGCGGGCGGCGAGTGCGTCGACCGCCTGGCGCGGATCGGCCGAGCGCGCCATCGCGGCCATCGCGAGCTGCAGGCCGAGCGGCCAGCCGTCGACGCGTTCGAACAGCCGCGCGCACGCGTCGGCGTCGACCCGCTGCGCAAAGCGCCCGCCGACCAGCGCGATCGTCTCGTCGAGCGTGAAGCGCAGCCAGTCCGGGCCCGCGAGCGTGCACTGCCCGCCGGCGAGCAGGTCGCCGGCCACGTGATCGAGCCCGCGCCGCGCGGCAACCACGACATGCAGGTTTTGCGGCGCGTTGTGCAGCACGTAGGTCAGCGCATCGAGGCCGGCGGGCGGCAACCGCTCCGCATCGTCGACGATCAGCAGCGCATCGATCGACAGTTGCGCGACCTCGGCCAGCCACGCCGTCACGCCTTCCAGCGCGCGCGCCGCGTCGGCCGTGCCGACCGGGATCAGGCGCCCGAAGCCGGGCCGCGCGCAACCGGTCCGCACCGCCTGCACGAGCCCTTGCAGCAGCCGCGCCGCATCGTCGCGCTCGTCGGCCGACAGCCACACGACCGCGCGACCGAGCGCGAGGGTTTCGCGACGCCATTGCGCGAGCAGCGACGTCTTGCCGTAACCGGCCGGCGCCTGCACCAGCGTGACCGGCCGGCCGTCGAAAGCGGGTGCGGCAAGGCTCAGCCGCGCGCGGGCCAGCAACTGCGCCGGCACGCGCGGCGCGGTCGTCTTCAGGACCAGTTCGGTGGGAGGCGCGTCGGCGCGATCGGGTGGGTGAGCCATCGGGGCAGCAGTCGGAATCCGGCGGTGCCGTGGGGGCCAGCGTCCGGGGTGGGTGTGGGGGGAAGGATCGGCCGAACCGCGTTCGCGCGTCAATCCCCCCCGCGACGAGTGGGGCCGCGCCGGCACGGCGTCGATAGCATGGGTTCCGATGCAAGACGAACACCACGAGGAGCCCACCCATGAAGATCGTATCGACCGGCACGCGGCGCAGCGCGCCGCTCGCCGGATAAGCGGAGCGGCACGATGTACCGCCATCTGCTCGTGACGGTCGACGGCTCGCCCGGCGGCATCGACGCGATCGGCCATGCGCTCGAACTGGCGCGTGCGGTCGGCGCCCGGGTCACGTTCATGCTGACCGGCGCCGCGCCGGACTCGCGTTTATCCGGAGCGCGGCTGCCGGAGCACGGTGCGAAAGTGGAAGCCGCCGCGCGGGCACAGGGGTTGTCTCATGCGATCGCGGGGGCCGGCCATCCGGGGGCCGGCCATCCGGGGGCCGGCGACGCAGCGCCCGGTGCGCTGGCGGCCGAACTCGGCTGCGACCTGATCGGCGTCGCGGCGCTGCCGCACGATGCCGATGCGGCGGCCTGCGCGCAACGGCAGCACCTGCTCGCGATGAGCGGCGTGCCGGTGCTCGTGTGCACGTCGCGGCGCACGCCTGCCGAGGCGCGCGTGATGGCGCGTTGCCTCGATGCGCATCGTGCGGTCGAAGGGTGGCTGCATGCGTTGATGACGACCGGCGTACCCGCAAACGTGGACGCGCCGCAGCGGCAAGCGGCCGATATGCAGGAGGCGCTGGCATCGCTCGCCGCCTTGCAGCACGCCCGGGTCGGCACGGCCGCCGAAGCGCGCCTGTTCGCGGCATTGCGCATCCGTGCGGAGTGCGTCGCGGCCGAACTGGACGAACTCGACCGCCAGCGGCAGCGCGACGCGCAAGCGCTCGATGCGCTCATGCGGATCGCCGCGGAAAGGCTGCCGTCGGCCGCGTTCGACACGGCGCTCGCCCGCTATGCGCACGGCGCGTTCGAGCAGATGGGACGGATGGAAGGCGTGATTTTCCCGGCCGCGCGGCGCTATCTCGGCGACGCGGACTGGGCAGAGCTAGATGAATCGCTGGCGGACGGCGCAGCCGCGACGCCGCCACGCGCAAACGAACCGAACGAACCCGACGATGCGCGGCGCGCATCCGACTGACACCCTACGGAGAACACCATGGCACATGCAGTGCGATTCCACGAAACCGGCGGCCCCGAGGTCCTGCGCTGGGAGGAAGTCGACGTCGGCGACCCGGGCCCCGGCCAGGTGCGCCTGCGCCACGACGCGGTCGGCCTGAATTTCGCCGACACGTACTTCCGCAGCGGCCTGTATCCGGTGCCGCTGCCTGCCGGCCTCGGCGTCGAGGCGGCCGGCGTGGTCGAAGCGGTCGGCCCCGGCGTGACGAACGTCGCCGTCGGCGACCGCGTGACCTACACGGGCTTCCTGAACACGCTCGGCGCGTACAGCACCGAACGGCTGATTCCCGCCGCGCCGCTCGTGCGGCTGCCGGCCGGCATCACGTGCGAAACGGCCGCGGCGATGACGATGCGCGGCCTGACGTCGGCCTACCTGCTGCGCCGCATCCATGCGTTCGCACCGGGCGACACGATCCTGCTGCACGCGGCCGCCGGCGGCGTCGGGCTGATTGTGTCGCAATGGGCGAAGCTGCTCGGGCTCAAGGTGATCGGCACCGTCTCCAGCGAGCACAAGGCCGAAATCGCCCGCGCACACGGTTGCGATCACACGATCGACTACAGCCGCGAGGACGTCGCGAAGCGCGTGCGCGAGCTGACGGACGGTGCGGGCGTCGACGTCGTGTTCGACAGCGTCGGCAAGGACACCTTCGAAGGCTCACTCGATTCGCTGAAGCGGCGCGGGCTGATGGTATGCGTCGGCACCGCGTCGGGCCCGATCCCGCCGTTCGATCCGCAGCGCCTCGCGATGAAAGGCTCGCTATACCTGACGCGCCCGGCGCTGGCCGACTACATCGCCGATCCGGCCGAGAAGAACGACCTGGCCGGCGAACTGTTCGCGCACGTCGCGGCCGGCCGGATCCGGATCGAGATCAACCAGCGCTACGCGCTGCAGGACGCCGCGCAGGCGCATCGCGATCTCGAATCGCGCAAGACGACCGGTTCGTCGGTGTTCATCGTCTGAGGAGACGCGCATGCGAGTCGAACCCCTGACCTGCGCGATCGGCGCGGAACTGCTGGATGTGAGCCTCGCCGACGCTGTGCACGACGACGGCCTGTTCGCCGAGATCCGCGTGCAGCTGCTTCGCCATCGCGTGCTGTTCCTGCGCGACCAGGACATCACGCGCGCCGAGCATGTCGCGTTCGCGCGGCGCTTCGGCGAGCTCGAGGATCATCCGGTGGCCGGCAGCGATCCCGAGCATCCGGGGCTCGTGCGGATCTACAAGTCGCCCGACCAGCCGAACGACCGCTACGAGAATGCGTGGCACAGCGATGCGAGCTGGCGCGTGGCGCCGCCGTTCGGCTGCGTACTGCGCTGCATCGACGGTCCGCCGGTTGGCGGCGACACGATGTGGGCGAACATGGTGCTCGCCTACGAGCGCCTGCCTGAACACGTGAAGCAGCAGATCGACGACTTGCGCGCGCGCCACAGCATCGAGGCGAGCTTCGGCGCGGCGATGCCGATCGACAAGCGCCTCGCGCTGAAGGCGCAGTACCCGGACGCCGAGCATCCGGTCGTGCGCACGCATCCTGAAACCGGCGAGAAAGTGCTGTACGTGAATGCGTTCACCACGCATTTCACCAACTTCCACACGCCGGCGCGCGTGCGGGTCGGGCAGGACGCGAATCCCGGCGCCGGCCAGTTGCTGCAATACCTGGTCAGCCAGGCGTACATCCCCGAGTACCAGGTGCGCTGGCGCTGGAAGAGGCACAGCGTCGCGATCTGGGACAACCGCAGCACCCAGCACTACGCGGTGATGGACTACCCGCCGTGCGTGCGCCAGATGGAGCGCGCGGGCATCGTCGGCGACGTGCCGTTCTGAGCCCGCCAACACCGTAGCCCATCTCTGAAACCCCATGCAACGCGCCGGGCCCGCCGCCCGGCGCGGCGGGATACGCACGCCCGTACGCCCGCAATACAACGATTTCCACTGGAGGACGACATGCAATTTCTCGACGATTCGCTGCACCCGGAAAACCAGGACAAGGTGGTCATCACGGTCGCGCCGTACGGCCCCGAATGGATGCCGGCCGATTTTCCGGAAGACATTCCGGTGACGATGGACGAGCACGTGCAGAAGGCCGTCGACTGCTACAACGCGGGCGCGACGGTGCTGCACCTGCACGTGCGCGAACTCGACGGCAAGGGCAGCAAGCGCCTGTCGAAGTTCAACGAACTGCTCGGCCGGCTGCGCGAGGCGGTGCCCGACATGATCCTGCAGGTGGGCGGCTCGATCTCGTTCGCGCCGGAAGGCGAGGGCGCCGACGCGAAATGGCTGTCCGACGACACGCGCCACATGCTTGCCGAATTGACGCCGAAGCCCGACCAGGTGACGGTCGCGATCAACACCGTGCAGATGAACATCACCGAGCTGATGAACCGCCAGGACATCGCCGGCACGTCGTTGAACGAAGCCGCGTACTGGGACGCGTACCGCGAGATGACCGTGCCGGCCGGCCCCGGCTGGGTCGACGAGCACCTGCGCCGCCTGCAGGCGGCCGGCATCCAGCCGCATTTCCAGCTCACCGGCATGCACGCGCTGGAAACGCTCGAGCGGATCATCCGCCGCGGCGTCTATCGCGGCCCGCTGAACGTCACGTGGGTCGGCATCGGCGGCGGCTTCGACGGCCCGAATCCGTACAACTTCATGGAATTCGTGCGGCGCTGCCCGGACGGCGCGTGCATCACGCTCGAATCGCTGATGAAGAACGTCCTGCCGATCAACACGGTCGCGATGGCGCTGGGCCTGCATCCGCGCTGCGGGATCGAGGACACGATCATCGACCAGAAGGGCAACCGGATGACGTCGGTGCAGCAGGTCGAGCAGTGCGCACGGATCGCGCGCGAACTCGGCCGCGACATCGCCACCGGCAAGGAGGCGAAGGCGATCTACCGGATCGGCGTGCAGTACGACGGCATCGACGAAACGCTGGCGCACCTCGGGATGGCGCCGAACCGCCGCGCCGGCCAGGTGAACGTGCCGCTGCGGGCCGCCTGACGCGCCGCGCACCCGGGTAAGCGGCCGTGACGGCCGCCGCCCGCCGATCGTTGTGGCGTGGCACCACCCCTGCGCAGCGCGCGGGAGCGGACTCCGGTCAACGGAGCGGTGCCACGCAAGCCGCGCCGAAGCACGACCTCCGGCGCCGGAGGAGACACGCATGCTGATCCATCAAGTCGAGCCGTCGATGCAGGACGTCGCCGCCGCCGGCCGGCGCGCGCCCGCGTATGCGTGGCTCGTGTTCGGCCTGACCGTCGGCCTGCTGCTGTCGGACTACATGTCGCGGCAGGTGCTCAATGCCGTGTTCCCGCTGCTCAAGCACGCGTGGGCGCTGTCGGACACGCAGCTCGGTTCGCTGTCCGGCGTCGTCGCGCTGCTGGTCGGGTTGCTGACGTTCCCGCTGTCGGTACTCGCCGACCGCTTCGGGCGCGTGCGCAGCATCGTGCTGATGGCCGCGTTGTGGAGCATCGCGACGCTCGGCTGCGCGCTGTCGACGAACTACGCGGAGATGCTCGTCGCACGCGGCCTCGTCGGGCTCGGCGAAGCCGCGTACGGCAGCGTCGGCGTCGCGCTGATCCTCAGCATCTTTCCGGCACGGCTGCGCGCGACCCTGACCGGCGCGTTCATGGCCGGCGGCGCATTCGGCTCCGTGTTCGGGATGGCGCTCGGCGGGCTGGTCGGTGCGCATCTCGGCTGGCGCTGGTCGTTCGGCGTGATGGCCGCGCTCGGCATCGTGCTGCTCGTCGCGTATCGCTGCGTCGTGACCGAACGGCGGCTCGCCGCGTATCGGATCGAACCGTGCCGGCGCGACGCCGGCGTGCCGCGCGACCTGCGCGGCAACGTGCGCGCGCTGATGTCGGGGCTGTTCGCATCGCGTTCGGTGATCTGCGCGTACCTCGGCAGCGGGCTGCACCTGTTCGTGCCGGGCGCGCTGTTCGCGTGGCTGCCGAGCTACCTGAACCGCTACTACGCGATGGCGCCCGACCGCGCGGCGGTGCTCGCGGCCGGCTTCGTGCTGCTCGCGGGCGTCGGGATGGTCGGCTGCGGGATCGTCACCGACCGCGTCGGCAAGACCGACGGCAAGCGCAAGTGGCTGACCGCGATCGCGTATTGCGTCCTCACGGGCGTGTGCCTCGCGATTGCGTTCCGGCTGCCGCCCGGGCCGCTGCAGCTCGCGCTGATCTGCGCGGGGATGCTGGTCGGCGCGGGTGCGTCCGGTGCATCGGGCGCGATGGTCGCGAACCTGACGCCGGCCGCGATCCACGCGTCGGCGTTCGCGACGCTCACGCTCGCCAACAACCTGCTCGGCATGGCGCCGGGCCCGCTGCTGACGGGGTGGGTCGCCGATCGCGCCGGGCTCGTCGGCGCACTGCAATGGATTCCCGTCGTGCCGCTCATGGCCGCCGTGCTGTTCGCCATCGGACGAGCGAGCTATGTGTCCGACCTCGCGCGCGTCCCACCTTTCCTGAACGTTTCGGAGACTGCATGACCCTGACGACCACCCCCACCATCCTGATCGTGCCCGGCTTGCGCGATCACGTCGAAGACCACTGGCAGACGCACCTCGAACGGCGCCTGCCGAACGCACGCGCCGTCGCGCCGCTCGAAGCCGACAAGCTGAGCCGCGCCGCACGCGTCGCGGCGCTCGATGCGGCGCTGGCCGAAATCGACGGCCCGGTGATCCTCGTCGCGCACAGCGCGGGCGTGATGATCACGGTGCACTGGGCACGGCAGGCCACGCGCCAGATCCACGGCGCGCTGCTCGCGGCGCCGGCCGATCTCGAGTCGCCGATGCCCGCCGGTTATCCGGCGCCCGATGCGATCGCCGCGAACGGCTGGACGCCGATACCGATCGGACGGCTGCCGTTTCCGAGCATCGTCGCCGCGAGCCGCAACGATCCGCTCGCGGGTTTCGAACGCGTCGAGGCGCTGGCGGCAGGGTGGGGCAGCAAGCTGGTCGATCTGGGGGAGGTCGGGCACCTGAACCCGGCGTCGGGGTATGGCGAGTGGCGGGATGCAGAGCGGTTGATCGAAGAAGTGGCCGCTCTCGGCACGGCCTGACTGACTGAATATTCCCGCCTTTCGCGCGCCGCGCCCGACCGGGCGCCCGGCGCGCGCGCCGTCACCGTCGGGTCGCGATGCGACCTCGAACCGATTCCATTTCGCCGCTCGCCGAGATACGACGTCTTAACACGCAGCACAATCGACCCGGCACGACGCCCCAGCATCGGTCGGCACCCAAATCGTCAACAAACGGAAGGTATTTGTCAGGGAAAGTCCCGCCCCGCGCGCCGTGGTTTTTTGTTGACCGACATCGTATAACGCCGTCATGATTTCCTGAAAAGAAAGGTCCCATCCACCGACCGAAGTGAGGAGACATGAACGCCACCCCGATCGCTCGCCGTGTCCGCCGGATCGCACTCGCCGTGGGTTTCACGCTGTCTGCCACGGCCGCCGTCGCCGCCCCCGTCTCGCTGAACATCGTCGATGTCGCGGGGAACCTTCAGCTCACGCAGAAGGCCATCGAAGCCTTCAAGGACAAGAACCCGAACCTCGTCTCGAACGTCACGTTCACGAACGCGCCCGCGCCGCAGTTGCCGGGCAAGATCAAGGCGATGCAGGCGGCGGGGCGCGCCGACATCGACCTCGTGCTGACGGGCACCGACGCGCTGGCCGCCGGCATCGAGCAGAACCTGTGGCAGAAGCTGCTGCCCGACGACGCGGCCGCGCTCCCCGGCGTACTCGACAAATACGCGCCCGGCCCGCGCAAGATGCAGGATCTCGCGCAGGGCTACGGCCTCGAAGTCACCTACATGCCGGCCGGCCCGCTGCTCGAATACAACCCGGCGAAGGTCAGCGACCCGCCGAAGACACCCGATCAGCTGCTCGCCTGGTGCAAGGCGCACCCGAACAAGCTGATCTATGCGCGCCCGGCGAACTCGGGCCCCGGCCGCACGTTCCTGATGGGGCTGCCGTACGTGCTCGGCGACAAGAATCCGCAGGATCCGATCAACGGCTGGGACAAGACCTGGGCGTTCCTGAAGGCGCTGAACGACTGCGTGCCGTACTACCCGGGCGGCACGTCGGCGGTGATGAAGGAACTCGGCGAGGGCACGCGCGACATGACCGTGACCGTCACCGGCTGGGACCTCAACCCGCGCGCCCTCGGCATCGTGCCGGCGGAATTCAAGGTCCAGGCCTTCGACAACATGACGTGGGTCAACGACGCGCACTACATGGTGATCCCGAAGGGTGTGCCGAAGGAAAAGCTCGACGTGCTGTTCAAGCTGATGAACTTCCTGCTCGAACCGGCGCAACAGGCGATGACCTACGACGACGGCTACTTCTATCCGGGCCCGGCGGTGAAGGGCGTGACGCTCGAGATGGCGCCCGCGCACAGCCAGGAGGTGATCAAGAAATTCGGCCGCCCCGAGTACGCGAAGCTGCTCGCGGAGCGCCCGCACGTGCAGCCGCTCAACGCGCAGGCGATGGTCGCCGCGTTCCAGAAGTGGGATCGCGAGATCGGATCGCAGAAGTCGAAGTGACGCAGGAACCGGCGGGCGCCGCGGCGCCCGCGTCGAGGGAGTTCGCGCAATGAAGCACAGTTTCGAACGGCTGCGGCTCGATGGCGTGTGCCGCAGCTTCACCAATGCGGAAGGCGCGCAGGTCGCCGCGCTGAACGGTCTCGATCTCGAGATCCGGCGCGGCGAATTCATCGCGCTGCTCGGCCCGTCGGGCTGCGGCAAGTCGACCGCGCTCAACTGCATCGCGGGGCTGCAGCCGCTCACGCGCGGCGGCATCTGGCTCGACGACACGCGCATCGACGTGCTGCCGCCCGAGCGCCGCGGCTTCGGGATGGTGTTCCAGAACTACGCGCTGTTTCCGCACATGTCGGTGCTCGACAACGTCGGCTTCGGCCTCAAGATGCGCGGCGTGCCGAAGCAGGAAACGCGGCGGCGCGCGCAGCAGGCGCTCGAACTCGTGCAGCTCGTCGGCCACGAGGGCAAGCTGCCCGGGCAACTGTCGGGCGGGCAGCAGCAGCGCGTCGCGATCGCACGCGCGATCGTGATCGAGCCGCCGCTCGTGCTGATGGACGAGCCGCTGTCGAACCTCGACACGAAGCTGCGCATCGAGATGCGCGCCGAGATCCGCCGCATCCACACACAGCTCGAACGCGCAACGATCTACGTGACGCACGACCAGGACGAAGCGCTGTCGATGGCCGACCGCATCGTCGTGATGAAGGAGGGCGTCGTGCAGCAGGTCGCGACGCCGAAGGACGTCTACACGCGCCCGCACAACCTGCACGTCGCGCGCTTCATGGGTTATCGCAACGTGCTGCCGTTCACGCTCGAAGGGATGGCCGGCGATTACGTGAACGTCGCGGCCGGTGGCGTGCGCGTCACGGGCGTGCCGATGGCCGGCTTCGATACGAAGGAGGTCGTGGTCGCGCTGCGCCCCGACGACATCGAGCGGGCAGACGATGCGGGCGACAACACGAACGCGTTCGACTCGACCGTCGAAACGGTCGAGTACGGCGGCCGCGATTCGCTGATCCGCGCGGTCACGCCGTTCGGCCCGATCTGGGCGCGCGTCGCCGGCGAATTCACGGAAGGCGAGCCGCTGCGGCTGCGCGTTGCGCCGTCACGCACGCTCGTCTACCCGGGAGCGCCGACATGAGCGGCGTGGCCGCCGCGCCGTCATACCGGGAGACCGCATGAGCACGGTCGCATCCGGCGGCACGCCGCGCGACGCGAAAGCGTGGCTCGTCACGCCCGCGCTCGCATTCATCGTCGCGCTGTTCATCTATCCGTTCGCGTACGGCCTCGTGCTGTCGTTCCAGCCGATGAACGGCGGCGGCGCGCTCGCGAACTACGTGCAGTTCTTCACCGACGCGGCGATGTGGCCGACCGTGCTCGTCACGCTGAAGCTCGCGGTGCCGGCGACGCTGCTCAACGTCGGCATCGCGGTGCCCGTCGCATTCGCGCTGCGCCGCCACTCGCCGTACCAGAAGTTCGTCACGACGCTGCTCGTGATTCCCGTCACGCTCGGCACGGTGCTCGTCGCCGACGGGATGCTCACGTATTTCGGGCCGAACGGCTGGTTCCCGCAGGCGCTGCAGGGGCTGCACCTGTACACCGACGAAGTGCGCCTCACCCACAACTACTGGGGCGTGCTGCTGTCGCTGATCGTGTCGGGCTTTCCGTTCGCGTTCCTGCTGATGCTGTCGTACATCAGCGGCATCGACCCGACGCTCGCGCGCGCAGCGGCGACGCTCGGCGCGAACCCGTGGCAGCAGTTCCGGCAGATCTACCTGCCGCTGCTCGTGCCGGGGCTGACGATGGCCGCGTGCCTGTCGTTCGTGCAGGCGTTCTCGGTGTTCCCGTCGGCCGTGCTGCTCGGCGCGCCGGCCGGCCCCACACGCGTGATCTCGATCGCGGCGGCGGAAGCCGCGTTCGAGAGCTACGACTATTCGCTCGCATCGGCGATCGCGATCGTGATGGGCTTCGTGCAGTTGCTGGTGGTCGCGTCGATGCTCGGCGCGCGCCGCTTCTTCTATACGGGCGCGGTGACGGGAGGCAAGGGCTGATGGCGACCGACAATCATGCCGCGCGCACCTGGCCGCCGAAGCACGACACGCCCGATGCGCCCGATGCGCGCCCCGTCGACGCGAGGAAACCGCAGAAGATGACAAGCAATCTCGCCGGCCGCGCGTGGAAGGCGCTCGTGTGGGGGCTGATGGCGTTCTTCCTGCTGAACGTGATGCTGCTGATCGCGACCGTCGCGGTGAATTCGATCGCGACCCGCTGGTTCGGCACGCCGCTGCCGCAGGGCTTCACGCTGCACTGGTACGCGAAGGCGTGGGAGGACTTCCAGCTCGCGAGCGTGCTGTGGGTGACCGTCGAGGTCGTCGGCGCGGTCGTGCTGCTGTCGATCGCGCTCGGCGTGCCGGCCGCGTATGCGCTTGCGCGCGTGCAGTTTCGCGGCAAGCGCTTCGCGCTGCTGGTGTTCCTGCTGCCGCTGATGGTGCCGCCCGTCACGTACGGGATCCCGATGGCCACCGTGATGTACAAGGTCGGGCTCGCGGGCACGCTGCCGGGCGTGATCCTCGCAAACCTCGTGCCGGCGCTGCCGTTCGTGATCCTCGTGATGACGCCGTTCATCGAGCAGATCGACCCGAATCTCGAAGCCGCCGCGCGCATCTTCGGCGCGAACACGTGGCGCTATTTCCGCTACGTGCTGCTGCCGCTGCTGGTGCCCGGCATGCTCGCGGCGGGGCTGCTCGTGCTGGTGCGCACGATCGGGATGTTCGAGCTGACCTTCTTCACCGCGGGGCCGAGCACGCAGACGCTCGTCGTCGCGCTGTATTACGCGGTGTTCTCGACCGGCGTGCGCGCGCCGCAGTCGATCGACGCGATGGCGATGATCTACATGGCCATCACGCTCGTGTGGGTCGTGATCGCGCTGCAGTTCGTGAGCCCGACGCAGCTCGTCAGCCGCGTGAAGCAGGAGCGGCAATAGGCGAGGGCGACGCACGGGCACGCGATGCCGCTCGCGCCTCCGTGCAATTGGTTACAAATGGATACCGCGCACCGCGCGCGGACGTTGCAGACTACGCGGCGTTCCCCCGATAACGGATATCCATGAAGTTCCACACGCTGCTGACACTCGCCGGTGCATCGACGCTGCTGGCTGCCTGCAACCTGCTCCACGACGGCCCCGGGTCGAGCGACGTCGACGCCGCCGTGCGCCGCGCGCTCGAGGCGGAAAACCACGGCGGCCTGAACGCGCTGTTCGGCCAGCCGCTGCCCGTCTCGGCCGATGTCGTGTCGGCGAAGCCCGACGGCGACTGCAAGAAGCTCGGCGATCGCACCTACTCGTGCGACGTCGTGGTCACGTGGCGCAATGCCGACTACAAGCCTTCGCGCGCGAACCTGACCTTCGTGCAGGCCGCCGACGGCGCGTGGCAGACGTCCGGCGTCGACGCCGCGATCGTAACCGGCACCGCGAAGTCGCTGGTCGACGAAATCGGCAAGGCGTGGCCGGGCAATGCGGCGAGCGGCGCGTCGGCGCCGCAGTGACGCGCCGGCGGCACGGCGCGCCCGGATTCCGCGGGCATGCGACTTCGTCCTTGCGGGCCGCGATCGTCCCGTTTCTTCAAGCCATCGATGACCATCGCCCCGTGCAGGCGCGACCACGGCCGGCGGGGTGGCGCCATTCGACCGGCGCGACCCGCGTTCGACACCGATTCACTGAAAAGGGGTGCGAACACCTGACCCCAAAGACCGAACGCATCCTCGGTATGTGGGCCACGTTATAGGGAAAACCCTTATTTCGAGATATAATCACGGCCTAAGAGATAGGTCGAACCATGCCTGAACGTTTCCAAACCCTTGAAAAATTTGTGTTTTCCCTCGTCGTGATGTCCGCCGTCGTGTGCTCGGCCTTCCTCGCGTACGAGCGTCACCCCGAGATCAAGATCGCGCTGCACGAAGGCGAAGCGCTGATGCGCGAGAGCGCCAAGTACTCGGTCATCTGCTCGCCGTCCAAGGTCGATCCTTGCGTCGAGATGTCGGCTTACTGAGATTCGCGTCGGTCGCGGTACGCTGCGATCGAAACGGCCGTTTCCAGAATTGGCCCCATTCAGTTTCGGACTTGTCCTATATCGCTGGTCGTCTGGATTCCTTAAAGTAGAGCCCATCAGGCATTCAGAAACCGGCCGCAAGATAGGGCGGATGCACGAACCCGTAACGTGCCGAGTCGCTGGCGTAAGCAGCCCCGAATTCAGCCGGCCCCGCTTCGAGCCATCGAGCGGGGCCGTTCTGTTTGCGCGGGTTGAATGACCTTCAGCCGCGCCATGCGCCGCGCACGTTACACCACATGCCGCGGCGTGCCGCCCACGAACGCGGCGACGTTGTCCACGAGCTGATCGGCGAGCGCCTGCATCGCTTCGTCACTCGCCCACGCGACGTGCGGCGTCAGGATGAATGCCGGATGCGACAGGATCGCGTGGAACGGATGCGCGGCCGGCAGCGGCTCCTGCGTGACCACGTCGAACCCCGCGCCCGCGATCTGCCCCGACTGCAATGCGTTGACCAGCGCACCTTCATCCACGAGCCCGCCGCGCGCGGTATTGATCAGCAATGGCCGGCGCGCCATCCGCGCGAACGCGGCCGCGTCGATCAGGTGCCGCGTCGCCGGCGCGAGCGGGCAGTGCAGCGTGATCACGTCGCTGTCGCGCAGCAGCGTGTCGAGCGGCGCGTAGTCGTCTCCCGCCGCATCGCCGTGCGCCGCGAACCGCACCCGCATGTCGAGCGCGCGGGCGATGCCGGCCACCGCGCGCCCGAGCACGCCGTCGCCGACGATCCCGAGCGTCGAGCCGGCCAGGTCGCGAATCGGATGATCGAAAAAGCAGAACTGCCCGCTGTCGAGCCAGCGCCCGCCACGCACCGCGTCGCGGTACGCGACGAGGCTGCGGCGCAGCGCGAAGATCAGCGCGAACGTATGCTCGGGCACCGTGCGGACCGCATACCCGCGAATATTGCTCACCACGATGCCGCGCGCCGCGCACGCGTCGAGATCGACGATGTCGGTGCCCGTCGCGGCGATCGCGATCATCCGTAGGCGCCGCGCATCGGCGAGCGCTGCCGCGTCGAGCCGCACCTTGTTGGTCACGACGATGTCCGCGTCACCGATGCGCGCGGCTATCTCGTGCGCGGCCGTCCGGTCGAAGGTCTGCAATACGTGCGGGAACGGAAACGGCTTCAGCACGGTGTGCGGCGACAGCGTCGCGCGGTCGAGAAACACGATCTTCGCGGGAGAGGAAGCAGAAAACATGGCGGGTCTCGCTGACAGGCGCCCGGCGGGCGCGGAACGGGTTCGATTCTGCCGGCGGCGCGGGTGCCGTCGTTTGCCCGTTGCGCGAGCGCGCTTTCCCGGATGGAAAGGTTGACGCTACGCGTTGCACGAGGGGCGTGACGCGCGCCTTTCCGAAACGGAAAGGCTGGTTGAGCATCGATCGATTTTCGCCCGGCGCGAACGCCGTCATGATCGCCTTCATCGACACCACGATTTCATCGGAGACAGCCATGACACGCCCCCTGGACGGCATCCGCGTGCTGGAACTCGGCCAACTGATCGCCGGGCCGTTCGCGGGCCGGATGCTCGCCGAATTCGGCGCCGACGTGCTCAAGGTCGAGCCGCCCGGGCTCGGCGACCCGCTGCGCAAATGGCGGCTGCTGCATGAGGGCACGTCGGTCTGGTGGGCCGCGCAGTCGCGCAACAAGACCTCGCTCACGCTCGACCTGCGCACGCCCGAAGGGCAGGACGTCGTGCGCCGCCTTGTGGCCGAGACCGACGTGCTGATCGAGAACTTCCGGCCCGGCACGCTCGAAGGCTGGGGGCTCGGCTGGGACGCGCTGTCCGCGATCAACCCGGGGCTCGTGATGCTGCGCGTGTCGGGCTTCGGGCAGACGGGCCCGTACCGCGACCGTCCCGGCTTCGGCGTGATCGCCGAGGCGATGGGCGGCCTGCGGCACCTGACCGGCGAGCCCGGCCGCACGCCGGTGCGCGTCGGCATCTCGCTCGGCGATTCGCTGTCGGCGCTGCACGGCGTGATCGGCGTGCTGCTTGCGCTGCGGCATCGCGAGCAGCAGGGCGGCAAGGGGCAGGTCGTCGACGTCGCGCTGTACGAGTCGGTCTTCAACATGATGGAAAGCCTGCTGCCCGAATACTCGGCGTTCGGCGCCGTGCGCGAGGCGGCCGGCAGCAGCCTGCCCGGCATCGCGCCGACCAACGCGTACCGCTGCCGCGACGGCAAGTACGCACTGATCGCGGGCAACGGCGACAGCATCTTCCGACGCCTGATGGATCTGATCGGCCGGCCCGATCTCGGCAACGATCCCGCGCTCGCGCACAACGACGGACGCGTCGCGCAGGTCGAGCGCATCGACGCAGCAATCGGCGAATGGAGCGCGCAGCACGATCTCGATGCCGTACTGGCCGCGCTGAACGACGCGCGCATCCCGTCCGGGCGCATCTACGACGTGGCCGACATCGCGGCCGATCCGCATTACCGCGCCCGCGACATGCTCGTCGATGCCGCGTTGCCCGACGGCACGCCGGTACTCGTGCCGGGCATCGTACCGAAGCTCGGCGCGACGCCCGGGCGCATCGAACACGCGGCGCCCGCGCTCGGCGCGGATACCGACGCGGTACTCGAATCGCTCGGCATCGATGCGGCGACGCGCGGCGACTGGCGCACGCGCGGCGTGATCTGAGATGCGGAAACAGGAGAAAACAACATGAGCGGCCAACGCAAACGCCTCTACCTCCACGAAGTCGCGACGCGCGACGGTCTCCAGAACGAAGCGGCATTCGTCGACACCGACGACAAGATCGCGCTCGTCGACGCGCTGAGCGCGTGCGGCTACGCGAAGATCGAGGTCACGTCGTTCACGTCGCCGAAGGCGATCCCTGCGTTACGCGACGCGGAGGCCGTGATGCACGGCATCGCGCGCGCACCCGACGTCGTCTATACGGTGCTCGTGCCGAACGTGCGCGGAGCGGAGCGCGCGCTGTCGTGCGGCGTCGACGAAGTGAACCTCGTGATGTCGATGAGCGAAAGCCACAACCGCGCGAACCTGCGGATGACGCGCGAGCAGTCGTTCGCACAACTGCGCGACGTGATCGACGCGGTACGCGGCGCCGGTGTCGCGATCAACGTGTCGCTGTCGACCGCGATGGGCTGCCCGATGGAAGGCGATGTTGCAGCAGAAGGCGTGCTCGCATGGATGCAGCGCTTCGCGGATCTCGGCGTGCATGGCTTCACGCTGTGCGACACGACGGGCATGGCGTTTCCGTCGCAGGTGCGCGACCTGTCGGCACGGGCACGCGAACGCTTCGGTGCGCTGCAGCTCACGCTGCACTTCCACAACACGCGCGGGATGGCGCTCGCGAATACGCTCGCGGCGCTCGACGCCGGGATCGACCGCTTCGACGCGTCGCTCGGCGGGCTCGGCGGCTGCCCTTACGCGCCGGGCGCGACCGGCAACGCGTGCACCGAGGAGCTCGTGCACATGCTCGAACTCGACGGCTACGATACGGGCATCGATCTCGCGGCCGTGCTGGCCGCGTCGGCACGGCTGCCCGCGCTGATCGGGCATGGCGTGCCGAGCCAGATCCTGAAGGCCGGGCGCCGCTCTGACCTTCATCCGCCGCCGCGCGCGGACGCCGGCGACATGCCCGCGCAGCGCGCGTTCTCATGAACCACGAACAGGAGCGAACCTCATGGCGCTGATCGATCACCTCGACCATCTCGTGCTGACCTGCGTCGATCCCGACCGGACGAAGCATTTCTACACCGAGGTGCTGCAGATGCGGCTCGAAACCTTCGGCGCGGGCCGGATCGCCTTCCGCTTCGGCAACCAGAAGATCAATCTGCACGTGCGCGGCGCGGAATTCGAACCGAAAGCGCATGTGCCGGTGCCCGGCGCGCTCGACCTGTGCTTCATCGCGTCCGTGCCGCTCGACGACGTGATCGCACACCTGAAGCGCGTCGCCTGGCCGATCGTCGAAGGGCCGGTCGAGCGCACGGGCGCGACGCAGAAGATCCGGTCGGTCTACGTGCGCGATCCCGACCTGAACCTGATCGAGATCTCCGAGTTGATCTGAGCACCGGCGCACCACCGCGTCGCCCTCACGCGAGCGGACCTGATCACGGTGCGGCCGCATGCCGCGCCGATCTCCCGCCGAAATCGGACAGCCGGCCTCCGCGCTCGCCGATTCCGGATAGCCGACCCATGCCGCGCTGCGGATAATGCAGGCATCGGCGACTGAGAAGCCGCCTTCGCAGCGGACGCGACGCTCGCGTCCGCGCTTCCGCAACTCGACCGAGGCGATTCCCGATGACGATCCTCTACCGCGGCATGGACCGCGCGGCGCTCGACGCCGCTTATCTGAACACGAAGGTGGTACCCGATTTCCCTGCGTTGCTCGCGTCGATGCAGGCGCGCAGCGCAGCGCTCTATGCAGCCGCGTCCGTCCGGCGCGACCTGCGTTACGGCGCGCAACCCGCGCAGCGTTTCGACTGGCTGTCGTGCGGCCAGGCCGATGCGCCGCTGTTCGTGTTCGTTCACGGCGGCTACTGGCAGCACTGCGCGAAAGAGGATTTCGCGTACGGGGCGCGCGGGCCGCTCGCGCGCGGTTTCGACGTGATACTCGCCGAATACACGCTCGCGCCGATCGCGACGATGACCGACATCGTCGGCGAGATCGGCGCGCTGCTCGACTACCTGGCGAACGACCCGGACGGCCTCGGCACCGCGAAGCGGCCGATCCACCTGAGCGGCCATTCAGCGGGCGGCCATCTGACGGCCGTGCACCGCGCGCATCCGGCCGTCGTCTCGGCGCTCGCGATCAGTCCGCTCGTCGATCTCGAACCGATCTCGCTGTGCTGCCTGAACGACAAGCTGCAGCTCACCGCGCACGAAGTCGACGCGTACAGCCCGTTGCGCCACGTCGGGTCCGGCGCGCCGACGGTCGTCGCGGTCGGCGAAGCCGAGCTGCCCGAACTCGTGCGGCAAGCACGCGACTACGCGACGGCGTGCGAAGCGGCCGGCGAACGAATCATCCACGTAGGATTGCCCGGCATGCAGCACTTCGACGTGCTCGACGATCTCGAGAAGCCGGACGGTGCGATGCTCACCGCCTTGCTGTCGATCGCGCTGCGCTAGGCGCGCCGTATCGCGCGGGGGCGGCCGGGCGTATGATCGGCGTCAGGCCGCCGCGCCGACGGTAGGCGCCGGCACCGCCTTCCCAGGACCCACGACATGGTGAACCCGCTTCATTTCGATCTGCAGTCGCTGCGCGTGTTCGCGCTCGTCGCCGAGCACGGCAGCCTGACGAAAGCGGCCGAACACGGCCAGCTCACGCTGTCCGCGGTCAGCAAGCGTATCGCCGAGCTGGAAAGCGTGACGGGCAGTGCATTGTTCGTCCGGCATGCGCGCGGTGTCGAGCTGACGCCCGCAGGCCGCGCGCTGCTCGACCACGCGGCGAAGGTGATCGAGCAGGTCAACCGGATGGCGCACGAGATGAGCGATTACGTCGCCGGCGTGCGCGGCCATATCCACGTGTGGACCAACACGTCCGCGATCGTGCAGTTCCTGCCCGCCGATCTCGCCGCGTTCCTCACCGACCATCCGGGCATCAAGGTCAGCCTCGAAGAGCGGCTGAGCCACGAGATCGTCGACGCGCTCGCATCCGGCAAGGCCGATCTCGGCGTGTTCGCCGACAACGTGCCGGCCCCCGGCATCGAACGGCGGTTGTACCGGCGCGACGAGCTCGTGCTGCTCGTGCCGCGCACGCACCGGTTCGCCGCGCGCGACAGCATCCGCTTCGCGGATACGCTCGACGAAGACTACGTGGGGCTCAGTGACGGCAGCTCGCTGCTCGCGCGCATGACGGACGCGGCGTTCGCGGTCGAGCGCTCGCTGAAGCTGCGGATCCAGGTATCGAATTTCGACGGTGTGAGCCGGATGATCGAGGCGGGGCTCGGCATCGGCATCCTGCCGCGCGATGCGGTGACCGGCGAGCGCGCGGCGCGGCTCGGGGTCGTGAAGCTCGACGATGCGTGGGCGACGAGAACGCTGTGGGTGGGGGTGAAGGCCGGCGCCGTGCTGACGACCGATATCGCGAAGCTGTTCGATTTCATGTCGGCGCGGTGAGGCGACGCGGCGTGCGCAAAGCCGTTTTGGCCCGGATTCCGAAGAAAACGATCATAGGTTCACGTTCGCACCGATTACCGACGTTCTGTCCAATTCCTCAACCGCTGGATCCGGGGCCGCCACATGAACGAATCGAGCTACCGCCTTGTTGTCGGCTTTGTCGTTGTCGCTTACGGCATCGCGATGTCCGCCGTCATGGCATTTCGTCCGGAACGGATCTTGGCCTTCCATTGCCGATCGAGGGCCTGGCGATGGACGTACAAATTCTTTTACAACATGTCGACCGAAGACATCATGTCGGCCAGAATGATTCGAATCACCCGATTCGAGGGGTGGGTAGGGCTGGTGTTCTGTACGGTCCTCATGTGGGGCTTCCTGTTCCGCAAGTAGCAAGGCGTCACCGGCTCGCGCATTCATGAGCGCCCCTTTGGGGATCGGGCAAACGTGTCACCACAGATGACTGGCGACATATCGCCCAGGAAATCCAGCAGCCATCGAAAATGATGCGGCCGCACGTTCCCATGCCCCGCATTCCCCCGCTCAAACCGGATTGATCTCATCCTGGCTGCGCCGCGTAGTCAGCGGCCCGAGCACGCGCAGCGTGACCGCGACGATACCGAGCGCGACCGAGATTACCCCGAACATCGCACCCGCGCCATAACTGCCGAGCACCGGCAACAACACGAACGGCAACACCCCGCTGACGATCCTCGACAGCGCATAGGTGCTGCCGATCGCCGTCGAGCGCACCCGCGCCGGGAAAATCTCTGCCTGATACACGTGATACGCGTTGCTGAACACGTTCGACGCACAGGTCGTCAGGAACCCGAAGCCGACGATCAGCGCGGTATTGCCCGAATACGCGAAGCACAGCCCGAACACGGCGATCGACAGGATCGACACGATCACGAGCGTGCGGCGCTCGATCCAGTTGAGCAACGGAATCGACAGCAGCGAGCCGACCGGATAGCCGATGAACGACAGCGCGATGAACAGCGTGCTGTCCGTCACGTCGAAGCCGCGACTTTTCACGACCGTGCCGGCCAGCGTGCCGAACCCGTAATAACCGAAGCCCTGAAACAGGTGAAAGATCGCGAGCATCACGTAGCGCGCGCCGTACGGTTCGCGTCGCAGCAGCGCGATACGCTCGCCAAGCCCGAGCGGCCGTTGCGGCTCGACCGGCTCCGCGAATTGCTCTGGCACGCGCACGCCGGTGCCTTCCGCGAAGCGTCGCAATGCCGCATGCGCGTCGGCGGTGCGACCCTGCGCGAGCAGCCAGCGCGGGCTCTCCGGCAGCCGATGCTGGACGAACAGCACGTACACGGCGCCGAGGCTGCCGATCGCGAGGATGATGCGCCAGCCGGCCACGCCACCGACATGAAGCGGGTTCAACCACAGCGCCAGAAACCCGACGAGCGGCACCGCGACATAGGAAGTCGTATAGGCCCACGCGGCGAGCCTGCCGCGCTTTTCCTTCGGCAGGATCTCGGACAGGAAGCTGTCGGCAACCGGATAGATCGCGCCGACGCCGATGCCGGTCAGGAACCGGCACGCGACGAGCATGTCGGCATTCACCGCAAACGCGCCGACCAGCGAGAATGCGCTGTACCACGTGAGCGTCAGCAGGAACGCCTTGCGCCGGCCGATGCGGTCGGCGAGGCTGCCGAGGCACATCGCGCCGACGAACATGCCGATGAACGCCGATGCGAGCAGCAGCTTGAAATCGGTGCTCTGCCGGCTCAGCCCGTATTCGTTCTGCAACGCGGAACCGATCGTGCTGACGAGGAAGATCTCGTACATGTCGAAGAACAGTCCGATGCCGATCACCCAGACGACGAACCGGTGCAACGCGCCGACGGGCAGGTCGTCCATGAAATCGCCGAGCGTGACGCGGCGGGCGGGGAGGGCCGACGCATCGGCGCCGGCGGCAGTGGCCGGCGGCCGTGCGAACGCGGGTTCGCCCGCGCTGCCGCCGAGATCGAGGGAATGGCTGTTCATCGTGTCTCCTGATTATCGATACGCCGTGGCGCGAGGCCCGGCCGTTCGCAACCGGCGCGCTGCATCCGGTCGCACGACGTGGCGGCAGGCACCGCAAGGCCAGTGAAAGGGCCGAATAGGCGGGCTGTACCGATCGTTCGACACATGGTGGGCAAATCCGCGGCACGTGATAATTGCGGATGCCTCAAGCGTCCTTTCCTGCGCAGAAAGGGTGCGGAACACGCGGCAATCGGCATGCACGCGGCAGGCCCGTGCAGCCTGCCTGGCGCGCGGTCATGCACCGGAGCCGATTGCGCGCTCGCACAACCGGCAGGCCGGGAAAACCATGAGGCCGATGGCCCGGCCGCCGGCGCGAACACCACCGGCGGCCACGCGTTCGCGCTCAGTCGGCCGGCACGAACGCCGTCCCGTGAAACACGCGCACGGGGTTGCCGCGCTCCAGTGCAAAGTGCTGCATCCGCCGCTGCCGGCGCGCATCGGACGCGTGACGGTCGGCCTCCTGCTGCAGTCGAACCTGCAGCAACTGCAGCGCCAGGCACTTGTTCGCGTGCTGGCTGCGCTCGCTTTCCACGCGCACCGACAGGCCGGTCGCGACATGGGTCGCACGAATCGCGGAGCTCGTCTTGTTCACGTGCTGGCCGCCCGGCCCGCGTGCGCGCATCGCTTCGAACCGCACATCGCCATCCGGCAGCGGTTGCGCGTCGGCGCAGCGCGTGACGCCGATGAACCAGTTCTTGCGCGGATGGCGCAACCGGTACGGGCTCGCGCAAATCCATTGCAGCGTGCCCGTCCAGCGGTCCGCGAGCGCCTGCGCACCTTCGCCGTCGAGGTCGAGCAGCGCCGAGCGCAGCGTGCCGGGCCGTTCGCCCGGCTGCGCATCGAGCACGGTGACGACGACGCGCTTCGCATCGGCTTCCGTCTGCAGCCGCCGCAACGCATTGGCCGCGGCCAGCTGGCATTCGAGCGGGCCGTGCGCCGAAGAAATCTGCATCAGCATCGGCCAGCCTCCCCGGACGTCTTGTAGGTCAGCACCGGCGCGAGCCGCGCCAGCTTGCGCAGCAGCCCGGCCGCTTCGAGCGCGTCGACGACGCTGTCGATCGGCTTGTAGGCCTGCGGCGCTTCCTCGTACAGCAGTTCGCGGTCTTCGCAGATCACGTGGCTGCCGAGCGGCGTGCGCGTGAGCTGCGACGGCGTGAAGCGCCGTTCGAGGCGCCCCTTGCAGTCGCCGCGCGCCCACTTGCGGCCCGCACCGTGCGCCAGCGACGCCAGGCTGGCCGCATCGTCGGGCCGCACCGGCGCGACGAGGTAGCTGAAGTCGCCGCGCGATCCGGGAATGACGACCGGCCCCGCATCGGCCGGCGTCGCACCTTTGCGATGCAGCCAGCCCGGCTCGCCGTCGACACTCGCGCGGCTCACCAGGTTGTGGTTCACGTCGAGCACGCACCGGCCATCGGTGCGCCAGCGCGCCAGCATGCGCCGCGCGATCAGGTCGCGATTCGCGATCGCGTAGCGCAACGCCGCATCGTGACGCGCGAGGTACGCCGTGCATGCGGCATCCGTGTCGACGAGACCGTTGTAGCCGTGCTCGCGCATGTGCTGCTCGAGGATCGACTGGCCGAAGCCGCGCGATCCGCTATGCACGAGCAGCAGCAGGCGATCGGGATCGAGGCCGAGCGCCGCGACGGCATCGGTGTCGTACACCGCGTCGATCCGCTGCGCCTCCGCGAAATGATTGCCGCTGCCGATCGTGCCGAGCGATGCCGCGTACGCGTGATCCGCGAACCCGGCGGCCGCGACGAGCGGCTGCCAGCTTGCATCGGGCGTGGCGTCGATCGAGCCGAGCCGGCTCGCGAGCTTCGACGCACTGACGCGCCGCGCATCGAGCGCGGTTTGCCACAGCGCCATCCCGCAGCCGATATCGCCGCCGATCAGCGCCGGATACAGCCGGCCCGTCGAGAAGAACGCGGCGCCAACGGGATAGCCGCGTCCGGGGTGAAGATCGGGCATGCCGGCGACGCGCCGCATGCCGGGGAGGGTGGCAGCGTGTTCGAGCTGCCGGATCGCCTCACCTTCGATCCAGGTGGTGGCGCAAGCGCACAACGTGATGCGCTCGCCCAGGTATTGCATGGAATTGCCCATGGAGGTTTCCGTTCGATGAAAAGGAAGAACGGCGGGCCATGGTGCAGGCAGCGCACACATGCGCTGCCCGACATCGGAAGTCGGGAAGAGGGCGGCACGACCGGATCGGAACGACCCGGCTCATCGCCGTGACGGCGATACGGGGTGCTGCTTGGCGTGAACGATGAAACGAACGGACGCGAAAAACCCGAACTACGACCCGCGACGGGAGGAGTGCTGGCGTGACGTCATGATTTCTTCTCCTTGCGAGTGAGGGGTTGATCGGAATGGCGGCGACTCTAGCATGCACGCGACGAGCGCAGCAAGCGGGTGGCGCGGCGTGGCCCATCGAATCACGGCTCGATGTGGCGAAAAACACACAAACAGGAATCCGGATCATTTCCATGTCGATGGCGCGCGTGGCACGCCACAGCAGGCATTCGACGCACGCCGACAACCGCAACGGCCGTACCCGGCCGCGCTTGACAGCACACATGCCGTTTCGTAGCATCCGCCTGCTTCATCCCTGAACCCTCATCGAATCGGTGATCCAAGTGCCCGCAAACATTCGTCCCTTCGCCTGATACGCCGACGACTGCCGTCCCGGCCGCGTGTCGTCCTGCCCGTTCCCGTCCGCCTCGCGGCACCGGAACAGTGATCGCAGGGCCGCGCCCGGACACGCACTGACACCGCAACGCACACCCCATCGTTCGTTCACGTCGTCGGCTTTTTCTGATGTTTCCGGAGAAAGACCATGACGCTGGATTTCCGCGCCTACGCGCAATCGCTCGACCTCGCCCGCTACCCGCGCACGCCGCACCTCGAAGGCTCGCGCCTGCAGGACGGCGACGAAGGTCACGACCACGTTCCCTATCGCACCCTCGCAGGCGCCCATCTCGTCGTCGAGGAAAAGCTCGACGGCGCGAACACGGGCATCAGCTTCAGCCCCGCGGGCGAACTGCTGCTGCAGTCGCGCGGCCACTATCTGGCCGGCGGCGGCCGCGAACGGCAGTTCGGGTTCGTGAAGACCTGGGCCGCCGCCCATGCCGGCTGGCTGCTCGATCGCCTCGGCGATCGCTACGTGATGTACGGCGAGACGATGAGCAAGAAGCACGCGGTGTTCTACGACGCGCTGCCGCATCACTTTTTCGAGTTCGACGTGTTCGATCGCGCAACGGGCCGTTTCCTGTCGACACCCGCGCGTCGCGCGCTGCTCGCCGACGGGCCCGTGCTGTCGGTGCCCGTGCTGTACGAAGGCATCGCGCCGGCGCGACTCGCGGACCTGAAGGCCATGCTCGGCCCGTCGCTCGCGAAGACGCCGGACTGGCGTCGCGCGTTCGAGGAAACGGTGCGGCGGCAGGGGCTCGACCTCGCGCGTGCATGGCAGCAGTGCGACAAGTCGGAGCGCTCCGAAGGGCTCTACGTGAAGGTCGAGACGGACGACACGACGACCGCGCGCCTGAAGTGGGTGCGCCACGATTTCGTGCAGGCCATTCTCGAATCGGCTCGCCATCACTCGGAGCAGCCGTTCATCCCGAACCTGCTCGCGCCGGGTGTCGACCTGTATGCGCCGCGCCCGACGGTCACGTGGGCATCGATCCCCGCCGCGCGCCCGAACCCATGAATTCGGAACGGCCGTGTGCCGTTTCGAGAGGAGTCTTGATCATGAAGTACGAACAATTGCAGGCACTCGTGCCCGCACCCGGCCGGCAGCCGGACTATCACGCGTGTCTCGCGGCATTTCCCGCGCTCGAACACGCGAAAGCGACACCGCAGGAGCCCGCGCACCACGGCGAAGGCGACGTGTGGACGCATACGATGATGGTGATCGATGCGCTGCTCGCGCTGCCCGAGTACCAGGCCGCATCGCGTGGCGACCAGGAGATCGTGTTCCTGGCCGCGCTGCTGCACGACATCGCGAAGCACGGCACGACGGTCATCGATCCCGTTACCGGTGCGATCGGCCATCCCGGCCACTCGCGCAAGGGCGCGATCGATGCGCGGATTGCACTGTGGGATGCCGGCGTGCCGTTCGCGGTGCGCGAAGCGATCTGCCGGATGATCGCCGTGCACCAGGTGCCGTTCTTCGCGATGAGCGGGTCGCGCCGCGGCACGCCGGAGTTCATCGCGCGCGAGCTGTCATGGCAGGTCAGCCTGCCGCTGCTGTGCCTGCTTGCCGAAGCCGATATCCGCGGGCGCATCTGCGACGACACGCAGCGCGTGCTCGACAACATCGAACTGTTGCGCGAACTGGCGCGGGAAGAGGGCTGCTACGGCCAGCCGCGTGCATTCGCCGATGCGCACACGGCGCTCAGCTACTTTCGCGGTGCGGACGTGCATCCCGACTATCCGCTGTTTCGCACACCGGGCGCGCAGGTCGTCGTGATGTCGGGCCTGCCTGCGTCGGGCAAGAACACGTGGGTGGCGCGGCATCATCCGGATCTGCCGGTCGTGTCGTTCGACGATGCGCGCGATGCATTGGGTCTGCGTCATGGGCAGAACGAGGGCGCGGTCGCGCACCATGCTATCGACGCCGCGAAGGCACTGTTGCGCGCGCAACAACCGTTCGTGTGGAATGCGACGAACCTGTCGCCGCTAATGCGCAAGAAGACGCTCGACCTGCTGTTTGCATACAACGCCGACGTGACGCTCGTCTACCTCGAACAGCCGCGCGCGGAACTGTTGCGCCGCAACGCGCGGCGTGACACGTCGCTGACGAACCGCGCGCTCGAGGCGATGCTGTTGCGCTGGGATTTGCCGCTGCCCACCGAAGCGCACGCAGTGCGGTATGAAGTCTGATGCGCCAACGTCACGACACGAGCCGGTACGCCGCAATTTACCGCGGCGTACCGGCTCGTTTCATTTCAGCGATGCATTCCGCTGCGTCGTGCAAGCGTGCAGCTCAGTGACGCCGCGACGCCGTGGCCCTAGTGAGCCAGCACGAGGAGCGTGGTAAGTGCGATCGGCGCCAGCGCGACACCCAGCAGGCCGAGCGCACCATCGGCTGCAATCGTGATCGGCGACAGCGCGATCTTCGCCCCCTTACCGAGCACCGACGGTCGCTCGATCACCGTGACGTTGTACGCGTGATTGAACGCCTGAGGGATCGACGAAGGCGTGACATCGTTCGGCTGATAACGCTTTCCGGTGATCGTGCCTCTCTCCGTCAGCTCAAACCGCCCGTCCTTGAAACCGTCGGCAAGCGCGCGCTCGCGAAGCTCGGAGCCGGCCGGTGCGTCCTCGCGCGCGAGCCGCAACACGTAACGCCCCGAGATCTTGTCGCCGTGCGTCTCGAAATCGTCGAAATCGGTATACAGCTTGGAGCGATAGGGTGCCGTGAGATTGACGGCGAGGGCCGGCGGCACATCGAAAATGTAGTGATACTGCTTGCCGATGACGACGAGGCTCTTTCCGTCCGCGCTGATCAGAAATGCCGAGAGCGTTTCACGGTATTCCGGATCCTTCATCATGCGATTGGTGATGGGGCCGATGTCGGCGTCGGCGCAGCCGGCGAGCATGCCGGACGCTGCCACGGCGGGCAGCGCGAGAAATGTTCTTCTTTTCATGTGTGCTGTTGGATGTTGTTGGTTATTCAGCGGAACCGCTTGAATGTCGGACGCTGCGTTCGATGAACGCGGCACCCTGACGGCCGATCATGCGGTTTCTTCGCCTGCGCATTGTAGGGCCAAAACGGCAAGCGCAGTATCCCCCGGCAAAGCGCGTCACCATCGAACACCATCCGGCCGTGGCCCGCGCAGTTAGGCGGGCAGATCGGCGTCGCGCCGGGGCTGCATTCGGTGTTCTCCGTGACGGGCGTGCTGCTGGCGCCCTGCGCGGAGCTTGCGCATTGGGCGCGCGGCCGATAGCGGCTGGCCCGCGGAGCGCGGGCTGGCGTAGGATGGGCGCAGTGACCGGTGCCGCACCGGGAAGCGGCGACAACGAGCACCGTCGCGTCGCCGGCATTACAGACACCGCCGCACCGCACGGCTACCCATCGTTTCCGACATGACGCTCACGTGACCGGTCGCGCGCAATGCACGACGAACGCGCACCGATCCGAACCCGACCCACGCGCGTCGGCCCGCATCCGGCCGACGCATTTCGACGACGAATCTTGCAGGAGACAAGCGACATGAATCCATCGACCGACCACCGGACGCTGTTGCGCACGCTCGGCATGCGCGCCCCGATCATCCAGGCGCCGATGGCCGGCGTCAGCACGCCGGCGCTGGCGGCCGCCGTGTCGAATGCGGGCGGGCTCGGCTCGCTCGGCGTGGGCGCGACGAACGCCGACGGCGCCCGCAAGATGATCCGCGACACGCGCGCGCTCACCGACAGGCCGTTCAACATCAACGTGTTCTGCCACCAGCCGGCGCACGCCGACGCGGCCGTCGAACGCGCGTGGCTCGACTGGCTCGCGCCGGTGTTCCGCGAATACGGCGCGACGCCGCCCGCCACGCTGTCGGAGATCTATACGAGCTTCGTCGCGGACGAAGCCATGCAGGCGCTGCTCGTCGAAGAAAAGCCGGCCGTCGTCAGCTTCCATTTCGGGCTGCCGTCCGCGGACGTGATCGCCGCGCTGAAGCGCGCAGGCGTCACGCTGTTCGCGTCCGCGACGAACCTCGACGAAGCACGCCAGATCGCCGCCGCCGGCATCGACGCGATCGTCGCGCAGGGGATCGAAGCGGGCGGGCACCGCGGCGTGTTCGATTCGACCGCTCACGACGATCGCCTCGGCACGTTCGCACTCACGCGCCTGATCGTGCGCGAGTGCGCGCTGCCGGTGATCGCCGCCGGCGGCATCATGGACGGCGAGGGCATCGCCGCCGCGCTCGCGCTCGGCGCGCAGGCCGCCCAGCTCGGCACCGCGTTCGTCGCGTGCCCGGAGACGTCGATCGACGACGGCTATCGCCGCGCGCTGCTGGGCGATGCGGCACGCCATACGACGTTCACCGCCGCGATCTCGGGCCGGATCGCACGCGGCCTCGCGAATCGCTTCACCACGCTCGGCGACGACCCGCGCGCGCCGGCCATACCCGCATACCCAATCGCGTACGACGCCGGCAAGGCACTGCATGCGGCCGCGAAGGCAAAGGGTGAATTCGGCTACGGCGCGCAGTGGGCCGGGCAGGCGGCGCCGCTCGTGCGGCCGCTGCCGGCGGCCGAGCTGTTCGCCGCGCTCGAACGCGAAACGCGGGCGGCGATCGAGCGGATGCAGCACGTGCTGGATTGATCGCACGATTCGCGGGCATGGGGCCGCGGCCCCATGCCCGCGATCGGGGAACGCACCCTGGTCGCCGCGCCGATACGTCGCCGCCCGCCGTCAATTTGCAATGTTCTGTATCTGCACGAACTGCGGATACATCGCGATACAACGCAAGTTCGGGCGGCCGCTATAAAGCAGGCATGACCTCTTCGGGAGTGCGCCATGTCTGCAACCTGGTTCAAAGGGTCCTGCCATTGCGGGGCCGTCAAATTCGAAGTCCGAACGGCCATTACGCCGGCGACGCGCTGCAACTGCAGCCTGTGCCGCCGGCGCGGCGCATTGATGAGCCCGATGTTCGCCGCCAGCGAACTGAAGATCGTCGAAGGCGAGGGCGCGCTGACGTGCTACCAGTTCAACACGCGCACGGCCCGTCACTATTTCTGCAGCCATTGCGGCATCTATCCGTTCCATCAGACGCGCAAGGATCCTGCCTGCTGGCGCGTCAATCTCGGCTGCCTCGATGGCGTCGACCCGTATGCGCTCGACGCGACGGTCGCCGACGGCGCGAGCCTCTCGGTCGTGGAGGACGCATGAAACGCTGGCTGATGATCCTGCTGTTTGCCGCGGGCGGGCTCGCGACCGAAATCGCGCATCCGGTGCAATGCACGCTGCTGTCGGTCAGCCGTCCACCGACCGGCAAGCGCCGCAGGGCGGCCTGACGGCGCGCCGGTTCATCGAGACCGATTATCATGCTTCCGATAAGATCGCACGCGATATATAATGCGTCCATCTGCGGCCGTTCGCGTCGCTGGAGGACGTTCATGAAACCGACCGAAACCCCATCCGACCCTGCACCGAAGTTGTCCGAGTTCCTGTGCTTTGCGATCTACTCGACGAACCTCGCGTTCGGCAAGGCGTACAAGCCGATCCTCGAATCGCTCGGCCTCACGTATACGCAATACATCACGATCATTGCGCTGTGGGAGCAGGACAACCAGACGGTCGGCCAGCTCGGCGAGAAGCTGTTCCTCGAATCCAATACGCTGACGCCGATCCTGAAGAAGCTCGAGGCGATGGGCTACCTGGAGCGGCACCGCGATCCGTCGGACGAACGCCAGGTGCTCGTCAGCCTGACGAAAAGCGGCCGCCGCGTGCGCGAGAAGGGGCTCGACATGAACCTGGTCGAAGCCACCGGGTTGAAGCCGGACGAATTCGCGAAGATGCAGAAGGCGATCGTCACGCTGCGCGGCAACCTGATCCGGTCGACCGACGAATAAACGCCCGGTTACACTGCGGCCGACACGACCCGCGTGCCGGCCGCGTCGTCATGCGTGCCCGTCGCCCAGCACCAGCAGGTTCATCTCGCGGCGGACGACGAAACCGAGTGCGAGATAGCGCTCGATCGCCACCTGGTTCGACGTGAGGACGTGCAGGAAAGGCGTATCCTCGCGCGCATCGATCTCCGCAATCAACGCCCGCATCAGCCGCGCCGCCAGCCCTTGCCGGCGGAATGCGGCATCCACGCAGACGGCGCTGATTTCCGTATACCCGTCGACCTGCATCCGCTCGCCGGCCATCGCGGCCAGCCTGCCGTCGCTGCGAATGCCGATGTAATGGCCGAGCTCGAACGTGCGCGGGCCGAACGGGCCGGGCTGCGCGGCCGTGGTCAGCGCGAGCATGTCCGGCACATCGGCTTCGCCGAGCGTGACGTAACCCGATTCGGGCGCCGGGTCGCGCGTCCGCTGCCAGACCATCTGCAACAGGTTCGCGCGCCGGATCACCGACAATCCCGCCGGCGGCTCGATCTCGTCCGGCGTGACCAGTGCCGCCGGCCCGTGAGCGGCGATCAGTGTACGCAATGCATCGAACGACGCCGCGCTCGTATCCTCCGTCGCGGCAAACGGCGCGACCGCCGCCGGAAACCGCCATGCACGGTCGTGGCCGAGCGCCAAGCGACGCTGCCTGCCCGTCAGCGCATTCCACACCACACGGTCGAGCGGGTGCGCACGGCCCGGCGCGGTTCCGGTCGTTGCATCGGACATCGGCTGCTCCTCGATTGAAGGTTTCGATCGCACAGCATAGACCGGGATCGGGCGGGCCGGGCACGGCCTGCACAGCGCGACTTGCCGCGGCCCGCGCTATCGCTGCCAGCGCTCCGGATCCACCCATATCGGGAACGACAGGACGACCGCCAGCCCGTTTCCCCCGATTCCGGCTGTCACCTCGACCGACCCGCCGTGAGACGCGGCGATTCGCGCGACGAGCGACAGGCCGATGCCGCTGCCCGGCTGCACCGTCCCCGGTACGCGATAAAAGCGTTCGAAGATCCGCTCGCGCTCGCCGATCGGCACGCCGGGCCCGTCGTCCGCGATCCGCAGCCTGACCCGCGTCCCGCCCGCATCGGCGGGGACGTCGCACGTGATCTCGACCTGCCCGCCGTCACGGCCGTAACGCAGCGCGTTGTCGATCAGGTTGCGCACCGCAATCGCGATCTCGTCCAGATCGCCCCACACGCGCACCGGTTCGACCGCGACCCGCACCGTCTGTCGGCGTGCATGTGCGCCCGCGTCGAAGTCGCTCGCGATCAGCGCAACGAGTCGCGACAGGTCTACCGGCCCGTGCTGGTCGACGCGCGATCCGGCATCCAGCCGCGCCAGCTCGAGCAATTGCCCGGAGAGCCGCGCACTGCGTTCGACGCCCATGGCGAGCCGACGCAATGCCGCGTTCTTGTCCGCCAGACTATCCGCCTGCAACGCGACTTCCGCCTGGGCCGACAACGCTGCCAGCGGCGTGCGCAACTCGTGCGCGGCATCGCCGATGAAGCGGCGTTCGGTGTCGACGGCCTGACTCAGCCGCGCCAGCAGGCGATTGAACGACTCGACGAGCGGGCGGAGTTCGCGCGGCAGCGTCACCAGCGGCAGCGGCGAGAAATCGAACGCGGCCTTGTGCTGGATCGCTCGCTGGACCTCGCGCACCGGCCCGAACGACCAGCGGATCACCCACCAGATCACGACGCCCAGCATCCCGAGCATCACCGCCGTATTGAACAGGCCGAGTTGCAGTGCGTTGCTCGCCTTCTCCTGCCAGGTCGTGGCCGGGCCGCCCGTCTGAACGTGAATCCGGCCCGCCGGATCCGACAGCGAATAGACCCGCCAGGTCTCGTCGTGCGCGGCGCCGCGCCCGGTGCTCACGCCGTATCCGTCCCGCAGGTCCGCCTTGAGCGCCGGCCCCGGCGCATCCGCGCTGTGCATCACGTTGCGGCCATCGACCCAGACCTGGAACGCGACGTCGTATTTGCCATACGCGGTGTTCGGCACCACCGCCTGGGCGTTCGCTTCGGGCAGGCGATCGATCGCATCCGGCAACGACAGCAGCAGCAGTTGCGCGGCGCTCTCGAGCATGCCGTCTCGCCAGCCGCGCTGCTCGCGCCACAGGCCGATGCCGAGAAACGCCCCCCAGCTCGCCCAGAACACGACGACCGCTGCCATCACGGTCGCGAGCAGGCGCACGCGTAGCGACTTCATGCCGGGTTCTCCCCGACGCGATAGCCGAAGCCGTGCACCGTCACGATCAGCTCATCGCCAAGCTTGCGCCGCAGTTGGTGGATATACACCGCGATCGTGTTGCTTTCGATTTCGCTGTCGTTGCCGTAGACGCGCGCTTCGAGCTGCGTGCGCGTGACGACGCGGCCTTGCCGCTCCATCAGCGCGAGCAGCGTGCGGTACTCGTGGATGCTGAGCGCAACGGGTTCGCCGGCGCGCGTGACTTCCTTGCGCGCCGGATCGACGTGCACGTCGCGGTAGACCAGGCGCTCCGACACGCGGCCCTGGCTGCGGCGCGTCAGCGCGCGCAGCCGTGCATAGAGCTCGTCGAGCTGGAACGGCTTCACGAGATAGTCGTCGGCGCCTGCATCGAGGCCGCGGATCCGGTCGCTCAGCTGATCGCGCGCGGTCACGATCAATACCGGCGTCGGGTCGTAGTTCGCGCGCATCGCAGCAAGCAGCGTGAAGCCGGATGCGCCTGGCAGTTGCAGGTCGAGCAGCACCGCGTCGTAGTCGTGGCCGACGAGCGCGAGCCGCGCGGCCGGCACGTCGGCCGACCAGTCCGCGCGCCAGCCGTTCTGCCTGAGGCCCGCGCAAACGGCGTCGGCCAGCATGACATCGTCTTCCACCAGCAGGATATCCATCGGTTTCGCTCCTCGACTGTCGAGGTCGCCAGCCTGACCGACCGCGATTAAAAACTTCTTAAAGCCCGGGGGCCACGATGCGTGCCATTCGCCGCATTGCCGGTGCAATGCATCTGGCGTTTTATCGAGAGGCTCGCGATGACCGTGTCATACCCATCAATTCCGTTGCTGCAACGCAATGCGGCGCGAGGCTCCATCTGCGCGCCGTGCGGGTGCGGGCCATTCTGGCATGGAAGGTCGTGCACGTTGTACGCGTTGCGCACTCGCCGCGCGGGAGCGGCGCGATGAACCAGCTCACCACGCTCGTCCCGTTCGGCGTCGCGCTCAGCGTGGCCGGCGCCAACAGCATCGCCTGCCTCGTCGGCCTGTCGCTGATCGAGCGGCTGATTCCGGTGCTGCCGTCCCACGTGCTCCTCACGACGATCGGCGTCGCCAGCGCGCAGGGCGCATGGACACTGCCGGAAGCCATCGTCGTCACGGCGCTCGGCAGCTTCGCGGGCTGCCTGTTGCATTACGCGCTCGGCAACCTGTGGCCGGAAGACAGCGTGCTGGCCCTGCTGCGCCGCGTCGCGCCGCTAGGCAGGCTGCAGCCCGCACGAATGGACGCGCTGATCGACGGCATTCGCGCGCGGCCCACGCGGCTCGCCCTCTGGTCGCAACTGGTGCCGTTCGTCCGGCTCGTCGCGCCGGCGCTCGCCGGCTTGCTGGAAACAAGTTTCGTGCGATTCGCGTCCGGCGCCGCAGCCGGCATCGCGCTCTGGAACACGCTGTTCATCACGGCGGGCTACCTGGCCGCGCAAGCGGCCGCCTAGCCCGACATGTCGTTGACCGATCGATCCCGCCTGGAGCCTGTCGATGCGAATCCCTGAATGGATGCTGTTCCTGCGTACCTGGTTGCGCAATCCGCGCCGGGTCGGCGCGCTTGCGCCATCCAGCCCCGCGCTCGCCGCGCTGATCACCGCCGATATCCCGCGCGACGGCGCCGCCGTGATCGAACTCGGCGCGGGCACCGGCGTGTTCACACGGGCGCTGCTCGCGCGCGGTGTCGCGAGCGACCGGCTCGTGCTGGTGGAAGCCGATCCGGCTTTCGCGGACGCGTTGCGACATCGGTTTCCCGCGTTGCGGATCATGCGGATGGATGCGGCGCAGCTCGGCATGACAGGGGATTTCTTCGGCGGGGCGCGCGCGGATGCGATCGTGAGCGGGCTGCCACTCGTCGCGATGCCGGTCGAACAGGCCGTCGCGATCGTTCACGGCGCGTTCGCGCGTCATCTGGCTGCCGACGGCGCGTTCTACCAGTTCACCTATGTGCCGCGCTGCCCGATTCCGGCACGCTATCTGGAGGCCATGCGTATTCGTGCCGTCCGGGTCGGCGTCGCGTGGATGAACTTGCCGCCCGCCATCGTGTATCGGTTCGAACGCCGGATCGACACGACCCGACCTCAGTGGCCGGGTGCACGGCCGCAGCTCGATGTGATTGCGGAAACAACCACGTTGCGCGGCATCGATATCACCCGGTTTCCCCATACGCCATCACGCCATTCGAGCGGCGTCGGGCCATCGACGGATGGACGTCCAGCATCATGAGCGCGTTCGGGTAGGGGTTACTGTCTGGCTGGCCGCTGGTCGCGAAAACCGGGATCGGCGTGGGCGCCGCGCGCTGTCGAATCCCGCACGGACGCAAACGCGCAGGGCATGTCAATGACGCTACGTTCCATCGCTGGCTGACGAGGAACGCACCGTGCTCGTGCGCCCCCGTTTCCCATACGTTGCCCCGCCTTGCGCGACGATTCCGACGCGCCATGCTCAATGGCCGAAGTAGATCGACCGCTCGGCCGTGCGAACCGCACTGCGGCTGCCCGACTGCGTTGCACTGCCGGCGTCGCTGCCGTAACCGGACACCTGCGAATCGACCGCGACCGCAGTGTTGTCGTGAACCCGGCGCAGCGCAGCCTGGAGATTGTCCGGATAGTTCGGGTCGTTGGGCCGGTTCGGCAGGTAGCCGGCCTGCTGCAGCGCGGCCAGTTCCGCACGCACCTGCGAGCGCGTCACGGTGCTGTCACCCGCAAACGCCGGCGCGGCAACGGCAGCCGACACGGCAACGAGAAGGGCAGCGATCAGTTGGGTCTTCATCATTTACCTCGACAAGAAAGTGGAGTTCAGGGGTTACGCATCGTGCGCCAGCCACCGGCGCCGTTCGCGGTGTCGTTCAATGACCGAAGTAGATCGAGCGTTCGACGATTCGCGTCGCGTGCCGGCTGCCCGACTGCGTCGCGGCGGCGGCATCGCTGCCGTAACCGGACGTCGCTGCGTCGGCCACCGCGGTGTCGTTCGCATGAATGCGCGTCAGTGCGGCCTGCAGATCGTCCGGATAGTGCGGATCGTTCGCGCGGCCCGGCCGATAGCCGGCCTGTTCGAGCTGGACGAGCTCGGCACGCACCTGCGCGCGGGATACGCCGGCTGCATCGGCGAACGCCGGTGCGGCAGCGGAGGCGGAAACGGCCACGAGAAGGGCGGCGATCAGTTGGGTTTTCATCATTTACCTCGACAGAAGAGAAATAGAAGGGATTCAGGGTTCACGTATCGACGATGCGTCGCGCTCAATGACCGAAATACACCGAGCGGTCGGCCACGCTGACCGCATGCCGGCGGCCCGATTGCGTTGCCGCCTCGCCGTTGCTGCCGTAGCCGGACGCCTGCTCGTTGCTGGCGACCGCATCGGTGGCATGGATCTGCGTGAGTGCAGCCTGGAGATCATTCGGATAGGTGGCGTCGGTCGCGCGATTCAGCGGGTAGCCGGCCTGTTGCAACTGCGCGAGCTCGGCGCGCACCTGTGCACGCGTCACGGTGGATTCGCTGGAGAACGCCGGTGCGGCAACCGTGGCCGAAACAGCGACGAGAAGGGCGGCGATCAGTCGGGTATTCATCATTCACCTCAAAAGGAAAGAAAGGAAATCGGGCATTCGGCAAGGCGGCGCCAGGCCGCCTGATGCATCGTTCAAGCGATACGGATGTCGACGTCGATGTTGCCGCGCGTCGCCTTCGAATACGGGCAGGTCTGGTGTGCCGCATCGACGATGCGCTGCGCGACGTCGCGATCGAGCCCCGGCACGCTCACGTTCAGCCGGGCCTGCAGGAAGTACGCATTGCCGGCGGTGCCGAGATCCACTTCGGCGTCGACCGCGAGATCGGCTGGCAGCGTCACCTTCGCGGCACGCGCCGCGAGCTGCATCGCGCCGATGAAGCAGGCCGACCAGCCGGCCGCGAACAGCTGCTCCGGGTTGGTGCCGGTGCCGGCGCTGCCCGGCGACGACAACTGGATGTCGAGGCGGCCATCGGCACTGCGCGCCGCGCCGTCACGGCCGCCCGAAGTCGTATGCGTCTTGCCCGTGTACAGCACTTTTTCGATCTTGCTCATCATTTGCTCCGTCAGTTGGGTGGTTTGTTTCAGATGCGATTCGATCGCATGCGATGGAGTTTCGTTGAGACGACCACCCTCGTCAAGCGCATTCGATTAAATCGCATGCGATATTTTGTATTTCAATGTATCTGGAACGTGTACAGCCTTGCGGGAGAAGGCATTCCGGCGATCGATCCCCGATATTCGACGCGCGACGCATCCGGGCAGGGCCGGTGAAAACGCCCCGGGAACGGCTGGCCGCCGCGCAGGGCGGCCGATCGGTCAGGCCGGGTCGATCTCGGCGATCACGACGAGGATCACGGCCGCATCGGCCGGCAACTGGCGCTGGGAGAACGCCGAGCGCGCGTGGCCCGACTTTTCGCCCAGCACGGCGGCGAACAGGTCCGACGCGCCGTCGATCACGGCCGGCTGCCCGAAAAAGCCGTCGGACGAACTCACGTGCCCCTCGACGCGCACGATCTTGCGCAGGCGCTCGAACCCGCCCAGGTGCCGGCGAATCTGCGCGAGCACGTTCAGCGCCGCGAGCCGGGCGGCATGCTTGCCTTCGTCGACGTTCAACTGCTCCCCGACGCGGCCGGTATAGGCAATCTTGCCGTCGACCAGCGGCAGTTGTCCGGAGACGAACAGCAGGTTGCCGGCTTCGCTGGCGGCCGTATAGCTGCCGAGCGGGTTCGGCGGCTCGGGTAACGCGAGGCCGAGGTCGGCCAGTTTCTGTTCGACGGTCATGTCGTGCTCCTTGCAGGAAAGGGGTTCGGCGATCGGTCCGGCCTGTGAGTCACTGTAGCCAGGCGGCCGAAGCCGGTAAATGTCAGCCGCGCAATTGATTCACGACGCGGTGTAACGAATCGCGTCGTGTGCGCCCGCTGGTTTCCGCCACGAGATTCATGCACACTCGGCGTCATCGCGCGCCACGCGCCGCAGACGGCAGGAATCGCCTCATGCAACGACAATTCGACGATCTGCTGCTGGGCAGCATCGAGCTGTTCTGCCTCGCCGCCGAACTCGGCAGCTTCACGCTGGCGGCGAACGCGGCGAGCGTCACGCCGGCCGCGGTCAGCCGGTCGGTCGCGCGGCTCGAGGCGCGTCTCGGCGTGCGGCTGTTCGTGCGCACGACACGCCAGATCCGCCTGACCGATTCCGGCCGCCGCTACTTCGAGCAATGTCGCGACGCGCTGTCGCAACTGGTCGACGCGGAGCGCGAGGCGACCGGCCAGCAGGCAACGCCCGCCGGCGTGCTGCGGATCAGCATGCCGACACCGTACGGGCACTATCGCGTGCTGCCGCTGCTGCCAGCGTTTCGCGAGCGCTATCCGGACGTGCGCGTCGACACCCACCTGAGCAACCGCAACATCGACTTCGCCGAGGAAGGCTACGACCTCGCGATCCGCGGCCGCGCGCCGGCCGATTCGAACCTGATCGCACGCAAGCTGGAGGATGCCGAACTCGTGATCGTCGCGGCGCCCGGCTACCTGAAGCGCGCGGGCATGCCGACCGCCGTCGACGACCTGCATGCACACGAATGCATCCAGTTCGAGCTGCCGAGCAGCGGGCGGACGATTCCGTGGCTGTTCATCGATGGATCGGAGGGGATCGACGTCACGACGACCGGCAGTTATGGCACGTCGGGGGACTATCTCGCCGGTGTGACGCTCGCGCGCAGCGGCGCGGGCCTGTTCCAGACCTATCGCTTCGTCGTCGAGCAGGATCTGCGGGCCGGCACGCTCGTGGAAGTGCTGCCCGGCCTCGGCGGGCGGTCGCTGCCGTTCATGCTGCTGTATCCGCATGCGCGCTTTTTGTCGTCGCGCGTACGCGTGTTCGTCGACTTTCTCGTCGAGCATCTGGCGCGCGCGCCGGCCGGGCAGCCGGCCGAGAAACGCGCCAAACGAGCCGGCGCATCGCGTTAGGCGCGCCGGCTCGCGGTGTCGACGCCGCGTCTCAATGCCCGGCGCTCTGGCCGCCGTCGACATGCAGGATCTCGCCCGTGACGAACGGCGCCGAATCCAGGTACAGGATCGCGTCGACGATGTCGCTCATTTCGCCCATGCGGCCGACCGGATGCAGCGACGCGAGCGTCGCGTGCGTTTCGGGCGCGTGCATCGGCGACTTGATGATCCCGGGCGATACCGCATTCACGCGAATGCCGGCCTTCGCATACTCGATCGCGAGCGACTTCGTCGCCGCATTCAATCCGCCTTTCGTCAGCGACGCAAGCACCGACGGCACGTTGCTGTTCGCGTGATCGACCAGGCTCGTCGTGATGCTGACCACGTGGCCGCCGCCGTGTTTCTGCATCGCGGCGATCGCATGCTGCGTGACGTGGAAGAAGCCGCTCAGGTTGACGTTCGTGATCTGCGCGTAGTCGTCCGCGGTGTACTGCGTGAACGGCTTCGCGATGAAGATGCCCGCGTTGTTGACGAGCGTGTCGACGCGGCCGAAGCGTTCGATCGCGGCGTCGACCACGCGCCGTGCGACGGCCGCGTCGCCGATGTCGCCCGCGACGGTGACGAGGTCCGGATCGTTCGACGGCCCGATCGAACGTGACGTTGCGACGACGCGATGGCCGCGGGCCCGGAATGCGTCGACCGTTGCCGCGCCGATGCCTTGCGATGCACCGGTGACGATGATGACTCTGGATGCGCTCATGATTTGCCTCGATAAGTGAAGGGTTCTCGGCTTCGGTGCCGACCGGATCCGTGAATCCGATGGGCGAACTGTAGGCGCGCCGGTTGCGATCTCGAACACCCACCGTGGAGCAACAGTCTTGCGTCGGGGGAACAAATGCGGGGAGGGGGCAGCCAGGGTGGCTCACTCGGACGAACCAAGGTCGGGCATTGCCCTGGCGTCGCCCGACCGATGTACGAGCTCGGCCGCTTTACTGGGAGACCGGCCGAAATGCCGGCGATATTCTAAACTTAACTGCGGAGGATCCGGATCGTTGACTAGACCGGAAACCACGGGATCGAACGCGTCCTCTGGTTGATCAGGCCGCATTTCGCTACTGTCAACATACGCATGGTCGAGCAACCTTGCTCCGCCCACCTTGAACGCGATCCCGCCAACTCAGTGTCGGTGACCATCCGCTAAAAACCGCATGGATTCCGGCGATTCCAGTTTCCGACCCGCCCACTCGGCGGCGGCTGACCGGTGTGCGGCTCCTTCGCGTACATTGCCTGGATGGTCGGGCAATGCGCGTTCACGTATGCGTCGATCCCTTTAAGGTCGGCTGCGCTGACATCGAGGCCGCCGTGTGCCACACAATAGTCATGCTGTTCTTCTGCGACACACAGGTCGTGATTCCACACTGCCCGCTTGAACCGCATTCCCTGCTTCTGATCTTGCTCGATCTTGACCTCTTGCGCACATGGCGAACCCCGCTCAAACCAGAAGGTGAGCCATGTACCGAAATCGTCGTTGGTTAGCCCCTGTGTCCCGAAAAACTTGACTGCGAACGGTGCGCCAATGCTGCCGCCAGTCTGATGAGCGGTGGGCAGTGCATGAACGACATCGGCCTCCGTGATGCAGGCGAACCGGCTCAGGGACGCGAATTTCAGCATGGCACGCGTCGTGTCCTGCGGTGGATGGTCGACGGCATATTCGAATGCTGGCGGAAGCGCCGCATTTACGGTCGACTCGTTCGATAGCCACGTGAATTGGGTGGGTTGATACCAATTTGGCGTATCCGCGATGACGGTCGTGCGATTGATCCTTCTGGCGTTGCAGTCGCCATGACAGTTCGGTGCTAACGGGGCACTACCGATGGTGTCCGCCTGGTAGCGCAGATCGAGCCGGTGCATCGTCGCATCAACGTCAAACATCTCTCCTGAATTCGCAACATCGGCCAACCGCTTCACGAAAGCGTCGATCAAGGCTGTCCGGTCGCGGTCCGCGCCGGGTGCTGGCGGCATTGCTTTCGTGGCCACTTGCGGAGCGTGGCTACAGGCCGCAAGCAGCGCTGTCACGATGATCAAGAGAAAAAATCGCATAGAGCAGGGCTCCGGTGAATGCGCGGCCCCGATCTTAACGCCGTTGCGCCGCCCGTGAGCACCGCTCAGTGGCGCCGCTGCCGAATACTTGGGGCAAATCCGGGCAGCGCAGGTCATGCTGAGTCGCCGGAAACAAGGCGAATACGAGAGATTTCACGCCCGACAAGATAACTTTTCTTATCACAATAGCGTGATTTCATTTCAAAACTGACCAGTCGGCAAACGCGTCAGTCTCGGTGGCCGAGCATGCCGCGGTCAGCATCGCCCGCCGGATACTTTGCGAGGCGGCAGGCGAGCGGGGCACCTGTCCGCGACCGGCAGACAGCGCTCCACGAAAAGCGCCCCGAAAGCCGGATCGCTATCCGGCCTTTGGGGCGCAGTTCATCGAGTCGCGTTTCGAGGGTTTTCGACTGGCAGGATCGGACCAGCCGGCAACCTCCGCCGGCAGTTCCCTCACGATTGCGGCAGCCGGCAGCCGACACCCGATCCGCCTGCCCGACACCTCACGACGAATCGCGAGCGGGTTGGCTTCAGGACGTTTGCGCGGTGGACGTCAGGAAGATCTCCCTCATGCAGACGTGCTGCGGCTGCGCATAGGCGAAGCACACCGCGCGTGCGACGTCGTCGGGATGCAGCACCGAAGCCAGCGAACTCATCCACTCGCGAAACATCGTCTTGGCGGACTCCGACGTGGTGGCGTCGAGCAGGGGCGTGTCAACCACGCCCGGCGCGATGGTCGACACGCGGATATTGTGCTGGCCGAGATCGGCGCCCAGCGCGGCCGACATGCCGTGCACCGCGAATTTCGATGCGCAATACGCCGAATGAAATGGAAAGGCCTGGCGGCCGGTGATCGAGCTGACGTTGAAAATGCTGCCGCGCCGCCGCTCGATCATGCCGGGCAGCACGCTCTGAATCGCGTTCATCGTCCCGACGACGTTCACGTCCAGCATGGTTCGCAGTTCGTCGGCCGATTGTTCGAGCGGCTCGCCGAGCAGCATCGTTCCCGCGCTGTTCACGAGGCAGTCGACACCGCCGAACTGCGCCTGCGCGGCCTGCACCGCGGCCCGCACCGCACACTCGTCGGTCACGTCCGCCGCAACGCATGCGGCGTTGGGCAAATCGAGCGCCTGCAGCTCCGCCAACCGCCGCGACACCAGCAGCAGCGGATGCCCGAGCGCCGCGAACGCACGCGCGACCGCCGCGCCAATGCCGGAGCTCGCGCCCGTCACCATCACCAGCGGCAATGTCGTCACGACGCGCCTCCCGTGCGGACCCCGCGGTCGCGCTTGCGCTGCGCGCGTTGCTGCACGTCGGCATACATCGCCTTGACCGCATTCGCCGTGAAGAACGCCATGTGCTCGTCAAAACGTCCCGGATGGACGATCGAGAACGGGGCGGGCGGCCGTTTGCCGAGCGTCGCCTCGTAAAGCGGGCCGATCGGATCGTTCATGTGCGAGTTGCGGAAGTTGTGCGCGGTCTGGGCCGCGTTTTCGGCGCCCGAAATCGAGGCGGTCGGCGTGTTGTCTTCCGGACTCACACCGATCTGCGTCTTGACGAACTGGATGTGCTCGTCACGCCATGTCCGCACGTACTGGTACACGTAGACCGTCTGGCGAATCATCGCGGCGAGCGCCGGTTGCGTGTTCAGGCGCAGCACCTGTTGCGCCTGCTCGAGCACGGCGTCGTCGTCGCGCGCGGCAGTGTCGTTGAACGCCATCAGCCGCAGGCGGAGCGAACGGACCAGCAGCGGGTAGATCGTCAGGAACAGCCCCTTGCGCAGATTGTGCGAGTGAGACCCGCTCGTGATGCCAAGCGCCGGCCGGATCGCGAAGTAGGCCTTCGGACTCAGCGTCCGCACGATCGGCTTGATGTTGTCGGTGACGATCTGCAGCAACTTGTTGCACAGCGCCAGCGACGTCGCCTCATGCTCGAACGACTCGTTCGCTTCGTTCACGAGCGCCAGGATCGAATCCGCGATCACGTCGTTGACGAGGCCCACGAGGACTTCGCTGATCTGGTGGTACGCACGGAACTGCATCAGGTACGTCGGATCCTTGAGGTCGACGCAGGTGACCGCATCGCGCACCTCGTCGTTCTGCACGACCCGCTGATAGAACTGCTCGGCGCTCTCGCCCTCGAGACGAAACACGCCCGGCACGCGAACGTGGCGCAGCACGGCCAGCCAGATCGTTTCGTAATTGGTATTGACGAAGGTGTGAAAGAACGTGAAGCGCTGCGGATCGTCGAGGTCCTTCTCCGAAACGTCACCGACCGCTTCCGGCGCCGATTTCAGCGCTTCGTACATCGCTTCGGTTTTTTTCGCGGCAGCCTGATAGGTGGACGAATCCTCGATCGACAGAAAGTCCCCGCCATTGCGCCCGAGATCCGTTTGCACCAGCAACTGCGAAAAGCGGTACAGGGAATCGTTGAAATGATTCATCCACGAAATCTTGACCGACACGTCGCCGAAGCGGGAATGGCTGACGTCGTCGATGATCCGGTCGGCGAGGACGGAAATGTTATTCAGGCAGATTTCCGTCCCTCTGAAGATGGCGACAATACATTTTGCATCGATTTGCTGCTTTTCGCAGTTTATGAGTCGATCCAGGTATTTCACGCCATGCAGAAGTTCGTAGTTCGCAAGCACCGCGGTGCTGTCGATCTCCGCATGCGTCGAGAACGCCTCGCGACGGCGCGAGATTTCGTCGAGGTCCAGTGATTTGGCGAGAAGCTTCTCCGTCGCGTGTTCCGCGGTGACGGGGAGATTGCTTTTGCTGCGCAGGAACGACGCGATTTCTTGCCGAATCGACCGGGCCGATTCGCTCTCAGGTGCTTTCACTTCCATTTAAAACCTCTCGATGGTCCGATGTTGATTTAATTGATTTTCAAGACGTATCAGGGTGGAGCGGGGGAGGATTGTATCGACTATTTTCTCGAAATGATCGCTGTCAGAACAGACAGCTTTATTCACGCCGATGACACCTGATGCTTGTGTCAGGGATATCTGTCAGATATTGCAGGTTCACGACAACGGATTTTGATTGTCTAATCACATTCCGCAACAGTGATTTGATATTTAATATATTTTTAGCATGTTCAAAGAAACGTGCGGTTTGCAAATCGGGTAAATACAGAATGATGCGGACGGACGATATCGCCCCGCGCCTGCGGGCCAGCATGGCCCAGGTTCTCGGAGCGCCGCTCCATTACGGTTTTCTCGCGGCGTTGTGCCGCGCCGGGGTGCGGGGCATCGATGGCGGCAACGACACGACCATCACGATCCGCAGACGCTCGGCCGTCGGCGCTGCGCCCCCGGCGATCTCGATCGGATCGCCCGAGATCGCCGGGGCTTTCCGCACGCTGGTTCGACGGGTCGCCGATCGTCTCGACGCGGCGGGGGGCGCGGACGCCGGCGCCGCCATCGATCAATGGGAGCTCGAGGTCCGCGGCGGCGCGCACGGCCCCATCCTGCTGCGGCCGCACGACCCGACGCACGCGAACGCATGGCAGGTGAGCGTTGCCGGCGCGCCGGCGCTCGCGGCCGCCATCGGCGACAGGTGGCGTCACACCGCAGCCGAGCTCGCCGATCAGCTGGCCGTCGATCCGATCGTCGACGTCACCCGCGTGCTCGCCGGACGCCCGGCGCGCGACGCAAGCGATGCCGTGCTGACCCTGATTCACGGCGCCGACGGCAGCGTCGTGCCGTTCGCGCCGCTGGCCGCGCGGCTGCCGTTCATCGTCAGGGCGTTTCGCGGGGTGCCGGCGCAACTCGCGCAGGCCACCGACCTGAAGGACCTCGCGCACCGCTATGTCGATGCCCTGTGCGAGATCGATGACCGGCCTTTCCACTGGATCGGCGGTCACTCGTTCGGTGCGGTGGTGGCGCGCGAAATGGCCGCCCTGCTGGAGCAGCGCGGCAAGCGCCTGGGCGTCGTGGTCAGTCTCGATCCGTCGCTGGCCCTGGCGGCCCGCGAGCGTGTGAGCGACGACCGCACGGAGCGCGTCACGCTGCTCAAGGCGATGTTTCCGCCGGCGGAAGCCGATCGCGTCCTCGCCGAATCGCCCAGCGACAGCGAAATCGACGCCTGCCTGCGTCGGCGCATGCCCGCCGCCCGCCTGCGCGAGGTGCTCGACATGCGCCGCACGTGCCTGGCATTGCTGAAGTCCCACCGCACCGCCGCGGCCCCGGCCGCGCGCGTGGCATGCCTGCACGCACGCGAGCCGCTGCTGCCCGACTGGCATGCGCACGCGCTGCAGCATCGCGTGCAGGGCATCGAAGTACCCGGCAATCACTTTTCAATGCTCTCGGAGCCGCACGTCGCCTGTGTCGCTTCGATCGTTCAATCCCTTCGTCCTGAATCCTGCGATGACTGAACCCATCTATTCACCCCACATCCCGCATCTGGCCTTCGAGCAGCGCGCCGCAGCGGCACCCGATCGAATCGCGGCCCTCTCGGAGCGCGAAAGCGTGACCTACGGTGAGATGAACGCGCGCGCGAACCGGCTGGCGCGTTTCCTGCGCGATGAAGTCGGCATCCGCGCCGGCGAGGCCGTCGGCGTGTGCACGGATCACGATCCTGTCAGGCTCGTCGCGTTACTGGCCATCCTGAAGTGCGGGGCCGTCTACGTGCCGGTCGACGCCGCGTGCCCCGAGGACCGGATGCGTCACATGGTCCAGCGCGCGCGCATCGCGTTCGTGCTGACGGCCCTGGAAGGTCGTGCGATGACGCAGCTCGGCGACGTGCCGCAAAGCGACGTCTATGCGGCGTTGAATCGGGCGAGCCAGTTGTCGTCCGACAATCTCGGGCTGGGTGCCGAACTGCACGATCCGCTCTACATCATCTTCACGTCCGGTTCCACCGGGCTGCCGAAGGGCGTTGCCGTCTCGCATGCCGCGGCGTGGAATCACTTCAGCTGGATCATCGACTACCTCGGTTTCCGCGAGGACGATCGCTGGCTGCAAAGCATCAACCCGTGTTTCGACCCCTCCATGCACGAGCTGCTCGCGCCGCTGACAATCGGCGCGACGGTGTGCTTTCTCGGCGGCACGCACCGGATCGACAGCGTCGAGATCGTGGCCGCGATCCGGCGGCATGCGGCCACGCACATCACCACCGTGCCGACGATGTTCAACCTCATCACGCAAACGCCGGGCTTCGATCAATGCACGAGCCTGAAGGCGATCTGCGTCGGCGGCGAGGTCTTCCGTCCGTCGCTCGCGGAGCGCGCCCGGCGCCTGTTGCCCAACACGGTCGTCCACAACGTGTACGGGCCGACGGAGGCGACGATCATGGCGAGCGCATGGCCGTTTGACGACGCGCCGCGGGATTCGCTGCCGATCGGTGCACCGGTTTCGCACACGCGCTTCTACCTGCGTCGAACCGCGGCGGACGGCGTGACCGACACGATCGTGCCCACGACGCCGGGGGAGGAGGGCGAGCTCTGCATCAGCGGCGCGGCGCTGGCCAACGGCTACGTGAACGACGCCGCGGAAACGGCGCGGCGCTTCATCGCGAATCCGCTGTTCGAGACCGGTGACCTGCCGGTGTACTCGCGCATCTACCTGACGGGCGACATCTGCCGGGTCGATGCAGACGGCCTCGTCCACTGTGTGGGGCGCGTGGACGACCAGGTGAAGATCAACGGCCAGCGCGTCGAACTGGCGGAGATCGAATCCGCGGTGCTGCGCTCGCCGCTGGTTCGCGATGCCACCGCGCTCGTCGTCGGCGACCGGCTGACCGCCATTGTGGTTCTGGCCGACGGCCACGACACCGCGTGGATGCGAACACTGAGCGAAACCGCTGCCCACGCGCTGCCGGCCGCCTGGCTGCCGAAGGACTGGGTCGCGGTCGCGGAGATCCCGCGCCAGGCGACGAGCGGCAAGGCGGACCGGCGCGCGCTCGTCGACCTCTGCCGCCAGGCCAGCGAGCGCACCCGGGCGGATGACGTGCCGGCCAACGACGTCGAGTCCGAAATCGGCCGCGCGCTGGCCCAGCTGATCGGCCTGGGCAGCGATGCGTTGATCGACCGGGACGAACCGTTCGCGGATATCGGGCTCGATTCGCTGGGCGTACAGGCGCTGTCGCTGCGGCTCAGCGCCACCTTCGGGGTGTCCCTCCGTGCCGAAGACATGTTCGAGTACTACACGATCGACCTTCTTTCGCGGGAAATCCACTCGCGGCTTGCAACGGCATGAGAACGACACCGGACGCCGCGCGCAATGGCGCGCGCGGCACCGGGTCTTCCAGACGGAGAATTCATTTGGATACCGATGTACTGATCGCCGGTGGCGGTCTGGCTGGCCTGTATGCCGCCTATGAACTGAAGAAGCGTCACCCCGGACTGCGGGTTCGCCTGGTCGAGATGCTGTCTCGCATCGGCGGCCGGGTGCAGACCGACGAGATGCTCGCCGGCGCATTCCGTGCGGAATACGGCGCCGTGCGAATCGAGCCCGATCTTCAGCCGCTCGTCGACGCCTTCGTGCAGGCGCTGGGCGTCCCCGTGCAACCCATTTCGTCGCACGAGGCGGGTTCGTCGATCCGTCCGTGTGCGGCGAAGCTGACCGAGGACGAGCGCGCGCTGCTGGCGGATCCGCGCGCGCACGATCCGCCCTGGGCGCTGCTGATGCATGCGGTGCGCGTGATCGTCGCCGACCAGTGGGACCTCGACGGCGACCGCTTCGACCGGCCCGGCCGGGCCGAGGCACTGGCGAGATTCCGGACGGACGCCCGGTTCGGGGGCGTGCCGCTTTACCAGCAGGGTATCTGGAACGTGCTGTCGAACGTACTGAGCCATGAAGCGGTCGAGTTCACGCGCGAGAAGGGGGCGTTCTACAACTTCAAGAACGCGAATCCGAATGCCGCGGAATGGATCGCGACGCTGCTCGACCTGCGCCTGCTCGAGCGTCCGTCCTACCTGCCGGTCGGCGGCATGCAGACGCTGATCGACTACGCGGGGCGCGCGGTGCGCGCACTGGGCGTCGACGTGGTCGTGGATCACGCGCTCGTCGACTTGTCGGAGCAGCCCGACGGCGCCATCGCCGCGACGATCGAAGACGTGTCGACTGCGGAGCGGCGCCGCGTCGTCGTCCGGTGCGGGCGCGTCGTGCTCGCGCTGCCGCAGCGCCCGCTCCGGGCGCTTGGCCGCTGCCTGCCGCCGGCCGTGACCGCCAGCCTCGATGCCGTCGTCCCGTTCCCGATCACGTGGGCATGCTGCGTGGTCGAGGACCCGTGGTGGAACGCCGACACGCCGCCAGGCAGCGGCGAAGGCGCGATGGTCCGGGCCGCTCATTTCGAGGTCCACCCCAGCCAGCCGGAACGGTACGGCATGGCGATGTTCTACAGCGATGAACCGTGGCATCAGTACTGGGCCAACCTGATCGACACGGAAGAAGGCCGCCGCGGCTGGCAGTCGGCCCCGTACCGCAACCGGGGCGAGCGCCTGAAGGCGGCGCTCGTCCGGACGCTGCAGCAGACGTTCTCGCGCGACGACACGCCGCGCATCCTCGAATGGGGCATCCGCGACTGGAGCATGGCGCCGTTCGGCGCCGGCGTGCACTTCTGGCGTCCCGGCTACCGCTCGGCGGACGTGATTCGGCAACTGGCCGCCTTCGGCATCGGCGCCGATCCGGCCAACCGGCGCGTGCATATCTGCGGCGAGGCCTATTCGGACCTGCAGGGCTTCTTCGAAGGCGCCTGCCGTTCGGTGCAATGCATGCTGCAACAGATCGACGCGCAGAACGGAACGGAAAAACACAACGCAACGACGGAGTCGAGCAATGAAGCAGCGTGAACGGGTACCGGAGGAAATCTCCATTGTCGGCATGGCGTGCGAGTTGCCCGGAACCGCCCATTCGCTCGATGCTTTCCGTGCCGTGGTGCTGGACGGGCGGGAAGCGACCGGGCCGATGCCGGCCGGCCGTTTCGGCGCGGACGGCGCCGCGACGCCGCCGCAAGCGCTGCACGGAGGCTTCCTTGCCCGCTCGCCGTGGGCATTCGATCCGGCGGTGTTCTCGATCGCGCCGAAAGAGGCCATCTACATGGATCCGCAGCATCGGTTGCTGCTGGAAACGAGCTATCACGCCATCGAGGACGCGGGCATCGACCCGTCGTCGCTGAGGAAGCAGCGCTGGGGCGTGTTCGTCGGCCTGAGTACGCTCGACTATGCACGCCGGATGGCGAGCAGCGACGACTACAACGGCTTCCTGAGCCGCGGCGCGCTGGGCAGCATGGCCGCGGGGCGGATCGCCTATCATCTCGGCCTCGAAGGCCCGGCATTCGTCGTCGATACCGCCTGCTCGTCGTCGCTGGTGGCGGTTCACCAGGCACTCGGCGCGCTGGCCGCGGGCGAATGCGACGCGGCGATCGTGGCCGGCGCGTCGCTCATGCTGACGCACGATTACAGCGTGGATCTGGCACAGGCCGGCATGCTGGCCGCCGACGGTCGCTGCAAGACCTTCACGCGACACGCCGACGGCTTCGCGCGCGGCGAAGGCATCGGCGCCGTCGTGTTGATGCGCCAATCGGACGCCGTGCGCACCGGCAAGCGGATCTACGCGAACCTGCTCGGCAGCGCCGTGAACAGCGACGGCCGCAGCAACGGCATCACCGCGCCTTCGCAGGCCGCCCAGCGCCGCGTGATCGAAGACGCGCTGTCGAGCGCCGCGCTGACGCCGGCCGACGTCTCCTATGTCGAAACACACGGGACCGGCACCGACCTCGGCGATCGAATCGAGCTGTCGGCGCTCGCCGACGTGTTCGGCAAGCGCATGCATCCGCTGTATCTCGGGGCGGTCAAGGCCAATATCGGCCATTGCGAGGGAAGCGCCGGGATCGCGAGCCTGATCAAGGCGGCTCTGTGCGTGTCCGCGCGGCAACTCGCGCCGCATTGCATGGCCGACGATATCAGCGAGGATCTGCCGCTTGCCCGCTTCCAGGGCGTGATCCCTGCGACTGCCACGCACTGGCTGCCTGGCGATCCGGACGGGCGGCTGATCGCGGGTGTCAGCTCGTTCGGCATGAGCGGCACCAACGCGCACGTCGTGCTGGGCGAGTCGCGCGCCCATCGTGCGGCCACGCCGGCGGCGGAGCGCCGCAGCGGCGCAAGCCTGCTGTTCCTGTCGGCCCGCACGCCGGCGTCGGTTCAGGCGCTGGCTGACGCCTATGCGGATGCGATCGAGGCATCGCCCGATATCGACCTGCACGCGCTGTGCGACGCGGCGCTGGCGAACCGCCAGGTGTGGCCGCATGCGTCGATCGCGGTCGCGGCCGGCAACCCGGCCGAACTGGTCGAACGGTTGCGCGAGCGTTGCGCCGCACCGGCCCCGACGACGCGGCTGCAGCGCGTCGCGATGGTCTTCACCGGGCAGGGCAGCCAGTACGCCGGCATGTCTCGCAGACTGTTCGACGCCAACCGGCGATTCCGCGCGTTACTCACGGAATTCGCGGATCACGTCGACCGCATCGTCGGCTGGAGCACGCCGTTGCTGCCGCGCATGCTGGCCACCGGGCAGGCTGCGGGCGCGGCGCTGCCGCTCGTGCGCGAACAGCGGACGTCCCAGCTCTCGCTGCTCGTCCTGCAATGCGCACTCGCGCGGTTCTGGCAGGAACTCGGGTGCCGGCCCTACGCCGTGCTCGGGCACAGTGTCGGTGAATATGCGGCGGCGTGGTTCGCCGGCGCATTCGACTTCGACACGGCGGCCCGCCTGGTGCTGGCGCGCGCCGATGCCATGGAGCGGGCGTGTACGGTCAGCCCCGGAAAGATGCTGTCGATCGCTGCGCCGCGGCAGATCGTCGAGGCACTGATCGACGAGGTCAATCACGGCCTGCCGTCGGCCGCGCTGTGGCTGTCGGCGCTGAACGCACCGGAATCGACCGTGATCGCCGGGTCCGAGGCGGCCGTGCTGGCCGCCGCGGAGCATGCCCGGCGGCAAGGCCTGACGACCCTGCCGCTCGACACGCAGGGCGCGTTTCATACGCCGCTGATGCAATCCGCGGCAGACGAATTCGCCGCGCATGCGGCGCGTCTCCTGGCCGGCGACGTCGCGGCGACGCGACCGTCCGTCCGCTTCGTGAGTTCCGTCGAAGGGTGGGTCGGGTCCGTGCAAATGGACGCGGCACCGGGTTCGCCGGCCTACTGGGCCGAACAGATCGTGCGGCCCGTCGATTTCGCAGCGGCCGCCGCCGGGCTCGTCGGCGACGACGTCGACGCGGTGCTCGAAATCGGGCCGCGTCCGGTGCTCTGCGGCCTCGTCGCGGCCACCGCGCGGGCGGCACGGCGCGGGTTGGCGTGCCTGCCCAGCATCGACCGGCGCGGCGCCGACGACGAAACGTTCCTGCGTGCTGCAGGACGCCTCGCGGAAGGCGGCGCACTGGACATCCGGAAGGCCATGCAGGCATTCGGCGATGCGCGGGCCGCCGAGCCGTTCGTCGAACTGCCGACATATCGTTTCGACCACACGCTGCTGCAACCGGCGTCGTGGCCGCACACCGTCTCCCGCGCGAGCACCCGCGCCGCGCCGCCACAGCCGCTGCGCGATGCGCCGGCCTGGTCGGGCATCGACTTTCGCGCGACCTTGCAGGTCGACCTCGGCACGCCCGCGCTGGACTGGATCAATCAGCACCGGATTCACGGCCGGGCGATCGTACCCGGCGCGTTCTACCTGTCGACAGGTGTCGCGCTCGCGATGCAGGCTATCGCGCAAACGCCCCGACAGGGTCCTGCCGGCGCGATGATTCAGCTCGACGATCTGACGGTCAGCCGGCCGCTCGCCTTCGACGATCCGGCGGCGACGCACGAGGTGGCCTGCCAGGTGACCGGTCCCGCGCACGATGGCCGCTACACGATCGTCTATCGACTGCCGGGCGATGGCGATGCCGAACTGGCGCGCGTGCACGTCGCAGCGGAACACGCGCCGCTGCCGCCGTCGAGCGGCCGGTTCGACGAGCAGCCAGGCGAATGGGCGCGACCGGACGCGTTCTTTGACGAATATGCGCGTCGGGGCGTCCAGTACGGCCCGCTGTTCCAGCGGATCGCCGCCTACCAGCGCGTCAGCGACACCGAGGTACGCTGCCGCATCGCACCGCCGGACGCGCAGCCGGCGCTGCCGCTCAGTCACAGTGCGTTCATCGACACGTGCTTCCAGTCGCTCGGTGTATGCCGAGGCCGTCCGGAAAGCGCCTATGCCCCCGTCGCACTCGAGTCGATCCGGATCGATCCGCACGCGCGCTGGTCGTCGGCGCTGACTTGCCGGGCCGTGCTTCGGGAGTCGAGCGACACGATGCTGGTCGGCGACGTGCTCGTCCAGGACGAATCCGGCCGGGACGTTGCCATACTGCATGGCGTGACCTGCGTGCGCCTGTCGGCAAGCGCCGCCGAGCGCCATGACGTGCACTTCCGGGTCGAATGGGTGCGCGACGGTGTCCCGGCATTGCCGGCCGGCGCGTCGCTGACCGGCGAAACGTGGCTGTTGCTCGCACCGGCGGATGCACCGGCGCCCGATCGCTGGCACGAGGGCCTTGCCACGCGCGGGGCAGCAAGCCGCTTGCTCGCGTTGCCGGGGGAGTCGCAGCGCGACGGCAAGCCGATCGACGAACCGCAGGCGGACGGTGCGCGAGTACGCACGATCGTCGTCTGGGCGCCTCACGCGTGGCTGTCCGGCGCAGCGTCCTACGGCACGGTCGCCGCTTTCGTTCGCGACGTGCGGCGCAGCATCGAGACGGTGTCGGACCGACAACCGGGACAGCCGCTACAAGTCTGCCTCGTGACGGAGACGGGTCACGCCGCGCCGGACGTGCTGGGCGCGGCGACGATGCAGGCGCTCGCGGTTCATTTGCAGGCCGAACTGCCCGCGCTGGACGCGGCACAGCTCGAATTCGCCGTCGCGGGCGATCGCGTCGTCGACGCGATCCTCGCGGTACGGGACGTCAAGCCGGGCATCACGTCGCGGCGCATCGCGACACCGCTATGGCGTATCGACGACGCGGGGCTGGCGCGCCGCGAAACCGTGGCCGGCCTGCCGGAAGTCGACGGCGATAACGCGCTGCAGCCGCGCAGCGACGGCCGCTACCTCGTGACCGGTGCGTTCGGCGGGGCGGGCAAACATCTCGTCGACCATCTTGTCGACGATTGCGGATGCCGGAACCTCGTGCTGACGCGCCGACGCGCGTTGACGCCGGACGACGAGGATCACCGATGGGTGGCGGGCCTGCGCGAGCGGTCCGGCGCGACGATTCAACTGCTCGTCGCGGATCTGGCCGCCGCCGAGGTCGACGGTGCGTGGCTGACTGCCCATGCCGGCGCGCTGGACGGCATTTTTCACCTGGCCGGCGCGACCGCCGACCGGAACATCCTGGACACCGACGCGGCGCAACTCGACACCGTTCTCGGCGCCAAGTTGCGCGGGGCGTCGGTGCTCCACGACTACGCGTGCGGGCAGCCTTCGATCGGGTTCATCGTGTATTTCTCGTCGCTGGCGTCGCTGGTCGAGTCGCCGGGCCAGATTTCGTATGCGATCGCGAACGCGGGGCTGCAACGGCTGGCCGCGCACGGTGCTTCGCTCGGCCTGCCGGCCATCGTGGTCGACTGGGGGCCGTGGGCGGACACCGGCATGTTGAAGCGGGTGGGGGCGCGTACACCGTCGCGCTCGCTGCGACGGCTGCAACCGCTCGCCCCCCAAGCCGCGTGCGCGGCACTGACCGCCGCGATGGCGCGCATCGGGCACGGTGCGCATCTGGCGATTTATCGCGTCGTCCCGGAAGCGCCCGCACGATCGGGCGACACGCTCGCGACACGCGACGCGGCCGCGATCGGGCCGGCGTCGGCCACGACGACAGCCGACGGCGCGTTCGCGCTGCTGACCGGGCTGATCGCCGCGGAAACGGGCCATGCGCCGCACCAGATTGCCAGGACGTCGACGCTGGACGAACTCGGGCTCGATTCGGTCGGCACGATCCGGATTCGCAGCGAACTGCAGGGGCGGCTCGGGCTGAGCCTGCCCGCGAGCCTGTTCTTCGACAGCGCGACGCTCGCCGATATCCATGACCGGCTGGTGGAGTCGATGAGCCAGGCGACGGCGACGGCTCACGCCGAGGCCGCGCCCGTGAAGGAGGGCGGTGCACCGGCCCGCGTACCGCTTTCGTACAATCAGTTTGCGATCTGGTACGAGCAGATCCGCCACCGCGACAGCCGCGCCTACAACTGCGCAGTCGGCTGGCGCGTGGCCGGCGAGGGGCTCGACCTGGATCGGCTGGCGGCGCGATGGCGCGCGCTGCTTGGCGAACACGAGTTGCTGCGCGCGACGTTCGACGAAGTCGAGCACGAGCCGGGATACGTCATTCATGCGCTTGACGAAACGCTCTCGCGTTGCGCGATCGCGACCGAGGACGCCGCATCGGGTGTCGACGTCGACGCGCGGATCCAGGCGTTGCTGGCCGCGTCGCCCGACCTCGCGACCGACTTCGCGACCCGCGTGAACGTGCTGCGCGTGTCGCCGCACGAATGGTATCTGGTCGTGACGTCGAATCACCTCGTGATGGATGCCGCGACCATTTTCATCGTGGGCGTCCAGCTTCTTCAGGCGATGTGCGGCACCACGGCACCGCTGGTCGATTCCGATGCACCCTATCGCGACTTCGTGGCCACGCAACGGGCACTCGATGCGACGACCCTGACGGCCGCACGCGCATTCTTCGTCGAGCGGATCATCGACGGCGACGGCGTACCCGTCAGCGTCGACCTGCCGGTGGATCGGGTGCGCACGGAGCAGGGCGCGAAGACCGGCGGCACGGTGCGCGTACCGGTGTCGCGGCGCCTGGCCGACCAGCTCAACGCGATGCCGGGCGGACGACGCGCGGCCGTGCACCTTGCCACGTGGCTGTTGCTGCTCGCGCGATACTCGAACCAGAATCGCGTGATCACGGGCGTCGCGTTCAACGGTCGTTCGGCACAACGCTGGCGCAACACGGTTGGCCATTTCGTCAACGTGCTGCCGCTCGTCAGCGAAGTCGACGAAAACCAGACCGTCACGGCGGCGGTCGACCGGGTCCGGCGTGCACTGTTCGAGTTGGTCGATTACCAGGACGTCCCGCTCGCGCTGTTGATGCGCGACGAACGCCTGCGCTCCGCCAGCAGTTCGGCAGGGCTGTTCCAGACGTATTTCAACTACTTCGATGCCTCCGAGATGGTGGTCGACGTCGGTGCCCGGTGCGACGCGACACCGCTCGACATCACGCAGCAGGAAGCGCAATTCGACCTGAGTGCATGGGTGACGCAACGTCAGCACGATTGGGCGATCGACCTCAAGTACGCCGATGCCGTGTTCGACCGCGCGACGGTCGAACAGATTGCGGAGCATTACGCGACGCTGCTGGTTGCGTTGTCCGACCCCGGTCATGCCGAACGCGAAGTGGGCTCGATCACGATGCTGGCCGCCGACCAACTGCGGTTGCTGGCATCCGGGCGCGGCCCGGTGCCGCGCGACACGCGGGATGTCGATCCGGGCGACACGGCATGCGTGCACGAGCAGTTCGCACGGCGCGCGCACGAGACGCCGGATGCGGTCGCCATCGAATGGGGCGAACGACGGCTGACCTATCGTGAGTTGAACGCGCTGGCCGATACGGTGGCCGATACACTGCAAAGCCAGGGCGTCGGCAGCGAGACGACCGTCGGCATCCTGATGCCGCGTTTCGGGTGCCCGGAATCCGTCATCGCGATCCTCGCGATCTGGAAATGCGCTGCCGCGTACGTCGCACTCGACCTGAAGCATCCGGCGGCGCGCACGGGCTACATGATCGACACGGCCCGCTGCGCAATGGTGTTGACGCAACGGCACCGGCTGTCCGACGACGTGCGGCAGGCGCTCGCCGAGCGCGACGCGCTGGGGCTGTGCAACGTCGTGCTTCGCGCGGACCACACCGCGATCGACTGCGACGTCGTGCAAGCCGGCCGCGTGCAGCATCACGCTCGACTGGAACCGAACGGCGACTACGCCGAGCGCGGCGGCAAGCTCGCTTACGTGCTGTTCACTTCCGGCAGCACCGGCAATCCGAAGGGCGTGCTGGTCGAGCATCTGGGCCTGACCCAGCGCCTGCGCTGGATGGAGCGCCATTTCGGCTTCTCGGCGCGCGACCGGTTCCTGCAAGGGACGGTTCTGACGTTCGATATCTCGGTGCCCGAATTCTGCCTGCCGCTGATGACGGGCGGGGTCGTCGTGCTGATGGACGAAACGGACGGGCCGGCCGGCCACGCCGCCGTGTGCGTACGCCACGACGTGACCATGATGAGCACCGTGCCGTCGCTGCTGAACCTGCTGCTCGAGCCGCTCACCCGCTGCCCGACGCTGCGCCATGTGATTTCGGTCGGCGAGGCCTTGATGCAGCCCGTGGTGCGCGCGTGGCTCGCGTCGGGCACGACCACGACGCTCAACAACCTGTATGGACCGACGGAAGTGACGATCTATGCGACGCATCATGCGTGCACCCGGGTACCCGACGGGCCGGGCGCATCGATCGGCGTCGCGTGCGACGGGGTGCGCTGCTGGGTGCTGGACGCACGCGGCCGCCCGGTGCCGCCCAGCGTGCCCGGCGAGCTGTACCTCGGCGGCAGCGGCGTGGCGCGCGGCTACATCGGCACGCTCAAGGCGCCCGACGCGTTCTCCGCCAATCCGTACCAGGACGGTGCGACGCGCATGTACCGCACCGGCGACATCGTCAAATGGCGGCGCGACGGCGAACTCGACTACATCGGTCGCAACGATTTCCGCGTGAAGCTGCGCGGGCTGCTGGTCGAGCTGGGCGAGATCGAACACGTGCTGATGTCGCACCCGGGCGTCCGTCACGCGAGCGCACTCGTGGTCGATGTCGGCGCCGCCTCGTCAGTCGGACGGCAGATCGTCGGCTGCGTCATTGCGGACGGGTTCGACGAGCCTGCCGTGTTGGCCGGCGCGAAAGCGCGGTTGCCGGATTACATGGTGCCGTGGCGCCTGATGCTGTTCGACGCATTTCCGTCGAACAGCAGCGGCAAGGTCGACCGGAAGGCACTCACGGAACGCGTGCTGGCCCGGATCGAGCAGGACGCCGATGCACGGCGTCCCGCCGACGCGGCGGAGGCGTTGTCGCCGGAACAGGCGGCCTTGTGCACGCTATGGAAGACGCAGCTCGACCTGGCCTCGATCGGGACCCGCGAGAACTTCTTCCAGCTCGGCGGCGATTCGCTGTCGTTGACGCGCATGGTCCTCGCCGCCGAACGCGAGCTCGCGCTGAAGGTCGATTTCAGCCGCTTCCTGACCAACCCGACGATCGACGGTTTCCTTGCCGCATGTGCGCACCGGCCCGACGGGGCGACGACGACGAACGACGCCGTCAACCGGCAGGAGGATGCGCCGTATGCGGCGGATCTGGCGGCCGCCGCGACGCTGCCGGCATTCACGGGGACGGCGGCGAAGGCAGCGGACGCCTATCTGCTGACCGGCGCGACCGGGCACCTCGGCGCCTGGCTGCTGCGGATGCTGCTCGAGGAAACGCACGCGGACGTCTACGTGCTGGTGCGCGGCAACGACGACGCCGACGCGCGCGCGCGTCTCGACGCCCGCTACCGTGCCATGTTCGGCGGCGCGCTGCCCGTCGCGCGTGTCCGGATCTGCCGCGGCGACGCAACCTTGCCGCGGTTCGGCATGGACGACGACAGCCATGCGCAGTTGCTGACCCATGTCACGCAGGTCGTGCATTGCGCGGCGCACGTCAATCACGCGGCCGACTACGCCTTCATGCGCGAGGGCAACGTCGGCGCGAGCCGGCACGTCCTGGCGTTTGCGGCGGCCGCGAAAGTCGCCCACGTGCACTACATTTCGACGCAGTACACGGAGCTCGGATCGCTACCAGAACAATGGCTCGACCACGCGGCGATCCGCGCGTTGTCGTCGGGTTACGAACGCTCGAAGTTCGTGGCGGAAGCCTGCTTCGCGCAATCGGTACTGCACGGCTATCCCACGTCGATCTATCGGCTGCCGCTGCTGATCGACGACCGCGATCCGAACCTGAAACGGCAGAACCATTTCGTCGCGTTCAGCAATAAGTGCGTGGCGATGGGCGCTTACCCGGATCTTCCCGTTGCGGTGCCGGTCATGCCGACGGAACACGTGGCCCGCTACATCGTCCGTCGCAGCAAGGTCACCATGATGTCGGCCGTGCGCAACGTCCATATCGACGATCTGGATTTTTGCGCGATCGTGGCGCGGCTGCGCAACGGGTCGACGCTGCGCGGGATACCGGCCGCCGAATGGGTGGCCCGCGCCCGCGACGAGACGCCCGAATCCGATCCGTTCTTCAGGATGTTGCCGCTGTACAGCGCGCTCGGCGACGGCGTGGGGTGCGGGCGGCCCGTTGAACATGCCGCGTATCTCGACGAACTCGGCCGGCTGGAAATGCCGGCCGCCGACGACTCGGGCAACTGGCTGCTCGACACGACCGCAGCTTGCCTGGACCGGCTCGCGGCGCTTTGATCCCTTTCCCTGAACCCGGACGGACGGTTGCCCGTCCGTCCGCACGCTGACCATGAAGACATCCAAACTTGCCATTGCCTCGCTGTTCCTGACCATCTTTGTCGATGCCGCCGGAATCGGCATCGTGTTTCCCGCGCTGACGCCGATGCTGCTCAACAACGAAACCGGCCTGTTTGCCGCGTCGGTGAGCGAGGCCACGCGCTATCAGATCTACGGCATCGTGCTGGCGCTCTATCCGCTGGCCATGTTCGCCGCGTCGCCGCTGCTCGGCGACATGTCCGATCGGTACGGCCGCAAACGTGTGCTGCTGCTGTGCCTGGGCGGCAACGCGCTCGGCATGCTCGGCACCGCTGCCGGCGTGTACGCCGGCAGTCTGTGGGGGGTGCTCGTCGGCCGCGCGATCTGCGGCCTGACCGCCGCGAGCCTGCCGGTTGCGCAGGCGGCCGTCATCGACATCAGCACGCCCGACACGAAAGCCGGCAACCTCAGCATGATCACTGCGGCGAACGGCGTGGGATTCGCGATCGGGCCGGTCATCGGTGGGGTGTTTTCCGGCACGGGCGGCAGTGCGTTCGGCGTCGCACTGCCGTTCGTCATCGGTGCCGCCCTGGCGGCGCTCACGCTCGCGTTCGTGATCGCGTTCTTCTCCGATCGTCGCGCACACGACGGCACCACGCCTGCGCGACGCACCGGCGCATGGCGTCGCATCGTCGCGAATGCGGCATCGCCGGTACTCCGCACGCCGCTCGTCATCCTCGCGGTGTTCCTGACCGGCTACTACATCTTCTTCAACTACATGTCGGCCTTTTCCCTGCTGCGGTATGGATTCGACGCGTTCTGGGAGGCGATGCTGCTGTCGTTCTACTCGGCGTGCTTCGCCGTGTCGCTGCTGTTCATCATTCCCGCACTGGCGAAGGCGTTTTCACCGCGACAGAACCTCATGGGCAGCCTGATCGCGCAACCGGTCCTGATCGCACTGGTGATGCTGGTCGACGCCCCCATCAGCCTCTGGGCGGCCGTGCCGCTGCTCGCGCTCGCCGTCTCCAACTGCTATGTCACGCTGCTCAGCATCGCGTCGAACCGCGCGACCGCCGACGATCAGGGGCAGGTGCTGGGCGTCGTCTCGTCGATCAATGCGCTTGCCTGGGGCGTCGCCCCGATCGTGACCTCGTTGCTGCAGCCGCACTCGATCGTCCTCCCGGTCGCGACGTCCGCGCTCGTGCTCGTGTCGGCGTGTGTGCTGGGCGGCCGCTTCTGCAACCAGGCGATCGAACTCGAGGTCAGCCGATGAGCCCGCGTCAAGGTCATTCACCGCGAACCAACTGGAGAATTCAATGAATCCCAACACTCCCCAACTGCCTCATCCGCTGGGATTGCGGCGTGTCGTCGTGACGGGGCTCGGCCTCGTGACTCCGCTCGGCGTCGGTGTCGAACACTCGTGGCGGAACCTGCTCGCCGGTCGAAGCGGTATCACGACCATCGATCGCTTCGACACGTCGAACCTGCCTTGCAAGATCGCCGGGCTGATTCCCGCCGGCAATGCGCGCGACGGCGGCTTCGATGCGACCGAATGGGTCGAGGCGAAGGAAGTCAAGAAAATGGATCCGTTCATCGTCTATGCGATCGCGGCCGCCACGGAAGCGCTCGACGACGCACAATGGCATCCGGACGACCGGGCGCTGCAGAATCGCACCGGCGTCATGGTCGGTGCGGGTATCGGCGGCCTGCCGGGCATCGAGGCTGGATCGCGACAAATCGAGCGTGCGCCCGGCAAGCGGCTGTCGCCGTTCTTCATTCCGTCGAACCTGATCAACCTGGCCGCCGGCCAGATTTCGATCAAGTACGGCTTTCGCGGCCCGACGCACGCAACGGTCACGGCATGCGCATCCGGTGCCCATGCGATCGGCGATGCGGCGCGCCTGATCGCGCTCGACGACGCGGACGTGATGATCGCGGGGGGCGCGGAGGCCGCCGTGTGCGAGGTCGGGATCGCCGGTTTTGCCGCGGCGAAAGCGCTGTCCACGGGCTTCAACGACACGCCGGAGCGTGCGTCGCGGCCGTGGGATGCCGACCGCGACGGCTTCGTGATGGGTGAGGGCAGCGGCATGGTCGTCCTCGAGGAATACGGGCATGCGCTGGCGCGCGGCGCCCGGATCTACGCGGAAGTGATCGGTTACGGCATGTCGGGCGACGCTTATCACATCGTCGCGCCGCCGGATGATGGCGACGGCGCGGCCCGCGCGATGCTGGCCGCCCTCAAGCGTGCGCGCATCGAGCCGGACGCCATCGACTACATCAATGCGCATTCGACGTCGACGCCCGCCGGCGATCTGGCCGAGATCGCCGCGCTGAAACGCGTGTTTGGCGAGCATCTGTTCGGTGGTGCGTCGGTGTCCGCCACGAAGGCGTCGACCGGGCACCTGCTCGGCGCCGCCGGCAGCGTCGAAGCGGTGTTCGCGCTGCTGGCGCTCCGCGACCAGGTCGCACCGCCGACGATCAACCTCGATCGCCCGGCCCCCGAATGCGACGGCCTCGATCTGGTGCCGAACCGCAGCAAGTCGCGGCCGGTGCGTTACACGCTGTCGAATTCCTTCGGCTTCGGCGGAACGAACGCCGCGCTGATATTCGGCCCTCCGCCGGCAGACGCCTGATCCAGGGGCATGCCGGACAGCCCGTCCGGCATGCCCTTGACGTCACAGGGCATCCGTCCGGATAGTCACTTGCATATTAGAAGTCACGATGTTAGCCTTCACGCCATGAGAACGACCAGCTTTAAATCGATGGAGTGCCCGACCGCGCGCGCACTCGACTGCATCGGCGAATCGTGGACGCTCCTGATCCTGCGGGATGCGTTGCAGGGGTGCACACGTTTCGACGAATTCCAGCGCAGTGTCGGGATTGCAACCAATACGCTGACGCGCAGATTGAAACGCCTGGTCGATCAGGGCCTGCTGGAGCGCCGGCGCTACATGACGCGACCCACGCGTTACGAGTACGTGCTGACGCAGATGGGCATCGACCTGTTCCCGCTGCTGGTCGTGCTGTTCGATTGGGGGAGCAAGTACCTCGTCAACGACGGTGTCGCGGTTCAGCAGATCGATCGGGAGAGCGGTCGGGTGCTGGAGTCCGTGGTCGTCGACAGGAATGACCTGCAGCCGATTACCGTGGATCGCGTCCTGCTCAAGGCAGGGCCGGTCGCGTCGGCTGCCGTGCATGAACGTGTCGAGCAGGTGCGCGAGCTGCGCGAAAGTGCGTCGGGCAGCTAACCGCTCCCGTACTGTTGGCACCAGCCGGACTCGCCCCGAGTACCGGCCATGAAATACCGGATCGACCCGCGCGGGGCGCCGCTTGTCGGCGGGCGAGCGCGGCGTTTCCGATGGTGTTGACGCGTGCTTACGTTCGAGATCAGTGAAGAGTCAATACGGAGTTTGAATTGGTAGACGAATTCATGCCTATCCTTCAATCGCAGACGATGGAGGAACTCGGGGCCCACGTGGGAAGTTTCTGCCGCGAGGCCGGATACCAAACTTATATGTATTCGGTTGTCTCGTCCGGGTCCGCCGGCGAGACGGCCTTCAGTCACATCATCTCGAACTGCCCGGCCTGGCAGGATGTCTACGCCGAGCGCCGCTACGCGAACATCGACCCGATACTCGCCCACGCACGCACGTCCTCGCTGCCGCTGCGATGGGAGCGCGCGATGTACAGCTCCGGCGAGCAGCGGTGCCTCGAAGCGGACGCGCGTCGCTTCGGTCTCGTTCACGGCCTGAGCTTGCCGGTGCGCGGCCATCGCGGCGACATCGGCGTGCTGAGCGTTGCCTCCGACGGCTCTGAAGGCATCCCGGCGCACGACCTCGGCCAGACCGCGAAACTCAGTCTGCTTTGCGCGTATATCGAGGAAAAGGTCACCATGATCGCGCGGGAAACCAAAGGGCAGGGCACCACGCGGATGTCGGGCATGAGTTCGCGCGAACGGCAATGCCTGCAATGGTGTTCCGCCGGCAAGACGAGCTGGGAGATCGGTGAGATTCTCGGCATCACCGAGCGAACCGTAAATTTTCATATCGGCAATGTCGTTCGGAAACTCAATGCCAAGGGCCGTCGCCATGCGGTGACGAAGGCCATCTCGCTCGGGCTGTTGTGCGTCTGACAAGCACGCATCGGTTGTCTTGCGGCTTGGGTCTGATTGTTCCGTCAAGCTGGCGGAGGGGAACGGAACAGTCATCGATCGGCGGCACTCGGGTCCTGACAGCGGTTAGCGTCCTTCGCCCGGTGTCTCGACATCGATCGCGTCCGGCTTGCCGTGCTCACGTGGCCTGCCGACGAACCGGCGAATTCGGCGGGTCGTCAACGCCTGCCGTTCGGCTGCACGTCCCGGCTTCAAGCCCGTGTCCACCACGGCCTGGATTACCTTGAGTCGATCAAGCTCTCGCATCGTCAGTGTCACCAATCCGGCTGGCTGCATGGTCGGCTCCGCGCTCGCTCAACGAGCCGTCCAGCATGCCAGCAGTCAAAAACACGACATCTGTAAATAGCCAGAACACGACATTAGGATATGGCTGCTACAACCAAAACTGTCGATAATGTTGATTATGTCAAATACGATATTTCATCCCCAAACCCCACGACAAGCAGCCTCCAACCGACCGCTGCCGCACTTTTGAGCGCCTTCGGAAACGCTCAGGCAACCGGATTCAACCACTCCGTCAGACCTTCACGCGCGTTCAACTCGATGAACGTCGGCATCGCGCGAAGCTCGTGGATATAGCGCGCCAGATTCCTCCACGTCGTTGCCGGACGCGGCATGTTGCGCGTCCAGCGCATGAGCATCAGCGCCAGGAAGTCGACCGTGCTCAACCGATCGTTGATCAAATACGAACGGCCATCGGACAGCAGAGTGTCGAGATGTGCCATCGATTCCTCGATTTGCCCTTGCGAAAACGTCTTCACCATTTCAGCGCATCGCGGATCCCCATCCGTCTCCGCATAGAACCAGTTTCGCATCGCCGGCAAGACGGAATTGGCGAGATAGATCATCATCTCGAACCACTCGGCACGTTCAGGCGAGCCCGGATCCGGAGCCAGGCGCGGCTCCGGATGACGTTCGGCGAGCAGCATCAGCAACGCGGCCGATTCGGTCCGCGGTTTGCCATCGACGACCAGCGTCGGCACTCGGCCCGCGGGATTCAACCGCAGGTACTCGGGCGTATGCTGCGCCCCCGTATCGATATCGACGAGGCGCGTTTCGAACGGCACGCCGAGTTCGATCAACATCCAGTGCACGGCCATGCTTGCCGCGCCGGGCGAGTAATACAGAACGTAGGACATGGTCTGAATTCGTCTCTTTGAATTGAAATGTCTGTGACTCGTCTGCACGGTAATCGCATTCAATCAACACAACGCTCGAAAATCACCTGTCGAAGCGACCTCACTCCCCCACCACCTCCGCCTGACGATCATCCCGTTTCGCCACCGTCGCCCGCCTGCCGCGTCGCCCGACCGACGCCACGACCCGAAACGCTACCGGCGCGAACACGAGCCCGAACACCGTCGCCGCCAGCACACCGCCGAACGCGCCCGTGCCGATCGACCGTCGGCTTTCCGCCCCCGCGCCCGTTGCCAGCACGAGCGGCACGACGCCCAGCAAGAACGCCATCGACGTCATCACGATCGGCCGGAATCGCGCAGCGGCCGCGTCGACCACCGCCTGCCGCAGCGGCACGCCATGCACGACCAGGTCGCGCGCGTATTGCACGATCAGGATCGCGTTCTTCGCCGCCAGCCCGACCACGGTGATCATCCCGACCTTGAAATACACGTCGTTCGGCATCCCGCGCGCGAGCGCCGCCGCGATCGCACCCATCATGCCGAGCGGCACGATCGTCAGCACGGACAGCGGAATCGTCCAGCTTTCGTACAGCGCGGCCAGCGCCATGAAAACCGCGAGCACCGACAACCCGACGAGCAGCGGCGTCTGCCGCGCGGCAACCTGCTCCTCGCGCGCCGCATCGACCCAGTCGAAGCCGATCCCGGCCGGCAGCGCAGCGGCAAGCCGCTCCATCTCCGCCATCGCCGCGCCCGAACTCGTGCCTGTCGCCGCCCGGCCGCTGATGTCGAGCGACGGATAGCCGTTGTACCGGTTCAGCATCACCGGCCCGATCGTCCAGTGCGGCGCGGCAATGGCCGACAGCGGCACCATGTCGCCGGTACGGTTCGGCACGGTCAGCGCCATCAGCTGCGTATCGGTTGCGCGTGCAACCGGATCGGCCTCGATGATCACCCGCCGCATCCGGCCCGACGCCGGAAAGTCGTTGATGTAGTTCGAGCCGAACGTGCCGCCCAGCAGCCCCGCGATCCGCTCGAACGGCACGCCGAGCGCGTACGCCTTCGCGCGATCGACATCGAGCTCGATACGCGGTGCGTCCGGCAGGTCTTCGAAATGCACGGCCGAGAGCAATGGGCTCGCCTTCGCGCGTTCGGCAAGCTGCTCGCGAGCCGCCTTCAACGCATCGAGCCCGACCCCACCGCGATCCTCGAGCCGGAACGTGAAGCCGTCCGAATGCCCGATGCCGCGCACCGACGGCGGCAGCGCCGCCTCGACGTCGCCGTCGAGGATCGCACTGAACCGCCCGTTGAGCCGGTCGCGCAACGCCATCGCATCGACGTCGCGCTTCGCCCAGTCCTTCAGTTCCACGAACGCCATCCCGACGTTCTGCCCACTGCCGACGAAACTCCAGCCGATCACGCTCGTCACGTTCGCAATCGCCGGCTCCCCGTGCAGGATGGCCTCCACCCGCTCGACGACCGCGAGCGTGCGCGCCTGCGTGGCGCCCGCCGGCAACTGGATCATCACCTGCAGTTGCCCCTGGTCCTCGGTCGGCAGGAAGCCGCCCGGCATCATCCAGTACAGCAGCCCGCACGCGATCACGAGCGCCGCGTAGACCACCACGACCATGCCGGTGCGGCGCACCGCAAACACGGCGACGCGGCAATAACCGGTTTCGGCGCGCGCGAAAGCCGTACCGAACCGGTCGGCCAGACGCGCGCCGATGCCGCGTCGCCGCGCACGGCCGGCGCCGCGATCGTGCCGCGCGACCGGCTTCAGCAGGTTCGCGCACAGCGCGGGCGTGAGCGACAGCGCCATGAACGACGACACCAGCATCGACGCGATCATCGCGACCGCGAACTGCCGGTAGATGCCGCCGACGCTGCCCGGGAAAAATGCCATCGGCACGAATACGGCGGTCAGCACCGCGGTCACGCCGACGATCGCCCCGCCGATCCGCTTCATGGCCCGGCGCGTGGCGTCGCGCGGCGACACGCCCTCCTCCATCACGCGATGCACGCTCTCGACGACGACGATCGCGTCGTCGACCAGGATGCCGATCGCCAGCACGAGGCCGAACATCGTGAACACGTTGATCGACAGCCCGAACGCCCACATCGCGACGAACGCGCCCATCAGCGTGACGGGAATCACGACGGTCGGCACCAGCGTGTAGCGCAGGTCGCGCAGGAACAGCCACATCACGCAGAACACCAGCACGACGGCCTCGACGAGCGTCAGCACGACTTCGTGGATCGCGATCTTGACGAAATGCGCGCCGTCGAACGGAATCTCGACGGCGACGCCCGGCGGCAACGTCCGCGAGAGTTCCGCGAGCCGCGCGCGAATCGCATTCGACGTTTCGAGCGCGTTGCCGCGCGGGCCGAGCTGGATGCCGACCGTTGCGGCCGGCCGGCCGTTCAGCCGCGAATAGAACGAATAGTCGTCGCGACCGATCTCGACGCGCGCGACATCGCCCACACGCACCACCGAGCCGTCCTGTTTCGACTTCAGCACGATCCGGCCGAACTCCTCGGGCGACGTGAGCTGGCCCTTGACCACGACCGTCGCGGTGAGCTGCTGGCCGCGCACGAACGGCGCGTCGCCGATCGCACCGGCCGTGACCGTCGCGTTCTGCGCGCTGATCGCCGTGATCACGTCGTCGGCGCCGAGGTCGTATTCGCGCAACTTGACCGGATCGAGCCAGACCCGCAGCGCCTCGTCGGCATCCCACAGCTCGGCCGCACCGACACCCGGCGCGCGCTTCAGCTCGCGCAGCACGTAGCGGTTCAGGTAATCGCCGAGCTGCGCGGAATCGCGCGTGCCGTCGGTCGACGTCAGCGTGACGAGCATCAGGAACGTGTTCGCCGCCTTGAACACGCCGATCCCCTGCTGGACGACCTGCTGCGGCAGCCGCGGCTCGACCTGCTTCAACCGGTTGTTGACATCGACGAGCGCGATGTCCGGATCGGTGCTGGGCGCGAACGTCACGTCGATCTCGAGGTTGCCGTGGCCGTCGCTGCTGGTCTCGTAGTACAGCAGCCCGTCGGCGCCATCGAGGCTTTCCTCGATGACGCTGCCGACGTCGGCATCGACCGTCTCGGTCGACGCGCCCGGATAGGACGCGGTGATCACGACCCGCGGCGGCGCCAGGCGTGGATACTGCGCGATCGGCAGCTGCGGAATGGCGAGCACGCCCGCGACGACGATCGCGAGCGCGACGATCCACGCAAAGACGGGACGGTCGATGAAGAATGACGGCATCGGCGAGTGTCGGCGAACGCGCTACAGCGTGAGCTCGAACGAACGCGCGAGCAGCCCCGGCAACTGCGCGCCTCCGGTGGCGCGCTCGCCGTACGTGTCGTCGCTCGCGAGCAGCGCCGGTGCCGCGCCGAGCTGCTCGAGCTCCGACCCGAACAGCCGGTAGAAGCTGTCGTCGAACCGCATCGCGTCGACCGGCGCGACGATGCGCCCGCCTTCGACCCAGAACGTCGCGAACCGCGTCATCCCCGTCATCCGGCACGCGATCGGGTCCGAAAAGTTCAGGTACCAGAGGTTGCCGACGTAGAGCCCCGTGTCGAGCGCGGCCAGCACGTCGGCGTCGGCGAGCGTGCCGCCCGCGATCGACAGCGACTGCGGCGCTTCGGCGTTGTCCGCGCCGTTCGGTGTGCGCCCGTGCTCACGCGCGGTGCGTGCACACACGAGCTGCCCGGCGCCCCGCCCTTCGACGACGAGCGGCACGCTGTCGCGCCGGTAGCCGTCCGCGTTGAACGCCGGCGCGATGCCCAGCGAGAAATCCTCGGTGATCGACACGCGCGGATCGAGCGCGACCTCGCCGGCGTACAGGCGATGCAGCGGGCTGCGGGCGCTCGCCACCGCGCGCGCCGAGAAGCCGCTCCAGCCGAGCAGGCTCGTCATCTCGTGAATGGCGTCCGGCGCGAAATACGCGCGGTAGCGCCCGGGCGCAAGCGCCTTCGGCGTGCGGCCGAGCACGGGCAGCCGCGCGGCGGCCGCGTCGACCTTCACCGCGAACGCCGCGTCGCGCCAGTCGTCGCCCGCATAGACAGTCTTGATCGCGCGGCCGCTCGGGTCATACAGCGACCAGCTGAAGTTGAAATTCTCGACCTCGTACCAGCCGCGGCTGCCGGTCGACGATGCGAAGCCGCGCGCCAGCGTGCCGCCCGCGTAAAAGCCGACGAAGTCGAGCCCGCGCGCGCATTCGGCCACGATTCGCGCGAGCCCGTCCGCATTCGGCAAGCGCCCGGTGCGGCGCGTTTCCTGCACCCACGACGCGGTATCGAACAGCAGATGAGGATCGTCCTGCGCATCGCGCAGGCCGTCGCGCAGCACGGCTAGCGCGTCCGCCAGTTCGCGCAGGTCGGCCGCCGGATCGCCGCAGACGGTCAGCGCCGAGTGCGCCTGCCGCGCCCCGTCGATGAGCCGCACGGACAGCCGCCCTTGCGTGACGCGCCCGGTCTGGCGAATCCTGCCGCCATTGAAACGGATGAAGTCGGACGTTTCGCCGGAGAAGCCGAGCAGGACGGTTTCGGTCGGCGCGGTCAGCCGCTGCGCCTCCTCGGCGAGCCGGGCGAAATACGCGTGCCAGTCGATTCCGGCCTGGCGGGCGATCGGATCGAATCCCGTCATCACGCGCCTCCGAAGACGTCGACGCCGGCGAACACGCAGGCCGGCGCGGCGTGGCCGACACGGATGATCTGCGCAGGCTCGCCCTTCCCGCAGTACGGCGTGCCGTAGATGCCGAACGTGCCCGCATCGCCGACCGCGCGCAGGCTGCGCCAGAACTGGGCAGAGATGCCGCGGTAGTTCGGGCGCTTGACGACCTGCGTGAGCCGGCCGTTCTCGATCAGTTGCCCGAATTCGCAGCCGAACTGGAATTTGTTGCGGTGGTCGTCGATCGACCAGGACGTGTTGGTGCGCATCAGGATCCCGTGCTCGGTGCCGACGATCAGCGCATCGAGCGACTGGTCGCCGGGTTCGACGTTCAGGTTCGCCATCCGGTCGATCGGCGCGCGGTTCCAGCTCGACGCGCGCGAGTTGGCGACGCCCGGCAGGCCCGCGCGCTGCTGCGACAGCGCCCCGCCGAGCAGCCGTTCGAGCACGCCGTTGCGGATCAGGTACTGCTTGCGCGCCGGCGTGCCGTCGTCGTCGAATGCGTAGGACGCGGCTTCGGCCGTCGGCTCCGGATCGAACGTGACGTTCAGCAGCGGCGAGCCATATTGATAGTGGCCGACCATCTCCGGCCTGACGAAGCTCGATCCGGCGAAGTTGCGCTCGTCACCGAGAATCCGGTCGAGTTCGAGCGGATGGCCGATCGACTCGTGGATCTGCAGCATCATCTGGTCCGGCATCAGCAGCAGGTCGCGCCGGCCGGTCGGGCAGTTCGGCGCGGCGAGCAACTGCAGCGCCTCGTCGGCAACACGCGCGCCGGCGCCATCGAAGCCGTGGCGCGCCAGCACGTCGACGCCGCCCTGCGCCAGCGTGCCCGATTGGCCGAGCGACCGCGTCTGCGTGTCGCCGTCGCCATGGGCGACGGCCTGCAGCTCGGGCATCAGGAAGCGGAAGCGCTGGTCGATCCGCACGCCGTCGCTCGTCACGTAATACTGCTCGGTGTGCACGATCATCACGCTAGCCGAACGCTCGACGATGCGCGCGCCGAGGTTTGCCGCCGCACATTCGTGCGCGAGACGCTCGATCCATTCCGCGCGTGACGGCAGCGTCGCATCGACATCGGGCGACGCATAGGTGCCGCTCGCCTGCGGACGCGCGGCCTGCCGATGATCGACCAGCGCCCACGGCGCGCTGGCACGGGCCCGCGCGGTCGCGATGTCGAGCGCCGCCTGCAGCCCGGCCGGGGACAGGTCGGGCGTCGCGGCATAACCCGCGCCCGTGCCGGCCCAGGCCGTCAGCATCGCACCGCGCTCGCGCGTGCGCGAAAACGGCTGCGCGACGTCGTTGCGCACCGCGTGTTCGTCGATCGTCTCGTCGACGATGCGCAGCGACCAGAAATCGGCGTCGCTGCGCAACGCCTGCGCCGCCTGCACGGCTCGGGCACCCGGCGCCCGGTTCTCGTCAATCATCGGTTCCCTCTTGCTGCTCCTGCGGGCCGCGCTCAGGCGCCAGCATGGACGACGCGAGCAGCGCCCGCGTATACGGATGGGATGGCGCGTGCAATACGTCGAGCGTCTCGCCCGCCTCGACCACGCGCCCCGCCTTCATCACGATGACCCGGTGGGCCATCGCGCGCATCACCGCCAGATCGTGCGTGATGAACAGGTAGCTGAGTTTGTACTTCTTTTGGAGATTCGTCAGCAGATTCAGCACCTGCTTCTGGATCGACACATCGAGCGCGCTCGTCGGCTCGTCGAGCACCAGCAGTTCCGGCTCCACCGCCAGCGCCCGCGCGATCGCGATCCGCTGCCGCTGCCCGCCGGAAAACTCGTGCGGATAGCGCAGCATCGCCTCGGGCGGCAGGCCCACCTCCTGCAGCAGCGCGGCGATCCGCGCGCGCCGCGCGTCGCCGGCCACCTGCGGCCGGTGCACGGCAAGCCCCTCGCCGACGATCTGCTCGACCGTCATGCGCGGCGACAGCGAGCCGAACGGATCCTGGAACACCACCTGCATGCGCCCGTACAGCGTGCGCCGGCCCTGCGTCGTGCGCAGCAACGCCAGCGGCATCCCGTCGATCTCGATCCCGCCCGACGCCGGCCGCTGCAGGCCGAGCACGGCCGACGCGAGCGTCGATTTCCCCGAGCCCGACTCGCCGACGATCCCGAGCGTTTCGCCGCGCTTCAGGCTCAGCTGCACGTCGTGCACGGCGCGGAACGTCGTCTTGCCGAGCACCGAGCGCCAGCCGTTCGCCGCGATGCGGTAGTCGACGGCGAGATGCTGCACGTCGAGGATCGTCTGCGCGCCGGCGGCCACCGGCTCGACCGCCCGTTGCGGCGCGCTGTCGAGCAGCCGGCGCGTATACGGATGCTGCGGCGCCGCGAACAGGTCGGCCGTCGTGTTGCTTTCCACCAGCACGCCCTTCTCCATCACGGCCACACGCTGCGCGAAGCGCCGCACAAGGTTCAGGTCGTGCGTGATCAGCAGCACGGCCATCCCGCGTGCGGCGGCCTCCTGCTCCTGCAGCTCGATCAGCAGGTCGACGATCTGCTGGCGCACCGTCACGTCGAGCGCGGTGGTCGGCTCGTCCGCCAGCAGCAGGCGCGGCCGGCACGCCAGCGCCATCGCGATCATCGCGCGTTGCCGCTGCCCGCCCGACAGTTGGTGCGGAAAGCTGTCGATGCGCCGCTCCGGCTCCGGAATCCCGGTGCGCCGCAGCAGCGCGATCCCGCGCTCACGCGCGTCGCCCGGGCGCAGCCCCTCGTGCAGCCGCAGGCTCTCGGCGATCTGCTTGCCGATCGTATACAGCGGATTGAGCGCCGTCATCGGCTCCTGGAACACCATCGCGATGTCGGCGCCGCGAATCCCGCGCATCTGCTGCTCGGTCTTCGCGAGCAGATCCTCGCCGTCGAACAGCATCCGCCCCGACAGCGTCGCCTGCTGCGCGAGCCGCAGGATCGACAGTGCGGTCACGCTCTTGCCCGACCCCGACTCGCCGACGAGCGCCACGCGCTCGCCGCGGCCGATCGACAGGCTCAGGCCCTGTACCGCCGCGATCGCGCCGAAATGCGCGGAAAACCCGTCGATCTGCAGCAACGGTCTCGTCATCACCGCCCTCCGCCGAATGCCGAACCGCGCGTGCGCGTGTCGAGCGCGTTGCGCAGCGCATCGCCCATGAAGGTGAGCAGCAGCAGCGTCACCACCAGTGCCGCGAACGCCGCGATCGAGATCCACCACGCATCGAGGTTGTTCTTGCCCTCCTGCAGCAGTTCGCCGAGGCTCGGCGTCGGCGGCGGCACGCCGAGGCCGAGGAAATCGAGGCTCGTCAGCGACAGGATCGCCGCGCTCATCCGGAACGGCAGGAACGTGATCACCGGCGTGAGGCTGTTCGGCAGCACGTGGCGCCACATGATCTGTGCGTTGGTCAGCCCCATCGTGCGCGCCGCTTTCACATAGTCGAGCGCGCGGTTGCGCAGAAATTCGGCGCGCACGTAGTCGGACAGCACGAGCCAGCCGAACATCGACAGCAGGATGAACAGCAGCCACAGCGACGGCGTGAAGATCGACGCGAAGATGATCAGCAGGTACAGGTCCGGCAACGCGCTCCAGATCTCGATCAGGCGCTGCCCGACCAGGTCGGTGCGGCCGCCGTAGAAGCCCTGCAGCGCGCCCGTCAGCACGCCGACCAGCACGCCCGATACGGTCAGCGCGAACGCCATCAGCACCGACAGCCGGAACCCGTACAGCAGCCGCGCAAGCACGTCGCGGCCGAACTGGTCGGTGCCGAGCCAGTTGCTCGACGACGGCGGCGCCGGATACGGCCGCGACGCGAAATAGTCGATCGTGTCGTAGCGGTAACGGTTCGGCGGATAGATCGCGAAGTTGCCGTGCGACTCGATCTTCGTGCGGATATACGGATCGAGATAATTCGTCATCGCGGGAAAGTCGCCGCCGAACGCCGTCTCCGGATAGTCCTTCACGATCGGGAAGTAATAGCGCCCGTCGTAGCGCACGATCAGCGGCCGGTCGTTCGACAGCAGGTCCGCACCGAGGCTGAGCGCGAACAGCACCGCGAAGATCACGAGGCTCCAGTAGCCGAGCGGCTGCGCGCGAAAGCGCAGCCACGTGCGCCGCCACGGCGACGGCGAGGCCGCACACGCGGCGCAGGCCTGGTCAGTGGTCCAGGCGGTTGAACTGGATACGGGGGTCGACGAGGACATAGCAGATATCCGCGATGAGTTTGGTCAGCAGGCCGATCAGCGTGAACAGGAACAGCGAGCCGAGCACGACCGGATAGTCGCGGCGGATCACCGAGTCGTACGACAGTTGCCCCATGCCGTCGAGCGAGAACAGCGTCTCGATCAGCAGGTTGCCGTTCAGGAAGGCGCCGACGAACGCGGCCGGCAGCCCCGTGAGCAACGGGATCGCTGCATTGCGCAGCACGTGCTTCCACAGCACGTCGCGCTCCGGCGCGCCCTTCGCGCGTGCGGTCAGCACATATTGGCGGCCGATTTCCTCGAGGAACGTGTTCTTGGTCAGGATCGTGACGATCGCGAAGTTGCCGACGACCGACGCCGTCACCGGCATCACGACGTGCCACAGATAGTCGAGCGCCTGGCCGATCAGCGTCAGGTCGTCGAAGTTATCGGACGTGAGCCCGCGCATCGGGAACACCTGCCAGAACGTGCCGCCGCCGAACAGCATCAGCAGCAGCACGCCGAGCACGAAGCCCGGCACCGCGTATCCGGCCAGCACCAGCACGCTCGTCACGGTGTCGAACCGCGATCCGTTGCGCACCGCCTTCGCGATGCCGAGCGGCACCGACACCAGGTACGTGAGGATCACCGTCCACATCCCCAGCGTGATCGACACCGGCAGCTTCGAGCGGATCACCGCCCACACGCTGCGATGCGCGAAATAGGACTGGCCGAGGTCGAACGTCGCATAGCTTTTCAGCATCAGCACGTAGCGTTCGAGCGGCGGCCTGTCGAAGCCGAACTGCCTGCGGATCTGCTCGATCTGCTGCGGGTCGACGCCCTGGCTGCCGTGGTAGCCGCCGCCCCCTCCGCCCGCCTCCCCGCCGCGCGCACTGCCGTGGCGCAACTGCGCGAGCACCTGTTCGACCGGGCCGCCCGGCACGAACTGCGTGACCGCGAACGTGATCGTCACCACCCCGATCAGCGTCGGGATCATCAGCAGCAAGCGCCTGAGTATGTATGCCAGCATCGTCGTTCCTCCGTCAGGCGGCCGGCGCGGGTTTCGCCGCCGGTTGCTTCACGTACCAGTAGTCGATGATCCAGTCCTCGTATTGATAGGAGTCCGGCACGATCGCCGGGTGGCCGAGCGTCGCCTTGTACGCGATCCGCGCATTCGGCAGGTAGTACTGCGGGATCAGCGCGTACAGATTGATCAGCACGCGGTCGAGCGCGTGCGTGGCCGTCTCGAGATCGTCGAGCGTGTCGGCCGCGAGCGCCGCGCGGATCAGCGCGTCGACGGCCTTCGACTTCACACCCGGATAGTTCTCGGAGCCCGGCTGCGACGCGGCCGCACTGCCGAAGCGGCGCGTCAGCTCCGCACCCGGAATCGTCACCGGCAGGTAGATGTACGTCGTCATGTCGTACTCGAAATTGTCGAGGCGCTTCAGGTAGACCGCGCTGTCGATCTCGTGGAGATACGCGTGGATGCCGAGCATCGCGAGCGCCTGCGTGTACGGCAGGATCAGGCGGTCCATGCCGGGCTGGTCGTCGATGATCTCGATCGTCATCGGCGTGCCGTTCGCGTCGCGCAGCGCACCGTCGCGGTAATGCCAGCCGGCCTGCGCGAGCAGGTCGCGCGCCTCCTTCAGGTTCGCGCGCAGCGAGTTCGGCGGCAGCGTCGACGGCTGCCGGACCATCGGGCCGAACACCTCGGGCGGCAGCGTCGAACGGAACGGTTCGAGCAGCGCAAGCTCCTTCGCGCTCGGCATGCCGGATGCCGCGAACGGGCTCGCCTCCCAGAAGCTGTTGGTGCGGCGATACTGCCCGTAGAACATCATCCGGCTCATCCAGTCGAAGTCGAACGCCAGCGCGAGCGCATGCCGCACCCGCACGTCCTGGAACATCGGCTTGCGCATGTTCATCAGGAAACCCTGCATCTGCGCGGGGCCGTCGGGAAACTCGCCGCGCTTCAGCATGCCGTTGCGAAAATTCTTGCCGACGTACTTGCGCGCCCACTGCGTCGCGCTGTATTCCATGCGCGCGTCGATGTCGCCGGCCTTGAACGCTTCGAGCGCCGTGTACTGGTCCAGGTACAGCTTGAACGACACGTGCGCGAAGCGGAACATGCCGCGTCGCGACGGCAGGTTCGCTGCCCAGTAGTGCGGGTCGCGCACGTAGCTGATCTGCTTGTCGTTCTTGCGCTGGTCGATCAGGTACGGGCCGCTCGCGATCGGCGGCACGTTCGCGATCTGGTCGAACGGCGGCCGCGTGCCGTCCGCGCGCTGCCCCCATTTCGGCGAGAACACCGGCAGGTCGCCCGCGATCAGCGCGGCGTCGCGCTCCGCGTGCTTGAACTCGAAGCGCACCGTGTGGCCGTCGACCACCACCGCGCGCTTGATGATCGAAAACTGTGCGTTGTACAGCGGCGACGCCTGCGGGCTCGTCAGCGTGTCGAACGAATATTTGACGTCGACCGCGGTGATCGGGTCGCCGTTCGAGAAGCGTGCGGCCGGGTTGATGTGAAACGTCGCCGACAGCCCGTCAGGCGCGATGTCGACGTCGTCGGCGATCAGCGCGTATTCGGATGCGATCTCGTCCCAGCTGCGCTGCATCAGCGTGTCGAACATCAGGTTCTTGATGTCCGGTGCGGGCGCGCCGCGCACGAGGAACGGGTTCAGCGAATCGTAGCTCTGCGCCTCGTCGTAGTTTTCGAACTGGAGCGTTCCGCTGTCCGGCGCATCCGCATTCGCGTAGTCGAAATGCGTGAAGCCCGGCGGATACTTCGGATGGTCGTATTGCGAGATCGCCGGCACCGCGAGCGCGGCCTGCGGCATGACGCCGCCCGACACGAGCCACACGGCGCACGCGAGCAGCGCGGCGCGCGTGGCGGCGCGCATCCGCCCGTGCGTGCGCGTCAGGTGCGAGTGGCGCGGCACGCGTGCCCGTCGCCCATTCAACAGTCTCATGGTCAGTCTGTCCGGAAGCGTGCGGGTGTGAAGCCTGCACGCAATCGATGCCCGTGCCGGACGCCGCATACGGCCGCGTCCCGCGGATGGTTCGTGCTGTCACGATCGGATGAACTGCACCGCCGCGCGTCCCGGTTGCGGGCCGTCGTGGCACCAGGCGAAAAAAGGCCGCCCCGAAAAGGGGGTAGTGGACGTGGAGCGGCCTGTCCAAAGCCTGTCAGTGCATCGCGATCGCCGTCAGAACTTGTACGTCGCGCCGACCTGCGCGAACCGGCCGATGTACGAGTACACCGACGTGTCGTACCCGCTCTGGCTCAGCGTGCCGTTCGCGAAGATCGGGTCGTACGGCGGCGTGCGGTTGAAGAGATTGTCGATGCCGCCGTAGATCGTCCAGTTCTTGAAGCCCGTGTACGTCACCATCAGGTTGAACTGGCTGTACGAACCGACCTTGCTCGGCTCGGGCATCAGGTTCTGCGCGTACGGCCCCGTGAACTGCCACGTCAGCGCCGCATCGAACTTCCGGTAGTTCCAGTCCAGCGTCGTGTTGCCGCGCCAGCGCGGGAAGCTGCCGCCGAACGGCTGCGTGATCGTGAAGTTGTTGCCCGCGCCGTTGACCGGCGCGGCGCCCGGGAAGCCGATCTTGTAGCTGTTGACGTAAGCCCAGTCGCCCGACAGCGTAATCGTGCCCCACCCCTTCAGCGGCAGGCCCTGGCGGAACGTGCCTTCGAAGCCGTTCGTGTCGAGGTAGCCGAGGTTCTGGTACGGAATCACCTTGTACAGCAGCTGGCCGGTCGTCGGGTCGGTCACGACCTGCGATGGCTTGCCCTGGCCGATCACGTTGTCGATGCGGATCTTGTACCAGTCGAAGCCGAGGTCGGTGTAACGGCTCGGCGAGACCTGGAAGCCGATATTGAGGTTGCGCGTGCGCTCCGGCGCGAGGTTCGGGTTGCCGACGGTGATCGACGTGTAGTTCTGGCCGGTGGCCGGATCGACCTGGATGCCGAGCGTCTGCGACTTGCTGTCCTCGACGAAGGTCGGCGCGCGGAAGCCGCGGTTGTACGACGTATACAACGTGAGCGCCTTGATCGGCTGGTACCGCAGCGCGAAGCGCGGCGAGAAGGCGCCGCCCACGTCGGTGTAGTGATCGTAGCGGCCTGCCTGGCTGAACGTCAGGTTCTCGATGATCGGTATGTTGATCTGGTAATAGATGGCCGCGACGTTGCGCTGGCCATCCACCGTCTCGAGGTCCGGCGTGATGACGGCCCCGCTCAGGTACTCGGAACCCGGCGTCAGCGTTTCGCTCTGGTGCGTGAACTGCGCGCCGAAGCCGATGCCGACGTCGCCGGCCGGCAGATGGAACAGGTTCGGCGTCGACAGCGTCGCATCGATCGTGTCGAGCTTCGAGATGCCGAGGTTGTTCGCTTCCTGGAACAGCCCGTTGAACGCGTTCGGCGTCGCGGCCGGGTTCGCGAAATTCAGCGTGCCGTTCTGGTAGATGTTGTTCAGCGCGTTCACGTTCAACTGGTTCGTGAACACGTTCGACACCGTGCTCTGCGAATGGCTGACCGACGTCGCCCAGTCCCAGTCGCCGTACGGCAGCGTAAACGACCCCTTGATGCCGGCGGCCGCCCGCCAGTAGTTGGCCCAGGTCTTTTGCGCGACCGTGTTCGGAAACGCATAGGTGAGCGGCGTGGCCGCGCCCGTCGTGTTGTACGGGTTGCTGGTCGGCACCGTGTAGTTGAACGGCGACAGCAGCTTCGTCTGCGGATTCCACACGAGCGCCGGGCTCTGCGAGTTGCCGATCACGTTGTTCCACAGGCCGTCGTTGGTCGTGGTCGTGTTGTAGCTCTCCATAAAGTCGGCGAACGCGGTCGTCTTGTCGTCGATCTTGAAGTCACCATGGAGCTTCGCGTTCAGGCGCTCGGTCATCGGCAGGATCGACGTGCTTTCCGCCGTGTTGTACCCGCAGATGGTGCCCGGCAACCCGGCCGACAGCGAATTCGACGCGGCCGGATGAACCGAGCCGCCGAACGGGCAGCCGCCGGTCAGCGCCTGCGCACTGCCGTCGGGCATGTTCCAGTAGGACGGCGCGAGCAGCGAGAAGCCGCCCGGCTTGCCCGTGAAGTCCTGGTTGCGCGTGGAATCACGGTCGGCCAGCGTGAAGCCGTTCGACTTGTAGTAGCTGAGCGCGGCCGTCACGTTGAAGCGGTCGGCGTTCAGGTCGCCGAAGCCGCCGAGCACGCCGAACTTCATCGTGCCGTCGCCGTTGCCGGCGTTGATCGCGCTGCCGAGGCTGCCGTCGAGCTGCAGGCCGCGGAAATTGTGTTTCGTGATGATGTTGACGACACCGCCGATCGCGTCCGAACCGTACTGCGACACCGCGCCCGTCTTCACGATTTCGATCCGCTCGATGTCGTTGAGCGGGATCGTGTTGAGGTCGAAGAACGAGTCGACGCTGTTCGAGAAAAATGCATACGGCGCGACGCGCTGGCCGTCGACCAACACGAGCGTGTACTTCTCCGAGAGGCCGCGCAGTGCAATGCCGGCCGCGCCGGCCGCGAAGTTGCCCGATTGCCCTTCGCCCCAGCTGTTCGCCGAGTTGGCTGCCGCATCGCGCAGGAAGTCGGCGACGGTCACCGCGCCGCTGGCCTGGATTTCCTTCGGCGTGATCGTCTGCACCTGCTGGAAACCCGTCTTGTCGGCCTGCCGGATCAGCGAGCCCGTCACTTCAAACCGCTTGATCTGCGCGACCTTGCCCTGCCCGTTCGCGGCGGGTGCGGCAGCCGTCGCGTCGGCTGCTGCACCGGGTGCCGCATCGGGCGCCGCAGCGTCCGGTGCAGCGGCGCTGCCCGCCGTGCCGCCCGCCTGTGCAACGGTCACGGGCGCGCCGCTCGCGACCGCATCCGCGATCGCGACGGCGCCCGGCGCCGGCTGGCTCTGGGCGAACGCCGGCGGCGCCAGTACGGCCGTCAACGCGAGTTCCGCCCAGACTATCCTCTTGATGGCCAACGCCAAAACTCTCTGCTTCATCTTGTTCCCTCTCGCTCGTAGTAAGACCCCACCTGCTGTGCGCCGGAACCTTGTGAATTCCTTGCGCGTCCTGGGTGCCCGTGTACCGGAACCCGCGATTGCCACGCTTTCGACTGCCACGACTCGAACGGATCGGCCTCGTAGCACCAGCGCCATTCAGCATCACCGTCTTTTTCTATTTTGATTCGTCATACTAAACACCTACATTGAGCGCATTGCCTGCTTCTTCCCGGCTCGACGGGCGGTTGGTTCCGTAAAACGCGAACCTGTATGCGGGCCGTACTGCGCACCCTCTGCCGTCGACCGGGTACTTCTCCTTCCTGCCGGCCGCCTTTGCTAGAAAAGCCTCGGCGTGCCGACCCAGACGATCACCGCCTCTTCGTCGGCCGTATTGCGCCACGCATGCGGCATCGTCGATTCGTAATGCGCGGTATCGCCCTCGTTCAGCGTGAACGTGCAATCCTCGAGCGTCAGCGCCACCTGCCCGCGCAACACATAGACGAACTCCTCGCCCGCGTGCGTCGTCATCTCGGACGACAGCTGCCCCGCCGGCATCCGGACGAGAATCGCGTCGAGCTTGCGGCCGTCCACCAGGTTCGTCAGCCTGGCGAACCGGCTGGCCGAGTTCGTGAACTGGAAATACTGCAGCGCGTTGCCGCGGCATACCGAGCGCGCTTCCGTCGGCGTGTCGATGAAGTACTGCATCGTCACGCCCAGCGCCTTCGCGATCCGCACCAGCGACGTGATCGACGGCGTCGCCCGCCCGCGCTCGACCTGTGACAGGAACGGCTTCGAAATGCCGGCGATCGTCGACGTTTCGTCGAGCGTGAGTTTCAGGCGCTGGCGCAGCGCCCGGATCTTGTTGCCGAGCGACACGGCGACGAGCACCGACTCATCAGGGGGCAAAACCATGGAAAGACGGTCCCTCGCAGTCGAAATCGGTTTGATGTCGTCAAGCCGCGACCGATGCCGTGACACGACCGGCCCGGCGCGATCCCCCGCTGCACGCTGTCGCGACGTGCAAGCCACGCGCGGTGCGGCGGCGCACTCGCGTCGTGCGGCCGCGCAGCGTTCGCTCATTTCATTCGGTTTACTAATTAACAAGGTTGCCCCTTTTCATCGGCTGACCTGCCCGTCGTGCATCCGCGCGATCGCGGCGGCACACCGCTTGCCGACCGCCAGCGGTGCGCGCGGCCGTGCACGTCCGTTGCGTTACCGGGAGGCCACCACCGCCCAGAGCCGTGCCAGATCACCGGAACCATCGGTGCCCTTGACCGTGCGCAGCACCTGGACCGCACGCGCTTTCTGGCCGGCCACGTAATACGCCTCGCCGAGCCGCAGCCGCGCCGCATCGGGATGCTCGAGCCCGCCCTTCGCGATCGCCTGCTCCATCATCGGCAGCCCCTGCTGCGCATGGCCCTCGAAGACGAGGTTCATGCCCGCGTCGATCGGCGCTGCCGGCGTCGTGGCGTCTCCGCCCGATTGCGCGCGCTTCGCCGCGAGCGCCTGCAGCCGCTTCTCGCGATCCGCCTGCGCATCCTTGCCGAGTACGCCGGATGCGAACCCCTGGTCGATCACCTGCTTGCCCTCGGCGGGCGAGCCCGCCACCAGCGCGAGCTGCGTCATTTCCATGTACGCGTTGGCGGTCGAGAGCGAGCCCGTCGCCCGTCGCAACCGGTAGATGTCGAGGTCGAGCGACGGCAGATACCCGGGGTTGCCGCGAATGGCCGTGACCATTTCGTCCCAGTACGCGGGGCTCGGGTGATAAGCCACCAGCAGCCCGAGCGCACCGCGATACGCGTTGCCATCCTTCACTTTCTGCGCGCAGGACGCCAGCATCTGCAACTGCCCTTCATCCGGTGCGTGTCCGCCATTCGCCTGCGCGTCGGTGCTCGCTTTCAACTGGCTCACGAGCGGTGCGCAATCGTTCGACAGGTAGTAAGACTGCGTGAGCAGCGTGCGCATTTCCGGATCCGAGCCCCCCGCCTTCAGGTAGCGCTGCGCGACGCGGATCGCCAGCGGGTAGTTCTTCTGCTGGAAGTAGATGCCGGCCAGCGCCGCCGTGGTCCGCTGCTCGTCGTCGCCCGAGAGCCGCCCCGCGTTCAGCACGCTCTCGTACGCCTGCGCGGCCGTGCCCGAGTCGCCGGCCGCCATCGCTGCCGCGCCGCGCATTTCTTCCACCACGGTGGTTTCGTACGGCGTCCGGTTCGGCACGGCGGCCGCCTGGGCGATCTTGCCCAGCGCGTCGCGATACTTGTGCGCGCGGTACAGCTCCTGTGCGGCCGCCAACGGTTTCGCCACGTCCGGCCGCAGCGCGTCCGCCGGTAGCGCCGGGCGTCCGAGCAGGGCTGTCGCACCGAGCGCCGTCACCGCCATCATCCGTTTCCATCGTCGCTGGTTCATCGGTTCGTCCGTGTCGTCATTGCATGAACTGTTCGTTACCGATCAGGCCGATCTTGGTCGCGCCCACGCGTTGCGCGGAGGCGAGCACGGCGGCCACGTCCTTGTACGGCACCAGCTTGTTGGGACGCAGATGAATCTCCGCCTGCACGGGTTCCGCCGCCACCTGGGTCAATTTCGACTCGAGCGCCGCGCGGTCCGGCACCGGCGCGCCGTTCCATGTCGTCGTGCCGTCGAAGTCGATGTCGATCTGCACGATTTCCGGCGGCGTGGCCGGCGGCGGCGGATTACCCACCGGCAGGTCCATCTTCACCGAATGCATCTGAATCGGGATCGTGATGATCAGCATGATCAGCAACACCAGCATCACGTCGATCAGCGGCGTGGTGTTGATATCGACCATCACTTCCGGTTCGGCATTGCTCCCGCCCGAAGGCACGTTCATTCCCATCGTCGACTCCTGTCGATCCACGTTAGCGCTTTAGCGCTTACGTGGATCCCATGCTTCGCGGTCGATCCAGCGTCAGCGCTCCACCACTTGCCGCCGGCCCCCTGTTCCCCCCGATTCCGCTGCGCGACTATCCCCCGCGCGCCGGCGGCTCCGTAATGAACGACAGCTTCGCAATCCCCGCGCGCTCGCACATCGTGACCACCCGACCGATGAACTCATAACGCGTGTTCTGATCGCCCCGCACGTGGACGCTCGGCTGCGGCTGCTGCTGCGACACGTCCTTCAGCTTCGCGAGCAGCGTCTGTGCATCCACCAGTTGCTCGCCCCAGAAGAAATCGCCATCGCGGTTCACCGCGATCTCGATGCTCTTCGGCGTCGTCTGCAGCGGCTGCACCGTCTCCTTCGGCAACTGAAGCTGGATCGTGTGCGTCACGACCGGAATCGTGATCAGGAAGATGATCAGCAACACCAGCATCACGTCGACGAGCGGCGTCGTGTTGATGTTGGCGATCACCTCGTCGCTATCGTCCTGCCCGACGTTCATGGCCATCGCGCGTCTCCGTCAGCCGATCAGTTCGCGAGCGACGCAGCGGCCGGCGACGATGACGACCCGCGTACCGGGCGCCGATTGCCGGCCAGCAGCACGGTATGCAGCTGCGCGCCGAAGTTGCGCACCCGCTCCATCACCGACTTGTTGCGGCGGACCAGGAAGTTGTAGCCGAGCACCGCCGGCACGGCGACGGCGAGGCCGATCGCGGTCATGATGAGCGCCTCGCCCACCGGGCCCGCGACCTTGTCGATCGACGCCTGCCCGGCGATGCCGATGGCCGTCAGCGCGTGATAGATCCCCCAGACGGTGCCGAACAGCCCGACGAACGGCGCGGTGGAGCCCACCGTGGCCAGGAACGCGAGCCCGTCCTGCATCCGGTTCGACACGTTCGTGATCGAGCGCTCGACCGACACGTCGATCCACGTGTTGCGGTCCACCGCTTCCAGCAGCGCGTCTTCATGATGCTCGCCGGCCTCGATCGCCGTTTCGGCGATGAACCGGAACGGCGACGCCTCGTCGAGCAGCTTGGCGCCCTCGGCGAGCGACGGCGCGGTCCAGAGCTGTGCGTCCGCCAGCTTCGCGCGGCGATTGGCCCGCAGTTGTTCCAGGAACTTCGTGATCATGATGTACCAGCTGCCCATCGACATGATCACCAGCAGGATCAGCACGAAACGGGCGACGAAATCGCCGTTCTTCCATAGCGCACCAAGCCCGTACGGATTCTCGACCGCTTCCGTCGTGGCCGGCGCGGGCGGCGGAGCCGGCTCGGCGGCCGCCGGAACCGGGGCCGGCGCGGCCGACGGGGCTGCGGCCTGCGCCGACGTGCCGGTCGCGCCGCTTGCCTGCGCGTGGGCGAGCTGCGGTGCAACGAACCCGTCGATTGCGGCGACGGACATCAGGATGCTTGCCGCCAGCGCGGCCAGTGAACGCTTCGTCATACCCCACTCCAGTTATTTCGGTGAACTTAGCACGTCAGTTCGAGATGGTTTTTCCGGCCCGGATCGCGCCGGGCCGCCCACTGCATCAATTCAGATTGAACGAAAACGGAACCTGGACCCGTACCGACTGGCCCTGCGCGACGCACTTGAAGCGCTTCACGGTATTGAAGGCAGCACGATCGAGGATCGGATCAGCCGACTGCGCCACACGCTCGTTCGTAATGTTCCCTTCCGCATCCACGACGAACTCGATCGTCACGTCGCCGGTGATGTTGTTTTCCTGCGCTTCTTTCGGATACTGGATCGACGCGCGAAGCGTGTCCGAATTCGGGCAGACCACCCCCACGTCATGGCTGACGGGCTTGGCCGGCGCGGGAGGCGCCACGACCGGCGCCTGCACGGCCGGTGCGGACGGTACCGGGGCCGACTGGTGCGTGATCGTCGCCTGCGGCGGCGCCTGCACCGGCACCTCCGGCGGCGGGACGAACGGCGGCGGCGGCGGCGCGAATTTCGGCGGCGGGAGCTTGACCACGGGCATCGGCGGTGGCGGCGGCGGCTTGACCGGCTCGATGATGCGGGTTTCGATCGGGTGCTGGATCACCTGCACGACTTTCGTCGCGAGGCCGTTGAGCAGCGCGTAGATCAGCACGGCATGCAGCACCAGCACGATTCCGATGCCGCCGAACCGGCGCACCGGATTCTGTTGCTTCTTGCCGAACTCTCGCGGACGGCCCAGCGTAGCCAGTCCGCTGTTCGACGTAGCCAGACGTTCTTCGACTTTCATGCCCACTATCCATCCCCCAAGCGATTCGCCCAGTTTCGGATCGCTGCCGGCGGCGAAGCCAGGTCGGCATCGCCACCGCATCAACCCGAACATTTCATTTCAAATTCAATTAGCAATCCGAATTGAAAGAATTCAATTCGAATGCCAATTCATTCTTTTCAAGGAATCGTTCCGGCCGGCGCGGCCCGGTTATGCACCGAAAAAACGCGCCAGCACGTTCAGGCAATTGTCAGCTGTGCGGGCGGCACCTTTCATTTCGTATGACGACCCGCCGTTCGTTACACGGTGATGTCATTGGCGCCGTTCACTTGGGTGCAGACAATAGCAAGGAAAAAATTTTGACGTCAAACTTTATTTGATACCCGAATACAAAGTTTGGAGGGTTTATTCAAATAATATTCCGGTAAGCCCAAACCAACCTTTTATTATAAAAATGGTAATTGAATTGTATGGTTATATGCGAAAACGGATATTAATCTGTTTCGACATAAATATCGGCACATTTCCCGCGCCGCACCAAAATGGGCCGCGCCGGAAGCGCCCGGCAGGATACGCCCCTCCCCTCATCGGTCGTCGGATACGCTTGATCAACTGACTCGAACCGGCCGACACCGCGTCCTCGGAACGTCCGAAACCCTACGGATATCCGGAAATTTGATCTGCAATGCGATGCAAATTTCATGATGGCCTGGCACGCGACGAAACGTCGAAAATAACTTCGCATATCGAATTAAATATCGCCCGACCACTTGCCGCCTCGACACGCGGCCGTGTCAGACACGCACCGACCAACGCCCTTGCCCCGCGCGCGTCAGGAGTGCATGCCCTGCATCTTGTGCGAGAAATGCGCGCGTTCGGCCGTCTCCATCAGCATCAGGAATTCGTCCTGCATCATGTGGATCAGCGCTTCGTGATCGCCGGCCTCGAAATAGACTTCCGGCTGCTGCGCGAGACGTTCCTCGAGAAACGTCTTCATGCCGTACGCCATGCACACCGGCGGCAATGCGCCCATGTCGCAATCCTTGAACAGCTCGCGCAACTCGACCTCCCGGGCGAGCACGAGATGGCGTCCCGTCTTCACCCAGAGATCCGACAGGCGCACGGCGTGCGTGGTCGGCAATACGGCGGCGACGTAGCCTTCGTCGTCTTCGAGGAGCACGGTTTTCGCGAGGCGATCGCCGGGAATATGCGCGGCGGCGGCCGTCTCCATGCTCGTATGGCTATAGGGGTGGTACACCACTTCGTACCGCGATGACTTCTGACGCAGGCAATCCTGCAGGGTGGCTGATACAGGCATGGCACACCTCGTCTTGGCGAAACGGGCGAACGGCGTTCGCACCGGATTCGTTCAGCATAGGTCGCATTCCGGCGGATGGAAAACCTCACCGCTCCCGTGCTTCGCACCGACTCGACGCACGGGTTCAGTCCCCCGGATCCAGTCCCTTTTCACGTAGCCATTCCCGATTGAACAGCCGCGCGCGATAGATGTCGCCACGGTCGCACAGCAAGGTCACGATCGTGTGGCCCGGGCCCATCCGGCGGGCCAGCCAGACCGCCGCCGCGACGTTGATGCCGCTCGATCCGCCCACGTACAGCCCCTCCTCGCGCAGCAGCCGGTAGACCATCGTCACGCACTGCTGATCATCGATCCGCACGGCATCGTCGATCGGCGTGTCCGCAAGGTTCATCGTGACGCGCGTCGATCCGATGCCTTCGGTGATCGAGCTGCCTTCCGCGCCGAGGTCGCCCGTCTTCACGTACCCGTAAAGCCCGCTGCCGTGCGGGTCGGCCAGCACGATCCGGACGTCCGGCTTCTGCTGTTTCAGATAACGGCTCACGCCGGCCAGCGTGCCGCCCGTTCCGGTCGCGCACACGAAAGCATCGATCGTGCCTGCCGTATCGCGCCAGATCTCGGGCCCGGTCGTCTCGTAGTGCGCCTGGCGATTGACGACGTTGTCGAACTGATTGGCCCACACCGCGTTGTCGAGTTCGTCCGCGAGCCGCCCGGCAATCTTCTGGTAGTTGTTCGGGTCACGGTAGGGCGCCGCCGGCACCGGGCGCACCTCGGCGCCGAGCGTGCGCAGGATCGCCATCTTGTCCGGCGATTGCGTGTCGGGAATCACGATCACGCAGCGATAGCCGCGCGCCGCGCAGATATGCGCCAGGCCGATGCCGGTGTTGCCCGCTGTACCCTCGACCACGGTGCCGCCCGGCTGCAGCACGCCACGCCGCTCGGCGTCGCGGATGATGTAGAGTGCCGCGCGGTCCTTCACCGACCCGCCCGGATTCATGAATTCCGCCTTGCCCAGGATCTCGCAGCCCGTCTCGGCGCTGAGCTTCGCCAAGCGAATCAGCGGCGTGCGCCCCACGCAGTCGACGAAGCCTTGTCGCACGTCCATGTCGCCCTCCATTGCCTTCGCGCAGCGCGCGCCACACACAACGAAGGATAGGCCGCCCGCGCCGCTTTCGTCGCCGGCTGCAGCGTACTAAGCTTGAAGCACCCATTGCGGCCCACGCGCCGCATCGCGAGACGAGGTCCGCCATGCTGCAACTGCAAACCGTTGCCGTCGACAAGCCCGAGACCGTGAACTTCATCCTCGGCCAGTCGCATTTCATCAAGTCCGTCGAAGACATCCACGAGGCGCTGGTCGGCACCGTGCCCGGCATCCGCTTCGGGCTCGCCTTCTGCGAGGCGTCAGGCAAGCGACTGGTGCGCCACTCCGGCACCGATGCGGCGCTCGTCGACCTCGCCTGCCGCAACGCCGGCGCGATCGGCGCCGGTCACGCGTTCATCGTGTTCCTCGGCGACGGATTCTTCCCCGTCAACGTACTCAACGCGATCAAGGCCGTGCCGGAGGTCTGCCGGATCTATTGCGCGACCGCGAACCCGACCGAGGTGATCGTCGCGGAAACCGCGCAAGGACGCGGGATCGTCGGCGTCGTCGACGGCTTCGGGCCGCTCGGGGTCGAAAATGACGACGACATCCGCTGGCGCAAGGATCTGCTGCGCACGATCGGCTACAAGGCGTAGGGATGCCCCCGCCCGGCGGCCTGTAGACCTGGCTGCATGGAAGGCGCGTTGCGGCCGGGATTCCAGGACGGGTAGCGCTCAGACCGTTAGTTGCATTTGTGGTCACTGAAGCGCGCCGCCCTCCGCGTCGTGTCGCCGCCGTCCGCGTGCCCTATACTGCCCGCAGCAGACTGACTGACGGCGCGCTGACGCACCGGCCGCCGCGATCCTTCCCGGAGCCGCCATGCATTACCAGTTGACCTACGAACTCGTCGACGATTACCTGTCCCGTCGCGAACCGTTCCGCGCCCAGCACCTCGCGCTTGCGCAGGCTGCGACCGAGCGCGGCGAACTCGTGCTCGCCGGCGCGCTGTCGGACCCGGCCGATCAGGCCGTGCTCGTGTTCGAAGGGGATTCGCCGGAAGCGGCCGAGTCGTTCGCGCGCGCCGATCCGTACGTGCAGAACGGCCTCGTGAAATCGTGGCGCGTGCGGCCGTGGCGCGTCGTGGTCGGCAAGCACGCGCCGCCCCAAGCGTGACGCGGGACTACAGCCACCCTGCCCGCTTGAAGCGCCACCACAACGCGAAGTCGGCCACGACCATCACGCCGATACAACCGTAGAAGCCGTATTTCAGGTGCAGTTCGGGCATGTTCGCGAAGTTCATCCCGTAGATGCCGGCGATCATCGTCGGGATCGCGAACAGCGCGGCGAACGAGCCGAGCCGCTTCGTCACCTCGTTCTCGGCCAGCGAGATCATCCCGAGGTTGACCTGGATCGCCGTGACCACCATCTCGCGCCGCCCTTCGATCGTCTTCACGATCCGCTGCAAATGGTCGTACACGTCGCGAAAGTACGGCTCCATGCCGCTGCAGACTTGCGGAATGCGCCCGCCGGTGAGCTTCGCCAGCGGCTCGAGCAACGGCGCCGTGTGCTGGTACAGCATCACGAGCCGGCGCTTCAGCGAATAGAGATCCTCGATGATCGCGCGCGACGAGGCGGGCGTGGCCTTCGCGAAGATGCGGTCCTCGAGCTGCTCGAGTTCGGTGCCGAGCGTTTCGAGGATCGGGAAATAGCGGTCGACGACCTGGTCCATCAGCGCATAGAACACGAATGCCGAACCTTCCTGGAGCAGATGCGGCTCGCGCTCGCAGCGCTTGCGCACGTCGCGAAAATCGTGCTCGGTATGGTTGCGGATCGACAGCACGTAATTCGGGCCGACGAACACGTTCAGCTCGCCGACATTGAACTCATCGTCGTCGTCCAGCTCCACCGTATGCAGCACCGCGAACAGCGAATCGCCGTACTCCTCGATCTTCGGCCGCTGATGCCCCTTGCGGGCATCCTCGAGCGCCAGTTCGTGCAGCCCGAATTCCTCGCCCATCAGGTCGAGTTCCTCCGGTGTCGGATCCTTCAGCGCGACCCACACGAAGCACTCGGGCTTCGACACGTAGTCGCTGATGGCGTCGATATCGATGTCGGCCAGCTTGCGGCCGTCCTGGTATGCAGCACAGTTGATCAGCATGGTGTTCGTGACGTTGCGGTTTGCGCATCAGTTTACCGGTTTGCTGCGCGGGTGGCCCGGCTTGCGCGGCTCGGCGATATTGGTCATGATCGGGCTGCGTGCGCCGCAGCATGCGCACCCGGACACTTCGGCCCCCCAGCCGCACGGCCGTGCGGCCCAACCGTCAAGGAGGCAGACCCATGTGGTATTTCTCGTGGATACTCGGCATCGGCGTGGCGCTCGGCTTCGGCATCATCAACGCGATGTGGCTGGAAGCGGAAGTCTTCTCGCGCGGCGACAAGCGCAACGGCGCGTCGAGCCCGCGCTCGGGAGGCAAGGCTTCGTGACGCATCTGGTGTTCTTCTGCGGTCACGCCGGCACCGGCAAGACCACGCTCGCGAAGCGGCTCATCGGGCCGCTGATGCGCGCGACCGGCGAGGCCTTCTGCCTGCTCGACAAGGACACGCTGTACGGCCGCTACAGCTCGGCCGCGATGGGTGCGCTCACCGAGAATCCGAACGACCGCGACAGCCCGCTCTACCTGAAGCACCTGCGCGATCCCGAATACCAGGGCCTGCTCGACACGGCCCGTGAAAATCTCGCGCTCGGCATCGGCGCGCTCGTGGTCGGCCCGCTGTCGCGCGAAGTGCGCGATCGCCGCATTCTCGATCGCGCGTGGCTCGGCATCGCGCCCGACGTCACGCTGACGGTCGTCTGGGTCCACACGTCGGAAGACGTCGCGCACCAGCGGATCGTCGCGCGCGGCAACCCGAACGACGCATACAAGCTCGCGCACTGGGATGAATACCGGCAGCGTCGCTTCGTGCCGACCGGCCACGAATGCGACGGCATCGTGATGTTCGACAACACCGCGCCCTCCGACGCCGACGTCGAGGCGCTGCTGTACCGCATCGCGCCGCCTCCGCAGGCGGCCACGATCGTCCCGCCGCTGCCGGCCTGACCGGCCGCTCTTTTTCGTCCCCCGCAAAAAACAACGCCGGAAGCGCTGTTGCGCTCCCGGCATCGTACGGCCCTCGTGCCAGAGGCTGACGGGTGGTCAGGCTACTTCGTGCACGCGCTCCATCGTGCCGCCTTCGTACAGCTTGCCGAAGCGGTTCGACAGGAACGCCTTCAGCGACACCTTTTCCTGCGGGATGAAACCGCTCTGCGGCAGCTTCTTTTCGCGGAACAGATCCAGCACCGCGCACATCGCGCCGGCCGTCGTGATCTGGATCGCGCTCATGTGCATCCCGCACACGTCCTTCGCGAAGATCTTGCGCGTGAACACGTCCTGCACCAGCTGGCCGTCCTTCACGCCCGTCACCGTGATGAACACGAGCACGACGTCCTGCTTCGTCGACGGCACCGCGCGGCGCATGATCGACTTCAGCGTGTCGCGGTCGGTCGACAGGCGCAGGTCTTCGAGCAGGAACTGCACGAGATCGCGGTGGCCCGGATAGCGCACCGACTTGTAGTCGAGCGTCTCGACCTTGCCCGACAGCGTCTCGCACAGCGTGCCGAGGCCGCCCGACGTGTTGAACGCTTCGTATTCGGTGCCGTCGAGCGAGAAGTGCTCGAGGCCTTCGAGCGGCTGCACCCATTGCTTGCGGCCGTCGCGGATCGCTTCGCACGGCTGGCAGTATTCGTTGATCAGGCCGTCGACGCTCCACGTCAGGTTGTACTTCAGCGCATTGGTCGGATACTCGGGCAGCGCGCCGACGCGCATCTTCACGTCGCGCACTTCGCTGAAACCGTTCACCAGTTCGTGCGCGGCGAGACCGATGAAGCCCGGTGCGAGGCCGCACTGCGGCATGAACGCACGGTCGGAGCCTTCGGCCAGTTCGCGGATCGCGTGGGTGGCGCGCACGTCTTCGGTCAGGTCGAAGTAGTGAACGCCGGCAGCCTTCGCGGCGGCGGCCACGTTGACCGCGAGGTAGTAAGGCAGCGCGTTGACGAGCGCATCGAAGCCCTTCACGGCTTCGCGAATCGCGTTTGCATCGGCCGAATCGACCCGTTGCGTCGCGATGCCTTCGCGCGACAGCTTCGCAAGCGCATCCGCGTCACGGTCGAACGCGACGACTTCGTAGTCGCCCGTTTCACGCAGCATGTGAGCAATGGTGTGGCCGATCAGACCTGCGCCGACGATGGCGATTTTCATGCGCTTATCTCCTGATGATGGGTTGGTGTTGTGAACGGCGTTGAGCCATGAACACAGTGTAGGGACGCGCAAAATCAGTTCCAAGACGAAGAATGATGCGAATCGACCGATAATTTCGACGTTTCGACCACGTATTTCGTCGAAGTGTCGAAACGTCGCGTTTTTGACGCTGCCGGCCCCGCTATGGCTGGCCTAAGTCTTCCGTTTCAGACTGCATGCCGACCACCCGATTTCCAAGGAGGCATCGCATGCAATCCCTGCCCGCTCATCGCTCGCCGCACTGGCTGAACAAGGTGCCCGACGTCGCGCTGTCGTTCTGGATCATCAAGATCATGTCGACCACGGTCGGCGAAACCGGCGCGGACTTTCTCGCGGTCAACGCAGGCCTCGGCCAGACCGTCACGCGCGTCGCAATGGCGTCGCTGCTCGCGATCGCGCTGTGGCTGCAGTTGCGCACGCACCGCTACGTGCCGTGGATCTACTGGCTCACGGTGGTGCTGGTCAGCATCGTCGGCACGCAGATCACCGACCTGCTCACCGACGGCCTGAACGTCAGCCTCTATGCGAGCACGGCCGCGTTTGCCGTCGCGCTCGCCGCGATCTTCTTCGTGTGGCATCGCGTCGAAGGCACGCTGTCGATCGACACGATCGTCACGCCGCGCCGCGAGCTGTTCTACTGGGCCGCGATCCTCTGCACGTTCGCGCTGGGCACCGCCGCGGGCGATCTCGCGACCGAGGCGCTCGGGCTCGGCTTCACGTTCGGCGCGCTGTGCTTCGGCGGCTTGATCGCGGCCGTGTTCGTGATGTGGCGGCTCGGCGCCAATTCGGTACTGGCGTTCTGGATCGCGTACATCCTGACGCGCCCGTTCGGCGCGTCGCTCGGCGACCTGCTCACGCAGGCCCGCACCTATGGCGGGCTCGGCTTCGGCGCCGCGTGGACGAGCCTGCTGTTCCTGACCGTGATCGTGCTGCTCGTCGCCGTCGCGCAGTTCGGCAGCGGTCCGCGCACGCGTACCGGTACCGCCGAATGACGCCCTTTTCCTTCCCTTCATCGAATCGAGGACACGCCATGCGCATCCCCCATCCCGTTTCCCGTCTCGCCGTTACCGCGGCCGCGATTGCCCTGTTGAGCGCCGCCGCCGGCTGCTCGAAGCAGCAGGATGCAATCGCAGCGACGCCGGCACCCGCCTCGGCCGCCGCATCGCCCGCAGCGGCCCACGCATCGAAGCTCGGCGACCTGTCGCCGTTCCGCACGATCGCCGTCGACGTGAACGCGCTCGTCGCCAAGGGCGACCTGCCCGGCGCGAAAACGCGCATCAAGGATCTCGAGATCGCGTGGGACTCGGCCGAAGCCGGCCTCAAGCCGCGCGCCGCCGCCGACTGGCACATGGTCGACCAGGAGATCGACCGCGCACTCTCCGCGCTGCGCGCCGATCATCCGACCCAGGCCGATTCGGCCGCCGCGATGAAGAACCTGCTCGCGGCGCTCGACCGGTTCAGCGGCAAATAAGGATCGCAGCGCGCCGCGGCACGTGACGCCCGTGCGGGAATCGCATACGCTGGCGGCGTTTGCGCGGCACGGAGAACACGCATGCGAATACTGCTCGTCGAAGACGACCCGATGATCGGCGAGGCCGTCCATGCCGCGCTGAAGGACGCGTCGTACGCCACCGACTGGGTCACCGACGGCGTGCGCGCGTTGACCGCGTTCGCCGCGCAGCCCTACGACCTGGTCCTGCTCGATCTCGGCCTGCCCGGCCGCGACGGGCTCGACGTGCTGGCCGCCATCCGCGCGAAGGACGCCAGCGCGCCGCTGCTGATCGTCACCGCCCGCGACGGGCTCGACGATCGACTGGCAGGCCTCGACGGCGGCGCCGACGACTACATCGTGAAGCCGTTCGAGATGGCCGAGCTGCTCGCGCGGATTCGCGTCGCGATCCGGCGCCGGGCCGGTTCGGCCGCGCCGCTGTTGAGCAACGGCATCGTGTCGCTCGACCCGGCGACGCGCGAGGCCGCCGTCGACGGGAACGCGCCGGTGCCGCTGTCGAATCGCGAGTTCGCGCTGCTGCGCGCGTTGCTGGTGCGCCCGGGCGCGATCCTGTCGCGGCGCGAGCTCGAGGATCGCCTGTACGGCTGGGGCGAGGAAGTCGAAAGCAATGCGGTCGAATTCCTGATCCATTCGCTGCGCCGCAAGCTCGGCAGCACCGTGATCAAGAACGTCAGGGGTGCGGGATGGATGGTTTCAAGAAGCGCCTGAGCGAGTCGATCGGGTTCCGGCTGTCGGTCGCGCTGTCGGCCGCGATCCTGGTCGTCGCGACGGCCGCGGCCGCGTTCGCGTTTTCATCGGCATTCGACGAAGCGCACGAACTGCAGGACGACGTGCTGCGCGAGGTCGCGACGCTGCTCGACCGCGAGCACGCGTCGTCGCTCCATGCCGACGGCACCGGGCCCGCGCGCGAAAGCGACGAGCTGTCGCGCGTGTTCGTGCAGCCGCTCGGCAGTGCACCGCAACCGCAGCCGGGCAGTGACGGCACGCCGCGGCTCGCGCTGGCGCCGACGCTCGCCGACGGGCTGCATACGGTCGATGCCGGCGGCAGCACGTATCGCGTGATGGTCCGGACCTTCGCGAACGGCGAGCGCATCGCGGTCGCGCAGGAAGCCGGCATGCGCGACGATGTCGCACGCGAAAGCGCGTGGCGCACCGCGTTGCCGCTGCTGATCCTCGTCCCGATCCTGCTGCTGCTCGTCGCCGATCTCGTGCGCAAGCTGTTCCGCCCGGTGGCCGCGCTGTCCGCCGGCATCGACGCCCGCGACGAGCACGACCTGCGCCCGGTGCCGGCCGAGCGCGTGCCGGTCGAGGTGCGGCCGTTCGTCGTCGCGATCAACCGGATGCTGGCGCGCGTCGCGCAGTCGGTCGCCGCGCAGCGCCGCTTCGTCGCCGATGCCGCGCACGAACTGCGCTCGCCGCTCACGGCGATGTCGCTGCAGGCCGAGCGCCTCGCCGAGGCCGACCTGCCGGACGATGCGCGCGCACGGCTCGCCGCGCTGCGCGGCGGGCTCGACCGCAGCCGCCACCTGATCGGGCAGCTGCTCGCGCTCGCGCGGGCGCAAAGCGCGCCGGCCGCGCCGCCCGGTGACGTGTCCGTCCATGCGATCTATCGACGCGTGCTGGAAGACCTGATGCCGCTCGCCGACGCGAAAACCCTCGACATCGGCATCGAGGACGGCCCGGACACGCACGTGCCCGTCGACGAGCTCGAACTCGTGTCGCTCGTGATGAACCTGGTCGACAACGCCATCCGCTACACGCCGCCGGGCGGACGCGTGGACCTGTCGACGCAACGCACGGACACGCACGTGTGCGTGACGATCGCCGACACCGGGCCGGGCATCGCGCCGCACGACCGCGAACGTGTGTTCGACCCGTTCTACCGGGTGCCCGGCAACGCGCAGATCGGCTCCGGGCTCGGCCTGTCGATCGTGAAGATCGTCGCGGACCGGATGGGTGCCGACATTGCGCTCGCCTATGCGGATGAAACGGAAGCGCGCGGGTTGCGCATCTCGGTGCGCATTCCGCTCGTGCGGCCGCCTGGCGCGGCGCAGCCCGACAGCCGGGCCGATACCCCGGCGCAACACGCACGACGCGACGCAGGCCGCGCCTGAGCGTCAGCCGCCGATCGTCCCGCGATCGATCTTGCGCGACAGGATGATCGACGTCGTCGTGCGTTCGACGCCTTCGAGCGTGCCGATCTGGTCGAGCAGGTCGTTGAGCCGTTCGGGCGAATCGGCGCGCAGCCACGCGACGTAGTCGTACTCGCCGCTCACCGCGCACAGCAGCTGCACCTCGGGCATCCGGTCGAGCTTGCGCAACACGTCCTTGCCGAACTTCGGCGTGAGGATGATGCCGACATACGCGTAGATGCTTGCATCGAGCACGTCCTGCCCGAGCCGAACGCTGTAGCCGGCAATCACGTTGGTGCGTTCGAGCCGCGCGATGCGGGCGACGACCGTCGTGCGCGCGACGTCGAGCTGACGCGCGAGATCCGCGACGCTGGCGCGCGCATCGGCCTGCAGCAGCGCGACCAGTTGCCGGTCGAGATCGTCGAGTTGGTCGAGGCGGGGTGGACGCATGAGGCTGGGCCGGGGCACGACGCGCCGGCTGAGTGGAAGGTGACGCGATGATAGCGCCGAACGCCGGCCCGCCCAAACGCCGTCGGCCGGACCCGCGTCGGACCTTTCAATTTCGATTCGTATCGGATGTAAGCAAGTGTCGCATTCACTGCTGCGCTGCACGCAACGTGCTACTAATACCGTGCGACGCGAGAAGCGCGCTTGCGGCAGTTGCCGCCGCGCCCGCTCGCAAGACACCACCCCGGAGAGCCAACCATGAAGAAAATCTCGCTCACCCTCGCTACGCTCGCCGTTGCAGCCAGCGCGTTCGCGCAGACCCCGGCGCAGCCGCAAGCGCCCGCCCAGGCCCCCGCAACGACGGCCGCGGCGTCGGCCCCGAGCGCCGAGCAGCGCGCGGCACGCCATGAAGCGCGCGTCGAGCAGCGCATCAAGTATCTGCACGACCAGTTGAAGATCACGTCGGCGCAGGAACCTCAGTGGAAGACGTTCGCGGACACGATGCGCGACAACGGCGACACGATGGGCCGCCTCTATCGCGAACGGATGGCGAAGCACGACGTCTCCGCGCTCGACGACATGAAGCAGTATGCGGAACTGTCGCAGGCGAACGCCGACGGCGCGAAGAAGCTCGCCGACGCCTTCGCACCGCTCTACGAGAGCTTCCCGGCCGACCAGAAGGCGCTCGCCGACACGACGTTCCGCAGCTGGCTGCACCACGGCGGCGAGCACCGCGGCAAGGGCAAGACGAAGGGCACCGATGGCAAGGCGGCAGCCGCGCCGGCCGCCAGCGCCCCCGCGCAGCCCTGACGCCCGCCCTGCCGGCGCCGTACCGCCCGTCCGGGCCGAACGGCGCCGCGCCAGGCGACCGGCGCGTCACACGGCGCGCCGAATTCGGGATAAGCTCCCCGCTTTTACAGCTTTCCCGCCCTTTCCCGTCATGCTCGAACTCAAGCACCTCGACCTGCGCACCGATCCGCAGGCCCGTCGCGTCGTCAAGGACGAAACCGTCGCCGTTGCCTTCGCGGAGGCCGACGGCGAACTGATGAGCCTCGAAGGCCCGAACCGCTATGTGGCGGGCGACGCGCTGATCACGGGCTCGACCGGCGACCGCTGGGTCGTGTCGCGCGCGCGCTTCGACGCCAAATACCTGCCCGCCGATCCGGCACTCGCACACGGCGCACCGGGCGCCTATCGGAACCGGCCGGCCGTCGTGCTCGCCCGCCGGATGGACGAGCCGTTCACGATCGCCCGCTCGGAAAACGGCGACACGCTGCGTGGCGTGGCCGGCGACTGGGTGATGCAGTACGCGCCCGGCGACTACGGTGTCGTGCAGGCGCAGCGCTTCGCGCAGGTCTACCGCGACGCGTAATGCAGCGCGCCGGCATGGCGCCGGCGCGAACGGTCACGCAAAGTCTTCGTCGAGTACGAGTTCCGCGTCGCGCTCGACGGCCTCGCCGGCCGCGTGACGCTCCTCGAGCGACCCGAGCATCGCTTCCGTATACGCATGCAGCACCGCATGGCTGCGCGCCCGCTGCATCGGCTTGAGCGCCAGGTAGCGCGCGAGCGCGGCCGGCACGATGCGGATATCGAGCGTCATCCGCTTCGGCGCCGAGCCGAAACGCATCGCGAGCCACTGCACGGACAGGAACCGCCCGCGTGCGTCGCTGCTTTCGGCGAAACGCGTCTGCTCCGGAAAGAGATCGCAGATCACGCGTGCGAGCGCGTCGAATTCCGCGCTCTGGCATTCGATCAGATAGTCATCCATCCCGTCTCTCCCGTCAGGCTGCCGCTTGCGACGGCCGGCATGCCTTCACCAGCACGACGACCAGGATCGCGGCGAGCACGAAATACGCGGCCTCGACCCCGCCGGCCGGCAGCACGCGCACCTGGTACAGCAACGCCGGCGCGGCCGCGAGCGCATGCAGCACGATCGCGAGCGGCAACACGCCCGCGCGGCCGGCGCGCACGCCACGCCAGACCAGCACCGACAACGCGAGCTGCAGCACGAATGCCGTGCAGCGTTCGAGCAGCAACAGCAGCATCGACTGCGCCGACAGCGTCGCAAGCATCACGTGCAGGCGCACGACGGTATCGCCCGGCAGGTCGGCGAGTTGTGCTTCGAGCTGGCCGCGGCTCGCGAGCCACGCGAGATACGACCACTGGCCCCACACGAGTACGCCGACGAACCATGCTTCGGCGCCACCGTGACCGATCCCGTAGCCGACTCCGCGACTGTCGCCGGCCGACGACGGGCCATAGCGGCGATTCAGGAAACGCATCCCGAGATAGCGGCCGACTTCCTCGAACACGGCGGTCGCGAGCGCGCTGTACGCGACGAACGCGAGCGGCTGCGTGAGCCAGCCGTCCGGCGGCGTCTGGCTCAGCACGAGCCCGTGGAACGCGCGTTCGAGGATCATCGCGAACAGCGTGAAGACGGCCACGCCGACGATCGTGTCGCGGCGGTTCAGCGCCAGCGGCTTGCGCAGGAGTCGGTAGAGGACGAGCGGCAGGAGCGCGATGATCAGCGTGGCGGCGATCAGCACCGCCAGCGTGACGGGAGCGACAGTCATGTATTTCCTTGTTCGGGGCAGCGCACCTGGCGCGCTGCGTGCCCCGAATGATACTCAGCTTGCGGTCGACGCGCGCGCAACCAGCTCGCCCGGCAACAGCGAGACGCGTACGTCGCCCGCCGCGCCGTCGATCCGCTCGTGCACGAATTCGACGGCCTTGTAGCCGATTTCGTAGGTCGGCTGGCGGATCGTCGTGATCCCGATCAGCTCGGCCCATTCCGGATCGTCGATCGACAGCAGCGCCGCCCGCTGCTGCCATGCGGTGCCGAAACGCGCGCGCAGGTGGCGCGCGATCGCGAGTGCGACCGGCGCGTTCGCGGCGAACAGCGCCGCGCGCACGCCGCGCCGTGCCGCGTCGTCGATGCGGGCATCGATGTCGGCCAGCGCCGCCGTGACCGCGTCGGGTTCGTTCAGGTCGAGCACGACCGTCGACGGCACCGTCAGCCCGCGCGCCGCCAGTGCCGTGCGGAACGCGGCCTCGCGCAGGCGCCGCGAGCTGACGCGCTCGAACGGCTGCACGACGAAATGGATCGCGTCGAAACCGTGTTCGACCAGGTGCGCGAGGGCCGTCTCAATCGCGTCGGCGTTGTCGAGGCCGATCAGGTCGGCCTCGAAGCCTTCGACCGTGCGGTCGACGAGCACGGCCGGGATGCCGGCGCCGCGCAGCGGGCGCAGCACGTCCTCGTCGGCGCCGAGCGCATTGACGATCAGCCCTTCGACGCGGTAGGTCGTGAGCAGCTGCAGGAAGCGGCGCTCCATCTCGACTTCATTCGCCGCGTGGCAGATCAGCGGCATGTAGCCGAGCGCGTGGCATGCGGCCTCGACGCCCTGCAGCACTTCGACGGTATAGGGATTGGTCAGGTCGGCCGCGAGCATGCCGAGCAAGCGGTTGCGGCCGCGCTTGAGCCCGCGCGCCATCTGGTTCGGCCGGTAGTTGAGCCGCGCGATCGCCGCTTCGATCCGCTGGCGCAGATCGGTGGACAGCACGTGCGTCTCGCCGTTCAGGTAGCGCGACACACTGGTCTTGCCCGTGCCGGCCTCGCGCGCGACGTCGCTGATCGTCGCCGGACGCGTCGTGATTGGTTGCGAATCGGTCACTGTCGTGCCTCGCGACGTACGATCCGCGCCGCTTCGTGAGCAGACGGACCTTTGTTGTTGGAAACGTAAGCCACCCGGTGGAATCTCCTGTCGGTCAGCGTTAGCGCTTCAGCGCTTACGCTGCCCCCATGCTTCGCGGTCGATCAGCGTCTGCCCTTCAGCACCGGCGCGTCGGCACCCGCCCCGGTCACCTGCAACAGCAGTCGGCCGCACCGGACTGGCGCGGATACCCGTCGCGGGACGCCGCCGGCAGCATTGCCGGGCCGTCGATGCGACGCGCGGGGATCATAACGCAGCCAGCCCTCCAGCACCAAGACCGTCGACTCTAACGAAGCCGGCGCCCCGCTGGCCGGAGGTCGGCCGGGGGTCGCCCCGCTACCGCCGCGGCTCAAGCGCGCGCGAGCGCATCCGGATTGACGAGATTCGTGCGCAGCGTGCCGGCCAGCGCGCCGACCAGGTTTTCCGCGGCGCAACGCGCCATCGCGTGGCGCGTCTCGTGCGTCGCCGAGCCGATATGCGGCAGCGCGACGACGTTCTTCATCTGCAGCAGCGGCGAATCCGCCGCCAGCGGCTCCTTCTCGAACACGTCGAGCCCCGCGCCGCGGATCGTGCCCGCGCGCAGCGCATCGATCAGCGCGGCTTCGTCGACCACCGGCCCGCGCGACGCGTTGATCAGGATCGCACCGCGCTTCATCTTCGCGAATTCGGCCGCACCGATCAGGTGGTGCGTTTCCGGCGACAGCGGCACCTGCAGGCACACGAAATCCGATTGCGCGAGCAGTTCGTCGAGCGTCACGCGCCGCGCGCCGTACTGCGTCTCGGCTTCCGCGTGCGCGGAGCGGTTCGCGTACAGCACCTGCATCCGGAAGCCGAGCGCCGCGCGGCGCGCGACCGCGCCGCCGATCCGGCCGAGCCCGACGATGCCGAGCGTCTTGCCCTGCACGTCGGTGCCGTACAGGTCGGGGCCGATGCTGTGATGCCAGTGGCCGGCCTTCACCCACTCGGCCAGCTCGACCACGCGTCGCGCGGACGCGAGGATCAGCGAGAACACCGTATCGGCGGTCGACTCGGTCAGCACGTCCGGCGTATGGGCGAGCACGATCCCGCGCCGCGTGAGATCCGCGACGTCGAAGTTGTCGTAGCCCACCGAGATCGTCGACCACGCCTTCAGCCGGGGCGCGCGGTCGAGCATCTGCGGCGTGACCTTCAGGCTCGCGCCGATCGCGCCGTCCGCGTCGCCGAGCGCATCGGCAAGGGCGGCGGCGCCGTCGGCCTGCACGACGTCCGCATGCTCGCGCAGGTACGCGAGGACGTCATCGGGCAGCGGCTTGTACGCGACGATATGGGGCTTCATCGGATTCATTTTCCTTGCAGCGGCGTCGCGAGCGGATGCGCATCGCGCGCCTGGGGTTTGACGGACAGCGTGAGGATCACCGCGGCGACGAGCGCGGCGCTCATGAATGCGTACGACGCGACGGGCGAGCCGGTCGCCCCGTTCAGGTAGCCGACGAAGTACGAGCCCACGAACGAGCCGAGCGCGCCCATGCTGTTGATCAGCGCCATCGCGCCGCCGGCGACGTTCTTCGGCAGCAGTTCCGGCACGATCGCGAAGAACGGGCCGTACGGCGCGTACATCGCGGCGCCGGCCACGACCAGCAGCGCATACGAGATCCAGAAGTGCGACGAGCCGAGTGCGTACGATGCGGCGAACGCAGCCGCGCCGATCAGCAGGAACGGCCACACGAAACCGCGGCGGGAGCCGACCTTGTCGGACGCCCACGATGCGGCAATCATCGCGATCGTCGCGGCGAGATACGGCAGCGCCGACAACCAGCCGGTCGCGACCATCCCGAGGTCGGAGCCGTTCTTGACGATCGACGGCAGCCACAGCACGAAGCCGTACACGCCGATGCTCCAGCAGAAATACTGTGCGCACAGCTTGATCACGGCCGGCGAGCGGAATGCTTCGCCGTAGTTGCGCACGGGCTTGATCGCTGCCTGCTCGGCCGCGAGTGCGGCGTCGAGGTCACGCTTTTCCTGCGCGTTGAGCCACGGCGAATCGGCCGGCTTGTCCTGCACGAGGAACCACCAGCACACGGCCCAGAGCACCGCCGGCACGCCTTCGGCGATGAACATGTGGCGCCAGCCGAATTCGTGCACGAGATAGCCCGACACGATCGACATCCACAGCACCGTGACCGGGTTGCCGAGGATCAGGAACGTGTTCGCGCGCGAGCGTTCGTTCTTCGTGAACCAGTTGCTGATGTAGATCAGCATCGCCGGCATCACGGCCGCCTCGACGACGCCGAGCACGAAGCGGATCGCCATCAGCGACGGGATGTTGCTGACCACGCCCGTGAGCGCCGCGCACGCGCCCCACAGGATGAGGCTGACGAACACGAGCTTCTTCACGCTGCGGCGTTCCGCGTAGATCGCGCCGGGAATCTGGAAGAAGAAGTAGCCGAGGAAGAACAGCGCGCCGATCAGCGACGACAGGCCCTTGCTGATCCCGAGGTCCTGGTTGATGCCGGCCGCGGCCGCGAACCCGTAGTTCGCGCGGTCGAGGTAGGCGAGGCTGTACGTGATGAAGACGATCGGCATGATCGTCCACCAGCGGCGGGCAGCGAGAGAGTTGGCCATCAGAATGTCTCCTGTGTCGATCAGAGTTAGCGCTTTAGCGCTTACTCTGATCCCATGCTTCGCGGTCGGCCGGAGTTAGCGCTTTAGCGCTTATTCCGGCCCCATGCTTCGCGGTCGATCAGCGTTAGCGCTTTAGCGCTTACGCTGATCCCGTACCATGCCGTGCGCATGCACGACGAAATGAGTCCGCGGATTGTGCCGTGTCCGGCCTCTCATTGCGCGGTGAAGGTTTCCTCTAGGCGATCGGCGCCATTGCTGACGTTTTCGAATCGATCGAGCGCGGCGCGGGTCGGCAGTCCTTCCGAGTCGCCGATCACCTGGATCGCGAGCGCACCGATCCGGTTGCCGCGCGCCACCGCGTGCTCGATCGTCCTGCCCTCCAGCAACGCGCTGACCACGCCGACCGCGAAGCCGTCGCCGGCGCCGACCGTATCGACGACGTTCTGCACGCGCTCGCCCACCACGGTTCCGTCGCGGCCGTCGGCCGTCCGGTAGTACGCACCTTCCGCACCGAGCTTGATCACGACACCGCGCGCGCCCTGCGCAAGATAGAAGCCCGCGATGTCGGCCGGCGTGTCGTGCCCGGTCAGTTGCCGCCCTTCGGCGATGCCCGGCAGCACCCAGTCCGCGAGCGACGCGAGCGCGTTCAGCGTCTTCGCCATCACGTCGGCCGACGGCCACAGCGTCGGGCGCAGGTTCGGGTCGAACGAGATCGTCTTGCCGGCCGCGCGCATTTCGCGCGCGAGCTTGAACGCGAGTTCGCACGACGTCGCGGAGATCGCCGGCGCGACGCCCGTCAGGTGCAGGTGGCGCGCGCCGAGCACGTAGTCGGCCACGTAGTCGTCGCACGACAGGTGGCTCGCGGCCGAGCCCTTGCGGAAATATTCGACAGTCGGGTCGCTGCCGTCGTCGTTGCGCGACTTGAGCTGGAAACCGGTCGGGTAACGCGGATCGACGGTCACGCACGACGCGTCGATGCCCTCGCGCGCCAGCGTGTCGAGCACATAGCCGCCGAACGAATCGCGGCCGACACGGCTCATCCAGCCGACCCGGAAGCCGAGCCGCGACAGGCCGATCGCGACGTTCAGGTCGGCGCCCGCGACCCGCTTCGTGAACTGCGTCGCATGCGCGAGATGGCCGGGCTCGGTCGCGACGAACATCGCCATCGCTTCGCCGTAGGTCACGACATCGAGTGCTGCTTTCATGAATGTACTCTCCAGGATCCTTCCGCCGTCACGCCGTGGCGAGCCACGCAACGCGCCGGCATGCATCGCCCGCCAGGTCGGACGCGTCGAACGGGAACTCGATGCCGCGCGGCGCGTGCTGCGGCAGCACCGCGAGCACGCCGGTCACGAGCGGATCGTTCGGGGCCGGCGCGGTGGCGAAGCGGCGCGCGCCCTCGCCCGCGACTGCCTTGCAGTGAATGTATTCCACATGCGGCGCGAGCACTTGCGCGCAATCAAGCGGCGCTTCGCCCGGCCACTGCCAGTTGCCGATGTCGAAGGTCATCCCGAGCGCATCGGGCACGCCCGCCGCGGCCAGTGCGTCGAACAGCCCGCGGAACTGCGCAAGCGCGCCGCCGACCGGAAGCTGGCCGTTCTCGACCACCACGCGGGCCCGCGCGCCGCGCGACAGCGCGACGATCTCGGCCGCGTGCGCATCGCCGGCGAAGCCGCCGAGCTGGAATTTCACGAAGCGCGCGCCGAGCGCGTCGGCTTCGACGAGCGCGCTGCGCAATGCGTCCGCATCGAGCGCGCCCGTTTCCGTGTACAGGTTGGCCGGCGTCGAGAACACCGACCACAGTCCGTGGCCGGCCAGTTGCGCGCCGAGCGCGGCCAGCGCGCCAGGCGCGGCCGCCTCTTCCGACGCGAACAGTTCACGCCGCACCTCGAAGCCGGTCGCGCCGGCTGCCGCCGCGGTCGCGATGAATGCGCTGTGGCCCTCCTGACGCACGCGGTCCATCCCGAATGCGCTCGCCACGATCACGATGTCTGTCATGTTGCCCTTTTTCACCGGAATGGAACCGGTTCCATTTGCTTGAGACGGATGGTGCGCTTCGCTCCGGGCCCACGCCATAGAGGAAATCCCTAAGACGGTGCACGGCGCGAACGCGCGCCCGACGGCGCGCAACGCACGTTCCCGGGCCGGGTTCGTTCGCTCAGGCGCTGTCGTGCGCGAGGCTCATTTCGAGGAATTGGGCGGCGACCCGCGACGGCGCACCGCCGTGCGGCACGAGGATGGAAAAGTGACGGATGAGCGGCTTGGGCGCGAGCGAGCGCAGGACGAGCGCGGCATCGTCGTGACGCAGCGACATCGCCGATACGAACCCGACACCCATCCCGGCCCGCACGGCTTCCTTCACGGCCTCGACGCCGGCGATCTCGAACGCGACGCGCATCGGCGCCGCGCCTTGCGCGAACGCGCGCTCGACGAGTTGCCGCACGGCGGAACCCGCCTCGCGCAGCACGAGCGGGTGGGCGGCCAGCGCGTCGAGCGTGACCCCCGACGCGTATTCGGGCGCCGCCAGCGGATGACCGGTCGGCACGATCGCCACGATCTCGTCCTCGCGCCACGCGTGCACCGCGGTGCCAGGCGGCAGTGCCTCGCCGGGCGGCCCTTCGATCATCGCGATATCGAGCGACGGCAGCGCCGCGACCACGTCGGCCGTGTTGCCGCTCATCGTCTGGATCGCCACGCGCGGCGCGCGCGGCTGGAACGCCGCGATCAGGTACGGCAACAGGTAACTCGCGGGCGTCGTGCTCGCGCCGATGCGCAGCGTGCCGGCCTCGAGGCCGCGTACCGCGTCACGAAACGCCCGCGCCTGCGCGAAGGTGTCGCGCTGCGCCTTCGCGTACTGCGCGAGCTGCTCGCCGACCGGGGTCAGGCGGATGCCGCGGCCTTCGCGCTGGTACAGCGGCTCGCCGAATTCATCCTGCAGCAGCCGCAACTGGCCCGACACGGCCGGCTGCGACAGATGCAGCGCCACGGCGGCGTGGCTGATGTTCAGGTGCTCGGCGACGGCGGCGAACGTTATCAGTTGATCCGGGGTCATGGGGATAAATTATCGGCTTTCCGGATAGTTTATGTCACAAATCACAATTTTTCATATCGATATAACGAAATTAGGATTACAGCATCGCCACACGCTCCATCACGGTGCTTCCATGTCCACTGCTCCGACTCCCCATCTCAGCCCCGCCGCGCCGTCGATGCGCGGCCAGTTGAACGGCGTGCTGTTCGTCGCGCTGTTCGCCGCCGCCGTCACGAGCCTGTCCCAGCTTCCCGCGATCGCGGGGCTCGGCCTGTCGCCGCTGATCGTCGGCATCGTCGCAGGCGCGTTGTACGGCAACGCGCTGCGCGACGGCATGCCGGCCAGCTGGGCGGCCGGCGTCAATTTCTCCGCGCGCAAGCTGCTGCGCATCGCGGTCGCGTTCTTCGGGTTGCGCGTGAGCCTGCAGGAAATCGCGCAGGTCGGGCTGCCGGGCCTGACGGTGTCGGTGCTGGTCGTCGTCAGCACGCTCGTGATCGGCACCTGGGCCGGCATGAAGATCATGAAGCTCGACCGCGATTCCGCGCTGCTGACCGCCGCCGGCAGCGCGATCTGCGGCGCGGCCGCCGTGCTCGCGTTCGAATCGACGCTGCAGTCGAAGCCGCACCAGAGCGCGATGGCCGTGGGCAGCGTCGTGCTGTTCGGCACGCTGTCGATGTTCCTGTACCCGATCGCGTATCACGCCGGGCTGCTGAACCTCGATCCGGCCGGCCTCGGCCTGTTCTTCGGCGGCACGATCCACGAGGTCGCGCAGGTGGTCGGCGCGGCGAGTGACATCAGCCCGCAGGTCGCGCACATCGCGACGATCGTCAAGATGACCCGCGTGATGCTGCTGGTGCCGGTGCTGCTGGTGCTCGGCGGGTGGCTGGCCCGCTCGGCACGCGCCACTGCCGGCGGCGCGCACGGCAAGCGGAAGGTGGCCGTGCCCTGGTTCGCACTCGGCTTCCTCGGCTTCGTGATCGTCAACTCGCTGAACGTGCTGCCCGCCGACGTCACGCACACGCTGAACGTGCTCGACACCTTCGCGCTGACGATGGCCATGACCGCGCTCGGCATCGAAACCCGCGTCGCGCAGATCCGCGCAGCCGGCCCCCGGGCACTGATGACCGGCCTGATCCTGTATGTGTGGCTGATCGCCGGCGGCTACGGGATCACCTGGGCCGTGCAGCACTGGCTTGGCTGAGTTGCCCGCCCGTGACACTTCGCACGCCGCGCCCGACGGGAAGGTCCCGCGGGCGCGGCGCAGTGCTATGCTTCGCGTCGTTTTCCATCGCCCTCTTTCAGCCGTGCTCTCGTTCCTGCTGAAGCTGCGCACTCGCGCCCAAACGCTGTTCCGCCTGTCGGACGCCCATACGATGCTGATCTGGTCGGCCATCGTCGGCGTCGGCGGCGCCTTTGCCACGATGGCGTTCCGCGAAGGCATCGACCTGATGCAGCACCTGATCTCCGGGCAAAGCGGCAGCTTCGTGCAGATGGCCAAGCGCCTGCCGTGGTACGTGCGGTTCTGGATGCCGGCCGCGGGCGGCTTCCTCGCCGGCTGCGTGCTGCTGCTCGCGACCCGCGGCGCCAAGCAGGCCGCCAAGACCGACTACATGGAATCGGTCGCGCTCGGCAACGGCATCGTGCCGGTCCGCCAGAGCCTGTGGCGCAGCGTGTCGTCGCTGCTGACGATCGGCAGCGGCGGCTCGATCGGCCGCGAAGGCCCGATGGTGCAGCTCGCGGCGCTCGCCGCGTCGCTGGTCGGCCGCTTCGTGCACTTCGACCCGCCGCGCCTGCGCCTGCTGGTCGCCTGCGGGGCGGCAGCCGGCATCACGTCCGCGTACAACGCGCCGATCGCCGGCGCCTTCTTCGTGTCGGAGATCGTGCTCGGCGGCATCGCCATGGAAAGTCTCGGGCCGATGATCGTCTCGTCGGTCGTCGCGAACATCGTGATGCGCGAATTCGCCGGCTACCGGCCGCCGTACGAGATGCCGGTGTTTCCGGCCGTCACCGGCCCCGAAGTGCTGCTGTTCGTCGTGCTCGGCGCGCTGTGCGGCGTGCTCGCGCCGCAGTTCCTGCACCTGCTCGATGCGTCGAAGAACCGGTTCAAGCGGCTGCCCGTGCCGCTGCCCGTGCGGCTCGCGCTCGGCGGCCTCGTCGTCGGCGTGATCTCGGTCTGGGTGCCGGACGTGTGGGGCAACGGCTACAGCGTGGTGAACCTCATCCTCCATTCGCCGTGGACCTGGCAGGCACTCGTCGCGGTGCTCGTGTTCAAGGTGATCGCGACCTCCGCCACCGTCGGCTCCGGCGCGATCGGCGGGGTGTTCACGCCGACGCTGTTCGTCGGCGCGGTGTTCGGCTCGCTGTTCGGACTCGCGATGCAAGCCGTGTGGCCCGGCCACACGTCGGCGTACTTCGCATACGCGATCGTCGGGATGGGCGCGTTCCTGACGGGCGCCACGCAGGCGCCGCTGATGGCGATCCTGATGATCTTCGAGATGACGCTCAGCTACCAGGTCGTGCTGCCGCTGCTGGTGTCCTGCGTGTTCGCGTACTTCGTCGCGCGCGCGACCGGCACGACGTCGATGTACGAGATCACGCTGCACCACCACCAGGATGCCGAGGAACGCAGCCGGATCCGCACCACGCAGATGCGCGAGCTGATCCAGCCCGCGCAGACGGTCGTGCCGCTCACCGCGAGCGTCGCCGACATGACGCGCGTGTTCCTCGAATATCCGGTGAAGTATCTGTACGTGACCGACGACGCCGGGCGCTTTCGCGGCGCGGTCGCGCTGAAGGACATCACGTCGGACCTGCTCGACAAGCGCGACACGGCCGACAAGACGGCCGCGCACTATGTGCACACGCCGTTTCCGCTGCTCACGCCCGACATGCCGCTCGCCACCGCGCTCGAACGGTTCATGGCGTTCCAGGGCGAACGCCTGCCGGTGATCGAAAGCGAAGCCGAGCCGACGCTCGCCGGGGTCGTCTACAAGACGTCGCTGCTCGATGCGTACCGGCGGATGACCGGCGAGCGCTGACCGGGCGGTTCGTCGCCGGCAGCGTGACGAAGGCGGCCCGAGGCCGGAGCCCGCTCAGTCCGGCGCGCGCCCAAGCACCACGCGCGCGAAGAACCCCGCCAGCACCGACTCGGCCACCTCGGCCGACACGTGCTGCGGATCGGCCGAGTAGTACGACTGCACGCCGTCGCACAGGCACATCAGCCCGAACGCCAGCGTCTCCGCCGGCAGCAGCAGCGGCGTGCCCGCACGCTCGGAGAAGCGCCGGATGAACTCGGCCATCTGCAGGCGCTTGCCATGCAGGAACTGGTTGAACCGAACGCGGAATTTCGCGTCGCGCGCGGCCTGCAGCTTCGCCTCGCCCCACAGCAGCGAATACTCGTCGTCCTGAAACAGCGTCCGGTAATACGCGAGCGACATCGACTCCATCTGCTCGCGCGTGCCGCCCCCGTCGAAGATCGCCTGGAAGTCGGCCTGCACCTCCGCGTGATTGCGCTCCAGCAATGCCAGCAGCAGGTCGGACTTGCTGCGGAAATTCGAGTAGAACGCGCCGCGCGTATAGCCGGCCGCCGCCGCGATGTCCTCGACGCTCGCGGCGACAAAACCTTTCTTCAGAAAAATACGGTGCGCGGCAATCAGCAGACGTTCGCGCGTCTGGTCCCTGCTCTGCTCGCGAGTTAAGCGCTGTGGTTTCATGGCGCGCAGTCTAGCACCCTTTACCTTTCGGATTCATCTTTGCATTCAGATACAGGTGTGTATTAGAATTCGCCACAGTTTCTGAAAGATGGTGTCCGCACGCCCGTGCCGGCGCCGCTCGGGGCAAGCGCCCGCCGCGCTTGCCGGCTTCGTTCCGCTCTCGCTCTCACCTCATCTGGGGGTTTCGTGAATCGCTCCGGTTCCCGCGTCGCGCTGCTGGTCGGCGCCGCGCTCGTCGTCGCCGCCTGTCATCCGAAAGAATCCGCGCCGCCCGCCCCGCGCCCCGTCGTCGCGCTGCCCGCCCATGCCGACGACGCTGCCGTCGCCCGCACGCTCCCCGGCGAGATCCAGCCGCGCTACGCCACCCCGCTTTCGTTCCGCATCGCCGGCAAGATCATCGAGCGCAAGGTGCGCCTCGGCGATACGGTCAAGGTCGGCCAGGTCGTCGCGCTGCTCGATCCGTCCGACGTCGAGAAGAACGCCGCGAGCGCGCAGGCGCAACTCGATGCCGCGACGCACAGCCTCGCGTTCGCGAAGCAGCAGCTCGACCGCGATCGCGCGCAGGCGCGCGAAAACCTGATCGCGACCGCGCAGCTCGAGCAGACCGAGAACAGCTACACGTCGGCGCTCGCGCAGCGCGACCAGGCGCAGCAACAGCTCGCGCTCGCGAAGAACCAGCTCCGCTACGCGACGCTCGTCGCCGACCACGCGGGCTATATCACCGCCGAACAGGCCGACACCGGCCAGAACGTGTCGGCCGGCCAGGCCGTCTACCAGCTCGCGTGGTCCGGCGACGTCGACGTCGTCAGCGACGTGCCCGAGGCCGCGCTTGCATCGCTCACGCCGGGCCACGCGGCCACCGTCACGCTGCCGTCGCTGCCGGGCCGCCCGTTCGCCGCGAAGGTGCGCGAAATCGCACCGGCCGCCGATCCGCAAAGCCGCACGTATCGCGTGAAGCTCACGCTCGCCGCACCCGATCCGGCGATCCGGCTCGGGATGACGGCCAGCGTCGCGTTCGACGGCGCACCGGCCGCCGGCGACGCGCAGTCGATCACGCTGCCCGCGACCGCGCTGTTCCACGACGGCCAGCAGCCGGCCGTGTGGGTCGTGCGCACGAAGGACGACACGCTCGAGCTGCGCCGCGTCGACGTCGCGCGCTTCAACGAGCGCACGGTGACGGTGTCGCACGGGCTACAGCCCGGCGAACGCGTCGTGCTGCAGGGCGTGCACACGGTCAGCGCGGGCGAAAAGGTCCGCGCGATCGCGCCGCTGCATCCGGAGGACTTCGCATCGTGAGCGTTTCCTACGAAGAAGGCCGCTTCAACCTGTCGGCGTGGGCGCTGCGCCACCAGGCGCTGGTCGTCTACCTGATCGCGCTCGCGACGCTCGCGGGCATCCTTGCCTACACCCGCCTCGCGCAACCCGAAGACCCGCCGTTCACGTTCCGCGTGATGGTGATCCGCACGTTCTGGCCCGGCGCGACCGCGCGGCAGGTGCAGGAACAGGTCACCGACCGGATCGGCCGCAAGCTGCAGGAAACGCCGGCCATCGACTTCCTGCGCAGCTATTCGCGCCCCGGCGAATCGCTGATCTTCTTCACGATGAAGGATTCGGCGCCCGTGAAGGACGTGCCGGAAACCTGGTACCAGATCCGCAAAAAGGTCGGCGACATCGGCTATACGCTGCCGCCCGGCGTGCAGGGCCCGTTCTTCAACGACGAATTCGGCGACGTCTACACCAACATCTGGACGCTCGAAGGCGACGGCTTCACGCCGGCGCAGCTCCACGATTACGCCGACCAGCTGCGCACCGTGCTGCTGCGCGTGCCGGGTGTCGGCAAGGTCGACTATTTCGGCGACCCCGACCAGCGGATCTTCATCGAGGTCAACAACGCGCAGCTCACGCGCCTCGGCATCTCGCCGCAGCAGCTCGGGCAGGCGATCAACGCGCAAAACGACATCTCGTCGGCCGGCACGCTGACGACCAGCGACGACCGTGTGTTCGTGCGGCCGAGCGGCCAGTTCGACAACGTCGACGCGATCGCCGACACGCTGATCCGCATCAACGGCCGCACGTTCCGGCTCGGCGATCTCGCGACGGTGAAGCGCGGCTACGACGATCCGGCCGTCACGCAGATGCGCGCCGGCGGCAAGGCGGTGCTCGGCATCGGCGTCACGATGCAGCCGGGCGGCGACGTGATCCGGCTCGGCAAGGCGCTCGACGCCGAATCGAAGGACCTGCAGGCGCAACTGCCGGCCGGCCTCAAGCTGACGCTGGTATCGAGCATGCCGCATGCGGTCGCGCATTCGGTCGACGACTTCCTCGAAGCCGTCGCGGAAGCCGTCGCGATCGTGCTGGTGGTGAGCCTCGTGTCGCTCGGCCTGCGCACCGGGATGGTGGTCGTGATCTCGATTCCCGTGGTGCTCGCGGTCACCGCTCTCTTCATGTACCTGTTCGACATCGGGCTGCACAAGGTGTCGCTCGGCACGCTCGTGCTCGCGCTCGGGCTGCTCGTCGACGACGCGATCATCGCGGTCGAGATGATGGCCGTGAAGCTCGAACAGGGCTACACCCGCGCCCGCGCCGCCGCATTCGCCTATACGAGCACCGCGTTCCCGATGCTGACGGGCACGCTCGTCACCGTGTCGGGCTTCCTGCCGATCGCGCTCGCGAAATCGAGCACCGGCGAATACACGCGCTCGATCTTCGAGGTGTCTGCGATCGCACTGATCGCGTCGTGGTTCGCGGCGGTCGTGCTGATCCCGCTGCTCGGCTTCCACCTGCTGCCCGAGCGCAAGCGGCAAGCGCATGAAGCGCACCTGCCCGACGACCACGAGCACGACATCTACGACACGCGTTTCTACCGGCGTCTGCGCGGCTGGATCGACTGGTGCATCGAACGGCGCTTCGTCGTGCTGTTGATCACGGGCGCGCTGTTCGTCGTCGCGCTGATGGGCTTCACGCTCGTGCCGCAGCAGTTCTTCCCGAGCTCCGATCGCCCCGAGCTGCTGGTCGACCTGCGGCTGCCCGAAGGCGCGTCGTTCGCGGCGACGCTGCGCGAGACCGAACGGCTCGAGAAAGTGATCGACAAGCGCCCCGAGATCGATCATTCGGTGAACTTCGTCGGCAGCGGCGCGCCGCGCTTCTACCTGCCGCTCGACCAGCAGCTTCAGTTGCCGAACTTCGCGCAGTTCGTGATCACCGCGAAATCGGTGAAGGACCGCGAAAAGCTCGCGACCTGGCTCGAAACCACGTTGCGCGAGCAGTTCCCGGCCGTGCGCTCGCGGCTGTCGCGGCTCGAGAACGGCCCGCCGGTCGGCTATCCGGTGCAGTTCCGCGTGAGCGGCGACAGCATCGCGACGGTCCGCTCGATCGCGGAGAAGGTCGCGGCGACGATGCGCGGCGACGCACGCACCGTCAACGTGCAGTTCGACTGGGACGAGCCGGCCGAGCGCTCGGTGCGCTTCGAGATCGACCAGAAGAAGGCGCGCGAGCTGAACGTCACGTCGCAGGACGTGTCGAGCTTCCTCGCGATGACGCTGTCTGGCACGACCGTCACGCAGTACCGCGAGCGCGACAAGCTGATCGCGGTCGACCTGCGCGCGCCGCGGGCCGATCGTGTCGATCCGGGCAAGCTCGCCGGCCTCGCGCTGCCGACCCCGAACGGCCCCGTGCCGCTCGGCTCGCTCGGCCGCTTCAAGCCGACGCTCGAATACGGCGTCGTGTGGGAGCGCGACCGCCAGCCGACCATCACCGTGCAGTCGGACGTGCGCGCCGGCGCGCAGGGCATCGACGTCACCCATGCGGTCGACGCGAAGCTGAACACGTTGCGCGCGCAACTGCCGGTCGGCTATCAGATCAACATCGGCGGCTCGGTCGAAGAAAGCGCGAAGGCGCAGAAGTCGATCAATGCGCAGATGCCGCTGATGGCGATCGCCGTGTTCACGCTGCTGATGATCCAGCTGCAGAGCTTCTCGCGCGTGCTGATGGTCGTGCTGACCGCGCCGCTCGGGCTGATCGGCGTGGTCGCGACGCTGCTGCTGTTCGGCCAGCCGTTCGGCTTCGTCGCGATGCTCGGCGTGATCGCGATGTTCGGGATCATCATGCGCAACTCGGTGATCCTCGTCGACCAGATCGAGCAGGACATCGCGGTCGGCCACCGCCGCATCGACGCGATCATCGGCGCGACCGTGCGGCGCTTCCGCCCGATCACGCTGACGGCCGCGGCCGCCGTGCTCGCGCTGATCCCGCTGCTGCGCTCGAACTTCTTCGGGCCGATGGCGACCGCGCTGATGGGCGGCATAACGAGCGCGACCGTGCTGACGCTGTTCTACCTGCCCGCGCTGTATGCGACGTGGTTCCGCGTGAAGCACGACGAACGCGACCCGCATGACGGCCCGCCGCCTGGCGGCACGCCTGCCGCGCCGTCGGGAGTCTGACCATGGATCGATCGATGAACCTGAAAACACACGCCGTGCGGGCACTCGCGGTGGCGGGCCTCGCCGGCCCGCTCGCGGGCTGCGCCTGGTTCGCGCCGAGCGGCGAGCCGCCCGCGATGCCGTCGCCCGCGCACTATGGCGCCACGCCGCAAGTCCAGCAGACCGTGTCCGCGCAAGGCGTCACGCAGCAGTTCGAGGTCGGCGCGCAACCGGTGCCCGACTGGTGGAAACAGTACCGCTCCGACGCGCTGAACGCGCTCGTCGACGAAGGGCTGCGCAACAGCCCGACGTTGAGCGCGGCATCCCACTCGCTCGATGCCGCGCGCGAACAGTTGCGCGGGCAGATCGGCAGCTCGATGCTGCCGTCGATCGACGCGGGCGGCCAGGCCACGCGCCAGCGTGCGCTCGGCGTGCCGATTCCCGCGCTCGGCGCGCCAACGCTGCTGTACGACACGTTCGTCGGGCAGCTGCAGGCGAGCTACACGATCGACCTGTTCGGCGCGTCGCGTTTCGCGAACCGCGCGCTGGCGCGCCGCGTCGACGTCAGCGCGTTCCAGCTCGAATCCGCACGGCGCGCGCTGGCCGCGAACATCGTCACCGCGTCGATCACGGTGTCGGTGCTGAATGCGCAGATCAACACGACCGAGCGGCTGGTCGCGCTCGCCAACGACCAGGCGCACGATGCCGAACGCCGCTACGCGCTTGGTTCCACCTCGCGCAGCGACGCGCTGAACGCGCGGCAAAGCGCCGACACGTTCGCGGCGAGCCTGCCCGCGCTGCGCCAGCAGCGCGACTCGGCGCGCCATGCGCTCGCGGTGCTGGTCGGCCGCACGCCTGACCAGCCGCCAGCCGATCTCACGCTCGCCGACCTGCACCTGCCCGAGCAGGTGCCCGTCGTCGTGCCGTCGGACCTGCTGCAAAGCCGCCCGGACATCCAGGCGGCCGACGCGGGGCTGAAGGCGGCCGCGGCCGAAGTGGGCCTCGCGACCGCGCAGATGTTCCCGCAGCTGTCGCTGTCGGCCGCGATGGGCAAAGGCGGCTTCAGCTGGCCGACGATGCTGTCGGGCGCCGGCGCGATCTGGAACGTCGGCGCGTCGCTGAGCCAGCCGATCTTCCATGGCGGCGCGCTGCTCGCGCAGCGCCGCGCGGCGAAGGCGACCTACGAGGCCGCCGTCGACCAGTACAAGCAGGCCGTGCTCGGCGCATTCCAGAACGTCGCCGATTCGCTCGCCGCGCTCGAGCACGATGCGGAGGCGCTCGACGCGTCGTCCCGTGCCGCGCTGTCCGCGCGCGGCGCGTACGACGACGCGGCGGCCCGCGTGCGGCTCGGCGCGCTGCCGCCGTCGGCCGCGCGCGCCAGCGAGCTGCAGTATCGCAACGCACGGCTCGACGAGATCCGCGCGACCGGCGCGCGGTTCGCGGATACCGCGCGGCTTTACCAGGCGATGGGCACGCCGCCGGTCGACAAGACCGGCCAGTCCGGCAAGACCGACAAGGCGGCCGACGCGTCCGCCACCGGCCAGCAAGCGCGCGCCGCCGGCGCCGACACCCCGCCTTCGCCGCCTGCTCCACAATAAGCCGGCCCTGCCATCGGGTGCGCGGAATCCCGCCGCGTACCCGATTTCCGATCTTCCGCTTGACCCTCACGTAGCGTAACGTTCGAGACTCCAGTGTGCGACCCGAATGGAGGAACGAATGCGACTGAAAGTGGGAGAACTGGCGAAACGCAGCGGGCTGACCGTCCGCACGCTTCATCACTATCACGCGATCGGTCTGCTGACGCCTTCGGCGCGCGCCGACAACGGCTACCGGCTGTACGACCGCCACGACATCGCCCGGCTCCACCAGATCCAGGCGCTGCGTCGCTTCGGCCTGTCGCTCACCGAAATCGGCGACCACCTGAACCAGCCCGACACGCCGCTCGTCGAGATCGTCGCGAAGCAGATCGCGCTGCTCGACCGTCAGCTCGCGCAGACCACGCAGCTGCGCGAGCGGCTCGTGAACCTGCATGCGCAGCTCGCCGCGGGCACGGAGCCGGAGCTGGCCGATTGGCTCACCACACTGGAGTTGATGACCGTGTACGTCAAATACTTTTCCGAGGAAGAACTCGCGCGCCTGCCGATGTACCAGAAGAGCCAGGCGGGCGACGCCGAATGGATCGCACTCGTCGACGAGGTGCGTGCGCTGCACGACGCGGGCGTGCCCGCCGAGGACGAACGCACCCGTGCGCTCGCCAGCCGCTGGATGGCGCTGCTCGTGCGCGACACGAACGGCGATCCACGGCTGCTGGCGAAGCTGAACCTGATGCACGAACACGAACCGGCGATGCAGTCGAAGATCGGCATTTCGACCGCGCTGCGCGACTATGTGCTGCGCGCGTCGTCGGAAACCAAGATGCGGATCTTCGAGAAGTATCTCGCGCCGGACGAGATCCGCTTCATGCGGGCGCACTATGGTGAAAGCGCGATGGCATGGCCGCAACTGATGGGCGACGTGCGCGACGCGATCGATGCGGGCGCTCGGCCGGATTCACCGGAAGGCCGCGCGCTCGCGCAGCGCTGGCTCACGCTGTTCTGCAGCTATGCGGGCAACGATCCGGCCACGCATGCGAAATTCCGCCACGCGATGACGAACGAGCCGTCGCTGACGAAGGATTCGTGGATCGACGATACGTTGATCGGCTTCGTGCGGGACGCGATGGCGCAGCTTGCGCCAGCGCGATGAACACGTCGAGCGCGTTGAGCGCATGACGGTGCGGGCGGCACGCGGGTTTCCCGCGTGCCGCCCGCTTCACCATTTGCAGCCCGCGCGCAACGCACGGCCAGCGCGACGACGCACGACCTGCGGCGCCCCGCTACTTCGGCACCTGGCGGTTGAGACGTGTCAGTCCGGCTCGCCGACGCCGTCATCGCTGAACGCGAGCAGGTCGCCGGGCTGGCAGTCGAGATAGCGGCAGATCGCCTCGAGCGTCGCGAAACGGATGCCCTTGACCTTCCCTTGCTTGAGCAGCGACAGATTCTGTTCGGTGATGCCGACGGCTGCCGCGAGATCCTTCGAGCGGACCTTGCGCGTCGCGAGCATCACATCGAGCTTGACCACGATCGACATGGCGCGCCTCAGACGAACTGGCGATGCTCGGCGTCGAGCGTACTCGCCTGCCGGAGGATATGTGCGATCACGGCAATGCAGGCCGCGGTGAACAGCGCGACGACGTACGGCAGACCGAAGCCGATGCTGACCATGCGCTGGCCGACCGGTTCGAGCATCGTCGCCCACATACTGAGGAGCGGTTCGCACAGTACGCTCAGCAATACCCACAGGCCGATCCCGCGCCCGGTCTTGCCGAGATGGCCGGCCGCTTGCGCGGAGAAGTAGTCGCGGTGCGCATACGTGCGGAACAGCAGACGCAGGTGACGCAGGCCGTTCGCAAGCGCGACGAGCGGTACGCCCGACAACAGAAAGCCGCCGACCTTCTGCCACCACGGGAACGCAGCGACGTCGACGTTCAGGTTGGAGATCACCGAGTCGGACAAGCCGAATGCAAACCCGGGCCCGGTACGCATCAGGATCAACGACGGAAAGGCCCAGAACGCTGCGTTAAGCACCAACAGGCCGACGATCAACGACAGCGTGACGGCAGCCATGCGCTGGCTGATACGGGCAATGCGATCGGAATGCATGTGAAGTCCTCGACGGGGAATGAACGTGTGTCGAGTGTACACTGATAATTATCGTAAAACGATAATTAATCGTTGCTCTGGAATGATTTTTTATCGCATGGCATGTTCGACTCACCTCGACAGGCGCGCGTCGCACGCACCGTCGCGCCCGCCGATCATGAACGAAGACGCCCCCGGATCGAACGCGCCATTATCCGCATGGGCACATCGCGCCGCCATTGCACCCCGCTCACCCACCGCGCGACCCGAGCCCGAGCGCCTTCAGGCGGCGGTACAGCGTCCGCTCGCTCATTCCCGTCCGTTCGGCCAGTGCCTTGCGCGTGCCGGCGAACCCGCTCGCGATCCGCACGAGTTCGGCATCCGTCAGCACACCAGCCGCCCCCTCCTGCGGCACCGCCGATGCGACAACCAGCTCGGCCGGCAGATGCTCGACGCGGATCGTCCCGTCGTCCGCGAACAGGCACGCGCGTTCGAGCACGTTGCGCAGCTCGCGGATGTTGCCCGGCCACGCATACGCATCGAGACACGCACGCGCGCGCTCGGTCAGCACGAACGGCCGGGCCGCGAACGGCCGCGCGCCCGCGTCGCCCGCGCCGGCACGCGCGTTCGCGATCCGCCGCAGGATCGACTCGGCCAGCAGCGCGACGTCCCCGCGCCGGTCGCGCAGTGCCGGCAACGGAATCGGAAACGCGTTGATCCGGTAGTAGAGATCCTGCCGGAACCGGCCGTCGTCGATCATCTCGCGCAGCGGCTTGTGCGTCGCCGCGACCAGCCGGAAATCCGCGCGCAGCGCCTCGACGCCGCCGACGCGGCGGAACGTGCCCGACTCGATCAGCCGCAGCAGCTTCACCTGCATCGGCAGCGGCACGTCGCCGATCTCGTCGAGAAACAGCGTGCCGCCCTGCGCAGTCTCGACGAGGCCCGGCTTGCGTTGGTTCGCCCCCGTGAACGCACCCTTCTCGTAGCCGAACAGTTCGCTCTCGAACAGCGTCTCGGCGATCCCCGAGCAATCGACGACGACGAACGGCCCCATCGCGCGATCGCTCGCCTCGTGCAGCGCACGGGCGAACAGCTCCTTGCCGGTGCCCGATTCGCCGAGCAGCAGCACCGGCAGCATCGAGGGCGCCACGCGCTGCAATGCGCCGAGCGCCGCATTGAACGCGTCGGCGCCGCCGACGAGCCCTTCCGCGCTCGGCTGCGCGGACGCGCTGCGCACCGTCGTCAGCCGCTCGACGTACGCGATCACGTTGCCGTGCGCATCGAAGATCGGCCGCAATTCGACGTCGACGTGCTCGGGGCCGCGCGGCGTGTGGTGGATGTGCAGCACGCGGTTCAGCCCGCGCGATTCGAGCGCCTGCTTCATCGGGCAATGCTCGCCGGCCTGGTCGCACGGCACGTCGTAGTGATGCGAGACCTCGAAGCAGTGCCGGCCCACGTGCTCGACGCCGGCGACGCCGAACTGGCGCCGGTACGCATCGTTCGCCGCGAGGATGCGGTAGTCGGGATCGACGACGATCATCGGCTGCGGATCCTGCTCGAGATACGCGACGAGCGCGCGCACGTCGGGCATGACGTCGTGGCGCGGCGCGGGGACGATCGGGATGGTGTCGTGCGGATTCATGCGGACGCTCGGTGAAAGGCAGCCTGACGAACTGCCAGGCAGACTGCCAATTCTGCCACGACACTGCCAAACATGGCAGTCAGAAGCCGCAGCCGGGTGCCGCCAACACCCGCGCATCGCTGCAACCGCCCCGAAAACCCGAGCCGAATCAAATCCCTGGCGGATCGGCCGGTGCGTCGGCGCACGCTGGCACGCTTCTTGAGTGACCCATCCCGATTGCAGATGCAGAACCCGATCGAGGACACCCCGTGAGCGATGCCACCACGCTGTCGGTCGAAGGCTTTTTCGACCCGGCGACCCACACCGTCAGCTATCTGCTGCTCGATACCGCGAGCCGTGCGTGCGCGCTGATCGACAGCGTGCTCGACTACGACCCGAAATCCGGCCGCACGCACACGGCCAGCGCCGACCGGCTGATCGCCCGCGTCGCCGAACTTGGCGCGGACGTGCACTGGCTGCTGGAAACCCATGTGCACGCCGACCACCTGTCGGCCGCGCCGTACCTGAAGGAACACGTCGGCGGCCGGATCGCGATCGGTTCGCACGTGCGCCGCGTGCAGCACGTGTTCGGCACGCTGTTCAACGCGGGGCCCGGCTTCGCGCAGGACGGCCGCCAGTTCGACCGGCTGCTCGACGACGGCGACACGCTCGCGCTCGGCGCGCTGACGATCCGCGCGCTGCATACGCCCGGCCACACGCCCGCGTGCATGACCTACTGCGTCGACGACGCGACGCAGCGCGCGGCCTTCGTCGGCGACACGCTGTTCATGCCCGACTACGGCACGGCGCGCTGCGACTTCCCGGGCGGCGACGCACGCACGCTGTACCGCTCGATCGCGCGCGTGCTCCGCCTGCCGCCCGACACGCGCCTGTACCTGTGCCACGACTACCAGCCGGGTGGCCGCGACGTGCAGTTCGTGACGACCGTGGCCGAGCAGCGCCACGCGAACGTGCACGTGAAGGACGGCGTGACCGAGGACGATTTCGTCGCGATGCGCACCGCGCGCGACGCCACGCTCGCGATGCCCGTGCTGATGCTGCCGTCCGTGCAGGTCAACATGCGCGCCGGCCACCTGCCCGAGCCCGAAGACAACGGCGTGCGCTACCTGAAGATCCCGCTCGACGCGATCTGAGCGACACGCCCCCCATCCGGAGACCCCTGACATGACCATCCGCAAGCTGACCGACGCGCTGTCGGTCTCGCCGCAGATCGCGGCGGCCGACCTGCCCGCGCTTCACGCGGCCGGCATCCGCGCGATCATCTGCAACCGCCCCGACGGCGAAGGCCCCGACCAGCCGACCGTCACCGAGATCCGCACGGCCGCCGCGCCGCTCGGCATCGACGTGCATTACCTGCCGGTCGATACGGGCAAGGTGACCGACGACCAGGCCGCACAATTCGGCGCGCTCGTCGCGTCGCTTGAAGGCCCGGTGCTCGCGTACTGCCGCAGCGGCACGCGTTCGGCCACGCTGTGGGCGCTGTCGCAAGCCGGCCTGCGTCCGCTGAACGACATCGTCGCGACGGCCGCTGCGGCCGGCTACGACCTGCACGCGATCGCCTCACGCGTCGCGCAAGGCGGCAGGCTGGCGGCACCGGCGGTCGACGCGCGGCACGACATCGTGATCGTCGGCGCGGGCGCAGCAGGCATCGCGGTTGCATCGAGCCTACTCGCGCGTGACGCATCGCTCGACATCGCGGTGATCGATCCGGCCGACGTCCACTACTACCAGCCGGGCTGGACGATGGTCGGCGCGGGCGTGTTTCGGCCCGAGACCACCGCGCGCCGGATGACCGACGTGCTGCCGCGCGGCGTGCACCGGATCCAGGCCGCCGTCGCGGGCTTCGAGCCCGACGCGCACACGGTCGTGCTCGACGGCTGCCGCCGCATCGGCTATCGCAAGCTCGTCGTGTGCCCGGGGCTCAAGCTCGACTGGCACGCGATCGACGGCCTCGCCGACACGCTCGGCCGCAACGGCGTCACGTCCAACTACCGCTACGATCTCGCGCCGTACACGTGGGAACTCGTTCGCGCGTTCCGCGGCGGCAACGCCCTCTTCACGCAGCCGCCGATGCCGATCAAGTGCGCGGGCGCGCCGCAGAAGGCGATGTACCTGTCGTGCGACCACTGGCGGCGTTCCGGCCGCCTGGAAGCCGCGAACGTCGAGTTCCTGAATGCGGGCGGCGCACTGTTCGGCGTCCCCGACTACGTGCCCGCGCTGATGGAGTACGTGAAAAGCTACGACATCGCGCTGTCGTTCGGCCACAACCTCGTGTCGATCGACGGGCCCGCACGCCGTGCGACGTTCGCGCGCGCGCTGCCGGACGGCGGCAAGGAAACCGTCGTGCGTTCGTTCGACATGATCCATGTCGTGCCGCCGCACAAGGCGCCCGACTTCGTGCGTTCGAGCCCGCTCGCCGACGCGGCCGGCTGGATCGACGTCGATCCGGCGACGCTGCGGCACCGGCAGTTCCCGGACATCTACGCGCTCGGCGACGCGACCAACACGACCAACGCGAAAACGGCCGCGGCCGCCCGCAAGCAGGCGCCCGTCGTCGCGCACAACCTGCTCGCGTCGCTCGGCCGCGCGCAGGGCGACGCCGCTTACGACGGCTACGGCTCGTGCCCGCTCACCGTCGAACGCGGCAAGATCGTGCTCGCCGAATTCCTGTACGGCGGCAAGGTCGCGCCGACCTTCCCCGCGTGGCTGATCGACGGCAAGCGCCCGTCGCGGCTCGCCTGGCTGCTCAAGGAGCGCGTGCTGCCGCCGCTCTACTGGAAGGCGATGCTCAAGGGCCGCGAATGGCTCGCGAAGCCCGCGATCGCACGTTGACCGGAGCGCGCTGACGCCATGCTGATTTCCCTCGTCCTGGGCGGTTTCGTCGGTGCCGTGCTCGGCCTGACCGGCGCCGGCGGCGGCATCCTCGCGGTGCCGGCGCTGGTCGTCGGCATGAGCTGGCCGATGCAGCAGGCCACGCCCGTCGCGCTCGTCGCGGTGGCCGGCAGCGCCGCGCTCGGCGCGCTCGAAGGTTTCCGCCGCGGGCTCGTGCGCTATCGCGCGGCGCTGCTGATGGCCGTGGCCGGCGTGCCGCTGACCACGCTCGGCGTGCGGCTCGCGCACGTGCTGCCGCAACGCCTGCTGCTCGCGCTGTTCGCGCTGACGATGCTGGTCGTCGCCGGCCGCCTGTTGCGGCAGGCGCTGCGACACGCGCCGGTCGACGCGGAAGCGTCGCCGCTGTGCGTCGGCCGCGTGAATCCCGATACGGGCCGGCTCGTGTGGTCCTGGCCGGTCGGCGTCGCGCTGGCGTCGACCGGCGCGATGACGGGCCTGATGACGGGGCTGCTCGGTGTCGGCGGCGGCTTCGTGATCGTGCCGATGCTGCGCAAGTTCACGAACGTGTCGATGCACGGTGTCGTCGCGACGTCGCTGATGGTGATCGCGCTCGTCGGCACCGGCGGCGTGTTCGCGACGCTCGTGTCGGGCACGCGCGCACCGCTCGACGTGACGCTGTGGTTCACCGTCGCGACCGCGCTCGGCATGGCCGCCGGTCGTGGCGCGTCGCGCCACCTCGCCGCGCGGCACGTGCAGGCCGGGTTCGCTGCCGTGCTCGTATGCGTCGCGCTCGGGCTGCTGGCGAAGGCGGCGTTCGGCGTGTAAGCCGGCGCGCGACCGGGCGCGGGAATCGAACCCGCGTCCCGTCTACGATGCCGTTCATCTGTCGCAATCGCGTATAGACCGGCACCGATCCATACGCGGCGCCACCCAAACAAAACGCCCGGCCCGACTCGTCGTCGGCACCGGGCGTTTTTTTACAGCAGCGATCGCAACCCGAACGTCAGGCCGCGAACCCCGCCATCCGCTTGCGTTCCTGGCGCAGCATCACGAAGTTCGCGATCACGACGCCGGCCGTCACCGCGACGATGAACAGCGTCGCGAGCGCGTTCATCTCCGGGTTCAAGCCCAGCCGCACACGCGAGAACACCACGAGCGGCAGCGTCGTCGAGCCGGGGCCCGACAGGAACGCCGACAGCACGAGGTCGTCGATCGACAGCGTGAACGACAGCAGCCAGCCCGCGATCAACGCCTGCGAAATCAGCGGCAGCGTGATCGTGAAGAACACCTTCAGCGGCGTCGCACCGAGATCGAGCGCGGCTTCTTCCAGCGACGGGTTCAGCTCGCGCACGCGTGACTGCACGATGATCGCGACGTACGAGATGCACAGCATCACGTGGCCGAGCCAGATCGTGAACACGCCGCGCTCGGCCGGCCAGCCGATCCACTTCGCCAGCTCGATGAACAGCAGCAGCAGCGAGATCCCCTGGATCACCTCGGGAATCACGAGCGGCGCGTTGATCATCCCGCTGAACAGCGCGAAACCGCGAAAGCGTCCCATCCGCGCGAGCACGAAGCCGGCCCACGTGCCGATGAACACCGACGCGAACGCGGTCAGCACGCCGATCTTCAGCGACAGCCACGCGGCCGTCAGCAGCTCGTCGTCCTCGACGAGCGCCGCGTACCAGCGGAACGAGAAGCCCGACCACACGGTGACGAGCTTCGACTCGTTGAACGAATAGACGATCAGGCTGATGATCGGGATGTACAGGAACGCGAAGCCGGCAAACAGCGCCGCGAACTGCAGGTAACGATTCGGCTTCATCGGCGGCCTCCCTGCTCCTTCGCCTGGAAGTGCTGGAACATCGCCATCGGCACGAGCAGCAGCAGCACCATCGCGCAGGTCACCGCCGACGCCATCGGCCAGTCTGCGTTGTTGAAGAACTCATTCCACATCACGCGGCCGATCATCAGCGTGTTCGCGCCGCCGAGCAGTTCGGGAATCACGTACTCGCCGACCGCCGGGATGAACACGAGCAGGCAGCCCGCGATGATCCCGTTCTTCGACAGCGGCAGCGTGATCTGCACGAATGCCTTCCACGGCTTGGCGCCGAGGTCGTACGCGGCTTCGAGCAGGCGCAGGTCCATCTTCACGAGGTGGGCGTAGAGCGGCATCACGAGGAACGGCAGGTACGAATAGACCATCCCGATGTACACCGCGTAGTTGGTGCGATACAGCTCGATCGGCGTATGCGTGAGCCCGATCCACATCAGGAAGTTGTTCAGCAGCCCGTTGTTCTTCAGGATGCCGATCCACGCGTACACGCGGATCAGGAACGATGTCCAGAACGGCAGCATCACGCCCATCATCAGCAGGTTGCGGGTCGCCGGGTTCGAGCGCGCGATGTAGTACGCCATCGGATAGCCGATCAGCAGACACAGCAGCGTCGTGATCGCGGCCACCCACACCGAGTTCACGTAGGTCGCGAAATACAGGCTGTCCGTGAACAGGAACGCGTAGTGCGACAGGTTCAGCGCGACGTGCACGACGCCGTCCGCGTACGACGCGAGCTCCGTGTACGGCGGGATGCCGAGCTGCAGCTCCGCGAAACTGATCTTGACGACCAGCACGAACGGCACGAGGAAGAACAGCACGAGCCACGTGAACGGGCCCGCCACGACCGCCGTGGCGCCCGTCAGGTTGAAGCGCCGCACCGGCCACTCGAGCAGGGACTTGAACGCGGTCATGACGTCAGCACCACGCCGGCCGTCGCGCTCCAGCGCACGTAGATCTCGTCGCCGAGTGCCGGCGTCTCGAGCTCCGAAATCGCGAGGCTCGACACGTTCGCGATCACCGTCTTGCCGCCGTCGAGCTTCACGTGATACAGCGAGTAGCCGCCCATGTAGGCGACGTTGCTGATCCGGCCGCGCGCCCAGTTGAACGCGCCTTCGGGCGGCTTGCGCGTGAGCGCGATCCGTTCGGGGCGCACCGACACGGTGACCGGCATCCCGAGCGGGCCCGAGATCCCGTGGCTCACGTACAGCCGGCTCGGCAGCTCCGGCGATTCGATATACACGTGGTCGGGTTCGTCCTCGACGGTCACGCCGTCGAACAGGTTCGTCGAGCCGATGAATTCGGCCGAGAAGCGGCTGTTCGGATATTCGTACACCTCGTTCGGCGAGCCGATCTGCACGATCTGCCCTTCGCTCATCACCGCGAGGCGATTGGCCATCGTCATCGCCTCTTCCTGGTCGTGCGTGACCATGATGCAGGTGACGCCGACCTTGTTCAGGATGTTGACGAGCTCGATCTGCGTGCGCTGGCGGATCTGCTTGTCGAGCGCGGACATCGGCTCGTCGAGCAGCAGCAGCTTCGGCCGCTTGACCAGCGAGCGCGCGAGCGCGACGCGCTGCTGCTGGCCGCCGGACAGCTGATGCGGCTTGCGCTTCGCGTACTTGCTCATCTGCACGAGTTCGAGCGCCGAAGCGACGCGCTCCTTCAGCTCGGCCTTCGGCGTGCCTTCCTGCTTGAGACCGAACGCGACGTTCGACTCGACCGACATGTGCGGGAACAGCGCATACGACTGGAACATCATGTTCACGGGCCGCTTGTACGGCGGCATCTGCGCGAGGTCCTCGCCGTCGATCAGGATCTTGCCCGACGTGACCGTCTCGAGGCCCGCGAGCATCCGCAGCAACGTCGACTTGCCGCAGCCCGAGCTGCCGAGCAGCGCGAACAGCTCGCCCTGGCGCACGGTCAGGTTGACGCTGCGCACGGCTTCGGTGTCGCCGAATTTCTTGACGACGTCGACGATCTGGACAAAGGTCTCGGCGCGCGCATCGGCGCCGGAGGAGGAAACGGAGGACGGCGCGCCCGCGACCGGCGCACCCGACTGGCTATTCATGATGTGCTGCTTCTCTCCTGCGTTGAACGAACAAAGCCCCCGGGGGCACCAGGGGCTTCATGACTGCCGGGAACATCGGCGCGTGTCAGCGGCCCGACTTCAGCTCGGTCCACAGACGCGTCTGCAGACGCTGGATTTCGGGCGGCAGCGGCTTGAGCAGGAACAGCGTCTTCACGACGTCGGCCGGCGGATAGACGGCCGGGTCGTTCGCGACGTCGGGCCGCACGTACTTGCGGGCCTCTGCGTTGGCGCTCGGGTAGTACACCGCGTTCGTGATCGCCGCGTGCACCTTCGGATCCTCGATGTAGTTGATCCACTGCAGCGCGGCATCCTTGTTCTTCGCATCCTTCGGGATCGCCATCACGTCGAACCACACCGGCGCGCCGCCCTTCGGAATGTAGTACTCGACCTTGTACGGCTTCTTCGCCTCGATCGCGCGATGCTTCGCGATCACGACGTCACCCGACCAGCCGAACGCGAAGCAGATGTCGCCGCCGACCAGGTCGTTGATGTAGCCCGACGAGTTGAATTGCGTGATGTACGGGCGGATCTTCTTCAGCACTTCCATCGCAGCCTTGTAGTCGGCCGGGTTCGTGCTCATCGGATCCTTGCCGATGTAGTGCAGCGTCGCCGCGAACATCTGGTCGGGCGCGTCGAGCACCGACACGCCGCAGGTCTTCAGCTTCGAGATGTTTTCCGGCTTGAACAGGATGTCCCAGTTGTCGAGCGGCACCTTGCCGAGCGCCTGCTGCGCCTTCGTCAGGTTGTACGCGAGACCGGTCGTGCCGTACGCCCAGGGCACCGAGTACTTGTTGCCCGGGTCCGCGCCGGCGACGAGCGCCATCAGTTGCGGATCGAGATACTTGAGGTTCGGCAGCTTCGACTTGTCGAGCGGCGCGAAGATGCCGGCGGCGATCTGCTTGCCCGCGTAGTTGCTGGTCGGCACGACGATGTCGTAGCCCGAGCTGCCCGTCAGCAGCTTCGCCTGCAGCGTGTCGTCGCTGTCGTAGTTGTCGTAGCGGACCTTGACGCCGGCCTGCTTCTCGAAGTTCGGGATCGTGTCCTTCGCAATGTAGTCCGACCAGTTATAGACATTGAGCTGCGTATCCTTCGCCGCTGCCGCCGATGCACCCACGCACAGCGCGAGCGCTGCGAACCGGCCCACTACCTTTGCTTTCATCCCGTTCTCCCTACGGCCGGACCGTGTGTCCGGCTGCCGTCTGCCTCGTCATGACGGCGCATTCTGGCGCGCCGCCCCTCGAAAACCCCGAAAACTACCATCATTCGCGCCCCGTCACAAAAAAATCATGCCGGTGTCGCGCAAACGGAACAGATTACCGCCGCCGGCCAGGCTGGCCGCCCGTGCGGCGGGGCGTTCCCGGGGAATTCTATCGGGTAATCGGCGGCTGTCCACCGGGAAAAACGGGCGGCGGCGCACCCGCGTCCGCCGGCCGGACGCGAACCGCCTGGCGCGCTGTGCCCGAACCCGCCGCACTGTCACGCCGCTGCACCGGTACGGCATGCCGGCCGCCCCCGTCCGACCGTCCGGCCGCGATGCATTAAAATGGCGGCTGACGATTCAACTGCGTGAACCCTTCCGATGGCCTCCAATCTCCACGACCTGCCCGACAGCCCCTGCATCGGCGTGTGCTCGACCCTCTTCGACGAAGTCTGCAAGGGCTGCGGCCGCACGGCCGCCGAAGTGTCGAACTGGGTGTTCCTGAGCGACGACGAAAAGCGCGCGGTGTGGGAGCGCATCTCGCGCGAAGGCACCGCGATGCGCTTCCAGTACGACAAGCTGTAAATCCACCGCCGCCGCGCATAAAAAAAGCGGCATGCCGACCGACATGCCGCCAACCCCAACTCTGTTCTTTTCCCTTCGCGTCTAGAACTTCATCCCGACGCCCACGCCGACGATCAGCGGATCGATGTGCAGCGTGCCGATGCCCTTGTCGCCCAGCGTCGCATCGGTGCTCATCCAGATCTTCTTCACATCGACGTTCATGAAAATCTTCTTCGTCACCTGCACGTCCACGCCGAACTGCAGCGCGGGGCCGAAGCTGCTCTTGTTGATCGACACGCCCTGCCCGCCGACGTTGAGCCCGTTGTTGTAGAAGTACGTGTAGTTCACGCCCGCGCCGACGTACGGACGCACCTTGCCGGCATGATTGAAGTGGTACTGCAGCAGCAGCGTCGGCGGCAGCACGCCCACGCCGCCGAGATTGCCGACGCTCGACGTCAGCTGGTGCCGCGACGTACCCAGGATCAGCTCGACGCCGAGGTAGTCGCGGATCATGTACGTGAAGTCGAGCTCGGGCACGATCGCGTTGTTCACCCCGACGTTGAGCGCACCCAGCGTGTCGCTCGCGCGTTCGTTCGGCTGGATGCTGATCGCGCGCAGCCGGACCAGGACGTCGCCCTGGTTGATGCCGTCGCCCGGCGAGGCTGCGTGCGACAGCGAAGGCATCGCGGCGAAAGCGGCAGCAACGGCCGCAGCGGTGACACAAGTTCGAATCGTTTTATGCATGGTACGGACCCCCAAAGAATGGTTTCCATTCTCCCTGTAGGGTCTTTTCTTTATCTTGATATTCGTCAAGCCAGCGTAAACGTGGGGCGGTTTGCCGCAGGCTCCGTCGCACAGCCCGTCAGCAGCAGGTCGAGCAAATCGCGCACGCTGCGGATCGCACGGCCGAACGGCAACGCTTCGCGGCCGCGGAAGAACAGCCCGTTCGCCACGTCGCCGCGCAGCGCGGCCGCGAGCCGCGTATCGATGCAGAAATGGCCGAACTTCTCGATGCCGTCGCGCAAGCCGCATACGCTCAGGCATTCGAGCGCGGTCGGGCAACGCTGTTTCAGCGCACCGAGCTTGGTGCGGATGCGCGTCTCGTTGCGCAGGTAACGATCGAGCCACGGCGTCTTCACCGCGCGCGCGGGCAACCCGGTCACGCTGACGAAGTCGACGATGTCCTCGGGCGTCGCGTCGGCCAGCACGCGCTTGAAGTGCGGATGCGCGTCGCCCTCTTCCGTCACCGCGAACGGCGTCCCCACCTGCACGCCGTTCGCGCCGGCGTCGAACGCCGCGCGCACCGTGTCGTGGCTGTTGATCCCGCCCGCAACGATCAGCGGGATCGTTTCGCGCGCGAGGCCGAGCGACGCCATCACCTGGGCGGTCTCGTCGAGCACGCGCGCGAAATCGAAGCGAGGGTCGTGCATGTCGTCGATCTGCGTGACGCCGAGATGGCCGCCCGCATGCGCCGGATGCTCGATCACGATCGCGTCGGGCAGGCGCCCCTTCTTCATCCATTTCTTCAGCACGAGCGCGATCCCGCGGCTATCCGACAGGATCGGAATCAGCGCGATGTCGTGCCCTTGCGTGAGATCGGGCAGATCGAGTGGCAGGCCCGCGCCCATCACGATCGCGTCCGCCCCCTCGTCGCACGCGACCCGCACGTAGTCGGCATGCGCGCTCACGGCCTTCATCACGTTGACCGCGATCATCCCGCGCCCTTCGCTGTAGGTCTTCGCGAGGCGGATCTCGCGTGCGAGCGCCTCGAGGTTCGCGGCCTCGAGCGTCGCGCGATCGGGTTGCGCGCGACAACGCGCGAGCAGGTCCGCATGATGGTGGCGCAGGTCGATGCTCGCGATCGTGCCGACCGCGCCTTCTCGCGCGACGCTGCCCGCCAGCCGGTGCGCGGAGATGCCGACGCCCATGCCGCCCTGCACGACGGGCAACAAGGTGCGGCCGCGAATCGTCAGCGGCGGAAAGGAAGTGCGTACGGTCATCTGAAACCTCGTCGGAACATCGGAACCGCGATGATCGACGATCCACCGACGCGCACCTTGACGACCGTCAATAAAAAACGGCACGCGAGCGTGCCGTTTTCATGTCATGTCGTGAGAAACGCTCAGGCCGGCTTCGCGGGCTTCAACTGCATCGACTTGTACTCGAGATATTCTTCGAGCCCGTACACGCCGTTCTCGCGGCCGTGTCCCGACTGCTTGTAGCCGCCGAACGGCGCGGCCATGTTCCATGCGCCGCCGTTGATGTCGACCTGCCCGGTGCGGATGCGGCGCGCGATGCCCATCGCGCGTTCATCGCTGCCGGCCCATACCGCGCCGCCGAGCCCGTACGGCGAATCGTTCGCGATGCGCACGGCCTCGTCTTCATCGCGATACGTGATGATCGACAGCACCGGCCCGAAGATTTCTTCCTGCGCGATCGTCGATTTCGGATCGACGCGGCCGAACACGGTCGGCTTCACGAAGAAGCCTTTATCCAGCCCTTCCGGCAGGCCCGTGCCTCCCGTCACGAGTTCGGCGCCTTCGTCGATCCCGCGCTGGATGTAGTCCTGCACGCGCTGCTGCTGCACGGCCGATGCCAGCGCGCCGAGGCGCGTCGCATCCTGCCGCGGATCGCCGGCGACGTAGGTTTCGGCCGCCGCCTTCGCGATCTCACGCGCTTCGTCGTAGCGCGCTTCCGGCACCAGCATGCGCGTGTGCGCCGAGCAGGTCTGCCCCGCGTTCAGGTAGCACGCGTTGACCGTGCCCTTCACCGCCGTCGCGAAATCGGCATCGTCGAGGATCACCGACGCCGACTTGCCGCCCAGCTCGAGCGCGACGCGCTTGACGCCCGCGGCCGCCAGCTCGGCCACGCGCTTGCCGGCGCGCGTCGAGCCCGTGAACGACACCATGTCGACATCCGGATCGGTGGCCAGCACTTCACCGACGACCGGGCCATAGCCGCACACGAGGTTGAACACGCCGGCCGGCAGCCCGGCTGCGTGAATCGCTTCGGCGAGCATGAACGCGTTGAGCGGCGCGACTTCGGACGGCTTCAGGACGACCGTGCAGCCGGCCGCGAGCGCCGGCGCAACTTTCAGCGTGATCTGGTTGAGCGGATAGTTCCACGGCGTGATCGCCGCGACGACGCCGACCGGCTCGCGCACGACGAGCGAGTTGCCGACCTGTGCCTCGAATTCGAACGACTCGGCGAGCTTCGCATACGCCTTCCAGTTGTAGATCGGGCCGCCGACCTGGATCGCGCGCGACAGCTTGATCGGCATCCCGACTTCGCCGGTGATCGACTGCGCGAGTTCCTCGCTGCGCGCCTGCAGATGCTCGACGATCTTGCGCAGGTAGCCTGCGCGCGTCGCGGGCGGCGTGGCCGCCCACGCGTCGAAGGCTGCGCGCGCCGCGCGGATCGCGTCCTGCGCGTCGGACGCGACACCTTCCGGAATCCGGCCGATCACGGCCTCGGTGCCCGAGTCGATCACGTCGATCGTGCCGGTGCCGGCCGGTTTGCGCCACGCGCCGTCGATATAGAACTGGTCGTAGATTTTCATCGCTTTCCGCCTCCAGGAAAGCCGACATTCTAGCGAGCGTTTCCGTCCGCCGGTGTGACCCGGCGTGACGATTGACAGCCATTCGAAAGGTCTTTAGCCTCGGCGCCTCATTCATCATAAGAAAGGAGAATGCCTTGAGCATCCTGACCAAAATCGAGGGCGGCTATCTTCAGGTATTGCGCGTGATCGTGCTGTTGTTCGCGACCGCAGTCCTGATCGGCGGGGTCATATTCGGCGCGGTCGCACTCGATGCGCGCCTGTCGAAACCGCCGAAGGTCGATTCGGCCATCCAGGTCGATCCCGCATCGTTCGCGTGGGAGAACGATGCGCCCGTCAAGGCCACGCCGGCCGCCGGCGGCGCCGCAGCCAAGGACGACGATGCGTCGCCCGCGCTGCGCCTGTCGACGCAACTGTCGGGCATCGTGCAGAAGCACGGCCGCGCGGCCCTGTCGCCGGACTACGCGGTCGATCGCGACGCATACGAGCCGTCGTTCCAGCGCGTGCTCGGCGACGACGACCATCCGGACGTCGCGTACTACGAGCAGCAGATCGCGTATCTCGACAAGGTGCTGTCGCGCCCGGACGTCGCGGCCAGCGTCAAGAAGAAGGTCACCGCTCACGGCGACGAATATGCGCGCGAGCAGGCGTACACCGACGTCGTGTCGACGGTCATGCGCGACTTCTCCGAGCGCTACGACGCACGCCGCACCGCGATCGACGACGAAAAGAAGGCCGCGGAAGAAACCGCTGCCGAGAACGGCCAGACCGCGCGCTACGCGGGCGTCGCCGCGCTCGTCGCGCTGTATTCGTTCGTGTCGCTCGCGGTGCTGATCATCCTGATCCGCGTCGAGCGCAGCATCCGCTCGATCGCGCGCGCCACGCACACGACGACCTGAGTTCACTCACCGGCAGCCGGGCTCGCGGGCCGGGCGGCGGCGGGCCCAGCAACGGGCCCGCCTCACGGTGCCGACGGCCGTTCCCCGGCCGCCTCATCCCGCGCCGCGCCTCACGCGCTTGCGCACTTTCCGTTCCCGCTGCCCCCTCACTTCGCCGTCGGCGATCCTCGCCGGCGCGGCGTCCGTTTCACCACGGCCATGTCAGCATCCGCCCGGGTGCGCGGTCGGGCCCGCATCGTGCTATGTTTTTATTATCGGCACCGGCCCAATGCAACCGGCGCCGCCCGGAATCGACGTATTTCGTGAGCGCTGCCATGTCCGACGCACCCCATATCCTCGGCTCGCAAGATCGCCTGGAACTGCTTTGCTGGCTCACCTGCGGCAATCTCGGCGCGTTTTACCTCAACGAATCGTGGCCGGACGCCACGTTCCAGGTCCAGGCCGCGCACCGCTGGCTCGACCGCCATCGTCGTCAGGCCGACTGGCTGGCCGTTGCCAAGCTCGCGGCGCTCGCGCAGGACATCGCAAAGCGGCATGCCGGGTTCGTCGATGCGTCATGGGCGCGCGACGCGGTCGAGGAAATCGTCGATACCGACGATCTCGACTATCGGGCGAAACTCGTGCAATGGGTCTACGAAGACTGCTGCAAGGCGCTTGCCGACAAGCGGCTGGCCGATTGAGTCCATACGTGCGGGCCGCGACAGCGCGCGGCCGCCCGTCTTCTCATCGATGATGTGCGCGGGGCGGCCGGAATGGCCTGCGGAAGCGGTACGCATCGCACCGCCCCCCTGCGCCGCCAAGCACCGCGACACTTACAGCAGCGACTTCGCCTGCGTCAGCACCTTGTCGCAGATCTGCTTGGTCACCTGCTGCTTCAGGCCGCCGCCGCTCAGGTCGAGCTTGCTGCCGTTGCCGGCATCGAGCACCCCGCTCGCGCCGCTGGTATAGCCGCTGTCGGACGATGCGTTGCCGCCGAGCTTGCCCATCAGCGCGTCCTTCACCGACGACGCGCCGCCGGACGCCCCGCCGAGATAGTTGTTCTGGATGCAGAACTGCAGCAGGCCGGCGACGTTCCCGGTGCTGCCCGGCATCAGCGACGCACCGCCCCCGCCCGTCAATGCACCGCCGAGGCCGCCGAGATTGCCGAGCGCACCGCCCGCGCTGCCGCCTGCATCGCCACCGCCGCCGACCTGCTTCAGGACATCGCCCAACTGCGCATGCGCCACCGAAAACGGCGCGAGCAATCCGATCAGCGCGCCGGCAACGGTCGCGCGGTATAGACGTGCATTCATATGAAGCCTCCCGGTTGTGATGACATGAGTACCGCGAATCGAATCCAAGGATACGCAATCGACCCGTGCCTGACAGCCTTCGAAGGCGGCCTGAAACGTCAGGCATCGTGATATCGCCGCAATTTGACAAAGCTTGACGGCGAGCCGTGTGCGGAACGTCGGTTTGGCGCAGGCTCGCGATCGCTGCGCCAGGTCGCCGGCGCGCGTGAAGCGGCATAGAATCGTCGTCGCCGGCCGTTCGGACCCTCCGGCCCGATCCCCATCCCGAACCTGAAGGATGCTCGCGTGATGCTTGCCCATCGACTGCTGCTGATCGCCGGCGCATCGGCCGCGCTGCTTTGGGGTTCCGGCACCGCCCGCGCGGCGACGGCGACGGCGACGGCCGCCGCCGCATGCCCGTCGCCTTCGTTCGACCGCTATCCGGCACTCGCTGCGAGCGCGCCGCGCAAGCCGGCCGCGGCACCCCGCCTGACCACCAGGGAAACCCGCCGCTACCGCACCGTCATTCGCGACGAATTCACGCAACCGGCCAATTTTGCCGGCCACTACCGGGTCGCGGTCTGGGGTTGCGGAACGGATTGCCGGAATTTCGCGATCGTCGACAAGTACACGGGCGCGACGTACACGATGCCCGGCGTGCAGGCCATCGCAGGCGTGATGGGCAACGACGAGGAGCGCGTCGATTTCCGTCCCGGCAGCAGGCTGCTGATCGTCGCGGGCTGCTTCAACGACGAATGCGACGACAACAGCGCGAAGGCCGCCCGGTTCTTCTACGCGTGGACCGGCACGCAGTTGCGTCGGATCGGCACCTGTCCGCTGGCGATCGAGCCGCTTCAGTAGCCGACCGATGGATGCGCATGCCGCCGCTCGCCGCGACTTGCGCTATCGTTGCTCCGGTACACCTTGAACGGCGCACCCATCCGCGATGTCCATTCGCCTCAGTTTCGACGACGGGCCCGGCCCCTCGACACCCTTCTTGCTCGATGTTCTGCACGCCGCGTCCTGCCACGCGACCTTCTTCCTGCTCGGCCGGAATCTCGCAGGCGCACTCGACGTCGCGGCAAGAATGGCGAGCGAAGGCCACCTGCTCGGCAATCACACGCATTCGCACGCGAGGCCGGGCGCGCTGGCGAACGATGCACTGATCGACGAGATCGAGACGACCGACGCGCTGATTCGCGAAGCCTATCGTCGAGCCGGCGTTCCAGCGCCGGACACGATTCCATTGCGCCTGCCTTACGGCCTGATGCCGGAGGACAGCCGCGCCGGCGTGCTGGCGCGGCTGCAGCGCGAACACACGGGCTGGACCGCGATACTGGACGACTGGCACCGGCCGGCGCCGTCGCCGCAGGCGCTGTTCGACGCGATGTGCGCGCACGTCGACGCCAGCGCGGCACGGCAACGTGACGTGCTGTTCTGCATGCACGACGGATCGCGGCACGGCGAGGCGCGGCCCCATACGGTCGAAGCGGTACGCCTGTTCCTGAATCGGCCGCGCTGATAAAGCAGCCGGTTAGCGTACCGGCGCCGCACCACCGAGCAACTGCCTCCAGCCGCCGAGAAAGCCGATGCCCGGCCCCAGTGTCCACAGGCCGCGTTGTGCGGCTTCGAGATGGATCAGCGTCTGGTCCGCGCAGAACAGGGCCATCAGCGCATCGCGTCGATCATGCATCCAGTCCGGCACGTCATCGGGCCGCGTCGCGGCATAGGCTTGCAGGCCAGCATCCCAGCGCTGCGCATCGAATACGAAGTGGTCGTCCCTGCCTGCATCGCGCGACAGCGCGAACAACGCAAAAGCCGCTTCGAGCCACTGCGCGCCCTGCCCGACATCGTCGAAATCGAGCACGCCGTTCACCGCGTGCCCCACATACAGCAGGTTGCCCGCGTGATAGTCGCCGTGCAGCCAGTGCACCGCCCCCGTCAGCCAGCGGGCAGCAGCATCGAGATGTGCGCCGATCCAGTGAATCATCGTCTCGTAGTGGCCGCTCAAGTCACCCGGCAACGACGGCGCAGCGCGCGCCGCGACACGTGCGTGGCGCGCAGACAGCCAGGCGAGCGGCGCCGATTCGGTCACGGGTATCGCCGCCATCGCCGCATGCAGATGCGCAAGCGCACGCATCGCATCGATCGCGCCCGCCTCCGCTTCGTCCGGCAGGCCGGGGCGGCCGTCGATATGCTCGAACAGATGCAGCCAGCTTCCGTCGGGCAGTTGCACACCGGACTGTGCTTCAACGGTCGGCCGCAGCTTCGGCAATGCAGGCAGCATCTCGGCCGCACGCGAGCGGCCGAGATGGCCGAGCATCGCCGCCTCGCGATGCACCTGCTCGACCGCCTTGCCGGGCCACGATACGCGCAGCACCGTAGGCCCCGCATCGCACTCGACGAGATACGTTTTGTTAGTATGGCCCGACGCCAGCGCCTGCAGGTGCGCCGGCCCGATGTTCCAGTACCGGTGAAGCCACGGTTCCAGCGTTTTCACGTCACTCCTACTCATTGCATTGACCATGTCAGAGCGTCCCTCGACCCGCATGCGGGACATCAATATCGAATGGCTGACGCGCGCTGCCGAATTCGACCATCTATTCCAGACGCGCTGGCTCGGCGAGCGCTTCTTCCACCTGCCCGGCGACATGCTCGTGCTCCAGGAGCTGATCTGGCGCGAGCGTCCCGACTGCATCGTGCAGACCGGGATCGCGGCGGGCGGCGGCGTCGTATTCTCCGCGTCGATGCTGGAACTGGCCGGCGACAGCGGCCGCGTCGTCGCGATCGAGCCGCGCCTGCGCGACGAGGTCAGGCAGCGCCTGCAATCGCACCGGCTCGCCCACCGGATGACGCTGATCGAAGGCGAATCATGCGCGGCCGACACGCTCGCCTCGGTGCGTGCGCAGATCGATGACGGCGCACGCGTGATGGCGATCCTCGATCTCACGCACACCCACGCGCACGTGCTGCGCGAACTCGAATGCTACGCGCCGCTCGTGACGCCCGGCAGTTACGCGATCGTGATGGACACCATCATGGAGTACCTGCCCGCGTCAATGTTCGACGGCAAGCCGTACGGCAAAGGCAACAACCCGGCCACCGCCGCGCATGAATTCCTCGCTCGCGACAAGCGCTTCGAGGTCGACTACGACATCGAGGACCGCGTCCTCATGACGCTGTCGCCCGGCGGCTTCCTGAAGCGAGTGCGCTGATCAGGCGCGCCGCCTCGGCAGAACCGTCGCGCGACGCGTAGCTCGCGCGGATCCGCGCCGCCTGCTCGCGCAACGTCCCGGGCCGCAGCAGGCGTTCGAGCGCAGCGGCGATGTCGGCCACGCCGGCCTGCTGCAGATCCAGCACGCACCCCGCGCCGGCCCGCTCGACGAAGTGCGCCGAATGGAACTGGTCATTGCAGAACGGCGACAGCAGCATCGGCACGCCGCTCGCAAGCGACTCCATCACCGAATTCGCGCCGCCGTGACTGACGAACGCGTGCGTGCGCTGCAGCAGTGCCAGTTGCGGCACGTAACGCACGGCGACCACGCGCTCGTCATCGGCCGGCAACAGATCCGAATCGACCAGCTCGCCCACCGACAGCACCAGTTGCGCCGACGTCGCGCGCGTCGCCTCGATGACCTTCGCAAACACGTCGGGATGGTAGTAAAGCTGGCTGCCGAGCGACATGTAGACCAATGGACGATCCGCATCGAGGCGTTCCCACGGGAACGGCGTCTCGTCGCCGCGCGGGCCGGACGGCATTGCCGGGCCGACCAGCTCGACACCCGGCGGCGGCGCACCGACCAGCGCGTCGGTCGTGAATGCGAGCGTCAGGTGCGGAGAGAGGATGTCGCATCCGCGAAAACGCGCGTCGAGCCCGTAGCGCGCGAACAGCCGCGTGCGTTCCGGCGTGAGCCATCGCACCGTGCGCAGCAGTTCCGAATCGAGATCGTCCGGCAGCACCGGATTCAGCGAATTCGACATCGAGACCCACGGCAGCCCTTCCAGTTCGGCGGCAATTGCCGCCGCATAGAGCAGCGGATCGATCACGACCACGTCGGGCCGCCAGTCACGCAGCACCGCGCGAATGCCGTCTACTTGCGCGGGCGCGAGATCGATCAGCAGCGTGCGGATCCAGTGCCGCAGCCAGGCCGCGTCGCGAATGTTCGCGGCGAAGCTCGCGCCGCGTGACAGGTCATGGCGCTCGGGCGTCTCGCGCGGCCCGACGAATTCGAAGCCGCCGGCGCCGTCGAGCTGCGCACTGATGTCGGCCGGCGCATAGAACGCGACGTCGCACCCGGCGGTGCGCAGATGCTGGGCCGGGCCGATACACGGATTGACGTGCCCCTTTTCGGGCACCACGCAGAACAGGATGCGTTTCATGAACGATTCAGGTTGGGCGATGCGCGGCATCGAGGTGGTCGAAATGATCGAGGATCAGCGACAGCGTCGTCCACAGCACGCGTTCGGTATCCGCCTGCAGCGTGGGCGCGGCCAGGCCGAGCGTGTCGGCCAGCGCGCGCGTGCGGTCGCGATCGAGCAGCGCCGCGAGATCCATTGCCGGGGCGAGCCGCCCGCGCTTCGGGCCGTGCACGAGACGGTCCGGCAGGTTCAGACGCGCGCCGAGATCGCGCAGGCACTGCTTGTCCGGGTCGGGCGCGATGCTCGTCAGATGCGCGACGACGGCAGCGTCGACGAACGGCGGATGCAGATCGACCGACGCCGCATCGAACAATGCATGGCATAGCGGCAGATAGTTGGCCGACTGATCGCGTCGCAGCACCTGATCCGCGCCGTCGCCGGTGATGGCCACCTCGACGCCGTCCGCGGCCATCGCCTCGGCGAGCAGCAGCTTCGCGACCGGATGCAGGTTGAACATCGGCTCCTCGACCGCATGCGTCGTTCTCGGCAGCGCCGCGACGAAATCGGCCTCGTTCGCGCGCACGATCTTCACGTTCGCCTGCATCTGCGCGGCCAGTTCGAGTGCGGCATCGCGCTCGCAATAGTCCGGCATGTCGGTCACGAGGACATAGGACGTCACGTGCCGCTGCGCGCCGAGTTCGCGCAGCAACGCGAGCAGCAACGCCGAATCGAGCCCGCCGCTCAGCGCCAGCGCGACGCGCTTGCCGCTGTCGAGCGCGCGCTGCAGCGACGCGCGCAGCACGGTTTCCAGATCGGCGCGCTGCGGCTGCCCGGGTGCCGGCTGCACGGTCAGCCCTTGCGGCGAACGGATCAGCGCATGGCCGGGCGGCACCGCGCGCACGTCGCGCAACACGGTGCGGCCGACCAGCCGCTCGCCGCTCAGGTAACCGGCGATGGCCGCCGCGTCCGGCTCGCCTGCCGCTTGCCCCGACGCGTGCAGGACGGCCCGGATGCCGGACGCCGCCGCACCGCTGCGCGGATGGTAGTGAAGCCGGTCGAAGCCGAACAGGTCGCGCGTGCCGACGATCATGGATAACGCGCCTTCAAGGCGTCCACTTCAATGCGTTTGAGGATGCGATGCGGCGCCACCGGCGCGCTGCCGCCCTGGCAATGCAGGCACGCTTCGAGCGGCGCCTCGCGTTGCAGATAGGCAAGCATCGCGTCGAGCATGCCAGCGTCGTCGCACAGCGGCAGGCCGTCGGACTGAAAATCCTTCTCACCCTGGTAGAGCGTATGGAAATGCGCCGGACGCGTGCAGGTGTAGAACATGCCGTCGCGAATCATATGGCAGCGCTCGCGGATCCAGCAATCGTGATAAAGGCGCTGCGCTGCGTCACGATCGGTGCCGGGCTGCGCACGGTTCATCGTCGTGAACACGTCCTGCACTTTCCAGTTCAGGCGCACGTCGAAGCGCGCGGCCTGGCGCTCGATGTGCGCGACCAGGTCGGGCGACAGCGACGGCTTCGGATAGCGCGAGATCGTCAGCGCATCCACCGCCTGCCAGAACGCATCGGTCATCTCGCCGAGCTTCAGGCCGTTCGTCGTGACGGAGACCACGGGCGCGATGCCCGTGGCGCGCACGCGCTGGACGAGTTCGACGAGCGCCGGATGCAGCAGCGGCTCGCCGCCGACCAGCTTGAACATGCGCGGGCGCAGCACCTTCGCGGCGCGGCGCAGATCGGCTTCGATCGACGCGGGGCTTGCATACCACTCGGGCAGCAACGGCGACAGCGAGCAGCATTCCGCGCAGGTCAGGTTGCAGTGATCGACGATGTGCGCTTCGAGCGAGCGCGTCAGCACGCGCCCGTCTTCGACGCGGTAATCGCGATCGAGCGGCGGCGGAAACACATGCTGCCGCTCGGTGGGCGGCGTCGGCTTCGACATCCGGTTCAGATTGGCATTCACTTCAGCGTCCTGCTTCCACACAACGGGAAAAGAAATCGACCAGACGGTCGCGCGCATCCACCATCGCGGCGGCCATCGTCACCGCGCCGTTCAGATGCGATGCAAAGCGCGACGGATCGTCGAGCCAGCCTTGCACGATCCAGAGCTTGAGCGCGTGCTGCAGACACGCGGCATCGACCGCCCAGGCAATGCGCGCGGGATCGACCGGCCGGGTCCGCCGATAGGCCAGCACGAACGCTTCCGCCAGATGCGGCGCCTCCAGCGGCAGATGGTTCAGGCAACGCACCAGTTCGTATTCACGCGGTGCGCCGATCGACGCTTCCCAGTCGAGAATGAGCGGCGGCAGCGTGCCCGTGAACAGATAGTTGAACTGGTTGTAGTCGTTGTGGATCGGGTGCTGCGGATCGTCGGCGGGAAACGCGTCGATGCTGCCCGGATAGTAGCGGTCGAGCAGGCGCAGCGCGAGATCGACGTAGCGGCGCAGGTTGTCGGCGGCGTGGTTCGCGCGTGCGCGATCGAGTGCATCATGCAGGCTGCGGCGCACTGCGTCCGCGTCGATCGCGGTCAGGCGTGCGCGGATCGTGTCGAGCTGCGGCAAGTGAAGCTGCTCGAGCCTCAGATGCAATGCGGCCAGGCTCGCGCCGAGCGCATCCCATTCGGCCGGCGAAAACGTGTCGTAGGTTCTGAACTGCCCGGCTTCCCAGCGCGTCAGCATCGCGTGCGAGCCTTGTCCCGTCCACAGCGGCTCGCCGGACGTCGTGCGTTTCAGCATCTGCGCATGGAATCGGGGATCGCGATGCGTTTCCAGGTGAGCGAGCACGGCGGCCTCCTTGGCCGCACGCGCATGATGTTCGGACGCGTAGAGCTTGACCGCTACACCGCCGTCATCGGTCGGCAGGCGCCACACGCGTTCGCCGACCTGGCGCGGCGGCCCGCTGCGGCCCAGCGCATAGGCATCGCGGATCTCGTCGAAGGTCGCGGCGAGCGAGTCCATTCAGATGTGCTCGGCCGGCCCGTATCGATACGGATGGCCGCTCAGGAACGTGTTGTGCCCGACGTAGCGCACCTTGTACATCGCCGGGCGGAACAGCACCGAAGGCGCGTTGTTCGCGATGCCGAGCAGCGGGTACAGGTCCTGCCGCACGAAGAACGCGTTGTTGCCCATGTCGTCGCAGCAGACGAGTTCATAACCCTTCTGCCGGCCGAGATGGACGAGCGATTCGAGGCTCGCGCCGTAATACGTCGAGCCGTCCCATTCGTGGTCCGGATTGAAGCACATGACCCAGCGCTCGGGCGGCGTGTAGTACGGGTTGTATTCGATCACGACGATACGCGGCTGGAATGCTTGCAAGCCGCGCCAGACCCAGTAGTCGTTGCCGTCGATGTCGATCGACAGCAGGTCGAAGTCGGTTGGCGTGTTGGCATCGGCGAGCAACGTGTCGATCGTGTCGGGCTGGACGCGATCATGGTGCAAGCGAACGCGTTCCGCTCCCGCGTAGTGGGCGGCAAGCTTGCCGAAGCGGTACGCGCTACCTTCCACCAGCACGCCGGACCAATCCCGTTCGCGCAGCAACCGCGCGGTGTTGCTGTTGCGCAGGCCGTCGCTTGCGCCGATATCGACGCAGAAGCGGTTGGTCGGTGCGATCCGCTCCATCAGGCGCGACAGGATGCCTTCCTCGGTGCCCTGTGCATAGAGACTTGGCGCAAGGCCGGATAAATCGAGCGGGAGAGGATGGTCCTGCATCGAGGGGGCGGCTCCTGGTCGGAATTGAGGGTGGTATCCGGAGCGTAATTTACCCGAAGTCGATTGAGGGGAGGAAACGGGAATGTGCGACACCCCCGCGCTTCACCCGCACGGACATGAAAAAGCCCGCATCGACAATACTGTCGATGCGGGCCCGATGCGCTTCTCGCGGCTTCGCGTTGCTATGCGCTCCAGCTTCGTACCACGGCCGGACCGCAACACATGAACGGAAGCGTCAGGACACTTACTCCTGCCCCTGACTCGTCAGGAACTCCTCGTAATTGCCGCCGAAGTCGAACAGCGTGCCATCCGTCCGCACTTCGATGATCCGGTTTGCCAGCCCGCTCACGAACTCGCGGTCGTGCGACACGAAGATCAGCGTGCCTTCGAACTGCTCGAGCGCGATCTGCAGCGACTCGATCGACTCCATGTCCATGTGGTTGGTCGGCTCGTCCATCAGCAGCACGTTGTGGCGGCCGAGCATCAGCTTGCCCCAGATCATGCGGCCCTTCTCGCCGCCCGACAGCACCTTCACCGACTTCTTGATGTCGTCCGACGTGAACAGCAGGCGGCCCAGCGTGCCGCGCACCATCGTTTCGTCGTCGCCGTCCTTGCGGTACTGGTCGATCCAGTCCATCAGCGTGATGTCGTTCGGGAACTCCTCGTACGTGTCCTGCGGCATGTAGCCGACGTTCGCGTTCTCGGACCACTTCACCGTGCCGTGCTCGAGCTCGAGCGCGCCGAGCAGCGAACGCAGCAGCGTCGTCTTGCCCGCGCCGTTCTCGCCGATGATCGCGATCCGCTCGCCCGGCTGAACCGACAGGTTGAAGTTCTGGAAGATCGTGCGCTCGTACTTCTTCGTGATCTCTTCAGCGACCACCGCGACGTTGTGCAGCTTCTTCTCGAACTCGAAACGGATGAACGGGTTCTGGCGCGACGACGGCTTGAATTCCTCGATCTTGATCTTGTCGATCTGCTTCGCGCGGCTGGTCGCCTGACGGGCCTTCGACTTGTTCGCCGAGAAGCGGCGCACGAAGTCCTGCAGTTCCGCGACACGCTCCTTCGCACGCGTGTTCGCCGCGGCCTGGCGCTCGCGCGCCTGTGCCGACGCGAGCATGTAGTCGTCGTAGTTGCCCGGCCAGACCTTCAGCGTGCCGAAGTCCATGTCGGCCATGTGCGTGCACACCGAGTTCAGGAAGTGACGATCGTGCGAGATGATGATCATCGTCGAGTTGTACTCGTTGAGCGTTTGCTCGAGCCAACGAATCGAGTTGATGTCGAGGTTGTTGGTCGGTTCGTCGAGCAGCAGCACGTCCGGCTTCGAGAACAGCGCCTGCGCGAGCAGCACGCGCAGCTTCCAGCCCGGCGCGACGTCGCTCATCGTGCCGTTGTGGAATTTCTCCTCGATGCCGATGCCGAGCAGCAGCGCACCCGCGCGCGCCTCGGCGTCGTAGCCGCCGTATTCGGCGAACTTGCCTTCGAGCTCGGCGGCGTGCATGTAGTCGTCGTCGGTGGCTTCCGGGTTCGCGTAGATCGCGTCACGCTCGGTCATGGCGGCCCACATCTCGGTGTGGCCCATCATCACGACGTCGAGCACGCGCACGTCTTCGTACGCGAACTGGTCCTGGCGCAGCTTGCCGAGACGCACGTTCGGCTCCAGCGCGACGTTGCCGGCGCTCGGCTCGAGGTCACCGCCGAGGATCTTCATGAACGTCGACTTGCCACAGCCGTTCGCGCCGATCAGACCATAGCGGTTGCCCTCGCCGAATTTGACCGAGATATTCTCGAACAAGGGCTTCGGCCCGAATTGCATCGTGATGTTGGCAGTAGAAAGCACGGCAGGTCCCGTTAAAGGATAAATCGACGGAAAACCGTGTATTTTAGCAGGTGTCGGAGAAACTGCCGACCACGCCGTTCCGGCAGCGCATTTCCGGCCCCCTCGGCCTGCCGCCCGGCGGCCCGCCAACACGACGGCACGCGCCCCACCGCCGCCTTACCGGAAGCCCGCATGCTTGCCAGCCAGCTTCGCGAACAACTCGTCGGCGCGTGGCGCCTCGTGTCCTACGAAATCCGCCCGCGCGACGGCAGCGCGGTCACCTATCCGCTCGGCCGCGACGCGCGCGGCTGGATCCTGTACACGCCGGACGGCTACATGTCCGCCCAGCTGATGGCCGCCGGCCGGCCGGCCTACGCGGACGGCGACCTGCAGGGCGGCACCGCCGACGAGCGCGCGGCGGCCGCCGGCGGCTACATTGCGTATTCCGGCCCCTTTCAGGTCGCCGACGACGGCACGCTGACCCACGAAATGGACGTCAGCCTGTTCCCGAACTGGATCGGCAACGTCCAGCAGCGCGCCGTCAGGCTCGACGGCGATCGCCTGCAGCTCGGCACGGCCGCCCCGGTACGGATCGACGGCCGGGAAGTCGATGCCGTGCTGCTCTGGGTGCGCGCGGGCCGCTGATGCCCGTCACTTGCCGGCCTTCGCCGCCGCCCGCTGCGCCGCCTTCGCGTTCATCTGGCCGAACAGCTCCGAACACGGCACGTCGCGGTTGTTGCTCGGCGCGATCAGCGGAATCAGGGCCGCGAACGGGTTGATCAGCCCGAGGCCGACCATCGCGCCGGCACGCAGCGCGAGCGCGCCCGCGTCGACGCCGACGTTCGGGTTCTTGAACGTGCCCTTCGCATACAGCGGCGAGCGCAGCGAGAAGATCCGGAAACCCTTCGTGTGCGGATGGATCTTCAGGTTCAGCGTTTCGTCGCGCAGGCTGATCGGGCCGTCGACGTTGATCAGCGCGTCGTCCGTATCGAGCGCGAACACCTTCGGGTCGAGAATGCCGTTGGTCGCGACGAAGTCGATCGCCGCGCAGTTGATCTTCACGTCGTTGTTGCCGAACAGCTTCTCGTAGACGACGTTCGCGACGTTCAGCCCCGCCGCTTCCATCAGCAGGCGGCTGATGCGGCCGTCCGTCACGAGCGCCTTCACCTCGCCGGTCGACGTCGCGGCCAGCGCGGCCGGCGAGTTGCCGGTCGCCGACAGCGACGCATCGCCGTTGATCTCGCCGAGCGCCGACTGCATGACCTTCTGCGCCGGGAACAACTGCTTGAGCTTCAGGTGCCGCGCCGCCACGGTGAAGCGGCCCTTCAGCGGCGCACCGCTGCCGTCGAGATGCGCGGTCGTCGCGAGCGTGCCGCCCGCGACGCCGAACTGCAGCGGCTCGAGCGACAGCACGCCGTCCGTCATCACGATGTGCGTGTACAGGTTGGTGATCGGCAGGTCCGAACTCTTGACCAGCTTGCGGCCGGTGAACTTGACGTCCGCGTCGAGCGCACGCCAGCGGTCCGTGCGGAACGTCTCGACCGGCAGCACGCGGCCCGACGGCTGTTTCGTCGTGTCGCCGCGCTTGGCCTTGCTCGCGGCCGTATCCGCGCCGATCACCGGCGCGAGGTCGGAGAACTGCAGCAGGTTCGACACGAGTTCGCCCGACAGCTTCGGCCGCGGCTCGCGCTGCTCGTAGACGAGCGTGCCGCCGAGATCGCTGCCGCCGACGCGACCGTTGAAGTTCTCGTAACGGAAGGTGCTGGCCTTGCGCTTGAAGTTGCCGATCAGTCGCCCTTCCGTCGCGTAAGGCGGCGTATCGGGCAGCGTGATGCCGGTCAGCTGGTAAAGGTGCGACATCGACGTGCCCTGCAGCCACAGTCGCAGATCGATGGCCGCGAGATGCATCGGGTCGGTCAGCGTGCCGACGATCGCGAGCCGCGTGTCGCCGGCCTTCACGTCAGCCTGCAACGGGAACGGCCGCGATGCGTCCTGGATCGCGAGCACGCCGCCCAGCTTGCCAGTGCCGCTGATCGGCACGTTCTTGTAGCGGCCGTCGACCTTCAGCCCGAACGCATAGGTCGGGCCGGACGGCTTCGCGGGCGCTGAGACGCTGCTTGCACCCGATGCGGCAGCGGCAGCCGATGCCGAAGAGGTAGCTGAGGAAGACGACGCCGAAGAGGTAGCTGAGGAAGACGACGCCGGCACCACGGCAGACACGGCCGCAGCACCCGTTGCCGACGCCGAACTCACAGCCTGCGCAGCGGACGCACTCGACGCGGCCTCCGCGTTGGCCTTCGCGCTCAATTGCGCGGCGCCATGCTTGCCGACCCGCTGCGCCGATGCCGCGCGCGACGTCTGCTCCTGCTCCTTCAGCACGTCGCCGAGCGGAATCGGCTGCCCGAGCGTATCGATCGCGACGGTCAGGTCGGCCCTCGTGATCGCGTCGCGGTACGTGACGGTGCCCTTCGCGAAGCCGAAGCTGTCGAGCCGCACCTTCCACGGCGACGGCTGCGACGATTGCTTGAACTGGAAGGTCCACGTGTTGCGGCCGTCGGCGAGCCGCTCGAGGTCGACGGCCGGATTCACGACGTCGATCGACGGGATCACGATTTCATGCGCGAGCAGCGGCAGGATCGCGAGATCGAAGTGCGCGGCATCGAGCGTGACGAACTTGGGCATCTTCGCCCAGTCGGGGTTGCCGATCTCGAGCTGCGTGGCCGTGAAGCTCGGCCAGGGCACCCAGGCGCGCCAGCCGGTTTCGCCGTCGGGGCGGCGCCAGCCGACCTTCAGGTCGCCGTTGATCGCGAACGGGCGGCCGAGTGCGGCCGTGACCTGCTCGTTGACCCACGGCTTCGCGCGGTTCCAGTCGAAGATAAAGAGAAAGACGCCGGCCGCCGCGATGAGCACCGCGACGATACCGACGATCCATGCAGCCGATTTGCCGATGGCTCGGGCTAGCGTCATGGCGGTTCCGTTGTTGTTCTGAAATGTTGCCGCACCATGCCGGGCCGCTTGCGTGGACGAACGGCGCACGACACCCGCGGCTTTTCAATCGGTATTATGACGCACGCCATGGTGACGTTTCGGCGCCATTAACGCTTTTTTTCATTTGTGACATGACAGCCCCCACCGGCCTCATCGATGCAGCGCGCATCACGCGGCGCGATGCCAGCAGCGGCAAGACCCTGCTCGCCCCGACCGATTTCAGCCTCGCGGCGGGATCGCGAATTGCTATCACCGGGCCGTCCGGGTCGGGTAAAAGCGTGCTGCTGCGCGCGCTCGCGCTGCTCGACCCGCTCGACGGCGGCCACATCCTGTGGCGCGGCAAACGGATCCGGCGCAATGCGATCCCGCGTTACCGGCGCAGCGTCGCCTATGTGCGTCAGCGCCCCGCGCAGATGGACGGCACCGTCGAATCGCAGCTGCGCTATCCGTATTCGCTCGCGATCTATCGCGACGTTGCGTTCGATCGCGCGCGCGCCGAAGCGCTCGCCGCGCAGGCCGGCCGGGGTCCCGACTTTCTCGACAAGCGCGCGAGCGACCTGTCCGGCGGCGAAGCGCAGATCACCGCGCTGCTGCGCGTGCTGCAGCTCGATCCCGACGTGCTGCTGCTCGACGAGCCGACGTCCGCGCTCGATCCCGAATCGGCGCGCGCGATCGAAGCGCTCGTCGGCGCATGGTTCGACGCGGCGCCCGACGCCCGCGCGTACTTGTGGATCTCGCACGATCCGGCCCAGGCCGCGCGGATCGGCACGATGCGGCTCGTGATGCAGGCCGGCGTGATGCACGTGGCCAACCCGACGGAGGCCGCGCAGTGAGCCCCGCCCTGCAGGACCTGAGCCTCGTCGACGTCGGCATCGCCGCCGCGCTCGTCGCGGTCAACGGCGCGATCTCGATGGCCCTGTCGCTCGGCCTCGGCCGCAAGCTCGCGCTCGCGGCCGTGCGCACCGTCGTGCAGTTGCTCGCGATCGGCTACGTGCTCGGCTGGGTGTTCGGTCATCCTCACTGGTACATCGTGCTGCCGCTCACCGCGCTGATGACGCTGATCGCCGGGTTCGCCGGCGCGGAGCGCGGCAAGCGCACGTATCGCGGCCAGCGCATCGACAGCATCGCGTCGATCTGGTTCAGCAGCTGGTTCGTCGCGGCGGTCGGCCTGTTCGTCGTGATCCGCATCCATCCGTGGTACGCGCCGCAATACGCGATTCCGATCCTCGGGATGATTCTCGGCAATACGCTCACGGGCGTGTCGCTCGGTGTCGAGCGGATGATGGAAGAACTCACGGCGCGCCGCGACCGCGTCGAAACCGCGCTTGCGCTCGGCGCGACACGCTGGGAAGCCGCGCAGGACGCCGCGCGCCAGGCCGTGCGTGCCGGCATGCTGCCGACGCTGAACCAGATGGCCGTCGTCGGCGTCGTGAGCCTGCCGGGGATGATGACGGGTCAGGTGCTGGCCGGCCAGTCGCCGCTGCAGGCCGTGCGCTACCAGATCGTGATCATGTTCCTGATCGCCGCGGCCTCCGCGCTCGGCACGGTCGGCGCGGTGCTGATGACCTATCGCCGGCTGTTCTCGGCGGATCACCGCTTTCTCGCCGCGCGGCTCGAAGAACGCGCGCACTGACACGCGGCCCCATCGCGCGATGCGTTCGCGCGGTTCGCCAGTCAGCGCGCGCTGCGGCGCTTGCCGAGTGCCTGCCGCAACGCGGCTGCGATGTCCGTGTCCGGCGCGAGCCCGTCGACCGACGCGACGAGCCTTACCGCACGCGGTGTCGTCACATAGGCGTGCGCGCTGACATAGCCGCCGCTGCCGGCCGAGCGCGTCGTCACGACGAGCGCCTGCGGCGCACGTGCACCGAGGTCGGCCACGAATGCATCGGTGACCGTACCATCACGCGCATGCAGCGCGCCCGTCACGTAATCGTCGGTATCGAAGCCGGGGGCGGCATGCGCGGTCGAATACACGCGCACCGCGTAGCTGCCGGTCGAGCAGGGTTCGAGCGCGCCGCTCGACACGACCGCCACCTGCTGCCGCGACGGCAGCCCGACTTTCTTCACGAAGCCGCAATCGTCGGCCGCGTGCGCGTGTGCGGCAACGAACGCAATGACGTACAGCAACGCGCGCATTCGGTATTTCATAGGGATGTCGTGACAGGAAGGTGATGATGCGGGCGAGCATGGCGTGACATGCTCATGACGTCATGCGGGTCGCTACGGCCGTCGCACGGCGAACGGCTGCCATGCCGTTGAAGCAGGTCGCGAGAAAGCATGGTGACGGCGACACGAAACGGTCACGTGTCGCCGCGTGGTACCGCAAGTCGAATCCGTTGCGCGCGCACCCGCTCCGACGCCGGCCCGCGCGCACCGTTCAGCGCTTGATCGACACCGTCACCTTCGAGCCATCGCTCATCGTGACGGACTTCGACCCGCCGTTGGTCGGGATCGACACCCACTTCACCTGGCTCACCGACACGACGTCCGGACACTGCAGCGACTTGCCGCCGGCCGTCACGTTGCGCGTGCCTTTCGGCGCGGCCGCCTGGAAGCTCAGCTGCACGTTGGCGACCCCCTTCGCGTCGATCGACGGCGCGAGCCGCACCTGGGTCTGGCGCACCATCGCGCCGTTCTCGTCGCGCGGCAGGTTGTCGGCGTTCGGGCAACCGTCCGGCATCGCGACCGCCCCGCTCGGCGGCACCGACTTCCAGTTGAAGTCGTCCGTCTCGCCCGAGCGGATCTTGCGGGTCTCCTGCGTATTGCCGAAGCTCTTCGAGTCGACCTTGACGGTGTATTCGAGCTGCCCGGTACCGCCGCCCTTCAGGCTGCCCTTGACCGGCGGCGCCGCGAATACGCTCGCGCTGATGCACGCCGCCGCGAACACGACCGACCACGTTGCGGCGACTGACAAGCTGCGTTGGCTCATGCTGACCTCCTTGGTATGCGGCGGCACGCGCGTGCCGCGCGGTTTTCGATGCATGATGCGCTGCCAGTCTACCGCCAAGCGGCATGCAATGCGCCGCAAACGCATCGGGTGTTACCCCGCTTGCGTTCGCGGCGCCGCAACCTTAAACGCGAGGCCGGCTCAGAAGCCGCTCAGCACGAGCTTGCCGATCGAGCGTCCGGCCTCGAGCAGCTGGTGCGCGCGCCGCACGTTCGCCGCGTTGATCGTGCCGAGCTGTTCGCCGACCGTGGTGCGCAGCGTGCCGCCGTCGACGAGCCGGGCGACTTCGCCGAGGATCCGGTGCTGCTCGATCATGTCCGGCGTCTCGAACATGGCGCGCGTGAACATGAATTCCCAATGAAACGCCGCGCTCTTCGCCTTCAGCAGTTCGACCGGCACCGGCTTGTCGTTCTCGACGATCGTGCAAATGCCGCCCTGCGGCCGGATGACCTCCGCAGCGGCAGGAAAGTGACGATCCGTGTCGTTGAAAATCAGCACGTAGTCGACATTCGGATACCCGGCCTCGCGCAGCTGCGCAGGCAGGTCGCCGAAATGGTCGACCACCATATCCGCGCCCAGCGAGCGCACCCACTCGGTCGACGCCGGCCGAGATGCAGTTGCGATCACGTGCAGCTTGCCGAGCGCCTTCGCGAGCTGGATCGCGATCGAACCCACGCCCCCCGCGCCGCCGATGATCAGCACCGACTTGCCGGCGTCCGCGCCCTGCGGCGACACGCGAAGCCGGTCGAACAGCGCTTCCCACGCGGTCAGCGCGGTGAGCGGCAGCGCCGCGGATGCGGCGAAATCGAGCGTGCGCGGCTTCAGCGCGGCGATCCGCTCGTCGACCGTATGGAATTCGCTGTTCGCGCCCGGCCGCGTGATGCTGCCCGCGTAGAACACTTCGTCGCCGGGCCGGAACAGCGTGACATCGGCGCCGACCGCGACCACCGTGCCGGCCGCATCCCAGCCGAGTACGCGCGGCGTGTCCTCGACCTGCGGCTTCGGCGCGCGCACCTTGAAGTCCACCGGGTTCACGGAAATCGCCTCGACCTTCACGAGCAGGTCGCGCGAGCCCGGCACGGGCTGCGGCAGCTCCACGTCGAGCAGCGCTTGCGGGTCGTCGATCGGCAGATAACGGGTCAGTCCAACGGCTTTCATCACGACACTCCTTCAAGGAAACCTGTGGGCCGCGGCGCAGCCCCATGAACGTCATCGTAGGCAACCCGATCATTCGAGAAAAGCGCTATATTTCCTGAAACATTTTCAGGAATTTCAGAATAATGGCCTCCGATCCGATTCCGGCCCCCGACAAGCCGCTCGACCTGCTCGACGTCGCGCTGTTCGTGCGCGCGGCGCTGCTCGCGAACGTCACCGCGGCCGGCCGTGAATTCGGCGTGTCGGCCGCGGTCGCGAGCGCGCGCATCGCGCAACTCGAACGCCAGCTCGGCGCACGGCTGCTGCATCGCACCACGCGCCGCATCAGCCTCACGCAGGACGGTGAAGTCTTCATGGCGCACGCCGACACGCTGCTGTCGGCCGCCGATGCCGCGCGCGCATCGGTCGGCCACGGCCGCTCCGAGCCGTACGGGCGGCTGAAGGTGTCGATGTCGTCGTCGTTCGGTCGCCAGCATGTCGCGCCGGTGATTCCCGCGTTCCTGCGCCGCTATCCGTCCGTGTCGCTCGACCTGCGGCTGTCGGACGAGATCGTCGACCTCGTCGACGACGGCTACGACGTCGCGATCCGCCTCGGCGCGCTGAAGGATTCGACGCTCGTCGCGCGCAAGCTCGCGACGAACCGCCGCGTGCTGTGCTGCTCGCCCGCGTATCTCGCCGCACACGGCACGCCGCGCCATCCGGCCGACCTCGCTCAGCACGAGTGCGTGATCCTCGGCGACCAGCGCGACTGGTCGTTCGCCACGCCGCAAGGCCCGCTCACCGTGCGGGTGGGCGGCCGGCTCGTCGCGAGCAACGGCGAGGCGATCCGCGAAGCGCTCGTCGACGGCTTCGGGATCGCGATCAAGTCGACCTGGGACGTCGGCCCGCTGCTCACGAGCGGCGCGCTCGTCACGGTGCTCGACGACTATCCGTTCGCGGAAGACATCGCGATCTGGGCCGTCTACCCGAGCCGCGCGCACGTTCCGCTGAAGACGCTCGCCTTCATCACGTTCCTGGCCGAGCATTTCGGCGACCCGCCGTACTGGGATCGCGCGGACGGGCCATGACCGCCCCGCCGCGCACGGTTTCGATCCGCCCCCCGCCGCCGCGTGCGGCCAACCGGCTACAATGGCGCGTTCGCCACGCAAGGGCCCGACGCCGGACGGGGCCCGCACCGGCAGGCGGCCGCCCGTTGGCCGCCTACGCATTTCATTCGTTTCCCAACCATCCCGTCATGACCCACAACCTCGTCATCCAGAGTCTTGCGCCGCTGTCGGACACCCATCACAAACCGCTGCTCGCGCTGTCGCGCGGCACCCGCATCGTGCAGACCGACGATCATGCGCTGCGGATCGACAACGCGAACCCGGCGCAACGCCTCGACATCGATGCTTACTGCGGCACGCACGCGCTCGACTTCGCGTTCGTCGAGGCCGGCCTCTCGCTCGGCGATTTCGGGCTCGCCGTGATGGACATGGATTCGACGCTGATCACGATCGAGTGCATCGACGAGATCGCCGATTTCTGCGGGCTGAAAACGCAGGTCGCCGAGATCACCGAAGCGTCGATGCGCGGCGAAATCCGCGACTTCAACGAAAGCCTCACGCGCCGCGTCGCGCTGCTGGCCGGGCTCGACGCGCACGCGCTCGAACGCGTGTACGAGGAACGGCTGCAACTGTCGCCGGGCGCCGAGAAGATGCTCGCCGGCGTGAAGGCCGCCGGCATGAAGACGCTGCTCGTGTCGGGCGGCTTCACGTTCTTCACCGAACGGCTGAAGGCGCGCCTCGGCCTCGACTACGCGCATGCGAACACGCTCGAGATCGTCGACGGCAAGCTGACCGGCAAGGTGCTCGGCGAGATCGTCAACGCCGACGTAAAGGCGCGCCTGCTGCGCGAGACGTGCGCGTCGCTCGGCCTCGAGCCGCGTCGCGCGATCGCGATGGGCGACGGGTCGAACGACCTGAAGATGATGGCCGAAGCCGGGCTGTCGGTCGCGTACCACGCGAAGCCCGTCGTGCGCGATGCGGCGACGGTCGCGTTCGATCACGTCGGCCTCGACGGGCTGCTGCGGCTGTTCTGATCCCGCGGAATCCGAAATGAAAAACGCCGGCGCGATGCAACATCGCGCCGGCGTCTTGTTTTTCTGCCGAACGTTGTCAGCGGGCGATCAGCCCAGCGCAGCCTGCATCGCGCGCTCGATGTCCGCACGCAGGTCGCCCTCGTCTTCCAGGCCGACATAGAAACGTACCAGCGTGCCGCGATGCGCCCAGTCCGGACGCATCGACGCGACGTCGTAAGGCATCGCGAGGCTGCACGCGCCGCCCCAGCTCCAGCCGATCGCGAACAGCTCGAGCGACTCGACGAAGCGGTCGACCTGCTCCGCACTGTAGCGTTCGTCGAACACCACCGAGAACAACCCGCCCGCGCCGGTGAAATCGCGCATGAACGACGCGTGCCCCGGGCAATCGGCGATCTGCGGGTGCAATACCGCCGCGATCTCCGGCCGCGCCTTCAGCCATTGCGCGAGCGCAAGCGCGCTCTTGCTGTGCGCGTCGAAACGCACCTGCATGCTCGGCAGGCTGCGCAGCACGAGCGAGCAATCGTCGACCGACACGCCGACACCGCAGCGCATCCGCGCGAGCTTCAGCTGTGCATGCAGCGCCGCGTTCGCGGTGATCGTCGCCCCCATCAGCACGTCGCTGCCGCCCGACTGGTACTTGGTCAGCGCCTGCACCGAGATGTCGACGCCGTGTTCGAACGGCTTGAATGCGAGCCCGGCCGAAAAGGTGTTGTCGATCGCGGTGACGATGCCGCGCGCCTTCGCGGCCGCCGTGATCGCCTGCACGTCCGGCACTTCCATCGTCACCGAGCCCGGCGCCTCGATCCAGATCAGCCGCGTGTTCGGCTGGATCAGGTCGGCAATGCCGGCGCCGATCAGCGGATCGTAGAAGCGCGCGGTGATGCCGAAATCCTTCGCGAGCCAGTTGCCGAAATCGGCGTTCGGCCCGTACACGTTGTGCGGAATCAGCACGTCGTCGCCGGCTTTCACGATCCCGAAGTAGACGTTCATGATCGCCGCGAGGCCCGACGGCTGCAGCAGCGCATGCGTGCCGCCCTCGATCTCGGCAAGCCGCTGCGCGAGCGCGAGCGACGTCGGCGTCGCATGCAGGCCGTAGCGCCACTGGTTGTCGTTGTGCCAGACGAGCGCACGCATCGTCGCGAGATCGGGAAACACGACCGTCGACGCGCGCGCGACCGGCGGCACGAACGAACGGAAGCCTTCCGGGATCACGTCGTCGGGTTGAACGATGCGGGTTTGCAGTGCGCGCTTGGGAGTGGATGCAGTCATGACGGGAAGCCGGGCACGAGGCCGTTCGGTTGCGGAATATGCAGCTAGATTAGCCAAAATCGGCGCAATTGGCCCGGTACAATGCGCGCCGCACGCACCGAGCCAGCGCGGGTTCAGTCGTCGGTGCGCAGGTTGACGACGCCGCCCACCGTCTCGATTTCCTGCACGCGGCCGTCGCGCACCTGCAGCGCCGCACGCTTGCCCGGCGCGAGACGCAGCACGACGGGCTGCGGATCCGACTCGTCAGAATTCATCCGGTCGGCCTTCAGGGCACCCGTCGCGTCGAAGCGGCCGATCCACACGCCCGTGATGTTCGTGCCGTCGTTCGATTCCTCGATTTCGAGCGTGTCGCCGTCGCGATCGCCCGCGAGCAGCACGACCTCGCCCGTATCGGCGAACTGGTATTCGCCGTGCACGCCTTCCTCGTCCGTCTTCGGGCCGAGATGCACGACGATCGGCCGGTCACCGAGCGTGCCTTCGTAGCGCGGCAGGCGGGCGAACTCGGGATTCGGCTTCAGCGGCCGCGCCATTGCCGGTTCATCCTGCTGCGCGCCCGGCGCGACAGCCTGCGCCGCGACGACGCCCGGCATCACCATGCCCGCCGCCAGCGCGCCCGCGACGACGAGCGCCCGTTGCCATTGCGAATATCGACCCACCGTGTGTTGCTCCTTGCTTCAGATTCGCTCGAAAATCGCGGCGATGCCCATGCACATCGTCACGAGCGCGTTGCCGTGGCCGGCGTGCGCATGCCGCGTCAGCCCTGCATCAGGCGCTCCACCGCATCGCGGTGCGGAATCGGCGCAACCGCGCCGTAGCCCGTCGTCGACAGCGCCGCCGCGGCGTTCGCATAACGCGCCGCCGCGAACGGATCGTCGCCCGCGACGATCCGCGCGACGAACGCACCGCCGAAGCAATCGCCCGCGCCCGTCGCGTCGACGGCTTCGACCGCGAAGCCCGGCACGACGCGCCGCTCGTTCGGCGTCGCCACGTAAGCGCCTTCCTTGCCGAGCTTCAACGCGACGACCTGCGGCCCGTGTTCGAGCATCGCATCGACGATTGCATCACGATCGTTCGCGCCCGTGAGTGCCGTCACGTCGTCCCAGCTGGGCAGGCAGATGTCCGTCTGGCGCAGCGCCTCGCGCATCACCGCGCGAGCCCGCGGCAACGGCCACAGCTTCAGCCGCAGGTTCGTGTCGAAGCTGACCTTCGCGCCGTGGCGGCGCGCGTGGTCGATCCCCGCGAACGCGGCGTCGCACGCGGCCGTGCTGATCGCGAGGCTGATGCCCGACAGGTGCACGGCCTTCGCGGCGGCCAGTGCGTCGAGCGGCAGATCACCTGTTGCATAACGGCTCGCCGCCGAGCCCGCGCGCAGGTAGTCGAACTGGTGACCATCGGCGCCATGCGTGACGAAGTACACGCCGGTCGGCGCCGTGCGGTCGATCCGCACGTACGTCGTGTCGACGCGTTCCGCGCGCCACATGTCGGCCAGCAGGCGGCCGAACGGATCGTCGCCGATCGCCGACACGAAGCCCGTCGATGCGCCCTGGCGCGCGGCGGCGATGCAGAAGTTCGACGTGTCGCCGCCAAAGCCCTGCAGGAATTCAGGCCGGCCCGGCTGCGACTGGTTGAATTCGATCATCGCCTCGCCGAGCGCGAGGATCTCCGGAAATGCGGCGGCCATCGCTTACACCTCGCCCCACAGATCGTGGCCGTCTGCGCCCGTGATCTTCACGGACACGAAATCGCCGACCTTGTAGCGCTTCGATGCCTTCGCCGCCGGCTCGACATAAACGACGCCGTCGATCTCCGGCGCATCCGCCGCCGTGCGACCGATCCCGCCTTCCTCGCTGACTTCGTCGATCAGCACCTTGAGCGTCTTGCCGACCTTGCGCTGGATGCGGTTCGCCGACACTTCCTCGGCAACTTCCATGAAGCGCGCGCGGCGTTCCTCGCGGACTTCATCCGGCAGCGCGCCGTCGAGTTCGTTCGCCGTCGCGCCTTCGACCGGCGAATACGCGAAGCAGCCGACGCGATCGAGTTCCGCTTCGCGGATGAAGTCGAGCAGCGTTTCGAACTGCTCTTCCGTCTCGCCGGGGAAGCCCGCGATGAACGTGCTGCGAATCGTCAGGTCCGGGCAGATCTCGCGCCACTTCTGCACACGCTCGAGCACCTTCTCGGCGTTCGCCGGACGCTTCATGCGCTTCAGCACTTCCGGGTGCGCGTGCTGGAACGGCACGTCGAGGTACGGCAGCACGTGGCCCTTGAACGGGCCTTCGGCCATCAGCGGAATCACTTCGTCGACGCTCGGATACGGATACACGTAATGCAGGCGCACCCATGCGCCGTACTGCGCGGCGAGTTCGCCGAGCGCGGCGACCAGGTCGGTCATGCGCGTCTTGATCGGCTTGCCGTTCCAGAAACCCGTGCGGTACTTCACGTCGACGCCGTACGCGCTCGTGTCCTGCGAGATCACGAGCAGTTCCTTCACGCCCGACTTGAACAGGTTCTCGGCTTCCAGCATCACTTCCGCGACCGGGCGCGACACGAGGTCGCCGCGCATCGACGGGATGATGCAGAACGTGCAGCGGTGGTTGCAGCCTTCGGAGATCTTCAGGTACGCGTAGTGGCGCGGCGTAAGCTTGATGCCGGCCGCGGGCACGAGATCGGTGAACGGGTCATGCGGCTTCGGCAGGTGCGAATGCACGGCCTGCATCACTTCGCCCACCGCGTGCGGGCCGGTGACGGCGAGCACCTTCGGGTGGACTTCCTCGATCAGGTTCGAGCCGCTGGCGCTCGACTTGGCGCCGAGACAGCCGGTGACGATCACCTTGCCGTTCTCGGTCAGCGCTTCACCGATCGCGTCGAGGCTTTCCTGCACGGCTTCGTCGATGAAGCCGCAGGTGTTCACGACGACGAGGTCGGCACCGTCGTAGGTGCCGGAGATTTCATAACCTTCGGCGCGCAGTTGCGTGATGATCTGTTCGGAGTCGACGAGCGCCTTCGGGCACCCGAGGGATACGAACCCTACTTTGGGGGATTGGGACATCTGGAATGTGGGGGCGTGGCAGCAAAAGCGTGAGTTTACAGCCATTTAGGGGTGGCGAGGCAAAACAGGCGATCGGCGGCGGCATCGACCGTCGAATCGGATGCGCGACGCGCCGGCGGGCCGTCATGCGACGGCTGCCCGATGCGTCCCTTTCAATTTGAAATCGCGCTGTCTGTCGCTACGCGTCGACGGCCAAGCCACGCATGGCCGTCGACGAGCGCATCACGGCAGCAATATCCCCGCAACGCGCCCTCGGTCAACACGCATCGAAAAGTATGAAAAACTTCACGCTCGCCGCGCTCGACGCATCGCAGTCAACTGACCGCCGGGCCGGCACCCGATCTTCCGCGTTCATCCTGCCTATACAAAAGGACGCTACATGTCAGTACGACGTTTGATATGCACGTGGCTCTCGCTGTGCCCGTTGATTGCAGGCACGGCGATGGCCCAACCCGTCGAGGTACCGGGCTTTACCCACGTGCGCTCCGTGGGCGGCATCGACGAATACCGTCTGGATGCCAACGGCCTTACCGTGCTTGCCGCGCCCGATTCCGCCGCGACGGTGGTCAGTTTCCAGGTGTTGTACCAGGTGGGTTCACGCAACGAAGCCGCGGGCACGACCGGTGACACTCACCTGCTCGAGCACCTGATGTTCAAGGGCAGCCGGCACTACAACAAGGCGCTCGGCAATTCACTGAACAGCTACATGGAGCGCGTGGGCGCGACCTTCAACGCCACCACGTCGATGGACCGCACCAACTACTTCGGCACGCTCGGGCGCGATGCGCTGGAAGGCTACATCGCGATCGAGGCCGACCGCATGCGCAACCTCCTGCTGCGCCCGGAAGACCTGGCCAGCGAGATGACGGTCGTACGCAACGAGTACGAGCGAGGCGAGAACAGTCCTTTCACCGCCTTGTTCCAGCAGGTCATGGCCACGGCTTACCAGGCGCATCCCTACCACCATCCCACCATCGGCTGGCGTAGCGACATCGAGCATGCGAGCGTGGACAAGCTGCGCCGTTTCTACGACACCTTCTACTGGCCGGACAACGCCACCGTCATCCTGGTCGGCGATTTCCGGCCGGACCAGGCGTTGGGGTGGGTCAGGCAGTATTACGGCGGCATCCCGCGCGCGCCCAAGGCCATTCCCGCTGTCACGACCGAAGAGCCGCCGCAGCAAGGGCCGCGAAGGCTGGTGCTCAAACGCGCGGGCGCAACGGGCAGTCTGATCATCGCCTTCAAGGGGCCGCGCGCGCTCGACCCCGATGCGGCTGCGTTGACCGTACTGGGCCTGGTATTGAGCCAGGGCAAGAGCAGCCGGCTGTATCGCGCACTGGTCGACACCACGGTTGCCACGCAAGCCGGCGCCGGCTTCCATGCGCTGCGCGATCCCGGTCCGTTCGTCGTGACGGTCAGCCTGCCGCCCGACGCGAAACACGAGCAGGCCGAGAAAATCGCCTGGACCGAACTGGAGCGGATCAAGACCGAGGGCGTCACTCGCGAGGATATCCAGCGGGTGCTGGGCCCTTACCGGGCCGATCAGGTCTACCAGCGTGACGGCGTCCGCGCGACGTCCGCCCGATTGGGCCACGCGGTCTCGCTGGGCGACTGGACACGGTTCGTCACCGAGCTTGAAGAACTGGAAAAGGTGACGCCCGCCGATGTGCAGCGCGTCGCCCGCAAGTACCTCGTTGAAAACCAGAGCACCACCGGCTGGTTCGTCCCGGAGAAATCGTAATGAAGCAGGTTCGTTTCAACCCTCTGCGGACGTGGCTCGTGTGGTTCGCCGTGCTATGGCTGCCTGTCGCGGCTCAGGCAGGCATCGCCGAGCGCGTCGTGCGCGCCCAGGCCGGCAGCATCACGCTATTGACCTATTCGATGTCGCCGCAGGAAATGGTCTCCCTGACCGGGGTGATGCCCCTGGGCGATGCCGACACCGCCAGCAAGGCGGCCAATCCCGCCGTGCCGTTGCTGACGGGCATGTTGCTGCAGGAGGGCAGCACCCGTCGCGACAAGGTGGCGATCTCCGCGCTGCTGGAAAGCCTGGGTGCTCAGTTGTCGTTCCAGACCGACGGCGGCTATGTCGGCATACACGGCCAAAGCCTGACCAAGGATTTGCCGACGCTGATCGACCTGATGGCCGAGCAGTTGCGCCTGCCGGCCTTCAAGCCGGAGGAGCTGGCCAAGGCCAAGAGCCGGCTGGAGGCCGCGATCCGTAACGCCGCAGAAAACCCGTCGGCTCGGGCCACCGAGGCGCTGAATCGGTCCATTTACCCCGCTGCCCACCTCAACGCACCGGTGCCGCGCGAACGGATGCTCGACGCGATCGCCGCTGCCACGCTGGACGACATCAAGGCCTTTCATCAAGCCTATTACGGGCCCGCCCACATGACACTGGTCGTGGTCGGCGGCGCGGACCCTCGCCGCCTGCAGTCCATGGTGACCGAAGCCTTCGCGGGCTGGAGCGGGGGCCGGGCACTCGTGCGACAGGGCCCGCCACGCAAAGCAAGCCGGCCCGACACGCAGCGCATCGCCATGGGGGACAAGGAATCCGTCAGCGTGATGCTGGGTCAGGCCATCGACCTGCGCGCCAACGATGCCGACTATCTGCCCCTCAGCGCGGGTGTCAACATCCTGGGCAACGGCTTCACCGGCCGCCTGATGGCAGGGGTCCGCGACAAGGAGGGCCTGACCTATGGCATCCGCGCCGGCCTGTCCGGGCTCTCCCTGATGGACGGCGGATTCGTCATCACCAGCAGCTTCGCCCCGCCCCTGCTGAACAAGGGCGTCGCCAGCACGCGGCGGATTCTGGATGCCTGGTGGAAACAGGGCGTGACCCAAGCGGAACTGGATGCACGCAAGGACGGCATGATCGGCCGCCATCAAGTTGCGATGGAAACCACCGGGCAGATGGCCGCCATGATCGCCCAGACGGTGCTCCAGGACCGCCCGCTGAGTGACCTGGACACTTATCCCGAGCGCGTCCGCGCGTTGACCGTCGAGCAGGTCAACACCGCCATCCGCACGTACCTGGACCCCGACAAGATGACGTTGGTGGAAGCAGGCACGTTTGCGGAGAAATAACCGCAGCCTCGCTTCGTTCCGTGCCCCGCCCGGCTTCGGCCGGGCCGCTGCCATCGCACGATCGTGCGTGCGCCTGCTCTGCGCAGAACGCCACGGGATGCGGCTTCCCGCCGACGGTCGCAATCCGACCGGTTTTGATAATCCGCGCCGTTGCCCAGTCCTCGCTCCGGCTGCAGATCCGTGCACGATGCTGCACATGGACCGCGCCGAAACACGCAGAGGAAACGTGCGCGCCGACCGCGTCGGCTTGATGCGGGATGAGGGGCTATCGGCTTACCGTCAACGCCATGTGCGGCAAGACGCGTGGCAACTTCCCGAACGACGAGGCGGCGATCAAGCTGCTCTGGCTGGCGCTGCGCAACGTGCTGGCCAAAACCGTGCGGTCCACCTTCGACCGGAAATCGGCGAAGTGACGGGGATCCACCCGCACGCGTCGCTTCCCGACAATTCCGCCGGAACCGCCCCGTCGCTATGCGAAAATCGCAGTGTCCACGCTCTTCCCTCTCTTCCATTACCCAACGGGGCTCGCATGACCACCCACATCACGATCGAATTCACCGAACACGCAGCCGAAGCTATTGGCGAGCAAACCAGCACCAGCTTCTCCTACGATCAAGGCGCGCACGTACCGCAACCGGGCGACTTCGTCGAGCTCGAGAACTCGCGCCAGACATTTCTCGTGATCGGCCGCGTGTTTTCGCTCAAGGCCAACTACAGCGCCGTCAAGCTCGTGCTCGACCTTCCTCCGTCGGACGGCGAGCAGGATTTCGATCAGACGCACTGACGGACGACGAGACGCGTGCCCCGTCACGCATCCATGATCGCGTTCGCCGCCAATCGCCCAAGCTGGGGCGCCAGGATCACGCCGGGATGCGCGACAACGGCATAAACGCCTGCAACACCGGGCAAAAATCCGTTGATCGGCACCCCGTCGCTCGTCATCGGCCGCAACGCCAATTTCGCGGAGAGCGGCGTGAGGGTCGGCGGCTCGGCAAACAGCGCCGAAATGTCCGAGGCCGTACGCACAGCAAGCGCTGCAAGCCCACTGTCCCCCTCTTCCGGAGGATCCGCGGCTGACAGCAGGCTCCCCGACGGGCCGACCCGCACTTCAAGATCCTGTCCATAGAGCAAGTGGCTGATGAGACCGGGCTTGGCAGCAAAACGCATCAACACGGCCGGCTCCTCGCGAACCGGCAACGACACACCAAGGCCTGCGGCAATGGCAACCGCGGAAGCCGCATTCGCCAGAACGACGACATCCGCAGGCACATGCCCGTGCACGGTATGCACACCGACAGCGTGCCCATTGCGCGTGTCGACCGCTTCGACTGCACAACCGCACCGGATCTCCGCGCCGGCCGCTTGTGCACCCGCCAGCAACTGATGCGTGAGGTTGATCGGCTCGACCACGAAATCATCCGGTGCCCATGCGATCAACTCTGGAAGCCGTGCAAGACGCGGCTCCATCCGCGCCACCTCCCGACGCCCCAACGCTTCCATGTGCACGCCCGCCGCGCGCTGCTCGTCGATCAGGGCAGCGGTCCGCGCATCCGAGTCCAGCCAGACAAGTGCCCCGCGCGTCGTCACCGGCAACGAACCCAGCTCACGCTCGAGCCTCGCGAACTCCGGGAGCGCTCCGAGCGTGCGCGAGAATCCGGGCGGGTTTTCAGAAGGAAGCGCGCTGCCGGTACCCACCCAGCCGAACGACCAGTGAGTCACGCCGCCCGCGGGCACCGTCTGCTGTTCCAGCAGCGTGACCTGTGCGCCCGATCGCGCAAGATGCCATGCGGTGGATGCACCGACGATGCCACCACCGATCACGACGACGCGCAGCAGGTTGTGTCCCATGAGTGACATTCGAACGTTACGGGGTTCCGACTATACCGTCCGCCCCGCTTCACCGCTGTGCGGTTGCCTGCCGCCCTTTCGCACCCGGCATCGAAGCGCCGCCTGATCGACATCCGCTGCGCACGACGCTCGGGCTCAAAAAACAAAAAGGCCCGCCATGGCGGGCCGTGCTCGTGCGAGGAATGCGTCACCGCGTGTCCGGAAACACCGACGCCTTCAGGCATCGATCGAACCACAATGCATCGTCTCCATCGCCGATCGGTCACATTTCCGCATCGAGTTGCGGCAGCCCGGCTACCGGCGCTGACGCGCGGTTATCGCCTCCGGACGCCCCCGCACGCATCCACGCCGAGTGCGCGCCACCGGTGTCGCACGCACTCCCATGGGCCTGCGCTTCGCAGTACGCAACGGGTCGCACCTTCCCGCCATCGGCCGTGCTCACCGACCGGTACTGATAGACCGCCCCGGTCGCCCAGTCCTCACTCTGGCTGCAGACCCGCGCACGATGCTGCACATGGACCGCGCCGAAACATGCGTAGGAAACGTGCGCGCCAGTCGCATCGTCGGGAATGAAGTCGCAGTTTGCATCGAAACCGGTAAGCGGGCCGCCCGTGTATTTCGCGAGCCACTGGCGCTCGGCCTGCGCACGCGCGATCAGCCCTTTGTTCGATTGATCGGCCAGTACGGCGGTGCGCCGATCGATTGCCTTGCGCACTTCGTCGACGGCGAGCGGACGACCTTCGTAATCGGCGTCGAGACGGTTGTTGCGCGCGCTGATCCAGCGGCGCTGGCTGCGCACCAGCATGTCGCGGATCGCCGTGTCCGGTGCGGCCTTCAGCGCACCCGCGTACGCCGAATTCATCCGCGAGTCGGCTGCGCGCAGGATGGAGTTCGCGCAGATGCGCTTCTCGATCGACTGCACGGCTTTCGCGCAATCCATCGCAAAGGCAGGCACCGCCACGCCAACGCCTAGCATGAACATCGAAGCCAAGCCAGCCAGCCGGCGGGCTGGTGCCACTCGAATCCCACGCATGCTTTCTCTCAGTCGGTTTTTCTTGGTCGCGTTGCCTCGATGCGGCATCGCGCATCATGGCCTGTCGTGCCCGGGCGGCGTCATTGCATTTCGCCGAACGCAGCTTCCACGCCACACCGCGCAGCGCCGCTCATGGTACGCGCGCCTGCACGAACGCGCACCACCAGGCACGACACGTCCCGGTGTTCCTTCGCAAGTGACGGGATCTCGATCGACTGGACAACGGCCACGCACGCCCGAACCCGGCATGCGCATTCGGTGCCGACGGTCATGAACGACCGTCGGCGAGAGGATCCGGCAGGCGGCGGCCGCACATCGTCGCGCCGAATGCACGATCGGCCGACCCGCGCCGCTTCACGGCGCCGACGCCCGACGGGTTGGCCGCCGCGGTCGGTCCGCCGCGAAACCGTTACTTCTTTTCCGGCTCCGACGCGCCCGGCTGCTTGAACGGGAACGTGCTGAACATCGACTTTGCCTGGTTCTGCATCTGCTCCTGCATCTGCACGAACATGTTCTTCGACTGCTCGATGTAGCTGGTCATCATCCCTTGCATCATCGGCGCCTGCATGTTCATGAACTGCGACCAGACTTCCGGATTCATCGCATTGCCTTCGTACAGGTTCTTCGACTGATCCGCGAGCTTGTTCTGGATGTCGATGAACGCCTGGATGTTCTTTTCCAGGTACGTGCCCATCATGCCCTGCATCGCATGCCCGTAGAAACGGATGATCTGCGACAGCATCGACGACGAGAACATCGGCACGCCGCCGCTTTCCTCTTCGAGGATGATCTGCAGGAGGATGCTGCGCGTGAGGTCTTCGTTGGATTTCGCATCGACGACCTTGAAGTCCTCCTGCTCCAGCACGAGTTGCTTCACGTCGGTCAGCGTAATGTACGTGCTTGTCTCGGTATCGTAGAGCCGACGGTTCGGGTACTTCTTGATGAGCCGTTCGGCCGTCTTCTTTGTAGTAGTCATGTAACGCCTTTGAGTGCAGCGTAGCGGAAGTGACGAATCCCCGCCGCCCGAATCCGGGAGGCGGGGGCCTTCGGAAAACGCCCGGCTGCGCGGCCACCCGGCCCGCGCAGCGCGGACGCTCAGCCCATGTGCAGGCCGCCGTTCAGCGAGAAGTCTGCGCCCGTCGCGAAGCCGGAATCGTTCGACGCGAGCCACGCGACGATCGAACCGATTTCCTCCGGCCCGCCGAGACGCCGCACCGGAATCGTCGCGACGATCTTCTCGAGCACGTCCGGGCGGATCGCCTTCACCATGTCGGTGCCGATGTAGCCCGGCGACACGGTGTTGACCGTCACGCCCTTCGTCGCGACTTCCTGTGCGAGCGACATCGTGAAGCCGTGGATGCCGGCCTTCGCGGTCGAGTAGTTGGTCTGGCCGAACTGCCCCTTCTGGCCGTTCACCGACGAAATGTTGATGATCCGGCCCCAGCCGCGTTCGACCATCCCGTCGATCACCTGCTTCGTCACGTTGAACAGGCTCGTCAGGTTGGTGTCGATCACGGCGGTCCAGTCTTCGTGCGTCATCTTGCGAAACACGACGTCGCGCGTGATGCCCGCGTTGTTGACCAGCACGTCGATCTCGCCGACTTCGGCCTTGACCTTGTCGAACGCTTCCTTGGTCGAGTCCCAGTCTCCGACGTTGCCTTCCGACGCGATGAAATCGTACCCGAGCGCCTTCTGCTCCTCGAGCCATTTCACCCGGCGCGGCGAGTTCGGGCCGCAACCTGCGACCACCTTGAAGCCGTCTTTCGACAGGCGCTGGCAGATGCTGGTGCCGATGCCGCCCATCCCGCCCGTTACGTACGCAATTCGCTGAGACATAAATCTCACTCCATTTTTTGGTTTCGAGAGCTGCCGGAGGCCCCCTCTGACTTCACGTGACGCCGGCCGAAGCCGCAATCGGCCGGCACACGAATTCGGTTCGCTTGTGGCGAACGACCGCTGACGGACTGCCGGTTACGGAGGGCCGCTTACGGACGCTCGACCGCGAGCGCGACACCCATCCCGCCGCCGATGCACAGCGACGCCAGCCCGCGCTTCGCATCGCGCTTGGCCATCTCGTGCAGCAGCGTCACCAGGATCCGGCAACCCGACGCGCCGATCGGGTGGCCGATCGCGATCGCTCCGCCGTTCACGTTCACCTTCGACGTGTCCCAGCCCATCTGCTTGTGCACCGCCAGCGCCTGCGCCGCGAATGCCTCGTTGATCTCCATCAGGTCCAGGTCGCCCGGCGTCCAGCCCGTGCGCTCCAGGCACCGGCGCGATGCCGGCACCGGGCCCATCCCCATCACGCTCGGATCCACGCCCGCGTTCGCGTACGCCTTGATCCGCGCCAGCGGCGTCAGGCCCAGCGCCGCCGCCTTCTGCGCCGACATCACCAGCACCGCCGCCGCGCCGTCGTTCAGCCCCGACGCGTTCGCCGCCGTCACCGAGCCGTCCTTCGAGAACGCCGGCTTCAGCCCGGCCAGCGATTCCGCCGTCACGCCGTGACGCACGAATTCATCGGTGGCGAACTGCAGCGGCTCGCCCTTGCGTTGCGGAATCGCCACCGGCACGATCTCGTCGTCGAAGCGGCCGGCCTTCTGCGCGGCTTCCGCCTTGTTCTGCGACAGCGCCGCGAACGCGTCCTGCTCTTCGCGCGTGATCCCGTATTCCTTCGCGACGTTCTCCGCCGTGATGCCCATGTGGTACTGGTTGTACACGTCCCACAGGCCGTCGACGATCATCGTGTCGACCAGCTTCGCGTCCCCCATCCGGAACCCGTCGCGCGAGCCCGGCAGCACGTGCGGCGACGCGCTCATATTCTCCTGGCCGCCCGCGATCACGATCTCCGCATCGCCCGCGACGATCGCGTTCGCGGCCAGCATCACGGCCTTCAGGCCCGAGCCGCACACCTTGTTGATCGTCATCCCCGGCACTGCCGTCGGCAGCCCGGCCTTGATCAGCGACTGCCGTGCCGGGTTCTGCCCGGAACCGGCCGTCAGCACCTGGCCCATGATCACTTCGCTGACCTGCTCGGGCTTCACGCCCGCACGCTCCAGCACCGCGCGGATTACCGTCGCGCCCAGCTCGGGCGCCGCAATCTTCGCAAGCGAGCCGCCGAATTTGCCGACCGCGGTCCGCGCGGCCGATACGATCACTACGTCCGTCATTTCCCTTTCCTCCAGGCCCGCACGACACGGCGCATCGCTACCGGCCCTGTTAAAAAAACTGCGGTGCGCCGAACAGCCTGCGCCGCTGTCCGGTTTTCGTCAATCGCGCTGCAATACGTAGCGGCCCGGCGCCGGCTCGATCACCGGGAACTGCGCGGTACCGGGCTGGGTGGGCGGCTCCACCTTGCGGCCGCCGTACTGGTCGAGCCATTCGACCCAGGTCGTCCACCAGCTTCCCGGGTGCTCGGTTGCACCGGCGAACCAGTCGTCCGCCGATTCGGGCAGGTCGCTGTCGTTGACCCAGTAGCTGCGCTTCTTCTTCGCCGGCGGATTGATCACGCCCGCGATGTGCCCCGACGCGCCGAGCACGAACTTCAGCGGGCCCGACAGGATCGACGTCGACGCATAGGCCGTCTGCCACGGCACGATGTGATCCTCGCGCGAACCGTAGATGAAGGTCGGCACGTCGATCAGCGTCAGGTCCACCGACTCGCCGCACACGGTCAGCGCGCCCGGTTCGCGCAGCTTGTTCTCGAGATAGGTATTGCGCAGGTACCACGCGTACATCGGCCCCGGCAGGCTCGTCGAATCGCTGTTCCAGTACAGCAGGTCGAATGGCGCCGGCGTGCGGCCCTTCAGGTAGTTGTCGACGACGTAGTTCCACACGAGGTCGTTCGGCCGCAGGAACGAGAACGTGTTCGCGAATTCGACGCCGCGCATCAGCCCCGGCTGCGTACCGTTCTTGCCGCCGATGGTCTGCTCGCGCATCTGCACGTGCGCCTCGTCGACGAACACGTCGAGAATGCCGGTGTCGGTGAAGTCGAGCATCGCGGTGAGCAGCGTCATCGACGCGGCCGGATGTTCGCCGCGCGCGGCAAGCACCGCGAGCGCGGTCGCGAGCATCGTGCCGCCGACGCAGAAGCCGAGCGTGTTGATCTGCTCGCGGCCGCTGACCTGCTGCACGGCGTCGATCGCCGCGAGCAGCCCCTCGTTCATGTAGTCGTCCCACGTCTTGTGCGCGACCGATGCGTCCGCGTTGCGCCACGACACGAGGAACACCTGATGGCCACTCGACAGCGCATGCGCGACGAGCGAATTCTCGGGCTGCAGGTCGAGGATGTAGAACTTGTTGATGCAAGGCGGCACGATCAGCAGCGGCCGCTCGAACACCTTGTCCGTCTTCGGCGTGTACTGGATCAGCTGGATCAGGTCGTTCTCGTAGACGACCGCACCTTCGGTACACCCGAGGTTCTTGCCGACCACGAACTGCGATTCGTCGGTCTGCGAAATCTTGCCGCGCTGCATGTCGCCGAGCAGGTTCATCATCCCTTGCCGCAGGCTTTCGCCCTGCGTTTCGAGGATCGATTTCTGTGCGTCGGGATTGAGTGCGAGGAAGTTGCTCGGCGCGGCCGCGGCCGTCCACTGCTGGACCGTGAAACGAATGCGCTCGCGCGTCTTCGGATCGGTCTGCAGCGCGTCGGCCAGTTCCTGCAGATAGCGCGCATTGAGCAGATACCAGGCCGCCGCGAACGCATGCGCCGGCGACGCCTTCCACGCATCGCCGCTGAAACGGCGGTCCTTCAGCTCGGGCGACTCGAGCTTCGCCGCAGCAGCCTGCTGCATCAGCGCCATGCAGTCACGCGCGTAGTCGGCCTGCAGCGCCTGCAGCCGCTCGGGCGGAATCGCGGCGGCCGGCAGCTTCAACCCGGCGAACGGCGACGCCATCGCGCCGAAATCGGGCATCGACGGCATCTGGAACGGGAACGATGTCGGAAACTGGAATGTCGCGAACGGATTCACGGTGGCCGACGCAGTCGCGGCGCGTGCCGGATCTGCAAAACCGCGCCACGCGTTCAACCACGACTCGAACATCTGCTGCATCGGCTGGGCGGCCGGATCGAAACCAATGCTGCCCGGGGAAGTGCCCGCCTGAGCGGACGTCGACGATTTTTTCGATGCTGTCATTACCTGCCTTACCGGTGATTCGTGAGCGTCTATCGTGAAATCCTGCTCGCGCGCGGCGTGCCGGCTGCGAGCCGGGCCGTCATGCTCTGGAGAGGCGTCTCCAGATTCTGCCGCAGTGCGGTATTTTTATCATTATCGTTTTCCCCATGTGAAGCGCCATGTCAAACCGCTGAACATTTCCGTACGGAGATAATCCTCGCACAACAGACGGGACAAGGGTTCCGGCGAAACATAAAACATTTTGGTTGACTTGACTTCGGGATTTTTCATTCACTCGCGCATCCAGTGCGGCATAGCGGCCGAAATATCGAGATAACCCGATTTTGCGGCGCACCAAAATCCACGCGCATGCGCATTCCGTTAATCGGCCAGCCAGATCGCTGCTGCCATGCGGCCCGTCACGCGATCGCGCCGGTACGAATAGAAGCGCGCCTGCTCGGTGACCGTGCAGGCCGTCCCACCGCTCACGTGCGCAACGCCCGCACGCGCGAGACGCAGGCGCGCGAGCGCATAGAGATCGGCGAGAAACTTGCCGGGCGCGCCATCGATCGCGACGAACGCAAGCCGGGTTTCATCATGCTCCGACTGCGGGGCCGTGTCGAGAAACGCGTCACGCACGTCGGCGCCGACCTCGAACGCCCGCGGGCCGATCGCCGGCCCGAGGTATGCATGCAGCGCGTCCGTCGCACCGCCCGCGAGTGCCGCGACACGCGTCGCGGTCTGCTCGACGATGCCGGCCGCCAGCCCGCGCCAGCCCGCATGGGCTGCGCCGACGGCACGGCCCTGCGTGTCGCACAGCAGCACGGGCAGGCAATCCGCGACCATCACGACGCAGACGGCACCCGCCCGGTCGGTGACGCTCGCGTCGGCCTGCACCGGCGCCGTCGCCATCGGCGCCGCCGCGATCACCTCGTCCGCACGCACGATCTGCGCGCCGTGAACCTGCTCGAGCCACGCAGCGCTCGACTGGCCTGCCAGCGCCAGCAAGCGTGCGCGATTCCCTGCCACATGGGCCGGGTCGTCACCGGTATGCAGGCCGAGATTCATCCCGCCCGGCAGCGCGTCGCCGCGCTGCCAGCGCCCGTACGGGCCTTCGCTCACGCCGCCGTCACGCGTCGTGATCAGCGCGCGCACGCGCGGCGACACCTGCCAGTCGGGCTGCACGCAGTCCTGCCACGTCAACGGCGCCAGGTTCGTCATCGGCACTCACTCCTCCTCATCGTCCAGGTCCGGCTCGTCATCGTGATACTCGCCGCCGAAATCGTCATCGTCGTAGACACCGTCATCGTCGTCGAATTCCTCGTCGCCCTGCCCGAAGCCGAGCGCCGCGACGAGTGTGTTCATGTCGTCCGGCAGCGGGCAGCGCCATTGCATCGCCTTGCCCGTGACCGGATGCACGAGGCCGAGCCGCCACGCATGCAGCGCCTGTCGCGCGAAGCCGTCCGGCAGCGGCGTGACCGAGCGCTTGCCGCGCGCACGGCCGTACACGGGATCGCCGAGCAGCGGATGCCCGGCGTGCGCGCAGTGCACGCGGATCTGGTGCGTGCGACCGGTCTCGAGATCGCACTGGATCGCCGAAACCGGCTGACGTTGCCACAGGCATGTGTCAACCGTGCGGAAATGCGTGCGCGCGGGCTTGCCCGATGCCCCCGTGACGACGGCCATGCGCGTGCGTTCGCGCGGATCGCGGCCGATCGGCGCGTCGATCGTGCCTTCCTCGGGCATCGTGCCCCACACGAGCGCGAAATAGCGGCGCTTCACCGTGCGCGCCTGCAGCTGGCGCACGAGGTCCGTCTGCGCGGCCAGCGTGCGCGCCACCACCATCAGGCCCGACGTTTCCTTGTCGAGCCGGTGGACGATCCCTGCGCGCGGCAGGCCGGCCGCCGCGTCGCCGTAGCGATGCAGCAGCCCGTTGAGGATCGTGCCGCTCCAGTTGCCGGCGGCCGGATGCACGACGAGGCCGGCCGGCTTGTTGATGACGACGAGCGCGTCGTCCTCGTAGATCACGTCGAGCGGCACCGGCTCCGGCGTAAAGGCAAGCTGCTCGGGGAGCAGGTCGGGCACGAGTTCGATCTTCGCGCCGAGCGGCACCGGCTGGCGGATCTTTGCCGGCGCGCCGTCGACGAGCACGCGCTGCGCCTCGATCCAGCTCTGCAGGCGGCTGCGCGAGAATTCGGGGAACAGTTGGGCGAGCGCCTTGTCGAGGCGTTCGCCCGCGAGCGACATCGGCACTTCGACGACGCGCGGCGCTTCATCGACCGCCGCGGACGGCACGACGGGCGGCTGCATTGCGTCGCCGATCAGATCGTCATCGAGGGAATCCCCCGAGGCGGCGTCGGCGGGCCGATCGCTTGGGCTATAATCTTCGCGATTTGGTGTGCCCGGCTGGGCATTCTGCGAACTTGAACGGGTCATTTAGACTGGGTCACCGAGACTTGAAGCTAGGACATGCGAGCATGATGAATTCGACCAAACGCACGGCCAGAACCGTCGCCGCCCGGGCTGCGGCGGTAGCGGCCGCGGCCCTCATCGCCGGCTGCCACGGCTTGCCGCAGAAGCAGGACGAGACGGCTACCTGGTCGAACAACAAATTATACTCAGAGGCCCAGGACGCACTGTCCGGCGGCGACTGGGGCAAGTGCGCGAAATATTTCGAATCGCTGCAAGGTCGCGATCCGTTCGGCCATTTTGCGCAGCAAGCACAGATCAACGTTGCATACTGCAACTGGAAGGATAACGAAGCGGCCGCCGCCGACCAGGCCGTCGATCGCTTCATCCAGCTCCACCCCGATCATCCGGATATCCCGTACGCGTACTACCTGAAGGGGATGATCCACTTCAACGACGATCTCGGCCTGTTCGGCCGCTTCTCCGGCCAGGACATGAGCGAGCGCGATCCGCAGGCACTGCGCGAATCGTACGATGCGTTCAAGGTCGTCGTCGACCGCTTCCCGAAGAGCAAGTACGCGCCCGACGCCGCCGCGCGGATGCGCTACATCGTCAACGCGCTCGCGTCGCACGAAGTGCACGCGGCCGACTACTACTACCGGCGCGGCGCCTACGTCGCGGCCATCAACCGTGCGCAGCTCGCGATCAAGGACTACAAGGGCGCCCCGGCGATCGAGGACGCACTGCACATCATGATCCTGTCGTACGGCAAGCTGAACCAGCCGGAACTCGCCGAGGACACGAAGCGCGTGCTCGCCGGCACGTTCCCCGACAGCCCGTACGTCACGGGCCACTCGCGCCCCGGTACGAAGAAGTCGTGGTGGCAGTTCTGACGCAAGCAGCGTGCAGCACGCGCTGCACGAACAAAAAACCCGGCCATCGAGCCGGGTTTTTTATTGGCGCCGCATTCGGGCGGCGCCGGTGCAATCGCGCGACGATCGCCGCACGCAACGTCACGTGCGCTTTGCCGAACGGTGCTCGTCGAAGAAGTCCTGGACGACCGCGATCTCGCGGGTCCGCTTGAACGGCGGCAGGCTCTGCCAGATCCGGCGCCCGTAGGGCTTGTCGACGAGCCGCGTGTCGCAGATCATCAGCACGCCGCGATCCGTCTCCGCGCGAATCAGCCGGCCCGCGCCCTGCTTCAGCGTGATCACGGCCTGCGGCAACTGGTGCACGGCGAACGGGCTCAGCCCCTTCTTCGTCAGCGCGTCGAGCCGCGCGGCCAGCACCGGATCGTCCGGCGGCGCGAACGGCAGCTTGTCGATCACGACGAGCGACAGCGCGTCACCGCGCACGTCGACGCCTTCCCAGAAACTCTGGCTGCCGACCAGGATCGCGTTGCCATACGCACGGAAACGGTCGAGCAGTTCGGTGCGGCTTGCATCGCCCTGCACGAGCAGCGGCATGTTCCAGCCGCGCGATTCGATCACGTCGCGCAGCTTCGACGCGATCCGGTCAACCGCGCGCAGCGTCGTGCACAGCATGAACACGCCGCCACCGGACGCCTCGATCGCCGGCAGCGCGGCGTCGAAGACGGCATCGGTAAACGCCGGCGAAGACGGTTGCGGCAGGTTGCGCGGCACGTACAGCAACCCTTGCGACTGGTAGTCGAACGGGCTCGCGAGCGTCATCGAGCGACGCGAGCTGAGGCCCATTTGTGCCGCATAGTGCGTGAAGTCACCGCGCACCGACAGCGTGGCCGACGTGAACACCCAGGCACGCGGCACGCCCGCGCGCTGCTTGGCAAAGATCGGCGCGACCGACAGCGGCGTTTCGTGCAGCTGGACCGTATGCGCGAACACTTCGACCCAGCGCACCTTCTCGTTCGGATCGCCGTCGGATGCCGCCTTGTCGCCGGCCGCGGTTGCGTCGGCCTTCGCCGCCGCTTCCGTCGCGCCGGGTGCGACCCAGCCGGCCAGCAGGTCCTGCAGCTCGCGTGCGCGCCGCAGGCACGCGCCGAGCGATTCCGCCCGTTCGGCCTGGCTGGCAAGCGCCGACGCCAGCGCGTCGAGCGCAGCCTCGAGCGCGTCGAGCGCACCGAACATCGGGTGATCGTCGCCGAGCTGGGCGAGCGACATGCGGACGATCTGGTCGTTCGCGAACGCCAGGCGCAAGTCGCGCGCCGCGCGCTCGAGATCGCCGCCGAGCTTCACCCACTCGACCGCGTCGCGTGCATGGCTCAGGCCTTCCGCCACCGTGTCGCGGGCGAGCTCGAGGATCTGCGTCGTCGACAGCGTTTCGCCGAAGAACAGCGTCGCCGTTTCCGGCAACTGGTGCGCTTCGTCGAAGATGACCGTGTTCGCGTTCGGCAGCAGCTCGGCCATCCCCGTATCGCGCAGCATGATGTCCGCGAAGAACAGGTGGTGGTTGACGACGACGACGTCGGCCTGCTGCGCCTCGCGCCGCGCCTGCATCACGAAGCAATCCTTGTAATGCGGGCATTCCTGGCCGAGGCAGTTGTCGCGCGTCGACGTGACCATCGACCACACGGGCGCCGTTTCCGGCACGCTCGCGAGCTCGGCCTTGTCGCCGCTCTTCGTGATCTTCGCGAAGCGGACGATTTCCTGCAGATACGCCGTATCCTGCCGCGACGGCAACCGGCCGTTGTCGGCCGTGCGTTGCAGGTAGTAGTGGCACAGGTAGTTGGCCCGGCCCTTCAGCATCGCGACCGACACCGGCACCGCCAGCGCGTTGCGCACGGTCGGGATGTCGCGCGCGAACAATTGGTCCTGCAGGTGTTTCGTGCCGGTCGACACGATCACCTTGCCGCCCCACAGCATCGCAGGCACGAGGTACGCATAGGTCTTGCCGGTACCCGTGCCGGCCTCGACGATCAGCGTGTTGTCGCCGGCATCGCCGTCGACTTCGGCTGCCGCGGCGGCGTCCGCGCCCGTTTCGGCCGCCTTGCCGCCGTCGCCGAGGCGACGTGCCGGCCGCTTGCGGGTTTCGAAGATCTCGGGTTCGGGCATCCGGCGCGCGGACGCTTCCATCGCGGACGCGACGGCGCGCGCCATCTCGATCTGCGACTGTCGCGGCCGGTAGCCGTCGAGCGCACGCGCCAGCAATCCGCCTTCGCCGAAGATCGTGTCGAGTTCGTCGACGCGCTTGCGGCTGAGCTCAAAGGTGCCTTCGGGCGCACGAGCGCGCCCGGCGGGCGACACGTCGCGCCGGGCATCGGGGGTGGCTTCAAGCGGTGAATTCAAGGCAAGCGTTCCTGTGTCCAGCGCCCGGGCGGCGCCGGCGCTTGCCAGGCCGCGCTCAGGCGCGCTTATCCGGTTCCAGCTGCGATTGCAGCAAAATGATTTTGTCCTTGGCCGCCAGCTTTTCCTTCTTCAGCCGGTGCAGCGTGATGTCGTCGATGTCGGAGTGCCCTTCCTTCAGCTCGATCTCCCGAGCGAGCTGCTGGTGCTGCTCCTGCAATGCAGCCAAACGGTTGTGCAATTCCTGCTGCTGTTCCGTGTGACGGTTTTGCATACTTGCCTCCTCATCGAAGCAGCGCGCCGACTGGCGTGCCGGCGCGCCCGAGACTGATCTCGATCAATCCAACACGTTACTGCCCCTGCTGTTGCTTCTGCTGCGCCTTCTCGGCCGCTTCCTTCTGACGCTGCTCGACATCGGCCTTGTGCTGCACGGCTTCCTTCTGCTTCTGCTCGTAGCGCGCGGCGTTGTCCGCCCGCTCCTGCGCCTTCTGCGCGGCCTGCTGGTGCGCCTGGTCGAGCTTGCGCTGGAAGTCGCCCTGCTTCTGGTCGTATGCCTGCTTGTTCGCCGCGCGCTGCGGCCCTTCCGCGCCACGCTGCGCCTGCTTCAGCGCATTCTGCTCCTGCTTGTCGCGGAACGCAGCCTCGTTTGCCGCATCGTTCGCCGCGCGCTGCGGTGCTTCCGCCGCGTTCTGCGCCGCCTTCAGCGCCTGCTGCTGGTCGCGCTGCTGCGCACGCACCGCCCGCTGCTCGTCGTTGAGTGCGAGCTGCTCCTGGCGGATGCTCGCCCGCTCGTCGCGCATCTTTTCACGCGCCTTGCCGAGACAGTGATTGACGAAGAACTTGCTGTAGCAATCGTGCTCGGCCACCGCATAACGATAATCGTTTTCTGCGGAGCGTTGATTGAGCACTTTTTGACGGGCGTCGAAATCCGGTGCGGCCGTGGCCGTCACGGGCGCCGCCGCGGCGGCGGCCGGCGCGGTTGCGTCCGAAGCTTGCGCGAACGCGCTGGAAAGCCCGGCAGACAAAGCCGCGGCGAGCGCTGCGCCGAGCGCGACGAGAGAAATTCGGGAAGTTGGCAACGTCGTAGGAAAGCTGCGGGACATGTATCAAATTCTATCACCCCCGGCTGGGCGCTCCGCCATTTATGGCAAAATGCCCCGCTTCACTCACCCGCGGCATCCGGCCCGTCGGGCCCGCCACGCAGCCCGTCGCTTCGGGCCTGCCGGCCCCCGCCGCGATTTCAGCAGGCAGATCATCCACGACATGACGGAAACCGTAGCACTCAAGATCGTACAGCGCATCGCCACCGAACTGTCCGTCCAGCCGCGCCAGGTCGCGGCGGCCGTGCAACTCCTCGACGAAGGCTCGACCGTTCCGTTCATTGCCCGGTACCGCAAGGAAGTGACCGGCAACCTGGACGACACGCAGTTGCGCCAGCTCGAGGAACGCCTCCTGTATCTGCGCGAACTCGAGGATCGCCGTGCGTCGATCCTGTCGAGCATCGACGAACAGGGCAAGCTGACCGACGAACTGCGCGCCGCGATCGACGCGGCCGACAGCAAGCAGGTGCTCGAAGACCTTTATCTGCCGTACAAGCCGAAGCGTCGCACGCGTGCGCAGATCGCCCGCGAAGCCGGCCTCGAGCCGCTCGCCCAGGCGCTCCTCGCGAACCCGCTGCTCGACCCGCAGGCCGAGGCAGCCGCGTACGTCGACGCCGACAAGGGCGTCGCCGACATCAAGGCCGCGCTCGACGGCGCGCGCGACATCCTGTCCGAACAGTTCGGCGAGACGGCCGAGCTGCTCGGCAAGCTGCGCGACTATCTGCACAACCAGGGTGTCGTGTCGTCGGCCGTCGTCGAGGGCAAGGAAAACGAGGAAGGCGAGAAATTCCGCGACTATTACGACTACGCGGAAACGATCAAGACCGTGCCGTCGCACCGCGCCCTCGCGCTGTTCCGCGGCCGCAACGCGGGCGTGCTGACGGTCAAGCTCGGGCTCGGCGAAGAACTCGACGCGCAGGTGCCGCATCCCGGCGAGGCGATGATCGCGCGCCATTTCGGCATCGCGAACCAGAACCGCCCGGCCGACAAGTGGCTGTCCGACGTATGCCGCTGGTGCTGGCGCGTGAAGGTGCAGCCGCACATCGAGAACGAGCTGCTCACGCAATTGCGCGAAACGGCCGAAACGGAAGCGATCCGCGTGTTCGCACGCAACCTGAACGACCTCCTGCTGGCCGCGCCGGCCGGCCCGAAGGCCGTGATCGGTCTCGACCCCGGCCTGCGCACGGGTGTGAAGGTCGCGGTCGTCGACCGCACCGGCAAGGTGCTCGCGACCGACACGATCTACCCGCACGAGCCGCGCCGCGACTGGGATGGCTCGATCGCGAAACTCGCACGCATCGCCGCGCAGACGCAGGCCGAGCTGATCAGCATCGGCAACGGCACGGCGTCACGTGAAACCGACAAGCTCGCGGGCGAACTGATCGCGAAACACCCGGAGCTGCGCCTGCAGAAGATCGTCGTGTCGGAAGCCGGCGCTTCGGTCTATTCGGCATCCGAGCTGGCCGCGAAGGAATTCCCGGAGCTCGACGTGTCGCTGCGCGGCGCCGTCTCGATTGCACGCCGCCTGCAGGATCCGCTCGCCGAGCTCGTGAAGATCGAGCCGAAGGCCATCGGCGTCGGCCAGTACCAGCACGACGTGAACCAGCGCGAACTCGCCCGCTCGCTCGACGCGGTCGTCGAGGACTGCGTGAACGCGGTCGGCGTCGACGCGAACACCGCGTCGGCCCCGCTGCTCGCCCGCGTATCGGGCCTGAACGCGACGCTCGCGCGCAACATCGTCGACTACCGCGATGCGAACGGCCCGTTCCCGTCGCGCGAGCACCTGCGCAAGGTGCCGCGCCTCGGCGACAAGACCTTCGAGCAGGCCGCAGGCTTCCTGCGCATCAACGGCGGCGAGAATCCGCTCGACCGCTCGTCGGTGCACCCGGAAGCGTATCCGGTCGTCGAGCGGATGCTCGCGAAGATCAGCAAGCGCATCGACGACGTGCTCGGCAACCGGGAAGCGCTGTCGGGCCTGTCCCCGACGGAATTTGTTGACGACCGTTTCGGTCTGCCGACCGTGCGCGACATCCTGTCCGAACTGGAGAAGCCGGGCCGTGATCCGCGCCCCGAATTCAAGACCGCGACGTTCCGCGAAGGCGTCGAAAAGGTGTCGGATCTCGTGCCCGGCATGACGCTCGAAGGCGTCGTGACGAACGTCGCCGCGTTCGGCGCGTTCGTTGACATCGGCGTCCACCAGGACGGCCTCGTCCACGTATCCGCGATGTCGACCAAGTTCATCAAGGATCCGCACGAAGTCGTGAAGGCCGGCCAGGTCGTCAAGGTGAAGGTGATTGACGTCGACGTGAAGCGCCAGCGCATCGCGCTGACGATGCGCCTCGACGACGACGCGGCGGCGCCCGGCATGTCGTCGCGCGGCGGCCAGGATCGCGGCAACGCGGGGCGCGGCGCGGCCCGCCCGCAGCAGCGTTCGCGCGAGCCGGAACCGGCAGGCGCGATGGCCGCGGCATTCGCGAAGCTGAAGCGCTGAGCACCCGCAAGCCCCTGCGCGACAGATAAAAAAGCCCGCCGAAAGGCGGGCTTTTTTACGACTTCGGCAAACACGGCGCGCGGCCCGACGGCCTACGCGCCACACCTTGTGTCAGATCTCGATCTTCGTCCCGAGTTCGACCACGCGGTTTGCGGGGATCGAGAAGAAGTCGGTCGGCTTCGCGGCATTCTGGTGCATCCAGGCGAACACGCGCTCGCGCCAGATCGACATCCCGGGCAGATGCGTCGGCACGACCGTTTCGCGCGCGAGGAAGAACGACGTGTCCATCAGCTCGAACGTCATGTCGTGCGTGCGGCCGAATTCCTCGAGCACGGCCTTCACGTCCGGCGTCTCGTTGAAGCCGTACTCGGCCTTGACGATATACAGCCCGCCGCCCGCATCACGCGAGGACTGACGCTTGTCGTCGCGCACGTAAGGAAAGTCGCGCGTGACGAACGTGAGGAAAATGGTGCGCTCGTGCAGCACCTTGTTGTGCTTCAGGTTGTGCAGCAGGCTGACGGGCACGAGCTTGTCGTTGCCGGTCAGGTAGATCGCGGTACCCGACACGCGATGCGGCGGATGCGCGAGCAGCCCCTGCAGGAACGGCTCGAGCGGGATACCGTCGGCCGCCGTGCGCTCCTTGACGATGTGACGCCCCTTGTACCAGGTCATCAGCAGGAAGAACAGCAGCGCGCCGATGCCGAGCGGCAACCAGCCGCCCTGCGCGACCTTCAGCAGGTTCGCGCCGAAGAAGCCGAGGTCGACTGCGAGAAACACCGCGATGATCGCGCCGACCAGCAGCCGGTTCCAGTTCCACACCTTCACCATCACGACCGCGGCGAGCACGGTCGTGATCACCATCGTCGCAGTCACCGCGATACCGTACGCGGCCGCGAGGTTGTCGGAGCTCTTGAAGCCGATGACGATGCAGAGGATCACGAACAGCAGCAGCCAGTTCACGACCGGCACGTAGATCTGGCCGATCGCGAGTTCCGACGTGTGCAGCACCTTCATGCGCGGCACGTAGCCGAGCTGGATGGCCTGCGACGTCAGCGAATACGCGCCCGAGATCACCGCCTGCGATGCGATCACGGTCGCGACCGTCGACAGCACGACGAGCGGCAGCAGCCCCCATTCGGGTGCCAGCAGGAAGAACGGGTTCTCGATCGCCTTCGGGTTCTGGATCAGCAGCGCGCCCTGGCCGAAGTAGTTCAGCACGAGCGACGGCATCACGAGCCCGTAGGCGGCGATGCGGATCGGCTTCGCGCCGAAGTGGCCCATGTCCGCGTAGAGCGCTTCCGCACCGGTCAGCACCAGCACGACCGAGCCGAGCACGACGTACGCCTGCAGCAGGTGATCGGCCATGAACGACGCCGCGTAATACGGGTTGATGGCGGCCATGATGCCCGGCACGCGCACGATGTGGTACACGCCGAGTGCCGCGATCACGACGAACCACAGCACCATGATCGGGCCGAACAGCTTCCCGACCAGCGCGGTCCCGTGACGCTGGATCCAGAACAGCGCGATCAGGATCACGATCGTGATCGGCAGCACGAGATGGGACAGGTGTGGTGTCGCGATTTCGAGACCTTCGACCGCCGACATCACCGAGATCGCCGGCGTGATCACCGCGTCCCCGTAGAACATGCACGCGCCGAAGATCCCGAGCGCCATCAGCGCGCCCGCGACGCGGGTCTTCGAGTCGAGCGGCCGCAATGACAGCGCCATCAGCGCGAGCACGCCGCCTTCGCCGTTGTTGTCCGCGCGCATCACGAACAGCAGGTACTTGATGCCGACCACCAGGATGATTGCCCAGAACAGCAGCGAGATCACGCCGAGAATCGATCCTTCGGTGAGCGGAATGCCGTGTGCGGGGCTGAACGCCTCCTTGAGCGAATACAGCGGGCTGGTGCCGATGTCGCCGAACACGACGCCGATGGCTGCTATCGCTAGCGCCCGCATCGAGTGTTGTTGCGTCGAATGCGGCGCGTGTGCTGCGTCGGTCGCGTGGATCGTGTCGTTCATATGAAGCGTAATAATCGGGTCCGGGTCGGACAAAACGAGCGCTATTCTACTCGCGCCCCCGTGAAACGCCGCCCTGCTCTGTTGCCTTGTCACCACGTGATCCACGCTGCGCATGCAATCCGGCGCGAGCTGTGGCAGGGCTGCCAATCATAGCCGGGGCAGCGGCGCCTGCCTACCGGATCCACGGTTCGCGCGGTGCCGGCAAGGATGGCGCCCCAATGAAAAACGGCGCCGCAAGCGGCGCCGTACAAGGCTTTTCGTCGATTGGCCGGCCGCTTATGCGCCCGAGCCGTCGCGCTGCGCGCGACCGCGCTTGATCCACGCCTCGAGGTTGTGCGGGCGAACCGTGTCCCACTCCTCGAACGGCTGATGAATCCACGGATTCGTCGGCAGGAACTGCGTGTGATAGTCGGGCTTGACCTTCGAGCAACCCTTGTACCAGAGCACGGCCGAGCGCACGGCCGTCACCGACGGATAGCGCTCCTTCAGATGCTCCTGCACGCGCGCAAGCGTGACGCCCGAATCGACGAGATCGTCGACCAGCAGCACGTTGCCCGCCAGGTTGCCGCGCGTCATCGTGATGTACTGCGCGATGTCGAGGTCGCCCTGCTCCGTGCCGGCCGCTTCACGGTACGAACTCGTCGCGAGGATCGCGAGCGGCACGTCGTAGATACGCGACAGTTGATCGCCGACGCGCAGACCGCCGCGCGCAAGGCACAGGATCTGGTCGAACTTCCAGCCCGATGCATGCACCTGGAGCGCGAGCAGCTCGATGAGACGGTGATACTCGTCCCAGCCTACCCACAGGTTCTTGTCGTCGTTGCGCGGATCGGTCATCAAGTCTGCCGCCGTCATCGTGATTTGCTGCGTCATCTGAAAATTACACCTTGAACGGATGGCGGAGCAGGATCGTTTCGTCGCGGTCCGGACCCGTCGACACCATGTCGACCGGCACGCCAGCCACTTCCTGGACGCGGGTCAGGTAAGCCTGCGCGTTCGCCGGCAGTGCTTCCCACGTCTTGATGCCGACCGTGCTTTCCTTCCAGCCGGCAAACGTTTCGTATACCGGCTCGCAACGTGCCACGTCAGCGGCGCCGCGCGGCAGGATGTCCACATCCTTGCCGTCGATCTTGTAGCCGACGCACAGCTTGACTTCGTCGAGGCCGTCGAGCACGTCGAGTTTCGTCATGCACAGGCCCGACACGCCGTTGATCTGGATCGAGCGGCGCAGCGCGGCTGCGTCGAGCCAGCCGGTGCGGCGCGGACGGCCGGTGACCGAACCGAATTCCTTGCCGACGTTGGCGAGCGTGACGCCAACCTGGTCCTGACGCTGCGGATTGTCCGCATCGTACAGTTCGCTCGGGAACGGGCCCGAGCCGACGCGCGTGCAATAGGCCTTCGTGATGCCGAGGATGTAGTTGAGCTTCTGCGGACCCACGCCCGCGCCAGCCGATGCCGCACCTGCGACGCAGTTGCTCGACGTGACGAACGGATAGGTGCCGTGGTCGATGTCGAGCAGCGTGCCTTGTGCGCCTTCGAACAGCAGGTTCTGGCCCGCATTGTTCGCGTCGTACAGGCGGCGCGACACGTCGGCCACCATCGGCTTCAGGCGGTCTGCATAGCCCAGCATCGTGTCGAGCGTGGCCTGGAAATCGACAGCCGCGCCGCCCAGGTACTGGGTCAGCACGAAGTTGTGGAAATCGAGGTTTTCACGCAGGCGGTCAGCGAAGGTCTTCGCGTCGAACAGGTCCTGCACGCGCAGCGCGCGGCGGCCGACCTTGTCTTCGTACGCGGGGCCGATGCCGCGGCCCGTCGTGCCGATCTTGCCCGCGCCCTTGCGCGCTTCGCGCGCCTGGTCGATCGCGATGTGGTACGGCAGGATCAGCGTCGTGGCTTCGGAAATGAACAAGCGATCGCGCACGTTCACGCCCGCTTCTTCCAGCTCGCCGATTTCCTTGAACAGTGCTTCGGGGGACAGGACGACGCCGTTGCCGATGTAGCAGGCGACGCCTTCACGCATGATGCCCGACGGAATGAGGCGCAAGATCGTTTTCTTGCCGCCGATGATGAGGGTGTGGCCGGCGTTGTGACCGCCCTGGAAACGCACGACGCCCTGAGCGTGGTCCGTCAGCCAGTCGACGATCTTGCCCTTGCCTTCATCACCCCATTGCGTTCCCACGACGACGACATTGCGCCCGGGAGTCACGTTCACTGCGCTGGCAGACATGTTGATTCGTTAGCTGGTTAAAAACGTATTCTACCTATGTTCGCGGGCGATTCCGAATTTTTCCGTTTCGCTTCAACGATATGCACGCCGAAGCACGTCCCGCGAACGCCTGTTTATCGGGGTTCGACCACCCATGCGCCGTTGCGCTCGACGAGCGAACGGTCGCATGCGAACTCGTCGAGCACATGATCGTGGCCCGGCAGCGCCTGGATCACGACCTCACCCGCATCGCGCAGCGCCGCGACGGCCGCGCTCAGCGCGTCGTCCTGCGCCCACGGCGCGAGAATCGCGGTGCCGCGCGCCTCGACCGGCGAAATCCGCGCGAGCTCACGCAGGTCGAGCGAGAAGCCCGTAGCGGGACGGGCGCGGCCGTACGCCTGGCCGACGTGGTCGTAGCGGCCGCCCCGCGCGATCGCGTTCGGCACGCCGTCGATGTAGGCGCTGAACATCGCACCGCTGTGATATGCATAGCCGCGCAGGTCGCCGAGATCGATCGCCACTTCGGCACCTTTCGCCTGTGCCGCGAGCTGCGCCAGATCGTCGAGCGCCCGCGTGATTTCGGGCAGCACCGGCAAGCGTGTGCGCGCCTCGGCGAGCACGCTTGCGTCGCCATAGAGATGCGGCAGCGCGCGCAGCGCGGCGCGCGTATCGGCGCCGAGATCGTCGGTGAGCTCGTTCAGCAGCGGCACGTCCTTGCCCGACAGCGCGTCGTACAGCGACTCGCCGCGCTCGGCGGCCTGCGCATCGCGCGCCAGCAGCGCCGCGAGCACGCCCGCGTGGCCGAGGTCGAGACGAATGCGCGACAGGCCCGCGAGATGCAGCGCGTCGAGCATCAGCTGCTGGATCTCGAGGTCGGCTTCCAGCCCGGCATGCCCGTAGATTTCGGCGCCGATCTGGATCTGCTCGCGCGTCGCGTGCAGGCCGCGCGGACGCGTATGCATCACGTGGCCCGCATAGCAGAGGCGCGTCACGCCCTGGCGGTTCAACAGGTGCGCGTCGATCCGCGCGACCTGCGGCGTGATGTCCGCACGCAGGCCGAGGGTGCGACCCGACAGCTGGTCGACCAGCTTGAAGGTGCGCAGGCGCAGATCTGCACCGCCGCTCGTCAGCAGCGATTCGAGATACTCGAGCAGCGGCGGCATCACCATTTCGTAGCCATACGAACGGAAGCGGTCGAGCAGCCTGCGGCGCAGCTCCTCGATCTTGCGCGCTTCCGACGGCAGTACGTCGGCGATATTCTCGGGAAGTAACCAGGTCGACATCGGTACGGTCCTACGACGGGAAACAGCGCGCGACACGCGCGCCGCGATATGAATCGGAAATTCTGAATTCGGGCGGGACGAACGGCGGATAAGCCGTCCGGATCAAGTCTGCGGTCAGGTCGCGAGCAGCAGCAGTATGAGCCCGAGCACCATCACGATCAGCCCGCCGATCCGGATATGATGCGGCGGCCGCTCAGCTATTCTACGAAACGTGTCGCGCCAGGCGACGGGAAACACGAAGGGGAACGCCCCCTCGATGATCAGCATCAGCGCTACTGCGAGCAACAACGAGCCAGCCAGGTCCATGCGAGCGACGGCGCCGCTCGACGCGGCGCCCCAAGGTCAGTGTTTGCGGGGAGCAGGCGCCGCCGGTGCGGCACCGCCCGTCGGGCTGCGCATGAAGCGGAAGAACTCGCTGTCGGGGTCGACGACGATGATGTCGTTGCGCTTGAACGTGTTCCGGTAAGCCTGCAGGCTCGCGTAGAACTGGTAGAACTGCGGATCGCGGCCGAACGCGTCGGCGGCAATCGTCGCGGCCTTCGCGTCGCCCTCGCCCTTGATCGTCTGCGCGGACTTGTACGCGTTCGCGAGCACGGCCTGCTGTTCGCGTTCGGCGTCCGCCTTGATCTGCTCGACGTCGGCCGCGCCTTGCGCACGCACCTGCGCCGCCTGATCGCGCAGCGCGCCGATCATCCGCTGATAGACGACATCGGTCTGCGCGGCCGGCAAGTCGACGCGCGTCAGCTGGACGTCGACCACGTCGACGCCGAAACCGGACGCCTTCGCCTTCACTTCGTCGCGGGCCGCATCGGCGATCGCACGCTGGCCGCCGAGCGCGTCGTCGAGCGCGCGCTTGCCGAACGCGTCACCGAGTGCGCTCTTCAGCGCGCCGGCGAGACGATCGCCGGCTGCCGACGGGTCACCGCCCGTCGTCGTGAAATACTTCATCGGATCGCTGATCCGGTACTTCACCGCGTAGGCGACGAGCAGGTCGCGCTTGTCTTCCGTTGCCAGTTGCAGCGGATCCGACGACTCGAGCGATTGCAGGCGCGTGTCGATCAGCGTGGCCGTCTGCAGCGGCGGCGGCAATTTGAAATGGATGCCAGGGCCCGCCAGTTCGGGTTGCGCGCCATCGCGCCCCGACAGCACGGCCGCATGGCGCGGATCGACGGTAAGGACGGTCGACGATGCCGCGAAGGCAACGATCACGATTGCGACGACGAGCGCAATGATTCGGTTCATGTTCTGCGCTCCCGTTACTTCAGATCGTCTTCGCGCGACCGGCTGCGAAACGCCTCGCGCGATCGCAGCACGTCGGTGCCCGACGCCGCCACGGCCGACGCCGCACTCGCGGGCGCCGCCGCAGCCGGCGCGGCAGCCGCCGGTGCCGACGCGGCGTCGGGTGCAGATGCGCCCGTGGACGTCGCGGCGTTTTGTCGCCCCTGCTCGACGAGCTTGTCGAGCGGCAGATACACGACGCTGTTGCCGCCCTTGTTGCCGACGAACACCTTCGTCGAATTCGAATAGATTTCTTGCATCGTCTCGAGATACATCCGCTCGCGGATCACCGCAGGCGCCTTCGAGTACTGCGCATAGACCTGCTTGAAGCGATCGGCATCGCCTTCGGCTTCCGTGACCACGCGATCGGCATACGCTTTCGCTTCGTCGACCAGCTTCGCCGCATCGCCCTGCGCCTTCGGCAGCAGGTCGTTTGCATATGCTTGCGCGGCGCGCTTCGCGGCCTCGCGCTCATCACGCGCCTTCGCGACTTCACCGTACGCGGCCTGCGTCTGCTCGGGCGCCGCAACGCTCTGCATCGTGACGGCCGTCACCTCGAGCCCCGACTGGTAGCGATCGAGATCGCGCTGGATCGCGGCGGAGAGCTGCTCGCGCAGCGCGTCGCGGTCCTGGTTCAGCACGTCGGCCGCGCTGCGCGTGCCGACGATCGCACGTACCGCGGCCTGGGCGGCCTGCGAGACGCTGCGCTCGGGGTCGACACTGCGGAACAGGTAATCGGTCGCGGAACGGATGCGGTACTGGACGATGAAGCGCACGTCGACGATATCGGCGTCGCGCGTCAGCATCGCCGCTTCCTTCACGTTCGCGAGACGCACGACGTTGTTGCGGCCGATTTCGATCGAGCGGACCTGCGACGTATCGACGATCTCGTGCGACGCGAACGGATAAGGCGCACGCCAGTGCACGCCCTGGCCGACCGTGCCCGACAGCTTGCCGAGCTGGAGCACGACGCCCGTCTGCCCTTCCTGCACGACGAACAGCCCGCTGCCCGCGTAGACCGCGACCAGCACGCCGATCACGATGCCGACGCCGACGCGCGCGGCTCGCCCGTTGTCAGGACGGAAGCCGTTGCCGCCCTTGCCGCCGAACAGGCCGTTCAGCCGCCGGTTGAAGTTGCGCCACATCTCGTCGAGATCGGGCGGACCATCGCCGTCGCCGCCTTGCGGACGCTTCGATTCGTTCGGGCGGGGACGGGATCCGTCTTTGCCATTGCCTTCGCCGCGTCCCCAGCGGGGATCGTTGATCGACAGCAAGGCGCGCATCCGCCGCCAGGTACTCCGCTCGTTGTATTCGTTCACCAGAGTTTGTTCACCAGATTAGACGCCGACGAACCGGCCGGGACCGGTTAGCGCCCGTGTTCGGAAATCGTGTGGTCTTCGTGTGGTTCAGCGGGGGCGCCGTCGAGCGCGCCGTTGGGTAACGTCGCGCTGGAAAGGTGTTCCGCGGAGGCGATTTCGGCGATGGCGGCACGCAACGCGTCAAGACCCTGACCGGTGCGCGCGCTCAAAAAGACGCGCGAAATATTACCATACTCGTCCCGCTCGACCGCGTCGCCGCGGGCCGCCAGCTCAGGCACGGCGTCGATCTTGTTGAACACCAGCACCTGGCGGATCGTGTCCGCGCCGATCTCGTGCAGCACGCCATTGACCTGCTCGATCTGTTCAAGCCTGACCGCGCTCGACGCATCGACCACGTGCAGCAGCAGATCCGCGTGGATCGTTTCCTCGAGGGTCGCGCGGAACGCGGCGACCAGCTGGTGAGGCAACTCGCGAATGAACCCGACCGTATCCGACACGACGATCTGGCCGACCTCGTCGCCGAGGTACACGCGCCGCGACGTCGTATCGAGCGTGGCGAACAGCTGGTCGGCCGCGTAGGCCTGCGCTTTCGTCAGCGCATTGAACAGCGTCGACTTGCCCGCGTTCGTATAGCCGACGAGCGACACCGACATCGTGCCGCTGCGCGCGCGCTGGCGGCGTTGCGTGCTGTGTTGCCGACGCAGCCGGTCGAGCCGCGACTTCAGCATCTTGATGCGTTCGCCGATCAGCCGGCGGTCGGTTTCGAGCTGGGTTTCACCGGGGCCGCGCAGGCCGATACCACCCTTCTGCCGCTCAAGGTGGGTCCATGCGCGAATGAGCCGCGTCGACAGGTACTGAAGCTGCGCGAGCTCGACCTGCAGCTTGCCTTCGTGGCTGCGGGCACGCTGGGCAAAGATGTCGAGGATGAGGCTGGTGCGATCGACCACGCGCCTGTTAAGTGCCTGCTCCAGATTACGTTGCTGGGCCGGCGCCAATGCGTGGTTGAAGATGACGATTTCGACGTTGTGCGCGTCGCAGGCGAGCCGGAGTTCTTCGGCTTTGCCGCTGCCGATGAACATCTTGGCATCGGGACTGGAGCGACGACCCGTGAGGGTGACTGCGGGACGGGCCCCCGCACTGGAGGCGAGAAGACTGAGTTCTTCGAGACTGGCTTCGAAATCGGTCTTGCCGAAATCGATGCCGACGAGCGCTGCGTTGATCAAATTTTCAGGTGTCAAGATAAGGCGGCTGGCATCGGTCGCTCGCGGCGACCGGATGCCGGCCGCTGCGATAGGTTAGGACGAGGCTTCCGCGTCCGGGTGGAAATTCACCGGGCGCGCCGGCACGACCGTCGAGATGGCGTGCTTGTACACCATCTGGGTCACCGTATTACGGAGCAACACGACGTACTGGTCGAACGATTCAATGTTCCCTTGAAGCTTGATGCCGTTGACGAGGTAGATCGAAACGGGAACGTGCTCTTTGCGCAGTGCGTTCAAAAACGGGTCTTGTAACAATTGCCCTTTGTTGCTCATGGCGTACTCCATCTTTTTTTGCAGGTTGATCTGGACTGGCGGCGAAGAAAAAGAGATCCGGCGCCAATCGCTACACTATAGCCGATTTTGCCTGGCCCGCCCGGGGCATAGGCCTTGCGGCCAACCCCTTGCGTGACGCGTGTAACAGACGTCTTCAGCTCTTGTCCGCGTACGGATTGTTCGACGAACGGAACTCTATGCGCAATGGAGTCCCTGTCAGCGAGAAAGTTTCGCGGAACCGGTTTTCCAGGTAACGCTTGTACGTTTCCGTCACGGCGTCGAGCGCGTTACCGTGGATGACGATGATCGGCGGATTCTGGCCGCCCTGGTGCGCGTAGCGCAGCTTCGGACGCACCGGGCCGCGACGGCGCGGCTGCTGGAATTCGACCGCCTCGATCAGCGCGCGCGTGAGCTTCGGCGTCGGCAGCTTCGCCATCGCCGCCGCGTACGCGTCGTCGACCGAGCGCATCAGCGTGCCGATGCCCGTCTTCTTCGTCGCCGAAATGAAGTGCGATTTCGCGAAGTCGAGGAATTTCAGCTTGCGGGTCAAATCCGCTTTCGCGCGATCGCGCGCATGCTCGTCGAGCCCGTCCCACTTGTTGACGCCGATCACGAGCGCGCGGCCCTGTTCGACGACGAAGCCGGCGATGTGTGCGTCCTGGTCGGAAATGTCCTGCTGCGCATCCAGCAGAAGAATGACCACGTTGGCGTCGGAGATCGACTGCAGCGTCTTCACGACCGAGAACTTCTCGATCGCCTCGAACACCTTGCCGCGGCGGCGCAGGCCGGCCGTGTCGATCAGCGTGTATTTCTTGCCGTTACGCTCGAAGTCGACGTAGATCGAATCGCGCGTCGTGCCCGGCATGTCGAACGCGATCACGCGATCCTCGCCGATCAGCGCGTTCACGAGCGTCGACTTGCCGACGTTCGGGCGGCCGACGATCGCGATCTTGATGCCGCGCGAAGGATCGTTCTCGTCCTCTTCCTCCGGACGGTCCGCATAGGCGACATCCAGCGCCTCGTTGATCATGTCGGTGACGCCGTCACCGTGCGCAGCCGAGATCGCGCGCGGATCGCCGAGCCCGAGCTCGTAGAAGTCCGTCGCGACCGCCGTGTACTTCATCCCCTCGGCCTTGTTGACGACGAGGAAGATCGGCCGGCCGGTCTTGCGCAGGTAGTCGGCGATCGACTTGTCCTGCGGCGCGAGGCCGTTGCGGCCGTCGACGATGAACACGACGATGTCGGCTTCCTCGACGGCCTGCCGCGTCTGGCGTGCCATCTCGTGCAGGATGCCGTCCTTCGCGACGGGCTCGAAGCCGCCCGTGTCGACGACCAGGTACGGCCGCTCGCCGACGCGCCCTTCGCCATAATGGCGATCGCGCGTCAGGCCCGGCAAGTCGGCGACCAGCGCATCGCGCGAGCGCGTGAGCCGGTTGAACAGCGTGGATTTCCCCACATTGGGGCGCCCAACGAGGGCAATGACCGGTTTCATCTGTGTTTTCTACGGTGAAGCGCAGCAGCGGGAGGCCCGCTGCTGCGGGCGGCTGCGCTGAATGAAAATATCACGAATTCGCGCCGCGCCGGATGCGCGCGCCTGGCGCGCGTTGCACGCCATCGTCTTTCGTCTCGAACTGCCTTTCAAATACCGAGCGGCCGGGAGCACCGGCCGCCTTCAAGTCACGCGGCCGCGGCGCACGGGACCAGCCCGTCGCGCCGCGGCCGCGCATGTTTCCTGCGCGTCAGCGCGGACGGAATCCGTACAGGCCGCCGTCCTTCGTCTGCACGACGAGCGTATTGCCCGCGAGGACCGGCGCCGCCGTAATCGCGCTGCCGTCGGTCTTCATCCGTGCGATGAAGCTGCCGTCTTCGCGCGACAGGAAGTGCACGAAGCCCTTGTAGTCGCCCAACACGACCGCATGCCCGAGCAGATACGGCACGCCGACGTCACGGCTCTTCAGCTTGTCGTTGCGCCACAGCTGGTTGCCCGACGCAGCGTCGTACGCGGTCACGACCGACCAGTCGTCGCCGCCGGCGACCACCGAATCGTCCTGCGCGAGGCCGCTGCGGCTCGAGAACGCCTTTTCCCACAGCGGGCGGCCCGAGTTCGCATCGAAGCAGCCAAGCTGCCCCTGGAACGTCACCGCGCAGGCTTCCGCGCCCACGAGCGTCGGCGGACCGCTGACGTCGTTGATGCGCTCGACCTCGGTCACGCCCTTCGGGAACGATACCGGCGTCTGCCAGAACGGCTCGCCCGTCTGCAGGTTGATCGCGACCAGCCCGCCGCCGGGGAAGCCCGCCAGCACCGCCGCGTCACCCGCGAACGTCATGCCGGCCGACACGCGCAGGTTCAGCGGCACCGCACGGTTGCGGTAGTTCCACTTCTGCTCGCCCGTCTGCGCATTGAACGCGATCACCTGGCCGTCGATCGTGCGGACGACCACGAGGCCGTTGCCGACGAGCGGCGGCGAGAAGATCTCGCCCTGCACGGTGGTCTTCCACAGTTGCTTGCCGTCCGGGCCGAGCACGAACACGCCGCCCTTCAGCGCGCCGACCGCGGTCAGGTTGCCATCGCTGCCGACACCGGCCGACAGGTCGGAGCCGACCTTCGCGCGCCAGAGCGTCTGGCCCGTCTTCGCGTCGATCTTCTCGACCGAACCGTTCTCGCCCGCTGCATAGACGGCGTCGCCCACGGCCACCGGCGAGAACAGGTAGCGCCCGCCCTTGCCGACGCTCGCCTTCCAGACCTGTTGCACGTCCATCACGGGCTTGAACTCGGTGAGCGGCGTCGGCACGCGGCGCGCGTCCTTCGACGACGAGCAGGCCGCCAGTGCGAGGACAGCCGCCGCGCAGGCAACGGGCACAGCGTAACGTTTCAGCAAATTCATCGGTTAGCGAAGCAGAGTTAAGAGGTTGAGGGGACCGGGGTTCAGCCGCCGAGCGCGTCCAGCTTGAACTGCACGAGCTGACGCGCAGACTGGTCGTCCTTCGACAGGCCGTCGAGCGCGAGCTTGTACGCCGCGCGCGCATCGTCGGTCTTGCCTTGCGCGGCAAGCAGATCGCCGCGGCGATCGGCCACGAGGCCCTTGAATGCATCGACCGGCGTACCCGACAGCAGCGCGAGGCCCGCATCGTACGCCTTCTCGTCGAGCAGCAGCGACGCGAGACGCAGCTTCGCGATCTGCTTGTACTCGTCATCCTTGGCGTGATCGACGGCCCATTGCAGCTGTGCCTTCGCACCGGCCGAGTCGCCGGCTGCGTACAGCGTCTTCGCAGCGGAAAGTGCAGTCATCTGCGCATACGGCGTGCTGCCGAACTTGTCTTCCATGTCGGCGGCCGCGCGAGCGATCGTCGCCTTGTCGTTCGCGGCGGCGGCCTTCTGGACCTGTTCGTACAGCCCGGACGCCTCGGCAGCCTGACGGCGCTGCCAGTAGTTCCAGCCGTTGAAACCGGCCGCGACGACGAGCGCCGCGAGCACGATCCACGTGGTGAGGTTGCCCCAGCGGGCCCACCACGCCTTGACACTTTCAATCGATTCTTGTTCGTCGTGGTAACTCATCGGCGAGCGATTCCTTCCTGTTCAGGCTTTTCTTGTCGAGCGGATGCCAGCGCGATCAGTCGTCGCCGTCTTCGGCGGATGCAACCATCGCATTGATTAGGAATTCGGTCAAGCCTTCGACCGGTACGGTCTGCTGAACGTTCTTTTCCCCGTCTCCGCCCGCACCGCGCAGCGCTTTCACGCCCACCGTGCCGTTTGCGACCTCTTCTTCACCGAAGATCACCGCGAACGCGGCGCCGCTTGCGTCGGCCCGTTTCATCTGCGACTTGAAGCTCGCCGGCGCGCCGTCGGCGCTGCAGTGGAAGATCACGTCGAGGCCCGTGTCGCGCAGGCGCTCGGCCGCGATGAACGCCTGTTCACGCGCGGTCTCGCCCTGGTGCACGACGTACACGTCGACGCCTTCCTGCTCGGGTGCGAGATCCTCTTCCTTCAGCAGCTCGAGGATCCGCTCGATGCCCATCGCCCAGCCGCACGCGGCGGTCGGCTTGCCGCCGAGCTGCTCGATCAGCGGATCGTAGCGGCCGCCGGCTGCGACCGTGCCCTGCGCGCCGAGCTTGTCGGTGACCCACTCGAACACGGTCAGGTTGTAGTAGTCCAGGCCACGCACGAGACGCGGGTTGATCTTGAACGGAATGTTGTTCGCGAGCAGCAGGCGCTGCAGCCCTTCGAAGTGCGCGCGCGACTCGTCGCCGAGGAAGTCGATCAGCTTCGGCGCGTTCTGCGCGATTTCCTGCAGCGCGGGGTTCTTCGTGTCGAGCACGCGCAGCGGGTTCGTATACAGGCGGCGCTTCGCATCCTCGTCGAGCACGTCGGCGAACTGCTCGAGGTACTTGATCAGTTCGACGCGATGCGCGGCACGCTCTTCGGCAAGGCCGAGCGAATTGATCTCGAGCTTGATGCCGGTCAGGCCGAGGTCGTCCCACAGGCGCTGGCACATCATGATGATCTCGGCGTCCGCATCAGGGCCCGCGAAGCCGAGCGCCTCGACGCCGACCTGGTGGAACTGACGATAGCGGCCGCGCTGCGGACGCTCGTGACGGAACATCGGGCCGATGTACCACAGGCGCTTCGGGCCGTCGTACAGCATGTTGTGCTCGATCGACGCGCGCACGACGGCCGCGGTATTTTCCGGGCGCATCGTCAGGTTCTCGCCGTTCAGCGCGTCGGTGAAGCTGTACATCTCTTTTTCGACGATGTCGGTGACCTCACCGATGCCGCGCGTGAAGAGCTGCGTGTGCTCGACGATCGGCGTGCGGATGTTCTGGTAACCGTAGGCGCGCAGCAGCGATTTCACCGTGGCTTCGAAGAACTCCCAAAGGCCGGCATCCTGCGGAAGGATGTCGTTCATGCCCTTGACGCCGGTGAGCTTCTCGATCTTGCGTTTTTGTTCAGTCATCGTGTGTGTGGACGAATTAGTTCGTGGCCTCAGCGCGGCCGTAGTTGCGTTCGACGTAGTCGCTGACGATCTGCTGGAATTCCTCGGCGATCCGCTCGCCGCGCAGCGTCTTGACCTTCTCGCCGTCGATGAAGACCGGCGCGGCCGGGTTCTCGCCCGAGCCCGGCAGGCTGATGCCGATGTTCGCGTGCTTCGATTCGCCCGGGCCGTTGACGATGCAGCCCATCACCGCGACGTTCATTTTCTCGACGCCCGGATACGCCTTGCGCCAGACCGGCATCTGTTCGCGCAGGTAGGTCTGGATCTGCATCGCGAGTTCCTGGAACAGCGTGCTCGTCGTACGGCCGCAGCCCGGGCACGCGATCACCATCGGTGCGAACGAGCGCAGGCCCATCGTCTGCAGGATTTCCTGGCCGACGATCACTTCGCCCGTGCGCGACGCGCCCGGTTCCGGCGTCAGCGAGATACGGATCGTGTCGCCGATCCCTTCCTGCAGCAGCACGCCGAGTGCCGCCGTCGACGCGACGATGCCCTTCGAGCCCATGCCGGCCTCGGTCAGCCCGAGGTGCAGCGCAAAGCCGCAGCGGCGGCTGAGTTCGCGATACACGGCGATCAGGTCCTGCACGCCGCTGACCTTGCACGACAGAATGATGCGGTTGCGGCCGAGGCCCAGCTCGACCGCACGCTCCGCCGAGCCGATCGCCGACTGGATCAGCGCCTCGTACATCACGCTCTGCGCATCCCACGGCTGCGAACGCGCACCGTTCTCGTCCATCATGCGCGCGAGCAGGTCCTGGTCGAGACTGCCCCAGTTCACGCCGATCCGCACCGGCTTGTCGTACTTGGCCGCCGCCTCGATCATCTGCGCGAACTGCGTATCGCGCTTCGCACCCTGGCCGACGTTGCCCGGGTTGATCCGGTACTTCGACAGCGACTCGGCGCAGCCCGGGTAGTCACGCAGCAGCAGGTGGCCGTTGTAGTGGAAATCGCCGACGAGCGGCACGGTCACGCCCATGCGATCGAGCTGCTCGCGGATCGCCGGCACGGCGGCCGCGGCCTCGGGCGTGTTGACCGTGATGCGCACCAGTTCGGAACCCGCGTTCGCGAGTTCCTTGATCTGGATTGCCGTGCCGATCGCGTCGGCCGTGTCGGTATTCGTCATCGACTGCACGCGCACCGGCGCGTCGCCGCCGATCGTCACGAGCTGCCCGCCCCAGCGGACATCCACCGCATGCGATACGCGGCGCGGCTGGTGCCCGCCGAACACCGGCTCGGTTGAACAAATCTGACTGCTGCGTGGGGATTGAGCTTCGGATTGCATCGATAGATCCATTTACGCGGAATGCGCCGCGACGCGGCGCATGAATTGAAAAAGCGCCGTGCCCTCGCGGCCTGCCGATATCGACGACAGGCCTTCGCCACGGCGCTTGACGTCAGGGCAACGTGAACCGCGCCACATTACCCCGCGCTGCCGAATATTTTGCCGGATCGACAGGTTTTCCGTCGAACGCGATCGCGTCGAGGCCCGCCTTGTTGCCGATCGTGACCTTGAACGGACCGTCGCCGGCGACCTGCTTCGCCTCGCCGCCGTGCACCAGCCCGGAGAACAGCTCCTTGCCGCTCTTGTCGCGCACGCTGAACCAGCTGTCCTGCTTGACCTTCAGTTCGATCATCGACTGGCCGGCCGCCACCGCGACGCTCGCCGGCTGGGCCGGCGCGGCGGTGCTTGCCGCCGACGTTGCCACGACGGGCTGCGATGCGGCTGCCGTCACGACCGGCGCCACGGGCGCAGGCGCCGGAGCAGCCGACGCAACTGCCGGCGCCGGGGCTGCAGACGCAGCAGCCGGGGCCGGAACCTCATTCGCGACTGCCGCAGACGCACCGCTCGAAACCGCCCCTTCGACGGATGACGACGATGCCGCCGGCGCGCTCGCGGCCGACGCATGCTCCGCATCGCCGCTCTTGAAGCGCGCGAGCAGGCTCGACGAATCGCCGCCAGTGTGCCACATCAGTACGGCAACCACCGCGACGACGACGATCCCCGTGCCCCAGAGCCACGGGTGATGCCGCGACGACCCGCCCAGCGGAATCGACACGCGACCGCGCGGCAGATCCGTGCCCGACGACGCGGGCATCGACAGGTCGACTTCCGGCACCCCGCGCTCACGGCGCAACGCCTGCGCGAACGGTTCCGGATCGACGCCGAGCATCTTCGCGTAGCTGCGCACGACACCGAGCGCGAACGTCACGCCGGGCAAATGGCTGATGTCACCGGCCTCGAGCGCCCGCAGCTTCTGCGGTGCGACCTTGAGTCGCGCCGACACGTCGTCGACGGTCCAACCCCGCGTCTCCCGAAGCTGCGCCAGTCGGCTGCCGACTGCCGCAAGCGATTCCAACCCTGCCGGTGCCGGCTTCGCGCCATTCGTCTCTGCGCCGTTAGACGGCTGCGGCTCACTCATCCTTGTCCTCGCGTCGATTCTTCTTCACTGGCGGCCGCCGCCGGTTCCCGCCGGCCGGCACCCGCAACTGTCCATACCATGCGCGACGCCGAGGCGCCGCGACCGATCGCTATTCGCGTGTTGTACCGCTTAAAGGCCCTGGCATCCCCGGCCAGGCATCCCTGTCAAATCGCCCGAACTTCGATGATTTTTCCTGCTGCGCCCGTCCGTTCCGCGAGGCGCGTGCGGTCCTTCACTGCGCCGGCCAGCTGGCCGCACGCGGCATCGATGTCGTCGCCGCGCGTCTTGCGCACGGTCGTGACGACACCCGCGTCGATGAGGACCTGTGCAAAGCGCTTGATCTGCTCCGGCTTCGAGCGGATGAGGCCCGATTCCGGAAACGGATTGAACGGGATCAGATTGAACTTGCACGGCACGTCGCGTGTGACGGCCAGCAGTTCGCGTGCATGCGCTTCGGTGTCGTTGACGCCGTCCAGCATGCAGTATTCGAAAGTGATGAAGTCGCGCGGCGCGACTTTCAGATAACGCTGGCAAGCCGCCATCAGCTCGCGCAGCGGATACTTCTTGTTGAGCGGCACCAGCTCGTCGCGCAGCGGATCGTTCGGCGCGTGCAGCGACACGGCCAGCGCGACCGGCAGCTCGGCGCCGAGGCGGTCCATCATCGGCACCACGCCGGACGTCGACAGCGTGACGCGGCGGCGCGACAGGCCGTACGCGTTGTCGTCGAGCATCAGCCGCATCGCCGGCACGACCGCGCTGTAATTCAGCAGCGGCTCGCCCATGCCCATCATCACCACGTTGGTGACGACCCGTTCGGCCTTGCCGTTCGGGCCGGGCGCGCGGCCCAGGGACGCTCGCAACGCAAATTCGGCCATCCGGAGCTGGCCGATGATTTCAGCTGTCGACAGATTGCGGGAAAAGCCCTGCTTGCCCGTCGAACAGAAGCGGCAGTTGACCGCACACCCGGCCTGCGACGACACGCACAGCGTGCCGCGCGTCTCTTCCGGGATGAACACGGTTTCGACCGCATTGCCGTTTCCGACGTCGATCAGCCACTTGCGCGTGCCGTCGGCGGAAACGTGATCGCTGGCGATCTCGGGCATGCCGATCGACGCGCGGCCCTTGAGTTTTTCTCTCAAGGACTTCGCGAGATCGGTCATGCCGTCGAAGTCGCCAGCGTTGTACTGGTGGATCCAGCGCTGCAACTGCTTGGCGCGGAACGGCTTCTCGCCGAGGCTGCCGCAGTACGCGACAAGACCCTCGGCATCGAAGTCGAGAAGATTGACGGAAGTTTCGCTCGTCATGATGTGCTGCCTTGCCGCGTGCGCTGAATCCTGCCTACTTGCTGCCAGCCAGGGCTTAGCGCGAGTAAACGTTCATTTCCGGGAAGAAGAACGCGATTTCGACCGCTGCCGTTTCAGCAGCGTCCGAGCCGTGCACGGCGTTCGCGTCGATGCTGTCGGCGAAGTCGGCGCGGATCGTGCCCTTTTCTGCCTTCTTCGGATCCGTTGCGCCCATCAGGTCGCGGTTCTTCAGGATCGCGCCTTCACCTTCCAGAACCTGGATCATCACCGGGCCCGAGATCATGAAATCGACGAGGTCCTTGAAGAACGGACGCGCTGCGTGAACCGCGTAGAACTTCTCTGCGTCAGCACGCGACAGGTGTGCCATGCGCGATGCGACGATCTTCAGGCCGGCGCCTTCGAAACGGCTGTAGATCTGGCCGATCACGTTCTTTGCCACCGCATCCGGCTTGATGATCGACAGGGTGCGCTCGATTGCCATAAAAACTCCAAAAAATTAAGAAGTTACAGGTTCAAATGAATCCGCTATTGTAGCACGATCCCGTGTATCATTGCGATTGAACCCTTACACACGTGAAAGGTTCCGAATCCATATGTTTTGTGCCGCCTGGCCATTGAAACCTCCCGGCACGGAACGTATCTTAGCCATAGCTGCTCCGGTTTGCTGCGCCGCACACCGCGTGTGCCGAACCGGCCCCGGACGCCCACGCGTTCAATGTTAGGAGAAACCATGAACGACTATCCGTACAATTTCGGCCGCGGCGGTTCCGTCAGCACCGCCGAGGTTCGCAACCGCGTGCTGCGGAACACGTACTGGCTGCTCGCGCTGTCGATGGTGCCGACCGTGCTGGGCGCCTGGGTCGGCGTCGCGACGGGCTTCTCGCTGTTCGCGGCCACGAGCCCGATGATGAGCCTGCTCGCGTTCTTCGCGATCGCGTTCGGCTTCATGTTCGCGATCGAGCGGACCAAAAACAGCGCAGCGGGCGTATTCGTGCTGCTCGGCTTCACGTTCTTCATGGGCCTGATGCTGTCGCGGTTGCTGAGCTTCATCCTCGGCTTCTCGAACGGCCCGTCGTTGATCATGCTCGCGTTCGGCGGCACCGGCATCATCTTCGCCGCGATGGCGACGATCGCCACCGTCAGCAAGCGTGACTTCTCGGGGCTCGGCAAGTGGCTGTTCATGGGCGTGATCGTGATCCTGCTCGCATCGGTCGCGAACATCTTCCTGCAACTCCCCGCGCTGATGCTCACCGTGTCGGTGCTCGCGATCGCGATCTTCTCCGCCTACATGCTGTTCGACGTCCAGCGCGTCGTGAACGGCGGCGAGACGAACTACATCTCGGCCACGCTCGCGATCTACCTCGACCTGTACAACGTGTTCACGAACCTGCTCGCACTGCTCGGCATCTTCGGCGGCAACCGCAACTGACGTTCGCTACACGCCATGAAAAAACCGGCCCGCGGGCCGGTTTTTTTACGTCCGCCGCCTGACTCAGTCGCGCTCGAACAGCGCGATCGATTCGACGTGCGACGTATTCGGGAACATGTTCACGACACCGGCGCCCTTCAGGCGGTAGCCGGCCTCGTGCACGAGCAGGCCTGCGTCGCGCGCCAGCGTCGACGGGTTGCACGACACGTACACGATGCGCTTCGGCAGCGGACCTTCGCCGCTCTGCGCGATCTCGGCCAGCGCCTTCGACACCGCGAGCGCGCCTTCGCGCGGCGGGTCGATCAGGAACTTGTCGAATGCGCCGAGCGCACGCATGTCGTCGCCCGTCACTTCGAACAGGTTCCGGCATGCGAACGTCGTGTGGCCGTCGACACCGTTCTCGCGCGCATTCGCCAGCGCGCGCGTCGTCAGCGTATCGCTGCCTTCGATGCCCATCACCTCGCGCGACAGCCGCGCGAGCGGCAGCGTGAAGTTGCCGATCCCGCAGAACAGGTCGAGCACGCGGTCGTCGCGCGACGGCGCGAGCAGGCGCAGCGCGCGGCCCACCAGCACGCGGTTGATCTGATGGTTGACCTGCGTGAAATCGGTCGGCTTGAACGGCATGCGGATGCCGAATTCCGGCAGCGTGTAGTCGAGCGACACGTCGAGCGGATAGAACGGCGTCACCGTGTCCGGCCCTTTCGGCTGCAGCCAGAACTGCACCTTGTGCTCGTCCGCGAACGCGCGCAGCAGCGCTTCGTCGTCCGCGTTGATCGGCTCCAGCACGCGCAGCACGAGCGCCGTGACTTCCGAACCGACCGCGAGCTCGATCTGCGGCATCCGATCGCGGATCGACAACCCCTCGACCAGCCGGCGCAGCGGCACGAGCATCGCCGACACGTGCGGCGGCAGCACTTCGCAGCTCGTCATGTCGGCGACGTAGCTGCTCTTCTTCTCGTGGAACCCGACCAGCACGCCGCCCTTCTTCGCGACGTTGCGCACGGTCAGGCGGGCGCGGTAGCGATAACCCCACGACGGGCCGTGAATCGGCGCGAACATCGTTTCCGCGCGCAGCTTCGCCAGGTGCCACAGATTGTCTTCGAGCACGCGCTGCTTGACCGCCACCTGCGCACGCATGTCGAGATGCTGCATCGAGCAGCCGCCGCAGGTGCCGAAGAACGCGCATTTCGGCTTCGTGCGCATCACGCTCGGGCGCAGAATGTCGACGACCGTCGCCTGCTCGTAGCTCGGCTTGCGGCGGAAGCTCGAATAGGTCACGCGCTCGCCCGGCAGCGCGCCCTCGACGAAGATGACCTTGCCCGGTTCGCCGTCCTCGGTGATCGTGCGGCCGACACCGCGCGCTTCCATGTCGAGCGATTCGATCTCGAGGACCGGGGCGATTCCGGGCGCGACGGGCGCGTTTCTTGATTTGCGCGCAGAAGTGGGGGCGGCTTCGGACACCAGCTTTTCCTGACAAACGTTGAAGAAGGCGAGATTGTAGACGACGCGGGCCCGCATCGCCCGCTTTGCATGCGCCAAGCGCCGATACTTAAGCATAGACGGCCCGGGATGGCGCCGGAACGGCCGGACAGGCGGGCCCGAGAGCGCCAGCGGCCACGTGGACCGCGGCGCCGACTCAGGTACGCCCTGGCTCGAGATCCGCCCGACAGGAGATTCGACCATGCAACTGATCGACTGGAACATCCAATGGGGTCGGGACGCGGACGGCATCGTCGATCTGTCGCGTACCGTCGCGGCGATCCGCGCGCTCGGCGACTTCGACGTGCTGTGCCTGCAGGAAGTCACGCGCGGCTTTGGCGCACTGCCCGGGCGGCCCGGCGCCGACCAGTTCGCCGAACTCGCGGCGCTGCTGCCCGGATATACGATCGTCGACGCGATCGGTGCCGACTTGCCGCCCATTGAAACCGGCGCACCGCGCCGCCAGTTCGGCAACGCAATCGCGACCCGCCTGCCGGTCGGGCGCGTGCTCCGCCAGTTGCTGCCGTGGCCGGCCGACGCCGGCGCGCCGTCGATGCCGCGCGTCGCGCTCGACGTCGAGTTGCAGACGCCCTTCGGGCCACTGCGGGTGGTCACCACGCATCTGGAATATTATTCGGCGCGCCAGCGGCTCGCCCAGGTCGACGCATTGCGCGACCGGCACCGCGAGGCCTGCGCGCATGCGGCACGACCGGCGCCCGCCGAAACCGCCGAGGGGCCGTTCAGCGCAACCGGCCAGCCATGCGATGCGATCGTCTGCGGCGACTTCAACAGCGCGTTCGGCAGTGACGCCTATTGCCGACTCCTGGAGCCGATCCCGGACGCGCCGTGCTTCATCGACACATGGGTCGCGCGACACCCGGGCCGCATGCCACCGCCGACGGCGGGTGTCTACGACACGGTGCAATGGTCGGAGGGGCCGCTCGCGTGCGATTTCGTGTTCGTGACCGATACGCTGCTGCCGCGCGTTACGCGCTGTGAAATCGACGGCGACGTGCGCGCGTCCGATCACCAGCCGGTGCTGCTCGACCTGGCATGATCGCGCCGCCGGCCGCAGCGCACCTCGCCCGCGCTATGCGTCGAAACCGGCCAGGTATTCGGCCCAGTGCGACGCGGGCTCCTGTGCAAGCGAGTTCTTCACGAGCAGGATCTCGTCCGCATACTCGCTCGGCGTCAGGCCGCCGCGCATCAACTGGAACCGGCAGTACAGCAGGTAGGTATTGACGACGTCGGTTTCGCAATAGTTGCGGATTTCCTCGATCCGCCCGGCCTGGAACGCCGGCCACACCTGGCTGCCGTCCATGCCGAGCTTGCCCGGAAAGCCGCACATCTTCGCGAGCGCGTCGAGCGGCGCATTCGCGCGCGCCTGATACATCGCGAGCACATCCATCAGGTCGGTGTGCCGCGAGTGGTAGCGCGAGATGTAGTTGTTCCACTTGAAATCGCGATCGTCCTCGCCGAGATCCCAGTAGCGGCTCGCGGGGATGCCGTGTACGAGCGCGCGGTAATGGAGCACCGGCAGATCGAAACCGCCGCCGTTCCACGACACGAGCTGCGGCGTGTATTTCTCGATCACGCGGTAGAACGACTGGATCAGCGTCGCTTCGTTGTCCTGCGGCGTGCCGAGCGAGCGCACACGAAAACCGTTGTTGTCGCGGAACACGCATGAAATCGCCGCGATGCGCTGCAGGTGGTGCGGCAGGAAATCGCCGCCGGTCTTCTCGCGGCGGGCCGCGAATGCATGCTCGGCCACCGCGGCATCGTCGAGTGTCGCGGGCAGGTCTTCCAGACGGCGAATGCCGTCGACATCGGGAATCGTCTCGATGTCAAAAACAAGAATCGGAGTCATCAGTTACAGAACGGCGTCCTTGCGCACGCCGTTGGAGGCGAAAAACCGCTTGAGGCGCACCAGCGCTTCCTGCTGGATCTGGCGCACGCGCTCACGCGTGAGCCCCATTTCGTCGGCCAGCTCCTCGAGCGTTGCCGGTTCGATGTGGTTCAGGCCGAAGCGGCGCTCGATCACATGCCGATGCTTGTCGGACAGCCGCGACAGCCACGCGCGCGTCAGCGTCTCGAGCTCGCGGTGCTGAACCTCCGCGTCGGGCGACTGGCTCTGGTCGTCGGGCAGCAGGTCGAGCAGGCTGCTCGCGGGATCGAGGTCGAGCGGCGCGTCGAGCGACGCCGTGTGCTCGTTGAGCGCAAGGATGTCGGTGACTTCCTCGGCGGTCTTGCCGGTGAGATAGGCGATGTCGTCGATGCTGGCTTCGCGGCGCTCAGCCGCTTCACCCGTCGACATCGAGTTCTTTTCGAGGTGGCGCTTCGCGCGCAGCACCTGGTTCAGTTCGCGGATCACGTGCACCGGCAGGCGCACCGTGCGGGCCTGGTTCATGATCGCGCGCTCGATGCTCTGCCGGATCCACCACGTCGCGTAGGTCGAGAAACGGAAGCCGCGCGTCGGGTCGAACTTCTCGATGGCATGCATCAGGCCGAGGTTGCCTTCCTCGATCAGGTCGAGCAGCGGCACGCCACGGTTCAGATACCCCTTCGCGATGCTGACGACGAGACGCAGGTTGCGCTCGATCATCACCTGCCGCGCCTCGAATTCGCCGGCCTTGGCCAGACGCGAATAGCGCTGCTCCTCCTCGACGGTGAGCAACGGCTTCACGCTGATGCGGTTCAGGTAATGCTGGATCGTGTCGGCCGTGAGCTCGGCCTGCAGCATCGTGCGGAAATCGTCGACATCGGGCGCCGCCTCGGCACGGCCTTCGCGCTCGTCGTCGCCACCGTCCGCGTCGGCGTCGCGTGCCTCGAGGTCACGCTCGTTGTCCGCGACGTCGTCTTCGTCGTCCGTCGAAGCACCAGCTCGCCCCACCGATGCTTGCGTGGCTCGACTGATTTTCTCAGACTCGGCTTGCGGCTCGTGGCGCTTCGATTTCGGCATGGTCGTCTCGGTTATTGAGGCGGCAAATACTTCAGCGGATCGACAGGTTTACCCTGCCGGCGAACCTCGAAATGCAGCATCACGCGGTCGGAATCGCTGTTCCCCATCTCGGCGATCTTCTGCCCCTTCGTTACCGCGTCCCCCTCTTTTACCATCAAAGCGCGATTGTGTGCATACGCCGTGAGGTAAGTTGCATCGTGCTTGATGATAATGAGGTTGCCGTAGCCACGCAGGCCATTGCCCGAGTAGACGACGCGACCGTCGGCCGCCGCCTTCACGGTCTCGCCGGCCGACCCGCCGATATTGACGCCCTTGTTCTTCGCGTCGTCGAAACCGTTCAGCACGGGACCGCGCGCGGGCCATGCGAACGTCACGGGGCCGCTCGGCGCGGCAGCCGTATCGCTCGATGCGGCTGCTGCGGCCGGCGGCGTCGCGACCGACGACGACGTGCCGGCGGCCGGCGTTGCCGGGCCGCTGCTGAGCGGCGCGGTCGCAACGGCGGCGCCCGCGATCGGTGCGGCGACCTGCGTGCCCGCAACGGCGGCACCGGCCTGCGGCGAAACGCGCAGCAGCTGGTCGACTTCAATCTGATTCGGGTTCGCCAGGTTGTTCCACGCGGCGATGTCGCGATAGTTCTGCCCGTTTTCGAGTGCGATCCGGTACAGCGTGTCGCCCGGCTTCACCCGGTAGTAACCCGGCGGAGCCGGCGGAAGCGGCGCCGCGGGCTGCGCGGTGCCGGTCGTGCCGAGCGAACCGGAGCGATCGACGACGGGCGCGTTGTCGAGCCGCGTCGCACAGGCGGCCAGAAGCGTGGAGAACGCAGCTACGCAGATCGCCCGCTGGGCGAGCGTGAGCGGTTCCCTGGAACGGTTGTTTTGCATCGCGCGCAACATACTCATCGGTTTCAAATTACTCCGGATTTTAAAGGGACAAAGAAAACGCGATCAAGCCGTGACTCTCGCCATTGCGCATGCGCGACGCGCTCGACGAGCGTGAGCACCTGGTGCTGCCCGCTCTGCGCGCCGACCGGCGCGACGAGCCGCCCGCCGATCGCGAGCTGCTCGAGCAGCGCCTGCGGCACGTCGAGCCCCGCCGCCGCGATCACGATCGCGTCGAACGGGGCCGCGGACGGCAGGCCGACACGCCCGTCGCCGTAGTGCAGACGGATGTTCGGCACGCGCAGCGGCCGCAGGTTCAGCTTCGCGCGCTCGTAGAGCGGCTTGATGCGTTCAATCGAATACACGTCGCGTGCCACGTGGCTCAGCACGGCGGCCTGATAGCCGCAGCCCGTGCCGATCTCGAGGACGCGCTCGAGCGTGCGGCCGGCCATCGCAAGCTCGATCATGCGCGCGACGACCGACGGCTTTGAAATGGTCTGCTGGTGGCCGATCGGCAACGCCGAATCCTCGTAGGCCTGCGTTGCGAGCCCCGGATCCACGAACATGTGTCGCGGCACCGCGGCCATCGCTTCCAGCACACGCGCGTCGGTCACACCGTTCGCGCGCAGCCGTTCGACCATCCGTTCGCGCACACGTTCCGACGTGAGCGCGAACGCGCCGGCCGGCGCGACGCTCGGTGCGGCCGGCTTCGGCATCGCGGGCTTCAGTGCGGTCGGCTTCGGCGCGGTCGCCGGCTTCGCGGCGGCGGAGCCGGGCAACGCCGATCGCGTCGCAGCAGGCTTCACCGCAACCGGTTTCAGCACGGCCGCAGGCTTGTCGGCGGCCTTCGATACCGCAACCGCCGCATGGCGTTCGCCGGCCCGACCGTCCGACTTGCGTGGCGCTCGCTTGAGATCTTCGAGCGCGAGCGGGAACCGCTTCGCGCGCTCGCCGCTCATGAAGCCCGCCCTCCGGCGCGCGCCCATTCGCGCGTCGCGGGCAGCATCTGCGTGTGCGTGAGGTCCAGCTGCAGCGGCGTGATCGACACGAAACCGTTTGCCACTGCGTGAAAATCGGTGCCGTCGCTGGCGTCCAGCGCTTCGCCCGCCGCGCCGATCCAGTAGATCGGTTCGCCGCGCGGGTCGGTCTGGCGGATCACCGGCTGCGACGGATGACGCTTGCCGAGGCGCGTGACCTTCCAGCCTTTCAGTTCGTCGTACGGCAGGTTCGGAATATTGACGTTGAGCAGCGGCTGGCCCGGCAGCGGATGCGCGAGAGAGTGCTCGACGATTTCCGCGGCGACGCGCGCGGCGTCCGCCAGATGGGCCCAGCCCTTGTCGACCAGCGAGAATGCGATGGCCGGCACGCCGAACATGATGCCTTCGGTGGCGGCCGCAACTGTCCCCGAATAGAGCGTGTCTTCGCCCATGTTCTGGCCGTTGTTGATCCCGGAAACGACGAGGTCCGGCCTGGCGTCGGCCATCCCCGTCAACGCGACGTGTACCGAATCGGTCGGCGTGCCGTTCACGTAGAAGAAACCCGTACTCGCCGCGCGCTGCACCGACAGCGGCCGCGACAACGTGAGGGAATTCGACGCGCCGCTGCAGTTCTGCTCGGGCGCGATCACCGTGAGCTCGGCCAGCGGCTGCAGCGCGTCGCTGAGCGCGGCGAGACCGGGGGCGAGATAGCCGTCGTCGTTGCTGAGTAGGATTCGCATCCGGCGATTGTAACCGAGGAAAGATGGCGCGAGAGCGACAGTCCGGCGACTGCGGATGGACGGCTGCGGGCACCCGGACACGCTGCGTCGCCGCGTTGCGGCGCGGCGTTCCCCGTGCTCAGGAAAACGCCGCGCCGCCCCGGGTTTTCCCCCGCTAACGGGTCGCCGTTGGGGAATGCCCAGTTCCGGGAGCCCGGCGCGAAGCGACAGGCCCGAGGATGCTCAAATCGCGCCCGCTTCGCGCAGTGCGGCAATCGCCGGCATGTCGTAGCCGAGGCCGCGCAGCACCTCGTCCGTATGCTCGCCGAGTTCGGGCCCGAGCCAGCGCGTTTCGCCCGGCGTGTCGGACAGCTTCGGCGTGATGTTCGGCAGCGGGATGTCGGTGCCGTCGGCCAGCTTGAAGCGCTGGATCATCTGCCGCGCGACGAACTGCGGATCGGTAAACATGTCGGCGGCGCTGTAGATGCGCCCGGCCGGCACGTCGGCCGCATTGAGCACGACGAGTGCTTCTTCGATCGTGCGCGGCGCAAGCCACGCGGCAATCGCGTCGTCGATTTCCTGTGTGCGCGGCACGCGCCCGTCGTTTTGCGCGAGCGCGGGATCGTCGGCGAGGTCGTCGCGCTCGATCGCCTTCATCAACCGCTTGAAGATCGGGTCGCTGTTGCCGCCGATCACGATGCTGCCGTCGCGGCACGCATACGTATTCGACGGCACGATGCCCGGCAGCGACGCGCCGGTGCGCTCGCGCACCATCCCGTACACGCCGTATTCGGGCACCACGCTTTCCATCATGTTGAAGACGGCTTCATACAGTGCAACGTCGACCACCTGCCCCGCACCGCCGTTGACCTTGCGGTGATGCAGCGCCATCAGTGCGCCGATCACGCCGTGCAGCGCGGCGATCGAATCGCCGATCGAGATGCCGATGCGCGGCGGCGGCAGCTCGGGATAGCCGGTGATGTGACGCAGCCCACCCATCGATTCGGCAATCGCGCCGAAGCCGGGCCGGTCGCGGTACGGGCCGGTCTGCCCGTAACCGGACAGGCGCACCATCACGAGGCCCGGGTTCTCGGCCGACAGCACGTCGTAGCCGAGCCCGAGCTTTTCGAGCAGGCCCGGGCGGAAATTCTCGATCACGATGTCGGCTTCGCGCGCGAGTTGCCGCGCGATCGCCTTGCCGGCGTCGGCCTTCAGGTTGAGCGTGACCGATTTCTTGTTGCGCGCCTGGACGGACCACCACAGCGACGTGCCGCCCTGCTCCGGATGGAGCTTGCGCCACTTGCGCAGCGGGTCGCCACCGTTCGGATCCTCGATCTTGATCACTTCCGCGCCGAATTCGGCGAACAGCCGCGACGCGAACGGCCCCGCGATCAGCGTTCCGAATTCGAGCACTTTGACGCCCGCGAGCGGGCCCTGGCTGGTGCTCATGTGTCTCCCTGGCATGAGGAACGGCGCCGCCGCCGGCGGCGCCCGGCTTACATCGTGCGGCGGTCGAGCATCGCGCGGGCGATGGTGCCCGCGTCGACGTACTCGAGTTCGCCGCCCACCGGCACGCCGCGCGCGAGGCGCGTGACCGCGAGCCCGCGCGCCTTCAGCGTCTGGCCGAGGTAGTGCGCGGTGGCTTCGCCTTCGTTCGTGAAGTTGGTCGCGAGCACGACTTCCTTGACAACACCATCGGACGCGCGCCGCACGAGGCGGTCGAAATGGATTTCCTTCGGGCCGATCCCGTCGAGCGGGCTCAGCCTGCCCATCAGCACGAAATACAGCCCGCGGTAAGTCATCGTCTGCTCGAGCATGATCTGGTCGGCAGGCGTCTCGACGACGCACAGCAGCGTCGGATCACGCTCTTCGTCGCTGCAGACCTCACAGATCTGCGCTTCGGTGAACGTGTTGCACTTCTCGCAGTGCTGCAGGTGCTCGGTCGCGAACAACAGCGACCGGCCGAGCCGCTCCGCGCCCTCCCGATCGTGCTGCATCAGGTGGACCGCCATGCGCTGGGCGGATTTCGGCCCGACGCCGGGCAGCACGCGCAACGCTTCGACGAGCGCGGACAGGGCGGACGGCTGTTTCATACGGCAGCAAAAAATGACACGGACGCTACGCTCAGAACGGCAGCTTGAAGCCCGGGGGCAACGGCAGGCCCGACGTCATGCCGCTCATCTTTTCCTGCGACGTCGCTTCGGCCTTGCGCACGGCGTCGTTGAACGCGGCCGCGACGAGATCCTCGAGCATGTCCTTGTCGTCCGCGAGCAGGCTCGGGTCGATCGACACGCGACGCACTTCGTTGCGGCACGTCATCGTCACCTTGACGAGACCGGCGCCCGACTGCCCTTCGACTTCGATCAGCGCAAGCTGCTCCTGCATCTTCTTCATGTTTTCCTGCATTTGCTGCGCTTGCTTCATCAGTCCGGCGAGGTTGCCTTTCAACATGGGAATACTCCTTCTTGATCGTGTGAAAACCGGCACGCGGCGCGTGCCGGCCAATGTGTGGGCGTGATTGTGCCTGTCGCGGGGCGCTCAGTTCAATGCAGCGTCGGCGGCGGCCCGTCCGGCGCCGCGTCGGCGAGCGGGCGCACCGAACCCTCGACGATACGCGCACCGAAATCGCGCACGAGCTGCTGCACGAACGGATCGCCGTGAATCTCCTGCTCGGCCTCGCGCTGGCGCGCCGCGCGCGCGGCCGCATCGAGCGCCGCCGCCGTACGCCGTGCGGGCCCGACTTCGACGGCCACCTCGACCGGCTTGCCGAGCGCATCGGCCAGCGCGGCCTTCAGCTTCGCCACCTGCGCGGCGTCCGCATATTGCGGCACCGGCACGGAAAGTTTCAACGTCGTCGCGTCGACGGCCGTCAGTTCGCTGTTGAACGCGAGCTGGTACGCGACGCCCTTGAGCGGCAGCCGCGCGGCCAGTGCCGGCCATTCGCCGTCGAAACCGACCGGATCGAGTGCGATCGCGGGCGGCAACGGACGCGTGTCGACCGGTGCGGACGGACGGGTTTCCGCCGGCCGAGGCGTGACGCGCACGTCGTCGGGGCCGCTGTCGAACACCGGCACGAAGCCATCGTCGGACGGGCCACCGAACATTTCGTCGGCGCTGAGGGGCACGTAGTCGTCGGGCGGGATGTCCTCCCACGGCGGCGACGCCTGGCGCGAATCGGCCGCCTGCGGCGCACGGGCCGCAGCGCGCGGCGTCGGCACCTGGACGGCGGCGGGACGCGGCGCAGCCGGCTTCTCGGCGGCCGGCTGGGCTGCCGGTTTCACGGCGGCGGCGCCTGCACGCCCGCGGTCGGACGACACGCGCATCCCCGCATTGCGCAACACGTCGAGCGCGGCGGCGGCGCCTCCGGAACGCGCCGCCGGACGCGCGACGGGCTCGGGCGGCGCAGCACGCGGCATCGGTTCGGCCGGCGCAGCCGGCTCGTCACTTCGCTGCGCAACGGCAGCAGGCGGCTCGGGTTCCTTGCGAACAGGCGTCGGGGGATCGCCGGCCGGCTCCGCTTGCGGTGCTGCGGCCGTCTGCGGCTGCGGCGTTTCGATGACTGGCGCGTCAACCGGGGCCGGCGCGGCTGCTTCGACGGCAGCCGGTTTCACGGCCGGCCGATCTGTTTCGTCGCCGGACTGCACCGGCGCCGCACGCACAACCGGTGCCGCGGGCGCTGCCGGGGCAATAGCCTGCGACCGCACTGCTTCGGCAGGTGCAGCCGATACCGGCTTCGCCGCAGCGGCCGATGCCGCCGCCACGCGCGGGCCCGGCACCGCACGCGGCGCGGACGGCTGGCCGACCGGCGCACTGCCGGCGGCAACCGCCGGCTCGAACGCAAGCATCCGCAGCAGCGTCATCGTGAAACCGGCGTACTCGTCCGGCGCCAGGCCGAGCTCGGCGCGACCGACCGTCGCGATCTGATAAAACAACTGGACCTGCTCGGGGCTCAGCATCTCGGCGAAGCGGCGCAGGTCGCCCGCTTCGGGCCATTCATCGAGCACCGAGCCCGGCGCGAACTGCGCCCACGCGATGCGATGCAGCAGGCTCGCGAGATCCTGCAGCGCGGTCGAGAACGACAGGCTGCGCAGCGACATCTCGTCGGCAATCGCGAGGATTTCCGGGCCGCCGCCCGCGGCGAGCGCGTCGAGCAGGCGCACCATGTAAGTCTGGTCGAGTGCGCCGAGCATGCCGGACACGGCCGACTCGGTCACCTCGTTGGCCGAATAGGCGATCGCCTGGTCGGTGAGGGACAGTGCGTCGCGCATGCTGCCCTGCGCGGCGCGCGCGAGCAGGCGCAGCGCCTGCGGCTCGAACGTGATCTGCTCTTCGCCGAGGATCCGTTCGAGATGCGACACGATGTGCCCGGCCGGCATCTGCTTCAGGTTGAACTGCAGGCAGCGCGACAGCACGGTGACGGGGATTTTCTGCGGATCGGTGGTCGCGAGGATGAACTTGACGTGCGGCGGCGGCTCTTCGAGCGTCTTCAGCATCGCGTTGAACGCGTGATTCGTCAGCATGTGCACTTCGTCGATCATGTAGACCTTGAAGCGCGCATCGACGGGCGCGTACACCGCGCGCTCGAGCAGCGCGGCCATTTCGTCGACGCCGCGGTTGCTTGCGGCATCCATCTCGACGTAATCGACGAAACGCCCTTCGTCGATCTCGCGACAGGCGCGACACACGCCGCACGGCTGCGACGTGACGCCGGTTTCACAATTGAGTGCCTTGGCGAAGATCCGCGACAGCGTCGTCTTGCCGACACCGCGGGTTCCGGTAAACAGATAGGCGTGATGGAGACGCCCGCCGTCGAGCGCGTGCGTGAGCGCCCTGACGACGTGCTCCTGGCCGACGAGCGAAGCGAAATCCTTCGGACGCCACTTGCGTGCGAGAACTTGATAGGTCATCGGGAAATTGTATCAGTAACGCTGCGTCGCGCCGACACGCGAAACGGTGCGGAAGACAGGCAAACGCGCAGGTAAAACGGAGTGGGATGCAGAAATAAAAAACGCCCGGCGAACGGGGCGAGATGGAAGGTGACGAGCCCAACCCTCGGCACTGGCGGAAAACGATTGTGGCTGCTTCGTTCCCGACCTGACCAGGTTCACCGCCCCACCATGCGAGGAGGCCCGTCACGGCATATTCTATCACCGCTTCCGGATGAATGCGACCGTTTGTTCGCACCAATGCGAATATGACCCGACAAACCGACGCGCACCGGGCCACGAAGCTCACCCGACGCCGATGGCCTGCACGTCCCCCCTTGTAATTTGCGAGCCGGCCTCCACCTGCTGGACACAACGGTCGAACGTCGCGTCGTACCCCTACTCGCGTAGCGGCTACTATCGCCGCCCGCAGCAGATAGCAATTTAGGCTAATATGACGCCCGAACGACCCGCGAGCCGCGGCATGCAGCGCTTACACGCCTCCTTTCCGGAGAGTGGAGTGACCTGCCGCAGCGGCCGGCCGCCCACGGCAGCCGGTACGCCGCAACGCGCAAGCAGGCAGTCCCCGAACCGTAAGAGGTATTGACCCAATGAGCGAACAGATCAAACACATCAGCGACGCATCGTTCGAACAGGACGTCGTCAAATCCGACAAGCCCGTGCTCGTCGATTTCTGGGCCGAATGGTGCGGCCCGTGCAAAATGATCGCCCCGATCCTCGACGAAGTCGCGAAGGACTACGGCGACAAGCTGCAGATCGCGAAGATCAACGTCGACGACAACCAGGCAACGCCCGCGAAATTCGGCGTGCGCGGCATCCCGACGCTGATCCTGTTCAAGAACGGCGCGGCCGCCGCGCAGAAGGTCGGCGCGCTGTCGAAGTCGCAGCTCACCGCATTCCTGGACAGCCACCTGTAATACAGGCAGTTCCGCGGACGTGTTGTCAGCCGGCAACACGTCCGTCGACAAGCCGCCGATCGCTCGCTCAAGCGCGAATCGGCCTATGCTAGAATTAAAAAACGTCTACAAGACGCATTTAAGTCTCTGAGCGCTTCCGCTCGCCCTCCTCCCTTTATTTCTTTCGTCGTCTCCTCCCTGGCGGGTTCTCCGTATGCATTTATCCGAGCTCAAGTCTCTGCACGTCTCCGAACTGATCGAAATGGCCAATGGCCTGGAGATCGAAAACGCGAACCGCCTGCGCAAGCAGGAGTTGATGTTTGCCATTCTTAAAAAGCGCGCCAAGACGGGAGAGACGATCTTCGGCGACGGTACGCTCGAAGTGCTGCCGGACGGCTTCGGCTTCCTGCGCTCGCCGGAAATGTCGTACCTCGCGAGCACCGACGACATCTACATCAGCCCGTCGCAGATCCGCCGCTTCAACCTGCACACCGGCGACACCATCGAAGGTGAAGTCCGCACGCCGAAGGACGGCGAGCGCTACTTCGCGCTGGTGAAGGTCGACAAAGTCAACGGGCAGCCGCCCGAGGCCTCGAAACACAAGATCATGTTCGAGAACCTCACGCCGCTGCACCCGAACAAGCCGCTGTCGCTCGAACGCGAAATGCGCGGCGAGGAAAACGTCACGGGCCGCATCATCGACATGATCGCGCCGATCGGCAAGGGCCAGCGCGGCCTGCTCGTCGCGTCGCCGAAGTCGGGCAAGACCGTGATGCTCCAGCACATCGCACACGCGATCAAGCAGAACCACCCGGACGTGATCCTGTTCGTGCTGCTGATCGACGAGCGCCCTGAAGAAGTGACCGAAATGCAGCGCTCGGTCGCCGGCGAAGTGATCGCATCGACGTTCGACGAACCGGCCACGCGCCACGTCCAGGTCGCCGAAATGGTGATCGAGAAGGCCAAGCGCCTCGTCGAAATGAAGCACGACGTCGTGATTCTGCTCGACTCGATCACGCGTCTCGCACGCGCGTACAACACCGTGATCCCGGCATCGGGCAAGGTGCTGACGGGTGGTGTCGACGCGAACGCACTGCAGCGTCCGAAGCGCTTCTTCGGCGCGGCGCGCAACATCGAGGAAGGCGGTTCGCTGACGATCATCGGCACCGCACTGATCGAAACCGGCAGCCGCATGGACGACGTGATCTACGAAGAGTTCAAGGGCACCGGCAACATGGAAGTGCACCTCGAGCGCCGTCTCGCGGAAAAGCGCGTGTATCCGTCGATCAACCTGAACAAGTCGGGCACGCGTCGCGAAGAAATGCTGATCAAGCCCGAGATCCTTCAGAAGATCTGGGTGCTGCGCAAGTTCATCCACGACATGGACGAAGTCGAAGCGATGGAATTCCTGCTCGACAAGATCCGCCAGACGAAGAGCAACTCCGAGTTCTTCGACCTGATGCGCCGCGGCGGCTGATTACCGTCACCCCGCACTCCAAAAACGGCCGCCCGCGCATCCTGCCCGGCGGCCGTTTTTCGGTGCCAACCTGAACGTGAACGTACAGGTTGATCTATAATCGCGTCATCGTCCGAACTCCCTCGTCCTCCCGATGCCGAATGACACCTCCACCCCGCTGCTGACCGTGAGCGATGCGGCGTCACGGCTCGGCGTCACGCCGCGCACGCTGAAGTATTACGAAGAGCGCGGGCTCGTCACGCCGTCGCGCAGCGAAGGCCGCTACCGCCTCTACGACGAGGCCGACCTCGAGCGCTTCGCCCGCATCCTGCGGCTGCGCGCGCTCGGTTTCTCGCTGCATGGCATCACCGAGATGCTGAAGCGCCCGCTGGAAGAAACGGGCGACGGCCGGCGCCGCTATTCGGACGCGTCGCTGCGCGACATCCGGACCGGCCTGGCCGACCAGGTCGACACACTCGACCGGCGGATCGCGGCCGTCCAGCGCGAACTGAAGGAAGCCGTCGCGCTGCGCAAGGAACTGCAGCACGACATCGACTACGTCGAACGGCGTCTTGCCGGCGAAAACGCCGATGCGCTGATCGCGCAGCGGCAGGCCGAAGCCGGCACGCGGCGCACGCGCAAGGCGCGCGAGTGAGCGCGATGCCCGGTCGCTCGCCACTGTGGAGCCGCGCGAACCTGCGCGCGGACCTGTTCCCGTGGGCGCTCGCGCTCGTTACCGGCATCGACTACTTCGACAACGCGATCTTCTCGTTCTTCGCGAGCTACATCGCGGGTGGCATCAACGCATCGCCCGATGAACTCGTGTGGTCGTCGAGCGCCTACGCGGTCACCGCCGTGCTCGGCATCCTGCAGCAGCAATGGTGGGTCGACCGGCTCGGCCATCGCCGCTACGTCGCCGGCTGCATGCTGATGTTCTCGTTCGGCGCGATCGCGGCCGCGCTCGCCGACACGTCGCTCGAGCTCGCGTTCGCGCGCGGCTTTCAGGGCTATTTCATCGGCCCGATGATGGGCGCTTGCCGGATCCTGATCCAGATCAGTTTCAAGCCGCAGGAACGGCCGCCCGCGACACGCGCGTTCCTGATCATGATCCTGCTCGGCAGCGCGCTCGCGCCAATCGTGGGCGGCCTGCTCGTCGCACATTCAACGTGGCGCGCGCTGTTTGCGTGCTCGGCGCCAGCCGGCATCGCGTTCGCGATCCTCGCGCTGCTCACGCTGCCCGATTCGGGCCGGACACCCGACGACGAACGCGGCTCCGGACACTTCTGGCCGTATGTCGTGTTCGCGCTCGCGCAAGGCGCGCTGCAGATCGTGCTGCAGCAGGTGCATTACCAGCTCTATAGCGGCTCGCCGATGCTGATCCTGCTGACGATCGCAGGGATCGGCGCGCTTGCGTGGTTCGCGTATCACCAGTGGCATCATCCGACGCCGCTCGTGCGCCTGCACGCGTTCCGCGAACGGACGTTCCAGGTCGGGCTGCTGCTCTACATGTTCTATTACTACGAGTCGACGGGCTTCAGTTACCTGACGTCGCGTTTTCTCGAAAGCGGGCTCGGCTATCCGGTCGAGAACGCCGGGCGGCTGGTGGGCACGATGTCGCTGATTTCAGCCACTGCGCTGTTCGCGTACCTGCGTTACGCGAAATTCGTCACGCACAAGAAGTGGTTCGTCGTGCCGGGGTTCGCGATCGCCATCACGGCCGCGCTGTGGATGACGCGGATGACGCCGCAGGTCGGCGAAGCCGCGCTGATCGTCCCGCTGTTGCTGCGCGGATTGCTGCTGCTCTTCATCGTGCTGCCGGTGGCCAACCTGACATTCCGGATCTTCGCGATCGACGAATATACGCACGGCTACCGGTTGAAGAACATCGTGCGGCAACTGACGATCTCGTTCGCGACGTCGTCGGTCATCATCGTCGAACAGCACCGCGTGGCCGTGCACCAGACGCGGCTCGTCGAGCGTGCAAACGTGTTCGATCCGCTGTTCCAGCAGACCGTCGATGCGCTGACGCACAGCTATGCCGCCGCCGGCCATGCGCTGAACGAGGCGCACGGCCTCGCGATCGCGTCGATCGCGCGCATGGTCGCGCAACAGGCGTCGTTCCTCGCGTCGCTCGACGGCTTTTACTTCCTGGCGGGCGTGGCGCTCGTCGGCGGCCTTTTTGCGGCATGGCAAAAAGAGATCGATTGAGTTAAAAGACAGGCTTTGGATTTCCGCGAGCCGCCTTCATGCTCTCGAAACTGACCCGCTGGTTCGACGACCGCCGCCGCGACCGCGCGCTGCGCAGCCACCCGATCTCCGACGCGCTGTGGCAGGAAACCGTCGAGCGCCTGCCGTTCCTTGCGGCACTGCCGCCCGACGCGCTCGGCCGGCTGCGCGAACTGACGAGCCTGTTCGTCGCGAAGAAATCGTTCTCGACCGCGCACGGGCTCGAGTTGACCGACGCGATGATCGTCTCGATCGCCGCGCAGGCCTGCCTGCCCGTGCTGAATCTCGATCTGTCGCTGTATGACGGCTGGGTCGGCGTCGTCGTGTATCCGGGCGAATTCGTGATACGCAAGACGGTGCAGGACGAGGACGGGGTCGTGCACGAAGTCGAGCAGGACGCAAGCGGCGAGGCCTGGGAAGGCGGCCCCGTGATCCTGTCCTGGGAAGACGCGCAGATGACGGACGGCCACGACGCGTACAACGTCGTGATCCACGAGTTCGCGCACAAGATCGACATGGTCAACGGCGCGGCCGATGGCTATCCGCCCCTATTTCGCCGCTGGCACGCGCCCCACCTCGATGCGCAGGCCTGGGCCGACGTGTTCGAGCACGCGTACGACCAGTTCTGCGCGCGCGTCGACGCGGTGCCGGACCGTGCGTGGGCACGCTTCGAGCGGGACTCGCTGATCGATCCCTATGCCGCCGACCACCCGTCGGAATTCTTCGCGGTATGCAGTGAAGCGCTGTTCGTCCGGCCGAAGGCGTTCGAGTCCGAATTTCCGGAGTTGTACCGGCTGCTCGCGCGCTACTACCGGCAGGATCCGGCCGGCACCGGCGCGCTCGACGCACCGTGAAAATTATTCGTCAACCATCTGATTTTCTGGCATAATCGCCGTTTTTCGACCTTAGGCAAGTGGCTCGCGCCGGGCTTGGCGTCGTCTGGTTTGCGCAATGTGCGCGTTCCGGCACGGCAAGCGGCGGGTTGGCTACCGCTCTCACCAAGGAAAGACCATGAAAGAAGGCATCCACCCGAACTACCGCGAAGTCGTCTTCCAAGACATGTCGAACGGCTTCAAGTTCATCACGCGCTCGACGATCCAGACGCGCGAAAACATCGAACTCGACGGCAAGACCTACCCGCTCGCCAAGATCGAAGTGTCGTCGGAATCGCACTCGTTCTACACGGGTCAGCAAAAGATCATGGACACGGCAGGCCGTGTCGAGAAGTTCAAGAACAAGTTCGGCGTTCGCGCCAGCGGCAAGGCGAAGTAAGCTTCGCACTGCATCCGGTGGTTGCATTGCACCGGTACCGCACAAAAGGGCAGCCCAGGCTGCCCTTTTTTGTCTCTGCTCGCCCGGCAGGCGCCAGCCGGCGCCCGGGCATCGACCTGACGCGCAACAGCGGGCGCGTCTACAATGCCGGATGCTCGAAACCGGCTCGACCGCGCGCATCCGCGCCGGCCACCCGCCCATAACAAATCGCTCATCTGCATGAAGCCTGTCGTCCGTCTCACCGCCTCCGCCACGCGCGCGCTGCCGCGCTGGCTGCTGCTCACGCTCTGCTTCGTCTACGCCGCGTTCGGCCTGTTCGGCCGCGACCCGTGGAAGAACGAGGACGCGGCAGGCTTTGGCGTGATGTGGACGATGGCCAAGGGCGGCTGGCACGACTGGCTGCTGCCGAACCTGGTCGGCAAGTTCATCACGACCGACGGGCCGCTCGGCTACTGGCTCGGCGCGCTGTCGATCCGCGGCCTCGGCCCGTGGGTCGACGCAAGCAACGCGTCGCGCGTCGATACCGGCGTGCTGTTCTGCGTCGCGTGTGCATTCGTCTGGTACGCGGCCTACCTGCTCGGCCGGCGTGCCGAGGTCCAGCCGTTCAAGTACGCATTCGGCGGCGAGCCCGAGCCGCGCGACTACGGCCGCACGCTCGCCGACGGCGCGCTGCTGGTGCTCGTCGCCTGCTTCGGTCTCGCGGAGCGCGGGCACGAAACGACGCCGCAGCTCGCGCAGTTCGCGTGGATCGCGATGCTCGTCTACGGGATCGTGCGCGGCATCGACAAGCCGATGCAGGGCGCGCTGTGGTGGGGCCTCGCGATGGGCCTCGTCGCGCTATCCGGCAATCCGGTGCTGGTCGTCGCGCTGCTCGCCGGCACGGCCGTGCTGTGGCTCGTCACGCCCGAGATGCGCAACCTGCGCCTGCCGCTGGTCGGCGTGCCGCTCGCGGCAGCGATCTTCGCGCTGTGGCCGCTGGCCGCATTCGTCGCGGCGCCCGACGATGCCGCATGGTTCTTCAACCAGTGGATCCACGGCAGCCTGATGCGCTTTTCCGGTCCGCCGACCGCGGTGCTCGGCTATGCGGCGAAGAACCTGCCGCTGTTCACGTGGCCCGCGTGGCCGCTCGCCATCTGGGCATGGTGGAGCTGGGCCGGCATGCGCCGCCGTGCGCACGTCGCGATTCCGCTGTCGGTCGCCGTACCGCTCGTCGCGCTCGTGATCCTGCAGAGCCAGCAGTCGAACCGCATGTACATGCTGCTGCTGCCGCCGCTCGCGGTGCTCGCGACGTTCGCGCTGCCGACCCTCAAGCGCGGCGCGATCAACGCGATCGACTGGTTCGCGGTGCTGAGCTTCACCATTCTCGGCACCTTCGTGTGGCTCGTGTGGCTCGCATCGATCACCGGCTTCCCGCATCCGCTCGCGCGCAACCTCGCCCGCCTCGTGCCCGGCTACGAGCCGCACTTCAAGATCCTGTCGTTCATCTGCGCGGTGATCGCCACCGTGTGCTGGTGCTTCCTGGTGCGCTGGCGCATCTCGCGGCAGCCGAAAGTGCTGTGGCGCAGCGTCGTGCTGTCGGGTGCGGGCACCACGCTGATGTGGGTGCTGCTGATGACGCTGTGGCTGCCGATCGTCAACTACGGCCGGACCTATCGCGACGTCGCGCAGCAGATCGCGGTGCATCTGCCGTCCGACTACGAGTGCATCTCGCCGGTACGGCTCGGTGACGCGCAGATCGCGACCTTCGCGTATTTCGGCAACATGCGCTTCGATTTCTCCGGCGACTGCGACGTGATCCTGCGCCAGGACCGCTCGGACTTCGGCGAGCCGAGCTCGATGTCGCAATACGTGTGGCGTCTCGTGTGGGAAGGCCGCCGCGCCGCCGACCGTGACGAGCGCTTCCGCCTGTACGAGCGCATCGAACGGCCGAAGACGCCCGTCAAGCGGCGTCCGCCGCGCCGCCAGCCGGCCGATTGACGATGTTTGGCGACATCCGCCGGATCGTCGGGCTCGCGTGGCCGGTGCTCGTCGGCCAGCTCGCGATCATCGCGTTCGGCGTGATCGACACCGCGATGGTCGGGCGCTACTCGGCCGTCGATCTCGCCGCGCTCGGGCTCGGTTCGTCGATCTACATTTCGATCTATATCGGCCTGACGGGCATCCTGTCCGCACTGCAGCCGATCACCGGGCAGCTGTACGGCGCGCGGCGCTATGCCGAGATCGGCGAGGAAGTGCGCCAGGCGCTGTGGCTCGCGCTGCTGCTCGCGGTGCCCGGCTTTCTCCTGCTGCATTTTCCCGAACCGCTGCTGCGCGTCGCGCACACGCCTGCCGCGCTGCACGACCGCACCGTCGACTATCTGCGCATCCTGTCGTACGGGCTGCCCGCCAGCCTCGTCTTCCGCATCTACAACGCGCTGACCAACGCGGCCGGCAAGCCGCGCCTCGCGATGATCCTGCAGATCGGCGCGCTGCTGCTCAAGTTCCCGCTCAACGTGTGGTTCATCTTCGGCGGGTTCGGCGTGCCGGCCCTCGGCGGCCCCGGCTGCGGGCTCGCGAGCACGCTGATCAACTGGGCACTCGCGCTGATCGGCTACACGCTGCTCGCGAAGCTCGACGTGTTCGCGCCGCTCGCGATCTTTTCGCGCTTCTGCTGGCCGGTCTGGGAGCGCCAGAAGGCGATCCTGAAACTCGGCGTGCCGATGGGCCTGTCGTACCTGATCGAGGTCACGTCGTACACGTGCATGGCGCTGTTCATCGCGCAGTTCGGCACGACGACGCTCGCCGGCCACCAGATCGCCGGCAACATCGGCGCGGTGCTGTACATGACGCCGCTGTCGATCGGCGTGGCGGCGTCGACGCTGGTCGCGCGCGCGCTCGGCGCCGGACGGCCCGAGGAAGCCCGGCTGCTCGGCCGGCACAGCGTGATCTTCGCGTGCGGCATCGCCGCGACCTACGGCCTGCTCGTGTTCGTGCTGCGCCCGCTGATCATCGGCGGCTATACGCCGAACCCGGCCGTCGCCGCGGCCGCGATGCCGCTCGTCGCGATCGTCGCGTGCTACCACGTCTTCGATGCGCTGCAGGTCACGTCGGCGTTCGTGCTGCGCGCCTACAAGGTCGCGGTCGTGCCGACCGTGATCTATGCGGTCGCGCTGTGGGGCGTCGGGCTCAGCGGCGGCTACGTGCTCGGTTTCGACGTGGGCGGCATCGCGCCCGCATGGCTGACCGGCGCGCGCGGCTTCTGGTTCGCGAACACGATCAGCCTGATGCTCGCGGGCGCCGGGCTCGTGCTGTACCTGCGCCGCGTCAGTCGTGCGCACGCCGCTGCTTCCACGTCCGCCTGACGCGCCGCCCGCTACGTCTCCTCCAGCACGTCGGCCGCGTGATACGACGACCGCACCAGCGGGCCGGCGACGACTTCCCTGAAACCGAGCAACAGCGCCTCGTCGCGCCACGCGGCAAATGCGTCGGGGCTCACGTAGCGCCGCACGGGCAGATGGTGCGCGGACGGCGCGAGATACTGGCCGAGCGTCAGCACGTCGACGTCATGCGCACGCAGGTCGCGCAGCGTGTCGCGCACTTCGTCGTCGCACTCGCCAAGGCCGAGCATCAACCCCGATTTCGTCACCAACTCCGGCCGTGCCTGCTTCGCCTGCGCGAGCAGTTCGAGCGAGCCGCGATAGTCGGCGCCCGGCCGCGCCGCGCGATACAGCGACGGCACCGTCTCGATGTTGTGGTTGAACACGTCGGGCCAGGCCGTCGACAGTGCATCGAGTGCGCGGGCCACGCGGCCGCGGAAGTCCGGTGTCAGCACTTCGACGCCGATGCCCGGCACGCTCGCGCGCACCGCCGCGATGCATGCGGCGAAATGCGCGGCGCCGCCGTCGCGCAGGTCGTCGCGATCGACCGACGTGATCACGACGTAGCGCAGCCCGAGCGCCGCGGCCGCATCGGCCAGCCGCGTGGGCTCGTCGGCATCGAGCGGTTCGGGACGGCCGTGCGCGACGTCGCAGAACGGGCAGCGCCGCGTGCACAGGCCGCCCATGATCATGAAAGTCGCCGTGCGCTGCGCGAAGCATTCGCCGATGTTCGGGCACATCGCCTCCTCGCAGACGGAATGCAGCCGATGATCGCGCAGCACGGCCGCCATGTCGGCGACCGCCGCGCTCATCATCGGCCGCGCGCGCAGCCACGGCGGCTTCGGCAACGCCGCACCGGCCGCGGGCTCGACGCGCACCGGAATGCGCGCGAGCTTGTCACGGCTTCTCGCGCCCGGCTGGCCGAGCGCGGTAAGGCTGGGTCGTTCGAGCGCGGCGGCCACCGTCAGTCTCCGAGAAACGCGACGATCAGGCGGTTCACGTCGGCGGCCGCCTCCATCTGCACCATGTGCCCGCTGCCGGCGATCACCTCGGCACGCACGCCGTCAGGCAAGCTCTGCGCGTGCTGCGCCGGGATCACCTGGTCGTGCTCGCCCCAGATCACGAGCGTGCGCGGCGCAAGCGTCGCGAGCCGGTCGCGGAACACGCGCCGCTGCGCGGCACCGTCGAACGCGGCATGCGCGATCTTCTCCAGCGCGGCCTGCACGCCTTCGAGGCGCTTGTACTTGACGAGATCCTCGACGAGCTGCCGCGTGACCAGCGCGTTGTCCGCGAACAGCGCGCCAAGGTGCGGCTTCAACGTATTGCGGCTGTTGCCGGCGACGAAGCCGTCGATGTAAGCGCGGTTGATGTCGGTGCCGAGCCCCGCGCTCGCGATCAGCGTCAGCGACGCGACCCGTTGCGGCGCGCGCTCGGCCGCCGCCATCGCGACCGCACCGCCCATCGAATGGCCGATCAGGTGGGCGTGGTCGATGCCCTTCGCATCGAGCAGCGCGAGCACCGCGTCGGCCAGTTCATCGAGGCTGCCCGTCTCGACCGCCTTGCCCGACTCGCCGTGACCGGGCAGGTCGAGCGCCCACACCGGCCGGTGCGCGGCGAGATCGGCGTGATTGAACAGCCAGTTGTTGAGATCGCCGCCGAAGCCGTGGATCAGCACGGCGGGTGTGCCGCTGCCTTCGCCGAGCTTCAGGAAGCGCACCGTCCGGCCGCCGATCTGCGCCTTCTCGGGCTGCGGGCCCGCGGCTTCGTCGGACGCCGCGCTCGGCACGAAATCGCGCTGGAATTCGGCGATCGCCGCGTCGATGTCGGCATCGCTCGCGTCGGCGGCCGCGACGACGCCGAGCAGCGCGCCGACCGGCAGCGTCTCGCCTTCCTGCGCGACCTGCCGGCGCAGCGTGCCGTCGAACGCGCATTCGACGCCCGACGAGATCTTGTCGGTCTCGACGTCGAGCACTTCATCGCCCTTCGTCACGCGTTCGCCGATCGCCTTCAGCCAGCCGTTGACCTGCCCCTGCTCCATCGACAGCCCCCACTTGGGCATCGTGATCATGTGAATCGACATCGTGTCAGCTCCTCGTCTTCAGGACCGCCTGCGCAATCGCATCAGCGGACGGGATATACAGGTCTTCCAGCACGCTCGCGAACGGCGTGGGCGTATGCGGCGCGGTCACCAGCTCGATCGGCGCCTTCAGCGCATGGAACGCACGCTGCGCGACGAGCGCGGCGATGTCGGTCGCGATCGAGCAGCGCGGGTTCGCTTCGTCGACGACCACCACGCGTCCGGTGCGCTCCGCGCTTTCGAGGATCGTTTCTTCGTCGAGCGGCGACGTCGTGCGCAGGTCGATCACGTCGACCTGGATCCCGTCCTTCGCGAGCTTCGCGGCCGCGTCCATCGCGAGATGCACCATCCGGCCGTACGTGACGATCGTCGCGTCGTCGCCGTCGCGCATCACGTTCGCTTCGCCGAACGGAATCGCATAGGACTCCTCCGGCACGTCGCCTTCGCGGGTATAAAGCAGCTTGTGTTCGAGGAAGATCACGGGATCGTTGTCGCGGATCGCCTGGATCAGCAGCCCCTTCGCGTCGTACGGCGTCGACGGGCACACGACCTTCAGCCCAGGAATGTGCGTGAACAGCGACGTCAGCATCTGCGAATGCTGCGCGGCCGCGCGAAGGCCTGCGCCGTACATCGCGCGGATCACGACCGGCGTCACGGCCTTGCCGCCGAACATGTAGCGGAACTTGGCGGCCTGGTTGAAGATCTGGTCGAAGCACACGCCCATGAAATCGATGAACATCAGCTCCGCGACGGGCCGCATCCCGCACGCGGCAGCACCGACCGCCGCGCCGATGTAGCCGCCCTCCGACAGCGGCGTATCGAGCACGCGGCCCGGAAACTTGTGGAACAGCCCCTTCGTCACGCCGAGCACGCCGCCCCACGCGTCGTCCTCGCCCGGCGCGCCCGCGCCGCCTGCATTGTCCTCGCCCATCACGATCACGCTGTCGTCGCGCGCCATTTCCTGCGCGAGCGCTTCGTTGATCGCCTGCGAATAAGTGATCTTCCTTGCCATGTCTGTCTCCTGGAATGTTCGGTTCGCCGTGCCGGCCGCGGTATCAGGCCGCGCTCACGGGTACGACACGTAGACGTCGGTCAGCAGGTCGGCGGCGTCGGGTACCGGCGCGGCCTTGGCCTGCGCGACCGCATCGTCGATCAGGGCCTTCACCTGGGCATCGACTGCGCGCAGGTCGGCGGTCGTCAGCGCCTCGGCCCGCACGACGCGCGTTTCGAAATGCTTCAGGCAGTCCTTCTCGTCGCGCAGCTTCTGCACTTCCCCCGGTGCGCGATAGGTTTGCGCATCGCCTTCGAAGTGGCCGAAATAGCGCGTGAACTTCACCTCGACGAGCGTCGGACCGCCACCATTGCGCGCGCGTTCGACGGCTTCGCCGAGCGCTTCATGTACCGCGAAAAAGTCGAAGCCGTCGACGATCACGCCCGGCATCCCGAACCCGTTCGCGCGATCGGCGATGTTGTCGGTCGCGACCGACCAGCTCGACGACGTCGCTTCCGCATAGCCGTTGTTCTCGGCCACGAAGATCGCGGGCAGCCGCCACACCGACGCAAGGTTCATCGATTCGAAGATCACGCCCTGGTTCGATGCGCCGTCGCCGAAGAAGCACACGCCGACACCGCCGGTATTCTTGTGCTTCGCCGCGAGCGCCGCGCCGCAGACGAGCGGGCCGCCCGCGCCGACGATCCCGTTCGCGCCGAGCATCCCCATCGACAGGTCGGCGATGTGCATCGAGCCGCCCTTGCCGTGGCAGACGCCCGTCTTCTTGCCGTAGATCTCGGCCATCATCCCGTGCACGTCGACGCCCTTCGCGATGCAATGCCCGTGGCCGCGGTGCGTGGTCGCGACGTAGTCGTCGAGGCCGAGGTGCAGTATCGTGCCGACCGCGGACGCCTCCTCGCCCGCATACAGGTGAACGAAGCCGGGAATCTCGCCGGTCGCGAATTCGACGTGCAGGCGCTCCTCGAATTCGCGGATCGTGCGCATCAGCCGGTAGGCGTCCAGCAGTTTGTCCCTGCTGAGCTGTGTCGAAGCGGTCATGTGTGTCTCCTGAGTAGGTCTGACTGCGAATGCCGCCGCGGCCGGGCCGCGGCGACGGATTGCACGGCCGGCGGCCGTCAGTGGAACGTGAAGCCGCCGTCGACGTTCACGGCCTGGCCCGTCACGTTGTCCATCGTCGCGAAGAACAGCGCGAGCCGGCCCATGTCCTCCGGCGTCTGCGCACGGCCCTGCGGAATCAGCGTCAACTGGTGCCGCTGCCACGATTCCTCGACCGATTCGCCGTCGGTCTTCCATTCGTCGGACAGCCGGTCCCACATATACGTCCGCACGATGCCGGGGCAGATCGCGTTGACGGTCACGCCGTCGCGCGCGACCTCCTTCGCAAGCGCGTTCGTGAAGCCGACGACCGCGAATTTCGATGCGCTGTAATGCGCGAGATTCGGAAAGCCCTCCTTGCCGGCGATCGACGCGACGTTGATGATCCGGCCGCGGCCCTGCGCCTTCAGCGGCGCGAGCGCCGCCCGGCAGCCGAGGAACGTGCCCTTCGCGTTCACGTCCATCACGAAATCCCAGTCGCGCTCGGTCAGTTCGCCGACCGGATGAATGCTGATCACGCCCGCGCAGTTCACGAGGATGTCGAGCCGGCCGAGGTCGGCGAGCGCCTGCGCAACCATCGCGTCGACCTGCGCGGCCTGCGTGACGTCGACCTTCGCAACCGCCGCCCGGCGGCCGAGCGCGCGTACCTCGCGCGCGGTGGCGTCGAGTGCGTCGTCGAGCAGGTCGGCCAGCAGGATGTCGGCGCCCGCACCGGCAAGCGTCAGGGCAATGCCGCGGCCGATGCCGCGCGCGCCGCCCGTGACGATGGCGACCTGTCCTTCGAGTGGGGCTGTCATCGCGATGTCTCCTTGTCGATCGTTATGGATGTCGAAATGTCACTCGGTAAAACATTGCTCAATAGCGCCACTCGCCGGCATCGCGTAGCAGCTGGCGTGACGACGCGTAGCGCAGCGTGCGCCCGACGTCGACCGTCAACGGCCCGCACCAGTCGAGCGAGATCTCGTAGCGATCGCCGCGCGCGACCTCGATCTCGCGCTCGCCGTCGAACGCGAGCGTGCCGTGCTCGAACGGAATCGTCTGCCACGCACCCGGCTCGAGCCGCTCGCAACTGCGCATCACGACGCGGTCCACGCGGCCCGGTGCAATCGGCGCGACGAGCGGCGTGCCGGCGGTCTCGCCATCGGCCGCGAAGCGCATCGCAAGCCCGTGCGGCGCGCTGCGTTCGAGCGGCGCCCACGCGCCGCCGAGCGCGGACAGACCGATCCCGTCCGGTTCCGCGAATGTCAGGTACAGCGAATCGATGTCGGCGGACCCCGAGATCGCGCGGGCGCCGATGAAGCGCTGCCGCGCGGCGCATACGTCGACGAGCGCGATCTCCTCGCGCCCCGGCTGCGCGCCCGCCACGCAGCGCACGACGAGCCGCTTGTTGCGCGTGAACGCGACTTCGGCCGGCACCGCGCCGGTCGCGGCGAGTCCTGCCGCGACGCCGGCGACCGTGGCTTCACGATGCTCGGGAAATGCGTTGTTGGTGCCGGTGGACAGCGCGACGAGCGGCGTCGCGCCGCAGTGCGCTGCAACCGCACGATGGGTGCCGTCGCCGCCGAGCACGACGATCAGCGCGACTTCCATCCGGTGCAGGTACGCGGCGCCGGCCTGGGTGTCGGCGACGGTGTCGGTGATCGGCAGGTCGACGAATTCGACCTCGGGCCAGCGCTCGTGCGGCGCGACCGCACGGTGCGTGTCGATCGCACGCAGCAGCAGCGTCGCGATGCCCGTCCGGTCGCGCAGCGTCAGCACGCGCTCGACGCCCATCGCGCCGAGGCCGGCCAGCAGGCGCACGATCATGTTTGCCTTCTCCGCCGTCGGAAACACGGAGGCATGCGTCGTGAGGCGGCGGATGTCGCGCCCCGATGCGGGGTTCGCGATCACGCCGACGGTAACGGGCATCGTCACGGGTTCGTCTCCATCCAGTTGGCCTGTCGCGGCGCGTTGGCGTGCCGCGACTCTGCCTGTCTCGTCCGCTGCCATCGCCGGGCGGCGGATCGTCGTCGACGCGACCGCGCCGACTTGCCCGTGATCTCTGCAAGCGGCGTGCCACCCTGCGTGCGATGAACGTGAAACCCTTGTGAATGCTGACGCGACGGGGATGCCGGTGTTCCGGAATCGCCGCGGGAAGGACGGCGCGCGCGGCCATTCGGCCCGCTCGTCTCACCGCGTCGATACGACGAAACGGCCGCCGCGACGCCGGCACAAGCGCACCGCCCTGCCCGCAAACCCCGCCATATCGCGGTGCCGCGCAGGCCGCGTCATGCCGGACGGTCTCCGCCTGTCGCACATGAACGCGTCTCAACGACACGAGACAGCCCCCGATACCGTGAGACGAACGTCTCAGGCTCGCCGCGTGCTGCGATGCAATGTGATCCGTCGAACGGGATGTGCTACAAGAACATCGCATCCCCGCCGTACGGAACCGGAGCCGACCATGCCCTACGCCGTCCCCCAGACCCAGCACGCCGACCGCGTGCTCGGCGCGCTCGCCGGACGCCTGCCCGCGCCGGCCGACTCCACGCGCCTCGTGTCGTCGTGGCAGCGGTCGCTGGAGCGTTACAGCCTCGACCCCGCTTCGTCGATCGGCCCGCGCGTGCTGACCGCGGCCGAGCTGCGCGAAGTGCGCGACAAGGAGGAGGCCTTCCTGCGCGCGTCGGGCCAGTGCCTGACGCGGCTGCACGACATGATCCGCGTCGCCGACTACTGCGTGATGCTGACCGACGCGCACGGCGTGACGATCGACTACCGGATCGACCGCGAGCGCCGTAACGACTTCCGCCATGCGGGGCTGCACATCGGCTCGTGCTGGTCGGAAAGCGAGGAAGGCACCTGCGGTGTCGCGAACGTGCTGACCGATCTCGCGCCGATCACCGTGCACAAGACGGATCACTTTCGCGCGGCGTTCACGACGCTCACCTGCAGCGCGGCGCCGATCTTCTCGCCGGGCGGCGAGCTGATCGGCGTGCTCGACGCGTCGGCCGTTCATTCGCCCGACGGCCGCGACAGCCAGCGTCTCGTCTATCAGCTCGTGCGGCAGAGCGCGGCGCTGATCGAGGACGGCTACTTCGTGCACAGCACCACGCAGCACTGGATCCTGTTCGGGCATCCGAATCGTCACTACGTCGAAGCGCAACCCGAGTGGCTGATCGCGTTCGACGAATGCGGCAACATCGTCGCCGCGAACCGGCAGGCGCGCGACGCGCTGCCGGCGCTGCGCGAACCGCGCCATATCGACGAGATCTTCGATGCGACCGAGATGCCGCTGCGCGATGCCGCGCGGCTCGATGCGATCGTCGCGCTGCGGCTGCGCGCGACCGGCGCGCCGCTCTATGCGCGGCTGCGTGCGCCGCTACGGCGCACCGGCCGCGAGCCCGGCACGGCCTCGCGCCGCCCGGGAAGCGCGCAACGCCACGTCGGCGCGCTGACGCCGTTTCTGCACAGCAGCGATGCGCATATCGCGCAGCAGGCCGAACTCGCACTGCGTGTCGCAAGCAAGCGGCTGCCGATTCTCGTACTCGGCGAAACCGGTGCGGGGAAGGAAGTATTCGCGCGTGCGATCCACGATGCCGGCGCGCGGCGTGCGCGGCCGTTCGTCGCGGTCAACTGCGGCGCGCTGCCGGAAGCGCTGATCGAGAGCGAACTGTTCGGCTATGCGGCCGGCGCGTTCACCGGCGCACGCAAGCATGGCGCACGCGGCAAGATCGCGCTCGCCGACGGCGGCACGCTGTTCCTCGATGAAATCGGCGACATGCCGCTCGCGCTGCAGACGCGCCTGTTGCGCGTGCTCGCCGATGGCGAAGTCATGCCGCTCGGCAGCGATACGCCCGTGCGCGTCGATCTCGACGTGATCTGCGCGACGCACCGCGATCTCGCACGCATGGTGGCCGACGGCACGTTCCGCGAGGACCTCTACTACCGGCTGAGCGGCGCGACGTTCGAACTGCCGCCGCTGCGCGAGCGTGCCGACGTGCGCGACGTGATCGCCGCCGTATTCGCCGAGGAAGCGCAGGCCACCGGCCACGTGCTGACGCTCGATGCGACGCTCGCCGAACAGCTCGCCGCGTATCCGTGGCCCGGCAACGTGCGGCAATTGCGCAACGTGCTGCGCTATGCGTGCGCGGTGTGCGACGCCGCGCGCGTGACGCGGCGAGATCTGCCGGCCGAGATCGCCGCGCAACTCGGCGGCGTCGTACCCGGCACGCTGCCCGACGACGAACGCGGCCGCATCGTCGCGGCGCTCACCGCGCATCGCTGGCGGCCCGACGCGGCCGCGCAGGCGCTCGGCATCTCGCGCGCGACGCTGTACCGGCGCATCGCGAAGCACCGGATCGTCGCGCCGCACCGCGCGTGACGCGCCGGCGCGCGCTTCGTCATGCGGGCTGCCCGGCCGCTTCGTTCGCGCCTGCCGCGTCACCGGCCGCTTCATCGCGCCGCGTGAACACTTCATGCGCGGCGAACAGCGCGTTGAGCGCGGCCGGCATCCCCGCGTACACGGCCATCTGCATGAACACCTCGACGATCTCGTCGCGCGTGCAGCCGACGTTCAGCGCGGCCTCGATATGCACCTTCAGCTGCGGTTGCGCATTGCCGAGCGCGGCCAGCGCCGCGATCGTCGCGATCTCGCGCGCTTTCAGGTCGAGCTGCGGCCGGCTGTAGATGTCGCCGAAGCTGAATTCGACCAGGAGTCGCCCGAAGTCCGGCGCGATCGGCGCGAGCGCCGCGATCACGCGCTCGCCCACTTCGCCGTCGATTTCCTTCAGTTTGTTCCAGCCACGCGTGTAGCGGTCTTCAACCAGTCGTTCCATTGTGTCCGTCCTGTTCCGAGAAAGAGTGAGAAGGTCTTGCCCGTCGTGCCATCTCCCGCTCCTGTGCCTCATAGTTCACGATCTTGTCGCTGATCACATCGAGGCTCGCCTGCAGCTCCGCGATATGCGCGCGCACTGCCTCGTGATGTGCGACGAGCAGGCTGCGCCGCGCACCGAAGGTCGACTCGCCTTGCGCGCGCAGCGCCGCGAACGCCTGCATCTGCGCAATCGGCATGCCGGTCGCCTTCAGGCGCATCACGAAGGCCAGCCAGTCCAGGTCGGCCGGCGCATAGAGCCGGTGCCCGGCCGCCGTGCGCGAAATCGCGCGCAGCAGGCCGGCCTGCTCGTAGTACCGCAGCGTATGCGTCGACAGGCCGGTCATTTCGGCGACCTGGCCGATCGTCAGCGGACCGGCAGAGGCAGAGGAAGGTTGGGTTACGGTTTTCGACATGGCAGGAACAAGGTTAGGAGTTAGAGTTCACTCTAAGTCAAGCGCTATCGAACAGCCAGTACGACGATCATCGGCGACACCCCGGCGACACCGTAAAGAATGGTCAAAACCGCCGCCCGGCGCAGGTTTCGGTCTTTACAGCGCCGCAAGCCTTCAGCAAGATTCGGTCAGCCTGTCTTAAAAAGGGCACGCATTTGTCCTATGCTTAACGGCGACGCCCGGCCGGGCGTCACGCCGCCGTCCGTTGCAACAGCCATTCATCCGTCAGAACCAGGGAGCCTTTGCCATGCTGAAAAAGCTGCTGATGCTGTTCGTCGCGCTATCGCTGTCGCTCGCCGCAGGCCTTGCCGCGGCCGTCGAAGTCAACACGGCTGACCAGGCCGCGCTCGAGTCCGTAAAGGGTCTCGGACCCGTGAAGTCGAAGGCGATCATCGACGAACGCACCAAGAACGGCCCGTTCAAGGACGCGGACGATCTCGCGAATCGCGTCAAGGGCCTCGGCACGAAGTCGGTCGGGCATCTCGAGGAAAACGGCCTGACGATCGGCGGCGCGTCGACGCCGCCGAAGGGCGTGAAGCTGTCGAAGCCGGCCGCGACGACATCGGCTACCACGTCGGCCACGACGTCGGCAGGCACGGCGTCGACGTCCACGACCGCGACGGCCGGCACGACGGCCACCGCGCCGGCACCGGCGGCACCGGCGGCAAGCGCGCCGGATACGGCGGCGAAACCGGCCAAGGCCAAGCGCATGACGAAGAAGGAAAAAGCGGCCGCAGCAGCGGCGGCATCCGCCGATGCGGGTGCGAGCGCACCGGCCGCCGCGTCGTCGACAAAAGCGACGAAGGGTTCGAAGAAGAAAAGCAAGAAGGACAAGGCAGCCTCCGCCGCCGCGGCGTCGGGCGCCTGATGTGCGCCGCGCGCGCGACGGCGTGCGCGCGGCATTCGTTCAACGGGCGCCCACGGCGTGGCGCCCTTATCGGTAAAGGTGAAGAACCATGGGTCTCCTCGACATCGTTGGCGGTCTGCTCGGCGGCCAGGCCGGCGGCAACTCGCAAAGCGCGCTGATCACGACCGCGCTCGAATTCATCAACAACCAGCCGGGCGGCCTGAATGGCCTGATCGAGAAGTTCAAGGCCGGCGGCGCCGGCGACATCATCGGCTCGTGGGTCGGCACCGGCCAGAACCAGCCGATCTCGCCGGACACACTGCAGAACGTGCTCGGCTCGGACGCGATCGGTGCGCTCGCGAGCAAGTTCGGTGTCGATCCGTCGATGGCCTCGACCGTCCTCGCGCAAGTGCTGCCGCACGTCGTCAACCACGCGACGCCGGACGGTGCAGTGCCGGCCGATGGCCAGGCACAGGTCGACCCGTCGAACGTGCTCGGCTCGCTGTCGCAGATCGCCGGCATGTTCGGCGGCAACAAGCAGGGCTGACGCGCTGCGTCGTTGCGACGCGCCATAAGCAAACACCCCGCCGAGGCGGGGTGTTTGTTTTTGCGCGCCCGGCGCGAACCGGGCGGCGGCCGAAGGCCTGCGATCAGTGAACGACGCGGTCGAACACGAACTGGCCGTCGTTGACGTCGACCGGGATCACGTCCTTCGGACCGAAGCGGCCCGCGAGGATCAGCTTCGCGACCGGGTTCTCGATCTCCTGCTGGATCGCGCGCTTCAGCGGCCGCGCACCGAACACCGGGTCGTAGCCGACCTTCGCGATCTGTTCGAGCGCCGCCGGCGACACGTCGAGCGCCATGTCGAGCTTCGCGAGCCGATCGTGCAGGCGTGCGAGCTGGATCTTCGCGATCGACTCGATGTTGCTGCGGTCGAGCGCATGGAACACGACGACGTCGTCGATCCGGTTCAGGAACTCGGGGCGGAAATGCTGCTTCACCTCGAGCCACACGGCGTCCTTGATCTCTTCCTGCGGCGCACCCGTCATCGCCTGGATGACCTGCGAGCCGAGGTTCGACGTCATCACGATCACCGTGTTCTTGAAGTCGACCGTGCGCCCCTGCCCGTCCGTCATGCGGCCGTCGTCGAGCACCTGCAGCAGCACGTTGAACACGTCCGGATGCGCCTTTTCGATCTCGTCGAGCAGGATCACGCTGTACGGCTTGCGGCGCACGGCTTCCGTCAGGTAGCCGCCTTCCTCGTAGCCGACATAGCCCGGCGGCGCGCCGATCAGCCGCGCGACGCTGTGCTTCTCCATGAACTCGCTCATGTCGATGCGGATCAGGTGCTCTTCCGAGTCGAACAGGAACGACGCCAGCGCCTTGCACAGCTCGGTCTTGCCGACACCGGTCGGGCCGAGGAACAGGAACGAGCCGTACGGACGGTTCGGATCGGCGAGACCGGCGCGCGAACGACGGATCGCGTCGGCCACCGCGCTGATCGCCTCGTCCTGGCCGACCACGCGCTCGTGCAGCTTTTCCTCGATGTGCAGCAGCTTCTCGCGTTCGCCCTGCATCATCCGCGACACCGGGATCCCGGTCGAACGCGACACGACTTCCGCGATTTCCTCCGCACCGACCTGCGTGCGCAGCAGGCGCGGCCGCGTCGGGTTGTGCTGCTCCTGCTCTTCGGCCTGCGTGACCTGCTTCAGCTGCGCCTCGAGCTGCGGCAGCTTGCCGTACTGCAGCTCGGCAACCTTCTCCAGCTTGCCTTCACGCTGCAGCCGCGCGATGTCCGCCCGCACCTTCTCGATCTCTTCCTTCAACTGCGCGCTGCCCTGCACCGCGGCCTTCTCGGCGGTCCAGATTTCCTCGAGGTCCGCATATTCGCGGCCGAGACGCTCGATCTCTTCCTCGATCAGCTGCAGGCGCTTCTGCGACGCTTCGTCCTGCTCCTTCTTCACGGCTTCGCGCTCGATCTTCAGCTGGATCAGGCGGCGGTCGAGCTTGTCCATCTCTTCGGGCTTCGAATCGATTTCCATCTTGATCTTCGAAGCGGCTTCGTCGATCAGGTCGATGGCCTTGTCCGGCAGGAAGCGGTCGGTGATGTAGCGGTGCGACAGCTCGGCCGCGGCGACGATCGCCGGGTCGGTGATGTCCACACCGTGGTGCAGTTCGTACTTCTCCTGCAGCCCGCGCAGGATCGCGATCGTCGCCTCGACGCTCGGCTCGTCGACGAGCACCTTCTGGAAGCGGCGCTCGAGCGCGGCATCCTTCTCGATGTATTTGCGGTATTCGTCGAGCGTGGTCGCGCCGATGCAGTGCAGTTCGCCGCGCGACAGCGCCGGCTTCAGCATGTTGCCCGCATCCATCGCGCCTTCGGCCTTGCCCGCGCCGACCATCGTGTGGATTTCGTCGATGAAGACGATCGTCTGGCCTTCGTCCTTCGCGATGTCGTTGAGCACCGCCTTCAGGCGCTCCTCGAATTCGCCGCGATATTTCGCGCCGGCGAGCAGTGCGGCCATGTCGAGCGACAGCACGCGCTTGCCCTTCAGCGTCTCGGGCACTTCGCCGTTGACGATCCGCTGTGCGAGCCCTTCGACGATCGCCGTCTTGCCGACGCCCGGCTCGCCGATCAGCACCGGGTTGTTCTTGGTGCGGCGCTGCAGGATCTGGATCGAACGGCGGATTTCGTCGTCGCGGCCGATCACCGGATCGAGCTTGCCCGCACGGGCGCGCTCGGTCAGGTCGACCGTGTATTTCTTCAGCGCCTCGCGCTGGCTTTCGGCGTCCTGGCTGTGCACCTGCGAGCCACCGCGCACCGCGGCGATCGCGGCTTCGAGCGCCTTGCGCGTGAGGCCGTGCTGGCGCGCGAGCTTGCCGGCGTCGCCCTTGTCGTCGGACACGGCGAGCAGGAACATCTCGCTCGCGATGAACGTGTCGTTGAGCTTCTGCGCTTCCTTGTCGGCCTGGTTCAGCAGCCCGGCCAGTTCACGGCCGATCTGGATGTCGCCGCCCGTGCCCGTCACTTGCGGCAGGCGCGAGATGGCCTCGTTCAGCGCGCCTTGCAGCGCCTGAATGTGAACGCCCGCGCGCGACATCAGCGAGCGGGCTGAACCGTCCTGCTGCGCGACCAGCGCCGCGAGAACGTGAACGGGTTCGATGTATTGATTGTCGCGGCCTGCCGCGAGGCTTTGCGCGTCCGCGAGTGCTTCCTGGAACTTGGTGGTGAGCTTGTCGATTCTCATTTAGTCGAGACCTCCAATTTTCGATTACCACCAAGATGAGGATGGTTATGCGGCTTTCAAGCGAAATTCGGGTTGATTCAGCGCAAAAATCGATGGATAACCTTGAAGCGGCCCCGGCACGGGCCATGGCCGGATCGAGACGCTCGGCGAGCGCGTATCAGCCGGCCGTCGACGGCGGCTCGACGGACGCTGGTGCGTCTTCCGGCAAAGGCTCGGCGCGCAGGCGCACGACCGGGTGGATGCCGAGCAACGCGGCGAGCGGCGAAGCGGGCTCGATCAGTTCGCCGAGCGTGTGACGGTCGAGTTCGGCGAAAAATGCATCGCGCGCGGCCGCCAGCACGCCCTTCAGCCGGCAATGCGGCTCGATCACGCAGCCGCGCGATTCGCCCTCGGCCGAAAAGCAGCCGACCAGCGCGAAATCGCTCTCGGTCGCACGCACGACCTCGCCGACGGTCAGTTGCAACGATTCCGGGAACAGCCGCAGCCCGCCATTGCGACCGCGGACGGTGTCGACCCACCCCAGCTCGCCGAGCTGCTGCACGACTTTCATCAGATGGTTCTTCGAGATGCCGTAGGCGTCCGAGATCTCCTGGATCGTAGCGAGCCCCTCGCCGCGCACGGCAAGGTACAGCATCACGCGCAGCGAATAGTCGGTGTAGTCGGTGAGTCTCATGGGCGAATACGGAAAAAATCGATCGTGCCCCGATGACGTGAGCCGGGCCGACCGGGATGCGCACGAGGCCGGCTGACGGCCCTGCTCCGCGGCCCCGGGTTGCCGGGATGGCGCGCGCGCAATAAGATGCGTGACACTTACACGTTTTTCAGGGGTGTTGGACGCTATTTTGCGTCAAAATTCGGCCGGTGTCCTACTCGATGCCCGCGCCGCCGCTGTCGTTGCCTATTTCTGCCGGCCCTTTTGCCATGACCGTCCTGCCCGCCTCTCCCGATACCGCACCGGCCCGCCCACGCGACACCGAGCCGACCGAAGCGAACATCCGCGATCTCGTCTACGCGTTCTACGACCGCGTGCGCGCCGATCCGCTGCTCGGGCCCGTGTTCGACGCGAAGCTGGCCGGCCGCTGGGACGACCACCTGCCGAAGATGGTCACGTTCTGGTCGAGCCTCGTGCTCGGCACCAAGGGCTATCGCGGCAACGTGCAGCAGGCGCACCAGCCGCTCGACGGGATCGAGCCGGCCCATTTCAGCCGCTGGCTGTCGCTGTTCCTGAAGACCGTCGAGACGCGCTACGCGCCGCCCGCGGCGATCCGCTTCATGGAGCCGGCGCTGCGGATCGCGCAGAGCCTCCAGTTGAGCCGGTTCGGCTGGGACTACCCGATTCCGCCCGAGCAGCAGGCGCTGCTCGACGCGATCGCGCCGCGCCGTCGCGATGCAGGCGACGATCCGCACGCGTTGCCCTCGCGTGCCCGCGGCGAGCCGTTTCCGACGAAGATCATCGGGCGCACCAGCGATCCGGACGCGTAACGGGCAGCCGTCACGCGCGACGCTTGGCGCTTATGCGGCATAGCGCCGCACGCCCCCGACGCTGTGCTCAGCGCCGCGTATTGCCCGATTCGATGCCCCAGCGCGCGAGCGCGGCATCGTCGGTGCTGCGCGCATCGACCCAGCGCTCGCCATCCGGCGTCGTTTCCTTCTTCCAGAACGGCGCTTCGGTCTTCAGGTAGTCCATCACGAACTCGCACGACGCGAACGCATCGCCGCGGTGCGACGCCACCGTTGCGACCATCACGATCTGGTCGAGCGGCAAGAGCCTGCCGACGCGGTGCACGATCGCGACGTCGATGCCCGGCCAGCGCCGGCCGGCCTCGGCGGCAATCTTCTCGAGCGCCTTCTCGGTCATCCCCGGATAGTGCTCGAGCTCCATCGCGGCCACCGAATCGCCTTCGTTCAGGTCGCGCACCGTGCCGACGAAGCACGCGACCGCGCCGATCTTCGGGTTGCGCGCACGCAATGCCGCGACCTCGGCGTTCAGGTCGAAGTCGTCGGTCTGGATTCGTACCGTTGCCATCGCCGGTGCCTCAACCGCCCGTCACCGGCGGAAAGAACGCGACTTCGCAGCCTTCGGTCAGCCGCGTATCGGGATCGGTCATCTCGTGGTTGCACGCCATGCGTAGTGCGCGCCCTTCCGAGAGTGTCTCGGCCCACGCCCCGCCGCGCACGCGCAGCCACGCGCGCACATCGCCGACGGTCGTGACGCTGTCCGGCACGTCGGCCTGCTCGTCGGCAACGCCCAGTGCCTCGCGCACGCTTGCAAAAAATTTCAGTTGAATCTTCATGGTTCGGGAAGCCGTCGCGTTACGACAGCAGTTCGGAAAACGGAATGAAACGCACGGTCTCGCCGGCGCTGATCGCGTGCTGCGGCGGATTGTCGATCAGGCCATCGCCCCACACCGTCGACGTCAGCACGGCCGAGCTCTGGTTCGGGAACAGGTCGAGGCCGCCGGCCGCGTTGACGCGCGCACGCAGGAATTCGTTGCGCCGGTCGCCCTTGTGTTGCGAAAAGTCGGCACGCAGCGACAGCGCGCGCGGTGCGGCGTCGCGCACGCCGGACAGGCGCAGCAGGAACGGCCGCACGAACAGCAGGAACGTGACGAAGCTCGACACCGGGTTGCCGGGCAGTCCGATGAAGTGCGCATCGGGGCGTTCGTCGCCACGGCGCACCGCGCCGTACGCAAGCGGCTTGCCGGGCTTCATCGCGATCTGCCACAGCGCGAGCCGCCCTTCGGCCTCGACGGCCGGCTTCACGTGATCCTCGTCGCCGACCGACACGCCGCCGCTCGTCAGGATCACGTCGTGATCGCGTGCAGCCTCGCGCAGCGTGTCGCGCGTCGCGGCGAGCGAATCGGGCACGATCCCGTAGTCGGTCACGTAGCAGCCGAGCCGCTCCAGCAGCCCGCGCAGCGTGAAGCGGTTCGAGTTGTAGATCGCGCCGGGCTTCAGCGGCTCGCCCGGCATCGTCAGTTCGTCGCCGGTGAAGAACACCGCGACGCGAATCCGCCGCGCAACCGGCAACTGCGCGCAGCCGACCGACGCGGCCAGGCCGAGCGCCTGCGGCGTGAGCCGCGTGCCGGCGGGCAGGATCACCGAGCCCTGCCGGATATCCGCGCCCTGCGCGGTGATCCATTCACCGGCCTTCGGCGTGTGCAGGATCTCGACCGCATCGCCGTCGGCCGACGCCTGCTCCTGCATCACGACGGCGTCGGCGCCCGGCGGCACCGTCGCGCCGGTGAAGATCCGTGCGGCCGTGCCGGCTGCGAGCGGCGCGGCCGGATGACCGGCCGGAATACGCTGCGACACCGGCAAGCGCCGCTCGCCATGCAGCAGGTCGGCGACGCGCACCGCATAGCCGTCCATCGCGCTCGTATGCATCGGCGGCACGTCGAGCGGCGAGCTCACGTCGGCCGTCAGCACGCGGCCGAGCGCGTCGAGCGTGGCGACGGTTTCGGCGCCGGGCAACGGCTTCGCGGCATCGAGCAGCGCGGCGAGCGCCTCGGCGGTCGACAGCATCGGCGCGCGCGGCGCCGCGGGATTCGGGTTCGACATCGATGGAATCGGGGATCGTTGGATTCAATACGTCATTGTAGCGACGCCGTCGCGCGGGCGCGCGATATGGCCGACATGCGGAAACTGTGATTCGCGCGAGCACGCCGGTCTGACACTTGTTTCGGTGTAGCGCGTCGATAGCCGCGCGGCACCGCCAAACGAAACGGCCGAAACCCCGATCCGTTCGACGAATCGGCGTTCCGGCCGTCCTGCTCAACCGGGCCCGCAGGCCCGGCCGTGCGTCATGCGCCCGTATGGGCGGCGATGAAGTCCTTCACCTGCTGCGCGTCGGCCTTCACGACCTCGAAACGCTGCGGCAGCGCCTCGAGACCGTCGAATGCGGCCGGCCGCTCGGCTTCGCGATCGAGTGCTTCGCGAATCGTTTCGCCGAACTTGATCGGCTGCGCCGTCTCGAGCACGACCATCGGCACGCCCGCGTCGAGATGCTCGCGCGCGACTTTCACGCCGTCGGCCGTATGCGTGTCGATCATCGTGTCGTAGCGCGAGAACACGTCGCGGATCGTCGCGATGCGATCCGCGTGGCTGCTGCGGCCCGACACGAAACCGAACTCGGCGACGCGCGAGAAATCGCCGCTCGCCGCGAGATCGAAGCCGCCCTTCTCCTCGACGTCGCGGAACAGCTGCATCACGCGCGCCGGATCGCGGCCGAGCAGGTCGAACACGAAGCGCTCGAAGTTCGACGCCTTCGAGATGTCCATGCTCGGGCTGCTCGTGTGATAGGTGTTCTCGGCGCTGCGCACGCGATACGCGCCCGTGCGGAAGAACTCGTCGAGCACGTCGTTCTCGTTGGTCGCGACCACGAGCTTCGCGATCGGCAACCCCATCATCCGCGCGATGTGGCCTGCGCAGACATTGCCGAAGTTGCCCGACGGCACCGTGAACGACACGCGCTCGTCATTCGACCGGGTGGCCGCGAAGTAACCCTTGAAGTAGTACACGACCTGCGCGACGACACGTGCCCAGTTGATCGAGTTGACCGTGCCGATCTTCTGCTGCGCCTTGAACGCGTGATCGTTCGACACGGCCTTCACGATGTCCTGGCAATCGTCGAACACGCCTTCGACCGCGAGGTTGAAGATGTTCGGATCCTGCAGACTGAACATCTGGGCCGTCTGGAACGCGCTCATCTTCTTGTGCGGCGACAGCATGAACACGCGCACGCCGGCCTTGCCGCGCATCGCGTATTCGGCCGCGCTGCCCGTGTCGCCGGACGTCGCGCCGAGAATGTTCAGCGACTGCCCGTGCTTCGCGAGCGTGTACTCGAACAGGTTGCCGAGCAACTGCATCGCCATGTCCTTGAACGCGAGCGTCGGGCCGTTCGACAGTTCGAGCAGCGAGATCGGCGCGCCGTTCTCGGTGCCGAGCGTCTTCAGCGGCGTGATGTCGGACGCGTTCTCGCCATGGCGCGTGTTGCGGTACACGTCGGCCGTGTACGTGCGGCGCGTGATCGCGCGCAGGTCGTCGGCCGGCACGTCGTCGCAGAACTTCGACAGGATCTCGAACGCGAGATCCGCGTACGACAGCGTGCGCCAGCGCGCGAGCTCGTCGGCGGACACCGTCGGATACTCGGCCGGCAGGTAGAGCCCGCCGTCCTTCGCAAGACCGCCGAGCAGGATGTCGGAGAACGTGTGGCGCTCGCCGATGCCGGCGCCGCGCGTGGAGATGTAGTTCATGTCGCCCTCAGCTCAGTTCAGCGCTTCCATGCGCAGCTTCGTCACCTTCGACACGACCGTCGCGAGGCTCTCGATTTGCGCGATCGCCGCATTGACGTTCTTCTCGACCGTTTCGTGCGTGATCAGGATGATGTCGGTTTCGCCGTTCGCACCGTCGACCTGCTCCGACTCCTTCTGCAGCAACGCATCGATCGAGATGCCCGATTCGGCGAGGATGCGCGTGATCGCGGCCAGCACGCCGGTCTGGTCGGCGACGCGCAGGCGCAGGTAGTAGCCGCTCGTCACTTCCTCGATCGGCAAGATCGGCGTGTTCGACAGGCTGTCGGGCTGGAACGCGAGATGCGGCACGCGATGCTCGGGGTCGGCCGTGTGCAGGCGCGTGACGTCGACGAGATCCGCGACCACGGCCGATGCGGTCGGCTCCGCGCCCGCGCCCTTGCCGTAGTACAGCGTCGTGCCGACCGCGTCGCCGTGCACGACGACCGCGTTCATCGCGCCTTCGACGTTCGCGAGCAGGCGCTTCTCCGGGATCAGCGTCGGATGCACGCGCAGCTCGATGCCGTTTTCGGCGCGGCGCGTGATGCCGAGCAGCTTGATCCGGTAGCCGAGTTCTTCCGCGTAGCGGATGTCGGTCGCGTCGAGCTTGCTGATGCCCTCGACGTACGCGCGCTCGAACTGCACCGGCACGCCGAACGCGATCGCGCTCATGATCGTCGCCTTGTGCGCGGCGTCGACGCCTTCGATGTCGAAGGTCGGATCGGCTTCCGCGTAGCCGAGCTCCTGCGCCGCCTTCAGCGCGGTCGCGAAGTCGAGCCCGCGATCGCGCATTTCCGACAGGATGTAGTTGGTCGTGCCGTTGATGATGCCCGCGATGTACTGGATGCGGTTCGCGGTCAGGCCTTCGCGCAGCGCCTTGATGATCGGGATGCCGCCGGCGACGGCCGCCTCGAACGCGACCATCACGCCCTTCGCGCGCGCGGCCTCGAAGATCTCGGTGCCGTGCACCGCGAGCAGCGCCTTGTTGGCCGTCACGACGTGCTTGCCGTTCGCGATCGCGCGCAGCACGAGCTCGCGCGCGATGCCCGTGCCGCCGATCATCTCGGCGATGATCGCGATCGACGGATCATCGACGACCGAATTGAAATCGTCGGTGATCTGCGCGGCGCCGGCATCGCCGCCGAGCGCGGCCAGCGCCTTCGCCGGGTTGCGCACCGCAATGCGCGTCACCTCGATGCCGCGCCCCGCGCGTCGCTTGATTTCTTCCTGGTTGCGGCCCAGCACCGTGAAGGTGCCGCTGCCCACCGTGCCGAAGCCCAACAGGCCAACTTTGATCGGTTCCATGCTGCGTGTGATCGAATGAGTAAGAATTAGTGAGTTCCGTGTGGCCGTGCCGCTCAGGCCGAATGGCGCTTGCGGTAGCCGTCGAGGAAGCGTGCGATACGGTTGATCGAATCGGTCAGGTCGTCGAGGTTCGGCAGGAAGACCACGCGGAAGTGATCCGGCGTCGTCCAGTTGAAGCCCGTGCCCTGTACGAGCAATACGCGCTCCTCGAGCAGCAGGTCGAGAATGAACTGCTGGTCGTTCTGGATCGGATAGAGCTTCGGGTCGAGGCGCGGGAACATGTACAGCGCGGCCTGCGGCTTCACGCAGGTCACGCCCGGGATCGACGTGAGCATGTCGTACGCGAGCTCGCGCTGCTTGTACAGGCGCCCGCTCGGCACGATCAGCTCGTTGATGCTCTGGTAGCCGCCGAGCGCCGTCTGGATCGCGAACTGCCCGGGCACGTTCGCGCACAGGCGCATCGACGACAGGATGCCGAGCCCCTCGAGATAATCCTTCGCGTGCCGGCGGTTGTCACCGCCGAGGCCCGACACGGCCATCCAGCCCGCGCGATAGCCGCACGAGCGATAGCTCTTCGACAGGCTGTTGAACGTGACGGTGATCACGTCCTCCGACAGCGAACCCAGCGCCGTGTGCTCGAGGCCGTCGTAGACGATCTTGTCGTACACCTCGTCGGCGAACACGATCAGCCCGTGCTGGCGCGCGATCTCGAGCAGTTCGAGCAGCAATTCGTCCGAATAAAGCGCGCCCGTCGGGTTGTTCGGGTTGATCACGACGAGCGCCTTCGTATTCGGCGTGATCTTGCGGCGGATGTCGTCGAGATCGGGCATCCACGCGTTCTGCTCGTCGCAGACGTAATGCACCGGCGTGCCGCCCGACAGGCTGACCGCCGCCGTCCACAGCGGGTAGTCGGGCGCGGGCAGCAGCACTTCGTCGCCGTCGTTCAAGAGCGCCTGGGTCGCCATCACGATCAGCTCGGACGCGCCGTTGCCGATGTAGATGTCGTCGAGGCCGACGCCCACGACGCCCTTTTCCTGCGTGTAGTGCATCACGGCCTTGCGCGCCGAGAACACGCCCTTCGAATCCGAATAGCCGGACGACGTCGGCAGGTTGCGGATCATGTCCTGGATGATCTCGTCCGGCGCGTCGAAACCGAACGGCGCGAGGTTGCCGATGTTCAGCTTGATGATGCGGTGGCCTTCTTCCTCGAGGCGCTTCGCGTGCTCGAGCACCGGGCCACGGATGTCGTAGCAGACGTTGAGCAGCTTGTTCGACTTCTGAATCGGTTTCACGACGACACGGTTCCTGGGTTGGCCTTGCGGCCGGGGGACGGGATCAAAACTGGAAAGCGGCCGGTCTGTGCGCGCTGTCTAGACTGGGGAAAAAGCGGGCGGTCGGGCGCGGCTTGTGGCGACGCGCGACGCAAGTGGCGCCCGGGGGCGACCAAAAAGTTATAATTTAGCGGATTTTGGCTGACTTTCGCAATGCACCAAAGCCGCGCCGGGCCCGCGCCGTCAGGCGTCCCGCGTGCCCGGGCAAGCGAAACCGGCCATCCGGGCCCGTGTGGCCCTGCGATACCTTCCCCCTACGGAACCGCGGAATACCGATTTGAAACTGCACCAGGACACGAGCGGCGCGCTCAACACCGTCACCGGCTACGGCCCCGATTATGTCGACGTCAATCTCGAACGCCATGAAACGAGCGTCATCGTGCTGCCCGGCGCGCCGGTCCAGGCATGGCCCGTGTCGTCGTTCGACGCGCTCGCGCCCGAGCATTTCGCGATGCTGCTCGACCCGACACCCGAACTCGTGATCTTCGGCAGCGGCGCGCGGCTGCGCTTCCCGCACCCGCGGCTCGTCGCGGCGCTCACGGCGAAGCGGATCGGCGTCGAGACGATGGATTTCCAGGCGGCCTGCCGCACCTACAACATCCTGATGGCCGAGGGCCGCAAAGTCGCCGCCGCGCTCTTAATTGAACGTTAATCCCGGATGCGGTAAAACTCGGGCCGGCGCAGCGGGTCGATCCCCCGGATCGGCCCGGCCAGGCCGCCCGCCCCCGGCGCAACCCGCCGGCGGCCCGTCACAATAACCAACAGGCTGAAAATCCATGAACGATACGCCGTCGAGGCTACCGCTCAATCGCATCACGCTCGTCCTCCTCGTCATCGCGCTCGCGATCGTCTGGTTCGCGCCGCTCGGGCTGCGCCACCTGATCCCGAGCGACGAGGGCCGCTATGCGGAAATGGCGCGCGAGATGTTCGTCACCGGCGACTGGATCACGCCGCGCTACAACGGCTACAAGTATTTCGAGAAGCCGCCGCTGCAGACCTGGCTGAACGCGCTCACGTTCGCGTGGTTCGGCATCGGCGAATGGCAGGCGCGCCTCTACACGGCCGTCGCGAGCTTCGCCGGCATCCTGCTGGTCGGCTACACCGGCGCGCGCCTGTTCAACCCGCTGTCGGGCTTCCTCGCCGCCGTCGTGCTCGCGTCGTCGCCGTACTGGAACCTGATGGGCCACTTCAACGCGCTCGACATGGGGCTCGCGTTCTGGATGGCGCTGTCGCTGTGCTCGCTGCTGCTCGCGCAGCGGCCCGGGCTGCGCCCGGCCGCGGCACGCGGCTGGATGTGGGCATGCTGGGCCGCGATGGCGTTCGCGGTGCTGTCGAAGGGCCTCGTCGGCCTGATCCTGCCCGGTGCCGTGCTCGTGCTCTATACGCTGATCGCACGCGACTGGGCGCTGTGGAAGCGCCTGTACCTGGTGAGCGGACTCGTGATCTTCTTCGCGATCGTCACGCCTTGGTTCGTGCTCGTCCAGCAGCGCAACCCCGAGTTCTTCAACTTCTTCTTCATCGTCCAGCAGTTCCGCCGGTACCTGACCCCGGAACAGAACCGCCCGGGCCCGCTCTACTACTTCGTGCCCGTGCTGCTGGTCGGCTTCCTGCCGTGGCTGTCGGTCGCGTGGCAGAGCATCCGCCATGCGCTGCGGATGCCGCGCCAGCCGAACGGCTTCTCGCCGATGCTCGTGCTGCTGATCTGGAGCGCATTCATCTTCCTGTTCTTCAGCGCGTCGCATTCGAAGCTGATCTCGTACGTGCTGCCGGTCGCGCCGGCGCTCGCGCTGATCATCGGCGCGTACCTGCCGTTGATGAGCGCCGACCGGTTCCGCCGCCACCTGCTCGGCTATCTCGTGTTCCTCGTCGTCGCGGCGTTCGGGATCATCTTCCTTGCGTATCAGGGCGATGCCCGTACGCCGAACGCGCTGTACCGCGCGTTCCAGATGTGGCTGTACGCGGGCCTCGCGGTCGCGGCCGTGCTGACCCTCGCGGCCGCATGGCTGAACCGCCGCGCGGACGCGGCCGCCGCGCTCGCCGCCTTCGGCGCCGCGTGGCTCGCGTTCGGCACGATCGGCGGCACCGGTCACGACGAATTCGGCCGCTACAGCTCCGGCGCACTGCTCGCGCCCACCGTGCGCGCCGAACTGGCGAAACTGCCGGCCGACACGCCGTTCTACTCGATCGAGATGCTCGATCACACGTTCCCGTTCTACATGGGCCACACGACGATCATGGTCCAGCGCCAGGACGAGCTCGCGTTCGGGATCTCGATGGAGCCGAACAAGTGGATTCCGACCGTCGACGAGTGGATCACGCGCTGGAAGCAGGAAACCCATGCGCTCGCGATCATGCCGCCCGGCGAGTACGACAACCTGGTCAAGCAAGGCGTGCCGATGCGCGTGGTTGCACGCGACAACCGCCGCGTGATCGTCGAGAAACCGCAATCGTAAGGACGCCCGCTGCATGAATCCCGTTTCGTTCGTCTGCATCATCACCGGCGTGATGCTCAACGCCTGTGCGCAACTTCTGCTGAAAGCCGGCGTCAACGCCGTTGGACACTTCGAATTCAGCCGTGCGAACATTATCCCGGTCGGCCTGAAGATCGCGACCCAATTGCCGATCATCGGCGGCCTCGGCTGCTACGTGCTGAGCGTCGTGGTCTGGATCGTCGGGCTGTCGCGGGTCGACGTGTCGATCGCGTACCCGATGCTGTCGCTCGGCTACGTCGTCAACGCATTCGCGGCCTGGTACCTGTTCGGCGAAGTGCTGTCGGTCCAGCGGCTCGTCGGCATCGGCATCATCCTGATCGGCGTGCTGGTGCTCGCGCGAAGCTGAGCACGCCCGCCGCGCGCATTAAGCGTCTGCCTACAAAAAATCACGGTGCGATTCCGCCAACCGGTGTTTTAATGCCGGTTTCGGCCGGGATCGCCCGACCCTTTTATTACACGCCATTACAGGCCAAAAGCGTACATGAGCCAGACTACCGCTCCGTTTCTGCCGTTCACCCGCCCCGAGATCGATGAGGAAACCATCCAGGGCGTCGTCGACGTGCTGCGCTCGGGCTGGATCACCACCGGCCCGCAGAGCCAGAAATTCGAGGCGGCGCTGTCCGAGTACTGCGGCGGCCGTCCGGTCCGCGCGTTCAATTCGGGCACCTGCACGCTGGAAATCGGCCTGCGCATCGCGGGCGTCGGCCCTGGCGACGAAGTGATCACGACGCCGGCGTCGTGGGTCTCGACCAGCAACGTGATCCTCGAGACGGGCGCGACACCCGTGTTCGCCGACATCGATCCCGTCACGCGCAATATCGACCTCGACAAGCTCGAGCAGGCGATCACGCCGCGCACGAAGGCCATCATCCCCGTGTTCCTGTCCGGCCTGCCGGTCGACATGGACCGCCTGTACGCCATTGCGCGCGCGCACAAGCTGCGCGTGATCGAGGATGCGGCGCAGGCGTTCGGCTCGACGTGGAACGGCAAGCGCATCGGCGCGATCGGCGACATCGTGTCGTTCAGCTTCCACGCGAACAAGAACCTGACGACGATCGAAGGCGGCGCACTCGTGCTGAACAACGAGGAAGAAGCGACGCTCGCGCAGAAGTACCGGCTGCAGGGCATCACGCGCACGGGCTTCGACGGGATGGACTGCGACGTGCTCGGCGGCAAGTACAACCTGACCGACGTGGCCGCGCGCGTCGGCCTCGGCCAGCTGCCGCACATCGAACGCTTCACTGCGCAGCGCCGCGCGCTTGCGCGTGCCTACTTCGCCGCATTCGACGGCAGTGCAGCCGTGAAGCTCGGCGTCGGCCTGCCGATCGCCGAATTCGAGAACGGCAACTGGCACATGTTCCTGATCACGCTGCCGCTCGAGCGCCTGACGATCACCCGCGCCGAGTTCATGGCGCAGATGAAGGAGCGCGGCATCGGCACGGGCATCCACTACCCGGCGATCCATCTTTTCACGCTGTACCGTGCACGCGGCTTCAAGGAGGGCATGTTCCCCCACGCCGAACGGTACGGCGCGTCGACCGTCACGCTGCCGCTCTTCACGCAGATGACGGACGGCGACGTGCGTCGCGTGGTCGACGCCATCAACCAGATTTGTGAACAATACGGAAAATAAGCGTACATGAGTCACCTTGAAGCACGCGCCGGGCATCCGGCCGCCGGGCACCTGGACGCCGGCCGGCCCGAAGTATCGGTCATCATCCCCGTGTACAACGAGGAAGACGGCCTCGCTGCGCTGTTCGCGCGGCTGTATCCGGCGCTCGACGCACTCGACACGTCATACGAAGTGATCCTGATCAACGACGGCAGCCGCGACCGCTCGGCCGCGATGCTCGCCGATCAGTTCCACGTCCGTCCCGACACGACGCGCATCGTGCTGCTCAACGGCAACTACGGCCAGCACATGGCGATCCTCGCCGGCTTCGCGCAATCGCGCGGCGAGATCGTCATCACGCTCGACGCCGACCTGCAGAACCCGCCCGAGGAAATCGGCAAGCTGATCGCGAAGATGCGCGAGGGCTACGACTACGTCGGCTCGATCCGCAAGCAGCGCCAGGACAGCCTGTGGCGGCGCAAGGCGTCGCAGATGATGAACCGCCTGCGCGAGCGCATCACGCGCATCAAGATGACCGACCAGGGCTGCATGCTGCGCGCATACAGCCGCCGCATCATCGACACGATCAACGTGTGCGGTGAAGTCAACACGTTCATCCCCGCCCTCGCGTACACGTTCGCGCAGAAACCGACCGAAATCGAGGTCGCGCACGAGGAGCGCTTCGCCGGCGAGTCGAAGTACTCGCTGTACAGCCTGATCCGGCTGAACTTCGACCTCGTGACGGGCTTCTCGGTCGTGCCGCTGCAGTGGCTGTCGTTCATCGGCGTAATCCTGTCGCTCGGCTCCGCCGCGCTGTTCGTGCTGCTGCTCGTGCGACGCTTCATCGTCGGCGCGGAAGTGCAAGGCGTGTTCACGCTGTTCGCCATCACGTTCTTCCTGCTCGGCGTGATCATCTTCGCGCTCGGCCTGCTCGGCGAATACGTCGGCCGCATCTACCAGCAGGTGCGGGCACGGCCGCGCTACCTGATCCAGGCCGTGCTCGAGCAGCACGACGGCGTGCCGCCGGTGCCGGCCGGCGCGAACCGCACGGGTACCGCGCAATGAAGCCGCGCGCAGTCGTCTTCGCGTATCACAACGTCGGCGTGCGCTGCCTGCAGGTGCTGCTCGCGCGCGGCGTCGACGTCGCGCTCGTCGTCACCCACGAGGACAACCCGAACGAGAACATCTGGTTCGGCAGCGTCGCATCCGTCGCGGCCGAGCACGGCATTCCGGTCGTCACGCCGGCCGATCCCGCCGATCCGGCGCTGCGCCGCGCGGTATCCGACGCGCAGCCGGACTTCATCTTCTCGTTCTACTACCGGCACATGGTGCCGGTGGACCTGCTCGCGATCGCGCCGAAGGGCGCGTACAACATGCACGGGTCGCTGCTGCCGAAATACCGGGGTCGGGTACCGACCAACTGGGCGGTGCTGAACGGCGAAACCGAAACCGGCGCGACGCTGCACGAGATGGCGGCGAAGCCCGACGCGGGCGCGATCATCGGCCAGACCGCGGTGCCGATCCTGCCGGACGACACGGCCACGCAGGTGTTCGACAAGGTCACGGTAGCGGCCGAGCAGACGCTCTGGCGCGTGCTGCCCGCGCTGCTCGCGGGCGAGGCGCCGCACCTGCCGAACGATCTCTCGACCGGCAGCTACTACGGCGGGCGCAAGCCCGAGGACGGCCGCGTCGACTGGTCGAAGCCGGCCGCGCAGGTCTACAACCTGGTGCGCGCGGTCGCGCCCCCGTATCCGGGCGCGTTCACGGACGTCGACGGCACGCGTTTCGTGATCGCGCGCGCGCGCCTGGCGGCGCCCGGCAGCGCGACGGCCGCCGCCGCGGCAGATTTGCCGCCCGGCCTGCACGTAAGCGATAATGCGCTATTCGGCGTCTGCGGCGACAGCCGCGCCCTATCCATTCTCGAGCTGTGGCAGCAGCGCGACGGCAGCGAAACCGTCGTGACGCCCGCGGAATTCGCGCAGTTCATTCATTCTTCCCGTCATTCATGAAAGCAAAAAAAGTCCTGATCCTGGGTGTGAACGGCTTCATCGGCCATCACCTGTCGAAGCGCATTCTTGAAACCACCGATTGGGAAGTGTTCGGCATGGACATGCAGACCGATCGGCTGGGTGACCTCGTCAACCACGAGCGGATGCATTTCTTCGAAGGCGACATCACGATCAACAAGGAGTGGGTCGAGTATCACGTGAAGAAGTGCGACGTGATCCTGCCGCTCGTCGCGATCGCGACGCCCGCCACCTACGTCCAGCAGCCGCTGCGCGTGTTCGAACTCGACTTCGAGGCGAACCTGCCGATCGTGCGTTCGGCCGTCAAGTACGGCAAGCACCTCGTGTTCCCGTCGACCTCCGAGGTCTACGGCATGTGCTCGGACGAGCAGTTCGACCCGGATGCATCGGCCCTCACCTACGGCCCGATCAACAAGCCGCGCTGGATCTACGCGTGCTCGAAGCAGCTGATGGACCGCGTGATCTGGGGCTACGGGATGGAAGGCCTGAACTTCACGCTGTTCCGCCCGTTCAACTGGATCGGCCCGGGCCTCGATTCGATCTACACGCCTAAGGAAGGCAGCTCGCGCGTGGTCACGCAGTTCCTCGGCCACATCGTGCGCGGCGAGAACATCAGCCTCGTCGACGGCGGCTCGCAGAAGCGCGCGTTCACCGACATCGGCGACGGCATCAGCGCGCTGATGAAGATCATCGAGAACAAGGACGGCGTCGCGTCGGGCAAGATCTACAACATCGGGAATCCGAAGAACAATTTCTCGGTTCGCGAACTCGCGCACAAGATGCTCGAACTGGCGGCGGAATTCCCCGAGTATGCCGATTCGGCCAAGCAGGTGAAGCTCGTCGAGACGACGTCCGGCGCCTACTACGGCAACGGCTACCAGGACGTGCAGAACCGCGTGCCGAAGATCGACAACACGATGCAGGAACTCGGCTGGGCGCCGCAAGCGACGTTCGACGACGCGCTGCGCAACATCTTCGAAGCGTATCGCGGCCACGTCGCCGACGCGCGCGCGCTCGTCGAACAGCAAGGCTGATCGGGACGTTCGCTTGGCTCGCATCGTCCTCAAGATCGACGTCGACACGCTGCGCGGCACGCGCGAAGGCGTGCCGAACCTCGCGCGCATCTTCGACCGCTTCAATGCGCGCGCAACCTTCCTCTTCAGCCTCGGGCCCGATCACACGGGCTGGGCGCTGCGGCGCGTGTTCCGCCCCGGCTTCCTGAAGAAAGTGTCGCGCACGTCGGTGGTCGAGCACTACGGTGTGAAGCAGCTGATGTACGGCGTGCTGCTGCCGGGCCCCGACATCGGCCGCCGCGCGATCGCCGACATGCGTGCGATTCACGAGGCCGGCTTCGAATGCGGGATCCACACGTGGGATCACGTGTACTGGCAGGACAACGTCCGCGCGCGCGATCGCGACTGGACCACGCGTGAAATGCAGAAGAGTCACGCGCGCTTCATCGAGGTCTTCGGCGCGCCGCCCGTCACGCACGGCGCGGCCGGCTGGCAGATGAACGATTCCGCATTCGAGCAGATCGACGCATGGGGGATGCGCTACGCCTCCGACGGCCGCGGCCATTCGCCGTACCTGCCCGTCGTCAACGGCCGCACGCTGTCGCACGTGCAGATGCCCACCACGTTGCCGACGCTCGACGAAGTGCTCGGCATCGACGGCGTCGACACGCACAACGTCGCCGCGCACATCCTCAAGTTCACCGAAACCAATCCGCACGACCAGGTGTTCACGCTGCATGCGGAACTGGAAGGCCAGAAGCTCGCGCCCGTGTTCGAGCAACTGCTCGCCGGCTGGCGCGCGCAAGGCCATACGTTCGCGACGATGGGCGACTACCACGCGACGCTGGACCGCGACTCGCTGCCATCGTACCCTGTCACGTGGGGCGAAATCCCCGGCCGCTCCGGCGAACTGATCGTCCAGCCCGACTGAGTTCGCACGAGCCGGCGTCGCCGCTGCGCCCTTGCGGCGCGCTGCCGCGACGCCCCGCCGTACCGCGCCGCCACAGCGGCGCCTTTCCATAACAACAGGAGAAACACGTGTCCGTCGAAGTTGACCGTCAAGTTCCCGATTTCACCGCACCGGCCACGGGCGGCGACATTTCGCTGTCCGACCTGAAGGGCAAGAAACTCGTGCTGTACTTCTATCCGAAGGACAACACGCCGGGCTGCACGACCGAAGGGCTGCAGTTCCGCGATCTCTATCCGAAGTTCAAGAAAGCCGGTGCGGAAGTCATCGGCGTGTCGCGCGACAGCCTGCGCTCGCATGACAATTTCAAGGCAAAGCTCGAACTGCCGTTCCCGCTGATTTCCGATGCCGACGAGGCGCTGTGCGCGCTGTTCGATGTCATCAAGATGAAGAAAATGTATGGCAAGGAAGTGCGCGGAATCGAGCGCTCCACGTTCCTGATCGACGCCGACGGCGTGCTTCGCCAGGCATGGCGCGGCATCAAGGTACCGGGTCATGTGGACGACGTGCTAAGTGCTGTACAAGCGCTTTGAGGCGCGTTATATTGGGCCGCAATGAATGCCAGTTCGCCCCATATTTCTCGTAGCTGCGCCGGTGCTCGTTGCGATGCTTGCCGGCACCTGACGCGCATTACGACCGTATCAGCCAAGCCGCATGCCTCTATCGACGAGGCAGCGGCTTTTTTTATGGATTGCGCGCCGGGCCTCGGTCCGGCCCTCACCGCGTCAAGGAGCTGATCGACACTTAGGCGAACCGGCTAGACGAACTTCCTGTGCGCCACCGCGCGCAAACTGCATGCGTCTACGTCACGCAGGATGCGATCAGCGGCGCACGCCATGCGACACGATTCCTCCCGAGGGACACCATGCCTTTGCCTACTCCCCCCAGCAAGCTCGGCAGCCTGCTGCCGCCCGACGAATACAAGGCGAAAGCGCGGCCCGCGAAAGCCGCGAAGAAATCCGCCGAAGGGGACGCATCCACAGCCGGTGACTTTGGTCCGGCGAGCGTGGCCCAACCGATGACCGAAGCCGCGAACACGGCCGCGCCTTTGCGCGCCGTCGCGTCTTCGGCGCAAGATGCGGCGAGCGCACCCGCACGCGGCCGCAAGACCAAACAGACGGCTGCCCTGCTGCAGCCGATGCCGGCGCCCGCCGAACCCGCGGCGCCCGTCGTTGCACGCAACGACAAACCGGCTGCCGACAAACCGGCCGCCGCACCGGCGCGCGATACCGGCGCCGCGACGAAGTCGCGCAGCCGCAAGCCCGCCGAAGCCGAACTGCAGAAACTGTTCGTGCTCGACACCAACGTGCTGATGCACGACCCGAGCAGCCTCTTCCGCTTCGAGGAACACGACGTCTATCTGCCGATGATGACGCTCGAGGAACTCGACAACCACAAGAAGGGGATGTCCGAAGTCGCGCGCAACGCACGCCAGGTCAGCCGCACGCTCGACGCGCTCGTCGCCGATGCCGGCCCGATCACAGCCGGCATCCCGCTGTCGCGCCTCGGCAGCCGCGAGGCGCTCGGCCGCCTGTACTTCCAGACGAAGCTGGCGGACATCGCGCCCGTCGAAGGCTTGCCCGAAGGCAAGGCCGACAACCAGATCCTCGGCGTCGTGCGCGCGCTGCAGCGCGACCGGCCCGATCGCCAGGTCGTGCTGGTGTCGAAAGACATCAACATGCGGATCAAGGCGCACGCGCTCAGCCTGCCCGCGGAAGACTACTTCAACGACCAGGTGCTCGAGGATAAGGACCTCCTGTACAACGGCGTGCGCGAACTGCCGCAGGACTTCTGGACCAAGCATGCGAAGGGCATGGAGAGCTGGCAGGACACGAAGACGGGCACCACGTACTACCGCGTGACCGGCCCGCTCGTCGCGTCGATGCTCGTCAACGAGTTCGTCTATCTCGAGCCGCAGAACGGCGAGCCGACGTTCCATGCGATCGTCCGCGAGCTGAACGGCAAGACGGCGCTGCTGCAGACGCTGCGCGACTACAGCCACCACAAGAACAACGTGTGGGGCATCACCGCGCGCAACCGCGAGCAGAATTTCGCGCTGAACCTGCTGATGAACCCCGAGATCGACTTCGTCACGCTGCTTGGCCAGGCCGGCACCGGCAAGACGCTCGTCGCGCTCGCGGCCGGCCTCGCGCAGGTGCTCGACGACAAGCGCTACAACGAGATCATCGTGACGCGCGCGACCGTGCCGGTCGGCGAGGACATCGGTTTCCTGCCGGGCACCGAGGAAGAGAAGATGCAGCCGTGGATGGGCGCATTCGACGACAACCTCGAAGTGCTGCAGAAGACCGACGACGCCGCCGGCGAATGGGGCCGTGCCGCGACGCAGGAACTGATCCGTTCGCGCCTGAAGGTGAAGAGCATGAACTTCATGCGCGGCCGGACGTTCGTCGACAAGTACCTGATCATCGACGAGGCGCAGAACCTGACGCCGAAGCAGATGAAGACGCTCGTCACGCGTGCCGGCCCGGGCACGAAGATCGTGTGCCTCGGCAACATCGCACAGATCGACACGCCTTACCTGACCGAAGGCAGTTCGGGCCTCACGTACGTCGTCGACCGCTTCAAGGGCTGGGGCCACAGCGGCCACGTGACGCTCGCGCGCGGCGAACGCTCGCGGCTCGCCGACTACGCGTCGGACATCCTGTAACGCGACAGGCCGGCCCGTCGGCCGGTTTTCGACGCCTCGCGGCGCTCCTATCAGGAGCGCCGTTTTTATTTGGGGTCGAAGACGTAAGTAACGCTTCGTCACGCAACAACGCAGTTTACGCGCGAAACTTCAAGTAAATTCTCAGGAATGGTTGCTTAAGCCCCGCGGGAGCGTCTACCATCGGGTCTGTCTGTTGTCATACGATTCGCGAGCGCGCCGCGCTCGCCCGCCTCGCCATGCTTCGAATTTGGGTCCCCGTCGCCGTCGTTTCCCTGCTTGCGGCCTGCTCCAGCGTGCCGCCGCAGTCGGCCTCGCGCTCCGATTCGGGCATGAGGATCACGACACCGCGCGCGTTCCCCGCCCCCGCCAATTTCCCGAAATTCGTCGATCACAGCGTCGGCCAGGAAGAAATCTCGATCCAGGCGATGAGCCTCGTCGGCGTCCCGTATCGCTGGGGTGGCAACACGCCGACGAGCGGCTTCGACTGCAGCGGGCTCGTGCGCTACGTGATCGGCCGGGCGGCCGACGTGAACCTGCCCCGCACGACGGCCGACATGAGCGGCCGCGGCGTGTCGATCGAGCCCGACCAGATCGCGCCGGGCGACCTGATCTTCTTCAATACGACCGGACGGCCGCATTCGCACGTCGGCATCTATGTCGGCAAGCTGCGCTTCGTCAACGCACCGTCGACGGGCGGCACCGTGCGACTCGACTACCTGACGAACCCGTACTGGGCCAAGCGTTTCGACGGCATTCGCCGCGTCGCGCCGCCGCGTGGGGCGCCAACGCCGTTCGATGCACCGACCTACGAGGCAAAGCGCGACGAGCCGCGCAGCGCGCCGGCGGCCGCACCGGCCCCGGTGGTCGTGACGGCCGCTGCGCCGCGGCCGCCTGCCTATGCGTCGTCGCAAGCGAGAACCGCGCAGGCGCCTGCGCCCGCGCCGGTCATCGCTGCCGCACCGGTCGTGACGACCGCCGCAGCCGCACCCGCGGCCCCGGCCGCCGATCCGTACGAACCGCCGCCACCGCGCAGGCAGGTCGCGCAGCAACAGGCAACGTCAGTGAATGACGGGATGACCGCGATGACGGCCAATGCAGCGCCTGCCGCCCCGGTCGAGTCCGGCACGCAGATTCCGACGACGGCGCTCACGGCCGCCCAGGCCGCCGCGTTCGATGCCGAACCGCCGCCTGCCACCGCGCCGGCGTCTCCGCGCGGTATCGAACCCGCACCTGTGCAGGTATTGCGCGCGTCGACGCAATCCGCGCCCGTCGGCCCGCGCACCAGTACGGCAGACGATCCGATCGCGCGGTTTGCGAACGGAAGCTACTGACCGGCTGCCCGAACCTCGACAGTCAATCACGTTGGCGGTATCTGCCGGCGCCCCACCCGTTCCGTCGCAAACTCCCCGCTCCAAAAGAAAATGCGCCGCAGCCTTTCGGCTTGCGGCGCATCGGATGTCGATCCGGCTACCTCGGCGATCAGAAGATCTGGTGACCGAGCCACCATCCGCCGGCCGCGAACAATGCGGCCGCGGGCAGCGTCAGCACCCATGCCCACACGATGTTGCCGGCCACGCCCCAGCGCACGGCCGACAGCTTCTGCGTCGCGCCGACACCGACGATCGCGCCGGTGATCGTGTGCGTGGTCGACACCGGAATGCCGAGGAACGACGCGAGGAACAGCGTCATCGCGCCACCGGTTTCCGCACAGAAGCCACCAACCGGCTTGAGCTTCGTGATCTTCTGGCCCATCGTGCGCACGATGCGCCAGCCGCCGAACAGCGTGCCGAGGCCCATCGACAGGTAGCACGCGCCGATCACCCACGCCGGCGGCGCATCGGCGGTCGCCGACGCATAGCCCGACGCAATCAGCAGCATCCAGATGATGCCGATCGTCTTCTGCGCGTCGTTGCCGCCGTGGCCGAGGCTGTACAGCCCGGCCGACAGCAGCTGCAGCCGGCGGAAGCGCCGGTCCACCTTGCTGGGCGCGGTGCGGAAATACAGCCACGACACGCCGAGCATGAACAGCGAGCCGAGGATGAAGCCGAGCAGCGGCGAGATGAAGATGAACGCGATCGTCTTCAGCAGCCCGTCGATGTTCAGCGAGCTCCAGCCTGACTTCGCGAGCGCCGCACCGACGAGGCCGCCGATCAGCGCGTGCGACGAGCTCGACGGGATCCCGTAGTACCACGTGATCACGTTCCAGCCGATCGCGCCGACCAGCGCGCCGAATATGACGTAGTGGTCGACGATCTCGGGGTCGATCGTGCCTTTACCGACGGTCTGCGCGACTTTCAGGTGGAAGATGAAGTACGCGATCACGTTGAACGCGGCCGCGAACACGACGGCCTGCTGGGGCTTCAACACCCCGGTCGACACGACGGTGGCGATCGAGTTCGCCGCGTCGTGAAAGCCGTTCATGAAGTCGAATACGAGCGCGACGAGCACGAGTGCCGCGACCATCCATAGGGCGAGTTGTATCGAATGCATCGTGGTCCGCTCAGGCGTTTTCCAGCACGATGCCTTCGATGATGTTCGCGACGTCCTCGCACTTGTCGGTGATCTCTTCGAGCAGCTCGTAGATCGCCTTCAGCTTGATGAGCGTCTTCACGTCGTCTTCCTCGCGGAACAGCTTCGACATGGCCGCGCGCAGCACGCGATCGGCCTCCGACTCCCAGCGGTCGATCTCCTCGCACTGCTTGAGGATCTGCGCCGACTGCTTCATGTCGGACAGCAACCCGACCGCCTGCTGCACGTGCTGGGCCGACTGCGTGACGATGTGCGCGAGCTGGCTCGCTTCGGACGTGACGGAACGTACGTCGTACAGCGACACGGCGGTCGCGACGTCTTCCATCAGGTCGAGGATGTCGTCCATCGTCGTGATCAGCTTGTGGATCTCATCGCGATCGAGCGGCGTGATGAAAGTCTTGTGCAGCAGATCGATCGCCTCGTGCGTGAGCTTGTCGGCGGCCTTCTCGGCGGTTTGCACGTTTTGCTTGTGAATCTCGGCGTCGGCGAGATTGTCGATCAGCAGTTCGAGCTCGCGGCCACCGGAAACGATGTGCTTCGCGTGCGCGTTGAAGAGTTCAAAGAACTTGCCCTCGGTGGGCATGAATCGACCGAACATGGGATTCCTGAGAGATTGTCAAACTACTGTCACGAAAACGGGCGACATTGTACCGTTTTCGGTCGCGCCGCGACGCGCGCACATGCGCGCGCCGGGATTGGATACAACGTTTGGCGATTTAGGGCTTTACAACCGGCGTTACTCGCCGTAGAACGTCTGCGCCCCTGCAAAGTTGTCGAACTTCGTGTATTGCCCCAGGAACGTGAGCCGAACGGGGCCGATCGGGCCGTTACGCTGCTTGCCGATGATGATTTCGGCCGTGCCCTTGTCGGGGCTGTCCGGGTTGTAGACTTCGTCACGGTAGATGAACAGGATCACGTCCGCGTCCTGTTCGATTGCGCCCGATTCACGCAAATCCGACATCACCGGGCGCTTGTTCGGGCGTTGTTCGAGACCGCGGTTCAGCTGCGACAGCGCGATCACCGGCACGTCGAGTTCCTTCGCGAGGCTCTTCAGCGATCGCGAGATTTCCGAGATTTCGGTCGCGCGGTTCTCGCCCTGCGACGAACCCGACATCAGCTGCAGGTAGTCGACGATGATCAGGCCGAGCTTGCCGCATTGCCGCGCCAGCCGCCGTGCGCGCGAGCGCAATTCCATCGGGTTCAGGCCGCCGGTTTCGTCGATGAAGAGCTGCGCCTCGCTCATCTTCTGCACCGCGTGCGTCAGTTTCGGCCAATCCTCGTCCGTCAGGCGGCCCGTCCGCATCCGGTGCTGGTCGAGCCGGCCGATCGAGCCGAGCATCCGCATCACGAGCTGGGTACCCGGCATTTCCATCGAGAACACCGCGACCGGCAGCCCGTACTCGACCGCGACGTATTCGCCGATGTTCATCGAGAAGGCCGTATTGTGGGTCACGACGTAATCGTCGGTCACGTACAGCCGAGACGGATGCGAAACCGAGATGCACTGCGTGGCAGTCCGGCGCGATGGCTCGATACCAGTAATCACCGGCAGCTTGCGGCGCGTCCGGCCGGCCGTCAGCCGCTCGCGCTTGCCCTCGAACAGGAACAGGCTCTGCGGATCTGGATGACTGATCGTGCAAACGTAAGCCGTCGCACCGGCCTTGCGTTCGCCGTCGACAGTGAAGCTCGTCGCCTTTTCGACCACCTGGCACCACGCACCAAGCGAACGCGCCAGTTCGCGCACGTCGCTCGCCAACTGCGCACTGGCGGTCGAATAACGCACCGTACCCCACGACTCGACCCAGCCGTCGGTGTCGAGCAGCCCGCGCAACAAATCCAGCCGCGCGTCCTTGTCCGCATCGAGGTAGATACGCGGGATGAACTTGTCGTAACTCGTCCTCCCCCACACACCGAGCTGCTCGAGCGCAGCCTTGAGCGGGTTGACGGACGGCCGGGCCTCCGCGGCCGTCGACCGCCGGCGCTTGATGCGCCAGTCGCACTGGCCTGCGTATTCAAGTTCGAGCGACACGTCGACACGCTCGCGCATCCGGTTCAACGTTTCCTCGGCCTTCACGCTGAAACGCACGGCAGTCCCGCCGAGCGCACCATCGCCCAGCAGCGCGCCGAGTACCCACGGATCAACCGGCAGCGCCTCGCCATGACCAAACTCGCCGGTCGGCATGTCGATCCACAACCGGTTCCGGTAGCGTTCGCGCGTCAGCAACGTGCGAATCTCCGCGGTCGACAGCACTCGCGGCTTTTCCCACTCACGGAAATGGACGCACCACAGGTGCTCGTCGCAGCATTCGGCCGAACGTCCATCCGAAAAGCTGACCCGATACACCTGGCGTTCGCCCTGCGGGTAGATGCCGGTCACGATCGACGATGCACCGTCGACCGAAGCAAGCGCATCACCGATCGCCAGCTCGCCCATCGGCTTCCAGCCAGTCAACGTCCTGACGCGCGCGTCGAGCGGCTGTGCCTTACCCATCGACGGGCGCCCCGCAACGATGATCAGTTCACCGCCGTGCATCCCGGACGTCATCCGGTCGAGGTCGACGAAGCCCGTCGGCGTGCCCGTGACGTCGCTCGGGTTCGCCGTGTGGTACAGCGTATCGATGCGCTCGACGACCTGCGTGAGCAGTGGACCGATCTCGAGGAAGCCCTGGTTGCCGCGCGCGCCCTCTTCGGCGATCGAGAACACCTTCGACTCGGCCTCGTCGAGCAGCTGGCGGACTTCCTTGCCCTGCGGGTTGAACGCATCGGCCGAGATTTCGTCGGCGACCGACACGAGCCGGCGCAGCACCGCGCGGTCGCGCACGATTTCCGCATAGCGGCGGATGTTCGCCGCGCTCGGCGTGTTCTGTGCGAGCGCGTTCAGGTAGGCCAGGCCGCCGACGTCGTCGGCCTTGCCGGACGTGGTCAGCGCTTCGTACACGGTCACGACGTCGGCCGGGCGCGTCGACGCGATCAGGCGGCCGATGTGCTCGTAGATGATCCGGTGGTCGTAGCGGTAGAAATCGCCCTGCGACAGGAAGTCGGCAATCCGGTCCCAGGCCGCGTTGTCGAGCAACAGGCCGCCGAGCACCGACTGCTCGGCTTCGACCGAATGCGGCGGGACTTTCAGCGATTCGATTTGAGGATCTTGCGGCGCGTTCATGGGTTGGGATTATCGCGAATTACACAGGACGGCGCCATACCGGCCACCGGCGAACGGGCAATAAAAAAGGCAGGCCCCGGTTGCCCGGGCGCCTGCCCTTGTCCGGACGGCGGAAGCCGCCCGGAAAGCTTGCGTACGCTTACGCGTGGTCGCCGATCACGTTGATCGTGACGTCGACGACGACGTCCGTATGCAGCGCGACCTGGACGTTGTGCTCGCCGATCATCTTCAGCGGGCCTTCCGGCATGCGAACTTGCAGCTTCTCGACTTCGAAACCTGCCTTCTTCAGCAGTTCCGCGACGTCGCCGTTCGTGACCGAGCCGAACAGACGGCCGTCAACGCCCGACTTCTGCGTGATTTCGAACGACTGGCCGTTCAGCTTCTCGCCGACTGCCTGCGATGCTGCCAGCTTTTCAGCGGCGATCTTTTCGAGTTCAGCGCGGCGAACTTCGAATTCGGCGATCGCTTCCTTCGTTGCACGGCGAGCCTTGCGGTTCGGGATCAGGAAGTTGCGAGCGTAACCGTCCTTGACCTTGACGATGTCGCCGAGGTTACCCAGATTGGCGACTTTTTCCAACAGAATGATTTGCATTCGAATTCTCCTTATTGCGTCGCCTGATTACGCCTTGTGCTGATCGGTGTACGGCAGCAGCGCGAGGAAACGCGCACGCTTGATGGCCGTATCCAGCTGACGCTGATAGTGCGCCTTCGTACCCGTCAGACGAGCCGGCGTGATCTTGCCGTTTTCGCCGATGAAGTCCTTCAGCGTTTCCGTGTCCTTGTAGTCGATCTGCTCGACGCCTGCAGCCGTGAAACGGCAGAACTTCTTGCGCTTGAAGAGCGGGTTTTGTTGCTGACGACGCTTGTCGAATTTCTTACCAGTCGGGCGGGGCATGATTTCAGTCCTTTCCAATGTCCTGCAATGCTGTGATGTGAAACACCAAGGTTCTCGCGTTGCGGCTTTTCTTTGCCAGGAAGCCCGTGAACAGCGTTTCGACGCCCATTTCACGACTCTCCAGCCTGCCGCTCGCCTCACCGGCCGCCACCGCCTCGATCGTCATTTCGACCTGACGGGGAATGCCTGCTTCGACGACTTCCGTGCGGTGATGCAATGTGGCGCTTGCGATCGGAACACCTGCCGGCGTATATCGCACCGGTGCGCGTTCGACGACGCTTGCCGTCAATTGCAACCTGTTCACGTGAGTGACGCGCTCCTTGATGGCTTAATGAATGACGAACTTAAGCCTGCGCTTCGGTCGGCTGAGCTGCAGCCGCCTTCTTGGCTTCTTCGCGCTGAACTTCCTTCATCATCGGCGACGGGCCGGTTTCGGCCTTCTTCATCTTGACGATGAGGTGGCGCAGCACGGCGTCGTTGAACTTGAACGCGTGTTCGAGTTCGTCGAGCGTCGTCTGGTCGCACTCGATGTTCATGCAGACGTAGTGAGCCTTCGCGAGTTTCTCGATCATGTAGGCCAGTTGGCGACGGCCCCAGTCTTCGACGCGGTGGATCTGACCGCCGTGCGACGTGATCGTGGTCTTGTAACGCTCGATCATCGCGGGCACTTGCTCGCTCTGATCGGGGTGCACGATGAATACGATTTCGTAATGACGCATTACACACTCCTTGTGGATTAAAGCCACCCGGGCGTCTGAACCGGTGTGGCAAGTGAGAAGCCGGAGATTCTAACCCGGATACGGGGCGCATGCAAGGCCAATCGACGATTCGCGCGCGGATTCGGCCATGTTTTCAAAGACTTGAAGGGGCGAACCCGCGCAGCCCAGGCGTTCTTCGGTGCGTTGCCCGGTCAGGGTCGGAACAGAAACGCGCGGCAAGCGGCAGGCCGCCGCCCGCCGCCGTCACTCGGTGCGCGTCACGCCGAGTCGCGCATCGAGCGCGGTCCTGAACGCCGCGAGCGCCGACGGTTCGGCGTCGGTCACGGCCCACCAGGTCATTCCGGCCGCCTCCCAGCGGTCGAGCGCGTAGCCTTGCGACACGGTCGTGTACGGCGCCCCCGGCCCCTCCCCGGCCGGCCGCACGTAGACGTCGATCACGTGCTGCCGGTAACGGTAGACGAGCACCGCGACGCGGCGCCGCCCGACATAGTCGAGCCGGCCGCCGACCAGCGCGAAGCCGGCCGCCGCGAGGTCCTCGACCGGCGGCGCATAGTCGATCCGGCCGTTGAACCACGGCTTGACCGTGTGCCGGTCGGTCGAGATCACGTCGATGTCGCGCGCGGACAGGTCGGCCCGCACGTGGCTCGACACGAGTTCGTCGACCGTGCGGTCGGTGTCGGCGTGGCGGGCAGACAACGTCATCCCGCCCGCCGCGGCAAGCGCCACCAGCAGCGCGACGCCCCAGCCGAGGCCGGGCAGCGCGGCCACGCGCGGCCCCATGCCGGCCGACGCCGGGCGTGCCGACCCGCCTTGATCCGTCAGCCACGAAAACCAGCGGCGGCCGCGCGGACGCGGCTGCGGCGTTGACCGCGGTTCGGGCTGCGGCTGCGCCTGCTCGCGCACGGGCGCATCGGCCGCCGCCGGCAGGCTCGCGAGAATGCCGGCCCGCAACGCATCCGGCGCACGGTGGTAGTCGGCCTGGCGCACGGCCTGCACCAGCGTGACGATCCGCGCGCGTTCGCGGCGGCACGCTTCGCACGCTTCGACATGCTGCTGGACCCGCAACGCATCGGGCGCCGACAGCTCGCGGTCGACGTCCGCGTCCAGCAACGCTCGCGCTTCGTTACAGTCCATCGATAGCCTCCGATGCGGTTCCGCCAGCCGGCGCACGGCCCTGCCTGCCTTCGGCCGCCGGTGCCGGCTCGCCGCCCAGCAGCGCGGCGAGCTTGCGCCGGCCGCGTGCGAGCCGCGACATCACGGTGCCGACCGGCACGTCCGCGATCGCCGCAATCTCGCGGTAGCTCAGGTCCTCCATCTCGCGCAGCACGAGCACCTCGCGGTATTCGGGTGCCAGCTTCGCGAGCGCTTCATTCACGAGCCGCACGTTCTCGCCGCGCAGCAGGTGCGCGAGCGGATCGTCGGTCGCGGGTTGCCAGTCGTCGGGCACGTCGGTGTCCTCGAGCGTGTCGGGCAGCGCAACCTCGTGCGCATGCGTGCGGCGCCGCCATTCCGTGTACCAGGTGTGGCGCACGATCGTCAGCAGCCAAGGCCGGGCGTTGTCGCCGCGACACGAATCGACGAAGCGCAGTGCGCGCATGCACGCGTCCTGGACGACGTCGTCCGCATCGCCGGCGTTGCCGCTCAGCCAGCGCGCGAGGTTGTACGCGGCGTCGAGATGCGGCAGCACGAGCGCACGAAACCGCTCGCCGCGCGCCACCGCGTCGTCCGCCGACCGCTCTTCGACCGCCTGTCCGGCTTGCCCCACATGGCCTCCCTGGTCCCGGCGGCCGAAGCCGCGCCCGTTCCGAGCACGGCGCCCGGACAGACTGGCAACGCGCACGCTTGATGACCTTACCGTCGTTGCGTCGAGTTTATTCCCGCGCCGCGCGCCCGAAGCGTAAAAAATCGCCGGTCGGTCCTGTGGCCGGGCCGCCCGCGCCGGTTACGGCGTGGTACTCCAGTAGCCCGGGCTCGCGTAAGCGGCGCGCAGGTAGTCGATGAAGTAGCGCACGCGCGCCGGCACGTAGCGCTGCTGCGGGTAGACCGCGAGGATGTCGTAGTCGGGCAACGCATATTCGTCGAGCACGGTTTCAAGCTCGCCCGTCTCGAGCTGCGCGGCGATCTCCCACGTGGAGCGCCAGCCGAGCCCGAGACCTTCGGCCACCCAGCGGTGCAGCAGCTCGCCGTCGTTGCAGTCGAGATTGCCCGCCACGCGCATCGTCGCGATCTTGCCGTGGCGCTGGAAATACCAGCCGCGGTTCTGCCCGCCCTGCAGGTTGAACGCCAGGCAGTTGTGCTTGAGCAGGTCGTCGAGCGACTTCGGCCGGCCGTGCTGGCGGAAATACTCGGGCGTGCCGCACACGACACGCCGGTTCGATGCGAGCTTCACCGCGACGAAGTTCGGATCGACGGCCCCGCCGATCCGGATCGACAGGTCGTAGCCTTCGCGCACGAGATCGACGACGCGGTCGGTCAGGTTGAACGACAGCTGCATCTCGGGCTTGTCGGCCAGAAAGCCGGGGGCGTGCGGTGCGACGTGCTTGCGCCCGAATGCGGCCGGCGCGGACACGATCAGGTGCCCGCTGACCGCGCGCCGCCCGGCGGCCAGCTCGTTCTCGGCCTGGTCCCATTCGGACAGGAGGCCGCGACAACGCTCGAGGAACGCGGCGCCCTCCTCGCTGACCACCAGCCGCCGCGTCGAGCGGTACATCAGCTTCACGCCGAGACGCTTTTCGAGCGCGTCGATGCGCCGCCCGAGCACCACCGGCGATACGCCCTCCTCGAGCGCCGCCGCCGCGAGACTGCCGGCATCGGCCACCCGCACGAACGTCTCGATCTGCTTGAAGCGATCCATCTCCCGTCTCCGTCTCTGTGCCGGCACCGGCGGAAAGCCCCGCCCGGCCGTCATTCCATACTTTTAGTTTCGAAAAAAGCGACTTCGGCTGATCTTATCAAACCTTTCCTGCATCCCTAAAGTGTCCCCAACAGACCCATTTGCAAGATCCACCCCATTCAAGGAGACATTCATGGCCAAGATGAGAGCCGTCGACGCTGCTGTGCTCGTGCTCGAGAAAGAAGGCATCCAGACCGCGTTCGGCGTGCCGGGCGCAGCGATCAACCCGTTCTACTCGGCCATGCGCAAGTCGGGTGGCATCAGCCACGTACTGGCACGCCACGTCGAAGGCGCGTCGCACATGGCCGAAGGCTTCACGCGCGCGGCCCCGGGCAACATCGGCGTGTGCATCGGCACGTCGGGCCCCGCCGGCACCGACATGATCACCGGTCTTTATTCCGCTTCCGCCGACTCGATTCCGATCCTCGCGATCACCGGCCAGGCACCGCGTGCCCGCCTGTACAAGGAAGACTTCCAGGCCGTCGACATCGAGTCGATCGCGAAGCCCGTCACGAAGTGGGCCGTCACCGTGCGCGAGCCGGCGCTCGTGCCGCGCGTGTTCCAGCAGGCATTCCACCTGATGCGCTCGGGCCGTCCGGGCCCGGTGCTGGTCGACCTGCCGATCGACGTGCAGCTCGCCGAAATCGAATTCGACATCGACACGTACGAACCGCTGCCGGTCTACAAGCCCGCGGCCACCCGCGCGCAGATCGAGAAGGCGCTCGCGATGCTCAACGACGCGGACAAGCCGCTGATCGTGTCGGGCGGCGGCGTGCTCAATGCAGCGGCGGAAGACCTGCTCGTCCAGTTCGCCGAAACGATCGGCGTGCCGGTGATCCCGACGCTGATGTCGTGGGGCGCGATTCCGGACGACCACCCGCTGATGGCCGGCATGGTCGGCCTGCAGACGTCGCACCGCTACGGCAACGCCACGATGCTCGCGTCCGACTTCGTGCTCGGTATCGGCAACCGCTGGGCGAACCGCCACACGGGCAGCGTCGAGGTCTATACGAAGGGCCGCAAGTTCGTGCACGTCGACATCGAGCCGACGCAGATCGGCCGCGTGTTCGGCCCGGATCTCGGCATCGTGTCGGACGCGAAGGCCGCGCTGGAACTGTTCGTCGCCGTCGCACGGGAATGGAAGGCCGCCGGCAAGCTGAAGGACCGCAGCGCATGGGTGGCGGAATGCCAGGAACGCAAGCGCACGCTGCAGCGCAAGACGCACTTCGACAACGTGCCGGTCAAGCCGCAGCGCGTGTACGAAGAAATGAACAAGGTGTTCGGCCGCGATACGTGCTACGTCAGCACGATCGGCCTGTCGCAGATCGCCGCCGCGCAGTTCCTGCACGTGTTCAAGGCGCGCAACTGGATCAACTGCGGCCAGGCCGGCCCGCTCGGCTGGACGATCCCCGCCGCGCTCGGCGTGCGTGCAGCGGACCCGAGCCGCCCGATCGTCGCGCTGTCCGGCGACTACGACTTCCAGTTCATGATCGAGGAACTGGCGGCCGGCGCGCAATTCAAGCTGCCGTACGTGCACGTCGTCGTGAACAACTCGTACCTCGGGCTGATCCGCCAGGCGCAGCGTGCATTCGACATGGACTACTGCGTGCAGCTCGCGTTCGACAACGTGAACGCGCCGGAGCTGAACGGCTATGGCGTCGACCACGTGGCCGTCGCGGAAGGCCTCGGCTGCAAGGCGCTGCGCGTGTTCAAGCCGGAAGAGATCGAGCCGGCGCTGCGCCAGGCGCAAACGCTCGCGGAAGAGTTCAGCGTGCCGGTGGTCGTGGAAGTGATCCTCGAGCGCGTGACGAACATCTCGATGGGCACCGAAATCGACGCGATCAACGAATTCGAGGATCTCGCCGAAAAGGCCGAGCACGCACCGACCGCGATCTCGATGCTCGACTGAACCGCACGACATTTTTTGACTGACCGACCGAAGAGGCTTAGCTCATGCCGAAGTTTGCTGCAAACCTGACCATGCTGTTCAACGAAGTGCCGTTCCTCGACCGCTTCAAGGCGGCCGCCGACGCGGGCTTCGACGCCGTCGAGTTCCTGTTCCCGTATCCGTACGCGAAAGAGGAACTCGCCGAGCGCCTCGAGACGCATCGCCTGCGCCTCGTGCTGCACAACCTGCCCGCCGGCAACTGGGACCAGGGCGAGCGCGGCATCGCGTGCCTGCCCGATCGCGTCGGCGAGTTCCAGGAAGGGGTCGGCCGTGCGATCGAGTACGCAAAGGCGCTGAAGGTGCCGCAGCTGAACTGCCTCGTCGGCATCCCGTCGGCCAGCACGGCGCGCGACAAGACGTTCGTCACGATCGTCGACAACCTGCGCTTTGCCGCCGATGCGTTGAAGCGCGAAGGCATCCGCCTGCTCGTCGAGCCGTGCAACAGCTTCGACATCCCGGGCTTCGCGCTGAACCGCTCGTCGGAAGGGCTCGACGTGATCCGCGCGGTCGGCTCGGACAACCTGTTCCTGCAGTACGACATCTATCACATGCAGCGCATGGAAGGCGAACTGGCCGCGACGATCGAACGCAACCTCGCATCGATCGGCCACGTCCAGCTCGCGGACAACCCGGGCCGCAACGAGCCGGGCACGGGCGAGATCAACTACGCGTTCCTGTTCGCGCTGCTCGACCGGCTCGGCTATGCCGGCTACGTCGGCTGCGAGTACAAGCCCCGCACCACCACGACGGAAGGCCTCGGCTGGCTGCACAGCGTCGCCGGCTGCGCACCGGGCTCGGCGCGTCGCGCCGCCTGAGATCCGCCCTTTCCGTTTTCAGCCCCATAGGAGACTTTCACATGGCAACCATCGGTTTCATCGGCCTCGGCATCATGGGCGCGCACATGGCGCGCAACCTGCTCAAGGGCGACCATCAGCTCGTCGTGAACGGCGCGTTCCCGATCCCGGACGACCTGCGCACGAGCGCGAAGGTCGTCGCGAACTCGACCGAAGTCGCACGGAACGCGGACATCATCATCTCGATGGTGCCGGACACGCCGGACGTGCGTAACGTGCTGTTCGCCGACGACGGCGTCGCGAAGGGCCTGACGGCCGGCAAGCTCGTGATCGACATGAGCTCGATCTCGCCGCTCGACACGCAGGAATTCGCGAAGCAGATCAATGCACTCGGCTGCGACTACCTCGACGCGCCGGTGTCCGGCGGCGAAGTCGGCGCACGCGAAGCGACGCTGACGATCATGGTCGGCGGCCCGGAGACGGCATTCGAGCGCGCCAGGCCGCTGTTCGAGAAGATGGGCAAGAACATCACGCTCGTCGGCGACAACGGCGCGGGCCAGACCTGCAAGGTCGCGAACCAGATCATCGTCGCGCTGAACATCGAGGCGGTCGGCGAAGCACTGCTGTTCGCCGCACGTTCGGGTGCCGATCCGGAGCGTGTACGCCAGGCGCTGATGGGCGGCTTCGCTGCGTCGCGCATCCTCGAAGTGCACGGCGCGCGGATGACGAAGCGCACGTTCGATCCGGGCTTCCGCATCGAGCTGCACCAGAAGGACCTGAACCTCGCGCTCGACGGCGCACGCAAGCTCGGCCTCGCGCTGCCGCATACGGCCAGCGCGCAGCAGCTGTTCAGCGTGTGCGCATCGCACGGCGGCAAGGCATGGGATCACTCGGCACTCGTGCGTGCGCTCGAGATCATGTCGAACTTCGAGATCGGCCAGACGCCGGCCGCGTAACACGGCTGCAACGATGCGCGTTTTTGCTGCGATGGCGGACGCGCGCGACAGACACACGTGACCGGCACGGCCGGTCGCATCGATGCGCGACACGCTCGCGCATCACGGTGGGGCGCCCCGCCCTGCACTGCCGATGGCATGCGGGACGGGGCGAAAAACGCCGCTCTGGGCTGAGAGCGGCGTGGTGGGGTCCGCAGCGGCACCCGGCGACGCCGGGGAAGCCTTGGTCGGTCAGACGTCGTCGTCGGGTGTCCGCCTGTCGGATTTCGCGTATTACATTTCTTTACGTTCAAGCGTGCGATTTTTCATGCAATCGTCGTCATGAACGCCTACACTTTCGCCACGCCTTTCGAGAAAACCGCCGCGCTAGCGTTCACTTCCGGTGACCGCGCCCAGCGCGGTGTTTTTTTCGCCACTTCACGGCGCGTTTTCTTTTCAACCACCTAAGGAGTGCAACGATGGGTCTTCTTTCGTTTATCAAAGAGGCGGGCGAAAAACTGCTGGGTCATGCCGATGCGCAAGCCGCGGAAGATCCGAATGCCGCAAACCAGACCGCGGCCGATGCCATCAAGAACTACATCAACACGCAAGGTCTCGACACGTCGAACCTGACCGTGGCGTTCGACGGCGCATCGCGCACCGTGACGCTGTCGGGCAGCGTCGCCGACCTCGACACGAAGGCCAAGGTCAAGGTCGCGGCCGGCAACGTGCAAGGCGTCGCGGGCGTCAACGACGACGATTTGCAGCCGGACGATCCGGAAGTGCAGTACCACGACGTGAAGCCGGGCGACACGCTGTCGGCGATCGCCAAGGAAGTCTACGGCGACGCGAACAAGTACCCGGTGATCTTCGAGGCGAACAAGCCGATGCTGTCGAGCCCGGACCGGATCTACCCGGGCCAGAAGCTCGTGATTCCGCCGCAGTCCTGAGCATTGTTGCCGGACTGACGGACAAAAAAAGCAGGCCGATGGCCTGCTTTTTTCATGGTGACGCGCGCGGCCCGCGCCGCGCGTATCGATCAGTCGGTCACAGCGTATCGAACGCGCGTTGCAGCGCGTCGCGGCCGTGAATGCCGTTCGCGAGCGCGAGCATCAGCAGCACCCGCGCCTTGAACGGGTTCAGCGACCCTGCGCTCACGAAGCCGAGCGCATCGTCGCTCGCGGCGCCGTTGCGCATCACGTGCCCCGACCCGACGCGCGACGCGCGAACCACCGCGACGCCTGCCTTCACCGCATCGGCCAGCGCCGCCTGCAGCGTCGCATGGATCGAGCCGTTGCCCGTGCCCGCGACGACGAGACCGCGCACGCCGGCCGCGACGAGCGCATCGACGGCCGTGCGCGTCACGCCCGCGTAGCTCGCGACGACTTCGACGGGCGGCCACGCGGCGGCGATCGCCAGTTGCGTGTCGCGCGAACGCGTGACGCGGCGGGCGAATTCGACCCGGCCGTCCTGCACCCAGCCGAGCGCGCCGAGCTCTGGCGACTGGAACGCATCGACCGCATAGGTGCTCGTCTTCACGACGTCGCGCGCGCCGTGGATTCGGTTGTTGAATGCGACCAGCACGCCCTGCCCGCGCGCGGACGGATGCGCGGCCACCGTCACCGCATTCAGCAGGTTCAGCGGGCCGTCGGACGACAGCGCGGTCGCCGGCCGCATCGCGGCCGTCAGCACGACCGGCTTGTCGCCGTTGACGACCAGGTGCAGCGCATACGCGGTTTCCTCGAGCGTGTCGGTGCCGTGGGTGATCACGATGCCGTCGACCGCCGGGTCGGCCATCAGCGCGTCGATCCGCGCGGCGAGCGTATTCCACAGCGGCAACGCGAGATCCTTGCTGTCGATGCTGGCGATCTGCTCGGCGTCGACGCGCGCGACGGACGCAAGCGCCGGCACCGCGTCGACCAGGAAAGTGACGCCGAGCGCGCCGGCCTGGTAGCCGGCCGTGCTGGCTGCGTCGGGCGCGGCGCCGGCGATCGTGCCGCCGGTGGCGAGCACGGCGATGCGCGGCAGGGCCGACGCGGACGAAGGGGATGCGGAATTCGAAGTGTTCATGGCCGCGATTGTAAAGGCTTGCGGCCAGGTTCCGGCGCGGCGACCGAGGCCGGCCGCCGCGCATCATGGTTTGTCCCGATCGTCCGGCAACACGTGCCGTCAACGGCCGTGGCATCCGCAACGTTATAGAAAGTGCCGTTTTGGTGTTTTCACATTGATTTGCCATAATCGGAGCGCGCTGTGCGATGCGACCCTATCGCCATTGCACGGTGCTTCGTGACGGCGTCGATCACACGCAATTCACCCCATGGGAGTGTCGAAATGAAAATCCAATCGCTCGTAGCCGCAGTGCTTCTCGGCGGCATGCTGGCTTCCCCCGCGTTCGCGGCGACCAGCCAGCAGGACAAGATGAAGGCCTGTAACACCCAGGCAGCCGGCAAGACGGGCGACGAACGCAAGGCGTTCATGAAGGACTGCCTGTCGGCGAAGCCCGCGAAGGCCATGTCGCAGCAGGAAAAGATGAAGGCGTGCAACACGCAGGCCACCGGCAAGAAGGGCGACGACCGCAAGGCGTTCATGAAGAGCTGCCTGAGCAGCCAGCCGGCCGCCTGAGTTCCGGCGCTCCCGTATCGAATGCCGCGCACCGCTTCGGCGGGCGCGGCATTTTCGTTTTCGTTGCACGCGCATCGACGCGCCCCGCCCGGCCCCGCCGCCGCGCTGTTGCAACAGCCTCCCGCCCCGCTTTTCCAGCCTGCCGCACCGGCGCCGCCACATGGTGCGGCAATTCGCCGCGTTTTCTTCTATGATGGCTGCAACGCGGCCCATCCAAGTACAAGAAGCGCCATCGGGCCGCCCTCGAGACAGACGCGCACACGCGTCAAACGGAGGCATGGATGGCATGGAGACAACACCGCTGGTTCCGCCGCTGGCTGATCGTGATCGTGTTCTGGGCCGTGCCCGTCGCGATCGTCGCCGTGCGCGAGATCCGCGAGGAAATGGCGTACAACAAGGCGGACCTGCAACTCGCGCTGACCACCTGGCAGCTCAGCGACGCGCAGCAGGCCGCCGGCGCCGCCGCGAAGTGCCACGGGGATCCTGACGAGGCGCGCGCGGCCGGCTGCCCGGCCGACGTGCTCGCCGGCAATGCACCGCGCCAGCAGGCAGCCCGCGACGAATACGTGGTGCGCCGCAATACGCTCGCAGGCTACCTGTGGCATGCGTTCGTCGGCTACTGGGTCGTGCCGGCCGCGTTCCTGTTCGCCTGCGGGGTCGTGATCGCGCTGATCCGCCGCGCGCTGCGCCGTCCCCCGATCAAGCCGCCTGTTCCACCCGTCACGCACTGATGCGCGCGGCAGCAGCCGCCGTCCGATCAAACGCCGTGTTTCCCGCATGCCGATGCGATGTCGGCGCGCGATTGCTGGTTCGTCCGTTGGCGCGCCGCGACATCCCCGAGCGATTTGACGCTTTTTCACGCTGCAACGAAAAGAGGCTGTAATCCGCTGTGATATAACTGCCGACGTGATCCGCTCCCTGAGCGAGACTCACTCCGAACATCATCCGATGGAGAAGAACGATGCAAAAACGGAATCTTGTGCTGAAAGCCGCCGCTGCGCTCATCGTCGGTAGCCTCGCGCTCACCGGTTGCACCACCACCCCGGACAAGCCGGACAACGCCGCAACGAACGCGTCGAAGCGCCAGGCAATCGACTCGAGCGTCGACGCCACGCTGTCGCGCATGTACTCCACGGTCAAGGGTTCACGCGAACTCGTCGCGAAGTCGCGCGGCGTGCTCGTCTTCCCGGACGTCATCCAGGCCGGCTTCATCGTCGGCGGCCAGTCCGGCAACGGCGCACTGCGCGTCGGCGGCAGCACGGTCGGCTACTACAACACGTCGTCGCTGTCGGTCGGCCTGCAGGCCGGTGCGCAGTCGAAGGCGATCGTGTTCCTGTTCATGACGCAGGAAGCGCTCGACGAATTCCGCGGCTCGGACGGCTGGGCAGCCGGCGCAGGCGCGTCGGTCGCGCTCGTGAAGATGGGCGCGAACGGCGCGGTCGACTCCAACACGGCCACCGCGCCGGTCCAGGTCGTCGTGCTGACGAACGCGGGCCTGATGGGCGACGTGTCGATCAACGGCACGAAGGTCACGAAGCTGAAGATCTGACGCTCGGCACCGCCCGTGCGCACCGCGCGCGGGCCATACACAAGCACAAACGGCGATGTCCTTGCGGGCATCGCCGTTTTTTCATCCGCGCGCGTCAGGTCGTCGAGTCGATCACCTTGAAGCGCGAGCGCTTCTGCGCGCGGATCACCGACTGGTAGACGTCGACATACTGCTGCGCCATGCGGCGCGACGTGAAGCGTTCCTCGAAGCGCTGCCGCACGCGCGCTCGCGGCAGCAGGTGCAGGCGGTTCACGGCGGCCACCGCGCTGATTTCGTCCTCGACGATGAAACCCGACACGCCCTCGTCCACCACTTCGGGCACCGCGCCGCGATTGAACGCGATCACCGGCGTGCCGCACGACATCGCCTCGATCATCACCAGGCCGAACGGCTCCGGCCAGTCGATCGGGAACAGCAGCGCATGCGCGCCCGACAGGAATTCGGCCTTCTGGTGATCGGCGATCTCGCCGATGAATTCGACGTGCGGCAACGCGAAGAGCGGCTTGATCTCGCGCTCGAAGTATTCCTGGTCGGCCGCGTCGATCTTTGCGGCGATCTTGATCGGCAGCCCGCACTGGCGGGCGATGCGGATCGCCGTGTCGACGCGCTTCTCCGGCGAGATGCGGCCGAGGAACGCGAGATAGCGCGGCTCGACCGGCTGCGGCATGTACAGCGTATCGGGCAGCCCGTGGTAGACCGTCGTCAGCCATTTCGCCTGCGGCAGCGGCTGGCGTTGCGCGTTCGAGATCGAGATCACCGGCGCGGTGTTGAACGTGTCGAACACCGGCTGCTGCTCGGGAAGGTCGAGCCGGCCGTGCAGCGTCGTCACGTAGGGCGTTTCCTGCCGGTTGAAGACCGAGAACGAGTAGTAGTCCATGTGGAAATGGAGCACGTCGAAGTCCTTCGCGCGGCGCGCGACCGTCTCCATCAGCAGCATGTGCGGCGCGACCCGGTCGCGGATCGACGAATCGAGCCGCAGCGCGCGCAGCCAGACCGGCTCGAGCTTCGCCCGCGTCGTCGAATCGCCGCTCGCGAACAGCGTCACATCATGGCCGAGCTCGACGAGCGCCTCGGTGATGTAGGACACGACGCGCTCCGTGCCGCCGTACAGCTTCGGCGGCACCGATTCGGTCAGCGGCGCGATCTGGGCAATTCTCATGGTCCACGTCTCCTGTGTCCTGTCCGTTGCGTCACGGCCGGCGGGCCTTCGGGCTTTCACGCCCCGGCCCCCATGCAGCGCCAGCCGGATATCCCTTCATTATTGGCGATCCCGCTGCGCGGAACCGCCCGTCTTTCATTTTATGGGTGTTGTTACAGGCAGGATACATTCCGCCCGTCGGGCCGATCCGGCCCCCGATGCGAAGATCGCGCCCGAACGCATGCCGCCGCCCTGGCCGTCAGCGTGACGGCCACTTCCACGGCGGCAGGTCGCGCGTATCGGCATCGACGAGCCCGGTCGCGCCGAGCTGCTTGTCGAGCACCAGCGATTCGCAGTCGGCCTCGCGCTCGAGCGTCGCGATGAGCCGCGCCGCGTGCGACACGACGAGCACCTGCGAACGCTGCGCCGCCTGCGCGATCAGGCGGCCGAGCGCCGGCAGCAGATCCGGGTGCAGGCTCGTCTCCGGTTCGTTCAGCACCATCAGCGCCGGCGGCCGCGGGGTCAGCAGCGCGGCCGCGAGCAGCAGGTAGCGCAGCGTGCCGTCCGACAGCTCGGCCGCCGCGAGCGGTCGCAGCAGCCCGGGCTGGCGCATCAGCACGTCGAAGCGGCCACGGCCGCCCGGATTGTCGATCTCGACCGACGCACCGGGAAACGCGTCGTCGAGCGCCGCATCGAGCGCCGCGCCGTCGCCGATCTCGCGAATCGTCTGCAACGCGGCGGCGAGGTCGGCGCCGTCGTCCGCGAGCACCGGCGTATGGGTGCCGATGTGCGACTGTCGCGCCGGCGCCTGCGCGTCGGTCCGGAAATGGTCGTAGAAGCGCCACGAGCGGATCCGTTCGCGCACCGCGATCATCTCGGGCGCGCCGGTCGGATCGGCGAACTCGGTCATCATGCTGTCGAAGCTGGCCACCGGCTGCGGAATCGTCTGCCAGTCGCCCGACGCGGTGCGCGCGCGGATCTGCGCGCCCTGCCGGTCGACCAGCAGCGTCGACGGGCGCAACATCGCGCCGCCCCAGATGCACTCGCGCTTCACCACCGGATCGAGCGAGAACTGCGAGCTGCTCGGGATCGGCATGCCGAGATCGATCGCATAGCCGAAATCGTCGCAGGCGAAGCCGAGCTTCAGGCTCACGGGCCCCTTGCGCACCGTGCCGGTGACCGGTGCATCGCCGTCCAGCATCGCCCTCGAAAAGCGCTCGGGGCCGGCCCACAGCGTCGACGGCAACCCGCCTTCGCGGGCAAGCGACGGGATCACGCGCCCCTGCGCGGTATCGGCGAGCAGCCGCAGTGCGCGGTACACGCTCGACTTGCCGCTGCCGTTCGGCCCCGTGACGACGTTGAGCGCCGCGAGCGGCACGATCAGCTCGCGCAGCGAGCGGTAATTGGCGATGGCGAGCGTGTTCAGCGCGGTCATGACGATGGAAGGTGAGCGTGCGGGCCGCTGTCAGCGGCCTTCGGCGGTCTGCGGGTCGGCCGCGGTATTGGCCGCCGTACTGGCGGCAGGCGACCGCGCGTGCGGCCGTTCGGGATTCGGCGCGTCCGGCGCGGCATCGTGCGGATACAGTTCCATCCGGCTGCGCGGTAGGCATTGCGGATAGCGGTCCTGCAGGTAGGCGATCAACCCTTCGCGCACGCGGCAGCGCAGGTCCCAGCACGATGACGAGTCGGCCGCGCTGACGAGCGCGCGCAACTGCATCGTGCGCTCCGTCGCGTCGGTCACCTGCAGCACCTGCACGCGGCCGTCCCACTCCGGCGCCGCGTGGACGAGCCGCGCGAGTTCCTCGCGCAGCGGCGCGAGCGGCGTGCGGTAATCGACCGACAGATAGACCGTGCCGATGATTTCCGAGCTGCTGCGCGTCCAGTTCGTGAACGGGTTCTCGATGATCCATTGCAGCGGCACGACGAGGCGCCGCTGGTCCCACAGCCGCACCGACACGAACGACCCGGTGATTTCCTCGATACGCCCCCACTCGCCCTGGATCACGACCACGTCGTCGAGCCGGATCGGCTGCGTGAGCGCGATCTGCAGCCCGGCGATCAGGTTGCCGAGCACCGGCCGTGCGGCAATACCGGCGACCAGGCCCGCGACGCCGGCGGACGCCAGCAGGCTCGCGCCGACCTGGCGCACGTTCGGGAACGTCATCAGCGCGGCGCCGGTGCCGATGATCACGATCAGCACCATCACGGTCCGCACGAGTACCTTGGCCTGCGTATGGATGCGCCGGGCTTGAAGGTTGTCGGCCGTATCGATCGGATGCGCCTGGATGATGGCATCGCCGACGCCGGCCGCCAGCCGCACCAGCAGCCACGTGAGCGAAACGATGGAGCCGACCGCCGCCGCCGTGCGCATGCCGCGCACGAACGACATGCCGTCGTCGGCCTGGACCCACAGGAATTCGAGCGCCAGCAGCGCGAGCACGACGAGCGACGGCCGGTCGATGTAGCGCAAGATCGCGCTCATCAACGGATACGGCTGCGCGATGCGCTTGACGATGCGTGCGCCGAGACGGTGCACGACCGTGACGACCAGCAAGACGATGACGGACACGGCCAGCGTGCCGAGCCATGAATGCAACGGCGCATCGGTGATGCGCTGCAGTTCCTCGATTGAAATCATCGGCGCCCGTGGGTTGTGAGGCGCGCACGCCTCGTCCTGGATGCGTCGGCGACGCCCGGGCCGCGCGCGGGCCCGGACACGGCGTCAGGTCAGTTGCCGCTCCTGCAGGGAAACGCCTTGCCGAGACCGAGCGACACCGCGGTGCTCGCGTTGTAGTCGGCCAGCTTCGGATTTTCCGCGATGTACTTGCGCACCGCGTCGGTCATCTGCTGCGCCCGGATGTCGGGCGGCAGGCAGAAATACTGGCCGACCCGCGGCCCCGTCGTGCCGCCGATCGCATCGATGGTGTTGTAGACGCCGTCGGCGGCTCCTTCGATGTAGGCCGCGCACGACGCCCGCGATTTGACGTCCGTCTTCGCGCACAGCCGGTCGAGATCAGCGCCCGTGAAAGCCGCCGCCGACAACGGCACGGCAAACGCCGCGGCACAAAACATTGCGCGCAACATGGTGTTCCTTATGTCAATGCGGCCCGAGGCCGCCTGCTGCCTTGGCCGGCGCGGCGCCGGGACGCCCTGCTCCGGCCGGAATCCGGCCGGGCGGGCACCGTCTGCCGCACCGAAAACCGTCATTTTGCACTCTTTTGCGCCTCTGCCGGCGTCGATGCCCCGATGCGGGTCGTCCGCTTGCTCAGGATCTCGATCGCGTCCGGCGCGTTGTAGTGCTTCGCGAATTCGAGCGCGGTGATGCCGAGCTGGTTCTTCACCTGCGGATCGGCGCCCTGGTCGAGCAGCAGCGTGACCGTCGACGGATGGTTGCCGCGTGCGGCCATCATCAGCGGCGTCGTGCCGTTCGGCGAGGCGGTATCGATGTACGCGTCGTGGTCGAGCAGCAGCTTCACGACTGCGTCCTGGCCATTGGTGGCCGCGTAGTGCAGCGGCGCCCAGCCCTTCTTGCTGACTTCCGCGCCCTTGTCGATCAGCAGCTTCGCGAGGCCGACGTCGCCGTTCAGCGACGCGAGCATCAGCGCGGTTTCGCCGGCCTTGTCTTCCTTCTCGAGGTCGACGTTCGGCGTCGTGGCGAGCGCCGCCGCGACCTTGTCGGACTTCTCGCGCGCGGCGATCACGATCAGCGGGTCGCCGTTCGGCGCGATCGTGTTCGGGTCGAGCTTGCCGCTCTTGAGCTGCTTGCCGATGTCGGCGATGTCGTCGAACTTGACGGCCTTGACGATCGCATCGAGCGATTCAGCATGCGCGCCGGCTGCCGCGAACAGGCCGCTCGCGACGAGCGCGGCGGCAACGAGTGCGCGTTTCGGCAGATGGTTGGTCGGCTTCGTCATTGTTGTGGGCTCCTTCCCTGGGTTGTCGGCTGCGCGCCCGTCGTTAGCGGGCGATCTTGAACAGCCGGAAAAAGTTCTGCGTCGTCGCATCGGCGAGCGCCTCGACGGCGATCCCGCGCTCGGATGCGATAAAGCGTCCGACATGGCTGACGTACGCAGGTTCATTCGGCTTGCCGCGATACGGCACCGGCGCGAGGTACGGCGAGTCGGTCTCGATCAGCAGCCGGTCGAGCGGCACGCGCCGCGCGACGTCCTGCACGTCGGTCGCATTCTTGAACGTGACGATGCCCGACAGCGAGATATGGAAGTTCTGCGCGAGCGCCTGCTCGGCCACCGGCCACGGCTCGGTGAAGCAGTGCATCACGCCGCCCGGCACGTCCGCGCGCTCCTCGGCCATGATCCGCAGCGTGTCTTCCGACGACGAGCGCGTGTGGATGATCAGCGGCTTCATCGTCGCGGTCGCCGCGCGGATATGCGTGCGAAAGCGTTCGCGCTGCCATTCCATGTCGGCGATCGAGCGGCCTTCGAGACGGTAGTAGTCGAGGCCCGTTTCGCCGATCGCGACGACCTTCGGGTGCGCGGCCAGCTCGACGAGCTCCGCGAGCGTCGGCTCGTGCATGTCCTCGTGATCGGGATGCACGCCGACCGACGCATAAACGTTGTCGTGCGCGTCCGCGATCGCCAGGACCTCCGGCAGCGTCTCGAAATCGACGGATACGCACAGCGCGTGCGTGACGTCGTGCTCGCGCATGTTCTCGAGAACGGCCGGCAGGCGGTCGGCCAGGCCCTTGAAATTGATATGGCAGTGAGAGTCGACGAACATCGTGTTTCCTAATACGTAAGGCGGGCGCTCATGCGCGCGCCGGCATGCGGCAACGGGCGGCGTTCGCGGGCCGGCCGGCCACGGTCGCGTCGCGGTACGGGCCGGTCATCGTTTAGCAACCCACGAGAAACAATGCCGGGTCACGCGAACATTTCCCGGTATCCGAGAAACAATTCCTCGAATACGAGCCGAGCGTTGAGCGGATGGTTCTCGACCGTCCGCTGCCGCGTCACGGCCTTCATGAAACGGGCGAACGCGTTCGCATCGACCGCTTCCGCGCAGCGCGCGAGCGCCGCCGCGTGCATCGGGAAGTAGCGCGGCGCGCCCGCCATCCGCTGCGCGAGCAGATCGTACAGCCAGCGCTGCAGCCAGCCGAGCACCAGCGGCACCGGCAGTTTCTGCAGCGTCTCGCCGCACGCGAACGGGTCGCAGGCCGCCCCGGCCGCGAGCTGCCCGAGCGTGTAGTCGCGCAGGGGGCGGTTCTCGTCGCTCGCGAGCGCCAGCGCGGCGAGCGGCGCACCGCCGGCCTCGGCGAGCAGCGCCGGCGCGTGATCGACGCCCTGCGCGGCGAGCCAGGCCGCGGCCGCGTCGGGCGCCGGCACCGCCATCGGCCACTGCCGGCAGCGGCTGATGATGGTCGGCAGCAGGCGGTCGATGCGCGCCGACACGAGCAGGAACACGACGCCGGACGGCGGTTCCTCCAGCGTTTTCAGCAGCGCGTTCGACGCGGCGACGTTGAGCGCTTCGGCCGGATACAGCACGACGACGCGCGCGCCGCCGCGGTGCGAACCGACCCCGCAGAAGTCGAGCAGCGCACGCACCTGCTCGATCTTGATTTCCTTGCTCGGCGCCCGCGTCTTCTTGCCGCCTTCGTCCGCGTCGGCCGCCTTCGCGTCGTCCGCGGCGCCCGGCGCCTCGCCCGCCAGCGCCTCGGGCAGCACGATCCGGTAATCCGGATGGTTGCCCTGCGAGAACCAGGTGCAGGCCGCGCAGGTGCCGCACGGCTCGCCGTTCGGCTGCGGCGATTCGCACAGGAAGCCCTGCGCGAGATGCTGCGCGAACTGCAGCTTGCCGATCCCGGCCTGGCCATGCAGCAGCAGCGCGTGCGGCCATTGCGCACGCAGTTGCTGCAGGCGGTTCCAGTCGTCGGTTTGCCACGGATAGATCATGGGGTGCGTTCCTTGCGAATTACAGCGCGGCGAGCACGCGTTCGAGCTGCTGGCGGATCTCGGGAATCGTCTGCGTCGCGTCGACGATCGCGAAGCGGTGCGGCGCTTCTTCCGCGCGCCGCAGGTACTCGCTGCGCGTGCGCGAGAAGAACGCGTCGGATTCGCTCTCGAACTTGTCGGGCATGCGCGCGGCGCCGCGGCGCTCGCTCGCCACCTGCGGCGCGACGTCGAACAGCACCGTCAGGTCGGGCTGGAACCCGCCCTGCACCCAGCGCTCGAGCGTCTCGAGCTTGTCGCGCGGCAGCCCGCGGCCGCCGCCCTGGTACGCGAACGTCGCATCGGTGAAGCGATCGGATACGACCCAGTCGCCGCGCGCGAGCGCCGGCTCGATCACGAGCGCGAGATGCTCGCGGCGCGCGGCGAACATCAGCAGCGCTTCCGTCTCGAGATCCATCGGCTGGTTCAGCAGGATCTCGCGCAGTTTCTCGCCGAGCTGCGTGCCGCCCGGCTCGCGGGTGACGACGACTTGCCGGCCGGCCGCGGCCAGCTTGCCCTGGAGGCGTTCGCAGAACCATTGCAGGTGGGTGGTCTTCCCCGCCCCGTCGATGCCTTCGAACGTGATGAATTTACCGCTCGCCATTATTGACCTCGTATGTACTTGTCCACGGCCTTGTTGTGGTCGCCGAGCGTGTCCGAGAACACGCTCGTGCCATCGCCTTTCGCGACGAAATAGAGCGCGCTCGTCGGTGCCGGGTTGATCGCCGCCTGCAGCGCGGCCACGCCCGGCAACGCGATCGGCGTCGGCGGCAGCCCGCGTCGGGTGTAGGTATTGTAAGGAGTGTCGGCCTGCAGGTCGCGCTTGCGCAGGCGGCCGTCGTACGCATCGCCGAGCCCGTAGATCACCGACGGATCGGTCTGCAGCGGCATGCCGATGCGCAGCCGGTTCGCGAACACGGCCGCGACGAACGCGCGGTCGGCCGCATGGCCCGTTTCCTTTTCGACGATCGACGCGATCGTCAGCGCTTCGTAAGGCGTCTTGTACGGCAGGCCCGGCACGCGCGCGGCCCAGGCCTCGTCGAGACGCGTCTGCATCAGATGGTACGCGCGCCGGTAGATGTTCAGGTCGCTCGTGCCCTTGTCGAACAGATAGGTGTCGGGGAAGAACAGCCCCTCGCCGCTGCCGCGCTGCACCGCGCTGTCCGGCGCGCCGATCGCGCGCAGCAGCTCGGCGTCGCTCATGCTGGCCGTCGCGTGCGCAAGATCGGGGTTCGAGTCGAGTTCCGCGCGCATCCGCTTGAAGGTCCAGCCTTCGATGACCGTTGCGACGTACTCGTTCACGTCGCCGCGCGCGATCTTCTGCAGCACCTCGTAAGGCGTGATGCCGGTCTTGAATTCGTAGTTGCCGGACTTGAGCCGGCTCGACAGCCCGAGCACGCGCGTCATCGCGACGAAGCCGAGCGGCGCGACCGGCACGCCGCCACGCTTCAACTGCAGCGCGACGCTCTTCACGCTGCTGCGCGGCTTGATCGTGACGTCGAGCGATGCCGAACCCAGCAGCAGTGGCCGGGTTGCCCAGTAATACCCGCCGCCCGCGCCGGCAGCGGCCACGACGACGGCCAGCGCCACGATCGTCGCGGCGCATTTCTTCAGTAGGGACATGGAAACGTGACTCAGGTAAGACCCATATAATACTTGCTCGCCTCCGTCAAAGTCAGGGTTGACTGTTCCCTCATTCCATGAGCACACCGTTCGCTTCACCGGCAGTCCAGGCCGCACCCGCCTCGCTCCCCGTTTTCCCCCGTCCGTCCGCCGCCGATTTCGATGCGCCGGGCGCCTGCATGCCGTTGCCGCAGTTCGGCGTGATCGACGTGGCCGGCGATGATGCCGCGACGTTCCTGCATAGCCAGCTCACCAACGACATCGAACATCTCGACGCCGCGAGCGCGCGGCTGTCCGGCTATTGCTCGCCGAAGGGGCGCCTCCTCGGCTCGTTCCTCACGTGGCGCGCCGGCCACGGCGTGCGCCTGCTGGTGTCGAAGGACGTGCAGCCCGCCGTGCAGAAGCGGCTGTCGATGTTCGTGCTGCGTGCCAAAGCGAAGCTGACGGATGCGAGCGACGCGCTCGCGGTGGTCGGCTTCGCGGGCGACGTGCGCGACGCGCTGTCGGGCATCTTCGACGCGCTGCCGGACGGCGTGCACGTGAAGGTCGACGGCCCCGCCGGCACGCTGATCCGCGTACCCGATGCAGCCGGCCGCAAGCGCTATCTGTGGATCGGCCCGCGTGCCGAAGTCGACGCGCGCATCGCCGCGCTCGGCGGGTCGCTGCCGGTCGTGTCGCCGGCCGTCTGGGACTGGCTCGACATCCGCGCGGGCGAACCGCGCATCACGCAGCCGGCCGTCGAACAGTTCGTGCCGCAGATGGTCAACTTCGACGTGATCGGCGCCGTCAACTTTCGCAAAGGGTGCTACCCGGGCCAGGAAATCGTCGCGCGCAGCCAGTACCGCGGCACGATCAAGCGCCGCACGGCGCTCGCGCACGTCGCCGGCGAGACCGATACCGTGCATGCCGGCGTCGAGCTGTTCCACAGCGACGATCCCGGCCAGCCCTGCGGGATGATCGTCAACGCGGCGGCCGCGCCCGCGGGCGGTGTCGACGCGCTCGTCGAGATCAAGCTCGCCGCGCTCGACAGCGGCACGGTGCACCTCGGTGCGGCCGACGGCCCGGCGCTCGCGTTCGATACGCTGCCGTACGCGTGGCCGACGGAAGCGTGATGCACTGACAACCCGTTCGCGCGCCGGCTCGCGAGTCGCAGCCGGCGCCCGATTGTTTCCTCCGAGAGATTCGCCCGATGTGTCTGATTGCCTTCGACTGGCAGCCCGATGTCGCCGCCGGTCCCGTCTTTACCCTCACCGCCAATCGTGACGAGTTCTTTCGTCGGACCAGCGCGCCGCTCTCGTGGTGGGAAGATGTACCGGGCGTGCTGGCCGGCCGCGATCTCGAAGCGGGCGGCACGTGGCTCGGCGTATCGCGCGACGGCCGTTTCGCCGCGCTGACGAACTACCGCGCGCCGTTCGACATCCGCGCGGGCGCGCCGACCCGCGGCAAGCTCGTGTCCGACTTCCTCGGCGGCCCGTCCGTCGCGCCGCTCGACTACCTCGGGCGGCTCGCGGAGCATGCGGCCGTCTACAACGGCTTCAACCTGCTCGTCGGCGACTGGCGACGGCGTGAGCTCGCGTGGTTCTGCAATCGCGCGCCCGAAGGCGAAAGTGCTGTCTCCGCACCCGTCGCGGTCGCGCCCGGCGTGCATGCGTTGTCGAATGCGCGACTCGATACGCCCTGGCCGAAAGTGGTGCGCAAGCGCGCGGAGCTCGGCACGCTGCTCACCGACAATCCGACCCCGTCGCTCGACGAACTGATCGCGCTGATGCGCGACCCGCATGTCGCGGACGACGACGCACTGCCGCACACCGGCATTCCGATCGAGCGCGAGCGTGCGCTGTCGGCTGCGTTCATCGAGACGCCTGAATACGGTACGCGCGGCACGACCGCGCTGCGCGTCACGATGAAGGAAGGCGTGCGGCTGACGGTCGAGATCAAGGAGCGCTGCGACGACGACGGCTCGCACCGCACCGTTCGCCCGGGCACGTTCGAGCGCGCGTTCACGTTCGACCTCGACGCGACGCCGCCGCGCTGAGCACGCGAACAGGCGCCGCGCTACGGCGCGCGCGCCATCTCGACGTGCGGCACACCGGCTTCGACGAACGGTTCACCGACCGCCGCGAAGCCGTGCCGCAGGTAAAACGACACGGCCGAATCCTGCGCGTAGAGCCGCACGACGATTTCGCCGCGACGCCGCGCCGCCTCCAGCAGCGCGTTCAGCACCGCTGATCCGACGCCCTGCCCGCGCGCATCGGCCAGCACCGCGACGCGGCCGATCGTGCCGGACGGCAGCAGCCGCCCCGTCGCGACCGCGCGGCGCGCGCCGGTCGCCGCATCGACGCGGTACGCCACCGCATGAAGCGACAGCGGATCGTCGTCGTCGAGTTCCCATTCCGGCGGTATCTGCTGCTCGCGCACGAATACCGCGTCGCGGATCCGCGCGGCGTCGCCGCCCAGGACCGTCCAGTCGCCCGTTTCCACCTCGCCGTTCGTCATCGCAGCCCCCATGCGGCGCATACGCCGCTCAACCACCGCCGTCAAACGTTGTCAAACGTCGTCGAATGCGGCCTTCAACGCCGCGACCGCGTCGGCATGCGCGGCCCGCACCTCGGGCACGTAGCCGCCCATCTTGAAGAATTCGTGGATCATCCCCGGATAGCAGACCAGCGTGACCGCGTTTCCCGCCGCGCGCAACTTCTCCGCATACGCGGCGCCTTCGTCGCTCAACGGATCGTATTCGGCCGTCGCAATCCACGCCGGCGCAACGCCCGCGAACGACGGCGCATCGCGCGTGCCGTCGAGCGGTGCGAAACGCCAGTCGTCGCGGTCCGCCCGATCGCGCACGTATTGCGTGAAGAACCACTGGATCGTGTCCTGCGTCAGCAGGTAGCCGTTCGCGAGCCGTGCATGCGATTCGGTATCCTGGAAGCCCGTCACGCCCGGGTAGATCAGCATCTGCAGCGCAACGCGAATGCCTGCGTCGCGTGCGAGCACCGCGCAGACGGTCGCGAGTGTGCCGCCCGCGCTGTCGCCACCGACGGCCAATCGTTCGGCATCGATGCCGAACGTGGCCGCTTCGCGATGCAGCCATTGCAACGCGTCGTCGGCGTCGTTCACCGCGGTCGGAAACCTGTGTTCGGGCGCGAGCCGGTAGCCGACCGACAGCACCGCACATTGCGCATCGTGCGCGAACATCCGGCACAGCGCATCGTGCGTATCGACGCTGCCGACCGTGAAGCCACCGCCGTGGTAGTAGACGAGCGCGGGCAGCGGCTCCGCGAGGCTCGGCGCGACCGGCAGGTACAACCGCGCGCCGATCGTCCGGCCGTCGCGCGTCGGCACGACGCACGCCTCGACCGAATGCATCGGCGCCGGTGCGACGTCGAGGATCGGCGCGCTCTTCTCGTACGCGGCGCGCGCCTGCTGCGGCGTCTGGTGGTGATAGGACGGACGTTTCGCGCGCTCGATCATGTCGAGCACCTGGGCGATCTTCGGATTCAGCGGCATCGGTGAGGACGGCGCCTGCGGGGCACCGTGAACGGACGAGCGTGCATGATGCCATGCGCGCGCCAGGCGGGCGTGATGCGCCGTGTGTTGCGACATTCCGCGGTGGGCGATGCACGCCGCAAAACAAAACGGCCCTGCCTGTGAAAAGGCAGGGCCGCCGTGCGTCCGGGCGCTTACGCGTCGCTCGGGCCGGGCTGGGCGTCCGGCGCCGTGCGCGAACGTTGCCGCTTGATGTCGCGGCCCACCGCGAGCCGCCGCATGTACTTGAACGTGCCGAGCGCCTTCGCGACGAAATTGCCGTCGCTGTCGCGCACTTCGCCTTCGCAGTACGCCATCGTCGTCGAGCGATGCATCACGCGCCCGTAAGCGCGCAGCTCGCCGCGCCCCGGCTGCATGAAGTTCACCTTCATCTCGACCGTGACGACGCCGATACCGTCGTCGGTCAGGCTGCGTGCGGCCATCGCGAGCGCGATGTCCGCGAGCGTCATCGTCACGCCGCCGTGCGCGATGCTCCACGTGTTCATGTGCCGCTCCTCGAGCGGCAGCACAATCTCGCTTGCGCCGTCCTTCGCGGACACGAGCTGCACGCCGAGCATGTCGACGAACGGGCTTTCGATCGACGGGCCGTCCGTCGGGGTTGCCGCGTCGCTCATCGTGCGCTGTCGACGATGTAGTCGACACACTCGCGCGATTCGGCCACCGCGACGACGAATTTCTTCACTTCCTGGTGAACCGGATGCACCTGGTAGGCATCGAGTGCGGCCTTGTCCGCGAAATCGGATACCAGCACGATGTCGGCGGTCGCGTCGAGGCCGGGCGTCGCCACGCCGACGTCGATCTGCAGCGTGCCCGGCACGAGGTCGCGGCAGCCTTCGAGCTTTTCCTTCAGCTTCAGCGCGTTTTGTGCGCGCGTCGCGCCTTCGGCCGATTCTTTCAACTTCCACATGACGATATGACGGATCACTTCGGTTGCTCCTGTTCGTTCCGGTTCGGCGACTTGCCTGTCACCCTTGCCAATCGGGCATCTTACGCCCTTCGGCCGCTCGCTTGCGTTCGCCGGAAGTGGCATCCGGCCGAGCAAGATGCGGGTAATAAAGCGGGTATCGTTTCGCTCACCCGAAGGCGATACCCGCTTTATTACCGTGCCACTTGATGCCATCAAGTTCCGACCAGCGAAGGCAGACGACAAGCCTACCAAACTTGCCGACCTCGATGGGCTGGATCTGTCGGTGCATCCATCCGGCTCCAGGCTCTGGCGATACACGTACTGAATTGCCGGGACGGAGAATCTCCTTGCCATCGGCGAAGGCAAAGCAACTTTTCGAGCAGAGCGTCGCTCCCGTTCCGTGGCGAATTTGGTGAGCGATGCCCACCTACCCGGCACGACATCCATCAACGATCAGACCGTCACCTCGAGCAACCGAATCCGCACCCGAAACATCACCGTCATATAGAATGGTGCGCTTTGCCCGTACTCCTATGTGGTTCAAGAACCTTCAGCTTCATCGTCTTCCTGCACCTTGGGCCGTTACCCCCGATCAGATGGAAAAATGGCTGGCGCCCCACGCGTTCCAGCCGGGCACCAGCGTCGAAATGCAGAGCCATGGATGGGCGTCGCCGCGTGACGACGGCGCACTCGTGTATTCGATCAACCGGCAGATGTTGCTGACGTTTCGTGCCGAGAAGAAGCTGCTTCCGGCGTCGGTCGTCACTCAGGTGACCAAGGCCCGCGCGCTTGAAATCGAGGAGCAGCAGGGCTTCAAGGTCGGACGAAAGCAGATGCGCGAACTCAAGGAGCAGGTAACCGACGAACTGCTCCCGCGCGCGTTCACCATTCAGCGCGATACCCGCGTGTGGATCGATACGGTGAACGGCTGGCTCGTCATCGATGCGGCTTCACAGGCTGTTGCCGACGACGTTCGCGGCCTGCTCGTCAAATCGATCGATCAGTTGCCGCTCGCCGGTGTTCAGGTGGTGCGTTCGCCGGTCGCCGCGATGACGGATTGGCTGTTGTCCGGCGAGGCGCCGGGCGGATTCACCGTGGACCAGGACGCCGAATTGCGCTCGAGCGGCGAAGGCGGCGCCACGGTGCGATATGTCGGCCACGCGCTGGAAGCGAACGACATGCGCCGGCACATCGAGGCCGGCAAGCAATGCATGCGCCTGGCGATGACCTGGGACAACCGGATCTCCTTCGTGCTGACGCCGTCGCTGACGATCAAGCGCGTGACGCCGCTCGACGTGATCAAGGAAGCGGCGGATCCGACCGCGCAGAACGACGATGAACGCTTCGACTCGGATGTCACGCTGATGACCGGTGAATTGGCGCGGATGTTGGCCAGCCTCATCGATATCCTGGGTGGCGAGCAGCGCGACTCGGCGCATCAGGCGGCAGCGGCCTGAACGCTGTCGGCGGCCGAGAAACCTCACCCTCAACGACGGCGAGGTTTCGAGCCGGCGCGACAGTTCGACGAGAACTGTCGTCGCGCGGTCGGAGGGTCGCGACCAGGCGTTCACGCACGATTCTTCTCCGTGTCGCCCGCCGACGCGAGGATGCCGCCCACGACCGCCGGCAGCCAGCCTGCCAAACCTGACGGGGCCAATGCGCCGACATCCCGAGATTCACGCATCCGACGCCAGGAACGCTGCTCCCGTCAGCGCACGAGCGCCGCGACTCATTTGATCAGGCGCAGCACCTCGCGAAAACGCGGATGCCGGCTGGAACCCAGCCATTCGAACCCGATCATCTCGACCGTCGCGATTTGCACCCCCGCCGCCCCGAGCCGGGCGATCCCCGAGTCCCGGTCGATCGTCCTGCGCGAACCCACGGCATCGCTGACCACCGTGACTTTGCGGCCGCTGCGCAACAGCCCGAGCGCTGTTTGCAACACGCACACGTGCGCCTCGCAACCGGCGACGATGATGCTGTCGCGCCCGTCCGGCAAGGCCTCGACCAGGCCCTCCGCGCATGCGTCGAAATGGTCCTTGACGACGGTGCGCGAGCACAGCTCCTTGATCTCCGGTACGTTCCGGCCCAACTGGACGGGGCTCTCCTCGGTACCCATCACCGGCACCCCGAGTATCTGCGCAATACGGGCAAGTCGGACTGCCTGCGTGACGACGGATGACCCTTCGTGAATCACCGGCATCAGCCGCGTCTGAAAATCAACCAATACGACCACTGAATCGTCGGGCACGTGCAGCACGGTGCATTCTCCGGAGTGAAGGCGACGTCAACCACCATCGGCCATCGATGAAAAGTCGCTCGGTCGCAAGATCGTCAGCCCCGCAGACGACGAATATCGAATCGCATCAATGGCCGACTGCTCCAATTCGGTAAACGGAAGCGGTCTCCAAGACTACCAAACTTGCCGGCGCCATTGACGCGATCGCATGGAGTCCGGTTCTCGGGATCACCCATCGGTTCGGTCGCAGGAACGCCGGTTGCTCACCGCTCCGTATCGCCGCATCCATCGCATTCCGTTTGCACCGCCCGGGACACCGCGACAGGCAAACCGCCACCATTCAATCCCGGTTCGTAATCAATCACCAATACCGACATCGATTGCCAATCGATTTTCACCAAACTCGATAATCAGAACATCTCCATTTCTCCGTGAAACCGCATATTTTACCGACCCAACAAGCAAGAATTGCGACCTCATTCCGGAACATTATTCGAAAACCATCAAATCATTATTGACTTCGACTTTATCCGAACTTTAGAATCCCCTACGACAGCTTACGTTTCGTTTTTCACGCCGTGCACGCCCTCATGTCGGCACGGCACCGGAACGCCAACAGAGAAGTGTTTCATGCCTGGCCGGGGCAGCGCCTCCTTTTGCTTTCAATTCCGGCATTAACCATCAACCGGTTAATTACCATTCAATTCACCCCAGAAGCACACCCGGATTAATTCCGAATTTCCCAGGAATTCCGCAATACCGGACGAAGCAGGTCGAGCACCCGCTCATTCGATAATTCTCATAAAAATCGCCAGTCAGCAGGAGGGACATCAACATGCATCGCCTTGCGAAGTCGCTGTGTCTCGGATTCATCTGCGCCGGCCTGCTCGCGGCCTGCAATGACGACGACGTCAAATCGAGCACCCCGCCGTCGAACAACGCCGCACTGTCGTTCCGCATGGACACCGGCGGCCAGATCAACGCGTTCTACCGGCAGGACAAGGTCGCCGCACACCTGCTGGTGCGCTCGTCGACGAAGCCGCGTCTGCTCGTGGTCTTCCCCGCCGGCAACAGCGGCACCGGGCTGTGGTTCGACGACACCGCGCAGCCGGTGAACTGGAGCCTCGACACGCCACCGTCCGCGCTATCGGCACCCGACGCGCACGGCCGTCCGCTGTACGGCATCGGCGCCGACGTGTCGGTGGACACCAACACGCTGACGATCCGGCAGGGCGTGCTCAGCAACGTGCGCTTCCTGCGCGACTTCAACGGCGGCGCCACGATTCCGCAGGAGATCCTCGCCGCACCGACGGTTCAGGGCAGCGCCGCGCAATGGCAACGCGACCGGATCGACGGCGCGCCCGGCTATTCACTGCGCATCACGCTGCGCGACGGCGGCAGCATCACGCCGGCAGCGGGCGGCAAGCTCGTCCTGAGCGCACCGGCGGGCTCGCACACGCTGCGGCTGCATGTCGATGCGCTGTCGGGCGAGACGCCGTTGTCGCCGATCACGCGCGCCGACCTGCTCGCGCCCTCGGTGAACCCCGACCCGGTGAGCCAGAACGTGCTCGAATTCCTGAGCTTCCACGACAAGCTGCTGGCCGGCTCGTGGCAGTACGACACCTACTTCGGCCGCGACACGCTGATCTCGGTCCGCATGCTGATGCCCGTGCTCGAGCCCGCGGCGATCGAGGCCGGCCTGTCGTCGGTGCTGAGCCGGCTGTCGATCGACGGCAAGGTCGCGCACGAGGAAGGGATCGGCGAATTCGCGCTCGTCGACAACCAGAAGAACGGGCGGCCGAACGATCCGACGCCGACCTACGACTACAAGATGATCGACAGCGACTACCTGCTCGCGCCGATCGCGGCCGCGTGGCTGATCGACGATACGCGCGGCCAGGCCCGCGCGACCGCCTATCTCGCGCAGCGCGGCAGCGACGGGCAGACCCTGGGCACCCGCCTGGTCGTCAACCTGCTGCACGTCGCGACGACCGCGCAGCCGTTCGCGCAACAGCCGACGGTCGCGAACCTGATCCACCTGCGGCCCGGCGAAATCGTCGGCAACTGGCGCGACAGCACCGACGGGCTCGGCGGCGGCGTCTATCCGTATGACGTCAACGCGGTGCTCGTGCCGGCCGCGTTGCGCGCGGCGAACGCATTCCTCGCGCGTGGCCTGCTCGATCCGTATCTGGATGCCGGGCAGCGCGCGACGCTCGCCAACACGGCGAACCAGGCGGCCACGTGGGAAACGCAGGCGCCGCCGCTGTTCCAGGTCAGCGTGCCGGCCGCACAGGCGGCCACCGACGTGTCGGCCTATGCGCCGTCCGCGGGCGTGCCGGCCGGCGCCGCACCGGGCACGCCGCTGGCGTTCTACGCGCTGTCGCTCGATCAGCAGGGCAACCCGATTCCGGTGATGAATTCGGACGGCGGCTTCGCGCTGCTGTTCGGCACGCCGCCGGACGACGAGCTTCAGCGGATCGTCACCGACGTCACGCGGCCGTTCCCGACCGGGCTCGTGACCGATGCCGGCATGCTGATCGCGAACCCGGCCTATGCAAATCAGGCGCTGTGGCCGAAATTCACGAGCTCCGCGTATCACGGGACGGTGATCTGGTCGTGGCAGCAGGCGATGTGGGTGGCCGGGCTCGATCGCCAGCTCGCGCGCCAGGACCTGTCGGCCGCGACGCGCACGCTGCTCACGCAGGCACGGCAGACGATCTGGCAGGTGATCTCGAACGGGCGCGACATGCGCACGTCGGAGATGTGGACGTGGTCCTACGTGAACGGCAAGTACCAGACCGATGCATTCGGCACGCGCAGCGCGGACGCCACCGAGGCGAACGCGGCACAGCTCTGGAGTACGACGTATCTCGCGATCCGCGACCCGCAGCAGCGCGCGGGCAAGTACTGGTGGCAGGCGTCGCAGCGGATGCAGGATGCGCAGCCGAAGCAGAGCGCGGCGGCCCTGGCAGCGCGGTAGCGCATCGCCGGTCGCGTGCCGACCGGGCATGATCAAAAGCCCCGGGGCGTGACCGCCTCCGGGGCTTCGTCAGAAATCGAGGCGCTGGACACAGCGTCTGTACGCCCGGGTGGCCGAATGTTCCGCGTCCGTTCACCCGCGCCCGTGTGCCGCGCCCACCCGTATCACCGCGCCACGACCCGGTTCCGCCCTTCCCGCTTCGCCTGGTACAACCGTTCGTCGACCACGCGCAGCAACGCATCGACCGTGCTGCCGTCGGCCCCGTATTGCGCGACGCCGACACTGACCGTCACCTGCACGCGCTTGAAATCGAGCCCGAACGGCGAACTCGCGATCGACGAGCGTACGCGTTCGGCCGTCATCCGAGCGCCTTCGAGCGGCATGTCCGGCAGCAGCGCCATGAACTCCTCGCCGCCGACCCGCGCGAGCCCGCCGGCCGGCCGGATCGCATCGAGGCACTGGCGCACCACGCCGCGCAGCACCTCGTCGCCGATCTGATGCCCGTACGCATCGTTGATGTTCTTGAAATTGTCGAGATCGAGCGCGAGCAGGCAGAACGGCGTGCCGTCGCGCTCGGCCCGCACCATCTCGCGCTCGACCTGCGCGATGAACTGCCGGCGGTTCGACGCGCCCGTCATCGGATCGGTCGCGGCCATGTATTCGAGCTTCTGGTTCGTGCGCCGCAGCTCCTGCAGCGCGCTCTCGGTGCGCGCCATCGATTCCGACAGCCGGCTCATCAGGTCTTCCTGGCTGTAGATCGCCGAGAACGAGCGCGTCGTCTGCAGCGCCTGCACGACACCGTAGCTGAGCAGGAAGAAGCCGCCGGCGAAAATCGCATGCGCGAGCCACCACATGTGATTCCACGGCTTGCCGAGAATGAACGCGAGCGACGACAGCGCGAACGCCATGATCGACACGCCGTAGATCACCATCAGCGGCGAGCGGATCCGCCGCGCGAGCAGCACGGCGACGTTCAGCAGCGAGAACAGGAGCGCGCCGCCTTCCATCGACAGCCGCGTGCCCGGCGCGCCCGCGACCGGCGAATACGCGATGTACGCCACGACCACGTTGACGATCACGAAGAACACGATCCACGGCAGCCACGTGCGCACGCTCGTGCGCTTCTCGAGGCGATCGGGCGGACGCGAATACGACAGCAGGCCCGTGAGCAGCAGGATCGACATCACGAGCCGCGACGCGGGCCCGTACAGCAGGAACAGCCAGATGTTGTGATGCGCCATCCCGGTGAACGCACCGTGCAGCGCATAGATCATCGCGAAGCCGAGAAAGCCAAGTGTCAGCCAGCGCAACAGCGGCTCGCCGGACGACCGGTAGCAGACCCACGTCACGTAGGTGACGAACGCGCCTTCGAGCGTCGCGGCGGCGATCGCGATTTCATGGAACGCGTGGTTCTCGAACACGACGTGCGGATCGCTGAAGAACCACAGATAGGCGATCAGATAGGCGGGCAGCAACGCGAATCCGACCAGCAGGCATTTCGCGTAGAGCCTTGCGGCCGCGCTGACGACGCGCGGCGGTTCCCCGGCTGCATAGGTCGTACTCATTCGGTCCCCGGTCGGTCTGCTGCGTTGGTTCGAACCTTCGCGGCACGGATCGCACGACGCACGATCCGGCCCATCGTGCCGAAAGGCAAATGTCAGAGCAAGTATAGGTGGGGCAATTCGTTTGACAAGTAAGGGGAAACGGCATTACCGGGCGCATGCCTTTTGCTTCCCGATTGTTTCGAATGGCGGATCGGTCGCGCCGATTCGCGTCGCGGCCGCCGGTCTCGCCGAAGCGAAACCGCGGCCGCTCCGTGCCAAAGATCAGAGGATTTCGAACAGGCCGGCCGCGCCCTGCCCGCCGCCGATGCACATCGTGACGACCGCGTACTTCACGCCGCGCCGCTTGCCTTCGATCAGCGCATGGCCCGTCAGGCGTGCGCCTGACACACCGTACGGATGGCCGACCGCGATCGCGCCGCCGTTCACGTTCAGACGATCCTCAGGAATCCCGAGCGTGTCGCGGCAGTACAGCACCTGCACCGCGAACGCTTCGTTCAGCTCCCACAGGCCGATATCGTCGACCTTCAGCCCTGCCTGCTTCAGCAGCTTGGGCACCGCGAACACGGGGCCGATGCCCATCTCGTCCGGCTCGCAGCCGGCCACCGCGAACCCGCGGAACACGCCGAGCGGCTGCAGCCCCTCGCGCTGCGCGGCATCGGCGCTCATCACGACGCAGGCCGACGCGCCGTCCGAGAACTGGCTCGCGTTGCCCGCGGTGATCACGCCACCCGGCACGGCCGACCGGATCTTCGATACGCCTTCGAGCGTCGTGTCGGGGCGAATCCCTTCGTCGGCCGAGACTGTCACTTCCTTCGTGAACAGACGGCCCGTCGCCTTGTCGGCCACGCCCGCGAGCACGGTGATCGGCACGATCTCGTCACGGAAACGCCCGGCTTCCTGTGCCGCCGCCGCGCGCAGTTGCGACTGCACGCCGTACTCGTCCTGCCGCTCCTTCGAGATGCCGTAGCGCTTCGCGACGTTCTCGGCCGTCTGCAGCATGTTCCAGTAGATCTCGGGCTTGTGCTGGACGAGCCAGCCTTCCTGGATCATGTGGTGGTTCATCTCGTTCTGCACGCACGAGATCGATTCGACGCCGCCCGCGACATACACGTCGCCTTCGCCCGCGATGATCCGCTGCGCGGCCAGCGCGATGGTCTGCAGCCCGGACGAGCAGAAACGGTTCACCGTCATCCCCGGCACCGTCACGGGCAGCCCCGCGCGCAGCGCGATCTGCCGCGCGATGTTCGCGCCGGTCGCGCCTTCGGGGTTCGCGCACCCCATGATCACGTCCTCGACGCGTGCGGGGTCGAGCTTCGCGCGTTCAACAGCGGCCGCGACCGCGTGGCCGCCGAGCGTCGCGCCGTGCGTCATGTTGAACGCACCGCGCCAGGATTTCGCCAGCGGCGTGCGGGCGGTCGATACGATTACGGCTTCGGTCATGCGAGTCTCCTTCGGTCCTGCTTCATGTCCTGAATCGGATGGGGAATTGCGCTACGCCGCCGGGCGTGCGCCCGCGGACGTCACATGCGCGACGCCCGCTGCCTGCATCTGCTGCCATGCGTGGGCGAGCGACCCGTTCAGGTCGATCGCGCGGCACGCATCGTTGATCACCGCGGCTTCAAAACCGGCCGCGCGCGCATCGAGCGCCGACCACGCGACGCAATAGTCGGTCGCGAGCCCGCAGCACCACACGCGCTTCGCGCCGAGCTCGCGCAGATAACCCGCGAGCCCGGTGCGCGTCGTGCGGTCGGCTTCGACGAACGCGGAATAGCTGTCGACCTGCGCGTCGCCGCCCTTGCGGATCACGAGCCGCGCGTGCGGGATGTCGAGATCGCGATGCAGCGCCGCGCCGTCGGTGTCCTGCACGCAGTGCACGGGCCACAGCACCTGCTCGCCGTACGGCAGCGCGAGCGTGGAGAACGGTTCGCGGCCCGGGTGATTCGCCGCGAACGACACGTGCTCGCGCGGGTGCCAGTCCTGCGTCAGCACGACCTGGTCGAAGCGTTGCGCGAGCGCGTTGATCACCGGCACGACCGCGTCGCCGTCCGGCACCGCGAGCGCGCCGCCCGGCATGAAGTCGTATTGCACGTCGATCACGAGCAGGACGTCGTCGGTGCGTTTCATTGCGTTTCTCCGGGTGTGCGTCGCGCCGCGATCCGGCGCGTCAGCCGTTGAACCCGCGGCCGGCCTTCGCGAGTTCCGCGATCGACGGCGCGAGCTGCCATGCGTCGCCGTTCGGTGCCGCCGCATAGCGGCGAATCGCGCGCTCGACGTTGTAGAGGCCGACCACGTCCGCGTACAGCATCGGGCCGCCGCGCCACAGCGGGAAGCCATAGCCGGTCAGGTAGACCATGTCGATGTCGGACGCCTTCGACGCGATCTTCTCCTCGAGGATCTTCGCGCCTTCGTTGACGAGCGCGAACACGAGCCGTTCGACGATCTCGTCGTCGCCGATCTTGCGACGCTCGACACCGCGCTCCTTCGAGTATGCGACGACCATCTCGTCGACGAGCGACGACGGCTTCGCCTTGCGATCGCCCGGCACGTAGTCGTACCAGCCGGCGCCCGTCTTCTGGCCGAAGCGGCCCTGCTCGCACAGGCGGTCGGCGATCTTCGAGTAATGGAGATCGGGCTGCTCGACGTAGCGGCGCTTGCGGATCGCCCAGCCGATGTCGTTGCCGGCGAGGTCGCTCATCCGGAACGGGCCCATCGCGAAACCGAATTTCTCGATCGCACGATCGACCTGCGCGGGCAGCGCGCCTTCCTCGAGCATGAAGAGCGCCTGGCGGATGTACTGCTCGATCATCCGGTTGCCGATGAAGCCGTCGCACACGCCCGACACGACCGCCGTCTTGCGGATCTTCTTCGCGACGGCCATCACGGTGGCGAGCACGTCCTTCGCGGTCTGCGCGCCGCGCACGACCTCGAGCAGCTTCATCACGTTCGCCGGGCTGAAGAAGTGCATGCCGACGACGTCCTGCGGACGCTTCGTGAACGCCGCGATCTTGTCGACGTCGAGCGTCGACGTGTTCGACGCGAGAATCGCGCCCGCCTTCGCGACTTCGTCGAGCTTCTTGAACACCTGCTCCTTCACGCCGAGTTCCTCGAACACGGCCTCGACGATCAGGTCGGCGTCCTTCAGGTCGTCATAGGACAGCGTCGGCGTGATCAGCGCCATGCGCGCGTCGAGCTTCTCCTGCGAGAGCTTGCCCTTCTTCACCTGCGCATCGTAGTTCTTGCGGATCGTCGCGACGCCGCGCTCGAGCGCGTCCTGTTTCGTCTCGAGCAGCGTGACGGGCAGCCCGGCGTTGACGAAGTTCATCGCGATCCCGCCGCCCATCGTGCCCGCGCCGATCACGCCGACGCGGCGGATCTCGCGCAGCGGCGTATCGGCCGGCACGTCGGGAATCTTGCTCGCGGCACGCTCGCCGAAGAACGCGTGCCGCAGCGCGCGGCTTTCCGGCGTCATCATCAGCGCGACGAAACCCTCGCGCTCGGCCACGCTGCCCTTGTCGAAGCCGTGCAGCACGCCGGCCTCGATCGCGTCGATGCACTTGTGCGGTGCGGGGAAATTCGGTGCGGCGGCCTTCGCGGAATTGCGCGCGAACTGGATGAAGCCGGCGGCGTTCTCATGGACGATCTTGCGATCGCGCACGCGCGGATGCGGCCCCTTCTGCGCACCGACCTTGCGGGCGAACGCGACGGCCGCGTCGAGCAGGTCGCCATCGGCCATTTCGTCGAACAGCCCGCTCTTCGCGAGTTGCTCCGACAGCACGGGTGCGCCCGACACGATCATGTTCAACGCGGTTTCGAGCCCCACCGCACGCGGCAGGCGCTGCGTGCCGCCCGCGCCCGGCAGCAGGCCGAGCTTCACTTCGGGCAGCGCGACCTGCGTGCCGGGCGCGGCAATGCGGTAGTGCGCGCCGAGCGCGAGCTCGAGGCCGCCGCCCATCACGACGCTGTGCAGCGCCGCGACGACGGGCTTCGCGCTCGCTTCCACCGCGCGGATCACGGTGTGCAGCGTCGGCTCCTGCAACGCCTTCGGCGTATTGAATTCGGTGATGTCGGCGCCGCCCGAGAATGCGCGTCCCGCGCCGGTCAGCACGATGGCTGTCACCGACGGATCCTGCGCGGCGCGATCGAGCGCGTCCATGACGCCCTGACGGGTCGACAGGCCGAGCCCGTTGACGGGCGGATTGTTGAGCGTAAGGACGGCCACGCCGTCACGAGTCGAGTAATCCACTGCCATCTGCCTGCCTCCATGCATCGCGCGCCGGGGTGGCTGCGCTTCATTGTGCGCGGTCGAACAGCCGCATGTCCTGATGAACGGAGTCAGCATACAACGAAAAAGCACGGTCGTTCAATTTGAATTTTGTCCCCGATCCGGGGACGGATCGGGCGACCGCGTCACGAGCCGCTGCCGGCCCGAACCCGTGTTACGGCTCGCAGACCGCCGTCGGCAACACGTAGTCGCGGAACGTCTCGCGCAGCTTCAGCTTCTGCAGCTTGCCGGTCGCGGTATGCGGCAGCGATTCGACGAACACGACGTCGTCGGGAATCCACCATTTCGCGACCTTGCCTTCGTAGAACGCGAGCAGCGCGTCGCGGCTCAGGTTCGCCCCTTCGCGCGGCACCACGACGAGCAGCGGGCGCTCGGTCCATTTCGGGTGCGCACAGGCGATGCAGGCGGCCTCGGCCACGCCCGGGTGCGCGATCGCGACGTTCTCGATGTCGATCGAGCTGATCCACTCGCCGCCCGACTTGATCACGTCCTTGCTGCGATCGGTGATCTGCAGGAAGCCGTCGGGGTCGATCGTCGCGACGTCGCCGGTCGGGAACCAGCCCTCCGACAGCGGCGACGACTCGCCGCGAAAGTAGTGATCGATCACCCACGGGCCGCGCACCTGCAGCTCGCCGAACGCGACGCCGTCCCACGGCAGTTCGTGGCCGTCCTCGCCGACGATGCGCATGTCGACGCCGCAGATCACGCGCCCCTGCTTCTCGAGCAGCTTGCGCTGCGCGTCGAGCGGCCGCTGCGACTGCGCCCAGTTGAGCTTCGCGAGCGTGCCGAGCGGCGACAGTTCGGTCATCCCCCATGCGTGGATCACGCGCACGCCGTATTCGTCCTCGAAGGTGCGCAGCATCGCGGGCGGGCACGCGGAGCCACCGATCACCGTGCGGTTCAGCGTCGAGAAGCGCACGCCGGCCTCGCGCATGTAGTTGAGCAGGCCGAGCCACACGGTCGGCACGCCCGCGGAAAACGTCACGCGCTCGGCCTCCATCAGCTGGTACAGCGATTTCCCGTCGAGATCCTTGCCGGGCAGCACCAGCTTGCCGCCCGTGAGCGGCACCGCGTACGGCAGCCCCCATGCGTTGACGTGGAACATCGGCACGACGGGGAGCACGGCGTCCATCGCCGACAGGTTCATCGCGTCGGGCAGCGCGGCGCCGTACGCGTGCAGCACGGTCGAGCGGTGCGAATACAGCACGCCCTTCGGGTTGCCGGTCGTGCCCGACGTGTAGCACAGCCCCGACGCCTGCTGCTCGTCGAGGCGCGGCCAGTCGTAGCGGCCGTCCTCCGCTTCGACGAGCGTTTCGTAGCAGAGGAACGGCGTCGTGCCGGACGGCAGGTGCGCGGCGTCCGTCATCGCGACCCAGCCCTTCACGTGCGGGCATTGCGGTGCGATGGCCTCGACGAGCGGCGCGAAATTGATGTCGAAGAAGACGTAGCGGTCTTCCGCGTGATTGACGATGTACGCGATCTGCTCGGGGAACAGGCGCGGGTTGATCGTGTGGCACACGGCACCCATGCCGCCGATCCCGTAATACGCTTCCAGATGCCGGTAGCCGTTCCATGCCAGCGTACCGACGCGATCGCCGGTTTCGACGCCGAGCCGCGCGAGCGCCTGCGCCAGCTGCTTCGCGCGGCGTTCGCAGTCGCGGTACGTGTAGCGATGCAGATCGCCTTCCACGCGCTTCGACACGATCTCCGTGTCGCCGGCGTGCCGCGCGGCGTGAGAAATCAGCGAGGACACCAGCAACGGCATGTCCATCATCTGGCCCAGCAACGGCTTACCCATCGTCTCGTTCTCCGTGAGGATGCGAATCGGTGCCTCTGCGGCGCGCCCGTCAGCGGCCCCGGACGGGCGTGGCGCACGGTGCGCGGGCCACCATGCGGGCGGCGCGGCGCCGCCTTACAATATCGGCTTACCCAGAGGCGCTCAACATGTCGTTTTCCCGAAGCGCAGCCGATCCGGCTGACACCCTCCCCGATCTCGCCGCCACGCTCGGCGAGCCCGCCACTGGCGCGTTCGTCACGCTCGGCGACGCGTTTCATACGCGGCTGCCGGCCGCGCCGCTTGCCGCGCCGTATGTCGTCGGCTTTTCCGACGAAGTCGCGCAACTGCTCGACCTGCCGCCGTCGATCGCCGCGCAGCCCGGCTTCGCCGAGCTGTTCGCCGGCAACCCGACGCGCGACTGGCCCGCGCACGCGATGCCGTATGCAGCGGTGTATTCCGGCCACCAGTTCGGTGTGTGGGCCGGCCAGCTCGGCGACGGCCGCGCGCTGACGATCGGCGAGCGCACCGGCACGGACGGCCGTCGCTACGAGCTGCAGCTGAAAGGCAGCGGCCGCACGCCGTACTCGCGAATGGGTGACGGCCGCGCGGTGCTGCGCTCGTCGATCCGCGAATTCCTGTGCTCGGAAGCGATGCATCACCTCGGCATCCCGACCACACGCGCACTGACGGTGATCGGTTCCGACCAGCCGGTGGTGCGCGAGGAGATCGAGACGTCGGCCGTCGTCACGCGCGTGTCGGAGAGCTTCGTGCGCTTCGGCCACTTCGAGCACTTCTTCTCGAACGATCGCCCCGACCTGCTGCGCCAGCTCGCCGATCACGTGATCGACCGCTTCTATCCGGATTGTCGCCGCGCCGACGATCCGTACCTCGCGCTGCTCGAAGCCGCGACGCTGCGCACCGCCGACCTCGTCGCGCAGTGGCAGGCCGTCGGCTTCTGCCACGGCGTGATGAACACCGACAACATGTCGATCCTCGGCGTGACGATCGACTACGGCCCGTTCGGCTTCGTCGACGCGTTCGACGCGAACCACATCTGCAACCACTCGGATACGAGCGGCCGCTATGCATACCGGATGCAGCCGCGCATCGCGCACTGGAACTGCTATTGCCTCGCGCAGGCGCTGCTGCCGCTGATCGGCCTGCAACACGGCATCGCCGACGACGATGCGCGCGCCGAACGTGCGGTGGAAGACGCGCAGGCCGTGCTCGCGACGTTCCCGGAACGTTTCGGCCCCGCGCTCGAACGTGCGATGCGCGCGAAGCTCGGCCTTGAGCTCGAACGCGAGAACGATGCCGAGCTCGCCAACAAGCTGCTCGAGACGATGCATGCGAGCCACGCGGATTTCACGCTGACGTTCCGCCGGCTCGCGCAGCTCTCGAAGCACGACGCGAGCCGCGACGCGCCCGTGCGCGACCTGTTCATCGACCGCGACGCGTTCGATGCGTGGGCGAACCTCTACCGCGCGCGGCTGTCCGAGGAAACACGCGACGACGCGGCACGTGCCGCCGCGATGAACCGCGTGAACCCGAAATACGTGTTGCGCAACCATCTGGCCGAAGTCGCGATCCGGCGCGCGAAGGAGAAGGATTTTTCGGAAGTCGAGCGGCTCGCGCAGATCCTGCGCCGCCCGTTCGACGAACAACCGGAGCATGAAGCGTACGCGGCGTTGCCGCCCGACTGGGCCGGGTCGCTCGAAGTGAGCTGCTCGTCCTGAGCCCCGACCCGCGCGTATCGACCGACCGATCAGGAGAACCCCACATGTCCCACGATTCCGACGACAAGACCTTCCCGTACGAGAAGGACGACGCCGAGCTGCGCCGCCGGCTCACGCCGATGCAGTACGAAGTCACGCAGCATGCGGCCACCGAGCGCGCCTTCACCGGCGAATACACCGACACCGAGGACGACGGCATCTACAAATGCGTCGTCTGCAGCACGCCGCTGTTCGAGTCTGGCGCCAAGTTCCACTCGGGCTGCGGCTGGCCCAGCTACTTCAAGCCGCTCAACGGCGAGGTGATCGACGAAAAAGTCGACTACTCGCACGGGATGGTGCGCGTCGAGGTGCGCTGCAACCACTGCGGCGCGCATCTCGGCCACGTCTTCGAGGACGGCCCGCGCGACAAGACCGGTTTGCGGTACTGCATCAATTCGGCTGCGTTAAACTTCGAGTCCCGACCCGAAAACGAATGAGCGGCGCCGGGCGGATCCGCGGGGCGCCCCTCGCGCCGCCGCCCCGATCCGCTCCGGCGGTGCCTGGCGGGTCCCTACAACGGTGAAAGGCCGCGCAAGCGGCCTTTCACGCAGCTGCGAGCGCCATGAAATTCCTGTTCGATCTGTTTCCGATCATCCTGTTTTTTGCCGCCTTCAAGGTCTGGGGCATCTTTACCGCCACCGCCGTCGCGATCGTCGCGACGCTGGCCCAGGTCGCCTGGGTTGCCTTCCGGCACCGGAAGGTCGACACGATGCTGTGGGTCAGCCTCGGCGTGATCGTCGTTTTCGGTGGCGCCACCCTCGTCCTGCATGACGAGAAATTCATTCAATGGAAACCGACTGTGCTGTACTGGCTGTTTGCGATCGGGCTGCTCGCCGCGCGCTATGCGTTCGGCAACAACCTGATCGAGAAGATGATGGGCAAGCAGCTCACGCTGCCGCACCCCGTGTGGGACAAGCTGAACGTCGCGTGGGCGCTGTTCTTCGCGGTGCTCGGTGTCGCGAACCTGTACGTGGTGCACAACTTCACCGAATCGCAATGGGTGAACTTCAAGCTGTTCGGCACGACGGGCGCGATGGTCGTATTCATCATCCTGCAGAGCCTGTGGCTCACGAAATACCTGAAGGACGAGTGACATGACGGACGCCTTTCTCCACGCGTCGCCCGACGAACGCATCGCGCTGATCGAAGCGCGCCTCACCGCGGCGCTCGCCCCGCTGTCGCTCACCGTGCGCGACGACAGCGCGCAGCACGCGGGCCACGCCGGCGCGTCCGCCGGCGGCCATTTCACGGTCACGATCGTGTCGGCCGCCTTCGCCGGCAAGCCGCGCGTCGCGCGGCACCGGCTGGTGTATGATGCGCTCGCTGATGCGATGCAGCGCGGCATTCATGCGCTCGCGATCGTGGCTTACACGCCCGAAGAATTCAACGAATCTTCAATCTAGTCTCATTAGGAATTCCCGATGATCCTGAAATCCCCCCGCCTGTGGGTCGCGGCGGCTGCTTTTGCAGCGGCACCGGCATTTGCCCAGAACATCGCCGTCGTCAACGGCACGCCGATTCCGAAGTCGCGCGCCGACGCGATGGTGGCTCAGCTCGTCCAGCAAGGCCAGACCGACAGTCCGCAACTGCAGCAGGCCGTGCGCCAGGAACTCGTGAACCGCGAAATCCTGATGCAGGAAGCGATCCGCGAAGGCATCCCGAACCGTCCGGACGTGAAGGCGCAGGTCGCCGTCGCGCAGCAGACCGTCGTGCTGCGTTCGATGATCGAGAGCTTCCTGAAGAAGAACCAGCCGACCGACGCCGAAGTGAAGGCGCGCTACGACGACCTCGTCAAGGGCGCCGGCGGCAATCGCGAATACCACCTGCACCACATCCTCGTCAGCGACGAGCAGCAGGCGAAGGACCTGATCGCGAAGATCAAGGCCGGCGCGAAATTCGAGGATCTCGCGAAGCAATACTCGAAGGATCCGGGTTCGGGCAAGAACGGCGGCGATCTCGACTGGTCCGACCCGAAGGCGTACGTACCGGAATTCGCGGCGGCCGCGCAGAAGCTGCAGAAAGGCCAGATGACCGACACGCCGGTGAAGACGCAGTTCGGCTGGCACATCATCCGCGTCGACGACATCCGCGACATCGCCCCGCCGCCGCTCGAGCAGGTGAAGCAGCAGATCGCGCAGCAGCTCGTACAGCAGAAGCTGCAGGCGTTCGAGGAAGGCCTGCGCCAGCAGGCAACGGTCAAGTAACGCCGGCACGCGCCACACGCGCATCGAAAAACCGCTCTTCGGAGCGGTTTTTTTATTGCCCGCGCACACTGCCTGCGGACGAGTCACGATGCGCTTCGCTTGCAGCCCGGCAAAAGAAAAAGGCCGCTCCGAAGAGCGGCCTTTCCCGTGCCGGATTCGCGCGCACCGCAAGCGCGCCAGGCTACGCGGGATAGAACACGTCGTGATAGCGAACGTCACCTGACGGCCGCGGCGCCGAATCGTCGAGCGACAGCGCGAGGAAATACCCGGGCGACACGCCCGGGAACACGATGCCGCCGGATGGCGCAAAGCCGAACCGCGTGTAGTACGCGGGTTCGCCGAGCAGCACGCAACCGCGCGCGCCAAGCCGGCGCAACGCGTCGAGCCCTGTGCGCACCAGCCCCGCACCGATGCTCTGCCGCTGGCAGTCGGGCAGCACCGCGAGCGGCGCCAGCCCGTACCAGCCCTGGCTGCCGGACGGTTCGCCGCCGATCGACACCGGCGAGAACGCGACGTGCCCGATCACGCGGCCGTCGCGCTCCGCGACGAGCGAGACGCTCAACGCACCGTCCGCACGCAGCGTATCGACGATCCGCCGTTCGAACTGGCCGCCTTCCGGCTCGCCCGCGAACGCGGCGACGATCACGCGGCCGATCGCGTCGGCCTCGCTGGCACGCTGATCGCGCAGCGTGACGACCTCGACCGGCGCGTGCGGATCGAACATCATTCCGATCAGCCGATCCAGCGGCGCGCGTTGCGGAACACGCGCATCCACGGGCTCGCTTCACCCCAGCTTTCCGGGTGCCAGCTCATTGCGACCGTGCGATGCACGCGCTCCATGTGCGGCATCAGCACCGAGAAGCGGCCGTCGGCCGTCGTGACCGACGTGATGCCGGCCGGCGAGCCGTTCGGGTTGAACGGATAGCGCTCGGTCGCTTCGCCGCGGTGATCGACGAAACGCATCGCGACCGCGACGCGATCGATGTCCCCCTGCTGCGAGAAGTCCGCATAGCCTTCGCCGTGCGCGACGGCGACCGGAATCCGCGAACCTTCCATCCCCGCGAAGAAGATCGACGGCGATTTCTCCACTTCGACGAACGAGAAGCGCGCCTCGAACTGCTCGGACTTGTTGCGCGTGAACTTCGGCCACGCATCCGCGCCCGGGATCATCGACGCGAGGCTCGACAGCATCTGGCAACCGTTGCAGATGCCGAGCGCGAACGTGTCGGGACGTGCGAAGAAGGCCGAGAACATGTCGGCGAGGTTCGCGTTGAAGCGGATCGTCTTCGCCCAGCCTTCGCCCGCGCCCAGAACGTCGCCGTACGAGAAGCCGCCGCATGCGACCGCACCCGCGAAATCGGCGAGCGTGGCACGGCCGGCGAGCAGGTCGCTCATGTGCACGTCGTGTGCATCGAAGCCCGCGCGGTCGAACGCGTAGGCCGTTTCCAGATGCGAGTTCACGCCCTGCTCGCGCAGGATCGCGACGCGCGGCCGTGCGCCCGTCGCGATGAACGGCGCGGCGATGTCGTCGGCCGGATCGAAGCTCAGCACCGGCGAGATGCCCGGATCGGCCGCGTCGAGCAGTGCGTCGTATTCGGCATCCGCGCATGCGGGGTTGTCACGCAGGCGCGCGATGCGCCAGCTCACTTCGCTCCATGCGCGATGGAGTTCGGTGCGCGGTGCGTCGAAGATCTTCTTCGCGTCGCGGTATACCTCGATCACGTCGCGATCGTTGACCGAGCCGATCACGTGCGAGCACGCCGACAGGCCGAACTCGCGCAGCGCGCCGAGCACCGCGTCGCGATCGGTCGCACGCACCTGCACGACGGCGCCGAGTTCCTCGGAGAACAGCGCGCGCAGCGTGCGATCCTCGCGGCGGCCGCTCGTCTGCTTCGCCCAGTCCTTCGCGTCGCCGTAGTCGGATTCGTGATTCGGGTCGAGCGTCAGCATGTCGACGTTCAGCGACACGCCCGCGTGGCCCGCGAACGCCATTTCGCACACCGTCGCCCACAGGCCGCCGTCCGAGCGGTCGTGGTAGGCCAGCAGCTTGTCTTGCGCATTGAGCGACTGGATCGCGTTGAAGAAGCGCTTCAGGTCTTCCGCGTCGTCGACGTCCGGCGTCGTGTCGCCGACCTGCTGCGTGACCTGCGCGAAGATGCTGCCGCCCATCCGGTTCTTGCCGCGGCCGAGATCGATCGCGATCAGCACGCTGTCGCCCGCGTCGGCGATACGACGCAGTTGCGGCGTCAGGTGACGGCGCACGTCCTCGACCGGTGCGAACGCGGAGATGATCAGCGACACCGGCGACACCACTTCCTTCGCGACGCCCTGCTCGTCCCACTTCGTCTTCATCGACAGCGAATCCTTGCCGACCGGGATGCCGATCCCGAGCGCCGGACACAGCTCCATGCCGATCGCCTTGACCGTGTCGAACAGCGCGGCGTCCTCGCCGGCCGTGCCGCATGCCGCCATCCAGTTTGCCGACAGCTTCAGCTTGTCGAGCGACGCGATCGGCGCGCTCGCGATGTTCGTGATCGCCTCGCCGACCGCCATGCGGCCCGATGCCGGCGCATTGATCACGGCAAGCGGCGTGCGCTCGGCCATCGTCATCGCCTCGCCCTTGAAGCCCGCGTAGTCGAGCGCGGTGACCGCGCAGTCGGCCACCGGCACCTGCCACGGGCCGACCATCTGGTCGCGCACCGACGTGCCGCCGACCGAGCGGTCGCCGATCGTGATCAGGAACGACTTGCTGCCGACCGTCGGGTGCTTCAGCACGTCGACCGCGACCGCCGACAAGGCGATGCCCGTCACGTCGACCGGCGCACGCTCGGTCGCCACGCGGGTGACGTCGCGATGCATGCGCGGCGGCTTGCCGAGCAGCACTTCCATCGGCATGTCGACCGGGTATTCGTCGGCGCCCGTCGCTTCGTCGTCGACGAGCTTCAACTGGCGTTCGTCGGTCGCGACACCGACCACCGCGAACGGGCAGCGCTCGCGGGCGCAGATCGCCTCGAAGCGCGGCAGGTCGGCCGGCGCGATCGCCAGCACGTAGCGCTCCTGTGCTTCGTTCGACCAGATTTCGCGCGGCGACAGGCCCGATTCCTCGAGCGCGACCTTGCGCAGCTCGAAGCGCGCGCCCTTGCCCGCACCGTCGACGATCTCGGGGAACGCATTCGACAGGCCGCCCGCGCCGACGTCGTGGATGCTCAGGATCGGGTTTTCCGCGCCGAGCTGCCAGCAGCCGTTGATCACTTCCTGTGCGCGACGCTCGATTTCCGGGTTGCCGCGCTGCACCGAGTCGAAGTCGAGTTCGGCCGTGTTCGCGCCGGTCGCCATCGAGCTCGCGGCGCCGCCGCCCATGCCGATCCGCATGCCCGGGCCGCCGATCTGGATCAGCAGCGAGCCGGCCGGCACGTCGTGCTTGTGCGTATGTTGGTCGGCGATGTTGCCGAGACCGCCCGCGATCATGATCGGCTTGTGATAGCCGTGCACCTTCCCACCGACGTTCTGCTCGTACACGCGGAAATAGCCGCCGAGGTTCGGACGGCCGAATTCGTTGTTGAACGCGGCGCCGCCGAGCGGGCCGTCGATCATGATCTGCAGCGGTGACGCGATGCGGTCCGGGCGGCCGTACGGGCCGTGCGCCTCGTTCGGGTTGCGCTCGCCGACCGGCTGGGCCGCGTCACGTGCGTTTTCCCACGACTGGCGTGCGTCGGGCAGATCGAGGTTCGACACGGTGAAGCCCGTGAGGCCGGCCTTCGGGCGCGCACCGCGGCCCGTCGCGCCTTCGTCGCGGATCTCGCCGCCCGCGCCGGTCGCCGCACCCGGGAACGGCGAGATCGCCGTCGGGTGGTTGTGCGTCTCGACCTTCATCAGCGTGTGCGTGAGCTCGGTGTGGCGGCCATAGCGTTCACCCGGCTCGCCGGCCGCGCCTGCGTTGCGCGGGAACCAGCGCTCGGCTTCGGCGCCGACCATGATCGACGAGTTGTCCGAATACGCGACGATCGTGCCCTGCGGGTTCAGCTTCTCGGTGTTGCGGATCATCGCGAACAGCGACATGTCCTGCGCCTCGCCGTCGATCGTCCACTGCGCGTTGAAGATCTTGTGGCGGCAGTGCTCGCTGTTCGCCTGCGCGAACATCATCAGTTCCACGTCGGTCGGGTTGCGTTCGAGCTTGCGGAACGCATCGACCAGGTAGTCGATCTCGTCGTCGGCGAGCGCGAGGCCCAGCTCGACGTTCGCGCGTTCGAGCGCGCCGCGGCCGACGCCCAGCACGTCGACGCGCGCGAGCGGCTTGGCCGGCAGTTCGTCGAACAGGTGCTTCGCGTCGTCGCGTGCCGCGACCACGCTTTCGGTCATCCGGTCATGCAGCGCGGCCGCCACGGCTGCGCGCGCGTCGTCCGACAGCGCCTTCTTGCCGCCGAGCAGGCCCGACTTCAGCGTGACCGTGAATTCGACGCCGCGCTCGATGCGACGCACCTGCGTGAGGCCGCAGTGCTGCGCGATGTCGGTCGCCTTGCTCGCCCACGGCGAGACCGTGCCGAAACGCGGCAGCACGACGAAGGTCTCGGCCGTGCCCTTCTCGGCCGCCGGCTCGAACGGCGCGCCGTAGTGCATCAGCGCGTCGATGCGCGCGCTGTCGTCGGCCGAAAGCGGCTCGGCCGCATTGACGAAGTGCAGGAACTGCCCGCGCACCGCGACGATGTTGGCGTCGATTTGCTTGAGCGTGTCGAGCAGACGGGTTTGACGGAAATCGGAGAGGGCCGAAGCGCCGGGAAAACACGAGAAGTGAGCCATGGGCTGGACTGACGTCGATGAGTCGCGCAAGGTGGCGACGTGGGGCGAAAGGAAGGCCGTAATTATACCCGGAAGTCGGTCGCCCCAGACCGGCCAATCGGTAGCGTGCATGCACCGCAACGGTGCCACGGTGCGCGCCGTGTACAGCCCGCCCGCCGGGCCGCCCCGCGCGGGCGCGGCAGCCGGCGGCCGTGGCACGGCTGCACGGTCCGTGCTCGCCCGGCGCCGGTTCCCGCGATTTTGGCGCTATCATTCCGGGTTCACCGGGCCGGGGCCCTCAGCGAATTCTCACCGGGCGGCGCCTGCGCGCCGCCCGTCATCGAAGCAATCCATGGATGTCATCGTCATCGGCGGCGGAATCAGCGGCGTCGCCACCGCCTACCAGCTGCGCGCGGCCGGCCATCGCGTGTGCGTGGTCGAACGTCACGCCACCGTCGCGCAGGGTGCGACCTACGGCGACGGCGGCGCGCTGCTGCCGAGCCCGCTCGACGTCTGGTTCGGCCCGACCTTCATGCGCCAGCGCCAGCCGCGCGACAGCGGCATCGTCTACAAGCCGGGCTTCAACGGCGGCGTGCGCCGCTTCGTCAAGCAGCTCGGCACGCTGCGCGAACCCGACGCGTTCGCCGCCCAGTACGCGCGGCTGCGCCCGCTGATCGATGCGTCACGCGACACGCTCGCCGACATCGAGACCCGCCTCGAACTCGAATTCGAACAGAAGCCCGGCATCCTGCACGTGGTGCGCGATCCGCGCGACTGGGACGCGATGCAGCCGGCGCTCGACCTGCTGCGCACGCTCGACCAGCCGTACCGCCTGCTCTCCGCCGACGAATGCGCGACGCTCGAACCGTCGGTGCCGGCCGAACCCGGCTTCGCCGGCGGCGTGCTGCTCGAGACCGAACGCACCGGCAATTGCCCGCTGTTCGCGAAACTGGTCAAGCAGACGCTCGACGAGCATGGCGTGCAGTTCCGCTTCGGCGCGGAAGTCGCCGCGATCCGCGTCGACACCGGCCGTGCCGCGGTCGAGCTCGTCCCGCCCGGCGACCGGCGTGCGTCGAACGCACGCGAGGTCGACGTGATTTCCGCCGATGCGATCGTGGTCGCCGCCGGCGCCGGCAGCCTGCCGCTGCTCGACCGGCTCGGCTGGCGCCTGCCGCTGCATCCGGTGCGCGTCCATACGCTCACCGCGCCGGTCGCGTACGAAGAACATGCGCCGCACCTGAACGTCATCGATTCGATCAAGCGGATCTCGATCACGCGCACCCACCAGCGGCTGCGCGTCGGCGGCGGCGCGGTGCTGCAGAGCCTGCCCGAGACCGCGAAGCCGCTCGCCGAGCCGCTGTCCGAGGCCGCGCTCGCGCTGCTCGGCCAGGCCGTCCACGACTGGGTGCCCGGCGCCGCGCGCATCTCGGCCGCGTTGTCGTGGCAAGGCACGCAGTTGCTGTCGCCGGACGGCCTGCCGGTCGTCGGTCCGACCCCGCATCCGCGCGTGTTCGTCAATTTCGGGCATGGCCCGGCCGGCTGGGGGCTCGCCTGCGGGTCTGCTAAAGTGGTGACCGACTATCTGGGCGGCGACGTGCAGCACTGGCCCGCCGACACGCTCGCCGCGCTGCGCGCCGGGCGCTTCACGACCTGACCGCCGCGGGCCCGTCCCCGGCGGCCACCTAGCCAGCCGCCACGACCCCGCGATGACCGTCAATACCCGCCCGCTCCCCGATTCCGATCCGATCGCGCTGCTGCGCGTCACCGACCTGCGCACGGCCGAAACCGACGCCACGGCGGCGCTGCCGCCGCATACGCTGATGGGTCGCGCCGGCGCCGCCGCCGCGCACTGGCTGTCCGAGCGCATGGCCGGCGACGACCGCCCCGTGTGGTTCGCGGTCGGCCCGGGCAACAACGGCGGTGACGCGCTGGTTGCAGCCGCTCACCTCCAGCAGCTTGGCGTCGCCACGCAAGCGTGGATGCCGGTGCCAGTCAAACCAGACGACGCGCAATGGGCGCTCGGCCTCGCGCGCGCAGCGGGCGTACCGCTATCCGCCACACCGCCTGCTTCGCTGGACAGCTTTGCATGGGTCGTCGACGGGCTGTTCGGCATCGGCCTCGGCCGCGCGCTCGACGGCGCATTCGCCGAGCAGGCCCAGCGCATCGCCGCGCATGCGCGCAGCGGCGGCCACGTGCTCGCACTCGATGTGCCGAGCGGGCTCGACAGCGATACGGGCCAGATCGTCGGCGCGGGCGTCGCCGTCGCCGCCACCCATACGCTCACCTTCATCGCCGCGAAGCCGGGCCTCTATACGGGCGAAGGCCGCGATCTCGCCGGCGAGATCGACGTCGCCTCGCTCGACGTCGCGCCACCCGCCGCGCCGGCCATCGTGCTGAACGCGCCCGCGCGGTTCGCCGCCGCCCTGCCCGCGCGCGCATTCGCGTCCCACAAGGGCACGTTCGGCAGTCTCGCAGTGCTCGGCGGCGACACGGGCATGTGCGGCGCGCCGATCCTGGCCGCCCGCGCCGCGCTGTACGCCGGTGCCGGCAAGGTGCACGTCGGCTTCCTCGGCGCCGGTGCGCCGCCGTACGACCCGCCGTTCCCCGAACTGATGCTGCATCCGGCCGACGGCCTCGATCTCGGCGCGATGACCACCATCGCGGCCGGCTGCGGGCTGGGTACGCGCGAGGCCGCGGCGACGCTCGTGCGTGACGTGCTCGCACACGATGCCGCGACGCTGCTCGATGCCGATGCGCTGAACCTCGTCGCGACACATGCCGATCTCGCGGCCGCCGTCGCCACGCGCGGTGCGCGCGGCAATCCGTGCGTGCTGACGCCGCATCCGCTCGAAGCCGCCCGGTTGCTCGGCAGCGACACGGCGACTATCCAGCGCGACCGCGTCGCAGCCGCGCAGGCACTTGCGACTCGTTATGCGGCGCATGTCGTGCTGAAAGGCTCGGGCACGGTGATGGCGGCACCCGACGGCCGCGTGACGATCAATCCGACCGGCAACGCGGCGCTTGCCACGGGCGGCACCGGCGACGTACTCGGCGGACTGATCGGCGCGTTGCTTGCGCAGCGCGTCGCACCGTACGAGGCAGCGCTCGCGGGCGTCTACCTGCACGGCCTCGCGGCCGATACGCTGACCGCACACGGCACCGGCCCGGCCGGACTCACGGCCGGCGAACTCGCGCCGATGGTGCGCACGCTGATCAATCGCCTTTTTTACGCGTCGCCGCGCGCCGACACATAAGGCCGCTATACTGACTGCCCCGCCGCACGGCGGGCCCTCTCGTCCGCCGGCCTTCCGATCCCGATGAGCCGGCGCGGCATTCCTCCCGATTCACGCTTCACTCGAACCGCCATGACGCTGAATTCGCTCCCCGCCTGGACTGCCCTTCAATCCCACTTCGAGCAAATCCGCCATGCTCGCCTGCGCGACTGGTTCGCGCCGGAAAACGACCCCACGCCGACGCGTGCCGAACGCTTCACGCTCGCAGGCGGCGGCCTCGCGGCCGATTTCTCGAAGAACCGCATCAATGACGAGACGCTGCGCCTGCTCGTGCAGCTCGCACGTGACGCGGGCGTCGAAGCACGCCGCGACGCGATGTTCGCGGGCGAGATCGTCAACCCGACCGAAGGCCGTGCCGCGCTGCACACCGCGCTGCGCGCGACCGATCCGCAAGTGCCGTTCCATGCACAGATCAGCGCCGAGCGCGCGAAGATGGCGACCTTCGCGCGCGCCGTGCGCAGCGGCACGTGGACGGGCTACACCGGCAAGCGCATCCGCCACGTGATCAACATCGGCATCGGCGGCTCCGATCTCGGGCCGAAGATGGTCGTGCATGCGCTGCACCACGTCGCGACGCCTGAAATCACCACGCACTTCGTGTCGAACGTCGACGGCGCCGATCTCGCGCGCGTGCTCGAACAGGTCGATCCGGAGGAAACGCTCGCGATCATCGTGTCGAAGACGTTCACGACGCTCGAGACGATGACGAACGCACGCTCGCTGCGCGACTGGTTCGTCGCGCGCGGCTGCCCCGAGGACGCGCTCGCGAAGCACTTCGTCGGCGTGTCGGCGAACCCGGCCGAAGTCGTGAAGTTCGGCATCGCCGCGGACAACGTGTTCGAAATGTGGGACTGGGTCGGCGGCCGTTACTCGCTGTGGTCGGCGGTCGGCCTGTCGATCATGATCGCGATCGGCCCCGAGCAGTTCGACGAGCTGCTGGCCGGCGCGAACGACATGGACCGTCATTTCCGCGAAGCGCCGCTCGAGCGCAACCTGCCCGTGCTGCTCGGCCTGATCGGCATCTGGTACCGGAATTTCTTCGGTTCGCAGAGCTATCTCGTCGCACCGTATTCGGAAGCGCTGCACTACCTGCCGTCATACCTGCAGCAGCTCGAAATGGAGAGCAACGGCAAATCCGCGCGCCTGGACGGCACCTTCGTCGACTACCCGACCTCCGCCGTCACGTGGGGCGAGCCGGGCACCAACGGCCAGCACGCGTTCTTCCAGATGCTGCACCAGGGGCCGACGATTGTGCCGATCGACTTCATCGCGGTGCTGACGCCCGAGCATCCGCTCGCGAGCCATCATCCGAAGCTGCTGGCGAACTGCTTTGCGCAGAGCGAGGCGCTGATGCTCGGACGCACGCTCGACGAAGCGCGCAAGGTCGCGGGGTCGGGCAAGGAAGCGCTCGCGCCGCACCTGACGTTCCCGGGCAACCGCCCGACGACGACACTGCTCGTCGATGCGCTGACGCCGCGCACGCTCGGCGCGCTGATCGCGCTGTATGAACACAAGGTGCTCGTGCAGGCAACGGTGTGGGACATCAATCCGTTCGACCAGTGGGGCGTCGAGCTCGGCAAGATTCTCGGCAAGGTGGTGGAAGCCGACCTGACGGCCGAGTCGGTCGATCCAGCCAAGCACGACTCGTCGACCACCGCGCTGATCGAGCGCGCCCGCGCGGCGCTGAAGCGCTGACGCTCTCGGGTAGCGGCGTCATGCCGATGCCGGCCGCGCAGCCCTGCTTGCGCGGCCGGCCGCTCAATTCAGGTGCCGCGCTGCTCCGCGTGCGGCTCGACGATGCGTCCGGCGTCGATCGTCACGGTCGTCGCACAGCGGCGCGCGAGTTCGACATCGTGCGTGACGAGCACGAGCGTGGCGCCGTGCGTGCGGTTCAGTTCGAACATCAGGTCGATGACCGCATGGCCGGTGGCCGCATCGAGGCTACCGGTCGGCTCGTCGGCGAACAGGATCGCCGGGCGCGTGACGAATGCGCGTGCAAGCGCGACGCGCTGCTGCTCGCCCCCGGACAACAGCTTCGGATAATGCGCGGTACGCTCGCCGAGACCGACCTGCACGAGCAGCGCCCGGGCACGATCGGCTGCTTCACGCGCGCTGATGCCTCCCTGCAGCTCGAGCGGCAGCATGACGTTCTCGAGCGCCGTCAGGTGCGGCATCAACTGGAACGACTGGAACACGAACCCGACTGCGCCGTTGCGCAGCGCCGCGCGCGCGTCCTCGTCGAGCTGGTCGAGCGCACGCCCGAGCAGGCGAACCGTGCCGCTCGTCGCGCTGTCCAACCCTGCAAGCAGGCCGAGCAGCGTCGATTTACCCGACCCCGACGCGCCGACGATCGCGAGGCTGCTGCCCGGCTGCACGGCGAACGTGATGCCGTCGAGGATCGTCAGCTCGCCCGTTGCATCGGCGACCCGCTTGCATACGTCATGGACTTCGATGATCGGATCGGTAATCTTGAACATGGACACGACATTTCGCTGGAAAAGACGCGCGGCGGTCGCCGCGCTGCTGGGCACCCTGCTCGCTGCCACCGTGCCGGCGCGCGCCGCAACGACGCCGGCGGCGACATCAGGCCAGCCCGTGATCGTCGTGCTCGGCGACAGCCTGTCGGCCGAATACGGGCTGCCGCGCGACACCGGCTGGGTGGCATTGCTGCGGCAACGGCTCACGACCGAGCGAATCGATTATAGCGTCGCGAACGCCAGCGTCAGCGGCGACACCACGAGCGGCGGCCGCGCGCGGCTGCCCGCGGTGCTGCAACGGCTCAAGCCGTCGATCGTCGTCGTCGAGCTCGGGTCCAACGATGCGCTGCGCGGCGTGCCGCTCGCCACGACCGAGCAGAACCTGCGCGACATCATCGCAGGCGCACGACAGGCGCGGGCGAAGGTCGTGCTGGTCGGCATGTATGTGCCACCCAATTACGGCCCCGACTACACGCAGAAGTTCCACGCCGTCTATACGCGGCTGTCGAAGGATCTCGGCGTGCCGCTCGTGCCGTTCCTGCTGGCCGGCATCGAGAACAAGCCGGAGTTGTTCCAGGCCGACCAGATGCACCCTGCACAACAGGCGCAAGGCATTCTGCTCGACAACGTCTGGCCTGCGCTGAAGCCGCTGCTCGGCAAGCCGCGCGGCTGACGCTGCCGCCCCGCCGGAAAACAAAAAGCCCCGCATGAAGCGGGGCTTTTTGTTGCGTGCGAAACGACGCTCAGTTGTCGCCGTCCTGCGACTGGCTGGCCGTCGTACCGTACAGCTTCACCTTCGAGCGGTCACGCAGCGCAGCAAGATACGCTTCGCCTTCGCTCTGCGCGTCGACCTGCGCCATCTGCTGCTGCGCGGCGGCCAGTTGCTGCGGATCGACCGCCGAACCCGGGATCACCGCGTTCACGCGGTAGATCGCGTAGCCGTCCGCGCCGAGATCGACACCGACGTACGCCGGCAGCGTCTTCGCATCGACCTTGTACACGGCGCTCAGTGCAGCCGGCGTCAGGCCCTGCGACTGCGTGCGCGACACCTTCTGCGCGGCCGCGAACCCGTCGACCGATTTCGACTTCTGCAGTTCGGCAAGCTTCGCCGCGCCGTCCTTCTTCGCGAGCTCCGCAGCCTGTTCGGCCACGACCTTCTGGCGCACGACGTCCTTGATCGCGTCGAGCGCGGGCACGGCGGCCGGCTTGTAGTCGGTCACGCGCGCCGAGATCAGCGTGTTGTTGCCGACGTCGATCGCCTGCGTGTTGTTCTGGCTCTTCACCGAGTCGTTGGCGAACACGGCGGCCAGGAACTTCGGATTGTTCAGCGGGCTCGTCGGCGGCAGCTGCGGATTCGGCGTCGGCGTGACGGTGGCCGTCTGGATCGTCAGCTTGTACTTGTCCGCGGCCGGCTGCAGCGTCTTCGCCTTTTCGTAGACGGTGGACGTGAAGCCTTCCGCGTTGTCCGTGAACGCCTTCGATGCGTACTGCTGCTTGAGCTCGACTGCGATCTGGTCCTTCACGTCGGCGAACGGCTTGACCGCCGCCGGCTTCACTTCCGTTGCCTTCAGGATGTGGAAGCCCAGATCCGACTGCACGACACCGCTCACGTCGCCCTGCTTGAGCGCGAACGCGGCATCGTCGAACGCCTTGCCGCCCGCCGTCGAGCCACGCGTAATGAAGCCGAGGTCGCCGCCCTTCGCGGCAGACGGTGCGTCCTGCGAGCTCTTCTGCGCGACCTGCGCGAACTGGTCCGGATGCGCCTTCACGTCGGCCAGCAGCTGCTCGGCCTTCGTCTTCGCTGCAGCCTTGTCGGCCGCGCTTGCGCTGCCCGGCGCGGCGATGAAGATGTGGCTCACGCGCACCTGCGCTTCGGTGCGGAAGTGCGTCGGGTTATCGTCGTAGAACTTCTTGATGTCCGCCTCGGTCGGCTGCGCGCTCGCGGCCGCTGCGGCAGGCGAATACACGAGGTACTGGATCGTCGCGGTCTCCGGCGTCGCGAAGCTCTGCTTGTGCGCGTCATAGTACGCGGCGAGCTGCGCATCGGTCGGCTGGACCTTCGCGGCGAAGTCGCTCGTCTTCAGCACGAGCGCCTGCACTTCGCGCTGCTGCGCGGCGAGTTCGGACAGGCGTTGCGCGAGGCTCTTCGGCGTGAATGCGCTCGACACGATGCTGGCCGGAATCTGTTGTAGAGCGAGGCTGTAGCGCACGCGCTCCTGATACTGCTCGGGCGTCATCCCCTGGAACGACAGCAATTGCGCATAGCGCTCGACATCGATCGAACCGTCGGGCTTCTTCAGCGACGCAATCATCGGGTCGCTCATCAGCGCGTCGCGCACGGCGTTGTCGGATGCGGTCAGGTGCAGACGTTGGGTCTCGTCGGCCAGCACGCGTTGCTGGATCAGGCCGTCGAGCACCTGCTTGCGGTGCTCGGGCGTATCGAACATCTTGACGTCGAACTGCCCGCCGAGCGCCTGACGCGCCTGGTCGATCTGCTGACGGAACGCGCCGTCGAATTCGACCCGCGTGATCTTGTGCCCGTTGACTGCCGCGACGTTCGCGCTGTCGTCGAAGAAGCCGCGGAAGCCTTGGATCCCGACGAAACCCAGCCCCGGCAACACGATCAGGAGCAGGAGCGCCATCATCAGGCGCTGGTGATTACGGAAGAAATCGAGCATGCGTGACCGGAAAATTGGACAAAACGTCCGATATTACAACATACGGGGTGGGACGGGAGAAAAGCAGACGTAGCGTCCGCGAGTACGGCGCGGCAAACAGGCGCACAAAACGAAAGTGCCCGCACTCGGCGGGCACTTTCGTTTGTCTGGCGGAGCGGACGGGACTCGAACCCGCGACCCCCGGCGTGACAGGCCGGTATTCTAACCGACTGAACTACCGCTCCTTGGTCTGGCTGAATCAGGAAACTGGTGGGTGCTGAGGGGTTCGAACCCCCGACCTACGCCTTGTAAGGGCGCCGCTCTACCAGCTGAGCTAAGCACCCGTTTCCGATTCGTTCTGGCTGCGATCTGCGTTTCGGCATCAACAACCAGCGAGCCCGCAAGTTTAATTCATCCCCGATCATTTTGCAAAGCCCTGACGCGATTTTTTTAAACGTTCGCGCATACGATTCGGCTACGCATAAAAAAACCCGCGGCCATGCCGCGGGTTTCGTGAACAACCGTCAGGAACGACGATGTCCCGATGCTTAGTGCTTGACGAATTCCGTCGAGCCGGCATCCTTCGCCGCATCGGCGACCGGTGCCGCCGCCTTCGCCTCTTCTTCCGGCGGCAGCGGGGTCGGCGAACGCTCGAGCGCGAGTTCCAGCACCTTGTCGATCCAGCGGACCGGCACGATCTCGATCGCGTTCTTCACGTTGTCCGGAATCTCGGCGAGATCCTTCACGTTCTCTTCCGGGATCAGCACGAGCTTGATGCCACCGCGATGCGCGGCGAGCAGCTTCTCCTTCAGACCACCGATCGGCAGGACTTCACCACGCAGCGTGATTTCGCCCGTCATCGCGACATCGGCACGCACGGGGATACCCGTCAGCACCGACACCAGCGCGGTCGTCATCGCACCACCCGCGGACGGACCGTCCTTCGGCGTCGCGCCTTCCGGCACGTGGATGTGGATGTCCTGCTTCTCGAACGCTTCGTCCTTGATGCCGAGACGACGCGAGCGCGAGCGCACGACCGAACGTGCCGCCTCGACCGACTCCTTCATCACGTCGCCGAGCGAACCCGTACGGATCACGTTGCCCTTGCCCGGCATCACCGCGGCTTCGATCGTCAGCAGATCGCCACCGACTTCCGTCCACGCGAGGCCCGTCACCTGACCGACCTGGTTTTCCTTCGCCGCGAGGCCGAAGTCGTACTTGCGTACGCCGAGGAACGTATCGAGGTTTTCGCCGTCGACCTTGATCGCACCCGATGCCTTCTTCAGCAGCAGCATCTTCACGACCTTGCGGCAGATCTTCGACACTTCCCGCTCGAGCGAACGCACACCGGCTTCACGCGTGTAGTAGCGGATGATGTCGCGGATCGCCTGCTCGGTGACCTCGATCTCGCCTTCCTTCAGCCCGTTGTTCTTCTTCTGCTTCGGCAGCAGGTAACGCTGGGCGATGCTGACCTTCTCGTCTTCCGTGTAACCCGACAGACGGATCACTTCCATCCGGTCGAGCAGCGGCGGCGGGATGTTCAGCGAGTTCGACGTCGCGACGAACATCACGTCCGACAGGTCAAAGTCGACTTCGATGTAGTGGTCGGCGAACGTGTGGTTCTGTTCCGGATCGAGCACTTCGAGCAGCGCCGACGACGGATCGCCGCGGAAATCCATGCCCATCTTGTCGACTTCGTCGAGCAGGAAGAGCGGATTGCGCACGCCGACCTTCGTGAGGCTCTGCAGGATCTTGCCCGGCATCGAACCGATGTACGTACGGCGGTGGCCACGGATCTCGGCTTCGTCGCGCACGCCGCCGAGCGCCATCCGGACGAACTTGCGGTTCGTCGCGCGGGCGATCGACTGGCCGAGCGAGGTCTTGCCGACGCCCGGAGGCCCGACGAGGCACAGGATCGGCGCCTTCACCTTGTCGACGCGCTGTTGGACCGCGAGATACTCGAGGATGCGTTCCTTCACCTTCTCGAGGCCGAAGTGATCCTCGTCGAGTACCTGCTCGGCGTTCGACAGGTCGTTGTTGACCTTGCTCTTCTTGCGCCACGGCAGGCCGATCAGCGTGTCGATGTAGTTGCGCACGACGGTGGCTTCCGCCGACATCGGCGACATCAGCTTCAGCTTCTTCAGCTCGGCGTCGGCCTTCTTCTTCGCTTCCTTCGGCATGCGCGCGGCGTTGATGCGCTTCTCGAGTTCCTCGAGATCTGCGCCCTCTTCGCCTTCGCCCAGTTCCTTCTGGATCGCCTTGACCTGTTCGTTCAGGTAGTACTCGCGCTGGCTCTTTTCCATCTGGCGCTTCACGCGCCCGCGGATGCGCTTTTCGACCTGCAGGATGTCGATCTCGGCTTCGAGCTGCGCGAGCAGGTGCTCGAGGCGCTCGATGACCGGGAACATCTCGAGGATGTGCTGCTTCTGGTCGAGCTTCAGCGGCAGGCGCTCGGCGATCATGTCGGCGAGGCGGCCCGCTTCGTCGATGCCCGACAGCGACGTGAGAATCTCCGGCGGGATCTTCTTGTTCAGCTTCACGTACTGGTCGAACTGCGACACGATCGCGCGGCGCAGCGCTTCCGTTTCAGCGCTGTCGGCGTGATCGGGTTCGAGCGGCATCACTTCGCAGGAGAATTGCGTTTCCTGCTCTTCGATCGACAACGCCTTCGCGCGCTGCAGGCCCTCGACGAGCACCTTCACGGTGCCGTCCGGCAGCTTCAGCATCTGCAGGATGTTGGCGATACAACCGACCTCGTACATGTCCTTTTCGGTCGGTTCGTCCTTGGCCGCGGTTTTCTGGGCGACGAGCATGATGTGCTTGCCGCCTTCCATCGCTGCTTCGAGGGCCTTGATCGATTTCGGCCGGCCCACGAAGAGCGGAATCACCATGTGCGGGAAAACGACGACATCCCGCAGCGGCAGCAGCGGGAGCGTGATGCGTTCCGGCGGGAGAAGTTGGGTGCCTGACATTTCATTTCCCCATGAGTGGAATCAATTGTTCGGTAATTGAGGCCGCCACAACGAATTGCAAGCCTTCAAGTGCGGGAAATATTCGGTAAGAAAGTAACCACCGCGTGTCGAGTCAGAGTTACCCACAAGATAAACGAAAAAAAGCCGCCCACGGTCTCATGAACGGCCTTTTTCGCAGAACATCGTCTCGGCAAGCCGGTCAGTTCGAACCCGCCACCTTCGGCGTGTCCTCGTAGATCAGCAAAGGCTTGCCGTCGCCATCGATGACGTTCTCGTCGATGATGACCTTGCTGACCCCTTTCATCGTCGGCAGCTCGTACATCACGTCGAGCAATGCCTGTTCGATGATCGAACGCAAACCGCGCGCGCCGGTCTTGCGGCGGATCGCCTTGCGGGCGACTGCCTGCAGTGCGCCCGGCCGGATCTCCAGCTCGACGCGCTCCATCGCGAACAGCTTGTGATACTGCTTGACGAGCGCGTTCTTCGGCTCGACCAGGATCTTCATCAGCGCGGCTTCATCGAGCTTGCCGAGCGTCGCGACCACCGGCAGGCGGCCGATCAATTCGGGGATCAGACCGAATTTGATCAGGTCTTCCGGTTCCGTTTCGCGCAGCACTTCGCCCGCGTCGCGTTCCTGCTTGCTCTTGACCGTCGCGCCGAAGCCGATGCCGGTTTTCTCGGTACGGTCGGTGATCACCTTTTCGAGGCCGTCGAATGCACCGCCGCAAATGAACAGGATGTTGGTCGTGTCGACCTGGATGAAATCCTGGTTCGGGTGCTTGCGGCCGCCCTGCGGCGGCACCGATGCCATCGTGCCCTCGACGAGCTTCAGCAGCGCCTGCTGGACACCCTCGCCCGACACGTCGCGCGTGATCGACGGGTTGTCCGACTTGCGGCTGATCTTGTCGATTTCGTCGATGTAGACGATCCCGCGCTGGGCCTTGTCGACCTCGTAGTTGCAGTTCTGCAACAGCTTCTGGATGATGTTCTCGACGTCCTCGCCGACGTAGCCGGCTTCGGTCAGCGTCGTCGCATCGGCGATCACGAACGGCACGTTGAGCAACCGCGCGAGCGTCTGCGCGAGCAGCGTCTTGCCGGAGCCCGTCGGGCCGATCAGCAGGATGTTGCTCTTCGACAGCTCGACGTCGTCCTTCTTGTCGAGATGCTTCAGGCGCTTGTAGTGGTTGTACACGGCCACCGCGAGGATCTTCTTCGCGCGCTCCTGGCCGATCACGTACTGATCGAGGATGTCGCGAATTTCCTGCGGGCTCGGGAGATCCGACCGGGACAGGCTGGCCTCGACGCCGGCGGCAGCCGCCTCGTCGCGAATGATTTCGTTGCAGAGGTCGATGCATTCATCGCAGATGAACACCGACGGGCCCGCGATGAGTTTTTTCACCTCATGCTGGCTCTTTCCGCAAAACGAGCAATACAACAGCTTCTCGCTGTTCGAACCTTTTTTGTCCGCCATGAATGTAGAGCCTCCGGACAGGTAAATGACATGATACGCCGATTGCTCCGGACGCCGCGCCTAGGGCGCGACCGGAGCCGGCTGGATGCGCTTGCCGCAGATGCTCAGGGCACTCGGGACGTTTGAGGGCGCCGCCCGAATCGGGGCGGCACCCCGTTTAAGCTCACGGGCGCTTCAACAGCACCTGATCGATCAGCCCGTACGCCTTCGCGTCCTCGCTCGACATGAAGTTATCACGGTCGGTGTCGCGCGCGATGCGCTCGACGTCCTGGCCCGTGTGCTGCGCGAGCAACTGGTTCAGCCGCTCCTTCAGGTAGAGGATTTCGCGTGCCTGGATCTCGATGTCGGATGCCTGGCCGCGTGCGCCGCCGAGCGGCTGGTGAATCATCACGCGCGAATTCGGCAGCGCGAAACGCTTGCCCTTCGCACCCGACGCGAGCAGGAACGCACCCATGCTGGCCGCGAGGCCCATGCACAGCGTCGACACGTCCGGCTTGATGAACTGCATCGTGTCGTAGATCGCCATGCCGGCCGACACCGACCCGCCCGGGCTGTTGATGTACAGGCTGATGTCCTTGTCGGGATTCTCGCTCTCGAGGAACAGCAATTGCGCGACCACGAGGTTGGCGGTCTGGTCGTTCACTTCGCCGACCATGAACACCAGGCGCTCCTTCAGGAGACGCGAGTAGATATCGTACGAACGCTCGCCGCGGCCGCTCGTTTCGACGACGATCGGCACCAGCCCCAGCGCTTGCGCCTCGAAACCCTGCGGCGCGTTCGAAGCAAGCATGTCCAGCAATTCAGCGCGAGTGATCATTCAATGAACCTTGTTCGAATGGAAAATTGAACGGAAGGAAGCCGCCCGCTCAATCGCCATATTAATGGCAACCGTGCGCTTGACGTAAAAACGGCGTGCGGGCCGTCGCTCCGACAGCCGGCACGCCGCTAGAGCAACACTTACGCTTGCGCCGATGCGCTCGCGAGTGCTTCGAAGCTCACTTCCTTGTCCGTCACCTTCGCCTTGCCCAGCACGAAATCGACGACGTTGCTTTCAACGACGAACGCTTCCATCTCGGCGAGGCGCTGCTGGTTCGAATAATACCAGCGGACCACTTCCTTCGGGTCTTCGTAGCTCTTCGCGAACTCGTCGACTTCCGCGCGGATCTGTTCCGGCTTCGCTTCGAGGCCGTTCGACTTCACGAGCTCGGCCAGCACGAGGCCCAGCTTCACGCGGCGTTCTGCCTGCTCGGTGAACATCTCGGCCGGGATCGGTGCGTCCTTCGCGTTCGGCACGCCACGCTGCGCCAGATCCTGGCGAGCCATTTCGACGAGGCGTTGCTGATCCTGCTCGATCAGCGCCTTCGGCACGTCGAGTTCGGAAATCTTCAGCAGCGCGTCCATCACCTGGTTCTTGACGATCGACTGCGTGCGACGCTTCGCTTCGCGCTCGAGGTTTTCCTTGATCTCGGCGCGCATCTTCGTGAGGTCGCCGTCTTCGATGCCGAGCGACTTCGCGAATTCAGCGTCGATTTCCGGCAGGTGCGGCCACTCGATCTTCTTCATCGTGACCGTGAACTGCGCCGTCTTGCCCGCGACGTCCTTGCCGTGGTAGTCCTCCGGGAACGCCAGGTCGAACGTGCGCGATTCGCCGACCTTCAGGCCCAGCGCTGCGGTTTCGAATTCCGGCAGCATGCGGCCTTCGCCGAGCACGAACGGGAAATCTTCAGCCGTGCCGCCCTGGAACGCGACGTCGTCGATCTTGCCGACGAAGTCGACCGTCACGCGGTCGCCGTCCTTCGCTGCGGTGTCCGCGCCGCCGTCGCCGTGCTCGCCGGCTTCGCCACGTGCGTGGAAGTGCACGCGCTGCTTGCGCAGGATGTCCAGCGTGCGGTCGATTTCGGCGTCGCCGATCGACGTCGTCGAGCGCTCGACTTCAGCCGTCGCCAGATCGCCGATCTTGACTTCCGGGTAGACCTCGAACGTCGCGTCGAACGCGTATGCACCTTCAGCCTGCTCCTGCTTCGGCTCGAAGCTCGGCTGGCCAGCGACGCGCAGGTTTTCCGCGCGGCTGATCGTGAAGAATTCCTGGCCGATCTTGTCGCTCAGCACTTCCGCCTCGACCTGACCCGCGTACTGTTGCGCGACCATCTTCACCGGCACCTTGCCCGGGCGGAAACCCGGCATGCGCACGGTCTTCGCGAGTTTCTGGATACGGGCGTCGATTTCCTTCTGCACGGTGTCTTTCGGCAGGGAAATCGTCACGCGGCGTTCAAGCTTGCCGAGGTTCTCAACAACGTTAGCCATGGCTTCAATCGTCCTAAAATTATTCGAGCGAATCGGGTTTTCCTTGCCGTGCCTGCCTGCGGCGTGATGTGTGTCACATCCACTCGCCGCGCCGGAGCGCCACGCCATCCCTGCACGCGCCGGATGGCTAGCGCAAGCGGCTCGGAGCACGGCTTTGGCCGGAAGAATCGACTATTCTAGCAAACAATTTTCATCACACCGCCAGATCGGCGCGACACGCATGCGTCCGCGCCGCGTCAACCGCCCTTTGCACGGCAATGCAAGCGGATCGCCGCTATGCCGAACGCCGTATCCACCACGGGCCCGCCATCCTGTAAGCTCCAATTGAAGGGTCGCCGCCGTCGCGGCCCCGCCATTCTTCACACCAATCACGCCTTCCGGAGACACCATGCCGCAACACCCGTCCGCGCCTGTCGTCGTCATCGCGCCCGATTCGTTCAAAGGCTCGCTTTCCGCCGAGCAGGTCGCGGACGCGATCGCCACCGGCATCCGCCGGGCCCGGCCCGACGCCGTCGTGCGCTGCTGCCCGATGGCCGACGGCGGCGAAGGCACGCTCGACGCGATGCTGGCAGGCGGCGGCACGCGGCGCGCACTGCGGGTGGCCGGCGCGTCGCTCGCGGCACGCGATGCGGCGGTCGGCGTGATCGACGCGCGCACCGCGATCGTCGAGACGGCGGAGATCGTCGGCATTACGGATCCGGTCGGCATGAGCGTGCCGGTCGACGCGCGCAGCACGCGCGGGATGGGCGAGGCGATCCGCACGCTGCTCGACGAAGGCGTGCGCCGCTTCTTCGTCGCGCTCGGCGGCAGCAGCACCAACGACGCGGGCGCCGGGCTGCTCGCGGGCCTCGGCCTGCAGTGCTTCGACGCGGCTGGCCAGCCGGTCGAGCCCGTGCCGTCGCGGCTCGCCGATATCGCGCGCATCGACGCGTCGGGGCTCGACCCGCGGCTGAAGGAAACGGAATTCATCGGCATGTCCGACGTCGACAACCCGCTGACGGGCGCGCACGGCGCGACCGCCGTGTTCGGCCCGCAAAAGGGCGTGACGCCCGGGCAGGTTGCGACCCTCGACGCCGCCCTCGCCCGCTTCGCCGACCTCCTCGAAGCCGCCCTCGACCGTCGCAGCCGCGACCTGCCGGGGGCCGGCGCGGCAGGCGGCCTCGGTTTCGCGCTGCACATGCTCGGCGCGCAGTTCGAAGCGGGCGCCGAAGTGGTCGCGCGGCAGGTCGGCCTCGATGCGGCGCTCACCGGCGCCGACTGGCTGATCACCGGCGAAGGCCGCTCGGACGTGCAGACGCTGCATGGCAAGGCGCCGTTCATCGCGTGCCGCCACGCGCAGGCCGCCGGCGTGCCGGCGTCGCTGCTGTCGGGGGCGGTCGACCCGGCGGCGCTGCCGCGCCTGTCCGAACATTTTTCCGGCTGCTTCTCGCCGGCTCCCGGGCCGATCACGCTCGACGTCGCGATCCGCGACGCGGCCAATCTGCTCGCGAACGAAGCGGAGCAATTGACACGCCTGAAGTACGGCGCACACTGACCGTTGACCCGAGCGCGCGATACAGGAACAATCGGGCCCGCCCTTTTTCTTCAGGATTCGACATGAAAGGCCGTCAAGCCGGGCTCGATCAGTTTCTGACCTATCGCCTCCACGCGCTCACGAAGCGATCCGACCGCGGGATCGGCGAGGTGTACCGGCACAAGCTCGACATCTCGCTGCCCGAGGCGCGCGTGATCGCCGCCGTCGGCGCCTTCGGCCCATTCTCGATCATGGATCTCGCACGCCACACCAATCTCGACAAGAGCCAGGCGAGCCGGGCAGCCGAGGCGCTGCTGCGCCAGGGGCTGCTCGAGCGCAGCGCAAGCGAGGAGGATGGCCGGATCGTGCTGATCGCGCTGACCGCCGACGGCCGCGCGCTGCATCGCAAGATCATGCCGATCGTGCGCAAGTGGAACGACGGCTTGCTTGCGTGCCTGTCCGACAGCGAACGCCAGACGTTCGAACGCCTGCTCGACAAGGTCGTCGCGCACGCGACCGAGCGGGACGACTGAGCCGCGACGCGGGCACGGCGCCCGCAGTATTGATCCGACGAATTTGACGGGCCGCCCCGGTCGCCTCACCGGCGACGCGGGCGGCCCGCTTTGCGTCATGCGGCGCGTCGCGATGCAAACGGACTGCAGCGCTCCGTCTCGCCGGCGTCGCGCATGCAGCGGCCCCGCCCGCGCTACAGCCCGCTGTTCGCCGCGCGCTGGCGCAACAGCCCGAGTACCGCGTCGCAATACGGGGTCGGCACGCCGAGCTTGCGCCCGAGTTCAGGGAACACGCCGAGGATCGGCCCGATCTCGAGCGCGCGCCCCGCTTCGAAATCCTGCAGCATCGACGTCTTGAACGCGCCGAGCTTGCGCGTGACCGCGATCCGCTCGGGCCCGCTCATGCCCGTCGACAGACCGAGCCTCGCGCCGATCGCGGCCGCCTCCTCCATCATCCGCAGCGCGAGATCCTGCGTGAACGGATCATCGAGCAGCTGCTCGGCCGTCGAGCCCGTCAGCGCGCTCAGTGGATTCATGTTCATGTTGCCCCACAGCTTCGTCCAGATCTCGGTCCGGATCGCGGGCGTCGACTCGACGTCGAAACCGCCCGCGGCGAGCGCCGCGGCGAACCGGGCCGTGGCGACGTCAAGCCGCGGATCGGGCGCACCGACGATCAGCCGGTTGCCGCGCCCACGGCGCACGATGCCCGGCGCGTCGGTACTCGACGACAGGTGCACGACGCAACCGATCGCCTGCGCCGGCGGCAACGCCGCCGACACCGCGCCGGCCGGATCGACCGCATCGAGCGACACGCCGTCGAGCGCCCCTTCGAGCCCGTGCGTGAACCACCACGGCAGGCCGTTCATCGCCGCGACGATCACGGTGTCCGGCCCGACCAGCGGCGCGATGCGCGCGGCCAGCGCCGGCAACGCCTGCGCCTTCAGGGCGATCACCACGTAGTCCTGGACCCCGAGCGCGGCCGCATCGTCGCTCGCCCGCACCGGAACCGACGCTGTCTCGCCCGCCTCGTCGATCACACGCACGCCGTGCGCATTCAGCGCATCGAGCGTCGCGCCACGCGCATACGCGCTCACGGTCATGCCGGCCCGCGACAGCGCGGCCGCGAGCAACCCGCCGATCGCGCCGACCCCGACCACCGCCGCGCGCACCGACCCTGAATTCGTGTCGTTCATGATGGAATTCCGTCTCCTGGGAGCTGACGAGCATAACGCTCAATAGTTGCGGGCACAACCATTCGCGTGACCGCATGCAACGTGCGGCGGTCGTGCGACTCAGCGCAATTCAGCGCGACTCGCCACCGGCTTCCACCGGCTCGTCGTCGGCCGCACTGCCCGTTGCGCCGAGCACGCCGGCGATCTGGCTCTTGTCGTGCATGCCGAGCTTGCGGTACGCGCAGCGCAGGTAGTGGCGCACGGTCGTCGGCGAAATCGCCATCTGTTGCGCGACTTCCTTGTGCGAGCGCCCTGCGCCGTAATAGCGGATCGCCGCGAGCTCGCGCGGGCTCAGCCGGTCGAGCAGCGAGCGCGGCCGCGCCTCGATCTGGAACAGGCCCGCAACCGGCACGCACTGGATTCGCAGCGCATCGCCGACGAACGGCTGGCCCGACTGGCGCCGCAAATGCGCGACGAGCGGCTCCGGCACGCGCGCACCGGCCCATGCCGGCCATTCGGTGCGCAGCACGTCGTCGAAACCGTGATCGGCATGGTGAAGCACGCCGAAGTTGTCGCACAGTGCACGCGCCGCCGGCGCGACCGTTTCGCCGCGTTCGCGCGTGAGTTGCGCGGCGCGATTGATCGTCAGCGCCGCCGCGAGATGCGGAATCACTTCCTCGAAGCGGCGTGCATCGTCATCGCTGAACGGGCGATTCAGGCCCTGGCGGTAGATCGACATGAACGTCGTCAGGCCGAACCGGCGATCGAGCGTGCACACGCACATCAGTTGTGCGAGCCCGTACTTCACGCACCAGTCGCGAAACCGGGCATCGAGCCCCGGTTCGACGACCGACAGCCGCACCGCATGGCCATGCGCGCCGCGCAGCGTGCGGTGCGCGAGCGGGTCGCAATCGCGCACGCGCTTCCAGTCGCTGAAGAATGCGTGCGGCAGACGGTACAGGAAGCTGTTGTGCATCACCGGGCCGGTCGGCACGTGAGTCGCGACGCCCGTCCATGCGGCGTCGAACGGGACGAGCGCCTGCAGCAGCGAAAAGAAGCGGTATTCGAATTCGCCGATGCCGGACCGTGCGGCAACCGCGTACAGGTCGAGCAGCATCAGCCCGAGTTCGCGCTGCGATGCATCACCGCGCGTGACACCGTCGAAATCGGCGCGCCGGGACGGCAGCGGCGGCCAGGCGAAGTCGTCGAGCACGATGGCGGCCGGCACGTCGCGCAGCGCATCGAGATCCTGCCCGAAATCCGTCGTGATCCTCACCTTCCGCTCCCCTGCCCGTTCGGGCTGCTGATGTGCGCAACGACACCGATCGATTATAGCGATCGGCTTTTTTGACGGGCCACGGTGCCGGAACGGGCGCCAGCCCCATCCATTTGAACGGTGCACGGCACGTTGCTGCTCCGCAGCACGCCGCGCCACGGCTACTCGCCGCTTGTGTGTCGCGCACCACGGGTTTTCCACACCGTTCATCTGTACGACTGTTCGAAGGTTTTCCCGCTGCGGACACTGCGTCGCGACGACACCAACGACAAACCGATGCAGGACGGTATGGAGAACCCCACGTGACGAAACCCCGCTTCATCCGCACGGCCGCGGCCGTCGCGACGCTTGCCGCGTGCAGCGCTGCCGCGCACGCGCAGTCGAGTCTCACGCTGTACGGCGCGCTCGACGCCGGCGTGCAATACCTGACGCATGCCGACGGGCGCCACTCGGCCGTTCAACTGCAGAACTACGGCATCCTGCCTTCGCAGATCGGGCTGAAGGGTCACGAGGATCTCGGCGGCGGCTGGCGTGCGCTGTTCAAGCTCGAACAGGGCCTCAACCTCAACGACGGCACCGCGACCGTGCCCGGCTATGCCTTCTTCCGCGGTGCGTACGTCGGCCTCGCGGGGCCCGTCGGCACCGTCACGCTCGGCCGGCAGTTCAGCGTGCTGTTCGACAAGACGCTGTTCTACGACCCGCTCTGGTATGCGTCGTACAGCGGCCAGGGCGTCATCGTGCCGATGACCGCGAACTTCATCGATCACTCGGTCAAGTACCAGTCGCCGACGTTCGCCGGCTTCGACGTGGAGGCGCTTGCCGCGACGTCCGGCGTCGCCGGCAATACGCGCGCCGGACGCGTGCTCGAACTCGGCGGCCAGTTCACGAGCAACGGCTTGTCGGTCAGCGCGGTACTGCATCAGGCACATGGCGAGGTTTCGGCGGCCGACGACACGTCGGCGCGCCGCCGCGAGCTCGGCACGCTCGCCGCGCGCTATGCGTTCGCCACACTGCCGCTCACCGTCTATGCGGGCGTCGAACGCCTGACCGGCGATCTCGACGCGGCACGCACGATCGTCTGGGGCGGTGCGCGCTACCAGATGTCGAGCGAGATCGGCCTGAACGCGGGCGTCTACCACACCGACTCGCGCACGCCGGCAATCGGCCACCCGACGCTGTTCATCGCGAGCACCACGTATGCGCTGTCGAAACGCACCGTCGCCTACGTGAACCTCGGCTACGCACGCAACAGCGGCCAGAGTTCGCAGACCGTCTACGAATACGACCCGACGCCGCTCGCCGGCGCATCGCAGTTCGGCGCGATGGTCGGCATGTACCACCTGTTCTGATCCCCACACGAGAACCCGCCATGAAAACCCTTTCACCGGATGCCGCACTCCCGTCCGACGGCCGTGCATCGACCTTCGCGCGCTCGACGCTCGTCGCGCTCGTCGTATTCGCGGCCATCACGCCGCTGCTGCTGCTCGTGGCACCCGCCGTCGCGGGCCAGCTCGCGACGCAGCTCGGGCTGTCCGCGTCGCAGATCGGCACCTACTTCTTCGTCGAACTCGGCGCGTTCAGCCTCGCGACCGTGCCGTCGTACCTGTGGCTCGGCCGGGTCGACGCGCGCCGCGTCGCCGCGTTCGCCATCGCGCTGTTCGGCGCGGGCAACCTGCTGACCGCGCTGTGGATGCCGGGCTTCGTCGCGCTGCTCGCGCTGCGCGCCGTCACCGCGCTCGGCGGCGGCTCGCTGATGGTGCTCTGCATGACGAGCGCCGCGACGAGCGAGAACAGCGACCGCGTGTACGGCCTGTGGGTCATCGGCCAGTTGATCGCGGGCGCGATCGGCCTGTTCGTGCTGCCGCATGTGTTCGCTGCGTTCGGGTTGCGCGCGCTGTATGTCGCACTCGCCGCGCTCGCGCTGGTCGCGGCGCCGCTGTCGCGCGGCTTTCCGTCCACGCTGGGCACGCGAGCCACACCCGCGCAGAACGCGCGCAACGCTGCGGCGCAGACACCGCAAAGCTTCGTCGTGCTCGCGATCGGCGCGGTGCTGACGTTCTATCTCGCGATCGGCAGCGTGTGGACGTTCGCCAGCCGCGCCGCGACCGAAGCCGGGCTCGATCCGCAGTCGACCGGCAACGTACTCGCGATCGCAAGCGTGATGGGGATCGCCGGTGCGGCGCTCGCGTCGTGCGCAGGCGGCCGGCTCGCGCGGCGCGCGATGCTCGCGGCCGGTTACGCGCTGCTGGCGGCCTCGCTCGTCGCGCTCGCGGTCATGCGGCACGCCGGCGGCTACAGCGCGGCGATCTTCGCGTTCAAGTTCGCGTGGACGTTCGTCCTGCCGTTCGTCCTCGCGACCGTCGCGCAGATCGACACGTCGGGCCGCCTCGTGGCCACGCTCAATTTCGTGATCGGCGCGGGCCTCGCGGCCGGCCCGCTGCTCGCCGGGCTGATGCTCGATGCGGGCGGCACGATGCGCGCGCTGTTCACGGCCGCGACGGCCGTCGCGATCGTGTCTTTCGCCGCGTTGCGCCACATCGATCGCCGCACGCGCCCTTCCATTTCCACCCAACCGTGACAGGTCAAGCACATCCATGAATCGCACTGCCTTCTTCACCGACGAACGCACTTTCTGGCACACCGGCGGCACGCACGCGCTGTTCTTCCCGGTCGGCGGCTGGGTCCAGCCGCCGTCGAGCGCGGGCTACGCGGAATCGCCCGATTCGAAGCGCCGCTTCCTGTCGCTCGTGCAGGCCTCGGACCTGGCCGCGCAGCTCGACCTGCGCGGCGCCGAGCCGGCCTCGACCGCCGATCTGCTGCGCATTCATCCCGCACACTATCTCGACGCGTTCCGCGCACTCAGCGACGCGAACGGCGGCGACCTCGGCGATCTCGCGCCGTTCGGCAAGGGCAGCTACGAGATCGCTGCGCTGTCGGCCGGACTCGCGATCGCGGCCGTCGATACGGTCCTCGGCGAACGTGCGACGAACGCCTTCTCGCTGTCGCGGCCGCCCGGCCATCATTGCCTGCGCGATCGCCCGATGGGCTTCTGCCTGCTGGCGAACATCCCGATCGCGATCGAGGCCGCCCGTGCGAAACACGGCATCGAGCGCGTCGCGGTGATCGACTGGGACGTGCACCACGGCAACGGCACGCAGTCGATCTACTACGACGATGCGGACACGCTGACGATCTCGCTGCATCAGGACCGCTGCTTCCCGCCCGGCTACAGCGGTGCCGACGACCGCGGCGAAGGCGCAGGCGTCGGCGCGAACCTGAACGTGCCGCTGCTCGCGGGCAGCGGCGACGATGCGTATCGCTACGCGTTCGAACGAATCGTGCTGCCGGCGCTCGAGCGTTTCCGGCCCGAGCTGATCATCGTCGCGAGCGGCCTCGACGCAAGCGCGGTCGATCCGCTCGCACGCATGCAGTTGCATACCGACAGCTATCGGTTCATGACGCATGCGGTGAAGGAGGCCGCGCAACGCCATTGCGGCGGGCGGCTCGTGATCGTGCACGAAGGCGGCTATTCGGAGGCGTACGTGCCGTTCTGCGGGCTCGCGATCGTCGAGGCGCTGGCGGGTGTTCGCACCGACGTCGCCGATCCGATGCTCGACCTCGCGATCGCGCAGCAGCCGGGCGCACGGTTCGTTGCGTTCCAGCGCGAATTGCTCGACGAACTGGCTACGTCGTTCGGGTTGTAGCGCGCGCCGGCGGACGCGACGAGGGCCGGCCGGCGCCGGCCCTCTTGCGCGATCGATGCGGATGGGGTTTCCTGTGCTTTTATCCCCGTTCCGGCCCGAAGCCGCACTCTTCCGATGAAATCGTCCCCGCGCGATCACAATGACGATGCCAAGACGCGCCGCCAGCCTTCGAAGCTGGTCCTGAACATCGCCGCCGTGACGGTCGGCCTCATCACGTTCGCGATCGGCGCGGCGTGGGTGATCTATAGCTGGGTCGTCGATCGCGAAGCGCAATATTTCGCGATCCCGCTGGTGTTCTCGGTGCCGGTGATCGTGGCGGTCGCGATCCGGAGCTTCTGGGAATAGGCATGCCTGGAATGACGCAGCGCCGCGGGTCGGGCGACGCGCGGCGCTGGTATCCGGCTTGTTTCAGATGAAGCGGGAATTCCCGCGGTTCGCTTGCGGGCCGGTCACAGGCCGGAGGACGCACACGGATCGGGGACTGTGCCCCGATTCCCGCCGATGACGAGGGTGGGCCCGGTGCCGGTCAGGAACCTGGCGGCCGCTATCAGCACACGTTCCGTCGTCAGCGACTCATCACTCGAAATCTGCCGCTTCGAGTAGGCGTAACACTCCGGGGGCATGACGAACCGCTGCACTGGCTTTGCGCTCCAGGCTACGTTGTCGGCGGGCGTCGTGGCAAATGCCGGCGCAGCGAGTATCAGCGCCAGTACGGAAATCGGAACGCGGACGGTGTTTTTCATCGATGGCCCTCGGCGTAATTGTGTTTCTTATAGGGAAAGCGAACACGATATTACACGCGGCACGAATATTCGCGCACCGCTTGCCCCGGCGCTCGTGCCGGGAAAAGCACCGACATCAACAAAAAAGCGCTGCGGTCAATCGACCGACAGCGCTTTTGGGTGAACGGCCCCTCACTGAGGCGCATTCGACTTCTGGTGCGTGAGGCCGGACTCGAACCGGCACACCCTTGCGGGCGTCAGGACCTAAACCTGGTGCGTCTACCAATTTCGCCACTCACGCGCATTTCTGTCGCCTGACCACGCGGCACGAAAGATGCGTGACCACGCGCCCGGGACATCGCGCCGGTTGGTTTGTAACCAGCACGCCCGATCAGGCGAGCGCGAGATTCTACCCGATCCGCACGGGCTTGTCTCGCCCCTGCCGGCACCCGTCGTGCAGCGATGCTAGAATGCCGCGCTCAACGTTTCGGCACCGCGCCGCCGCGCGTCCCCCGAACCCGCCCCCCACACGATTCCGCCCGTGAACTTCGACGACTACTGTCAGCAAAAGGCCGCCCCTGCGGGCTCCAGCGTCTACTACGCGCTGCGTCAGGCGCCGCACGCCACGCAGCCGCGCCTGACCGCGCTGTTCGCGCTGCGCCGCGAACTCGAGGAAACCGTCAAGGAAACCAGCGACCCGACCGTCGGACACACGAAGCTCGCGTGGTGGCACAAGGAACTCGCGGCGCTGGCCGACGGGCAGCCATCGCACCCGGTCACGAAGGCGCTCGCGCAGCATCATCCGGCGATCGCCGCCGAGGCCGATGCATTGCGTACGCTCGTCAACGGTTACGGGATGGATCTCGAACAGGCGCGCTACCTCGATTTCGCGAACCTGCAGCGCTATATCGCACAGGTCGGCGGCACCTTCGCGTCGCTGGTCGCGCGCGCAAGTTCGCCAAACCCGGCGGATCCGCAACCGTGGGCCGCGGACGCCGGCCGCGCGCTGATGCTCGCGCAGTTCGTGCAGGATCTCGGCAACGACGCACGCCACGGCCGCATCTATCTGCCGATCGACGAACTGCAGCGTTACAACGTGACCGCGGCCGATCTGCTGAACCGCCGCTACAGCCCGGCCTTCACCGAATTGCTGCAATTCCAGACGGCCCGCGCGCGCGAAGCGCTCGTGGCCGCCGAAGCGGCGATCCCGGCATCGGAACGCCGCGCCCAGCGCACGCTGCGCGCGCAGATCGCGCTGGCCGGCTCGCTGCTCGACGAAATCGCGCGCGACGGCTACCAGGTGCTGCATCAGCGCATCGCGCTGACGCCGATCCGCAAGCTGTGGATCGCGTGGCGTACCGCACGCCGCCGCTGATCCTCACGCCTCACGCCTCACGCCTTCAACAACGGCAGCGTATCGAAGCGCTGCTGCAGCACGCGGGTCGCGTCGAGCCCCCACCATGGCCCGAGCACGGTCGCGTAGAGCTGGCGGAAATCGACCGCGACGGGCAGGTTGCCGTTGCCGTCGAGCCGACCGAGCGCCGGCGGCGCACCGTACAACCCGCCGGCTACGCGCCCGCCCATCACGAAATGCGGCGCGGCCGTGCCGTGATCGGTGCCGTTGCTCTGGTTCTCGCGCACGCGCCGCCCGAATTCCGCATACGTCATCACGAGCGTCTGGTTCCAGCGCCCGAGTTCGATCAACGCGCCGCGCATCGCGCTCATCCCTTCCGCGAACTGCTTGAGCAGCGCAGCCTGCTGCCCCGGCTGGTTCTGGTGCGTATCGAAGCCGTTGAGCGTCAGACGCAGCACCGCGACGCCATCCTGCGCACCCGGGCCGGACGCTTCGCACGCAGCCAGCACCTGCATCGCGGTCTTGACCGACGTGCCGAACGCGCCGGCCGGAAAGGCGGTCCTGAATTCACGCATCCCGCCGCGCGGACGCAGCCGGTCGGCCGCCTTCACGATGTCGTTCTCGACGTCGATAATGTGGGCGAGCGCGGGGTTCTGTTCGCGCAGCGACGACGGCTCGGCAAGCCGGGCCGCACGAATGAACTGCGCGGGATTGACGAGCGCGATCGCACGCGCACCGTTCGAGAGCGGCCCCATCTCGGCACTGCCGAGCACGACGCCGTCGGCCGCGAAACCGGGCGGCACGGGCGCCTGCGCGAACGTGCGCGTCAGCCAGCCTTCGTGCAGATACTGATCCGAGCGCGACGCGGTATCCCAGATCTCGATCGAGCGGAAATGCGACAGGTTCGGCTGCGGATAGCCGACGCCCTGCACGACCGCGACCTGCCCGTCGCGCCACAGCGGCATCAACGGCGCGAGCGACGGATGCAGCCCCGTGTGCGCGTCGAGTTGCAGCACCTGCTCGCGCTTGATGCCGATGCTGCGACGGAACTGGTAATACAGCGGGTCCGCATACGGCACCACCGTGTTGAGGCCGTCATTGCCGCCCTTCAGCTCGACGAGGATCAGCACGTTCGCGTACCCGGCCGCCGGTTGGCGCCCCGCCTGCGCCACGGCAGCCGCCATCGCAGGCGCCTGCCACATCGACACGCCGGCCGCGGCCGCGGCGCCTGTCAGCGTCAGAAAATCACGTCGGTTCATCGCGCATCCTTTGGTTCACCGTCCGACACCTTTGCCGCACCGGCTCCCCGCTTCATCGTCGTTCGAATCATTTCAGTTGATAGGCCGGATCCATCAGCAGCGCCTCGAGATACGCGCTGCCGGTCGAATCCGTATCGATCGCCGCGACCGGCGACAGTTGCAGCACCGCATGCTGCAACTGAAGCTCGGTCGACAAACCGGCGATCGCCTGCGGCCGCGCGCGATATTGCGCAAGCCAGCGCTCGAGGTCGAAACGCAGGCCGGCGCGCGCGGGCTTGGCAGGCGTTCCGTGCATGCCGGCAGCGGACGCCGTCTCGACCACCGGCATCGCATGCGCGCGGGCATTCGGCGGCGGCACCATCGCATGCGCCGGCGGGTGCATGCCGGCCGTCTCCGTCGCGCGGAACAGTTGCTCGACGAACTGCTTGCGCGCGAGCAGCGTGGTGCTGTTGATCCACAGCGCGCCGCCCGGCCAACCCTTCACGTTCGGCGGATAGAACAGGTTCTGCCCGAGCGTGCGCACGGTGTTCGCGAGCATCTGCGGATCGCCGTATGAAACCTCGAACAGCCGCACCGACCCGACGACGAACTCCGCCGGCGACTTGACGAGCACGCCGCGATTGCGAGGATCCCAGAAGGCGTCGGTCGACCACAGCGCGGCGAGCGCCGCGCGAATGTCGTAGCCGCTCGAACGAAACCGTTCGGCCACCGCATCGAGCGCGCCCGGATCGGGCGTATCCGACACGAACTCGCGCCACAGCTTGGCGGCGATGAAACGCGCGGTACCGGGCCGCTTCAGCAGGATGTCGAGAAAGCCGTCGCCATCGAACGGCCCCGTTTCGCCGAGGATCGTCTTGTCGCCGGCGTCGTGCAGATCCGGCCGAACCTCGAAGCGATACGTATCGGGGTCGACCGTCCAGCCCGTCATCGCACGCGCGGCTTCGGTCACGTCGTTTTGCGTGTAATGCCCTTCGCCGAGCGTGAACAGCTCCATCACCTCGCGCGCGAAATTCTCGTTCGGGCGCCCCTTGCGATTGCTCGCGCCATCGAGGTACTGCAGCATCGCCGGATCCTTCGCGACCGCATGCAGCAGCACGCCGAAGTTGCCGAGCGCCTCGCGGCGAAACAGCGCGTTCTGCGCCGCCATCGTCTGCGGGTAAGGCACCTTGTCCTGCCCCGACGTGAAGTGCCCGTGCCAGAACAGCGTCATGCGCTCGGTGAGCGGCGACGGCGTGACGATCATCTCGTTGACCCATGCCGCGCGCAGCGCATCGTACCGAACGTTGCGCTCGCGCTGCTCGTCGCGCCGCATGTCGGGCGTCAGCGCCTGGCGCTGCGCGCGCGTCGGCGGCAACTCGGCGATCCAGTCGGGCCAGGTCGTGACGGGGTCGCGGCGAACGTTGCCGAGCGTGTCGGCCACGACCTGCGCGCGCGTCATGCCGACGACGCGCGCAACATCGGCGGGCGCGGGAGAAAAACCGGTACGACTCAGGAAAAACAATGCATCGTCCGCATCGAGCGGCGACTGCATGGCGGGCGACGGCGCCGGTGCGGCAGCGTTCGCTTTCATTGTCATGGACTCCCGGAGCGCACCGGCGGTGCGGATGCCGGTACAACGGCAATCGGCAGGCGAAAGTTGACGGAAAAATTGCTACGAATCTTTTCCGCGCGAAGTATGTCGCTCCGGGCGAAAGACGGCGTGTCAGCGCTTGTACAGCTCGCGAACGGCGTCTTCGATGTGCTGGCGCAAAAGGTGGCGTTCCTCGGGCGTCATGTGCCCGTCGCGGCGGCGCTGTTCGAGATCGGGAGGCACGGCGGAACGAACCGTCATCTCGGCGGTACGATCGGACTGCGGCGCTTTGCCGCGCGGCAGCTTGCGCGACGATGCGCCCTGCTCGGGGCGCTGCGCATACGCGAAGTTCGACGCATACGGACCGGCAAGCGCGATCGTCAGCATCAGTGCAATCCGGGCAGATCGCATGACCGTCCTCGCTTCTTTGGTCGATTTGTTCCCTTCGTCACGCGGCAACCGGCTACCTCTGGTACTTGAAAAACCCTGCGGAATTCGGGTGTGCAAAGATGGATGATGGAGTGCAGGGGAGTATCTACCGAATTTCGGCTTCGAGTAAAGGAATCTCTATAGCCTGCCTTTACTCGGCGCGACACTACGGGTAAATTTTGTAACCGACTGTAACGCACGAAAATACGCGGCCGTGCGTCAATTCCCATTCGCGATAAGATGCCGATCATGGAAACGAAAAACCCCTCCAAGATTCTCGTCGTTGACGACGACCCGCGCCTGCGCGATCTGCTGCGCCGCTATCTCGGCGAGCAGGGTTTCAATGTCTACGTCGCGGAAAACGCGACCGCAATGAACAAGCTCTGGGTACGCGAGCGTTTCGACCTGCTCGTGCTCGACCTGATGCTCCCGGGCGAAGACGGCCTGTCGATCTGCCGCCGCCTGCGCGGCAGCAACGACCGCACGCCGATCATCATGCTCACCGCGAAGGGCGAGGACGTGGATCGCATCGTCGGCCTCGAGATGGGCGCCGACGATTACCTGCCGAAGCCGTTCAACCCGCGCGAACTCGTGGCGCGCATTCATGCGGTGCTGCGCCGCCAGGCGCCGGCCGAACTGCCGGGCGCGCCGTCGGAAACCACCGAGGTGTTCGAGTTCGGCGAGTTCTCGCTGAACCTCGCGACGCGCACGCTGACGAAGTCGGGCCAGGAAATTCCGCTCACCACCGGCGAATTCTCGGTGCTGAAGGTGTTCGCGCGTCATCCGCGCCAGCCGCTGTCGCGCGAAAAGCTGATGGAGCTCGCACGCGGCCGTGAATACGAAGTGTTCGACCGCAGCCTCGACGTGCAGATCTCGCGCCTGCGCAAGCTGATCGAACCGGATCCGGGCAGCCCGCGCTTCATCCAGACTGTCTGGGGCCTCGGCTACGTGTTCATCCCGGACGGCGCCGCCTGATCTTTTTCCTTTCCGGTTTCGCCCGCCCACGGCCCGTCCCATGCGTATCGACCGGCGCCTCCTTCAGCTCGCGTTCGGCGGGCTGTTCTGGCGCACCTTCCTGCTGATCGCGCTGCTGATCTCGGTCAGTCTCGCCGCGTGGTTCCAGAGCTTTCGCGTAATCGAGCGCGAGCCGCGTGCGCAGCGCGTGGCTCTCCAGCTCGTCGCGATCGTGAAGCTCACGCGCACCGCCCTGCTCTATTCCGATCCCGATTTGCGGCGCGCGCTGCTGCAGGATCTCGAGAGCAACGAGGGCGTGCGCGTATACCCGCGCGAGAAGACCGACAAGTTCAAGCTGCAGCCCGACGAATCGCTGAACCGCCTGATCGAACACGACATCCGCAGCCGCCTCGGCGACGATACCGTGATCGCGCAGTCGGTCAACGACATTCCCGGCGTGTGGATCAGCTTCAAGATCGACGACGACGATTACTGGGTCGCGCTCGACCGCGACCAGCTCGACAACGTCACGGGCCTGCAGTGGGCCGGCTGGGGGCTGTTCGCGCTCGCGTTGTCGCTATTCGGCTCCGCGTTCATCACCAGTCTGGTGAACCGGCCGTTCTCGCGGCTCGCGCTCGCCGCGCGGCAGATCGGCTCGGGCCAGACACCCGAGCTGCTGCCCGAGCGCGGGATGGGCGTCGCGGCCGAGACCAATCGCAGCTTCAACCAGATGGTGCGTGACCTCGAGCAGCTCGAGGCCGACCGCGCGCTGATGCTCGCGGGCATCTCGCACGACCTGCGCACTCCGCTTGCGCGGCTGCGGCTCGAAACCGAGATGAGCCCGTCCGACCAGGCGACCAAGGACGCGATGGTCGACGACATCGAGCAGATGGATCGCATCATCGCGGCCTTCATCGACTACGCCCGCCCGTCGCAACGCAAGCCGGAGCCCGTCGATCTGTCGTCGATCGCGCAGGAAGTCGCCGCCCGCGTGTCGGGCGAGGATGGCGTCGAGATCCGCACGCGGCTCGCGCCGAGCGCGGTGATCGAAGCCGACGAGACCGACATGCGCCGCGTGATCGGCAACCTCGTCGAGAACGCGCGCAAGTATGGCCAGAGCACGCAGGACGGCGTGTCGCGCATCACGCTCGAGACGCGCGTGTCGCACGCGCGCGTCGAGCTGTCGGTGAGCGACGAAGGCCCCGGCATCCCCGAGGATCAGCTGCCGCTCGTGATGCGGCCGTTCTACCGCGTGGACACCGCGCGCACCAAGGCGGACGGCACGGGCCTCGGGATGGCGATCGTGCTGCGCCTCGTCGGCCGCTATCGCGGCGCGCTGCGGCTGCGCAACCGCAACCCGGAAGCGGGCCTCGAAGTCACGGTCGAATTCCCCGGCGCCGGCAAGGCGCGTGCGACTGCGTGACGCGCTCGCGCACGCTTCTTGCGCTGCACACTATCGATCCGGTTGAAAAAAGCTATGAGGCTCGTTAGTCAAAATCTATTGAAGCGACTAACTAATAGTGTTATAGTTTTGCCCATGCTGTCACATCATCGTTGCAGCACCGAGGTAGCTTGACTCAGTCTTCTTCCCAACTCATACAGGAGTATCCGCATGAAAACCGTGGGCGATAAACTCGAAGCTTTCACCGTCGTAGCCGCGAAGCCGGGCTTCAACAATCACGAGGAAAACGGCCAGTCGGCGTTCGAGACCGTCACCGAAGCGTCGTTCCCGGGCAAGTGGAAGATCATCTACTTCTATCCGAAGGATTTCACGTTCGTGTGCCCGACGGAAATCGTCGAATTCGCGAAGCTCACGAAGCAGTTCGAAGAGCGCGATGCCGTCCTGCTGGGCGGCAGCTCGGACAACGAATTCGTCAAGCTCGCATGGCGCCGTGAGCACAAGGACCTCGACAAGCTGAACCACTACTCGTTCGGCGACGTCAAGGGCGAGCTGATCGACCAGCTCGGCGTGCGCGACAAGGAAGCCGGCGTGGCCCTGCGCGCAACGTTCATCGTCGATCCGGACAACACGATCCAGCACGTTTCGGTGAACAACCTGAACGTCGGCCGCAGCCCGGAAGAAGTCCTGCGGATTCTGGACGGCCTGCAAACGGACGAACTGTGCCCGTGCAACCGTGCAGTCGGCGGCGCAACGCTGTAAGCGCATCGATGCACGAAGCCCGCGGCGCACGTCCTGCCTGCGGGCTTTTTTAACGGCCAACCCATAGGAGATATCAATGGAATTCATCGATTCGATTAAGGCACGTATTCCCGACTACGCGAAGGACATTCGCCTGAACCTCGACGGCACGATCTCGCGCTCGTCGCTCGAAGGCACCGACGCGGTGGGCGTCGCGCTGGCTGCGGCCATCGCGGCGAAGAGCACGGTGCTCATCAAGACGATCCGCGAAGCCGGCGTCCTGTCGCCCGAAGAGACGAACGCCGTGCTGACGGCGGCCGCGCTGATGGGGATGAACAACACCTGGTATCCGTATGTCGAGATGGCCGACGATGCCGACCTGAAGACGCAACGCGCCGAGCTGCGGATGGGCGCGTATGCGACGCACGGTGGCGTCGACAAGCGCAAGTTCGAGATGTACGCGCTCGCCGCATCGATCGTCGGCAAGTGCCACTTCTGCGTGAAGTCGCACTATGCGCTGCTGAAGAACGAGCAAGGGATGACCGTCACGCAGCTGCGCGACGTCGGCCGTATCGCGTCGGTGATCAATGCCGCCGCGCAAGTGATCGCCGCAGAAGGCGAATAAGCGGTTGCACCACCCGGCCGGCAACCGCGCCGGCCCGGTCGCCGCGCCAAACGAAAATGCCACGCACCCGCGTGGCATTTTTCATTTCCGCAGCGCGGCGCAGCGCAGCGGGCGAACCGCGCGCCGCCGCCCGGCGTCAGCCGCCCTGCTTCACCAGCAGCGCGGCGGCCTGCGCCTCGATCCCTTCGCCACGGCCCAGATAGCCGAGCTTCTCGTTGGTCTTCGCCTTCACGTTCACGCGATCGAGCGGCAGCCCGAGATCGGCCGCGATGTTCGCGCGCATCCCGTCGATATGCGGCGCCAGCTTCGGCGCCTGCGCGATCACGGTGCTGTCGACGTTCTGGATCGTGAAGCCGGCAGCCTTGACGCGTGCGGCGCACTCGCGCAGCAGCACGCGGCTGTCGGCGCCCTTGAACGCCGCGTCCGTGTCGGAGAAGTGGCGGCCGATGTCGCCGAGCGCCGCCGCGCCGAACAGCGCGTCGGTGATCGCGTGCAGCAGCACGTCCGCGTCCGAGTGGCCGAGCAGGCCGCGTTCGTACGGAATCGTCACGCCGCCGATGATGAGGGGGCGCCCCTCGACGAGCTGGTGCACGTCGTAGCCTTGTCCGATTCTGAAATCCATGCGTATTCCGATTGTGAGGGGTGAAAGTCAGGAAGCGTTCGAGGAGCGTGCGAGGATCGCTTCCGCGAGCGCGAAATCTTCCGGGTACGTGACCTTGAAATTGCGCAGGCTGCCCTGCACGACGCGCGGCGTATGGCCAGCCCATTCGATCGCGCTCGCCTCGTCGGTCAGGTCGTGCCCTTCGCGCTGCGCGCGCAGGATCGCCTCGCGCAGCATGCCGATGCGGAACATCTGCGGCGTCTGCGCCTGCCACAGCGCGTCGCGCGACTCGGTGCGCGCGATCGCGTCGCCGCCGGCCGGCACGCGCTTGAGCGTATCGGCCACCGGCAGCGCGACGATGCCGCCGACCGGATCGTCCTTCAGCGTCGCGACGAGCGTGCGAATCAGCTCCGGCGTGATGCCCGGGCGCGCGGCGTCGTGCACCAGCACCCAGTCATGGTCGGTCGCGCCGAATTCGGCCAGTTCGAGCAGCCCGTTCAGCACCGACGCCTGACGCGAGCCGCCGCCGCAGCGGCGCACCGCGAAGCGCAGGCCCGCGAAGCGGCGCGCATCGAAGTGGGAATCGTCGGGCGCGAGGACGACGAGCGTCTGCGCGAATTCGCTGCACGCGTCGAACGCGGCAAGCGTGTAATGCAGCAGCGCGCGGCCTGCCAGCGTGCGGTATTGCTTCGGCACGGCCGAGCCGGAGCGGCTGCCGGTGCCGGCACAGGGAATCAGGGCGAAAAGTCGGGGAGTCACGAAGGGAAACGCCGGAAAGATGAAATCGAGAAGCGGATTTTATAATAGGTCTTTCGTCTCGACCGGCGCACCGCGATGCGCCCGTGCACGCCACCCCTGTCGTCCCTATGCCAGATAACGCTTCCACCCCGTCCGCCTCGCCCGTTGCCCGCGTCAAGCCCGGCCAGCGCTTCGCCTTCGACGGCGCGCATGGTTCCGCCGACGCGCTCGCCATCGCCCGTTATCTCGCCGACAACCGCCAGGACGTGCCGCTCCTCGCGGTGATCTGCGCGAACGCGGTCGACGCGCAGCGGCTCTCGCAGGAAATCCGCTACTTCTCGCCCGACGCGCGCGTGCGCCTGCTGCCGGACTGGGAAACGCTGCCGTACGACACGTTCTCGCCGCACCAGGATCTCGTGTCCGAGCGGCTGGCCACGCTGCACGACCTCGGCGAGGGCCGCTGCGACATCCTGCTCGTGCCCGCAACCACCGCGCTGTACCGGATGCCGCCCGCGTCGTTCATGGCCGCGTACACGTTCGCGTTCGCACAGGGCGAGCGCCTCGACGAGGCGAAGCTGAAGGCGCAGCTCACGCTGGCCGGCTACGAGCACGTGAGCCAGGTCGTGCGGCCCGGCGAATACTGCGTGCGCGGCTCGCTGATCGACCTGTACCCGATGGGCTCGCCGCTGCCGTACCGAATCGACCTGTTCGACGACCAGGTCGACTCGATCCGCGCGTTCGACCCGGACACGCAGCGCAGCCTCTACCCGGTACGCGACGTGCGCCTCCTGCCCGGCCGCGAGTTTCCGTTCGACGAAGCCGCGCGCACGGCCTTCCGCAGCCGCTGGCGCGAGACCTTCGAAGGCGACCCGAGCCGCGCGCCGATCTACAAGGACATCGGCAACGGCGTGCCGTCGGCCGGCATCGAGTACTACCTGCCGCTGTTCTTCGACGAAACCGCCACGCTGTTCCACTACCTGCCGCAGGATGCGCACCTCGTGTTCACCGGCGATCTCGAGGCGTCGATCCGCCGCTTCACGGCCGACACGAAGCAGCGCCATGCGTTCCTCGCGCACGATCGCGAGCGGCCGATCCTCGAGCCGCAGCGCCTGTTCCTGTCCGACGAGGATTTCTTCGCATTCGCGAAGCCGTTCGCCCGCGTCGTGCTGCCCGCGCAGCCGGCCGGCGGCTGGGCGACGGCGCTGCCCGAGCTCACCGTCGACCGCCATGCCGACGATCCGCTCGCGTCGCTGCGCACGTTCGTCGAATCGTCGGGCAAGCGCGTGCTGCTGACGGTCGAATCGGCCGGCCGCCGCGAGACGATCCTGCAACTGCTCGCCGAACACCATCTGCGCCCCGCGTCGAACGACCACTTCGCCGGCTGGCTCGAGAGCGACGCACGTTTCGCGCTCGGCGTCGCGCCGCTCGCGAACGGCTTCGCGGTGCCGGGCGAAGGCTACGCGGTCGTCACCGAAACCGAGCTGTACGGCGCCCTCGGCCGCCGCACGGGCCGCCGCCGGCAGGAACAGGCGAGCAACGTCGACGCGATGGTGCGCGACCTGTCGGAGCTGAAGGTCGGCGACCCGGTCGTCCACGCACAGCACGGCATCGGCCGCTACATGGGCCTCGTGTCGATGGATCTCGGCGAAGGCGAAACCGAATTCCTGCATCTCGAATACTCGGGCGACAGCAAGCTCTACGTGCCGGTCGCGCAGTTGCACGTGATCTCGCGCTACAGCGGCGCCGATCCCGACAGCGCGCCGCTGCACGCGCTCGGCTCCGGCCAGTGGGAACGCGCGAAGCGCAAGGCCGCGCAGCAGATCCGCGATACCGCCGCCGAGCTGCTGAACCTCTACGCACGCCGCGCGGCCCGCGAAGGCCATGCGTTCTCGCTCGATCCGCGCGACTACGTGAAGTTCGCGGAAAGCTTCGGCTTCGAGGAAACGCCCGACCAGGCGGCCGCCATTGCCGCCGTGATCGGCGACATGACGAGCGGCAAGCCGATGGACCGCCTCGTGTGCGGCGACGTCGGCTTCGGCAAGACCGAGGTGGCGCTGCGCGCCGCGTTCATCGCGGTGCTGGGCGGCAAGCAGGTCGCGCTGCTGTCGCCGACCACGCTGCTCGCCGAGCAGCACACGCAGACCTTCGCCGACCGCTTCGCGGACTGGCCGGTGCGCATCGTCGAGCTGTCGCGCTTCAAGACCACGAAGGAAGTCAATGCCGCGATCGCGCAGATCAACGAAGGCAGCGTCGACATCGTGATCGGCACGCACAAGCTGCTGTCGTCGGACGTGCAGTTCAAGCGCCTCGGCCTCGTGATCATCGACGAGGAACACCGCTTCGGCGTGCGCCAGAAGGAAGCGCTGAAGGCGCTGCGCGCGGAAGTCGACGTGCTGACGCTCACCGCGACGCCGATCCCGCGCACGCTCGGGATGGCGCTCGAAGGGCTGCGCGATTTCTCGGTGATTGCGACGGCACCGCAGAAGCGGCTCGCGATCAAGACCTTCGTGCGCCGCGAGGAGGAAAGCGTGATCCGCGAGGCGATGCTGCGCGAACTGAAGCGCGGCGGCCAGGTGTACTTCCTGCACAACGAGGTCGAGACGATCGAGAACCGCAAGGCGATGCTCGAGGCGCTCGTACCCGAAGCACGCATCGTGATCGCGCACGGCCAGATGCACGAACGCGAACTCGAACGGGTGATGCGCGATTTCGTCGCGCAGCGCGCGAACGTGCTGCTGTGCACGACCATCATCGAGACCGGCATCGACGTGCCGAGCGCGAACACGATCATCATGCATCGCGCGGACAAGTTCGGCCTCGCGCAGCTTCACCAGCTGCGTGGCCGCGTCGGCCGCTCGCACCACCAGGCATATGCGTACCTGCTGGTCCACGATCCGCAGGCGCTGACCAAGCAGGCGCAGCGCCGGCTCGAAGCGATCCAGCAGATGGAGGAACTCGGTTCGGGCTTCTATCTCGCGATGCACGACCTCGAGATCCGCGGCACCGGCGAAGTGCTCGGCGACAAGCAGTCCGGCGAGATCCACGAGATCGGCTTCCAGCTCTATACCGACATGCTGAACGACGCGGTGAAGGCGCTGAAGAACGGCAAGGAGCCCGACCTCACCGCCCCGCTCGCTGCGACGACGGAAATCAACCTGCATGCGCCGGCGATCCTGCCGGCCGACTACTGCGCGGACGTGCAGGAGCGGCTGTCGCTGTACAAGCGGCTCGCGAACTGCGAACACGGCGACGCGATCGACGGCATCCAGGAAGAGCTGATCGACCGCTTCGGCAAGCTGCCGCCGCAGGCGCACGCGCTCGTCGAGACGCACCGGCTGCGGATCGCCGCGAAGCCGCTCGGCATCGTGAAGATCGACGCGAGCGAGGTGGCGATCGGGCTGCAGTTCGAGCCGAATCCGCCGATCGATCCGATGCGGATCATCGAGATGGTGCAGAAGCATCGGCACATCAAGCTCGCGGGCCAGGACAAGCTGCGCATCGAGACGCGCTCGCCCGATCTCGCGATCCGCGTGTCGACGATCAAGGAAACGCTGCGCGCGCTCGGACCCAAGCAGGGAGCGGCTGCCGCGGTGCGCTGACGCGCTAGCGACAGGTGCGGCGTTGCTGCACCGCACTGCGCCCGGCGCGGGCGGGCCGACGCGTTTTTGAGTATGATTTTCCCATTCATCAGACGGAGTTTTGCCATGTCCACTCTCGACGCGACAGCGCCGTCCGCCGCACCCCAAGGCGAAGCGTCGCTCGTCAGCCTGCCCTGGATCAAGCAACTGGTGTCGATGGACACGACGAGCCGCGTGCCGAACCTCGGCCTGATCGAAACGGTGCGTGACGCGCTGGCCGCGAAAGGCATCGCATCGACGATCACGCACGATCCGCGTGAAGGCTGGGCGAACCTGTTCGCCACCGTGCCCGCGCACGACGGCTCGACGAACGGCGGCATCGTGCTGTCCGGGCATACCGACGTCGTGCCGGTCGACGGCCAGCAATGGGACAGCAACCCGTTCGCGCCGGAGATCCGCGACGGCCGCCTGTACGGCCGCGGCACCTGCGACATGAAGGGCTTCATCGGCGCCGCGCTCGCGCTGCTGCCCGAGATGCAGGCGACGAAGCTCGCGAAGCCGATCCATTTCGCGCTGTCCTATGACGAGGAAATCGGCTGCGCGGGCGCGCCGCTGATGATTGCGGATCTGGTCAAGCGCGGCGTGCAGCCGTCCGGCTGCATCGTCGGCGAGCCGACCAGCATGCGGCCGATCATCGCGCACAAGGGCATCAATGCCTACCGCTGCTGCGTGCGCGGCCACGCGGCGCATTCGTCGCTGACGCCGAAGGGGCTGAACGCGATCGAGTATGCGGCGCGCCTCATCTGCCACATCCGCGACATCGCCGACCGCTTTCGCGCCGAAGGCCCGTTCGACGAACTGTACGACGTGCCGTTCACGACCGCGCAGACGAGCACGATCCAGGGCGGCAACGCGATCAACACGGTGCCGGCCGAGTGCCGCTTCGACTTCGAGTTCCGCAACCTGCCGACGCTCGATCCCGAGCAGATCTTCACGCGCATCGAAGCGTATGCACGGGACACGCTGCTGCCGCAGATGCTGCGCGAGCATCCGAATGCCGCGATCGAGTTCTCGAAGATCGCCGCGGCGCCCGGCCTCGACGCCACCGAACAGGCCGCGATCACGCAGCTCGTGCGCGCGCTGACGGCCGACCAGGACAAGCGCAAGGTCGCGTACGGCACCGAGGCCGGCTTGTTCGAACGCGCGGGCATCCCGAGCGTCGTGTGCGGGCCCGGCAACATCGAGCAGGCGCACAAGCCGAACGAATATGTCGAGCTCGCGCAGCTCGCCGGCTGCGAACAGTTCCTGCGCAAGTTCATCCGCAGCATGTCGGTCGACGCACACTGACTGCCTCCCGCCACGCCGGCTCGCGTGTGCGGGCCGGCCCACTCCGCCACCCGCCACGTCATGTCGACTGAACAACAGGGCGCCGCCCATACGACGATCGACGGCGAGCCGATCCCGACGCTCGACGAAATCGCCGCGCAGCATTTCGCGCTGTCGCCGTGGGTCGTGCGCACGCCCGTGTTCGAACGCGCCGACCTGCCATCGCTTGAAGGCACGCACGTCAACTTCAAGTTCGAGCTGCTGCAGGTCAGCGGCAGCTTCAAGGCGCGCGGCGCATTCACGCACCTGCTCGCGCTCGACGAGGCGCGCAGGAACGCCGGCGTCACCTGCGTATCGGCCGGCAATCACGCGCCGGCCGTCGCGTACGCGGCGATGCGGCTCGGCAGCAGCGCCAAGGTCGTGATGTTCCATACCGCAAGCCCGTCGCGCATCGCGCAGTGCAAGCAGTACCGCGCGGAAGTCGTGCTGGCCGGCAGCGCATCGCAGGCATTCGATCTGGTCCGGCGGATCGAGGCCGAGGAAGGCCGCTTCTTCATCCATCCGTTCAACGGCTATCACACGATCCTCGGCACCGCGACGCTCGGCTACGAATGGGCGACCCAGACGCCTGACCTCGACGCGGTGATCGTGCCGATCGGCGGCGGCGGGCTCGCGGCCGGCATGGCGACCGCGCTGCGGCTCGCGAATCCGCGTGTGCACGTGTACGGCGTCGAACCGGAAGGCGCCGATGCGATGAGCCGCAGCTTCGCGGCGAATCACACGATCAAGATGAGCGCGATGCAGACGATCGCCGATTCGCTGATGGCGCCGCATACCGAGGAATACAGCTACCAGCTGTGCCGGCGCCACGTCGACCGCATCGTCACCGTGTCCGACGACGCGCTGCGGGCCGCGATGCTGTTCCTGTTCTCGCAGCTGAAACTGTCGGTCGAACCGGCTTGCGCGGCTGCGCTGGCCGCCCTGCTCGGCCCGCTGCGCGAAACGCTGCAGGGCAAGCGCGTCGGCGTGCTGCTATCGGGCACCAGTACCGACCCGGCCACACTCGGCATGCATCTCGCGCACGCGACACTGAAGCACTGACCCCACATCGGGCACGCGCGGACGAACCTAGGGTTATCCCCAGATTATGTTGACAGCCCTGTTGATAACCCGCCGGACAAGCACGCAAGTGGTTGAGCGCGCAGCGTTTTGCACGCGCGGAGGTCGATCGTCACGAAATGGGCAGATGCGGCCGCTGGCCGCCTGCGCCATGGCGATCGCCCTGCTCGCCGGTTGCGCGGCACCGCCGTCGCCCGTCGTCGACGCCCCCCCGGCCTGCACGCAGCCCGGCGAAAACCGCATGCTGCAGGCCGACCTGCTGTTCGGGCGCGACATCACGGGGCGCGGCCCCGTCACCGATGCGGAGCGCGCGGCATTCCTCGCCGACACGGTCACACCACGGTTCCCCGACGGCCTCACCTACTGGGACACACACGGCCAGTGGCGCGACCAGACAAGCGGCGGGATCACGCGCGAAGACAGCTTCGTGATCCGTATCATCGCCGACGATACGCCCGATACGCGCACGCGGCTCGCCGCGATCCGGCAAGCGTATATGCAGCGCTTTCACCAGCAATCGGTCGGCATGACGGTCGTGCCGGCCTGCGCATCGTTCTGATTCCCCCTTCTCCGTCCGCCGGCCATTCGCGCAAAAAAAACGGGCGCCCGAAGGCGCCCGTCGCATGCCGGAACCGCGGCGTGCCGCTTACTTGCTCTCGAACATGTCCATGATCTGCTGCTTCTCCTGCGGCGTGACGGGCGGCGGCGCAAGCCCCGCCGCGCCAGCCGAGCCGAGCGCATCGTTCGCGCTGATCGAATTCTCGGCCGGGTTGATGTCGACGTTCGCGACGAAGCCATTGCCCGGCGTGCGATCGGCGTAGTACAGCTCGCCGTCGATCGACGTCAGGCCGTCCGGCATCGGCATCTGCTGCTCGGGCACGCCGTTCAGCGCGGTGCGCATGTAGTTCACCCAGATCGGCAATGCGAGCTGTGCGCCGAATTCGCGGCTGCCGAGGCTCTTCGGCTGGTCGAAGCCCATCCACGCGACCGCGACGAGCGACTGCTGGTAGCCGGCGAACCAGCCGTCCTTCGCGTCGTTCGTCGTACCCGTCTTGCCCTGCAGGTCGCTGCGGCCCAGTGCGTTGGTGCCCGCGCCCGTGCCGGCCGTCGCGACCGAATGCAGCAGGCTGTTCATCACGTACGCATTGCGGCCTTCGATCGTGCGCGGCGCCGTGCTGCCCGCGAGCACCGGCTGCGACTTCTGCAGCGCCTGGCCGCGTGCGTCGTCGACCTCGGCGATCAGGTACGGATCGACCTTGTAGCCGCCGTTCGCGAACACCGCATAGCCGGTCGCGAGCTGCAGCGGCGTCACGAGGCCCGCGCCGAGGGCCATCGGCAGGTAAGGCGGCGTCTTCGCGGGATCGAAGCCGAAGCGCTGCGTCACGTACTGCTGCGCGTACTGCGTACCGATCGACGCGAGGATCCGGATCGACACGAGGTTCTTCGAACGCTGCAGGCCGGTGCGCATCGTCATCGGGCCGTCCGGCTGGTCGTCGTCCTTCGGCTCCCAGGCGGTGCCGCCCGGCACGCTCGGCGGGAAGTACAGCGGCGCGTCGTTGATCATCGTCGCCGGCCCGAGCCCCTTGTCGAGCGACGCCGAGTAGATGAACGGCTTGAACGACGAGCCCGGCTGCCGCCAGGCCTGCGTCACGTGGTTGAACTTGCTCTTGTTGAAGTCGAAGCCGCCGACGAGCGAGCGGATCGCGCCATCCTGCGGCGCGATCGCGACGAGCGCGCCTTCGACCTGCGGCAGCTGCACGACCTGCCAGCCCGTCTTGCCGTCCTTCAGCACGCGCACGACCGAGCCCGGCTTGATGCGCAGCGTGTCGTTCGCGCGGGGGCTGAGCGCGCCCGCCACGAAGCGCAGCCCGGCCGGGCCGATCGTCGTGGTCGCGCCGCCGACGAACTGCACCTCGACCGCATTCGGCGATGCCGACAGCACGACCGCCGACTGCAGGTCGCCGTTGTCCGGGTGATCGGCGAGCGCGTCGTCGATCGCCTCGTCGCGGTCGTCGCCGGCCGCCGGCAGCTTGATCGACGCTTCCGGCCCGCGATAGCCGTGGCGGCGCTCGTAGTCGAGAATGCCGCGACGCACGGCCTGGTACGCGGCTTCCTGGTCGGACGAGTTGATCGTCGTCGTGACGGTCAGCCCGCGCGTATAGGTTTCGTCCTTGTACTGCTGGTACATCATCTGCCGCACCATCTCGGCGACGTACTCGCCGTGCACCGCGTACTGGTTGCCCGGCGTGCGCACGTGGATCTCCTCCTTCACGGCCTCGTCGTACTGCGGCTGCGTGATGTAGCCAACCTCGAGCATGCGCTTCAGGATGTATTCCTGGCGCACCTTCGCGCGCTTCGGATTGACGACCGGGTTATACGCGGACGGCGCCTTCGGCAGCCCCGCGAGCATCGCCGCTTCCGCGAGCGTGATGTCCTTCAGGTCCTTGCCGAAATACACGCGCGCGGCGGCCGCGAAGCCGTACGAGCGCTGGCCGAGATAGATCTGGTTCATGTACAGCTCGAGAATCTGGTCCTTCGTCAGGGCCTTCTCGATCTTGTACGCGAGCAGCATTTCGTAAATCTTGCGCGTGTAGGTCTTCTCGCTCGACAGGAAGAAGTTGCGCGCGACCTGCATCGTGATCGTGCTCGCTCCCTGGCGCGCGCCGCCGTGCATCAGGTCGGCGACACCCGCGCGCAGGATGCCGACGAAGTCGACGCCGCCGTGTTCGTAGAAGCGGTAGTCCTCGATCGCGAGCACCGCCTTCTTCATCACGTCCGGAATGTCCTGGAAGCGCACGAGGCTGCGGCGCTCTTCGCCGAATTCGCCGATCAGCACATGATCGGCCGTGAACACGCGCAGCGGCACCTTCGGCTGGTAGTTGGTCAGCGCGTCGAGCGACGGCAGTTGCGGCGCCATCACGACCAGCGCGTAGCCGACGATCAGCGCGCCGACGATCGCCAGCGTCGCGATGAGGCCGGCGAACCACAGCATGACGCGCGAGCCGAACGAGCGACCGCGCCCTCCGCCGCCGCTGCGCTGGGTGCGGCGGTCGTCGTCGCGATCGTCGTCATCGGGGTAATAGGCTCCGGACGGCGAACGGCGCAGCGTGTAGTGGGGTTCGTTCCTGTCGGAAGAAGAAGGCGGTCGTTTGATAATTGGCATGTCGGAATGGCGGGCGGTCGTGGCGCCCTCGGACGCATGCGGAAATGCAGGCGAATGAATCAGAGCGGATACAGCGTGATGCGGCTGTCACGTCGACAGCCCCCGCCGCGCGGCGATCCGTTCCCGCGACGTGACAGCGCATTTTAATGAAATCGACCGGGTGCCTTCGCGATTTTTTGTAAAAATTCCCGCAATGCCGTGATTTAAGGAACGTATTGTCGGCATCCTCTGCCTATCATGGACACGCAATATCGCGCGCACGCGCCGGCTTTCTTTCAGTCGCGAAAGGTTCGACATCGTGATGCGCAAGCCGCTTGAACTCGCGCGTTTAAGCCGTATTTAAGTGAACCGGTGGTGTAATATCCGCCGGCTCATGCGGGTCGGAACCGGCTCGCAACGGGCACTGCCGCTCTCACGCGGCGCCTTTCAACCACGGAGGATTCCATGTCGCTTTTCGACTCTGTTTCGCGCACGATCAAAGGCCTGCTGAACGATGCGGCCGATTCGGTACAGGATCCGTCGCGCGACGCACGGCAGATCGTGCGGGAGCTCGACGACAGCATCGGCCGTGCCGAGAATTCGCTGATCGAGATCGAGGCACAGGTCGCGACCCAGCGCAGCAAGCGCGATGCGGCCGACGACAAGGTGAAGAAGTACGAGGACGGCGCGAAGCGCGCGCTGCAGTCCGGTGACGAAGCGCTCGCCCGCGAGGCCCTCGCCGCGCAGTCGAACGCGGAAGCCGAGCGTGACGCGCTCGCAGCCGAATTGACGACGCTCGAGCCGTCGGTCGACAAGCTGAAGGGGCAGATCGCCGACATGCGTCAGCGCCGCAACGACCTGAATGCACGCTCGAACATCCTGCAGGCCAAGCAGGAAATCGCGCAGGCGAAGGACGTCGCGGCCAGCGCCCTGGGCGGCATCGGCGGCAAGAACCTGTCCGAGGACTTCCAGAAGCTCGAGGACAAGGTCGCGCTGCAGAACGCCCGCTCGGACGCGCGCCTGAATTCGGCCGACACGTCGAGCGGCAAGGCGCTCGACGACAAGCTCGCCGCGCTGAACAAGGGCCCGTCGGTCGAGGATCGCCTCGCCGCGCTGAAGAAGCAGCTCGACACGCCCGCGCAGTAACGGCCACTGCGGGCAACCGCGCCGCCGCCCGCCCCGGGCGCGGCGCGAACCGATCGTCAGGAGACGGGCGCCTGCGCCCGGTTCGACCATGAAGAAATCTCTCGCCGCACTCGGCCTCTCGCTGATGGTGCTGTCGTCCGCCGCGTTTGCGGTCCCGTCGCTGCAGCAGGTCGAGCAATCGATCGCGCAACGCAACTGGCAGCAAGCCGACACGCAGCTGTCGCAAGTCATCGACGCCCATCCGAACAATGCGCATGCGCGCTACCTGTACGCACAGGTGCTGGACCGCGAGGGCCGCGCGTCCGACGCACTCGAGCAGCTGCAGCGCGCGAAGTCGCTCGATCCGCAACTCAAGTTCACCGACGCATCGCGCTTCGCGCAGACCGAGTCGCGCATCCGCGCCGACGCCGCGCGCGTGAGCGGCAACGTGCCGTCGGCCACGCAGGCAGGGACGCTGCAGCCGGGGCTCGCGCCCGCTGTCGCGCCGGCCGAAAAACACGGCCCGTCGACCGGCATGTGGATCGGCTTCGGGTTGATTGCCGCGGTGATCGCGCTGGTGCTGCGCTGGACGCTGCGGCGCGCACGCACGGCCGACGACAGCCGCGCCGACGACGAACGCCGCACGCAGCTCAAGCGCGCCACCGACGTGCTGAACGACATCCGCCCGCTGAAGCTCGACGCGAAGCTGTCGACGGCGCCCGGCGCCGCGGCGCTCACGGGCGAACTCGAAGCGATAGAGACCGATGCGCGCACGCTCGTCGAAACGCTGTCGAACGGCAAGAACCCGGTGCCGCCGTATCGCGTCGATGAACTCGAACAGCGTCATGCAAGCGTGAAGGCACGCGTCGAAGGCCGTCCCGACCCGGCCGCGCAACCCGCGGCACCGGCGAACGGCAGCGGCTCCGTGTATGCGCAGGAAGCCGATCGCATGACGGGCGCGCAAGGCCAGCCGTATCCTCAGCAGCCCTACCCGCAACAGCAACCGCCGGTGGTGATCCAGCAAGGCGGCGGCGGGTTCGGCGGCGGCATGGGCGGGTTGCTGACCGGTGTGTTGCTCGGCGAGGCGATGTCCGGTGGCCGCGAGCGCGTGGTCGAACGCGACGTGATCGTCGACGGCGAGCGCCGCCGGCAGGAGAACGACCCGGGCTTCGACCTCGGCCGCGGCGACAGTTCGAACTGGAGCGACGGCAACGGCGGCGGCGGCGGCATGGATCTCGGCAGCAACGACGACGGCTGGACCGACGACAACACCTGACGCTACGCAGCGCGTCGACGCCCCCGCGACGCGCTGCATTGCACGCCACGCTCCCCTGCAGGGCCGGCCGCGCCGACGCGCGGATTTGTCAATCATTTCAAGATGGACTACCGGCAATGGGGAGCGTTCGCTATCATGCGGCCATCGGCGTGCCACCGACCCTCATTCGACGCTCTGCATCCCTGCGCGTCGCGGCACGCCTCCTCTCGCCCCAAACAGGAGAAAGCCGCTCATGAGCATCATCAAGGAATTCAAGGAGTTCGCCGTCAAGGGCAACGTCATGGATCTCGCCGTCGGCGTGATCATCGGCGGCGCGTTCTCGAAGATCGTCGACTCGGTCGTGAAAGACCTCATCATGCCGGTCATCGGCGTGCTGACCGGCGGCCTGGATTTCTCGAACAAGTTCGTTCTGCTCGGCACCATCCCCCCGACGTTCAAGGGTAATCCCGATTCGTTCAAGGACCTGCAGGCCGCGGGTGTCGCCGCATTCGGCTACGGCTCGTTCATCACGGTGGCAATCAATTTCGTCATCCTCGCGTTCATCATTTTCCTGATGGTGAAATTCATCAACAAGCTGCGCAAGCCGGAAGAAGCCGCACCGGCCGCGACGCCGGAAGACACGGTGCTGCTGCGCGAGATCCGCGATTCGCTGAAGCAGCGCTGATCGCCCAGCGCCCCGCCAGCCAGGCCCGCCTCGTGCGGGCCTTTTTATTGCGCGCGCGATGCACCGCCGCATGCGGCCTATCTCACTTTTTTGTGACGGGCGAATGCACGCGCGGGGAAAGCAGGTCTATGATGGAGACTAAACGACAGTACGGGCGCCAAGACGCTGGCTGTGTCGATCATGGCGAGCAGGTCGACGGGAGACATTGATCGTCGTACTGCACGAAGGCAGCATTTTCGTGTGCTATAAAGGATCGACATGCGGCGTACATAGCCGGGAGTGGGTCGCATGAAAGTGCCGCATTTCTTGCAATTGTTTTTGAGGCGAGTGTTTATGTCCTTCCCGAAAAAACGTCGGCGTGCCCAGCAGGATGGCCAGGAGTCATTCCTCGCGGTATTGCGCCACTCGAAACCGTTTGCCCAGCTCGACACCAAGATTGCCCGCGCCCGTGCGCAGGACGAACCCGTCCTGTACGCACATGTGCTGCCCGGTCTCGACGTGCTCCTGTGCAGCGTACGCGGCGCCCAGCCGCCTTATCCCGCCATCGCCGAGTTGCGCAAGCGCTGCATCGAATCGATCGCCAACGCGCTCGAGCAACCGCTGGACGGCCTCGAGAACGGCGGATACTGGTATGAAGCAAACGGCTTCGGCTTCCTCGTGTTTGCCAGCCGTGCGCGTGCGCGCATCCTGCCCGAGTTTGGTGCAGGCACGAAAGCGAGCCTGCGCGGCGGGCTCGGTCGCCAGAACGCCGGCGACACGACACCACGCTCCCTCGGCTAATCACCCTGCCGATCGATGGGCCGCCTTCGGGTGGCCCATCTGTCATTCACGCGCCTCGCTTACCCGTCACGACACCTGCTGACGCTCGTTGCCGGGTCGCACGATGTCGATGAATGCGGCGAAATCGGCACCGGCGAGCCCTTGCGCGGCGCCGAGCCGCAACACCTGCTGCACGGTGGCCGATACGGGCATCACGGCGCCCGTGTCGCGCGCCGCGTCGGCGATCGCATCGACGTCCTTCTGGAACGTGCTGAGCGCGCCGATCGGAGCATGGCCGCCCGACGTCATGCGCGGCACGAACGTCTGCAGCAGCACCGAATCGGCCCAGCCGCCGGCCAGCGCTTCGGCGAGCCGCGCGGCATCGATGCCGCTCGCCTGCGCCAGACCGACGGCCTCGGCGATCGCGGTCACCGTCGCGGTGACGATCGCCTGGTTGCACAGCTTCGCCGTCTGCCCCGCCCCCGCGTCGCCCATGTGCGTGATCCGCGACGCATACGCGTCGATCAGCGGCCGCACCGCGTCGAGATCGGCCGCGCGGCCGCCGGCCATCACCGCGAGCGTGCCGGCCTGCGCGCCGGGCACGCCGCCCGACACCGGCGCATCGACCCAGCCGACGCCGAGCGCGGCTGCACGCGCCGCGTAATCGCGCGTAGCGGCGGGCGCAATGCTCGAATGATCGACGATGCGCTGCAGGCGACGCGCACGCGCATCGCCGGAGAGCAGGCCGTGCTCGCGGAACACGACATCGCCCACCGCGCGGCCGTCGAGCACGCACACGAATACCGTCTCGACGCGCTCCGCCAGTTCGCGCGGCGTGCCGAGCACCTGCGCGCCGTCCTTCACGAGCGCCTCGGCCTTGTCGCGCGAGCGATTCCACACGCTGACCCGATGCCCTGCCGCCAGCAAATGCCGAATCATCGGCGCGCCCATCAATCCCGGTCCGCAAAATCCGACTTCCACGATGCTCCTCGTCTCCGATATGGGTTGAACTTGCCGCCCATCATACCTATCACTCAAGAAGCCGGGCACGCGCGGCGCCGCTTCGGGACCACGGCTTGCGCCGGCCATCCATACCGACATCCCAGGGAGCGCATCATGAGCGACCACGTGTACAAGATGATCGAGCTGACCGGTTCGTCGAAGCAATCGAGCGACGACGCCATCCGCAACGCGATCTCGAAAGCCGGCAAGACGCTGCACAACCTGCACTGGTTCCAGGTGACCGAAACGCGCGGCCACATCGAAGGCGACCAGGTCGTGCACTGGCAGGTCACGCTGAAGGTCGGCATGCGCATCGACGACTGACGCGCCCCCTGCATCACACGCCGCGCCGCTGACCGGATCCGTGCAACGCGCTTCCGCGCGGCGCCGCGCGCTTCACTTCGCCCCCGTTCAGGCCCCTTGTCGCGGCCCGGCCGGCGGGTACCTGCGGGTATCCATCTCTTGACGCTGATTTTCGTTCATATTAAAAACAATATACCCACCCCACCCCTCGATCAGCCCAGCCATATAAACCGGAGATAACATGAGTCAGCAACGCGAGGCGATCGACACGTACCTCTTGCGCGTCTTGCACACCTTGTTGATGGAGCGCAGCGTCACGCGCGCGGCCGTCAAACTGAACCAGTCGCAACCGGCGATCAGCGCCGCGCTGCGGCGCCTGCGCGACATCACCGGCGATCCGCTGCTGGTGCGCGGCAAATCCGGCATGGTGCCGACCGAATACGGGCTGCGCCTGCTCGAGCCCGTGCAGAACGCGCTGCGTGAAATCGAGCGCATCAAGTTCCAGCAGCACAATTTCGACCCGGCCACGTCGATCCGCTGCTACCGGATCGGCTGCCCCGACTACCTGAACGTGCTGTTCGTGCCGACCGTGGTCGAGCGCTTCCGCCAGGCCGCGCCGAACGCGACGCTCGAGTTCCATTCGCTCGGCCCCGCGTTCGACTACGAGCTCGCGCTGGAAGACGGCAAGCTCGACATCGTCGTCGGCAACTGGCCCGAGCCGCCCGAGCAGCTGCACCTGTCGAACCTGTTCGTCGATGAAATCGTCTGCCTGATGAGCAACACGCACCCGTTCGCGAAGCGCGGCGGGCTCACGCTCGATCAGTACCTGAACGCCCCGCATCTCGCGCCGACGCCGTACTCGGTCGGCCAGCGCGGCGCGATCGACGTGCATCTCGCGCGCGAACGGCTCAAGCGCCACGTGGTCGTCACGCTGCCGTACTTCAACCTCGCACCGTACGTGCTCGTGAAGTCCGACCTGATCTTCACGACGACGCGCCTGTTCGCCGATCACTACGCGAAGTTCCTGCCGCTGTCGGTCGTGCCGGCGCCGCTCGACTTCCCGCCGATGCAGTACTACCAGCTGTGGCACGAGCGTTGCCACTACTCCGATGAAGTGCGCTGGCTGCGCAGCCTCGTCGCCGAAGCCACCCGCACGCTGATCGAAGCGTAACGGCGCGGGCCGCACGCGCCGTTTCGGCGCGGCGTGGCGACAGCCGGCGGCCTGCCCGGCGGCAACGCGGCCGCCGGATGGCGCCAGCCTTCCTTCAGCGCGATGCCTCGACCAGTGCCTGCGCGAGCGCGTTGTGACGCGCGATGACAAGCGGCAGGTCGAGCGTCGCCAGACGTCCCTCCCTTACCACCACCTTCCCGTTCACGACCGTGTACGCCGTCTGCGACGGCGCGCAGAACACGAGCGCCGCGACCGGATCGTGCAGCGCGCCCGCGAACAGCGGCTGGCGCAGGTCGAATGCGGCGAAGTCCGCGGCCATGCCGGGCTTCAGCGCGCCGATGTCGTCGCGATTCAGCACCTTCGCACCGCCGAGCGTCGCGATCTCGAGCGCTTCGCGCGCGGTCATCGCATCGGGCCCGAAACCGACCCGCTGCAACAGCAGCGCCTGCCGCACTTCCGCGACCATCTGCGCGCCGTCGTTCGATGCGGAGCCGTCGACGCCGAGGCCGACCGGCACGCCCGCGAGACGCATCTTCTTCACCGGCGCGATACCCGACGCGAGCCGCATGTTGGAGCATGGACAGTGCGCGACGCCCGTGCCGGTGCGCGCGAACAGGCTGATACCCGCATCGTCGAGCTGCACGCAGTGTGCGTGCCACACGTCGTGGCCGACCCAGCCGAGATCTTCCGCATATTCCGCCGGCGTCATCCCGAATTTCTCGCGGCTGTACGCGATGTCGTTGACGTTCTCCGCGAGGTGCGTGTGCAGCGACACCCCGTATTCGCGCGCGAGCACGGCCGCGTCGCGCATCAGGTCGCGGCTCACCGAGAACGGCGAGCACGGCGCGACGACCACGCGCAGCATCGCGTAACGGCCTTCGTCGTGATAGGTCTCGATCAGGCGCTGCGTGTCGCGCAGGATGTCGGGCTCGCGCTCGACGACCGAATCGGGCGGCAGCCCACCGTCGCGCTGGCCGACGCTCATCGCACCGCGGCTCGCGTGAAAACGCATGCCGATCCGCTGTGCGGCGCCGATGCTGTCGTCGAGGCGGCTGCCGTTCGGATAGATGTACAGATGATCGCTCGACGTCGTGCAGCCCGACTGCAGCAGCTCGGCCATCGCGGTGAGCGTCGACACTTCGATCATCTCGGGCGTCAGGTGCGCCCAGATCCGGTACAGGTTCGTGAGCCAGCCGAACAGCTCGGCGTTCTGCGCCGCCGGCACCGCGCGCGTGAGGCTCTGATACATGTGGTGGTGCGTGTTCACGAGCCCCGGGATCACGAGGTGGCCGCGCAGGTCGAGCACTTCGTCGGCCGTCTCGGGCAGCTCGGCGGTCGGACCGACCGCGACGATCCGGTTGTCTTCGATGTAGAGCCCCGCATCGCGCAGCTCGCGACGCGTGTCGTCCATGGTCACGAGCACGTCGGCGTGCTTGACCAGCAGGGTTGTCGGGCGGGATGAGGAGGGGTTCGGCGCGCGTGCGCCAGCGTGCTGCTCGAGGTTCATGCGTTCTCCGCGTCGGTCTGCCCCCAGGGGCGGATCCTGGGAGCGGTCACACAGCCGTTCGAACGCTGAATCGCGGCACGCTCCGGTGCCTGCGTCCGTTCGAACGCCCTGGCCCGGTTACCCGGCGTGCTCGCCGTCTTCGGGGTACGCGCAGGCCACGGGCCGACGCGCACGGCGGGAGGATCGCCCAAGCGCGCGCCGCACACAATGCGCGATCCGGAATACCGCGTTTCACGGTTTCGATATGGTACGCCGCGCAACGCCCCGCCGCCGGCCCGAAATGCCCGCCGGAAGCCCACCGGAAACCGTCTCCGGCGTGCCGTCGACAGCCGCTCATGCGCGGCGCATTATCTTTGATATCGCGCCCGTATTTGCGCGGGGAACCTTTTTACAATGCCTGCACGGCGCTCGCTTCAATCTCGCCGACGGGTATGTAGCCACGTGACGTGGAGCCTCGATCCGCCGCACAGTCAATGGATCGAGTCGCCGCCGAACCTCGCATTCACACAAGGACACAACGAATGGGAAAGCTCACTACCCACGTACTCGATACGGCGCACGGCCGTCCCGGCGCTGCAATCAAGGTGGACCTCTACGCGCTGGACGGCGAATCGCGCCGCGCGATCAAGACCGTGCTGACCAATAGCGACGGCCGCTGCGACGAACCCCTGCTCGAAGGCGCCGCGCTCGCCGCCGGCGAATACGAACTCGTGTTCCATGCCGGCGACTACTTCGCGTCGCTCGGCGTGAAGGTGCCCGAACCCCGTTTCGTCGATCGCGTCGTGCTCCGCTTCGGCATCGCCGACACCGGCTCGCACTACCACGTGCCGCTGCTCGTGTCGCCGTGGTCGTACAGCACCTATCGCGGCAGCTGACATTCGAATCAGCGCCCGCATCAAACAAACGATTTGAGTCTGGAGGAGTTTCATGGAAGGCTTCATCACCGACTGGCTGAACCTCGCGCTGCGATGGCTGCACGTCATCGTCGCCATTGCGTGGATCGGCGAGTCGTTCTATTTCGTCGCGCTCGACAACAGCCTGAAACCGCCGACCGACCCGAACCAGCGCAAGCGCGGTGTGTTCGGCGAGCTGTGGCACGTCCACGGCGGCGGCTTCTACAACATGCAGAAGTACACGGTCGCCCCGCCGGAAATGCCGGATGACCTGCACTGGTCGAAGTGGCCGTCGTACACGACCTGGCTGTCGGGCTTCTCGCTGTTCTTCGTGCTGTACCTGCTCGCACCGAACACGTACCTGATCGACAAGAGCGTGCTCGACATGGGCCCGGTGGTCGCCGTCGCGTCCGCACTCGGCTTCCTCGCGGCCGGCTGGATCGTCTACGACTCGCTGTGCCGCATCCTCGGCACCAACGACCGCGTGCTCGGCATCTGCGTCGGCATCTACGTGGTCGCCGCCGCGTACCTCGCGTGCCACATCTTCGCGGGTCGTGCCGCCTACCTGATCGTCGGCGCGATGCTCGCGACGATCATGTCGGCGAACGTGTTCTTCGTGATCATCCCCGGCCAGCGCAAGATGGTCGACAAGATGCTCAAGGGCGAAGAGCCGAACCCGATCTACGGCAAGCGTGGCAAGCAGCGCTCGGTGCACAACACGTACTTCACGCTGCCGGTCGTGTTCGCGATGCTGTCGAACCACTATGCGATGACGTACACGAACAAGTTCAACTGGGTCGTGCTCGTGCTGATCATGCTGGCCGGCGCGCTGATTCGCCAGTTCTTCGTGATGCGCCACCGCGGCAAGCAGCTGTGGTACCTGCCGATCGGCGGCGTCGCGCTGCTGGCCGGCGCACTGGTCTGGACGACGCCGAAGCCGGTCGCGCCGGAAGCGCAGGCCGCGAACGCGCCGAAGGTCGTGATCAACGACATCATGCCGATCCTGCAGCAGCGCTGCGTCGAGTGCCACTCGGCGAAGCCGACGCTGATGGGCAGCGCGCCCGCAGGCGTGATGTTCGACACGCCGGACGAAGTGTCGAAGAACGCGCAGCGTATCTATGAACAGGCCGTGCGCCTGAAGGCGATGCCGATCGGCAACGTCACGCACATGACCGACGACGAGCGCACGAAGCTCGCCGCGTGGTTCGAGGGTGGCGCGAACAAGTAAGCCGCCGTGCGCCGTGGTCGTGTTCCGGCGCAATCCTTTCCGTTCGCGGGCCCGTTACGGGCCCGTTTTTTTTCGCGTGCTGCAGAGGCGTTGCCAGCGCTCACCGCTTACCGCGCATCGCGTCGCGCTGGAGCGCGACGAGCGCATCGAGTGCGCGCGGGCCGTCGTCGAAAGGCACGAAGATGTGATCGTGGCAGGCAGCCGCCATCACGTTGCAACTGATGCCGGCCGCGCCGAGCGCGCGTGCGAACGCCGCCGTGAGGCCGACAGCCGCAAGGTCGGAATGCACGGTCAACGTGATCCAGGCCGCACGGAACAGCACGGACCAGCCATGACGCCCCGCCGTCTCCTCTTCGACCACGACGGTCAGCCCCTCCGCTTCGCGAAACGTTGCGATCACTTCGGATAACGATACGTCTGCGCCGGTCGGCAGCGATACGAAGGCGAACGCGCCCGGATGCAGTTCGGGCTGCATCGTGCTCAGCAGGATCGCCAGGTCGTTTTCAGGTTGGCTCATCGGAGGAACATGCCCGGAATCGGGCATCGCGCGGTGGAGATGCGGGCACGATAGCACGCGCCCCCGTCACCGCTACGCGTGCATCGTCGCGACTTCATCCGCGAGCCAGTCGCGCAATGCGACGATGCGCGGATCGTCCTGCGTGTGCTCCGGATACACGACGTGATAGGCGAGCCCCGGCGCCACGTCGACGTTCACGTCGAACAGTTGCACGACGCGCCCTTCGGCGAGATCGCGCGCGATCATGTGCGGCTCCGCCAGCCCGACCGCCGTGCCATCCGTCACGGCCTGCACGACGTGGCTCGAATCCGGAAACGCGACGCACCGCCTGTCGTCGAAACCGTCGATGCCGGCAGCGGCCATCCATGCGGACCAGCGCGGCCAGGTCACGCCATCGACTTCGCAGTCCACGTGGCACAGCGTGTGGCGCAGCAGGTCGCGCGGCTTGCGCAACGGCGGCCCGGCCGACAACAGCGCGGGGCTGCAGATCGCAACGACCGACGTATCGAACAGGCGCTGCGCGCACGCATCGCGATAACGCCCGGTGCCGAAGCGGATCGCGGCATCGACGTCGTCGTCATCGAAATCGCGCAACCGGTCGGTGATATCGAACGACAGCTCGAACGCTGGATGTTCGACCCTGAAACGCGGCAGGCGCGGCAGCAGCCAGTGCGTCGCGAAGCGCGCGCCGACCGACACGCGCAACTCCGTCTGCTCTCGTGCGACGCGCCGTGCCCGGGCAGTCGCGCGCTGCAGGCCCGCCAGCGCATCAGCGGCCGCGGCAGCCAGCACGACACCGGCCGGCGTCAGCCGGATGCTGCGGCTCGTGCGGACGAACAGCACCATGTCGAGCTGCGCCTCGATTTCCTTGATCTGGTGACTGACGGCCGCCGGCGTCAGCCCGACCTCGTCGGCCGCTCGCGAGAAATTCAGGTGCCGCGCCGCTGCATCGAACGTCCTCAGCGCGCGCGTACCGGGCCACATGCGTTCCATCGATCTTCAAACCGGATTTGATGACCGTTCCAAAACTACTCGTTTTTCAAGACAGCATCAATCGGCAAACAATAGGCTTTCTTGAAGATGTCGCGCGCCGCCCCGTGCCCGCGGCCAACCTGGAGAGTCGCCGATGACCGCTGCATCATTCCCGTCCGTCGCCCAGATCAACGGCGTCGCCGCCACGCCCGACGCGCTCGCCGCGCTCGCGTTCGCGGGCCACGCGCATTTCACCGCCATGCAGGTACGCGACGGCCACGTGCGCGGCCTCGACCTGCATCTCGCGCGGCTGCGCGATGCGTCGAACACGCTGTTCGGCCAGGCCCTGCCCGACGACCGGATTCGCACGCTCCTGCGCGCCGCGCTCGAGCGCGCGCCGTCGGCGCTGTCGCTGACGGCGACCGTGCATGCGACGACGGGCGAATTCGTCGCGCCGCGCGACGACGAAACGCTCGACGTGCTGGTCCGCACCGCCGCGCCGTCGTCGGGGCCCGCGGGCCCGCTCGATCTTGCGCTGTTCGAATACGAGCGCGTGCTGCCGGACATCAAGCACGTCGGCGAAGTCGCGAAGACGCACTTCCTGCGCCGCGCGATCGCGCAGGGTTTCGACGATGCGGCCTTCGTCGATCGCCATGGGCGCATCAGCGAAGGCTCGATCTGGAATCTCGCGTTCTGGACCGGCGACGCGGTCGTGTGGCCGGTGGCCGACATGCTCGGCGGCGTCACGATGCGCATCGTGCGCCGGCAACTGGCGCGCCTGGGGGTCGCGCAGCACGATCGCGAACTGACGCCGGCCGACCTGCCGTCGATGGCCGGCGCCGTCGTGATGAATTCGTGGACGCCCGGGATCGCCGTGCGACGGTTGGGCGCGACGACACTGCCCGACGCATCGTCGTTCGTCGCGCTGCTGCATCGCGCATACGAACAGGAGCCGCCCGTCGCGCCGTGACGCGCGCCGCCACGCGCCGCGCGCCCTGCTCACCCGTCGACCGTCTCCGGCAGCCGCGCGATCGCCTTGATCTCGAACTGGAACCCATACAGCCAGGTCACGCCGACCGCGGTCAGCGTCGGATGCGGCGCGTCGCCCCAGTATTCGGGAACGATCTCCCAGATCCGCTCGAACGTCGCTTCAGGGTCGACGAGGAACACCGTCATGTCGACGACGTCGTCGAACGTGCAACCGGCCGCGCGCAACACCGCATTCAGGTTGTCGAACGCGCGGCGGACCTGCGCACCCAGTTCCGGCTCCGGCGAACCGTCCTCACGGCTGCCGACCTGCCCGGACACGAACAGGAAGCCGTTCGAGCGCACTGCCGGCGAATAGCGGTTGCGGTCGTACAGTGCCCGGCGACCGGGCGGGAAAACCACGCTACGCTTTACCATCCCCTACCTCCTTCGGTTGGTGGGGCGAAGCCGCCCCGGCATCAACGATGAAGGCACTTTAGGGATCGTTGCACGGCGAATAAACCGGCAACCCTGTCCAACACTGTTTGCACGCACCAAACAATTCCGACCGACGCGGAGCCCTGACCCGATGGATCGATTCGACGCAATGCAGGCGTTCGCCCGCGTGGTGGAAGCCGGCAGTTTCACGAAGGCGGCCGAGACGCTGCACATGAGCCGCACCACCGTCACGCAACTCGTGCAGCAGCTCGAAGCACGGCTGCGCGTGAAGCTGTTCAACCGCACGACGCGCAAGGTCGTCGTCACCGCGGACGGCGCCGCGTACTACGATCGCGTCGTGCGCTTGCTGGCCGACATGGACGATGCCGAAACGAGCCTGTCCGCGGCTTCCGCGTCGCCCCGCGGGCGGCTGCGCGTGGACGTGCCGAGCCCGTTCGCGCGTCTGATCCTGATCCCCGCACTGCCCGCGTTCCATGCGCGCTATCCGGACATCCAGCTCGACATGGGCGTGAGCGACCGCGTGGTGGACGTGATCGGCGAGAACGTCGACTGCGTCGTGCGCGGCGGCGAACCGACCGACCGCTCGCTGGTCGCGCGGCGCGTCGGCGACCTGCGGCTCGGCGTGTATGCGTCGCCGGCTTACCTCGCACGCGCCGGCACGCCGACGCATCCGGACGAGCTGGAGGATACGCATCACCGAATCGTCGGTTTTCTGTGGGCGCGCACCGGCAAGGCGCTGCCGTTTTCGATGGCATGCGACGGCGAGCAGGTCACCGTGCGCGGACGCTACGTGCTCGCGGTCGACGACGGCAATGCGTACCTCGAGGCCGGCCTCGCCGGGTTGGGCATTCTGTGGCTGCCCGACTACATGGCCGGCGCGCATCGCGCCCGCGGCGAACTGGTGCCGCTGTTCGAGCAATGGCAACTCGAACCGATGCCGATGTACGTCGCGTTCCCGCCGAACCGGCACGTCAGCGCGAAGCTGCGTGTATTCATCGAGTGGGTCGCCGAACTGATGGCGCAGCATGCACCGGTTGCGAACCGGCGTCGCGGCGCCGGCCGCTCGCGCGACACGCGCAAAAACGCGGCGACCTGAATCTCGCCGAACTCGTCGCACATAAAAAAACCCGCGCATGATGCGCGGGTTTCGTCGGACGCCGGCAGAAACGCCGGCGACTCAGGCCGTCAGCGCGTGCAGCGCCTCGTCGGTGAGCCACAGCGATTCCTGCAGGTCCTGCTCGTTCAGGTTCAGGCCGTCGCCGCCGCGATCGACGACGATGAAGTCGCTGACGCCGCCGAGCGCGATCAGCGGGTGATGCCACACGCCCTTCGCATAGTTGACGCCCTGCCAGCCGCTCGTCACGAACGCGCGGATCTTCGCCGGATCGAGATCGCCCGCGGGCGCGACGACGACGAGATACGGCTGGTCGTTCAGCGGCACGAACGCCTGGCTGCCGAGCGGGTGCCGCTCGAGCATCTTCACTTCGAACGGCAGCGTGCGCGGCTGGCCGCGGAACAGGTTGACGAGCGTGCGGCCGCCTTCATCGGTCACGTCGACTTTCGCGAGATCGTGAAAGCGGATCGTCGTGCCGAGGTTGATCGGGATCTGCTTCGCCCCTTCCGTTTCGATCACGTCGCCGAACGGCGCGAATGCTTCCTTGGTCAGCGGTTCGATGGCAAGCGTCTTCATTTGTCGAGCGTCCCCCACAGACGCAGGCGCGACACGCCGCCGTCCGGAATGATGTTCAGTCGCACGTGCGTGACGGGGCCGAGCGACGCGATGTCCTGTTCGAAGTAGTGCTGCTTGTCCATCTGCAGCTTCTGCTCGCCGAGCAGCACCGGCCAGAACATCGATTGCGTGATCAGCGAGCTGTCCGTGCCGCCCGACACGTACGCGGCCTGGATCGAGCAGCGGTCCGGGTAGTTGCCCTTGAAGAACGCGGTATCGACTTCGATCTTGCGGATCACACCCGGCTGCGCGAGCGCGATGATCGCCCAGTCGTTGCCGGGTTCGCGGCGGCGGCGGGTTTCCCAGCCGTCGCCCATGTTCACGCCGCGGCCCGGCAGCAGCAGGTTCGACGCGACGCCGAAGTGCTGGTTGTTCGCGGCCACCACGTACCCGCCGTTTTCCATCGCCGCGAGATCGAACTGCTCGGTCGCGCTCGCGCCGGCCCAGTCGAGCTGCGGCTGGCCGTACACGCGCAGGCGTGCAATGCCGCCATCCGGATAGATGTTCACGCGCAGGTGCGTGAAGGCGCGCGCATCGCTCGCTTCGACGTAGTGATGGCTGTTGCCCTGCAGCGTCGTCGACGGCACGATCTCGATCCACTCGGTCGCATGCGTCGGCGCGCCGTCGGCCACGAACGCGGCCTCGATCGACGCGGCCGGCGGGAAGTTGCCGGTGAAGTGGCTCGTGTCGATGTCGAAGCCCTTGATCACGCCCGGGCGCGCGAGCTTGACGATGCACCAGTCGTAGCCCGTCGTGCGCTTGCGGCGCGTTTCCCAGCCGTCCATCCACTTGCCGTGGTCGTCGTACTTGCCGGGGATGAACACGGCCGGCTCGGGGTTCAGCATCCGGTCCTTCGGCGCGAAGAAATCGTCGCTGGCTTCGAGCGCCTGCGCACCGAGACGCGGGTCGGCCAGGTTCACGTAGCGCCGCGTGAAGTCGGGTGCGTTGGGATCGAGAAGCGGAACAGCCATGATGTTTCCTTGTTTCAGTGAGACGATCAGGCCGCTGCGACGCAGCAGGCCGTATTGCGATGTCAGGCGTCGATCAGGTCGTCGAGGCGGAAGCGCGCGATCCGGTAGATCTGGTCGAGGCTCGCCCGCAGTTCCTCGGTGCGCGAGTGATTCACGCGCGACTCGAAGTTCGCGATGATGCCGTGCCGGTCATAGCCGCGCACCGCGAGGATGAACGGGAAGCCGAATTTCTCGCGATACGTGCGGTTCAGCGTCAGCAGCTTGTCGAACTCTTCCTGCGTGCACTGGTCGAGGCCCGCGCCGCTCTGCTCGCGCGTCGACTCGGCGGTCAGCTCGCCGCGCACGGCAGCCTTGCCGGCCAGCTCCGGGTGAGCGTTGATCAGCGCGAGCTGGCGCACTTCGCCGCTCGTTTCCACCGCACCCGACATCGTCTTGTGCAGCGCGTCGATGCTCGCGAACGGCCGCTCGCCCGCGGCGACTTCGGCCACCCACGGCGAATGTTCGAAGATCCCCGACAGTGCCGCGACAAATGCGCTCGGCGCCATCGTATTCAGTTGTTCCAACGTGTAGCGCATCGCCTTCATGCTTTCCCTTCGTTTCGATGATTGGGCTGATACGGATGATGTTCACGCCAGTGACGCGCGATATCGACACGGCGCGTCACCCATACGCGATCGTGCTTCTCGATGTGATCGAGGAAACGCTGCAGCCCGCGGAACCGGCCCGGCCGGCCGAGCAACCGGCAGTGCATGCCGATCGACAGCATCTTCGGCGCTTCGTCGCCTTCCGCGTACAGCACGTCGAATGCATCGCGCAGGTAGTCGAAGAAGTGATCGCCGGTGTTGAAGCCCTGCGGCGTCGCGAAGCGCATGTCGTTCGTGTCGAGCGTGTACGGCACGATCAGCTGCGGCGATGTCTTGCCGCCCGACACTTCGACGTCCATCCAGAACGGCAGGTCGTCGCCATAGTTGTCGGAGTCGTACAGGAAGCCGCCGTATTCCGCGACCAGGCGGTGCGTATTGGGGCTGTCGCGGCCGGTGTACCAGCCGAGCGGGCGCTCGCCCGTCACGCGCTCGATCGCTTCCATCCCGAGGCGCATGTGTTCGGCCTCGAGTTCCGGCGTCATGCTCTGGTAGTGGATCCAGCGCCAGCCGTGGCACGCGATTTCATGGCCCAGCTCGACGAAGGCGCGCGCGAGCTCCGGATGGCGTTCGATCGCCATGCCGACGCCGAATACCGTCAGCGGCATCCCGCGCTTCTCGAATTCGCGCAGGATGCGCCACACGCCGGCCCGCGAACCGTACTCGTAGATCGACTCCATGCTCATGTGGCGGTCGGGATACGCGGCCGCGCCGACGATTTCCGACAGGAACTGCTCGGAGCCCGGATCGCCGTGCAGCACGCAGTTCTCGCCGCCCTCCTCGTAGTTCAGCACGAATTGCACGGCGACGCGGGCGCGCCCCGGCCAGTTCGCCTGAACGGGATGGCGGCCGTAGCCGATCAGGTCGCGAGGATAGTTGGGATCGAGTGACATGGTTCGATGTGCGGCGAAAGCTCGCTGAAATAATGGGTTCGCATCGACTGCGCGGGTGCCGGAGGCCGGCTGCGCAAGCCGATGCGATGACGGCCCAGTTTAGCGAAAACGCCCATACGCGCCCATACAGCGGCGCAGATAGTGCGTGTCAGACGGTGTGTATGTGCGGTTGCGGCAAATTCGGCACCGGTTCCGCCTGATCCCCGTCCGGCGGGCTGAAGCGGGCGAACGCGCCGTCGTAGCGCTTCGGCAGCGGGCGCGCGTAGTCGCCGCGCTTCGCGGTCGCGAGGCGCAACGCGACGAGCGCCTCGGCCCACTTGACGGCCGCCGTGACGCCCTCGACCACCGGCGCGCCGATCTGCTGCTCGATCTCGTGCGCGAACTCGGCCATCCCCGCGCAACCGAGCACGATCGCGTCGGCGCCGTCCTCGTCGAGCGCGCGCCGGCACTCGTCGACAATGATCCGGCGCGCGGCCGAGCCCGGCCGGTCGAGCTCGAGCACAGCGACGTCGGTCGCGCGCACGTTGCGGCAGAACCGTTTCATCCCGTAGCGCTCGGCGAGATGCCACGCCATCCCGCAGGTGCGCGCGAGCGTCGTGACGACCGAGAAGCCCGGCGCGAGCACGCTCGCCGCATGCATCGCGGCCTCGGCAATGCCGATCACCGGCCCGCGCGCGAGCTCGCGCGCCGCGTACAGGCCCGGATCGCCGAAGCACGCGATCACGTACGCATCGCAGCCGTCGCGCTCGCCCTGCACGATCTCGGCGAGCAGCCCCGGCGTCGCCAGTGCCTCGTCGTAATACCCTTCGATCGACGGCGGCCCCATCGGCGGGCTCACCGCGACGATCTCCGTGCCGGCGGCCGCGACCTCACGCGCGCAGCGGCCCATCGCGTCGGTCATCCGCTGGGTCGTATTCGGATTGATCAGTCGGATCTTCATCGCATGCTCCTCAGGCCTTCGCGCTCACGAGCAGCCGGTAGAACACGAAGCCGAGCCCGGCGCCGATGAACCACGAGAAGTTCGCGACGCCCTGCCAGCCCGGCACCATCACGCAGACGATCGCGATCACCGCGGCCGGCAACAGCGCGGCCAGCGCGCGACGGTTCACGCCGCCCGTGTACCAGTACGTGCCGCTTTCCGACATCGTGTACAGGTCGTCGCGCACGAGCCGGCCGCGCTTGACGAGGTAGAAGTCGGCGATCAGCACGCCGTACAGCGGGCCGATGAACGCGCCGAGCACGTCGAGCGTGTAGTGGATCACGGCCGGGTTGTTGAACAGGTTCCACGGCGTGATGAAGATCGACGCGACGGCGGCGAGCATCCCGCCCGCGCGCCAGCTGATCAGGCGCGGCGCGACGTTCGAGAAGTCGAACGCAGGTGACACGAAGTTCGCGACGATGTTGATGCCGATCGTCGCGATCGTGAAGGTCAGCGCACCGAGGATCACCGCGGTCGGATGGTCGATGCGCCCGACCGTCTCGACGGGGTCGGTGATGAGTTCGCCGAACACCGGCAGCGTCGCGGCCGTCGTGATCACCGTGACGAGCGAGAACGCGAGGAAGTTGACCGGCAGCCCCCAGAAATTGCCGCGCCTCACTTCGCCGAACGAGCGGCAGTAGCGCGAGAAATCGCCGAAGTTCAGCATCGGCCCGGAGAAGTACGACACCACCAGCGACACCGCCGTGATCATCACCGGAATCACTTCCGCGCCGTGGTACTTCACGCCGCCGAGGTTGAGGCCGATGTTGCGCCAGCCCGCGCGCCACACCATGTAGCCGGCGAGGATGAACATCACGACGTAGACGGCCGGCCCCGCGAAGTCGATGAACTTCTTGATCGTCTCCATCCCGTTCCAGAACACCAACGCCTGGAGCACCCACAGCAGCATGAAGCCGGCCCAGCCGACTGCCGACAGCCCGAGGAAGCCGTGGCGATGCACGTCCGCGTATGGCAGCCATTGCGGGAAGAATTTCAGCACGACGATCACCAGCGCGCTAGACGCGAGATAGGTCTGGATCCCGTACCACGCGATCGCGATCAGCCCGCGAATCACGGCCGGCACGTTCGCGCCGAGCACGCCAAACGTCGCACGGCATGCGACCGGGTACGGCACGCCGATCTGCTGGCTCGGCCGCGCGATCAGGTTGCACAGCAGGTTCACGAAGCCGATCCCGACGATCAGCGCGATCAGCACCTGCCAGCTCGTCAGCCCGAGCGCGAACAGGCTGCCCGCGAACACGTAGCCGCCGACGCTGTGCACGTCCGACATCCAGAACGCGAAGATGTTGTATGAGCCCCATGTCTGATTTTTCAGGGGTGCCAAATCTTCGTTGTACAAACGTTCGCTGTAACCATTCGGCAGTGTCGGGTCGCCGCCCTCGCCGCCTTCGTCCGCCGGATAGGCGCTGTCGTGCGCCACACTGAACTGAGCCATGACTTCTCCTTGACGCGGCCGAAAGGCCGCTCCACCGTCATCGATATCGCTCCGGATCGACGCCCGGAGTCGGACCAGCGGCCCGCGGCACACGCCGCGGGCCTGCATTTCGCTCGTTCTTGTGGCGCGCGGCCGGGTTCGCGTCGCCGCTCAGGCGCCGCCGAACACTTCGCGCAAATCGACCTGCCCTTGTGCGGGCCGGTCCAGCATCTTCAGTTCGACATGCTGCAGGTGGTGCGCCATCAGCGTCACCGCCCGCTTCGGATCGCCGGCCTCCAGCGCACCGAGGATCTCGTCGTGGTCGTCGCACGAGCACGGGCTGCGCCCGTGCGACTCGTACAGCGCCGACATCAGCGTCGAGCGTGCGACGAGCCCTTCGAGGCACGCGCTGAGCGTCGCATTGCCCATCAGCGTGGCGAGCGCCGTATGGAATTCGCCCGACAGGCGGATCCAGGCCGCGAAGTCCTGCCGCTGGAACGCCTTGCGTTCCTTCTCGATCAGCGAGGCGACGCCCTTCAGCCGCTTCGCGCCGGGCCCGGTCGCGAGCCGCTCGACCACGGCGAGCTCGATGATCCGGCGCATCTCGAACACTTCGTGCACGTCCTGCAGCGTCGGGCTCGCGACGAACGCGCCGCGGTTCGGCTCGAGATCGACCAGCTTGTCGGTCGCGAGCTGCGCGAGCGCCTGGCGGATCGCCCCGCGCTTCACGTTGAACACGTCGCAGAGCTGCGCCTCCGTCAGCTTCGCGCCCGGCGCGAGCCGATGCTCGAGGATCGCCGTGCGGATCCGCTCGGCGATCGCTTCGGGACTGGCTGCACCGGACGGGTGGGATTCGGGCTCGTTCATGATCGGCATCGTGTGATGATCCTCATCCTAGGGTGGACATAAAGATTGTCAACAATTCTTTTCTAGCATTGCGCACAATCGGCGTGCATCGACGCGACCTCGTTCGGTGCATGATGCGTCAAATCCATGCATGACAAGGCCAAGACGTATGACAGACGTGCTTTTCGTCGTATACCCTCCCCGCCATTTTGTTGACAAAACTGGTGCAGGATCCGGCGGCGAGCTTGCAGATGTCGACGAAAATACTTGACCGTTAGTTGCGCGCTTACATAAAGAAAAAGGCGGGGAATGAACCGCCCCCGCCTTTCGACCGACTGCGCCCGCCTCAACCGAGGTGCGGATAGTCCGACAAAGTGAGCCGGAAACCGTGCGCATTCGCGACCAGTTGCGCCTGTGCGCCGAACGGCAACGTCAGCAGGTCGGGCACGTGGCCGAACTGAAGCCCCGTCACGACCGGAATCCCGATCACCGCGCGCACCTGGTCGATCATCGCCTGCATGTCGTAGCCGTTGTCGTACTCGAACGGCCGCGCACCGGTGAACTGGCCGAGCACGAGCGCCTGCTGGCGCGCGAGCAGCCCCGACAGATGCAGTTGATAGATCATCCGTTCGATCCGGAACGGCTGCTCGTTGACGTCCTCGATGAACAGGATGCCGCCTTCGATGTCGGGCATGTACGGCGTGCCGACGAGCGACGTGAGGATCGCGAGGTTGCCGCCCCACAGCGTGCCCGTCACGTTCACGCTCTGCACCTGCGGCGCTTCGGCGATGATCGTCGTGCTCGGCTGCGTCAGTGTCTGCCAGAAGTGCTGCATCGTGAAGTCGCTCGGCGTTTCCGCGCCGAAATCGGCGGACAGCATCGGGCCGCCGAACGTCTTGATGCGCGCCTTCGCGTACAGCGCGAGCTGGAGCGCCGTGAAGTCGCTGTGGCCGACGAGCGCGACCGGCTGGTCACGCAGCCGGCGCTCGAGCCCGCGATAGTCGAGCCCGTGCAGGATGCGCGCGGCGCCATAGCCGCCGCGCACCGCGAGCGCGATGTCCGGCAGCGGCCGCTCGGGATCGGCAAGACGGTTCAGGTCGCCTGCCCGTTCGCCGTCGGTACCGCCGAACCGCTGGAAGCGCCGCTGCGTCGCTTCGATGTTCTCGATGCGGTGCTGCGCGGTGCTGAGGCGCTCGAGCGCGCGATTGATCGCGTCCGGATCGTGCGGATAGCCGGACGGCGCAAGCAGGCGGATGGTGTAGGACGCGGCGGGCTGGAAGGACATGGCAAAGAGAGGTGTCGGGTCGTCAAACCTGCTTAGAGGGTCCGAACCGTCTCCGGTTCACGGAACCGTGCCTGCCCGGCTCGCGTCGAGCGGCGGGCGCGGCGGGCGCGCCTATGACGCGCCGGAGTCGGCGTCGCGGGCGAGCCGTGCTTCGCGCAGCGCGCGACGGCGGTCGGCAAAGAACGACTTCAGCGCGGCGCCGCACTCGTCGGCGAGCACGCCGCCGGTCACTTCGGTATGGTGGTTCAGTTGCGGATTCGCGAATGCGTCGATCACGCTGCCGCACGCGCCCGTCTTCGGATCGGCGGCACCGTAGACGACCCGTGCGATGCGCGCATGCATGATCGCGCCCGCGCACATCAGGCACGGCTCGAGCGTGACGTACAACTCGCAGCCGGGCATCCGGTAATTCTGCAGATGCTGCGCGGCCATGCGCAGCGCGGCCATTTCCGCATGGGCCGACGGGTCGTGCCCGCCGATCGGATGGTTGAAGCCGCGTGCGATCACTTCGTCGCCACGCACGAGCACCGCGCCAACCGGCACTTCGCCGGCCGCGCGCGCCTCTTCGGCGGCAGCCTGCGCAAGACGCATGTAATGCAGGTCGCGTGCCGATACGGGCGCGGCTTCGGGAACGGGGGAATCGGCGGCGGGTTCGGCCGCCGGGGCGGCTGCCGACCGGGCTGCGTCGTGCAGCGCGTCGGACGTCACATCGGCCCCGCTTCGGCGGACGCTTCGTCGAGCCCGCGCTCGCACAGGCGCTCGGCGATGCGCCGGCAGTAGTCGCGCGGCATCACCATCGGGCCGCCGCGCAGCGATTCGAGCGCCATGTCGAGTGCGAGGATCTTCGCCTGCAGCCGGCAGCGCGCGGCGCGGTCGCTGACCGCCTGCACTTCGTCATGCAGGTTGCGCAGCGCGCGCAATTGCTCGACGGCCGGCGGCACGAAGCCCGCATTCTTCAGGATACGGTTGGCCACCCGCACCTCCTCGGGCACGAGCAGGTCGTCATCCAGCGCCTGTGGCGCGCCGGTACCCGGCAAATCGTCGAACTCGCCCCGCGCGGCGGCGGCGGCAATACGTTGTTCGACCAGGGCGTCAAGCAATCTCATCAGTCAATCGGAACAATGCGGCAGGCCGAATTCTAGCAGGGTGACGCGGGTATGACAGGCCCTTCGAATATATGCTCGATATTGTGTTTTTTAGGGGCCGAATCGCAGGGCATGCGCGCCGATCGGTCTCATTTGCCGCTCTGCTGCGCTGCAGCGGGCTGCGGACCATCTGGACACCGGCAAATGCGACCGGTGCCAGGCCCTGTTTTTATTTGCGACGATGCGAACCGAACCGCGCCGCCCCAGAAAAACGGACACGGCCCTGCTTCCAATTTTCCTGGTTCAGGCAGCCGCCGCTTCCGGCCGCGCATTCGCGAAGGGGCGGAACATCATCGCGATCAGGAATGCGCCGAGACCGATCGCAAACGAGCCGAGATACAGCCAGCCGTAGCTGCCGAGCGTATCGACGATCAAGCCGCCGGCGACGGGCCCCGCTGCCATCCCCAGACTGCCGGCCATCGCGCAGCCGCCGATCACGGTGCCCATCATCCGCAGCGGGAAGTTCTCGCGCGCCAGCACCGAATACAGCGGCATCACGCCCGCGTAGATGAAGCCGAACACGACCGCGACCGCGTAGAACCCGTCGAGCGTGCGCACGAAGTAGTACCCGAGCGCACCCAGCGCCTGCGCAAGCAGCCCGGCTACCAGCATGCGCTTCGCGCCGATACGGTCGCCCAGGATCCCGAACGCGATCCGGCCGCCCATGCCGGCGAGCCCTTCGACGCTGTAGATCGACACCGCGACGATCAGCGGGATCCCGCACGTCACCGCGTAGCTGACCGTATGGAAGATCGGGCCCGAATGTGTCGCGCAGCAGAAGAAGTTGGTCAGCAGCAGCACGATGAACTGCGGCGAACGCAGCGCGTCCGCGACCGACATCGCCGCAGGCCCGCCGGCGGGCGCCGGCACCGCTGGAGCCGCCTGCGCGCCGTCGAGCGCGGGCGCCCGGCGCACCAGCAGCGACACCGGAATCATCACGACGGCCGCCAGCGTCGCCATCAGCAGCATCGACGTGCGCCAGTCGCGCACCGACACGAGCCACGCGGCCAGCGGGGCCATCGTCATCGGCGCCATCCCCATGCCGGCCGACACGAGCGACACCGCGAGGCTGCGGTGCGTGTCGAACCAGCCGGTTACGCACGCCATCATCGGCGCGAATATCGCAGCCGTCGCGCCGCCGACGGCGAGGCCGAACGTGAGCTGGAACGCGAGCAGCGACGGCGCGCGGCTCGCCAGCGCCAGGCTTGCCGACAACAGGACGGCGCCCGTGATGACGACCGGGCGCGTGCCGATGCGGTCCGACAGGCTGCCCCATGCCATGCTCGCGAAGGCCATCGCGATGAAGCCGAGCGTCATCGCGCCGGAAATGCCGGTCATCGACCAGCCCGTGTCGCGCGCGATCGCGCGCAGGAACACCGGCAGCGAAAACATCGCGCCGATCGCGATGCAGCCCATCAGGCCGCCCGCGGCGACGATGACCCAGCGGTATCGGGAATCCGGCATGGGGTGCCTCCTTGTCGTGATGGCGATCCTCGGGAACCGGGTGCCACCTGCTTCGCGCAATGCCCGGTCGACATGGATACGACGGGCGACGCATCGGGAAATCGACATGTGCGGCACACACGCCGACGAATTTTTTCATTGTCGGCCGATCCGCTCGGCCCGCAACGGGCGGAGCGAGCCGACGCTACATGCCGAATGGTCCGTTCGGCCTGCCCCTTGCCGCCGCGCTTTTCCAGAATCGGAAAGTCGAAATCAGAAATAGTTGGTTGGGCCGCGCGACCCGGCTGACTACACTCGAGCAATCTTGTCATAACAAGTTGACCGATGACCTCCCCCAACGTCGTGCCGCTGTCGGCGGCCCCGCTCTACGTGCAGATCAAGGACACGCTGCGCGCACGCATTCTCGACGGCACCTATGCGCCGCACAGCCGGATGCCTTCCGAGCACGAACTCTGCGCGATGTTCGACGTCAGCCGCATCACGGTGCGCCAGGCGCTCGGCGATCTGCAAAAGGAAGGACTGCTGTTCAAGCTGCACGGCAAGGGCACCTTCGTGTCGAAGCCGAAGGCATTCCAGAACGTGACGTCGCTGCAGGGCTTCGCCGAGGCGATGTCGTCGATGGGCTACGAGATCGTCAACCAGGTGCGCAGCTTCCGCACCATCAAGGCCGACCGCCATCTCGCGACGAAGCTGAACGTGCCCGAGGGCGCGCCGCTCGTCGAGATCCATCGCGTGCGGCTGCTCAATCGCGAGCCCGTGTCGCTCGAACAGACCTGGGTGCCCGAAGCACTCGGCAAGCGCCTCGCGGGCGCCGATCTCGCGACCCGCGACATTTTCCTGGTCCTGGAAAACGACTGCGGCATCCCGCTCGGCCATGCCGACGTATCGATCGACGCGATCCTCGCCGACGACGAGATCGTCGATGCGCTGCACGTCGAGGAAAGCAGCCCCGTGCTGCGCATCGAGCGCCTCACGCATGACGCGTCGGGCGCACCGATCGACTTCGAATACCTCTACTTCCGCGGCGACGCCTTCCAGTACCGGCTGCGCATCGACCGGCAGAAACCGCGCCAACCTGCAAGGAAACAGCGATGACTACCCATGTGCTCGAATACGACATCGTCGTGGTCGGCGGCGGCACGGCCGGCCCGATGGCGGCGATCAAGGCGAAGGAGCGCGACCCGTCCCTGCGCGTGCTGTTGCTCGAAAAGGCCAACGTGAAGCGCAGCGGCGCGATCTCGATGGGAATGGACGGCCTGAACAACGCGGTGATCCCCGGGCATGCGACGCCCGAGCAGTACACGCGCGAGATCACGATCGCCAACGACGGCATCGTCGACCAGGAAGCCGTGTATGCGTATGCGACGCACAGCTTCGAAACGATCGAGCAGCTCGACCGCTGGGGCGTGAAGTTCGAGAAGGACGGCACCGGCGACTACGCGGTGAAGAAGGTCCATCACATGGGCTCGTACGTGCTGCCGATGCCGGAAGGACATGACATCAAGAAGGTGCTGTACCGGCAACTGAAGCGCGCGCGCATTGCGATCACGAACCGGATCGTCGCAACGCGCGTGCTGACCGACGCGCAGGGCCGCGCGAGCGGCGTACTCGGCTTCGACTGCCGCACCGCCGAGTTCCACGTGATCCGCGCGAAGGCCGTGATTCTCTGCTGCGGCGCGGCCGGTCGCCTCGGCCTGCCGGCCTCGGGCTACCTGATGGGCACCTACGAGAATCCGACCAACGCGGGCGACGGCTACGCGATGGCGTATCACGCCGGTGCCGCGCTCGCGAATCTCGAATGCTTCCAGATCAATCCGCTGATCAAGGACTACAACGGCCCCGCGTGCGCGTACGTCACCGGCCCGCTCGGCGGCTTCACCGCGAACGGCAAGGGCGAACGCTTCATCGAATGCGATTACTGGAGCGGCCAGATGATGTGGGAGTTCTACCAGGAACTGCAAAGCGGCAACGGCCCCGTGTTCCTGAAGCTCGACCATCTCGCGGAAGAAACGATCCAGACCATCGAGCAGATCCTGCACACGAACGAGCGGCCGAGCCGCGGCCGCTTTCATGCCGGGCGCGGCACCGATTACCGCAGCCAGATGGTCGAGATGCACATCTCCGAGATCGGTTTCTGCAGCGGGCACAGCGCATCCGGCGTGTACGTGAACGCCCGCGCGGAGACGACCGTGCCCGGGCTCTACACGGCCGGCGACATGGCGGCCGTCCCGCACAACTACATGCTCGGCGCATTCACGTACGGCTGGTTTGCCGGGCAGAACGCAGCCGACTACGTGGCCGGCCGCGAGCATGCGCCGGTGGACGACGAACAGGTCGCCGCCGAACGCACCCGTGTGCTTGCGCCGCTGCTGCGCGAGCGCGGCCTGGCGCCGGCGCAGGTCGAATACAAGCTGCGCCGCATGGTGAACGACTATCTGCAACCGCCGAAGGTGACACGCAAGATGGAAATCGGGCTGCAACGCTTTGATGAAATTGCTGAGGATATCGAATAGATAAAAGCGAACCATCCGCACGAACTGATGCGCGCCGCCGAGGTGCGCGCGATCCGCGACTGCGCGGAAATGGCCGCGCGCGCGTCGCTGTTCCGCACCGAGAGCCGCTGGGGGTTGTACCACCACCGCGTCGACTATCCGCATCGCAACGACGCCGAATGGTTCTGCCACACCTGGCTGCGCAAGGACGCCGCGGGCGCGATGCACAGCGAGAAGCGTCCGGTCGAACCATACGTCGTGCCGCTTGCCGACGACGAGCGCGGCGCCTACACGAATCTGCGCATCCGCGAGCCGGCCGCGCTCGCGGCCGCTCTTTGAGGAACCTGCCATGCCCCATACCCCGCACGACATCTTCCAGCGCAGCAGCGCACCCGTGACGATCGACGAGAACCTCTGCATCGCCGACAAGGGCTGCACCGTCTGCGTCGACGTATGCCCGCTCGACCTGCTCGCGATCGACGTGACCAAGGGCAAGGCCTATATGCAGTTCGACGAATGCTGGTACTGCATGCCGTGCGAACGCGACTGCCCGACCGGCGCGGTCAAGGTCGACATCCCTTACCTGCTGCGCTGACCGTGTCCCTCAACGCTCATTTGAGTCGCCGATGACCACCCCCTCCTTCGCTCCCGTATTGCCGCGCGCAGACGCCCCCGACGAAGCCGCACTCGTCGCCCGCCTCGCCGCGCCCGATGCCGCCGTGCGTCGCGTCGCACTGTTCGAACTCGCCGACCTCGAGGACCCCGGGTTCGTGCCCGTGTTCATCGCCGCGCTGAGCGACGATCCGTCGGCCGACGTGCGCGGCGAAGCCGCCCGCGTGCTCGGCGCGTGGGAGCAGCCCGACGTCGTCGACGCGCTGTGCGGCGCATTGCTCGATCCGGACGCCGACGTGCGCGACGCCGCCGCGCAGAGCCTGTCCGAACTGAAGGACGCTACATCCGGCGCCGTACTGTGCCGATGGGCCGACCGGCCCGAGCCGTTCGTGCGCCGTGCCGTGCTGCGCGGATTGCGCGAGTTGCGTGACCCCGGCGCGTTCGCGCCCGCGCTGCACGCGCTCGATGCCGAACACACCGAGGTGCGCGCCGAAGCCGTGGCGGTGCTCGGCTGGCTCAAGGATCCGCGTGCGCTGCCGCCGCTCGCGCGCACCGCGACAACCGATGCCGCAGCGGACGTGCGACGTATTGCCGTTGGCGCGCTCGGGTTCGCGACGCCCGACGATGCGACGGTCATCCACGCCCTGTTTGCCGCGTTGCGCGACCGCGAATGGCAGGTGCGCGAGGAAGCGGCCACGACGCTCGGCAAGCTGCGCATTGCGACCGCGCGCGAACCGCTCGTCGCCGCGCTCGACGACGACTACTGGCAGGTGCGCCTGCGTGCCGCGCGTGCGCTCGGGCAACTGCGCGATGCGGCCGCGGCACCGGCCGTCGTCGCCCTGCTCTCGCACGCGATCAGCAACCTGCGCAAGGAAGCCGCGCTTGCGCTCGGTGAATTGCGGGACCGCGCGACGTTGCCCGCACTGACCCACGCACTGGAGGATCACGATCCGGAAGTCCGCAAGGCCGTGCGGATCGCGATCCGGCAGATCGACGAGGCGTCGCGATGATCTCCCCAACCGAAATCGTGCTCGATCATCCGGCGCGCACGTTGACACTCCGCTGGCCGGACGGTCACACGCAACGCGTCAGCTACGCACGGTTGCGCGGCGATTGCCCGTGTGCGGAATGCCGAAGGATCCGGATCGACGGCGGTCGTGTCGATGCGCGGCCCGACCTGACGCTGGACAGCCTGGAAACGGCCGGCTACGGCATCCGCGTGGTGTTCGGCGACGGTCATGCGCGCGGCATCTATCCGTGGCCGTATCTGGCGGGCATGACCGCGCGGCCGTGACGTAGCGCCCGCGGCTGCGCGGACGAAATAGCAGGCGTGCGGAAACGCTGCGATACTGACGCCCACGATCGTCTCCACCCACCGTGGGAGCCAGAACATGCAAACCGCAGTCGGATTCATCGGCCTCGGCGTGATGGGCACGCCGATGGCGCTCAATCTTGCGCGGGCCGGCACGCCGCTCGTCGTATGGAGCCGGTCGCACGGCAGCGACGATGCGCTGCGCGACGCCGGAGCGCGCGTGGCCGAGCATGTAGACGACGTGTTCGCGACCTGCCGCACCGTGATCCTGATGCTCGCGAACGACGCGGCGATCGACGGTGTCCTCGCGCGCGGCACGCCCGGTTTCGGCGCCCGTGTCGGCGGCCACACCATCGTGAACATGGGCACGAACGCACCCGAATATTCGCGCGCACTGGCCGACGACATCGCCGCCGCGTCGGGCCGTTATGTCGAAGCGCCCGTGTCGGGGTCACGCAAGCCGGCCGAAGCCGGTCAACTCGTCGTGATGCTCGCCGGCGCACCGGACGACGTCGACGCCGTCCGTGCGCTCGTGAAGCCGCTGTGCCGCGACAGCTTCGTGTGCGGCGACGTGCCGTCGGCGCTGACGATGAAGCTCGCCGTGAACCTGTTCCTGATCACGATGGTCACCGGCCTGACCGAAGCCACGCATTTCGCGCAACGCCACGGCATCGATCTCGCCCGCTTCGCCGACGTGCTGAACGCCGGCCCGATGGCGAGCGACGTGTCGCGCGTGAAGCTCGGCAAACTCGTCGCGGCCGATTTCTCGGTGCAGGCCGCGATCACCGACGTGCTGAAGAATGCGCGCCTCGTCGCCGAATCCGCGCGCGGCATCGGCATCGCGTCGCCGCTGCTCGACATCTGCCATGCGCTCTACGGCGAGACCGAGCGAGCGGGACATGGTACGGACGACATGGTCGCCGTGATCCGCGCGATCGAGCAGCGCACCGACCACGCGCAATGAATCTTCACCGGCCGCCCCATACACTCGAACGCACCTGCGCGTAGCACCCCATGTCCGACTCACCCCGCTCCCCGACCAGCGTCCCCGCTTCCGTCCGCCCGGTTCCCGCCGTGATCGGCATCGTCCTGCGGGAGCGCGACGTGCTGCTGGTGCGTCGCGCCAATCCGCCCGATGCGGGCTGTTGGGGCTTTCCCGGCGGCAAGATCGAAGCGGGGGAATCGATAGCGAACGCGGTCGTGCGCGAGATCGCGGAAGAAACCACCGTCGACGTCGAAGCACTCGACGCCTTTACCGCGCTGGATGCGTTCGATTACGATGCCGGCGGCGACGTGCGTCAGCATTTCGTGATGGTCGCGGTGCTGTGCCGATGGTTGCGCGGCACGCCTGCCGCCGGCGACGACGCGCTCGACGCGCGCTGGTTCGATCTCGCCGAACTCGACCGCGATGACTTGCCGATGAGCGCGGGTGTTCGTGATGTCGCGCGACGCGCGATCGAGCGTGCGGCGGCACTTGGTCACGTGCAGCGTCCTGCCAATACTTGAATGCGTGAAGCACCGCTGTCTTTCTCGCAGCGCTTGCGAGCGACCCTAGCGGGACCATGACAGTGCCGGCTACGCGCCGACGAACCTCCAATTACAAATCAAAGATGGGCCAAACCATGCTCAGAATTCGCAAGTCCACCCCGGCCGACGGCACACGCGTGCTGGATATCTGGCGCAACGCGGTCGACGCCACGCACCATTTCCTCAGCAACGACGACCGACGCGCGATCGAATCCGAAGTCGTCGCGTTCCTGCCCGGTGCACCGCTCGATCTCGCCGTCGACGATACCGACCGGGCGATCGGCTTCATGTTGCTCGACGGTAGTCACATGGAAGCACTGTTCGTCGATCCCGCTCACCACGGCGCGGGTGTCGGGCGCCTGCTGGTGGAAGACGCGCTCAAGCGTCACCCCGACCTGTCGACCGACGTCAACGAACAGAACGAAGCGGCGGCAGGCTTCTATGAACGGCTCGGCTTCGAGCGCACCGGGCGATCGGCGCTCGATGGGCAGGGGCGCGCCTATCCGCTGATTCACCTGCGCTATCGCGCGAAACCGTCGTCGTCGCCGCAGCCCGCATAACCGTGACCGGCGCGGGATAGCGCGCCGCCCTCCGCGTCATGCGCTCCGAGCACGCGAACGCGGCGACCTGATACCAGGTCCGCTCCACGCATGCCGCATGCGGCCACGTGACGCGTCATGCACGACGCACCGGTACCACGCGCTCGACCCTTGCACGGATGATCGTTTCCCGGACTGAACGAGCCTGTCACGGGCCGGGAGATGCTAACCTCTCGGCCACTCTAACGACACCGCGTGAAGCCACAGGATTCGACCATGCAAACCGTTGCGGTACTGGACTTCGAAACAACCGGACTTTCGCCGAATATGGGCGATCGAGCGACCGAAATCGCCGTCATCCTGCTCCGGGACGGGGAAGTCGTCGACCGTTTCCAGAGCCTGATGAATGCAGGCAGACGCATACCGTCCGATGTCGTCGCGCTGACCGGCATCACGAACGAGATGATCGCAGCGGCGCCGCCGGCGTCGACCGTCATGAAGGAAGCCGCGGCGTTCGTCGGCAAGCATGCTGTCGTCGCTCACAACGCCGGTTTCGACAAACGGTTCTGGCAGTCGGAACTCGGGCTGCTTGGCGTGTCGGCCGAGCATGCGTTTGCGTGCACGATGCTCGTGGCGCGACGTATCTACCCGGATGCCCAGAGTCACCGCCTGTCGAGCCTGGTGGATATGCTGCGGTTGCCGAAATCGGGCCGTGCGCACCGGGCGATGGTCGATGCCGAGATGGCCGGGCACCTGTGGTGCCGGCTGCAACACGACATTGCGCGGACGTACGGACTGAATCGTATCGATCACGCGCTCATGACACGTGTGCAGGCCACGGCCAAGGCGAAAGTGCCGACGTACCTGCGTTCGCTCGTGGGCGCACACGTGTGATGCAGGCACGCAGCGCGTCAACGTAAAACGGCTTGGCAATCGCCAAGCCGTTTCTAGTCCGGGCCTGAGCCCGGGCAGCATGCAAACCGAATCGGCCGTCCGCTTCCGAACGCCGATTCAGCAACCAGTACTCACTCCCACTCGATCGTCGCCGGCGGCTTGCCCGAGATGTCGTACACCACACGGTTGATCCCGCGCACCTCGTTGATGATCCGGTTCGACGCGCGGCCGAGCAGCGCGTACGGCAGGTGCGCCCAGTGCGCGGTCATGAAGTCGGTCGTCTGCACCGCGCGCAGCGACGTCACGTAGTCGTACGTGCGGCCATCGCCCATCACGCCCACCGACTTCACCGGCAGGAACACCGCGAACGCCTGGCTCGTCAGGTCGTACCAGCTCTTGCCGACATCGGCTTCGCCGCACAGGCCGGCGGCCGCATCCTGCGCGGTCGCGGTCGTGTTGCGCAGTTCCTCGATGAAGATCGCGTCCGCGCGGCGCAGCAGGTCCGCGAACTCGCGCTTCACTTCGCCGAGAATCCGCACGCCGAGGCCCGGGCCCGGGAACGGATGGCGGTACACCATCTCCGGCGGCAGGCCGAGCGCGACGCCCAGCTCGCGCACTTCGTCCTTGAACAGGTCGCGCAGCGGCTCGAGCAGCTTCAAGCCGAGCGTTTCCGGCAGGCCGCCGACGTTGTGGTGGCTCTTGATCGTCGTCGCCTTCTTCGTCTTCGTGCCGCCCGATTCGACCACGTCCGGGTAGATCGTGCCCTGCGCGAGCCACTTCGCCTTCGACAATTTCTTCGCCTCGGCCTGGAACACCTCGACGAACTCGCGGCCGATGATCTTGCGCTTCGCCTCCGGATCGGTCACGCCGGCCAGGTGGCCGAGGAACTGTTCGGACGCGTCGACGTGCACGACCTTCGCATGCAGGCGGCCCTCGAACATGTCGAGCACCATCTTGCCTTCGTTCAGGCGCAGCAGGCCGTGGTCGACGAACACGCAGGTCAGCTGGTCGCCGATCGCGCGATGGATCAGCGCAGCGGCGACGCTCGAATCGACACCGCCCGACAGGCCGAGAATCACTTCCTCGTCACCGACCTGCTCGCGGATCTTCGCGACGGCTTCCTCGATATGGTTGCTCATGATCCAGTCGGGCTTCGCACCGGCGATCTGCAGCACGAAGCGCTCGATGATCTGGCGGCCCTTCACCGTGTGCGTGACTTCCGGATGGAACTGCACCGCGTAGTAGCCGCGCGCCTCGTCGGCCATGCCGGCAATCGGGCAGCTCGGCGTCGACGCCATCAGCGCGAAGCCCGGCGGCAGCTCGGCAACCTTGTCGCCGTGGCTCATCCAGACCTTCAGCATCCCGTGGCCTTCGTCCGTCTTGAAGTCCTCGATGCCGTCGAGCAGGCGCGTGTGTCCGTGTGCGCGCATTTCCGCGTAACCGAATTCGCGATGATCGCTCCACTCGACCTTGCCGCCGAGCTGCACGGCCATCGTCTGCATGCCGTAGCAGATGCCGAGCACCGGCACGCCGAGATCCCACACGGCCTGCGGCGCGCGCAGCTGATGGTCTTCGTACGTGCTCGCGTGGCTGCCCGACAGGATCACCGCCTTCGGCGCGAACTCGCGGACGAAGTCGTCGGACACATCGTTCGGATGGATTTCGCAGTAGACGTGCGCTTCGCGCACGCGTCGCGCAATCAGTTGGGTGACTTGCGAACCGAAGTCGAGAATCAGGATTTTGTCGTGCATGGCTGCGGACGGGATGAAGAGAATAAGAAAAGCAGCGCATCATTTTCATCATGCGCTGCGTCAATAGCATGGACAGCGGCGTCGGGCGGAAGGCGGCACGCGCGACGCATGGCCGGTCAATCCTGCATCGGCGGGCGCTCGTCGAGTGCGACGGTGCCGGACGACGATGGGCCGGATGCGGCCGGTGACGACGAGACAGCGGACGCTGCGGGGCGGCTGACGACGGGCTCGACACGCTGCGGTGCAGGTGACGACGCGGGCGCCATCGCCGGCTCGGCCGGACGCTGCGCAGGCGCGCGCGCCTCGAGCGCCTGCTCCCGCGCCTCGAGCGCCTGCTCCTTTTCGCGCCGGCGTACGGCCGATGCGAGTCGCACGCCGCCGAGGCCGAGCACGATCAGCGCGACGCCGGCCACGGCCGACAGCACGCGGCCGGCGGCCGCAAGCGCGGGACCGCTGCCGGTACCGATCGACCAGACGATCGTCAGCGCGCCGGTCAGCCAATACACATGGCCGACCGAACGCGCGACCGGCGCCGTGAGATCCCCGTTGAACGCTGCATGAAACGCGAGCCACGCGAGCCCGAGCAACGCGATGCCGAACGCCTGGCCGAGCATCGCCGGCTGGACGTTCGCCAGCTGCAGCGCGTTGAAGAGCGACTGCCAGGGCGTCAGCACGAACAGCACGCCGAACGCCAGCAGCAGGACGGCATCGATGATCAGCACGGCTCGCAGCAGCGGTTTCATCGGCAATCAGTCCACGTGGTAGTTCGGCGCTTCCTTCGTGATCTGCACGTCGTGCACGTGCGACTCGCGCATGCCCGCCGCGGTGATCTGGACGAATTCAGCCTTGTCGTGCAGCTCGTCGATCGTCTTGCAGCCGCAGTAGCCCATGCTCGCGCGCACGCCGCCGACCAGCTGGAACAGGATCGCGTTGACCGAGCCCTTGTACGCGACACGGCCTTCGATGCCTTCCGGCACGAGCTTGTCGATGTTCGCCGAGTTGTCCTGGAAGTAGCGGTCTGCCGCGCCGTCCTTCATCGCACCGACCGAACCCATGCCGCGATACGACTTGTACTGGCGGCCCTGGTACAGGAACACGTCGCCCGGCGCCTCTTCGGTGCCCGCGAACATGCTGCCCATCATCACCGCGTTCGCGCCGGCCGCGAGGGCCTTCGACACGTCGCCCGAGAAGCGCACGCCGCCGTCGGCGATGCACGGCACGCCCGTGCCCTTCAGCGCTTCCGCGACGTTCGCGATCGCGCTGATCTGCGGCACGCCGACACCGGCAACGATCCGCGTCGTGCAGATCGAGCCCGGGCCGATACCGACCTTGACCGCATCCGCGCCGTATTCGACGAGCGCCTTCGCGGCGGCGGCCGTCGCGATGTTGCCGCCGATCACTTCGACGTGCGGGAAGTTCTGCTTGACCCAGCGAACGCGCTCGAGCACGCCCTTGCTGTGGCCGTGCGCGGTATCGACGACGATCACGTCGACGCCGGCCTGCACCAGCAGCTCGACACGCTCTTCGTTGTCGGGACCGACGCCGACCGCCGCGCCTGCGCGCAGCTTGCCGTGTTCGTCCTTGCACGCGTCCGGGTGCTCGGTCTGCTTCGTGATGTCCTTGACGGTCATCAGGCCGCGCAGTTCGAACGCGTCGTTGACGACCAGCACGCGCTCGAGGCGGTGGCTGTGCATCAGCGCCTTCGCTTCGGCGAGCGGCGTGCCTTCCTTGACCGTGACGAGGCGCTCGCGCGGCGTCATGATCGACTTGACCGGCTCGTCGAGGCGGGTTTCGAAGCGCAGGTCACGGTTCGTGACGATGCCGACGAGCTGCGGGCCTTCGACGACCGGGAAGCCGGAGATGCCATGCTGGCGCGACAGCGCGATCACGTCGCGCACCTTCATTTGCGGCGGCACCGTGATCGGATCGCGGACGACGCCCGATTCGAAACGCTTGACCTTCGCGACCTCGCGGGCCTGTTCGGCCGGCGTGAGGTTCTTGTGGACGATACCGACGCCACCCTGCTGAGCCATCGCGATCGCAAGGCGACCTTCGGTGACCGTGTCCATCGCGGCGGACACGAGCGGCATGTTCAGGGAGATGTTGCGGGTCAGCTTGGTCTTGAGGCTGGTGTCGCGCGGGAGAACGTCGGAGAAGGCGGGAACGAGGAGCACGTCATCGAAAGTGAGTGCTTTTTGGATCAGACGCATGGCAAATCCTATGGGCGCAAAAGCGAATTATACGCGAAGCGCCGTGAATTTTCACAACACGAACAACGGCTTAGCCGGTTTCGGCCGTTCGGGGGCCGAATCGTTCGGATCGCCGTTCGGTTCGTTTTCGATCGCCTTTCGTTTCACCTCCGCATCGAGCCATTCGCGCAGCCGGCCGCGAAACGGCCCATCCGCCTGTTGCGGACGGGCCACGCGGCGGCCGCGGCGGCGATGAAGCCCGGCCCGGCAACGGGCCGAACGGATCCCATCGTCCGGCCTCACGGCAGCCCGGTCGCGCGGACGATCATCACCATGCCGCCGCCGACCACGACGCAGCCGACGATCCGCGCAACCCGCCCGCCGGCCGGCGCCAGGCGCTCGGCGGCGATCGCAACCGTCACGACCGCCATCACGCGCAGATCCATCATGCCGGCCGCCAGCGCGACCGCCATCAGGTTCCCGCAACACGCCCCGCATCGCGTGGCGGCTCGCACGCCGTGCCGCCATGCCGCACCGGCCTCCGCGTGCGGCGGATGCGCGCCGGTCGCCGCGTGCCGGCAGCACGTCAGCCGGCGCGCCTTCCATCCGGAGAATTGCAGGACGCCTGCGGCCAATACGACCGTGCCGGCCACGAACGGCATGGCGCGAGCGAGCGCCGGCAGCCGTGCAGCGGCGCTTGTCAGTGCAGCGCCGGCCGGAAACACGAGCGCGCCGACTGCCATCCACACGGCGAAATACCCGGCGCCCACCACGGCGACGAGCCAGGTCGAACGCACCGCCGCCAACGGACCAACGCTCTGCCGGTATCGCCACAGCACCGGAGCCAGCACGGGCAGCATCATCGTCACCGTCATCGCGCCCCACATGCCGGCGAACGCCGCGAACGTGCGGCCAGCGCCCCATCCGCACGGCCGCTGCCATGCCGCGCCGCCGGACACGGGTGCGCCGCCCATCGCGGCCATCGACGCGTGCTGCGTCACGATCGCAACAACGGCAACGGCGAACACGGCCGCGAGCGCCACCGCGAAGGCTCGCGGATCGGGGCCCGCAACGCCGGCCGCAGGCCGCGTCATCGCCCGCCCCCGCCCGTCGCCGGCGCGCTCAGCCGCGTGCGTACTCGTCATGACGGCGCCACCACGGGCCGGTCTCGTTGCGCCCGCGCGGCGCGCGATCGAGCCACTGGTACATCCCCCACAGCCCGTCGAGGCCGCGCGCATAGGTGGAATACGTGTGATAAACCGCGCCGTCCTCGCGCACGAATGCGCTCATCCCCGGCCGGTCGAGCGAATACGTGACCGCGTCGGTCCCGCAGGTCGCCGCGAACGCCACGACGGGTGGCGGCGGCGGATCCATGTCCATCGCGTGACCGGCCCGCGCGTAGTTGTACTCGACGTCGCCCGCGCGCTGCTGCGTTTCGGTGAACGACACGTTGAAGTCGAAGTTGAAATCGCTGCCGACCGACGACGCCCACGGGAAGTGCCAACCCATCCGCTGGCGGTACGCGAGCAGCTTTGCGAGCGGCGCGCGCGACACGGCGGCGAGCGTCACGTCGTGGTTCGCCAGATGCACGGCGAAGCCGTCGAAACCGTCGGCGATCGACGAACATGACGGGCAGCCGGCCTTGTAGTCGGGGCCGAACATGAAGTGATAGACGAGCAGTTGCGAACGGCCGCGAAACAGGTCGTCGAGCGTTGCCTGCCCGTCCTCGGTGTCGAACCGGTAGGTCTTGTCGACGCGCACCCAGGGCAGTGCCTGGCGCCGCCGCGCGAGTTCGTCGTTTTGCCGTGTCAGCGCCTTTTCCGCGTCGAGCAGCGCGCGGCGTTCGGCCAGCCATTCGTCGCGGGTTCCGGTGAGATGAGTCGTCATGGCGGGTTCCTCCTTCCGATGGGTATCCGGGCACGGCGTCCGGTGCCGTGTGCGTGGTGCTAGATTAGTGGCGGGCATCGGACCGGAGGGAGTGACAAGTGTGTCGGGATTCGGATGGATTCGCTGATCACGGCGGCCGCGCGCGCGCTCGCGGCCGGTGACGCGCTCGGCGCGCTGAACCGCGTCGCGCTGCGCGACGATGCGCCGGCGCTCGCGCTGCGCGGAATCGCGATGGCGCAGCTCGGCGATTTCGAACGCGCTCGCGCACTCGTGCGCGGCGCCGCTCGTGCGTTCGGCGCGAAGGAGGCCGTGGCGCGTGCGCGCTGCGTCGTCGCGGAAGCAGAGATCGCGCTCGCGTCGCGCGACCTGCGCTGGCCGACGCGCGCGCTCGATGCCGCGTGCGCGACGCTCGACGCGCACGGCGACCGCGCGAACGCCGCGCATGCGCGCTATCTCGGCGTGCGCCGGCTGCTGCTGATCGGCCAGCTCGACGATGCCGAGCGGATGCTCGCGAATCTCGATCCCGCGCCGCTGCCGGCTGCATCGCGCGCCGCCCATGAGCTGATCGCGGCCGGCATCGCGATGCGCCGCATCCGCACGCACGTGGCCCGCGCGGCGCTTGCCCGGGCGCGCGCAGCCGCCCGCGACGCCGGCATCGCCGCGCTGACGGCCGAGGTCGAGACCGCGGCGCGCGTGCTCGACGCCCCGGCCACGCGCCTTATCACACGCGGTACATCGCGGCTCGTGCAACTCGACGAAGTCGAGACGCTATTCGCGTCGAACGCGCTCGTCGTCGATGCGTGCCGCCACACGGTGCGCGACGCGCGCACGACCGTGTCGCTTGCGCGGCGGCCCGTGCTGTTCGTGCTTGCCCGCGCGCTCGGCGAGGCCTGGCCGGCCGACGTGTCGCGCAACGCGCTCGTCGCCGTCGCGTTCCGCGCGAAACACGCGGACGAATCGCATCGCGCACGCCTGCGCGTCGAGATCGGCCGGCTGCGCGCGGTGCTGCGGCCGCTCGCGAACGTCGTCGCCACGCCGCGCGGCTTCGCGCTCGAACCGCTCGGCGTACGCGAGACCGTCGTGCTGGCGCGCCCGGTCGACGATCGCCACGCAGCCGTGCTCGCGCTCCTCGCCGATGGCGAAGCGTGGTCGAGCTCCGCGCTGGCGCTGGCCCTCGGCGCGAGCCAGCGCACCGTGCAGCGTGCGCTCGACGCGCTCGCCGAAGCCGACAAGGTCCAGGCGCTGGGCCGTGGCCGCGCGCGCCGCTGGATGACGCCGCCATTGCCCGGTTTCGCGACGACCTTGTTACTCCCCGCCCCGCTCCCGGGCGATTAGGATGACCTCACCGAACGACCCAGGTGACGAACATGAAACGCTCCCGAGCAGACATCCTTCGCGAATACGGCCCGTTTCCGGGCGTCGACGGCGTACACGGCGTCACGTACGACGGGCAGTACGTGTGGTACGCGTCCGGCGACAAGCTGAATGCGCTCGACCCGGAACGCGGCACGACCGTCCGCTCGCTCGACGTCGCCGCGCATGCGGGCACGGCGTTCGACGGCCGCCACCTGTACCAGATCGTCGAGGACCGCATCGAGAAGATCGATCCCGAATCGGGCCGCGTGCTCGCGACGATCCCCGCTCCCGGCAAAGGCGGCGATTCCGGGCTGGCCTGGGCGGAAGGCGCGCTGTGGGTCGGCCAGTACCGCGAACGCAAGATTCATCAGGTGGACCCGCAAACGGGCGCCGTGCTGCGCACGATCGAATCGAACCGCTTCGTCACCGGCGTGACGTGGGTCGACGGCGAGCTGTGGCACGGCACCTGGGAAGCCGACCAGGCCGACCTGCGGCACATCGATCCGCGCACCGGCCAGGTGCTCGAGCAGATCGACATGCCGGCCGGCGTCGGCGTATCGGGGCTCGAATCCGACGGCCACGACCGCTTCTACTGCGGCGGCGGCAACAGCGGCACGTTGCGCGCCGTACGTCGGCCCGCGCGGGCCGGGGCGTCGGGCCACAACGCGGGCGCACCGCCCGATTCGGCTGACGAATGATCCGCAGCCTGCCGTGATCGCTCCCGGGCGCTGCACGCCTGCGCGCCGCCCTGCGCCGAGTGCAGGAATGAACAAGACGACGTGGCAGCCGCGTCGCTACGATGCGCGCTCGTCAGTCATGTGTTCGGAGCGGTCGATGCGACGCGGTGTGGTTTATGGTGTTTTGGCAGGTGCCCTGTGGGGCATGGTGTTTCTCGTTCCTCGGCTGCTGACCGACTTCTCGCCGCTGCTGCTGAGCGCCGGCCGCTACGCGATGTACGGCCTCGTGTCGCTGGCGGCCGCACTGCCGGCCGCACGCTCGCTGCTCGCGCGGCTGACCCGCGAGGATCTCGTCGCGCTGGTCAGGCTCGCCGTCGTCGGCAACGTCGCGTACTACATGCTGCTGTCCGGCGCCGTGCACCTGATCGGCATCGCGCCCAGTTCGCTGATCGTCGGCGTGCTGCCCGTCACGGTCACGCTCGCGGGCCTCGGCGACCACGGCGCCGTGCCGCTGCGGCGGCTCGCGGCCCCGCTCGCGCTGGTGATCGCGGGCATCGTCTGCATCAACGTCGACCTGTTCACCTCCGAGGCCGCGCATGCGACGACGCTCGGCCAGAAGCTCGCGGGCATCGCCTGCGCGGCCGGCGCGCTCGCGAGCTGGACCTGGTATGCGGTCGCAAACGCACGCTATCTGCAGCGCCATCATCATTTCAGCGGCAACGAGTGGTCGGTGCTGTGGGGTGTCGTGACGGGCCTGATCGGCGGGCTCGTCTGGATCGCGATCGTCGCGCTGCCGGCCGGCACCGTGCAGGCAGCCGTCCCGGCGTCGCGCTGGCAGCTGTTCTGGCTGCTGAACCTCGTGCTCGCGATCGGCGCATCGTGGCTCGGCAACGGGCTGTGGAATGCCGCGTCGAAGCGGCTGCCGCTCACGCTGTCGGGTCAGCTGATCGTGTTCGAAACCGTGTTCGCGATGCTTTACGCGTTCGTCTACGACCAGCGGATGCCGCATGCACTCGAGATCGCCGCGCTGGTGCTGCTGCTCGCGGGCGTCTACGGATCGGTGCGGCAGCACGGCGACACGCCCGCCGGCGGCGATACGTCGGGAAGCGCGCCGGCAAATGCAAACGCCGCGGCCCACTGAGCGCTACACCGTTCGATCAGACGAAATCAGACGATCGGGACGAAAGCCGCAGAAAGGCGCGTCAGCGCGCGTCCTTGTGCATCCACTTGCGGCCCTCGATGGAGCCGGCGCGGCGCGACTTGTCGACGCGCCGCTGGCGCGCGAGCTTCGGATCGACGATCAACGGGCGGTAGATCTCGACGCGGTCGTGGTCGGCGAGCGGTGCGTCGAGCGGCGCAAGCTTGCCGTACACGCCCGTCTTCGCGTTCGCGAGATCGATTTCCGGGTGCAGCGCGAGCACGCCGCTCGCATCGATCGCCGAACGAACGGTCGCCCCTTCGGGCAGTGACAGCGGAATCAGCGTCTGGCGATCCGGCAGCGCGTAGCAGACTTCGATCGACAGCATCGCGTCACCCCTTCCCGTAGCGCTGGTCGGCGCGCTTCACGAACGAATCGACGAACGTGTTCGCGATATGGCTGAACACGGGCCCGATGATCTTCTCGAGCAGGATGCTCGAGAACTCGTAGTGCAGCGCGAATTCGATCTTGCAGGCATCGGCACGCAGTGCCGTGAAGCGCCACGAGCCCGTGAACTTCTTGAACGGGCCGTCCGTGAACTCCATGTCGATCCGCGTCGGGCGCTGCTGCGTGTTGCGCGTCGCGAAATGCTGCTTGATGCCCTTGAAGTTGATGTCGATGCGCGCTTCCATCCCGCTCTCGTCCTGACGGCGAATCTCGACGCCGCCGCACCAGGGCAGGAAATTGGGGTAGTCGGCCACGTCGGTGACGAGGTCGAACATCTGTTCCGCCGAGTGACGGATCAATACGGTTTTCTGGACATCTGCCATAAATCGCGCGGCATCGCTTAAGGTGAGAACGCAAGCCGGGCGATTCCCGCCCCGCTTTGCTAAAATCGTGATTTTAAACGAGTTGGCCCGATCCTTTCATGAGCATCATCGACAACAGGAAAGCGCACTTCGATTATCACATCGAGGAACGCTACGAGGCGGGGCTCGTGCTCGAGGGCTGGGAAGTCAAGGCGCTGCGCGCCGGGCGCGGCCAGATCCGGGAAGGTTACGTCGTGATCAAGCACGCCGAGATCTTCCTGATCGGCACCCATATCAGCCCGCTGCCCGAGGCTTCGACCCACATCACGCCCGACCCGGTTCGCACGCGCAAGCTGCTGCTGCACCGCGAGGAAATCAAGAAACTGATCGGCAAGGTCGAGCAGCGCGGCTACACGCTCGTGCCGCTGAACTTCCACTACAAGGGCGGTCGCGTGAAGTGCGACATCGCGCTCGCGAAGGGCAAGAAGCTGCACGACAAGCGCGAAACCGAGAAGAAGCGCGACTGGGAACGCGAAAAGGCCCGCATCATGCGCGCCGGCACCTGACCTGCGCGACAACACGCATCACACACGACACGGCCCGCTCGAAGCGGGCCGTGTTGCTTTGGTGTCAGGTGAATCGGGCGCGGCGGCTACACGGACGATACTCGGCACGCCACGCCGCCGGTTTCGGCCGAAGAAAGGCACCGACGACGGCACCGCACGGGCATCATCCGCCTCCGGCTGCGCGACGATTCGCCGCACGCCGATCACACGCGGCGGCCGCCGGCGCCCGGCGGAAATCCGGACTCAGGCCTTCCCGCCCGAGGCGGCCCCCGCGCTCTTGACGATCGTCAGCGCCGACGAGATCGCCGAACCGAGATCCGACAGGTTCGACGGCACGATCAGCGTGTTGCCCTGCTTCGCGAGATTCGAGAACGCGCTGACATACTGCTCGGCCACCTTCAGGTTCACCGCATCCATCCCGCCCTGCGATTGCATCGCGTTCGCGATCTTCTGGATCGCCTGCGCGTTTGCCTCGGCCACCGCCAGAATCGCGGCGGCCTCGCCCTGCGCCTGGTTGATCGCAGCCTGCCGCTCGCCTTCGGATTTCTGGATCGCCGCTTCGCGCGCGCCCGACGCGAGGTTGATCTGCTCCTGCTTGCGGCCTTCGGATGCGGCGATCAGCGCACGCTTTTCACGCTCCGCGGTGATCTGCGCCTGCATCGCGTGCAGGATTTCCTTCGGCGGCGTCAGGTCCTTGATCTCGTAGCGCAGGACCTTCACCCCCCAGTTCGCCGCGGCCTGATCGAGCGCCGACACGATGTTGTGGTTGATGAAGTCGCGCTCCTCGAACGTCTTGTCGAGTTCGAGCTTGCCGACCACCGAACGCAACGTCGTTTGCGCAAGCTGCGTGATCGCGAGCACGAAGTTGCTCGACCCGTACGACGCCTTCATCGGATCGGTCACCTGGAAATACAGCACGCCGTCGACCTGCAGCTGCGTGTTGTCGCGCGTGATACAGACCTGGCTCGGCACGTCGAGCGGGATTTCCTTCAGCACGTGCCGGTATGCAATGCGATCGACGAACGGCAGCACGATGTTCAGGCCGGGCGACAGCGTCGCGTGATAGCGCCCGAAGCGTTCAAGCACCCACGCATGCTGCTGCGGCACGATCTTCACCGTCTTCGACACGATCACGATCGCGATGACGAGCAGGACAACCCAGATGATCAGCGAATCCATGAAGTATTCCCTCCTTGTTGTATCGGCGGACGTTCAGCCCGCGGGTTTCGCCACGACCACGAGACAATTGCCGCGCACGGCACTCACCTGATACACGTGCGCGTCGTCGCGCTCGCCGTTCTCGAGCTCGACGTCCCAGTCGGCGCCGCGATACTGCACGCGCGCGCGGCCGTCACGCCACGCGTCGACCGTGACGGTCGCGCCGATATCGAGATTGACGTCGGGATTGGTCGACGTGTCGCGCTTCTGCTTGCGGCCGAGCCCCGAGCGCCGCAACACGACCATCGCGACGATCGCGACCACGGCCGCCGCACCGAACTGCACGTGCGGCGCGAAACCGGCCAGCTGCAGCAGCCCGCCCGCGAGAAAGCCGAGCGCGATCATCAGCAGGTAGAACGTGCCCGTCAGCAACTCGGCCACGACCAGCACGCCCACCGCGACCCACCAGAACAGATGCCCCGACATCATTGTGGTCTCCAGAAAAACATCCCCCGCGCTCACTCGCGTTGCAGGAAACCAGAATACGCGTTGACGCGCGACTCCGGTTCAACATGCTCGCCGCCCCTGCGGAGACGGCCAGTGCGCACGGGCCGGCCCGGTACGTACCCACAAACAAAAACACCCCGGTGCCTACCGGGGTGTTTATAGCATGAACCTTGCATTTTGCCTTCAACGGAAGCACGGTGCCACCGCGCTTCCGTCAAGGATGCGTGACCGACCGTTACTTCCGGTTGGCGAGCGCCTGCCACGTATCGATGATCGTGTCGGGGTTCAGCGAGATCGACACGATGCCTTCGTCCGTCAGCCATTGCGCGAAGTCCGGGTGATCGGACGGGCCCTGGCCGCAGATGCCGACGTACTTGCCCATCTTGCGGCAGGTATCGATCGCGCGCTTCAGCAGGAACTTGACGGCCGGGTCGCGTTCGTCGAAGTCGACAGCCAGCAGTTCCATGCCCGAGTCGCGGTCGAGGCCGAGCGTGAGCTGCGTGAGGTCGTTCGAGCCGATCGAGAAACCGTCGAAGAACTGCAGGAAGTCTTCGGCGAGGATCGCGTTGGTCGGGACTTCGCACATCATCACGAGGCGCAGGCCGTTTTCGCCGCGCTTCAGGCCGAACTTCTCGAGCAGGCCGACGACGCGCTCCGCCTGCTTCACGGTACGCACGAACGGCACCATGATCTCGACGTTGGTCAGGCCCATCTCGTCACGCACGCGCTTCAGTGCACGGCATTCCATCTCGAACGCCTGCGCGAAGTCTTCAGCGATGTAACGCGACGCGCCGCGGAAGCCCAGCATCGGGTTTTCCTCGTCCGGCTCGTAACGCGAACCGCCGATCAGCTTCTTGTACTCGTTCGACTTGAAGTCGGACAGACGCACGATCACGGGCTTCGGATAGAACGCCGCCGCGATCGTCGCGACACCTTCCGTCAGCTTGTCGACGTAGAACTGACGCGGCGATGCGTGACCGCGCGCGACGCTCTCGACGGCCTTCTTCAGATCCTGGTCGATGTTCGGGTACTCGAGGATCGCCTTCGGGTGAACGCCGATGTTGTTGTTGATGATGAACTCGAGACGCGCGAGACCCACGCCGCCGTTCGGCAGTTGCGAGAAGTCGAACGCGAGCTGCGGGTTGCCGACGTTCATCATGATCTTGACCGGGATTTCCGGCAGTTCGCCGCGCTGCACTTCCGTGACTTCCGTCTCGAGCAGGCCGTCGTAGATCTTGCCTTCGTCGCCTTCCGCGCACGACACGGTGACGAGCGCGCCGTCCTTCAGGATGTCGGTCGCGTCGCCGCAGCCGACGACTGCCGGCACGCCGAGTTCACGCGCGATGATCGCCGCGTGGCAGGTCCGGCCGCCACGGTTCGTGACGATCGCGGCTGCACGCTTCATCACCGGCTCCCAGTTCGGGTCGGTCATGTCGGCCACCAGCACGTCGCCCGGCTGCACGCGTTCCATTTCCGACGGATCCTGGATCACGCGCACGGGGCCCGCGCCGATCTTCTGGCCGATCGCGCGGCCCGTTGCCAGCACCTGCGACTGGCCCTTCAGCTTGAAGCGCTGCTCGGCCTTGCCGGTCGCCTGGCTCTTCACGGTTTCCGGGCGTGCCTGCAGGATGAAGATCTTGCCGTCGCGGCCGTCCTTGCCCCACTCGATGTCCATCGGACGCTGGTAGTGCTTCTCGATGATGACCGCGTACTTCGCCAGCTCGATCACGTCTTCGTCGGTGATCGAGTAGCGGTTGCGCTGCTCGTGCGGCACGTCGACCGTCTTCACGCGGCCCGGCTCGCCCGGCTGCGTGAATTCCATCTTGATCAGCTTCGAGCCGATCGAGCGGCGGATGATCGGGTACTTGTCCTGTGCGAGCGTCGTCTTGAACACATAGAACTCGTCCGGGTTCACTGCGCCCTGCACGACGGTTTCGCCCAGGCCGTAGCTCGACGTGATGAACACGGCGTCCTTGAAGCCCGATTCGGTGTCGATCGTGAACATCACGCCGGCCGCGCCGACGTCCGAGCGGACCATGCGCTGCACGCCTGCCGACAGGGCGACTTCCGCGTGCGTGAAGCCCTTGTGCACGCGGTACGAGATCGCGCGGTCGTTGTACAGCGACGCGAACACGTGCTTCATGCGGTCGAGCACGTCCTCGATGCCGACGACGTTCAGGTACGACTCCTGCTGGCCGGCGAACGATGCGTCGGGCAGGTCTTCCGCGGTAGCGGACGAACGCACGGCGAACGACAGCTCGCCCGGCGAGCTGTTCTTCAGGGTTTCGAACTGCTCACGGATTTCCTGCTCGAGACGTGCCTGCAGCGGCGCATCGACGATCCACTTGCGGATTTCGGCGCCGGCTTCGGCGAGCGCCTTCACGTCGTCGATGTCGAGCGACTCGAGACGCTTGGCGATGCGGTCGGTAAGGTCGTTGTGCTTGAGGAAATCGCGGAACGCGAGCGCGGTCGTGGCGAAACCGGTGGGTACGCGAACGCCTGCTTCGGAAAGCTGGCTGATCATTTCGCCCAGCGACGCATTCTTGCCGCCGACGATCTCCACATCGGTCATCCGCAACTGCTCGAACGGAATTACATACGCCTGGTCCTTTGCGACGTTTGCTGCGTTAGTCATACAAGCCCCTAAGTGTGAAAAAAATGCTCGATTGCGCAAGTGGGCTTGGACGCGGGCGCTTGCAAAAAGGCGCGGCGCGTCTTGCGCAACCTGTTGGAGAAACAATCGCAGCGGCGGATAACCTTCCGACCCGATTTACAAAAATCCCGGCAGAAGGGCGATATTTGCAGACAAATCGCCAAACTTGCCGGGAATTTTGGAATCGAGCGGCGAAGCCTGGAGCGCTGTTCGCGCCCTGCCCCCGCAATTGCTTATCCAACAGGTTGCCGCTATTCTACCGTGCCGGCTGCCGGATGTGGCGCGACCTTGTCACTGCGTCTGGAGGCGAACCTCCAGCCGCCCGCGCAACCGCCCTTCACGTTCGACGCCCAGATTCATGCTGCCTACCGTATTCATCGTCTCCGACGGCACCGGGATCACTGCCGAAACCTTCGCGCATTCGATCCTCTCCCAGTTCGACCAGAAATTCCGTCTCGTGCGCGTGCCGTTCGTCGACTCGCTCGACAAGGCCTATGCGACCGTCGAGAAGATCAACGAGGCCGCCGTGCACGACGGCCGCCGCGCGATCGTGTTCACGACGCTCGTCGACAGCGAGTCGAACGACATCGTCAAGCGCTCGAACGCACTCGTGCTCGACATGTTCCAGCGCTTCGTCGAACCGCTCGAGCAGGAACTGGAGCTCAAGTCGAGCCACGCGATGGGCCGCGGCCACCAGAACGCGGACACCGAGGAATACAAGACCCGGATCGAGGCGATCAACTTCTCGCTCGCGCACGACGACGGCCAGTCGAACCGCAACCTGTCGGAAGCCGACGTGATCCTCGTCGGCGTGTCGCGCAGCGGCAAGACGCCGACGAGCCTGTATCTCGCGATGCAGTACGGCGTGAAGGCGGCCAACTATCCGCTGATTCCGGAAGATTTCGAGCGCGGCAAGCTGCCGTCGGCGCTCGCCGCGTACAGCGAGAAGCTGTTCGGGCTGTCGATCGACCCGCAGCGCCTGTCCGAGATCCGCAACGAACGCCGGCCGGGCAGCAAATACGCGGCGCCCGAGAACTGCCGCTACGAGATCAACGAAGCCGAAGCGATGATGCGCCGCGAGGGGATCAAGTGGCTGTCGTCGACGCACAAGTCGATCGAGGAAATCGCGACGACGATCCTGCAGGAAATCCGTCTCGACCGGCAGTCGTACTAAGCCTGAGCGCTGGCGGCCGCGTGGCCGCCGCCAGAAACGAAAAGGCCGCGTCGAACGCGGCCTTTTTCTTGGTGCGGAACGAGCGCGCGTGTGGCGTCACGCACGCCGCTGCTGGCGCACCTGCTCGAACAGGCAGACCGCAGCCGCGGCCGCGACGTTCAGCGACTCCATCCCGCCCGGTTGCGGGATCGTCACGCGATGCGTGGCCGCGTCGCGCCAGAACGCCGACACGCCCGCACCCTCGTTGCCGAACACCCAGGCAACCGGCCCCGACAGGTCGCAGTCGTAAACCGCCTGCGCGCCGTGCGAGTCGGTCAGCGCGACCGGCACAGCGAGGCGCTCGACGAGCGCGCCGGCGTCGACGTCCTCGTGGATCGACAGCAGGAAATGCGCGCCCATGCCCGAGCGCAGCACCTTCGACGACCATGCGTATGCGGTGCCCGGCGCACAGAACACGTGACGCACGCCTGCGGCCGCCGCGCTGCGCAGGATCGAGCCGACGTTGCCGGCGTCCTGCACGCCGTCGAGTACGACCGACGACTGCGTGACGCGCGCCGGCAGCGGCTGCGCCGGCCGGTCGACGAGCAGCAGGAAGCCGACGCCGTTGACGACGTTCGACAACTGCCCGAACAGCGCGTCGGGCAGCGTGACGATCCGCTGCGCATCGATGCGCGCGACGATCGCCTGCGCTTCGGCATGGCCGAGTGCGCCTTCGGTCGTGACGCACAGCTCGGGCGTCGCGCCCGTGTCGAGGTACGCGCTCGCGAGATGGAATCCTTCGAGCAGTGCCTGGCCGCCGCGGCGCTGATGGGACGTCGAACCCGCGAGCGCCTTCAGGCGCTTGTACAGCGGGTTGTCGCGGGAAGTAATGCTTTTCATCGAATCAGGTCGAGTGCCGCACGGACCGGCGCGAACGAGCGCCGATGGGCTTCGCACGGACCGTGCTCGCGCAGTGCGGCAAGGTGTTTCACGGTGCCGTAGCCCGCATGCACGTTGAAGCCGTACACCGGGAAGCGTTCGTGCAGGTCGACGAGCATGCGGTCACGGGTGACCTTCGCGAGGATCGACGCGGCCGAGATGCTCGGCACGAGCGCGTCGCCGCTGACGATCGCCTCGGCGCGCACGGTCAGCGTCGGGCAGCGGTTGCCGTCGATCTGCGCGAGCGTCGGCAGGACCGACAGCCCTTCGACCGCCCGCTTCATCGCGAGCATCGTCGCGTGCAGGATGTTCAGCGTGTCGATCTCGTCGACACTCGCCGACGCGACGCAATACGACAGCGAGCGCGCGACGATCAGCTCGTACAGCGCGTCGCGCTTCTTCGCGGACAACGCCTTCGAATCGTCGAGCCCGTCGATCGGCTGCGCCGGATCGAGGATCACCGCGGCGGCCACCACCGGCCCCGCGAGCGGGCCGCGGCCCGCTTCGTCGACGCCGCAGACGATCTCGTCGGGACGGCTGAAATCGAAACCGCCCTGCACGTCGCTCGACGCGCGGCGGCGTGGTGCACGGACTGCGGTCATGCGCGCCCCTTGCGTTGTTCGAGCACGCGCACGACCGCTTCGGCCGCCTTCACGGCCGTGTTCTGCCGCAGCGAAAGATGCATTTCGGTAAAGACTTCGGTCAGCGTGCGGCGGTTCGCATCGTCGCGCAGCTGCGTGAGCGTCGCATCGGCGAGCGCCTCGGGCGTCGCGAAATGCTGCAGCAGCTCGGGCACGACGAAACGCCCCGCCAGGATGTTCGGCAAGCCGACGTACGGCAGGTAGCCCTGCCGGCGCATGATCTGCCCGGTCAGCCAGGGCACCTTGTATGAGATCACCATCGGCTTCTTCAGCAGCGCGGCTTCCAGCGTAACCGTGCCGCTCTTCACGAGGATCGCGTCGGCAGCCGTCATCGCGACCTGCGAGCGGCCGTCGGTGATCGTCAGCGCGAGCTTCGGATGCGCATCGACGAGCGGCTGCAGCAGCGCGCGCAGCGCGGGCGTCGCCGCCGGCATCACGAACCGTACGCCAGGCTCGCGCTGCTGCATCAGCGCCATCGCCGCGAAGAACGTCGGGCCGATCAGTGCGATTTCCGAGCGCCGGCTGCCCGGCAACACGGCGATCACCGGGCCGTCGGCCGGCAGTCCGAGCGCGATGCGCGCGCCGTGCGTGTCGGGTTCGAGCGGAATCTCGTCGGCGAGCGGATGGCCGACGTAGGTCGAGGCAACGCCTGCCTTGTCGAGAATCGCCGGTTCGAACGGGAACAGGCACAGCATGTGATCGACGGACTTGGCGATCTTCTTGATCCGGCCGCCGCGCCATGCCCAGATCGACGGGCACACGAAGTGGATCGACGGGATGCCCGCGTCGCGCGCCGCCTGTTCGACGTTGAAGTTGAAATCGGGCGCATCGACGCCGATGAACGCGTCCGGCCGCTCGGCGAGCAACTGGCGCTTCAGCTCGCCGCGAATCCGCAGGATCTCGGGAATCTGGCCCAGCGCCTCGACATAGCCGCGCACGGTCAGCTTGTCCATCTGCCAGTGCGAGTCGAAGCCCTGCGCGATCATTCGCGGCCCGCCGATCCCGTAGTACTGGGCCGATTCGGGCAGCCGCTCGCGCAGCCCGCCGAGCAGCGACGCGCCGAGCAGGTCGCCCGACGGTTCGCCGGCCACCATCGCGAGCCGGAGCTGAGAGGTCGGAAGCGGCATCGCTTAGCGGATGATGCCGCGTTGCGACGCGTCGATGAACTCGACGAGCGCCTTCACGGGTGCGTCGCCCTCACCGCCCGCCGCCGCCAGCTCGCGCAACTGCACTTTCGCTTCCTCGAGCGACAGGCCGTTCTTGTACAGCAGGCGGTATGCGCTGCGCAGCGCGGAGATCGCGTCGGGCGAGAAACCGCGCCGGCGCAGCCCTTCGACGTTGATCCCGTGCGGCTCGGCCTTGTTGCCGGCCGCGATCACGAACGGCGGAATGTCCTGCACGAGCGCCGACGCGCCGCCCAGCATCGAGTGCGCGCCGATGCGCACGAACTGGTGGACGCCCGACATCCCGCCGACGATCGCCCAGTCGCCGATCTCGACGTGGCCGGCCATCTGTGCGTTGCTCGACAGGATCACGTGGTTGCCGACGGTGCAGTCATGACCGATGTGCACATAGGCCATGATCCAGTTGTCGTCACCGAGCGTCGTCACGCCGACGTCCTGCACGGTGCCCGTGTGGATCGTCGTGAATTCGCGGATCGTGTTGCGGCTGCCGATCACGAGCTTCGTCGGCTCGTCCTTGTACTTCATGTCCTGCGGACGACCACCGACCGACGCGTAATGGCCGATGCGGTTGTCCTCGCCGAGCGTCGTATGGCCTTCGATCACGCTGTGCGAGCCGATCGTCGTACGCGCGCCGATCGTGACGTGCGGACCGACGATCGCGTACGGGCCGATCTCGACCGATTCGTCGATCTGCGCGCCCGGCTCGACAATCGCGGTGGGATGAATCCTGGTCATGCGCCGTTGCCTCTCGATGTGATGTGTCGCGTTGCGTTGCCTGTCCGTGCCGCGTCGCTCAGGGCGCCACGTCGGTCGTCTTGACCGTGCACATCAGTTCGGCTTCCGCCGCCACCTTGCCGTCCACTTCCGCCACCGCCTTGAACTTCCAGATGCCGCGGATGTAGCGTTCGAACGTCACGTTCAGAATCAGTTGGTCGCCCGGCTCGACCGGACGCTTGAAGCGCGCGCCGTCGATCCCGACGAAGTAGTACAGCGTGTTCTCCGGATCCTTCGGCTGCTCTTCCGAGAAGGTCAGCAGCGCCGCGGCCTGCGCGAGCGCTTCGAGGATCAGCACGCCCGGCATCACCGGCCGCTTCGGGAAATGCCCCTGGAAGTACGGCTCGTTGATCGACACGTTCTTCAGCGCTTTGATGCCCTTGTGCGGTTCGAGTTCGAGCACGCGATCGACGAGCAGAATCGGGTAGCGATGCGGCAGCAGCGTGAGGATCTTGTGGATGTCGAGATTGATTTTTTCAGTGCTCATGATGGTTCGTCTCACGCAGAGGCTGCGCGGTGGTGATGCAAAGGCTGAAGCGGGCCGGCGTGCGGCCCAGTCTGGCAAACCGGGCCGGTTGCGCTGGCCGTACCCGGTTCGAGGTCTCGCATGATGCGCTCAGGCGTCCGTGCCGCCCTGGGCGGCGAGCGCGGCTTCGAGCGCCTTGATGCGCTCGCGCAGCTTGTCGAGGTTGCGCACGAGCGCGGCGCTCTTGTTCCACTCGCCGTGGTCGACGGCCGGGAACGCGCTGGTATAGATGCCGGCCTTCGGCAGCGACTTCGATACGCCCGACTTCGCGGTGATGATGACATAGTCGCCGAGCGTCACGTGACCGGCGATCCCGGCCGCGCCGCCGATCATGCAGTGGCGGCCGATCGTCGTGCTGCCCGCGATCCCGGCGCTGCCGGCGATCACCGTGTAGGCGCCGATCCGGCAGTTGTGGCCGATCTGCACCTGGTTGTCGATCTTCACGCATTCCTCGATGACGGTATCCGCCATCGCGCCGCGATCGATCGTCGTGTTCGCGCCGATCTCGACGTCCGGGCCGATCGTGACGCCGCCGACCTGCGGGATCTTGACCCAGCTACCGGTGCGCGCATCGCCGTCGCCGACGAAATCCGGCGCGAAGCCGAAGCCGTCGGAGCCGATCACGGCACCCGCATGGATGATCGCGCGTGGGCCCACCTTGCAGCCGTGGTACACCGATGCGTTCGGATACAGGTGCGAGCCCGCGCCGATCGTCGTGCCGCGGCCGATGAAGACGTTCGCGTCGAGCTGCACGCCGTCCTCGATCACCGCACCGGCCTCGACCGTCACGTGCGGGCCGATCACCGCGCTCGCGGCGACCTGCGCGGCCGGATCGATCGTCGCGCTCGGATGCACGCCGGCGGCGCGCTGCGGCGTGGCGAGATCGATGAACATCTGCGCGACGCGCGCGAAGTACGCGTACGGATTCGGCGTCACGATGAAGTTGCGACCGCTTGCGGCCGCGCCCAGCTTTTCCAGATCCTTCGGCGCGATCAGCACCGCGCCGGCGCGGGTCGACTCGACCTGCGACAGGTACTTCGGATTCGCGAGGAACGCGAGTTGCTGCGGGCCTGCCTGGTCGAGCGGTGCGAGCCCGCCCACCTTGCACTGTGCGTCGCCGGCGATCTCGCCGCCGAACCGCTTTACGAGTTCCTCAAGCGTCAATGCCATTCGTCGTCTGCTCCGTTCAGTTCGTCGAGCCGGACGCGAGCGCCTTGAGCACCTTGTCGGTGATGTCGATGCGCGGGCTGACGTACACGGCTTCCTGCACGATCAGGTCGTAATTCTGCTGCTCGGCGATCTGCTTGATGACCTTGTTCGCCCGCTCGAGCACGGCCGCCAGCTCCTCGTTGCGGCGCTGGTTCAGGTCTTCGCGGAACTCGCGCTGCTTGCGCTGGAAGTCGGTATCGAGCTGGGCGAGATCGCGCTGCTTCTGCGCGCGGTCGCCCGCCGACAGCGACGCGCCGTTCTTGTCCAGCGAATCGGACATCGACTTCAGGCGCGCCGCCAGATCCTGCAGATCCTTGTCGCGCTTCGCGAACTCGGCTTCGAGCTTCGTCTGCGCCGCCTTCGCGGGCACCGACTCGCGCAGGATCCGATCCGAATTGACCGCCGCGATGCGGGCGACGTCCTGTGCGTGCACCGTTGCCGCGCCCAAGGCCAGCGCAACGGTCAGCGCGCACATCACTCGTTTCGAAAACTTACCGGTTAGCAAAATTACCCTCTCGTTGCTGTTGTCATGCGTTCGGTCAGAACGCCGTCCCGATCTGGAACTGGAATTTCTGGTACTGGTCGCCTTCATGCTTCTGCAGCGGGAACCCGAGGCTCAGCTTCAGCGGGCCGATCGGCGAGATCCACGCGAGACCCACACCGTAGCCGTAACGCAGGCCGTTGGCGCCCGTACTCGTGCCGCCCGGCGCGTTGCCCCACACGTTACCGCCGTCGAGGAACGTGAACACGCGCAGCGTGCGGTCGTAGCCCGTGCCCGGCAGCGGGAACGTCAGCTCGATGTTGCCGACGACCATCTTCGAACCGCCGATCGGGTCGTTCGTCTTCGTGTCGCGCGGGCCCAGCGAGCTCGGCTCGTAGCCACGCACGGAGCCGATACCGCCCGCGTAGTAGTTCTTGAAGATCGGGTACGGGTTGCCGATACCGTTACCGTAGCCGCCCTGCAGGTTCAGGCCCAGGATGAAGCCGCGCGAGAACGAATAGTAGTACTGGGCCTGCAGGTCGGCCTTGTAGTACTGGATCTTGCCGACCGGCACGCCGTACTCCATGTTCGCCTGCGTGAAGTAGCCGCGGCTCGGAATCAGCGCGCTGTCACGCGCGTCGCGCGACCACGCGACCGTCAGCGGCACCGTGTTCGACACGCGGCCGAACTCGTTCACGTAAGCCTGGTAGCTCTGCGGCGTGTTCGAATCGACGGAGAGACGGTTCTGCTCGAAGCCCGCGCCGAAGTAGACCGTGTCGACTTCCGAGAACGGGATGCCGAACTTCAGGTTGCCGCCCGCACTGATGATCCGGAAGCTCGAGCTCGTCGAATAGTAGAGCGGCTGGTACGTGCGGTAGTAGACGTCCGTGATCCGCTTGATGCCGTCGACCGTGAAGTACGGGTCGACCTGCGTGACGGTCAGCGTACGGTAGCTCTTCGCGGTGTTGACGTTCACCGACAGGCTGGTACCCGAACCGAACACGTTGTCCTGCGACACGCCCGCCGACAGCACGACCTTGTCCGTCGACGAGAAGCCGGCGCCCAGCGTGATCGCGCCGGTCGGCTTTTCGTCGACCTTCACGTTCACGTCGACCTGGTCGTTCGTGCCTTCGACCGGCAGCGTCGTCACGTCGACGTTGGTGAAGTAGCCGAGACGGTTCACGCGATCCTTCGACAGCGCGAGGCGGTTCGAATCGAACCACGAGCTTTCGAGCTGGCGCATTTCGCGGCGCACCACTTCGTCGCGCGTGCGCGTGTTGCCGACGACGTTGATGCGGCGCACGTACACGCGGCGGCTCGGATCGACGACGAGGTTCAGGTTCACCTTGTGGTTCGCCTGGTCGATGTCCGGCTGCGCGTTGACGGTCGCGAATGCGTAGCCGTACTCACCGAGCTTGTCGACGATCGACTTGGTGGTCTGTTGCAGCTTTTCGGCCGAGAAGCGATCGCCCGGCTTGATCTTGATCAGCTTGTTGAGTTCGGCTTCGCGATCGAGCAGGTTGCCCGACAGCTTGATGCCCGACACCGTGTACGGCTCGCCTTCGTGCAGCGTGACCGTCAGGTACATGTCCTTCTTGTCGGGCGAGATCGACACCTGGGTCGAATCGATGTTGAACTCGAGATAGCCGCGGTTCAGGTAGTACGAGCGCACCGCCTCGAGGTCGCCGGTGAGCTTTTCCTTCGAGTACAGGTCGTTCTTCGTGTACCAGGAGAACCAGTTCGGCGTCGACAGCTGCATTTCGTCGCGCAGCGTGCTGGTGCTGAATGCCTTGTTGCCGATGAAGTTGATCTGGCGGATCTTCGCACTCGGACCTTCGGCCACCGCGAACAGGATCGACACGCGGTTCGCGTCGACCGGCGTGACCGTCGTCTTGACCTCGGCCGCGTAGAAGCCGCGCGTGAGGTACTGGCGCTTGAGTTCCTGCTCCGCCTTGTCGACGAGCGCCTTGTCGTAGTAGCGGCCGTCGGCGAGGCCGACTGCGCGCAGCGCCTTCGTCAGGTTGTCCTTGTCGAACTCCTTCGTGCCGGTGAAGTCGATCGACGCGATGGCCGGACGCTCCTGCACCTGCACGATCACGACGTTGCCCTGCGTGGCGATGCGTACGTCGTTGAAGAAGCCCGTCGCGTACAGCGCGCGGATTGCTTCGGATGCCTTGTCGTCCGTGAAGGTATCGCCCTGCTTGATCGGCAGGTAGGCGAACACCGAACCCGCTTCGACGCGCTGCAGCCCCTCGATCTTGATGTCTTGCACCACGAACGGTGCCGCTGCATGGGCCGCGAGGCCGTGCGCGGCGAGCGCGGCCGCTGCAACTGTCTTAGGTACAAAGCGATGAGGTTTGAACAACATGCATCCCCAATATTTAGCTGCATCAAATCAGGCGGCTACCCAGCGGCGGCCGCCTGACGCTTCAGAAATGGATTAACCGAGCCAGATCGTTGAACAGCGCGATCGCCGACAATGCGACGATGCAGATCAACCCGGCTCTTTGCAGAATCAGCTGCCAGCGCTCCGAGACGGCTTTCCCGGTCGCGGCTTCAACCGCATAATATAACAGATGCCCCCCGTCCAAAACGGGAATCGGCAACAAGTTCAGGACGCCAAGGCTAATGCTGACAAGGGCGAGGAACGACAGGAACGCCGACGGACCGAGCCGCGCACTCTTGCCCGCGTAGTCGGCGATCGTCACCGGGCCGGACAGGTTCTTCAGCGACGCGTTGCCCGTGATCATGCGCCCGAACATCTTCAGCGAATACACGGAGATGTCCCACGTACGGTGCGCGCCGAGCTGCAGGCTTTCGATCGGCCCATATCGCACGTCGACGGACGGCGCATGCATCGACAGCGCCGCGCCGATCCGGCCGACCTGCTGCCCCGACTCGTCGTCGCGCTGCATCTGCGGCACGATCGACACCGTCTGCGCGGCGCCGTCGCGCTCGATCTGCAGCTCGAGCGGCTTGCCCGCATGGTGTTTCACGAAATCGATGAAGCGCGACGCGCCGCCGATCGGCTTGCCGTCGAGCGCGACCAGCTTGTCGCCGGACTTCAGGCCGGCCTGCTCCGCCGCGCTGCCGGGCTGCACCGACGCGACCGACAGCGTGCCGCCGCCGGTCTCGAAGCCCAGATGGGCCATGAAATCGTCGTCGAGCTGACTTTCGGGAACATGGCGGAGGTCGACGCGGAAATCGAACGTCGTGTTGCCGTCGCGTGCGCCGAGCACGATCTCGCGGTGATCGAATGCAGCGGCCAGCAGCTTCCAGCGCAGGTCCGACCACGACCGCACCGGCTCGGCCTCGCCGCCCTGCGCGTTGCGGATCGACACGATCTTCTCGCTGCCGTCGAAGCCCGCGCGCGCCGCCACCGTGCCGGCGGCCGGCGGTGCGACGATCGCGGCCGGCTCGGTTACGCCGGTGGCGAATACGACGGAAAACAGCACGATTGCCAACAGGAAGTTGGCAATCGGCCCGGCTGCAACGATCGCGATGCGCTTGTAGACGGACTGCCGGTTGAACGCCTGGCCGAGCTCCTCGGGCGCGATGCCGGGGCCGGGATCACGCTCGTCGAGCATCTTCACGTAGCCGCCGAGCGGCAGTGCCGACAGCGTCCACTCGGTGCCCGTCCTGCGGCTGACCCAGCGCGCGACGGGCTGGCCGAAGCCGATCGAGAAACGCAGCACCTTCACGCCGCACCAGCGCGCGACGCGATAGTGTCCGTACTCATGCACGACGACCAGCACCCCGATCGCCACCGCAAACGCGATCAGTTCGACCAGCACGTTCATGAGCACCCCATTCAGACAGTACGCTCCACGCGTGGCGCAGGCGCTTTCGCAATGATCTCGGCGGCGAGGCGGCGTGCCTCGGCATCCGCCGCCAGGACGTCCTCGAGCCCGTCGGGCGTACGGTTCGGCAGCGTGTTGAGCACGGCGTCGACCGTCGCCGCAATCGCCATGAAGCCGATGCGGCGCTCGAGAAACGCTTCGACCGCGACTTCGTTCGCCGCGTTCAATGCGGCGCTCGCGATGCCGCCTTCCTCAAGCGCCTTCAGCGCGAGCGCGAGGCACGGGAAGCGCGCGTAATCGGGCTTCTCGAACGACAGCTGGGCAATTTGCGCGAGATCGAGTTGTTCGACGCCCGCATCGACACGCTCGGGGAACGCGAGCGCGTGCGCGATCGGCGTGCGCATGTCGGGGTTGCCGAGCTGCGCGAGCACCGAGCCGTCGCGATACGACACGAGCGAATGGATCACGCTCTGCGGGTGGATCAGCACGTCGATGCGCTCGCCCGGCAGCCCGAAGATCCAGTGCGCCTCGATCACCTCGAGGCCCTTGTTCATCATCGTCGCGGAATCGACCGAGATCTTGCGGCCCATCACCCAGTTCGGGTGCTTGCACGCCTCGTCCGGCGTCACATCGACGAGCGTGGCCGGTTCGCGCGTGCGGAACGGGCCGCCCGACGCGGTCAGGATGATCTTCGAGATCCCGCCATGCTCGGCCGCGTCGCGCGGCATGCACTGGAAGATCGCGTTGTGTTCGCTGTCGACCGGCAGCAGGATCGCGCCATGGTCGCGCACGGCGTCCATGAAGATCGCGCCCGACATCACCAGCGCTTCCTTGTTCGCGAGCAGGATGCGCTTGCCGGCGCGCGCGGCCGCGAGGCTCGGCGCCATGCCGGCCGCACCGACGATCGCCGCGACCACCGTGTCGCAGCCATCGCTCTTCGACACGTCGACGAGCGCCTGCGGCCCGTGCAGCACGGTCGTCTTGCTGCCCGCCGCGCGCAGTTTCGCGTCGACGTGCGCGGCCGTCTCGGCATCGCCGACCACCGCCACTTCGGGCGCGAAGCGCAGGCATTGCTCGACCAGCTTGTCGCCGTTGCGGTGTGCGGTCAGCGCATAGACCGAGAAGCGCTCGGGATGGCGCGCGACCACGTCGAGCGTGCTGTCTCCGATCGAGCCCGTGGAACCGAGCAATGTCAGACGTTTTTGCATAAAAGAATGAGTGGTTTAACCAAGCAGCAGCATCGCGAGCGGCAGCACCGGCAGCAGCGCGTCGACACGGTCGAGCACGCCGCCATGGCCTGGCAGCAGTCCGCTCGAATCCTTCACGCCCGCCTGCCGCTTCAGCAACGACTCGAACAGGTCGCCGATCACGCTGTACGCGACCAGCAGCGTCAGTGCGGCCCACGCGCCGGGCATCCCGTAGCGCACGGCGAACGCGGAAAACAGGGTCGGCTCGAACGCATGCACGGCCATCGCGACACCGGCGACGACCATCACGGCGAGCCAGCCGCCGATCGCGCCCTCCCAGCTCTTGCCGGGGCTGATCGTGATGGCCAGTTTACGCTTTCCGAAGGCCTTGCCCGCGAAGTATGCGCCGATATCGGCGAGCCAGACGACCAGAAGCAGCGACAGCACGAACGGCACGCCCTGCGCACGCGCCGCGACGAGCGCATGCCAGCAGGCCGCAAAGACCACGAGGCCGGCTGCCAGCAGGAACGGCCGCCAAACGCCGCCCGCGAGCTGGGGCTTGCGCCGCAGCGTGAACGGGCCGACCAGCAGCCAGAACACGCCGGCTGCCATGAAAAGGGGACGGGACGAAGCCGCATCGACGCCGAGCGGCGCCGTTGCCGCGAGCGCCAGGGCCGCGACGACTGCATAGACGACCGGGCCGGCGCCGCCGAGCTTGAGCAGGCGCGCCCATTCCCACGCGGCAAACACGAGCACGACGCCGATCAGCGCGCCGAACGCGGTGAGCGGCGCGAACAGCGTCACCGGCAGCAGGACCGCCAGCATCACGATCGCCGTGATCACACGGGTTTTCAGCATGAAAGGGAGTCGGCGTTCTGCGATTGCGGTTCGAGCTGTGCGCTCGTGCGGCCGAAACGGCGTTCGCGCTCCGTATACGACGCGATGGCGTCGGCCAGCGCCGCGCCGTCGAAATCCGGCCAGTATTTGTCGGTGAAATAGAATTCGGCGTACGCGAGTTGCCACAGCAGGAAGTTGCTGACGCGCTGCTCGCCACCGGTACGGATGAAGAGATCGGGCTCCGGCGCATAGGCCATCGCCAGGTGCGGCGCGAACGCGTCCTCGGTCACTTCGACCTCGCGACCCTCGCGCACGGCCTGCTCGACGAGCTTCTTCGTCGCCTGCAGGATGTCCCACCGGCCGCCGTAGTTGGCCGCGATGGTGAGCGTAAGACGGGTATTGCGCGCCGTCTTGGTTTCGGCGCGGCGAATCAGCTCGCGGATGCGCGGCTCGAAGCGGTCGAGATCGCCGACGACACGCAGGCGGATCCCGTTCGCGTGAAGCTTGCCGACCTCGCGCTCGAGCGCGGTGATGAAGAGGCGCATCAGGAACGACACTTCGTCGTTCGGACGGCGCCAGTTCTCCGAACTGAACGCGAACAGCGTCAGATATTCGACGCCGGCGCGCGCGCAGCCTTCGACCACCGCCCGCACGGCATCGACGCCGCGGGTGTGCCCCGCGACGCGCGGCAAGCGGCGTTCGGTCGCCCAACGGCCGTTGCCGTCCATGATGATCGCGATGTGACGCGGCACGACGCCGACGTCAGGCACGCGAACGGTAGAGCTGGTATAGGTCATGGCCGTTGAGACAGTAATGCGGGAAGAAGGCGGCGCGCGAGGACGGTCGTCAGACCGTCATGATCTCGGCTTCCTTGCTCTGCACGAGCTTGTCGATTTCGGCAACGTGCTTGTCGGTCAGCTTCTGCACGTCGTCGCTCGCGCGGCGCTCGTCGTCTTCCGAGATTTCCTTGTCCTTCACGAGCTTCTTGAGCGCTTCGTTCGCGTCGCGGCGCAGGTTGCGGATCGCGACCTTGGCCGTTTCGCCTTCGCTCTTGACGACCTTGGTCAGCTCGCGGCGGCGCTCTTCCGTCAGCGCGGGCATCGGCACGCGGATCAGGTCGCCGGCGGTGGCCGGGTTCAGGCCCAGGTCGGCTTCGCGAATGGCCTTCTCGACCTTAGCGACCATGTTCTTTTCCCACGGCTGCACGCCGATCGTGCGTGCATCGACGAGCGTCAGGTTGGCGACCTGCGAGATCGGCACCATCGAGCCGTAGTAGTCGACCTGCACGTGATCGAGCAGACCGGTGTGTGCACGGCCCGTACGGATCTTTGCCAGATCGTTCTTGAACGCTTCGATCGAGCGCTGCATCTTTTGCTCGACGCCCTTCTTGGTATCAGCGACACTCATTTCAACCTCCGAACCTTCTAACCTTCAAAGAACACGGGCCCTGCCCGGCGCATCGGGTGCGCCGCGGCCGATGACCCGCATCCGCGGGAGTTTACACGTGGACGAGCGTACCTTCGTCCTCGCCCAGCACGATGCGCTTGAGCGCGCCCGGCTTGTTGATCGAAAACACGCGAATCGGCAGCTTCTGGTCGCGGCACAGCGCAAAGGCCGTCGCGTCCATCACCTGCAGGTTGCGGCTGATCGCCTCGTCGAAAGTGATCGTCGTGTAACGCGTGGCCGACGGATCCTTCTTCGGATCGGCAGAATATACGCCATCGACCTTGGTCGCCTTCAATACGACCTCGGCGCCCACTTCCGAACCGCGCAGCGCGGCGGCCGTGTCCGTCGTGAAGAACGGGTTGCCCGTACCGGCCGCGAAGATCACGACGCGGCCTTCCTCGAGCTGGCGGATCGCGCGGGGCCGGATGTACGGCTCGACGACCTGGTCCATCCGCAGCGCGGACTGCACACGCGCCTCGATGCCGGCGTGGCGCATCGCGTCCTGCAGCGCCAGCGCGTTCATCATCGTCGCGAGCATCCCCATGTAGTCTGCCGTCGCGCGATCCATGCCGGCCGCGCCACCCGCGACACCGCGGAAAATATTACCGCCACCGATCACGACCGCGAGCTGCGTACCGAGACGCACGACTTCGGCGATATCGGCCACCATCCGTTCGATCGTCGCGCGATTGATGCCGAAGGCATCGTCGCCCATCAGCGCTTCGCCGGAGAGTTTGAGGAGGACGCGTTTATAGGCATTGGACATAGGGGCTTCCGAGCGACGAGAGGATGACAACCACGAACTGTAGGGGCGAAATACTGATTCGGGCAAGCGCCGACGGTCGGACCGGGTTTCCCGGCCGGCCGGCGGCGGCGCCGACCGCGGCGGAGCGGACGCCCGCCGCGGATACTGCCTGACTGCTTACGGCTTACTGCTGCTTTGCTGCTGCGACTTGCGCGGCCACTTCGGCGGCGAAGTCGTCCTGGCGCTTCTCGATGCCTTCGCCGACGACGAACAGTGCGAACTTCTGCACTGCGGCATCCGCTGCCTTCAGCATCTGCTCGATCGTCTGCTTATCGTTCTTCACGAACGTCTGGTTCAGCAGCGACACTTCCTTCAGGTACTTCTGGACGCTACCGTCGACCATCTTCGCGACGATTTCAGCCGGCTTGCCCGATTCCGCAGCCTTCTGCTCGGCCACGCGGCGTTCCGTCTCGATCAGTTCCGCCGGCACGTCAGCCGACGACAGCGCGACCGGCTTCATTGCCGCGATGTGCATCGCGACGTCCTTGCCGACCTGCTCGTCCGCGCCCGTGTACTCGACGATCACGCCGATACGCGCGCCGTGCAGGTACGTTGCGATCTTGTTTGCGGTTTCGAAACGGACGAAACGGCGGATCGAGACGTTCTCGCCGATCTTGCCGACCAGCGCCAGACGCACTGCGTCGACCGTCGAGCCTTCGAGCGGCAGCGCCGACAGCGCAGCCACGTCAGCCGGGTTTTGCGTCGCGACGAGTTCTGCAACCGTCTTCGAGAATGCGAGGAAGTCGTCGTTCTTCGCGACGAAGTCGGTTTCGCAGTTCAGTTCGACCAGCGAGCCCGCGTTGCCGCCGACGAACGAGGCGACGACGCCTTCTGCCGTCACGCGCGATGCCGCCTTGCTCGCCTTGTTGCCGAGCTTGACGCGCAGCAGCTCTTCAGCCTTGGCCAGATCGCCGTCGGCTTCCGTCAGCGCCTTCTTGCACTCCATCATCGGTGCGTCGGTCTTTGCGCGCAGTTCTGCCACCATGCTTGCGGTAATTGCCGCCATCATTCGCTCCTTGAGTCTGTATTCACAACGCCGCCCGCTTGGACGCGAACGGCCGAGATTCGTTTCCGGACCCGCGCCGATTCGGCGCGATCAGGTCCGGCGCACAAGCTTAAAAAAAGGGGGCCTGTTGAGAGCCCCCTTTTTGCGCCGGCTCGGGGCCAGTTACGCGTTTTCCTCGACGTACTCGTCGTCGCCGCGTGCGGCCTGGACCACTTCGTTGACCGCGTTCGCACGGCCTTCGAGGATCGCATCGGCCACGCCTTCAGCGTACAGCGCGACTGCCTTGCTCGAGTCGTCGTTACCCGGGATCACGTAATCCACACCTTCCGGCGAGTGGTTCGTATCGACCACGGCGATGACCGGCACGCCCAGCTTGTTCGCTTCGGTGACAGCAATCTTGTGGTAGCCGACGTCGACGACGAAGATCGCGTCCGGAATGCCGCCCATGTCCTTCACGCCGCCGATCGACTTTTGCAGCTTGGCGATTTCGCGTTCGAACAGCAGCGCTTCCTTCTTGCTCATCTTCTCGGTTTCGCCCGATTCGACGGCCGCTTCCATGTCCTTCAGGCGCTTGATCGATACCTTCAGCGTCTTGAAGTTGGTCATCATGCCGCCGAGCCAGCGTGCATTGACGTACGGCATGCCTGCGCGCTGCGCTTCCTGGGCGATCGTGTCACGCGATTGACGCTTCGTGCCGACGAACAGGATCGTGCCGCGGTTCGCTGCCAGCTGGCGCACGTACTTCTGCGCGTCCGTGAACATCGGCAGCGTCTTTTCGAGGTTGATGATGTGAATCTTGTTGCGGTGACCGAAAATGAACGGAGCCATCTTCGGGTTCCAGAAGCGCGTCTGGTGACCGAAGTGGACACCCGCTTCCAGCATTTGGCGCATCGTAACTGCCATGTAAATTCTCCACGAGGGTTGGGTCTTAAGCCGGCCGCCGTACCGCCGCGCGATCCCACCCCGAAGGGCGCGAATTCCGCGCGGCCGGCACCCTGGTTGCGCCGGCTTGCGATTCGACACGTGCAAACGCCCGTGCCGCAAGCCTTCCATCCGCGATGCCGCCCCAACATGGGGCAAGCTCGGCAATTGGATATCGACTTAGCCAAAGAGTATAGCACGCCGATTTGTCCGCTCTCAAGTCGCTCACCACTTTCGCTTGCCGCGCGGCAGCCGGCCGGACAATCCGCGAAAACCCGGATCCGCACCGCCGGCAGGGGCTGCGAGGCCTGCCAGAAGGTGCGATAATCCGTCAATTCACCGCATTCCAGGCATACCTCGATGGCTATTACGCTCAAAAACGAACACGATATCGCCGAGATGCGCGTCGCCTGCCGTCTCGCGAGCGAAGTGCTCGACTTCATCACGCCGCACGTCGTCGCGGGCGTGACGACCGCCGAACTCGACCGCCTCTGCCACGAGTTCATGCTCAACGAACAGGGCACGATCCCGGCGCCGCTGAACTACCAGCCGCCCGGCTACCCGCCGTACCCGAAGGCCACCTGCATTTCGGTCAACGACGTGATCTGCCACGGCATTCCCGGCGAGAAGGTGATCAAGAACGGCGATGCGCTGAACATCGACATCACCGTGATCAAGAACGGCTACTTCGGCGACACGAGCCGCATGTTCATCGTCGGCGAGGGTTCGATCCTCGCGAAGCGCCTCGTGCAGACCACCTACGAATGCATGTGGCTCGGCATCGACCAGGTCAAGCCGGGCGCGCACCTCGGCGACATCGGCTACGCGATCCAGAAGCACGCGGAAGCGCAGGGCTACAGCGTCGTGCGCGAATACTGCGGCCACGGCATCGGCACGGTGTTCCACGAAGATCCGCAGGTCGTCCACTATGGCCGCCCGGGCACCGGCATCGAACTGAAGGCCGGGATGATCTTCACGATCGAGCCGATGATCAACGCCGGCAAGCGCGACATCCGCACGATGCCCGACCAGTGGACGGTCAAGACGCGCGACCGCAGCCTGTCGGCGCAGTGGGAGCACACGGTGCTCGTCACCGAAACCGGCTACGAAGTGCTGACCGTATCGGCCGGCACGCCGGCGCGCCCGGTATTCTCACAACCGGCCGCCGCCGTCTGAGCGCCGTCGCGCCAGCCCGCCCCACCCGCACCTGAACGGCCGCCCATGAGCGCTCACGCTGCCCCCTCGCCCGAAGCGCTGTCGCGGCGCGCCGAATTCAAGGCCGCCAAGGCGGAGATGCTCGAGCGCTTTCGCCGCGCGGCGAACGTCGCTTCGCTGATGCACGCGCTGTCGAAACTCACCGACGAAGCGCTGAAGCGCGTGTGGGACGACTGCGGGCTGCCCGCGACGCTCGCGCTCGTCGCCGTCGGCGGCTACGGGCGCGGCGAGCTCGCGCCCTATTCCGACGTCGACATCCTCGTGCTGCTGCCCGATGCGCACGATCCGGCACTCGACGCGCGCATCGAGCGCTTCATCGGCATGGCGTGGGATCTCGGCCTCGAGATCGGCAGCAGCGTGCGCACGGTCGCGCAGTGCATCGAGGAGGCGTCGCAGGACGTCACGGTGCAGACCTCGCTGCTGGAAGCGCGCCGCATCGTCGGCAGCACCGCGCTGTTCGAACGCTTCACGGTGCGCTACCACGAGGCGCTCGATGCCCGCGCGTTCTTCACCGCGAAGGTGCTCGAGATGCGCCAGCGCCACGCGAAGTTCCAGGACACGCCGTACAGCCTCGAGCCGAACGTGAAGGAAAGCCCCGGCGGCTTGCGCGACCTGCAGACGATCCTGTGGATCGCGCGCGCGGCCGGTTTCGGCAGCAGTTGGCGCGAGCTCGACACGCGTGGTCTCATCTCCGATCGCGAGGCGCGCGAGCTGCGCCGCAACGAAGGTTTCCTGAAGACGCTGCGCGCGCGGCTGCACGTGATCGCCGGCCGCCGCCAGGACATGCTCGTGTTCGACCTGCAGACGCAGGCCGCCGAGAGCTTCGGCTATCAGGCGACGCAGGCCAAGCGCGCGAGCGAACAGCTGATGCGCCGCTATTACTGGGCCGCGAAAGCCGTCACGCAGCTCGCGACGATCCTGATCCAGAACATCGAGGCGCAGCTGTTCCCCGCGACGAGCGGCATCACGCGCGTGCTGTCGCCCGACCGCTTCGTCGAGAAGCAGGGCATGCTCGAGATCGTCGACGACGGCGTGTTCGAACGCCACCCCGACGCGATCCTCGAAGCGTTCCTGCTGTACGAGACGACCCGTGGCGTGAAGGGCCTGTCCGCCCGCACGTTGCGCGCGCTGTACAACTCGCGCGAGATCATGAACAACACGTGGCGCCGCGATCCGCAGAACCGCGACACATTCATGCGGATCCTTCAGCAACCCGAAGGGATCACGCACGCGTTCCGTCTGATGAACCAGACGAGCGTGCTCGGCCGCTACCTGCTGAACTTCCGCCGCATCGTCGGCCAGATGCAGCACGACCTGTACCACGTGTACACGGTCGACCAGCACATCCTGATGGTGTTGCGCAACATCCGCCGCTTCGCGGTGGCCGAGCACGCGCACGAATATCCGTTCTGCAGCCAGCTGATCGGCAACTTCGAGCGCCCGTGGGTGCTGTATGTCGCGGCGCTGTTCCACGACATCGCGAAGGGCCGCGGCGGCGATCACTCGACGCTCGGGATGGCCGATGCGCGGCGCTTCTGCCGCGAGCACGGCATTGCCGGCGACGATGCGGCGCTGATCGTGTGGCTCGTCCAGCATCACCTGACGATGAGCCAGGTCGCGCAGAAGCAGGACACGAGCGACCCCGAAGTCATCAAGCGCTTCGCCGAAGTCGTCGGCAACGAACGGTACCTCACCGCGCTGTACCTGCTGACCGTCGCCGATATCCGCGGCACGAGCCCGAAGGTGTGGAACACGTGGAAGGGCAAGCTGCTCGAGGACCTGTACCGCATCACGCTCGCGGTGCTCGGCGGGGCCAATCCCGACGCGCATTCGGAGCTGAAGTCGCGGCAGGAGCAGGCGCTCGCGCTGCTGCGTCTCGAAACCGTGCCCGACGACGCGCATCGCGCGCTGTGGGACCAGCTCGATGTCGGCTTCTTCCTGCGTCACGACGCGGCCGACATCGCGTGGCAGACACGCGTGCTGTACCGGCACGTGAATGCCGAAACCGCGATCGTCCGCGCGCGGCCGTCGCCGATCGGCGACGCGCTGCAGGTGCTCGTGTACGTGAAGGATCGTCCCGACCTGTTCGCGGGCATCTGCGCGTATTTCGACCGCAACGGGCTGTCGGTGCTCGACGCACGGGTCAGCACGACGCGGCACGGCTATGCGCTCGACAACTTCATCGTCACGCAGACCGAAAGTGACGTGCGGTATCGCGACATCGCGAATCTCGTCGAGCAGCAACTCGCGTCGCGGCTCACCGAAACCGCACCGCTGCCGGAGCCGTCCAAGGGCCGCCTGTCGAGGCTGTCCCGGACGTTTCCGATCACGCCGCGCGTCGACCTGCGGGCCGACGAGCGCGGCCAGTACTACATCCTGTCCGTGTCGGCCAACGACCGGCCGGGCCTTCTCTATTCGATCGCGCGCGTACTCGCCGAGCATCGGATCGGCGTCCACGCGGCGCGGATCAATACGCTCGGCGAACGCGTCGAGGACATTTTCCTGCTCGCGGGTGCCGGCCTGTCCGACAACCGCCTGCAGATCCAGCTCGAAACCGAATTGCTGCGTGCGATCGCAGTCTGAATGAATTCCAGCGTTTATGCGCACCAAATTAACCGTCAAGAATCCGAAGCCGGCGTCGCCGACCCGCGCCCCTGTCCGCTCCGGCAGCCTCGTCGCCCGCAAGGCGGTGCGTCCCGCCACGCCTCCCGCCGGGGATAAGCCGGCCCGCCCGAAGAAGGCGCCCCCTGCCGGCGCCGGCGAACGCACGTTCAAGCCGCGCGCTGCCGCGGGCGCCGATCGCGCACCGGCCAAGCGTGCACCGCGTGACGGCGGTGCGGAACGCGGCACGCGCGCCCCTTATCGCGACAACGCGGCCGGGGAAGGCGCGAAGCGCAGCTTCGGCGACCGCCGTACGTCGTCGGACCGTCCGCCGCGGCGTGATGACGACGCGCGGCCGCGTCGTGCAGGTGGCGAAGGCGGTGCACGCGCGCCGTATCGCGACAACGCGGGCGGTGAAGGCGCGAAGCGCAGCTTCGGCGACCGCCGCACGTCGTCGGATCGTCCGCCGCGCCGCGATGACGATGCGCGGCCGCGTCGTGCAGGTGGCGAAGGCGGCGCACGCGCGCCGTATCGCGACAACGCAGGCGGTGAAGGCGCAAAACGCAGCTTCGGCGACCGCCGCACGTCGTCGGATCGTCCGCCGCGCCGCGACGACGACGCACGGCCGCGTCGTGCAGGGGGCGAAGGCGGCGCACGCACGCCTTATCGCGACAACGCATCCGGTGAAGGCGCAAAACGCAGCTTCGGCGACCGTCGCACGTCGTCCGATCGCCCGCCGCGCCGCGATGACGACGCCCGCCCGCGCCGCGCAGGCGCTGAAGACGGCAAGCGCCCGTCGTATCGCGACAACGCATCCGGCGAAGGTGCGAAGCGCAGCTTCGGCGACCGCCGCACGTCGTCCGATCGCCCGCCGCGCCGTGATGACGATGCACGTCCGCGTCGCGCAGGCTCCAGTGAAGGCAGCGCACGCGCACCGTATCGCGACAAGGCAGCCGGCGAAGGCGCGAAGCGCAGCTTTGGCGACCGCCGCACGTCGTCCGATCGCCCGCCGCGCCGTGATGACGATGCCCGCCCGCGCCGCGCAGGCGCTGACGACGGCAAGCGCCCGTCGTATCGCGACAAGCCTGCCGGCGAAGGTGCGACGCGCAGCTTCGGCGACCGCCCGGCCCGCCCCGCACGCGACGGCGAGCGCCGCTCGTTCGGTGCGGTCAAGACCGCGCAACCGGTCAAGCGCGCCGCCGCCGACGTTGACTACGGCGACGAATCGGGCCTGATGCGCCTGTCGAAACGGATGTCCGAGCTCGGCATGTGCTCGCGCCGCGAAGCCGACGAATGGATCGAAAAGGGCTGGGTGCTCGTCGACGGCGAACGCATCGACACGCTCGGCACCAAGGTCCGCGCGGACCAGAAGATCGAGATCGACGAACGCGCGAGCGCCGCGCAGGCCGCGCAAGTGACGATCCTGCTGCACAAGCCGGTCGGCTACGTGTCCGGCCAGGCGGAAGACGGCTACGAGCCCGCGGCCGTGCTGATCACGCGCGCGAACCGCTGGAGCGGCGACCATTCGCCGGTGCGCTTCTCGCCGCAGCATCTGCACGCCCTCGCACCGGCCGGCCGCCTGGACATCGATTCGACCGGCCTGCTCGTGCTGACGCAAAACGGCGTGATCGCGAAGCAGCTGATCGGCGAGCAGTCGGACATCGACAAGGAGTACCTGGTGCGCGTGCGCTTCGGCGAACGGCTCATCGACATCGACCAGCACTTCCCCGCGGAATCGCTCGCGAAGCTGCGCCACGGCCTCGAGCTCGACGGCGTCGCGCTGAAGCCCGCGATGGTGAGCTGGCAGAACGGCGAGCAGTTGCGCTTCGTGTTGCGCGAAGGCAAGAAGCGCCAGATCCGTCGCATGTGCGAGCTGGTGGGCCTCGACGTGATCGGCCTGAAGCGCGTCCGGATGGGCCGCGTGATGCTCGGCGCCCTGCCGCAGGGTCAATGGCGCTATCTGTCGGCCGACGAGACGTTCTGATCGCGGGCGCATACACGTGCGCGACGCAACGAAAAAGCCCGCGCAAGCGGGCTTTTTCTTGTCTGCGAGAAGCCGGCAAAGCCGGCCAATCAATCGTCGGAAGCCGGATCGAGCCCCGGGAACAGCACTTCCGTGAAGCCGAAGCGCGTGAAGTCGGTGATCCGCATCGGATACAGCTTGCCGATCAGGTGGTCGTATTCGTGCTGGACGACGCGTGCGTGAAAACCGTCGGCCACGCGGTCGATCTTCTCGCCGTACTGGTCGAAGCCGCTGTAGCGCACTTTCGCGTAGCGGCTGACGACGCCGCGCATGCCCGGCACCGACAGGCAGCCTTCCCAGCCCTCTTCCATGTCCGGCGGCAGGTACTCGATCTTCGGGTTGATCAGCACGGTCTCGGGCACCGGGGGCGCATCCGGGTAGCGGTTGTTGTTGCCGAAGCCGAAGATGATGATCTGCAGCCCGATGCCGATCTGCGGTGCAGCCAGGCCGGCGCCGTTCGCATGGTGCATCGTCTCGAACATGTCCGCGACGATCTCGTGCAGTTCGGGTGTATCGAACCGCTCGACCGGCTTGGCGACTTCGAGCAGGCGCGGATCGCCCATCTTCAGGATCTCGCGAATCATGGCGTATTACCCTCCAGGAGTTGGTGCAGGCCGTCTTCGTCCAGCACGGGGATGCCGAGTTCCTCGGCCTTCGCGAGCTTGCTGCCGGCTTCGGCGCCCGCGACCACGTAATCCGTCTTCTTCGATACCGAACCGGCCACTTTCGCGCCCGCCGCTTCGAGCATTTCCTTCGCGGCATCGCGCGTGAGCGTCGGCAGCGTGCCCGTCAGCACGACCGTCTTGCCGGCCAGCACGCCCTGCGGCGCCTTCGGCGCGGGCGGCCCTTCCGGCCACGTCACCTTGCCCGGCGCGCGCAACTGCTCGATCACGGTCCGGTTGTGCTCTTCCGCGAAGAACTGATGGAGCGACTCGGCGACGATCGGCCCGACGTCATTGACTTCGAGCAGTTCTTCGATCGACGCGTCCATGATCGGGGTCAGCGAGCCGAAATGCTTCGCGAGATCCTTCGCGGTCGATTCGCCCACGTGACGGATGCCGAGCCCGTAGATGAAGCGCGCGAGCGTCGTGTGCTTCGCCTTCTCGAGCGAGTCGAGCAGGTTCTGTGCCGACTTCTCGGCGAACCGGTCGAGCTCGGCGAGCGTCGCAAAGCCGAGATTGAACAGATCGGCCGGCGTGCGCACGAGATTCAGCTCGACGAGCTGGTCGATGATCTTCTCGCCGAGCCCGTCGATGTCGAGCGCGCGGCGCTGCGCGAAATGCCACAGCGCCTGCTTGCGCTGCGCCGGGCAGAACAGGCCGCCCGTGCAGCGCGCGATCGCCTCGTCCGGTAGGCGCTCGATCTTCGAGCCGCACACCGGGCATTCGGTCGGCATCACGAACTCGGCCGCATCGGCCGGGCGCCGGTCGAGCAGCGCGCCGACCACCTCGGGGATCACGTCGCCCGCGCGGCGCACGATCACGGTATCGCCGATCCGGATGTCCTTGCGGCGCACCTCGTCCTCGTTGTGCAGCGTTGCGTTCGTCACGGTCGCGCCGCCGACGAATACGGGCTCGAGGCGCGCGACCGGCGTGATCGCGCCGGTGCGGCCGACCTGCACGTCGATCGCGACGAGCCTGGTCAGCGCTTCCTGAGCGGGGAACTTGTGCGCGAGCGCGAAGCGCGGCGCGCGCGACACGAAGCCGAGGCGCTCCTGTTCGTCACGCCGGTTGACCTTGTAGACGACGCCGTCGATGTCGTACGGCAGCGACTCGCGCTTCTCGCCGACCTTGCGGAAGAAGTCGAGCAAGCCTTCGGCGCCGTGCACCACCGCGCGCTCGCGGTTCACGGGCAGGCCGAGCGACTCGTACCAGTCGAGCAGCGCGCTGTGCGTATCGGGCATCGGCATCCCGTCGAGCACGCCGATCCCGTACGCGAAGAACGACAGCGGGCGCTGCGCGGTGATCTTCGAGTCGAGCTGGCGCAGGCTGCCGGCCGCCGCGTTGCGCGGGTTCGCGAATTCGCGCTGGTCGGCCGCGCGCTGGCGTTCGTTCAGGCGTGCGAAATCGCGCTTGAACATCAGCACCTCGCCGCGCACGTCGAGCACGGCCGGCACGTTCTTGCCCTTCAGCTTCAGCGGAATCGAGCGGATCGTGCGCACGTTCTCGGTCACGTCCTCGCCTGTCGTCCCGTCGCCGCGCGTGGACGCCTGGACGAATACGCCCTGCTCGTAGCGCAGCGAGATCGCGAGACCGTCGAACTTCAGTTCGCATGCGTACTCGACGGGCTCCGTCACCGAGCCGGCGAGATCGGTCGTCTTGTCGAGCGCGTCGGCGACACGCTTGTCGAATGCGACGATGTCCTCGTCGGCGAAACCGTTGTTCAGCGACAGCATCGGCGCGTCATGCACGACCGGCGTGAAACCGCCGGCCGCCTCGCCGCCGACACGCTGCGTCGGCGAATCGGGCGTCACGAGTTCCGGATGGTCGGCTTCGAGCTGCTGCAGTTCGCGGAACAGCCGGTCGTATTCGGCGTCGGGCAGATCCGGCTGGTCGAGCACGTAATAGGCGTAGTTCGCCCGCTCGAGTTGATCGCGCAGCCACGCGGCGCGCGCGTCGGGCTGGCTGGCTGGCGGTTCGGCTTGGGTTCGGGCCATGCTGGCGGCAGAGTCGTTCTGAAAAATCGGAATTCCGATTATCTCAGTTTGACGCCGCAGCGGGGGCACGCGATGCGTGCCGCGCGGGCCCGCTGCAGTGCACACAAGCACGGTGCATGGCAGCGACGGGCGACGGCGCCGGAAGCCGCCGCCCGCCGGGCGCGCGTTACTGGCTGAAGAGGCGGCGCGTGACCGGCGAACCGGCCGGGATGCCGGCTTCCTCGAGCTTCGCGTACAGCTTCATCAGTTGCTGATCGATCGCGACCAGCGTCGATTCCGGCAGCGGCCGCCGCGAATCGTCGACGACCCGCGCGCCGATCCGCTCGGACAGCGATTTCGCGTAGTCGCACATCAGCCGGAACGGCAGGATGTCCTCTTCGGCGACCGGCACGTCGAGCACCAGCGTGATCATGTTGCCGCCCTTGTACGTGAGGTCGTCGCGCAGGAAGTTCGTGTCGCCGAACTGCAGCATGAACACGGGGTTCTGCTTCGCGTCGAGCTTCACGAAACGCGTGCCGTCGCGCGACAGCAGCAGCCCGTCCTGCGACGCGACCGCCTGCACGTAGTTCGCCGACCACGGCGCGCCGTCCGACATCACGTTGATCGACAGCTGCGCGTCGCACTGCGCGGCAAACGCGTCGAGCTCGCGCGCCATCGCGACCGTTTCCATCATGTCCGGGAATTCCGGCGCGCCGTCGATCGCGTCGGCGAACTGCTGGACGCCCGTCACGAATTCGGAGAACTCGAGCTCGTTCAGCGCACCGCTGCGGTTCGCAAGCTGCGCGGCCGCGCGCAGCTCCTCGTAGCGCACGCCGTTCTGCAGCAACTCCCACTGGCCGCCTTCCGGCTTGCCTTCGATGTGCACGGGCTTGCTGCCCGCGCGGCGCAGCCGCTGCGCGGCCGGCAGGATCTTGTCGCCCGGCAGCGACCCGCCGAGGCGGATCGGCACGATGCAGTCGATCCGGCGGTCGACGATCGCCGGCGGAGCCGACGAGATCGTCGTGGCGGCCGGCAGCACGGGTTCGGCCGGCTCTGCCGGTTCAGCGTGCGTGTCGTGCGCGGAAGCCGGTGCGGCTGCTTCGCCGGCAACCGGCTCGACCGACTCGGCCGGTGCATCGATACCGGTCGCCTCGGCCTGCAGATCGGCCGGCGTATCGGCAGGTGCCGCACCACCGAACGTCGGCTCGACGCGCGCGACTTCGGCCGGCGTGCCGCCCGTGGCGGCCGCCGGGGCCGGTGCCGCGGGCTCGCGCCGCACCGGCTGGCGCACCGGCTCGATGAACGGCAATTCTTCCTCGCGTTCGGGGCGGTTCATCGCCTCGGCCGCTTCCTCCGGCATCGGGCGCGGCATCCTGCGCCGCACCTTCGCGCCCTGCCATGCGTTGTAGACCACGACGCCGCCCACCACGACGGCGCCCGCGCCGATCAAACCGAGTGTCAACTCGTCCATGCACGCTCCATCAGCAATTCTTGTTCGTCGGAACCGCGAACGGGCGCCCATGCGCCGCGCGAACGCGGTCCGGTTTCGTCAAACGTCAATTCTGGGCAAAACCCGCGGCGGTTTCCATGTCCACCGCAACGATCCGCGACACGCCCTGCTCCTGCATCGTCACGCCGATCAGCTGCTGCGCCATTTCCATCGCGATCTTGTTGTGCGAGATGAACAGGAACTGCGTCTTGTCGGACATCGCGCGCACGAGATTCGCGAAACGCTCGGTGTTCGCGTCGTCGAGCGGCGCGTCGACCTCGTCGAGCAGACAGAACGGCGCCGGGTTCAGCTGGAACATCGCGAACACCAGTGCGGTCGCGGTCAGCGCCTTCTCGCCGCCCGACAGCAGGTGGATCGTCGCGTTCTTCTTGCCCGGCGGCTGCGCCATCACCTGCACGCCGGCGTCGAGGATTTCGTCGCCCGTCATGATCAGCTTCGCCTGGCCGCCGCCGAACAGGCGCGGGAACAGGTCGCTGAAGTGACGGTTGACCTCGTCGAAGGTGCCCTGCAGCAGCGTGCGGGTTTCCTGGTCGATCTTGTGGATCGCGTCCTCGAGCGTCGTGATCGCGTCGATCAGGTCGGCCGACTGCGCATCGAGGAACACCTTGCGCTCGCTCGCGGCCTTCAGCTCATCGAGCGCGGCCATGTTCACCGGGCCGAGCGCGTTGATCGCGTTGTTCAGGCGCGTGACCTCGCCCTGCAGGTACGACGGCTTCAGATCCGGCGTGAGCTTCTCGCGCAGCGCTTCCTCGTCGACCTCGGCCGTCGTCAGTTGCTCGGCGAACTGCTCGACCGACAGGCGCGCGGCCTGCTCCTTCAACTGCAATTCGGTGATGCGGTCGCGCAACGGTTGCAGCGAGCGCTCGGCGACGAGTCGCTGCTCGTCCGACGCGCGCAGCTTCGCGGTCAGGTCATCGAGTTCGATCCGCGCGGCCTGCAGCGCCTCTTCCTTCACCGCGCGAATCTCGAGCGCGTCCTGCAGGCCCGTGTGCGCGGTCTGCTCGTTGATCGTCTCGAGCTCGGCGCGTGCGTCTTCGAGCGACGCGGCGACACGCTCGCTCTGCTCGTGTGCAACCTGGATGCTGCGCTTGAGCTCGTCGATCCGCGTCACGGCATTGCGTGCGGCGAAGCGCGCGTCGTTCGCGCCGCGCTCCAGGTCACGCGCTTCCTGACGCGCCTGCGTCAGCGATTCGTCGAGCGCTTCGAATGCGAGCTGGTTGTCCTCGAAGCGCGCCTGCAGTTCGGCCAGTTCGCCGTCGAAACGCTCGAAATTCGCTTCCGACTCCGCGCGCATCGCGCGCTGCTCTTCGATCTGCGCGCCGATTTCCTCGAGTTCCTCGCGGATCTGCGTGCTGCGCTGCGTGTAACGTTCGTGCGCCTGCGCAAGCTTCAGCACGTCCATCTGCAACGCATGCACGCGCTGCGTCGCACGCTCGGCCTGTGCGCGCACGTCGCCGAGTGCCTGCGTGGCCTGCGTGTGCGCGGCTTCCGCGCGGACAGCGGCCGTGCGCGCCTCGTCGGCGAGCAGCGCCTGTGCACGCACCTGGCGCGTCAGGTTTTCGATTTCCTGCTGGCGGGCCAGCATCCCGGCCTGCTCCGAATCGGCCGCATACAGCTGCACGCCGACGCGCGTGACGATATGGCCGGCCTTGACGACGAACGCGCCGCCTGCCGGCAGCTGCGTGCGCGTCGCAAGCGCCTGCGCGACGTCGTCGGCAACGTACACGTTGCCGAGCCAGTCGTTCAGCACCGCGCGGATGCCCGCATCGTCGATGCGCACGAGCGACAGCACCGGACGCAGGCCGGCCACGGCCGCCGGCGGTTCGCCGGCCGCGGGCGGCGCATAGAACGCGAGCTTCGCGGGCGGTGCGTCGGTCGCAAAAGCCTTCACCCAGTCGAGATTCGACACTTCGAGCGCGGCGAGGCGCTCGCGCAGCACCGCTTCGAGCGCCGCTTCCCAGCCGGCTTCGACGTGCAGCTTCTTCCACAGACGCGGCAGCGCGCCGAGCTCGTGCTTGTCGAGCCACGGCTGCACCTTGCCTTCGGTCTGAACATTTTCTTGCAGTTGCTTCAGCGCGGCGAGACGCGCCTCGAGCTGGTGGATCTGCGCGGCTTCGGCCTGCACGCGCTCCTGCGCGGCACGGCGTTCGCCATCGAGGCGCGGCACCGTTTCCTGCGCGTCGGCGAGGCGCGCCTGCGCTTCGGCCAGGATCTCTTCCTGCTCGGCGAGCTGCATGCGCAGCTCCTCGAGCTGAGCCTCGTCCGGCGCGTCGAGCCCGCCCGCTTCGCTCTTCAGGCGCTCATGGCGCTGCTGCAGCTGCTGGAGCTGCTGGTCGGCGTTGCGCTGGTGCGCGGCTTCGAGCTTCAGCGACTGTTCGGTCTGCGCGATCCGCGCGCGCTCGTCGTTGAGCTGCGCCTGCGCATCGCGGAACTTCGCTTCGAGCGCCGGCAGCGCGTCGTGCTTCGCGGCGGCGTTGTCTTCGGCGAGCGCGGCCTTCTCGTCGGCCATCGCGCGCGCTTCCTCGGCTTCCTCGAGCTCGTCCTGCGCCTTCTCGGCCTGCGCGCGCCATTGCTCGCGCTGCGCATTCAGTGCGGCGATCTGCGCCTGCACGCGGTTGCGCGATTCGACGATGAACTTGATCTCGGCTTCGAGGCGGCTCACCTCGGCGTTCGCTTCGTAGAGCGAGCCCTGCGCGCCCTGCATCGCGTCGCTTGCGGAGTAATGCGCAACGCGCAGCGTCTCGAGCTGCGCCTCGACCTCGCGCAGCTTCGCCGTTTGCGCCTCGAGGTCGATCTGCGCCTGTTCGATCGCGCGCTGCTGCTTCTGCTGCTCGCCGGCGGCCTCGTTCTTGCGCAGCAGCCACAACAGGCGCTGCTTCTCCTCGCCGTCGGCGACGAGTTCCTTGTACTTGGTGGCAACGACGGCCTGCGCCTCGAGCTTCTCGAGGTTCGCGCCGAGCTCGCGGACGATGTCCTCGACGCGGGTCAGGTTCTCGCGCGTGTCGTGCAGGCGGTTCTCGGTCTCGCGGCGGCGTTCCTTGTACTTCGACACGCCCGCGGCTTCCTCGAGGAACACGCGCAGCTCTTCCGGCTTCGCCTCGATGATCCGGGCGATCATGCCCTGCCCGATGATCGCGTACGCACGCGGCCCGAGGCCGGTGCCGAGGAAGATGTCCTGGATGTCGCGGCGGCGCGCCGGCAGGTTGTTGATGTAGTAACTCGACGTGCCGTCGCGCGTCAGCACGCGCTTCACGGCGATCTCGCCGTACTGGCCCCACTGGCCGGCCGCGCGGCCGTCGGAGTTGTCGAAGATCAGTTCGACGCTGGCCCGGCTGCCGGGCTTGCGGGCGGTCGAGCCGTTGAAGATCACGTCCTGCATCGATTCGCCGCGCAGCTCGGAAGCGCGCGACTCGCCGAGCACCCAGCGCACGGCATCGATGATGTTGGACTTGCCGCACCCGTTCGGGCCCACCACGCCGACAAGCTGGCCCGGAACCTGGAAATGCGTGGGATCGACAAAGGATTTGAAGCCAGCGAGTTTGATCGAGCTCAGACGCACGGCGGTATCGGATGTGAAGAAGGTGTGAAACGGACGGAGCCGCACTGCGCGAGGCCGGACGGCCCATGCGCGCGATGCGCTCCGGAATTCAAAAGCGGGGCCGCGCGCATACAGCGTTGGGCCCCGCAAACGGCTTCCATCATACCATCGCGCGTGCGCCGTCCCGACCGTCGCCGGGTTTGTCCGGTGCCGGCGCGGCACGATGGACCCGGCTCGACAGCAGCGTCGCCAGCACGATGCACGCGCCGCCCGCCCACTCGCGCGCGCTCGGCAGCTCGTTCGCGAACACCCAGGCCGACAACGCGGTGATCACGATCTCGAACAGCATGATGATCGACGCACGGTTCGCCGGCACGCGCGCCAGCCCGTATTGCACGAGCAGGTTGTTCGACGCCATCGTCACGCCGATCGCGACGATGATCAGCGCGGCCGTGCCGAGGTGGCCGCCCGCCGGCGCAGCCGGTATCCCCTCGAACAGCGACGCGATCGCGCCGAACACCGCCGCGCCGCCGAACAGCGTCGCGGTACGCATCTCGGCGCGCATCTCCGGCAGCTCACGGCTCGCCTTGATCACGAGCACGTTGCTCATCGCGAAGCTCAACCCGGCCGCGAGACCGGCCCATTCGGCCGGGGTGGCCGGCAACGGCAGGCCGAGCGTCGGCGACCACAGCATCAGCATCGCGCCGCCGATCGACAGCGCCGCGAGCCCCGCGCCGGCCCAGGTCAGCCGCTCGCGCAGCAGGAAGTGCGCATAGATCGCGGTCCACGCGGGGGTCAGGTAGAACAGCAGCATCACGCGCAGCACCTCGCCGTGGATCGTGCCCCACACGAACCCGAGGTTCGTCACGCCGGCCGTCACCGCGATGCCGGGCAGCACCCAGTGCCAGCGCAGCGTCGCGATCGTGCGGTGGCGCGCGACGATCACGAACAGGAAGGCGACGAGGCTCGTCAGCGCGCTCGCCAGCGTGCCCGTCACGCCGAGCGACGCCAGGATCCGCAGCGGATACCAGATCAGGCCCCATACCGATGCGCCGATCAGGATGGCCAGCGTCGGCAGGCTGCCGCGTACCGCGTTATTCATTTGGTTCAATACCCTTTATTCGACCGGCCCGGCCGCCGTTCCGGCAGGCCGTGACCGCATTCCGTCACGCTATAATCGTCCGTTGCGACCCGCGCGCCATCGGCGCCCGTTCGCAGCCGCGCGGCGCGCCCGCCGCTTCTTTCGCTCCAACCGGCCGCGATGGCCGCTTCGCCCGTGAACCCTCGACTCGACTCGCTCCAGCCCTATCCCTTCGAAAAGCTGCGCGCCCTGTTCAAGGACGTGACGCCCTCCGGCGCCCTCAAACCGATCAGCTTCGGCATCGGCGAGCCCAAACATGCGACCCCGGCGCTGATCCGCGACGCCGTGGTGGCCGCGCTCGACGGTCTCGCGTCGTACCCGGCCACCGCCGGCTCGGACGCGCTGCGCACGTCGATCGCGCACTGGCTCGAGCGCCGCTACGGGCTGCCGGCCATCGATCCGGCCACGCAGGTGCTGCCCGTGTCGGGGTCGCGCGAGGCGCTGTTCTCGCTCGCGCAGACGGTGATCGACGCCCGCCCGGCCGAACAGGGCGAGAAGGCGATCGTACTCTGTCCGAATCCTTTCTATCAAATTTACGAGGGCGCGGCGCTGCTGGCCGGTGCCGAACCCTATTTCGCGAACAGCGACCCGGCCCGCAACTTCGCGTGCGACTACGCGTCCGTGCCGGACGCAGTCTGGGCGCGCACGCAACTGCTGTACGTGTGCTCGCCGGGCAACCCGACGGGCGCCGTGCTGACGCTCGACGACTGGCGCGAGCTGTTCGCGCTGTCCGACCGCCACGGTTTCGTGATCGCGTCCGACGAGTGCTATTCGGAAATCTATTTCGACGAAGCGGCGCCGCCGCTCGGCGGCCTCGAGGCCGCGCACCGCCTCGGCCGCGGCTTCGAGCGGCTCGTGATGCTGTCGAGCCTGTCGAAGCGCTCGAACGTGCCGGGCATGCGCTCGGGCTTCGTCGCCGGCGACGCTGCGCTGCTGAAGAAATTCCTGCTGTACCGCACGTACCACGGCGCGGCGCTGTCGCCGGTCTGGCAGCACGCGAGCATCGCCGCGTGGAACGACGAGGCGCACGTGCGCGAGAACCGCGCGCTGTACCTGCAGAAGTTCAATACCGTCACGCCGATGCTTGCCGACGTGATCGACGTAAAGCTGCCCGACGCGGCGTTCTACCTGTGGGCCAACGTGTCGCGCACCGGGCTGTCGGACACCGAGTTCGCCCGCCGCCTGTACGCCGACTATAATGTGACGGTTCTGCCCGGCTCGTACCTGGCGCGTGATGCGCACGGCACGAATCCGGGCCGCGATTTCATCCGGATCGCGCTCGTCGCGGGCACCCCCGAATGCGTCGAGGGCGCGCAACGCATCGTCGATTTCTGCCGCTCTCTCGCGCGGTAATCGTCCATCCGATCAATTCCATCCATCTCCTGCGAAAACGAACATGTCGCAACAACTTCAGCAAATCATCGATACCGCCTGGGACAACCGCGCCGAGCTGTCGCCGAAGGCCGCACCGGCCGACGTCCGCGAAGCCGTCGCGCACGCGATCGAGCAGCTCGACAAAGGCGCGCTGCGCGTGGCCGAGAAGGTCGACGGCAACTGGACCGTGCACCAGTGGCTGAAGAAGGCCGTGCTGCTGTCGTTCCGCCTGGAGGACAACGCGCCGATGCCCGCCGGCGGCTACTCGCAGTTCTACGACAAGGTGCCGTCGAAGTTCGCGAACTACACCGCTGAAGATTTCGCCGCGGGCGGCTTCCGCGTCGTCCCGCCGGCCATCGCGCGCCGCGGCTCGTTCATCGCGAAGAACGTCGTGCTGATGCCGTCGTACACCAACATCGGCGCGTACGTCGACGAAGGCACGATGGTCGACACGTGGGCAACGGTCGGTTCGTGCGCACAGATCGGCAAGAACGTGCACCTGTCGGGCGGCGTCGGCATCGGCGGCGTGCTCGAGCCGCTGCAGGCGAACCCGGTCATCATCGAAGACAACTGCTTCATCGGCGCGCGCTCGGAAGTCGTCGAAGGCGTGATCGTCGAGGAAAACTCGGTGATCTCGATGGGCGTGTACCTCGGCCAAAGCACGAAGATCTACGACCGCGAGACGGGCGAAGTCAGCTACGGCCGCATCCCGGCCGGCTCGGTCGTCGTCGCCGGCAACCTGCCGTCGAAGGACGGCTCGCACAGCCTGTACTGCGCGGTGATCGTCAAGAAGGTCGACGCGAAGACCCGCGCGAAGGTCGGCCTGAACGAGCTGCTGCGAGGCGACTGATGGCGAAGCCGCACACCGTGGTCGTCTACGGCATTCCGAACTGCGACACCGTGAAGAAGGCCCGCGTGTGGCTCGACGATCACGGCGTCGAATTCGAGTTTCACGACTTCAAGAAGCTCGGTGTCAGCGCACCGCTCGTCGAGGACTGGCTGAAGGACGTGTCGCTCGACGCGCTCGTCAACAAGCGCGGCACGACGTGGCGCGGCCTGGACGACGCGATGAAGGCGGCCGCCGAAACGAAGGCCGGCGCGGTCGCGCTGATGATCCACAAGCCGTCGGTCATCAAGCGCCCCGTGCTGGTGATCAACGGCCGCGTGAAATCGCTCGGCTTCGTGGCCGATCAATACGCGGCGCTGTTTGCCGCATAGGCTGCCCGCGCTGCGCCTGTCGGCGCAGCCCGACGTCTTGTCGCTGCCGGCCACCGCGCCGGCATTTTTTATCGAAAGTGGTCCGAACCATGTCCGCCACCCTAGCCCTTACCGAACAGCTGATCACCCGCGCGTCCGTGACGCCCGACGACCAGCATTGCCAGCAGATCATGACCGAGCGCCTCGCCGCGCTCGGCTTCGAATGCGAGACCATCGCGTCGCACGGCGTGACCAACCTGTGGGCCGTCAAGCGCGGCACCGACGGCCGCGACGGCAAGCTGCTCGCGTTCGCGGGCCACACCGACGTCGTGCCGACCGGCCCGCTCGAGCAGTGGAGCTCGCCGCCGTTCATCCCCGCCCATCGCGACGGCAAGCTGTACGGCCGCGGCGCGGCCGACATGAAAACGTCGCTCGCGGCATTCGTCGTCGCGTCCGAGGAATTCGTCGCTGCCCATCCCGGCCACCGCGGCGCGATCGCGTTCCTGATCACGAGCGACGAGGAAGGCCCCGCCACCGACGGCACCGTGAAGGTCGTCGAGCTGCTCGAAGCGCGCGGCGAACGCATGGACTACTGCATCGTCGGCGAGCCGACGTCGACCACCGAGCTCGGCGATGTCGTGAAGAACGGCCGCCGCGGCTCGATGTCGGGCGAACTCGTCGTCAAGGGCGTGCAGGGCCACATCGCGTATCCGCACCTCGCGAAGAACCCGATCCACCTGCTCGCGCCGGCGCTCGCCGAGCTCGCCGCCGAGCAGTGGGACGAAGGCAACGAATACTTCCCGCCGACCACCTGGCAGGTGTCGAACCTGCATGCAGGCACCGGCGCGACCAACGTGATCCCCGGCCACGCCGACCTGCTGTTCAACTTCCGCTTCTCGACCGCCAGCACGGTCGAAGGCCTGCAGGCACGCGTGCACGCGATCCTCGACAAGCACGGCCTCGAATACACGCTGAAGTGGTCGGTGAGCGGCCTGCCGTTCCTCACGCCGCGCGGCGAGCTGTCGGGCGCGCTGGAAAACGCGATCCGCACCGAGACCGGCATCACGACCGAGCTGTCGACCACGGGCGGCACGTCGGACGGCCGTTTCATCGCGCGCATCTGCCCGCAGGTGATCGAGTTCGGCCCGCCGAACGGCAGCATCCACAAGATCGACGAGCACATCGAAGTGCGCTTCGTCGACCCGCTGAAGAACGTGTACCGCCGCGTGCTCGAACAACTGATCGCCTGATGGAGCCTCGCATGACGACACCTTTTGCCACTGTTCGCGACCTGCTGCGCTACGCGGTCACGCGCTTCTCGAAGGCGAAGCTCGCGTTCGGCCACGGCTCCGACAACGCGTACGACGAAGCGGCCTACCTCGTGCTGCGCACGCTCGACCTGCCGCTCGACACGCTCGAGCCGTTCCTCGACGCGCGGCTGCTGCCCGACGAAATCGCGGCCGTGCTCGCGGTGATCGAACGGCGCGCGACCGACCGCGTACCGGCCGCGTACCTCACGCATGAAGCGTGGATGCACGGTCACCGCTTCTACGTCGACGAACGCGTGATCGTGCCGCGCTCGTTCATCGGCGAACTGCTCGACGACGGGCTGCAACCGTACGTCGCCGACCCCGAGCAGGTCGGCGCGGTGCTCGAGCTGTGCACGGGCTCCGGCTGCCTCGCGATCCTCGCGGCGAGCGCGTTCCCGAACGCCGAGATCGACGCGGTCGACCTGTCCGACAAGGCGCTCGAAGTCGCCGAGATCAACGTGCGTGACTACGGCCTCGAAGACCGCGTCACGCTGCACCACGGTGACCTCTACGCGCCGCTGCCCACGTTCCGCACCGACCCGGGCTCGCGCTACGACGTGATCCTGACGAACCCGCCGTACGTGAACGCGTCGTCGATGGCCGCGCTGCCGCCCGAGTACCGGCACGAGCCGGAGATGGCGCTCGCGGGCGGCGATGACGGCATGGACATCGTGCGACGCATCGTCGCCGAGGCCCATCGCTGGCTGCACGACGACGGCGTGCTCGTCGTCGAGATCGGCAACGAGCGCGAGCACGTCGAAGCCGCGTTCGGCGGCCTCGAGCTCACGTGGCTGCCCACCAGCGCGGGCGACGACGCCGTGTTCCTGATCCAGGCGTCGGACCTGCCCCGCAAGGCCTGAGCCTTCCCGGCTCGCCCACCGTGCGGTGCACCGTTGCGCCGCACGGTTGGGTAAGATGCGCGTAGGCGGCCGCCCGGCCGCGCGACCTCAGGAGTCCGACACGCGCCCATGACCCTCGACTGGCTACATCTCGGCACCCTGATCCTGACCATCCACGTGCTCGGGATCGTCGCGGCGTTCCACGCGATCATGAATACACGCACGTCGCAAGGCGCGATCGCGTGGGCCGTCTCGCTCGCGGCCATGCCGTACCTGACGCTCATTCCGTACCTGTTCCTCGGCCGCAGCAAGTTTTCCGGCTACGTCGACGCCCGGCGCCACGAGCTGGAAATGTTGCGCATGCACACACCGCGCTCGCCCTGGCTCACCACCGACGCGACCGACGGGCCGGCCGCCGACGCAATCGGCCAGGCCGCGGTGCTCGCGCTCACGCGGCTCGGCGGCATGCCGTTCCTCGGCGGCAATTCGGTGCGCACGCTCGTGAACGGCGACGCGACGTTCTCGGCGATCCTGGCGGCCATCGACGCCGCGCGCGACTACGTGGTGGTCCAGTTCTTCATCGTGCGCGACGATGCGCTCGGCCGAATGCTGCGCGACTCGCTGCTCGCGCGCGCGGCGGCCGGCGTGCGCTGCTGCCTGCTGTACGACAGCATCGGCAGCTTCGACCTGCCGCACAGCTACGTCGACACGCTGCGCCGGGGCGGCGTCGAGGTTCATCCGTTCGCGACCAACCGGAAGTTCGTCAACCGTTTCCAGCTCAACTTCCGCAACCACCGCAAGATCGTCGTCGTCGACGGCAATCGGGCGTTCGTCGGCGGCCACAACGTCGGCGTCGAGTATCTCGGCGCGAAGCCGCGCCTGTCGCCGTGGCGCGACACGCACATCGAGATTCGCGGCCCGGTGGTCGCGAGCATCCAGTACGTGTTCGCCGAAGACTGGCACTGGGCAACGCAGAAGCTGCCGCCGCTCGCGTTGCCGCCGCCCGCGCAGCCCGGCGACAACATGCATTGCCTCGCGGTGCCGATGGGGCCGGCCGACAAGCAGGAGACGGGCTCGCTGTTCTTCGTCGAGGCGATCAACGCCGCGCGCAAGCGGGTCTGGATCACCACGCCGTACCTCGTCCCCGACGAAGCCGTGATTTCCGCACTGAAGCTCGCCGTGATGCGCGGCGTCGACGTGCGCATCCTGATCCCGAGCCGGCGCGACCACTATGTGGTATTCGAAGCGTCGAAGCTGTACGCGCGCGACCTGGTCGATGCGGGCGTCAAGGTGTTCCGCTACCGGCCCGGCTTCCTGCACCAGAAGGTCGTGCTGATCGACCGCATCGCGGCGGCGATCGGCAGCGCGAATCTCGACAACCGCTCGTTCCGCCTCAATTTCGAGATCATGGTGCTGACCGTCGACCGCACATTCGCCGACGAAGTCGAGACGATGCTCGATGCCGATTTCGCGCAGGCGTACGAGGTCGATGCGAGCGAATACCGCCAATCGCCCGCCTGGCGACGCATCGCGATGCACGTCGCGCGGCTGTTCGCACCGATCCTCTAACGGCCTAGACGACGGCGGCGGCGGCGGCGGCGCCCGTGCGATCCGCACCGGCGCCGCGAACGCCGCCGGCAGCCGTCACAGCAGCTTGTCGATATCCGCGGCGATTTCGTCCGGCTTGGTCGACGGCGCGTAGCGCTTGACGATGCGCCCTTCACGATCGACCAGGAACTTCGTGAAATTCCACTTGATCGCCTTGAGGCCGAGAATGCCGGGCGCCTCGTCGGTCAGGTAGCGGTACAGCGGATGCGCATGGTCGCCCTTCACGTCGATCTTCGCGAACATCGGGAACGTGACGCCGTAATTGCGCTCGCAGAACGCACCGATCTGCGTGGCGTCGCCGGGCTCCTGCTTGCCGAACTGGTTGCACGGGAAGCCGAGCACATAGAAGCCGCGCGCCGCGTACTGGTCGTACAGCTTCTGCAGGCCCGCGTACTGCGGCGTGAAACCGCACTCGCTCGCGGTGTTGACGATCAGCAGCACCTTGCCGCGATATGCGTCGAGCGAGGCCGGCGCGCCGGCAAGCGTCTCTGCGCTGAACGAATACAGGGTGGACATCGGGCACTCCTTTTACGAAACCGGATCGACGTGGAGTCTAGGCGAAATTGCCCCGTTGCGGCATCCGCCGAACGGCCAATGCCCGGCGCGAGCGGCGCGCAGTCTAGAATAGCGGTTTTGGCCAGTCATTTCCGCCGTGATCCGTTTCAATCAGTTCAGCCTTGCGCGCGGCACCAAGCCGCTGTTCGAGTCGACCTCCTTCGTGCTCAATCCCGGCGAGAAAGCCGGCCTGATCGGCGCGAACGGCGCCGGCAAGTCGACCCTGTTCTCGGTCCTGCGCGGCGAGCTGCACTCGGACGGCGGCGATTTCTCGATGCCGCCGTCGTGGCGGATCGCCCATGTGTCGCAGGAAACGCCCGCGGTCGACCGCTCGGCGCTCGACTACACGCTCGACGGCGACGCCGCGCTGCGCGAGATCGAGGCCCGTATCGCCGCCGCCTCCGCCGCGCATGACGGCGCCGCCGAAGCCGACGCGCACGCGGCGTTCGCCGACGCCGACGGCTACACCGCGCCTGCCCGCGCCGAGGCGCTGCTGCTCGGCCTCGGCTTCACGCTCGCGCAGACGCGCGAATCCGTCGCCAGCTTCTCCGGCGGCTGGCGCATGCGCCTGAACCTCGCGCAGGCGCTGATGTGCCGTTCCGACCTGCTGCTGCTCGACGAACCGACGAACCACCTCGACCTCGACGCGATCGTCTGGCTCGAAGACTGGCTGCACCGCTACCCCGGCACGCTCGTCGTGATCTCGCACGACCGCGAATTCCTCGATTCGATCTGCAACGTTACGCTGCATCTGGAAAACCGCCAGGTGAAGCGCTACGGCGGCAACTACTCGCAGTTCGAAGTGCTGCGCGCGCAGCAACTGGCGCTGCAGCAAAGCGCCTACGAAAAGCAGCAGAAGACGATCGAGCACCTGCAGAGCTTCGTCGACCGCTTCAAGGCCAAGGCGACCAAGGCCAAGCAGGCGCAGAGCCGGATGAAGGCGCTCGAGAAGATGGAGCTGATCGCGCCCGCGCACATCGCGTCGCCGTTCACGTTCGAATTCCGCACGCCCGATGCCGCGCCGAACCCGATGATGGTGATGGAAGACGTCCGCTGCGGCTACCACGCCGACGGCGGAGCGGAAATCCCGATCGTCGAGCGTGTCGCGCTGTCGATCCAGAACGGCCAGCGCATCGGCCTGCTCGGCGCGAACGGCCAGGGCAAGTCGACGCTGATCAAGACGCTGGCCGGCACGCTCGCGCCGCTGTCGGGGCACGTCCGCGACGGCAAGGGGCTGACGATCGGCTATTTCGCGCAGCACCAGCTCGAAACGCTGCGCGAAGATGATTCCCCGCTCGCGCATCTGGCGCGGCTCGCGCCCGACACGCGCGAGCAGGAACTGCGCGACTTCCTCGGCGGCTTCAACTTCTCGGGCGACATGGCGACCACCCCGGTCGGGCCGTTTTCGGGCGGCGAAAAGGCACGCCTCGCGCTCGCGCTGATCATCTGGCAGAAGCCGAACCTGCTGCTGCTCGACGAACCGACCAACCACCTCGACCTCGAAACGCGCCATGCGCTGACGATGGCGCTCGCGCAGTTCGAAGGCACGCTGATCCTCGTCTCGCACGACCGTCACCTGCTGCGCGCGACGACCGACCAGTTCATGCTGGTCGCGAAGCACCGGCTGCAGCCGTTCGACGGCGACCTCGACGACTACCGCGACTGGCTGCTGCAGCACGCGGCCGAGCAGCGCGCGGCCGCGAAGGCCGATAGCGCGGCGTCTTCGGGCGCGGGTACGGGTGCCGCAGCCAACCGCAAGGACCAGAAGCGTCAAGCAGCCGAGGAGCGGCAGCGCCTGTCGGTGCTGAAGAAGCCGCTGCAGACGCGCATCACGAAGCTCGAAAAGGAAATGGAGACGCTGCACGCGGAGAAGGCCCGCCTCGACGCATTCGTCGCCGATCCGGCGAGCTACGAAGCCGAACGCAAGACGGAACTGACCGAGGCGATCCGCAAGCTCGGGGACGTCAACACGCGTCTCGAAACGGTCGAGGCCGACTGGCTCGCCGCGCAGGAAGAGCTCGAGCAGATCGGCTGACCGCCGTCGCGGCGCGCAGCCGACCGATGCGCCCACCAGCCCGGCGTGCCGGCTGGCGCCGCGCCCCCTCGGCATCGCAGCACCTCGACAGACCATCGGGCCGTGGGCGGCCCCAGATGTGACAAGGCCGGGCGCGCCGGCCCGGCCTGTTCATTCATTACCGCAATCACCCAATTCGCCGAGTTGCCGGCTCAACGCCGCGGCAACGTGTCGCGCGGCATCTGCTCGTCGTCGCCCATCAGATGCCGGCGCCCTTCGGTCGGCCGCCGGATCGCCGCGGCGACTTCCGCTTCCGTCACGTCCTCGGACACGACCTTGCGCGCCAGGCGCCCCTCGTCGTCGATCCATTCGACGATCCGGCATCCGCCGCCCCAGGGCTGGCGAATCGGCTCCGACACGCGGCAGCCACGCAGGTTGTAAAGGCGTCCGCTCGGCGCTTCCCCATACGATTTCAACATAGGATCCCTTCGCATTGCGCGGTTCGACAATCCGGCAAAGGATAGGGAAAAGCGATGTCCGGCGGGTTACATAACCCTACATCTTCTTTACAGCGAATTACGCGACAGATCGCCCGCTCAGATGACACGGGCGCCTGACGCGCCGGTCACTCGAGATCGCGCACGCGGTCGATCGCCTGCTCGAGCCGATCGACGGCCATCACGTTCAGCCCTTCGATCGGCTGCTTCGGCGCATTCGCCTTCGGAATCAGCGCGGACGTGAAACCGAGCTTCGCCGCCTCGCGCAGCCGTTCCTGCCCGCGCGGGGACGGCCGGATCTCGCCCGCCAGCCCGACTTCACCGAACACGATCAGCCCCTTCGGCAGCGCCTTGTTGCGCATCGACGAATGGATCGCCAGCAGCACCGCGAGGTCGGCGGCCGGCTCGGTGATCTTCACGCCGCCCACCGCGTTGAGGAACACGTCCTGGTCGAAGGCCGCGATGCCGGCGTGCCGGTGCAGCACCGCGAGCAGCATCGCGAGCCGGTTCTGCTCGAGGCCGACCGCGAGCCGGCGCGGGTTCGGCACGTGCGCCGTATCGACGAGCGCCTGGATTTCGACGAGCAGCGGGCGCGTGCCTTCCTGCGTGACGAGCACGCACGAGCCGGGCACGACCTGCTCGTGCTGCGACAGGAACAGCGCGGACGGATTCGCGACGCCGCGCAGCCCACGCTCGGTCATCGCGAACACGCCGAGCTCGTTGACCGCACCGAAGCGGTTCTTGAACGCGCGCACGAGCCGGAACGACGAATGCGTGTCGCCTTCGAAGTACAGCACCGTGTCGACGATGTGCTCGAGCACGCGCGGGCCGGCCAGGTTGCCTTCCTTCGTCACGTGCCCGACCATGATGATCGCGGTGCCCGACTGCTTCGCGATACGCGTGAGCTGCGCCGCGCACTCGCGCACCTGTGCAACCGAGCCCGGCGCCGACGTGAGCGCTTCCGAATAGACGGTCTGGATCGAGTCGATCACGGCCACATCCGGCCGTTCCGCGTCGATCGCGGCCTGGATCTTCTCGAGCTGGATCTCGGCGAGCAGCTTCAGCTCATCCGCCGCCGCACCGCCGTCGAGCAGCGCAAGCCGTTGTGCGCGCAACGCGATCTGCGCGGCCGATTCCTCGCCGCTGATATAGAGCGCGCGCCGCTCGCTCGCGATGTCCGCAAGCGACTGCAGCAGCAGCGTCGACTTGCCGATGCCCGGATCGCCGCCGATCAGCACGACACCGCCCGGGACCAGCCCGCCGCCGAGCACGCGGTCGAATTCGCCGATGCCGGTCGAGAAGCGCGGCACGTCGGCCGCTTCGATGTCGACGAGACGCTGGACGGGCGCCCGCTTCGCGAGCGACTGGAAACGATGGGCAGCGGGCGATTCGGCGACCGACTCAACCAGCGTGTTCCAGGCCTGGCACGACGGGCATTGGCCCTGCCACTTCGGGGTCTGTCCGCCGCACTCGCTGCAGACGTATACGGTTTTCTGTTTGGCCACGCGCAACGCCCTTATTCCGCGCGCACGGGCACGCGGCCGGCGACCGCGCACATCAGCTCGTAGCCGATCGTGCCGCAATGGCGGGCGACGTCGTCGATCGGCAGCGCGTTGCCCCACAGCTCGACGCGCGCGCCGACGCCGGCCTGCGGGCACGGGGTCAGGTCGACGGTGATCATGTCCATCGATACGCGACCGACGATCCGCGTGCGGATGCCGTCGACGATCACCGGCGTGCCTTCGGGCGCGACCCGCGGATAGCCGTCCGCGTAACCGCACGCGACCACGCCGATCCGCATCGGCGCCTGCGCGGAGAACGTCGAGCCATAGCCGATGGCCTGGCCCTTCCCGATCGTCTGCACCGCGATCAGCTCGGATGCGAGCGTCATCGCGGGCTTCAGCCCGGTATCGGCGATGTCGGACGACAGCCCGGACGGCGACGCGCCATACAGCACGATCCCCGGGCGCACCCAGTCGAAGTGGGTATCCGGATGCCACAGCACGGCCGCCGAGTTCGCGAGGCTGCGCGCGCCGGCGATGCTTTCCGCGCCGCGCTCGAACGTCGCGAGCTGCTCGGCGACGCCGCGCTCGTTGTCCGCATCCGAAAAATGGGTCATCAACGTGATCTGGCCGATCCCGGGGCACGCGCGGGCGCGCTCCCATGCGGCACGGTATTTTTCCGGCTGGTAGCCGAGCCGGTTCATCCCGCTGTTCATCTTGAGCTGCACGTTGACGGGCTTCGACAGCCGCGCCGTTTCCAGCATCCGCATCTGCTCGTCGTTGTGGACGGTCGTCGTCAGGCTGTAGCGGTCGATCACGTCGATGTCGGTCGAGCGGAAGAACCCTTCGAGCAGCAGGATCGGGCCGGCCCAGCCGAGTTCGCGCAGCTTGACGGCCTCGTCGAGGTCGAGCAGGCCGAAGCCGTCGGTGCCGCGCAGGCCGGGAAACACACGCGCGAGCCCGTGACCGTACGCGTTGGCCTTGACGACCGCCCAGACCTTGGACGGGCCGGCAAAGCGGCGGACGACGGAGAGATTGTTCGCGAGAGCGGCGGTATGGATGGTGGCGGAGATCGGGCGCGGCATGGGAAATTTACGTAAAGACGCTTGCGAATCATCAGCTTACCGCGCCTTTTGAGCACTGAAGCCGACAATTTGCGGAACGATCGGGGAATCTTGCTAGTCCGAATTGGCGTATTTTCATGTTATAAAGCCGTGCGCACAACCCATTTCGAACGGAATAAGCCGATCGCATACCAGGCGGCCTACGCGGCCCTGCCGCAGCGACGAAAGCATCGCATCAGATGAAAAAAGGTTTTTACACCATCATGGCCGCGCAGTTTTTCTCGTCGCTGGCCGACAATGCGCTCCTCATCGCCGCCATCGCCCTGCTGAAAGACCTCCACGCCCCCAACTGGATGACACCGCTGTTGAAGCTGTTCTTCGTGTTGTCCTATGTGGTGCTGGCGGCCTATGTCGGCGCCTTCGCGGATTCGCGCCCGAAGGGCCGCGTGATGTTCATCACCAACTCGATCAAGGTCGTCGGCTGCATGATCATGCTGTTCGGCGCCCACCCGTTGATTGCGTACGGGATCGTCGGCTTCGGCGCCGCGGCCTACTCGCCCGCGAAATACGGCATCCTCACCGAGCTGCTGCCGGCCGACCGGCTGGTCGCCGCGAACGGCTGGATCGAAGGCACGACCGTCAGCTCGATCATCCTCGGCACCGTGCTGGGCGGCGCGCTGATCAGCCCGCACATCGCGTCGCACGTGATCGCGCACACGCCCGCCTGGATCGGCACGCCCGCCGAAGCGGCGATGGCGATCATCATGGCGATCTACGTGATCGCCGCGCTGTTCAACCTGCGCATCCCCGATACGGGCGCCCGCTACCCGAAGCAGGAACGCGGCCCGGTCAAGCTCCTCACGGATTTCGCCGACTGCTTCATGGTGCTGTGGCGCGACAAGCTCGGCCAGATCTCGCTGGCGGTCACGACGCTGTTCTGGGGCGCCGGCGCGACGCTGCAGTTCATCGTGCTGAAGTGGGCTGAAGTGTCGCTCGGCATGTCGCTGTCGGAAGGCGCGATCCTGCAGGCCGTGGTCGCCGTGGGCGTCGCGGCCGGCGCAATCGCCGCCGCCGCCCGAATCCCGTTGAAGAAGTCGCTGACCGTGCTGCCCGTCGGCATCATCATGGGCATCGCGGTGATGCTGATGGCGTTCTACACGCGCGACCTGTTCCCGTCGCACTGGGCCGTGCACATCGGCCACCTGCGCATGCCCGTGTACCTGATCATCGCGTACATCTTCCTGATGTGCGTCGGCGCATTGTCCGGCTACTTCGTCGTTCCGATGAACGCGCTGCTGCAGCACCGCGGCCACGTGCTGCTGTCGGCCGGCCACTCGATCGCGGTGCAGAACTTCAACGAGAACCTGTCGGTGCTCGTGATGCTGTGCCTGTATGCGGTGCTGGTGTGGCTCGACGTGCCGGTCGGCGTCGTGATCGTGCTGTTCGGCACGTTCGTCTGCCTGACGATGTGGCTCGTGATGCGCCGCCACCAGGCGAACCAGCGCCAGTTCGACTCGGTCGCGCTGATCGGCGAATCGCGGCACTGACGCTACACTTCCCGTTTCCGTCCGCCGGCGCCGGTCCTCGAACCGGCGCGTTGCCCTCATGACGCACCCGATACCCAACATCCTGACGATCGCCGGCTCCGATTCGGGCGGCGGCGCAGGCATCCAGGCCGACCTGAAGACCTTTTCCGCGCTCGGCGCGTATGGCGCGAGCGTGATCACCGCGCTGACCGCGCAGAACACCCGCGGCGTGACGGGCGTGCATGCGCCGGACGCTGCGTTCGTGACCGCGCAACTCGACGCGGTGTTCGGCGATATCCGTATCGATGCGGTCAAGATCGGGATGCTCGCGAACGCGGCGATCGTGCACGCGGTCGCCGACGCGCTGCGGCGCTACGCGCCGCGCTTCGTCGTGCTCGACACGGTGATGATCTCGAAGAGCTCGCACGCGCTCCTCGCACCCGATGCCGTCGACGCGTTGCGCGATGCGCTGCTGCCGCTCGCGACGGTCGTGACGCCGAACCTGCCCGAAGCGGCCGCGCTGCTGAACGATGTGCCCGCAACCACCGAAGACGACATGGTCCGGCAAGGTCAGGCACTGTTACAGACGGGTGCGCGCGCCGTGCTGATGAAAGGCGGCCACCTGCCGGACGCGTCCGCGAGCCCCGACTGGCTCGTGGAAGCGACCCGCACCGTGCGGCTCGACGGCGCACGCGTACCGGTGAGCAACACGCACGGTACCGGCTGCACGCTGTCGTCGGCGATCGCCGCGCTGCTGCCGCAGCAGCCCGACCTCGAAAGCGCGGTGCGCGAAGCCAAGACCTACCTGACCGGCGCGATCGCCGCGAGCGGCCACCTCGACGTCGGCCACGGCGTCGGCCCCGTCCATCACTTCCATCGCTGGTGGTGATCGCCGGCTGACGCGGCGTCAGTGATCCTGCGCCGCGAACGCCTGGGCACGCACCGGCCAGTCGTCCGGCACGACGAAGCCGCGCGCCGTTTCGCGCCACGTGCCGTCACTGCCCTTTTCATGAATGCCGATCAGCGCAGGCGCCTCGCGCGTCGTCAACACCGACGGCAATTCCAGCGTGGCCGCCAGCGTTTCGGGTTCGAATCCGCTACCGACGGCAGCCAGTCGCGGCGCTAGCCACGCAAGCCGCGGCAACACGCTCCATGCGACGCCGGCACGCTGAGCGGCCGCCCAGGCCGGCCACTGCGCGTGCGTGAGCCAGAAACCGTGCGGGTGATCCGGCGCGATTTCCGCGGACACCGGCGGCAGCGGCGCGCCGTGCGGATAGAACAACCAGCCCTTGATGAACATCTGCGCGTCGGACGGCGCGCCGTAGCCGAGCCGCGCAAACCCGTCGCGATCGCCGAGCCGCAGCTGATGCTCGAGTAACCGAGTGCGCTTGCGGTCGAACCGGTCGACGAGGTTGGGGCCAACGAAATCGGCAAGCGATGCGCCGGCTTGCACCGGCGCGCACAGGTAGCACTTCACCGCGAGTTCCCAGTGCAGGCGCCGCCCGTCCGGTGCGTCGACGAGAAAATCGACTTCGCCGAGCGTCTTGCCGTTGCTGCGCAGCGGCAGATTGGCCGCGACGAGCCGCAGCGACGGCCCGTGCGTCAGGAAATACTCGAGCAGGCATTCGGCATAGCGGCCGAGGCGGGTGGGCCGGAAGCCGTCGAGCGCGCGATGCAGCGGCTCGGGCTGCGCATCGAGCGCGGCGAGCCATGCTTCGACGGCCGACTGTCCCACCGCATCCAGCCACGGGCGCGCCAGCGGCGCGTCCGGCACCGCGGTAAGCAAGCTCGGGCTGGCCAGCAGCCAGCCCAGATCCCGAACCGCGACGTCGTGCAGCGTATCGACGAATGCGCACGCCGCGCCGGTCGTCATTGTCCGGCCGGCCCGTTCGCGTCGCCGCCCTCTGCGCGCCGGAACGTGTCGCGCGCGAGGCACAGGTCGGCCCACGCCTTCGACTTGTCCTGCAGGCTGCGCAACAGGTACGCCGGATGGTAGGTCACGATCACCGGCACGCCTTCGTACGCATGCACGCGGCCACGCAGCGACGCAATGCTCGCGTCCGTCTTCAGCAGCGTCTGCGCGGCGAAGCGGCCGAGCGCGACGATCAGCTTCGGCTTCACGAGCGCAACCTGGCGCTGCAGATACGGCTCGCAGCTCGCGACCTCGTCCGGCTCCGGATTGCGGTTGCCGGGCGGCCGGCACTTGATCACGTTCGCGATGTACACGTTGTCGCCGCGCTTGAGCGACAGCGAATGCAGCATGTTGTCGAGCAGCTTGCCGGCCTGGCCGACGAACGGCTCGCCCTGCTTGTCCTCGTTCTCGCCCGGCGCTTCGCCGATCAGCATCCAGTCCGCTTCGCGGTCGCCGACGCCGAACACGGTGTTGGTCCGCTTCTCGCACAGACCGCACAGCGTGCAGTCGGCCACGCGCGCGGCCAGCGCATCCCAGTCGAGCGCGGCAACCGGCGTACCGACGGGACGCGCTTCGGCCATCGGCACGGGATCGCCCGGCGGCGCCGCGTCGAACCACGCGAAATCGTCGGGTCCGGCAGGCGGCATGTCATCCATCGGCGGCATCGTGTCGGCCGACGCGACCGGCGTAACCGGTGCAGGCGCGCGATCGCCGTCGTCGACGCGCCGCGACGGGACGGCGGCCGGCGCGCGAGCCGGCGAAGCATCGGCGCTCCGCGCCACTGCGGGCGGTGCGTCGTCCTGCACCGGCGGACGCGCGGTCCGCGCAGGCCGCCCGGTCGCGACGGCCGGTGCGGCGTCCACCCCACCGGTTTGCGCGGCGGCGTGCGCTTCGGCTGTCGCGCCCTCGTCCGTGCCTGCATCCGCGCCTTGCCCGCGCCGCACCCAGATCTGCGCAAGGCCCATTTCCTCGAGCGCCGCTTCAGCCCATGCCATGCGCGTCCCCTTCGTCCTTGTTCAGCGTCAGACGCATCACGATCGCGTCCTCCCGGCTGCGATGCTTCGCCGGGTAATAATTCTTGCGCCGGCCGATCGTCAAGAAGCCGAAACGCTCGTACAGATGGATCGCGCGCGGATTGGACGGCCGCACCTCGAGCAGCACGCCGTCGAGCCCTTCCGCGCGCGAAATGCGCACGGCCTCGCGCAGCAGCGCCAGGCCCGCGCCCGCGCACTGCGCGGCCGGCGCGACGCACAGGTTCAGCAGGTGCATCTCGTCGACCACGGGCATCAGCACGCAATAGCCGATCAACGAACCCGTCACGTGCCGCAGGCACACGCCCAGATAGCCGTTGCGCAACGAATCCTCGAAATTGCCGCGGCTCCACGGGAATTCGTACGCGACGTGCTCGATCGCGACGACCTCGTCGAGATCGGCATCCGTCATCGGCGCCAGATAGCGGTCGCTCAGCAGTACGCCCGTCATCCCTTCGCTCCGCCCGTCTGCGCGGCCCGTGCCGCGACGCGCTCGGCGGTGGTCTGCGCGACCTTGTCGCGCACGTACTCCGGCGCCGCCTGATCGGCCGGCACCGCGCGGCCGGCGCGGAACGCACGCAGGGCGGCATGGGCGACCGCCAGCGCGTGCGGCATCGCGTCGCCGTCGATCACGGCCGCGCGCGCCGCAGCCGGCAACTGCGCGCCGAACGCGGCGGCCGCATTGCCCGCGAGCGTGAACGGCACATCGGGCACGCCGACGGCGCCCGGCGCATCGAGCGAAGCCGGATGCAGCGTGCGCCAGTCGCCGGTACTGTCGTCCCACGCGAAATCCGCCCAGTAGGCTTCATCCATCCGCGCATCCAGCGCGGCCAGCACGCGGGTCGTGCCGGGCGCGCGCAGCCGCGCGTGCTCGGCGCACGCGAGCAGCGTGCCGATCGGCACGACCGGCAGCCCGCGCCCGAACGCGAGACCCTGGGTGATGCCCGTCGCGGTACGCAGGCCCGTGAACGAGCCGGGGCCTGCGCCGAACGCGATCGCGTCGCAATCGGCGAGCGTCAGCCCCGATTCGGCGAAAAGATCCTGGATGGCCGGCAGCACGCGCGTGCTCGACACGGCGCCCGTCAGCTCGTGGCGGACCCAGGTTTGCGGGGTGGAAACGGCGTCATCGGCGTGGGCCGAGCGCAGCAGCGCGACCGAGCAGTATTCGGTCGACGTATCGATGGCGAGGAGCACTGTTTGCGTCATGGGCGACATTGTAATGCGGCGCCCCGCTCCCACGGGCGATCGGGCCCGATCCGTGCGTGTGCGCCGCACCGGGCGGCGGTTTGGAAGGATCGCTCGACCCCGCGCGGCGGTCCGCTTGTTAAGATCGCCCGACCTGAAACCCTTACGGAGACACCCGATGAGCGACCTCACCGCCCAATTCGACCAGGCCCAGATCGACGTCAAGCAACTGACGGAACGTCCGGGCAACCTGACCCTGCTGCGCCTGTACGCCCTCTTCAAGCAGGCGACCGACGGCGACGCCCATGGCGACAAGCCGGGCTTCACCGACATCGTCGGCAAATACAAGTACGACGCCTGGGATGCGCTGAAGGGCACGTCGCAGGATGCGGCGAAGCAGCAGTACATCGAACTCGTCGAATCGCTGAAGAACGGCACGGCTTCCTGACCGAATCGCCCCCTGCCGCAATAGGCAATCAAATCAGTGGCGCAGCGCAGCAAATCTCTTTATAATGCTGCCTGCGTCATCTTCCGCGCTCGGCTCGCAAGCCGTTCCGGCCTGACGCCTCGTAGCGTTAAGCTCCAATCCGGTTTAGAACCTGTCCCCTCCTGCTTCGACCTTCACGGTCGTCACTTATCAGGCTGGCGGCCACGCTCCTGAAGCGCGCCGCACCCAAAACAGCTTCTAATGCCTCATCCGCCGACGGTTCGGCGGATTGCACCCCCGTTTCCCGATTTGCTCGCTGAATCCGACGACTTGGGTATGCGCGATTGGCGCCGACGTTTCACCCACTGTGTTTCAAGGATTGTTATGACTTCGAGCATCAACTCCAGCCCGCTCAACGCGATCGCCGACCAGGCGCTCGGTCTCGACGACGCCGCCGCACCGGCCGCGGTCGAACCGGCGTCGGACGAGCCGAGCTTCGCGTCGCTCGGGTTGTCGCCGGAGATCGTCTCCGCGCTGCAGGCCGCCGGCTATGTGAAGCCGACGCCGGTCCAGCAGCGCGCGATTCCGGCCGGCATCGCCGGCCGTGACCTGCTGGTCTCGAGCCCGACCGGTTCGGGCAAGACCGCCGCATTCATGCTGCCCGCGATCGAACGTTTCGCGCAGCTCCAGAAGGCGCAGGCGCAGCAACCGCGCGCGCCGCGCGAACCGAACCAGGGCGACCGCCGCGCGCGCCGCCCGCAACCCGTCGCGCGCCCGGGCCTGCTCGTGCTGACGCCGACCCGTGAACTCGCGATGCAGGTCACCACGGCCGCAACGACCTATGGCAAGCACCTGAAGCGCCTGCGCACGGTCAGCATCCTCGGCGGCGTCGCCTACGGCCAGCAGCTGATGCTGCTCGCGAAGAACCCGGAAATCCTGGTCGCCACGCCGGGCCGTCTGCTCGACCACCTCGAGCGCGGCCGCATCGACCTGTCCGAGCTGAAGATGCTCGTCCTCGATGAAGCCGACCGCATGCTCGACATGGGCTTCATCGACGACATCGAAACGATCGTTGCCGCCACCCCCGAGTCGCGCCAGACGATGCTGTTCTCGGCCACGCTCGACGGCAAGATCGGTTCGCTGACGAGCCGCCTGCTGAAGGATCCGGAACGCATCGAGATCCAGCAGCGCCTCGAGTCGCGCGCGAACATCGCGCAAACCGTGCACTACGTCGACGACCGCGACCACAAGGATCGCCTGCTCGATCACCTGCTGCGCGACGACGCGCTCGACCAGGCGATCATCTTCACGGCGACCAAGATCGACGCCGACCAGCTCGCCGGCCGTCTCGCCGACGCAGGCTTCGAATCGGCCGCGCTGCACGGCGACCTGCCGCAGGGCGCGCGTAACCGCACGATCCGTGCGCTGCGCGAGCGCCGTGTGCGCGTGCTGGTGGCCACCGACGTCGCGGCACGCGGCATCGACATCCCGGGCATCACGCACGTGTTCAACTACGACCTGCCGAAGTTCGCGGAAGACTACGTGCACCGTATCGGCCGTACGGGCCGTGCAGGCCGTTCGGGCACGGCCGTGAGCCTCGTGCACCACGCCGAGCAAGGCGCGCTCAAGCGCATCGAGCGTTTCGTGCGCGCGCCGCTGCCGGTCAACGTGATCGAAGGCTTCGAGCCGCGCAAGGCGCCCCCGCGCAACGGCGGCACCGGCGGCCGTGGCCGTCCGGGCGGCGGTAACGGCGGTCGTCGTTTCGGCGGCAAGCCGGGCGGCGGTTATGGCGGCAGCGGTAACGGCAGCGGCCGCAGCTACGGCGGCGGCAATGGCGGCGGCTGGAGCGGCAAGCCGGGTGGCAGCCGTGACGGCGGCCCGCGTCGCGACGGCCAGCGCAGCGGCGGCCCGCGTCGCAGCAACTCCGCGTCGTAAGCACGCACGGGCGGCCACCGGCCGCCCTACGGAGGGCAGGCCCGCGGATAACCGCCCTGCCCATCCAGCCAACCGGCGCATCCGCGCCGGTTTTTTTTCGCCCCACCCCATATTTCACGATGCGGAAAATTTTTTTGTGTCGTAAAAAATCATGCTGCGCGGCACAACCCGGGCGATTGCGGGATGGGAAAATGCATTTCTTATCCTGAAACAATGATTTCAAGATATTGATTTAAAACAACTAAAAATTTACCCCACCCCTCGGCCGGCCCCCTGTCCTGCTCCAGTCGATTTGCCTAGACTCTTATACAAGACCTCACGAACCGGAACGCACCGCTCCCGGCTTCGAGAACAGCGTCAACACCGTCAGAGTCAACCCATCAGGCATCGCACCGCATCAAGGAGCTCATCATGTCGCGACAGCAACAGGCACAGGAACTGCAAAAGCAATGGGAAACCGATCCGCGCTGGAAGGGCATCAAGCGCAGCTACTCGGCTGAAGACGTGGTCCGCCTGCGTGGTTCGATTCCGATCGAGCACACGCTCGCCAAGCGCGGCGCGGAAAAACTGTGGAGCCTCGTCAACAACGAGCCGTTCGTCAACGCACTCGGCGCACTGACCGGCAACCAGGCGATGCAGCAGGTGAAGGCCGGCCTGAAGGCGATCTACCTGTCCGGCTGGCAAGTGGCCGGCGACGCGAACGTCGCGGGCGAAATGTACCCGGACCAGTCGCTGTACCCGGCAAACTCGGTGCCGCTTGTCGTGAAGCGCATCAACAACACGCTGACGCGCGCCGACCAGATCCAGTGGTCGGAAGGCAAGAACCCGGGCGACGAAGGTTATGTCGACTTCTTCGCACCGATCGTCGCCGACGCGGAAGCCGGTTTCGGCGGCGTGCTGAACGCGTTCGAACTGATGAAGGCGATGATCGAAGCCGGCGCGTCGGGCGTGCACTTCGAGGACCAGCTCGCTTCGGTGAAGAAGTGCGGCCACATGGGCGGCAAGGTGCTCGTGCCGACGCGCGAGGCCGTCGCGAAGCTGTCGGCTGCGCGTCTCGCGGCCGACGTGATGGGCACGTCGACCGTGCTGGTCGCCCGCACCGACGCGGAAGCAGCCGACCTGATCACGTCCGACGTCGACGACAACGACAAGCCCTTCCTGACGGGCGAGCGCACGGTGGAAGGCTTCTTCCGCACCAAGCCGGGCATCGAGCAGGCGATCTCGCGCGGTCTGGCGTACGCGCCATACGCCGACCTGGTCTGGTGCGAAACGGGCAAGCCGGATCTCGAGTACGCGAAGAAGTTCGCGGAAGCGATCCACAAGCAGTTCCCGGGCAAGCTGCTGTCGTACAACTGCTCGCCGTCGTTCAACTGGAAGAAGAACCTCGACGACGCGACGATCGCGAAGTTCCAGAAGGAACTCGGCGCGATGGGCTACAAGTTCCAGTTCATCACGCTGGCCGGCTTCCATGCGCTGAACTACTCGATGTTCAACCTCGCGCACGGCTATGCCCGCACGCAGATGAGCGCGTTCGTCGAACTGCAGCAGGCCGAGTTCGCAGCCGCGGACAAGGGCTTCACGGCCGTCAAGCACCAACGCGAAGTCGGCACCGGCTACTTCGACGCCGTGACGCAGACGGTCGAGCGCGAAGCATCGACCACCGCGCTGCACGGCTCGACCGAAGACGAGCAGTTCTTCGACGGCAAGAAGGTCGCGTAAGCCGAAAAGCACGACGCGCCACGCGTCATGCCGATGCCCGCCCCGTCTCGCGGCGGCGCGGCATCGGCCACCGGACAACAATCAGGGAGGAGACGGCAGGCGCGCGATCCCGATCGCGCGACCCGCCGCGCGGCCTGCGGGCCGCCAGCAACGACGCGCGCCGGCTTCGTCCGGCGCGCCCTTTTTCCAGGGCGCCGCCCTACCGATACACGATCACCGGAATTTTCGTATGGGTCAGCACGCGCTGCGTCTCGCTGCCGATCAGCAAGCTGCCGAGCCCGCGGCGTCCGTGGGACGCCATGAAGATCACGTCGCAGCCGCCGCGTTCGGCCGCCTCGATGATGCCGAGATACGGCGACGGATGCACGCTCGTCCAGGTGTCGCACTCGACGCCGGCCGCCTTCGCAGCCGATTCGACCTCGTCGAGGTGCGCACGCGCCTCGCGCTCGCTGCGCGCCCGGAAATCGGCGGGCGGCTCGATGATCACCTCGGAAAACGGCGAATACGGATACTGCGGCAGGCACGCGTAGGCCGTGACCCGCGCACCGACCGCGCGCGCCAGGTCGATCGCGCCGTCGATCGCCTTCTGCGACAGTTCGGAACCGTCGGTTGGAACGAGGATGTGCCGGAACATCGCGCCCTCCTTCGTCAATCGCACTCCGCGCGCCGCGCGTCCGGGCGGTCCGGCTGCGTCGCGTGGGGCATGCCTGTTTCGATTGTAGGACGTGAAAGCACCCGGCCGGGCCGCGCAGCGGGTTCGCCCTCATATCGGAAACGCGCGGCTGGCCGCCGCCTACTCGCCCCAATAACCGGGCCGCTCGTACGTGTGCTTCAGGTAATCGAGAAACAGCCGCACGCGCAGCGGCAGATGCCGACGTTGCGGAAACACCGCGTGGATACCGATCGGCGGGGCGGCGAATGCGTCGAGCACGCTGACGAGCCGGCCGGCCGCGATGTCCTCGCCGACCTCCCACCACGAGCGCCACGCCAGGCCGTGGCCTTCGAGGCACCACTCGTGCAGCACCGCACCGTCCGAGCACTCCATCGTGCCGTTCACGCGGATCGACACGACCTTGTCGTCCTCCTGGAACGTCCAGCCGCGTTGCTGGTTCGCGTTTGCCGCGAGCGCAAGGCAGTTGTGCCGCGCCAGCTCGGCAAGCGTGACCGGCGTGCCGCGTCGAGCCAAATACGCGGGCGAAGCGACGCACACGCGACGGTTCTCGCCGAGCTTCAGCGACACGAGCGACGAGTCGGGCAGCTCGCCGAGCCGCACCGCGCAATCGAACCCCTCGTTGACGAGGTCGACCATCCGGTCGGACAGATCGAGCGTGACCGATACATCCGGATGCCCGACGCTGAATTCGGGCACGAGCGGCGCGACGTGCCGCCGGCCGAAGCCGGCCGGCGCCGAGATGCGCAGGTGGCCGCTCGCCTTGACGCCGCCGGCGGACACGCTCGCCTCCGCGTTCTGCATGTCGTTGATGACGCGCTGGCAATCCTCGAGGAACGCCGAGCCCTCGAACGTCAGCGTGAGCTTGCGCGTCGTGCGCACCAGCAGCTTCACGCCAAGCCGCTCCTCGAGCGCGTCGAGCCGGCGGCCGATGATCGCGGGCGCGACCCCTTCCGCGTGCGCGGCCGCCGACAGGCTGCCCTTTGCCGCGACCGCGGCGAACGTTTCGATCTGCTTGAACCGGTCCATGACTCGCAGGGGCGGCGCCGTCGCCCTTCAAATAGCTTAAACCGCTCAAGATTAGGTAGATGAAAGTAAAAGATCAAGTGATGTTTAGCGTCTTTTTTGGCACATACGATCACGAATAGAATTCACCTGACCTCTGAAACTGGAGCGCAAGGCTATGTCGGCCACAACGACACTCTCCTCTCCCGACGCAATCCTCTTCGACGCATTCGGCACGTTGTTCGACGTGCGTGCGGTCCTGGCCGCGGCGGAGCAGATGTTTCCCGGTCACGGGGAACGGTTGTCGCAGTTGTGGCGACGCAAGCAAATCGAATACTCGCAACTGCGCACGCTCGCCGATCCGGCCGGCGCCCGCTATCGCCCGTTCCGGGACATCACGCTCGACGCGCTGCGGTTCGCCGCGCGCCGGCTCGGGCTCGCGCTGAACAGCGCGGCCGAGAAGCGGCTGATGGACGAATACGCGTGCCTGTCCACCTATCCCGATACGGTGCCCGCGCTGCGCAAGCTGCGCGCGCTCGACCCGCGCCCGCCGCTCGGGATCCTGTCGAACGGCACGCCGCAAATGCTCGACATCGCGATCAAGAGCGCCGGCATGTCCGGGCTGTTCGATCGCGTGCTGTCGGCCGACACCGTGCGCGCGTACAAGCCGAGCCCGGCCGCCTACGCGCTCGGCACCGACGCGTTCGGTCCGAACCGGCGGGGCATCGTGTTCGTGTCGTCGAACGCGTGGGACGTCGCCGGCGCCGTCTGGTTCGGCTACACGACGTTCTGGCTCAACCGCACGGGCGCGCCCGCCGAGGAACTCGGCGCGCCGCCCGACGGCATCGGCACCGGCATGGCCGACCTGCTCGCATTCCTCGCCACCCCGGCTCCGTCCGGCAGACCCGCAAACCGCACGCGCCCCAGCCCGGGTGCATGACGTTCGCAGCGCTGCCGCCTTCCCCCTTCACCGAAACCGCAACTGACCGACCAAGGAGATGAGACTCATGAGCACCCCGATCACGCTGCCGCAAGGCATGACGATCACCGGCGAAATCAAGCCGGGTTACGAAGCAATCCTGACGCCTGAAGCGCTCGCACTCGTTGCAGCGCTGCACCGCACGTTCGAACCGCGCCGCCAGGCGCTGCTGCAGGCGCGCGTCGAGCGCACGAAACGCCTCGACGCGGGCGAGCGCCCCGACTTCCTGGCCGAGACGAAGGCGATCCGCGAAGGCGACTGGAAGGTCGCGCCGCTGCCGGCCGACCTGCAATGCCGCCGTGTCGAGATCACGGGCCCCGTCGAGCGCAAGATGATCATCAACGCACTGAACTCGGGCGCCGATTCGTACATGACGGACTTCGAGGATTCGAACGCGCCGAGCTGGACGAACCAGATCGACGGCCAGATCAACCTGAAGGACGCGGTGCGCCGCACGATCTCGCTCGAGCAGAACGGCAAGTCGTACCGGCTGAACGACAAGGTCGCGACGCTGATCGTGCGTCCGCGCGGCTGGCACCTCGACGAGAAGCACGTGACGGTCGACGGCCAGCGCGTGTCCGGCGGCATCTTCGATTTCGCGCTGTTCCTGTTCCACAACGCGAAGGAGCTGCTCGCGCGCGGCTCGGGCCCGTACTTCTACCTGCCGAAGATGGAAAGCCATCTCGAGGCGCGCCTGTGGAACGACATCTTCGTCGCCGCGCAGGAAGGCGTCGGCGTGCCGCGCGGCACGATCCGCGCGACGGTGCTGATCGAGACGATCCTCGCCGCGTTCGAGATGGACGAAATCCTGTACGAACTGCGCGAACACAGCTCGGGCCTGAACGCCGGCCGCTGGGACTACATCTTCTCGGCCATCAAGAAGTTCAAGAACGACCGCGACTTCTGCCTCGCCGAGCGTTCGAAGATCACGATGACGGTGCCGTTCATGCGCGCGTACGCGCTGCTGCTGCTGAAGACCTGCCACAAGCGCAACGCGCCGGCGATCGGCGGGATGAGCGCGCTGATCCCGATCAAGAACGATCCGGAAGCGAACGACAAGGCCATGGGCGGCGTGCGCTCGGACAAGCAGCGCGACGCGACCGACGGCTACGACGGCGGCTGGGTGGCCCACCCGGGCCTCGTGCCGATCGCGATGGAAGAGTTCGTCAAGGTGCTCGGCGACAAGCCGAACCAGATCGCGAAGCAGCGCGACGACGTGCAGGTCGAAGGCAAGAACCTGCTCGACTTCCAGCCGGAAGCGCCGATCACCGAAGCCGGCCTGCGCAACAACATCAACGTCGGCATCCACTACCTCGGCGCCTGGCTCGACGGCAACGGCTGCGTGCCGATCCACAACCTGATGGAAGACGCGGCCACGGCCGAAATCTCCCGTTCGCAGGTGTGGCAATGGATCCGCTCGCCGAAGGGCGTGCTCGACGACGGCCGCAAGGTCACCGCCGAACTCGTGCGTGAACTCTCGAAGGCCGAACTCGACAACGTGAAGCGCTCGGTCGGCGGCAACACGCAGCCGTACGAGCGCGCCGCGGCGATCTTCGAGCAGATGTCGACGTCGGAAGGCTTCACCGAATTCCTGACGCTGCCGCTGTACGAGGAAATCTGACGTCGCTGCCCGCCTCGACCGGGGCCGGCCCTGCGTCGGCGCCGGTCGCGTGCGATGACGGCATCAAAAAAGCGCCCCGCGGGGCGCTTTTTCTTTTGCGACAGGATCCGCTACCGCGGCTGCCGCGCAACCGGTCACACGGCTTCCCGCTCGCGCCGATGCTGAACCCAGTCGCCCGACGCAATGCGCGGACGCCCCGCAATCGCGTGCGCGGCGACCGGATAGTAAAGGCAGGCGTACTGCCGGCCGCCGAGCTCGACGGTCACGTCTTCCGGCTTGAACAGCGAGTCGACGCCCGGATACACGCGCTCGATCTCGTCGAGCACCGGAACGAGCCGGTCGTCGACCTCGTAGACGTCGCCCCAGACCAGCGACTTGTCGGCCGACCCGGCGATCATTCCCGGATAGGTACCGAAATCGTACAGTTCGCCCGGCAGCGCGACGGCGCCGAGCAGCGTCGGCGCGGCAATCCCGTGCCTGGCGGCCGCGTGGCCGATGTCGTTGACCTCCCCGTTTCTCAGGGTGCCGTAGACGAATACGTAGCGCATCGTGGTTCTCCTCTTTGATTCGTATGGTGCCGTGTCCGCACGCGATTCGTGGCGAAATCGCCCGCGCCTCGATAGACCACGATACCGGCCGGATGGTTCGAACCCGCCAGCGCGCCCGGCCCCGGGGCAGTCCGGAAATCGCCGGGCCCCCACACAAAGTTCATTTGAACGCGGCATGATCGCCCGACAAACCGCCGCATGCACGTTCGCGGCGCCTTCTACAATAACGGCATCGCCGCCGCGCTGCCCGAATCGTCCATGAACCCGCCGTTCCAAGCCGACGTACCGAACCCGTACGTCATCGACATTCCGCCCGAATTCGCGCCGACCGCCGTCCATCCGATGCGCGTGCGCGCACGGCAGGTCAATACCGGCCACCGCATCCCGCTGCATACGCATGCGTGGGCGCAGCTCGCATACGCATCGCGCGGCGTGCTGCGCGTCGCGACGACCGGCACGACCTGGATGGTGCCGCCGTCCCGCGCGATCTGGGTGCCGCCGCGCGTGACGCACGAGGTCGTGATCGTCGAAGAGGCGTATTTGCGCACGCTGTATATCGACGAGTCGATCGTGCCGGACGGGCTCGACGCGTGCCGCGTCGTCGAGGTGACGGGACTCCTGCGCGAGCTGATCGTCGCACTCGACGCGCGCGACCTGAGCACCACGCGCGAGCGCCTGCTGTGCGGGCTCGTGCTCGACGAGCTGAGTCACGCCGAGCCGCTGCCGCTCGCGGTGCCGATGCCCGACGAAAAAAGGCTGCGCATGCTGTGCGAATCGGTCCTCGCGCACCCGGCCCACGCGGAGTCGCTCGAGCATTGGGCCAGCGAGGTCGGCGCAAGCACGCGCACGATTTCGCGGCTCTTCAAGCAGGAACTGGGCGTGAGCTTTTCGCAGTGGCGCCAGCAGGCGCTGCTGGCGCGGGCCATTCCGCTGCTGAACCAGGGGCGCCCGCTGTCGCATATCGCGCGCGAACTCGGCTACCAGAGCCAGAGCGCGTTTTCGGCGATGTTCAGGCGTGCATTCGGCGAAAGCCCGCGCGCATTCATGCTGCGCGGCTACGAGCACCGCGGCCCGGAAGGCAGCCGCGCGGACGACGAAATGCCGGACGACGACGCGATCGACGCTGCCCGCTGAACGCGTCGCTTCAGGCCGTCAGGACTTCAGACCGGTCGCACCATGTGGCGGATCGAGCCCAGTTGCGCGAGCCGCGACCCGGCAACCTGATAGCCCATGCGCAGGTAGAGACGCGCGGCTGGATTGTCGACGAACACGCGCAGTTGCAGTTCGTGCAGCCCGCGCGCACGCGCCCAGCGATGCGACATGTCGAGCATGTAGGTGCCGGCGCCCTGCCCGCGATGACCGGCCGCGATCTGCACGTCGCGGATGTGCAGCGAGTCGCCTTCCTCGGTCACGCGCAGCACGCCGATGCGCTCGCCATCGGCCTCGAGGATGAAGTTCTCGGATTCGCGCCAGCTCGCGTAGAACAGGTCGCTGCGCCACACGAGCCCATGGCGCTTGTAGTAGCCGCCCATGTTGCCGTGCGTCAGCGCTTCGGCAAACGGAAAATCGCCAGCCTCCGCGGGCCGGAGCTGATACAGGAGTCGCAGGTCGGTCGGATCGAGCATCGCGCAGGGGTCAAGAACGCATCCCGCCACGATAGCGCAGTCGCGTGCGGATGCAATCGCGGATTTCTCGTAGCGGCTCGACGCCGGATGACCGGACGTTACGCGGCCAGCGGGCGCAACCGGAAACGCAAATGAAAAAGCCCGCGCAAGGCGGGCTTCTTCATTTTCTGGCGGAGCGGACGGGACTCGCCTACATCCCGCAGGCCGCCGCTGCGCTTGCAAGCGCAGCCCTTCGAGTCCCGCCGGAAGCCGCGCAGGCGGCTTCCTCCGCTCCGCAGTCACGCGCCCGCAAGCGGGCACAACCGGAAACGCAAATGAAAAAGCCCGCACAAGGCGGGCTTCTTCATTTTCTGGCGGAGCGGACGGGACTCGAACCCGCGACCCCCGGCGTGACAGGCCGGTATTCTAACCGACTGAACTACCGCTCCAGTCTTGCTACTTGCCTGGCAGGCGTCGGTTGCTTCCTGCCGGCGCATCGTTTGTTCGAACGACGCCGAAATCTGGCGTCCCCTAGGGGATTCGAACCCCTGTACTCACCGTGAAAGGGTGATGTCCTAGGCCTCTAGACGAAGGGGACAACGTACTGCTTACATCTTTAATGCAAAAGCCCGTTCAAAAAACGTTCTTTGAACGGGCTTCGTTCTGGCGGAGCGGACGGGGCTCGAACCCGCGACCCCCGGCGTGACAGGCCGGTATTCTAACCAACTGAACTACCGCTCCAGCTTTCTTACTCGCACCTGCAGGACATCGTCACGTTCCTGCAGATGTTGCGACACTTCTACGAAACGCCGCTGAATCTGGCGTCCCCTAGGGGATTCGAACCCCTGTACTCACCGTGAAAGGGTGATGTCCTAGGCCTCTAGACGAAGGGGACAACGTATTGCTTACATCCTTAATACAAAAGCCCGCTCAAAAACGTCTTGAACGGGCTTCGTTCTGGCGGAGCGGACGGGACTCGAACCCGCGACCCCCGGCGTGACAGGCCGGTATTCTAACCGACTGAACTACCGCTCCAGCTTTCTTACCCTCACCCGCAGGACGTCGGTTACGTTCCTGCAAGCGTTGCGACATTTCTACGAAACGCCGCTGAATCTGGCGTCCCCTAGGGGATTCGAACCCCTGTACTCACCGTGAAAGGGTGATGTCCTAGGCCTCTAGACGAAGGGGACAAAATCTTTTCAGATCTGTCTGACTTTCGCTATTCACTTTTCAATCAACAGCGAAGGCCGAAATTCTAACTGCTTTGAATCATTTTGTGAAGCATTTATTACTACCCGTGCTTCGCAAATCAACTCAGCTTGTTCTGATGGTGGAGGTAAGCGGGATCGAACCGCTGACCTCTTGCATGCCATGCAAGCGCTCTCCCAGCTGAGCTATACCCCCTTGCAGAACAGAAATGAGATTATATGGAGCTACTTTGAACTTGTAAATACCCTTTTTGCGATTCGAGCGAAATTTTTTGCGAAGCTGCCGCGATGTCACGCACGGGCAGCTTCGCTCGCCCTCGAACCTCAGGCCAGCGCCGCCTCGATGCGCGACACCACGACATCGCGACCGAACAGCACGAGCACCGCATCGATCGACGGCGTATGCGTCGTACCCGCCACCAGCAGGCGCACCGGCATCGCCAGTTGCGGCATCTTCAGCTTGTGCGTGCCGAGCGTCGACTTCAGCGCGGCGGACACGGCCTCCTTCGTCCAGTCGGCCGCCTTCAGCGCAGCGGCGAGATCGGCCAGCGCCGGACGCACCGCATCGGTCACGTGCTGCGCGAGCGCATCGGCTTCCGGTGCCGGCACACGGTAGAACATCGCGGCGCCTTCCGCGATCTCCTTGACAGTCGTCGCACGATCCTTCATCAGACCGACCACCGCTTCCAGCGCCGGGCCCGTCGCGATCGCCGCATCGTCGATGCCGAGGGCGGAGAGGAACGGCTTCGCCAGCTCGGCGAGGCGCGCGTTGTCGGCTTCCTTGATGTAATGCGCGTTCAGCCAGCTCAGCTTGCTGTGGTCGTACTGCGCGGGCGACTTGCCGAGATGCTCGAGATCGAACCATTCGACGAACTGCTCGCGCGAGAAGATCTCCGCGTCGCCGTGCGACCAGCCGAGGCGCGCGAGATAGTTGACGACGGCTTCGGGCAGGAAGCCCGCATCGCGGTACGCCATCACGCTCATCGCGCCATGCCGCTTGCTCATCTTCTCGCCCTGCTCGTTCAGCACGGTCGGCAGGTGCGCGTAGACGGGCGGCTCGCCGCCGAGCGCATTCAGGATGTTGATCTGGCGCGGCGTGTTGTTCACGTGGTCGTCGCCACGGATCACGTGCGTGATGCCCATGTCCATGTCGTCCACCACCACGCAGAAGTTGTAGATCGGCGTGCCGTCCGGGCGCGCGATCACGAGGTCGTCGAGTTCCTCGTTCGAGATCTCGACACGCCCCTTCACGGCGTCGTCCCACACGACCGTGCCGGTCAGCGGATTGCGGAAGCGCAGCACCGGCTTCACGCCGGCCGGCGGCTCCGGCAGCACCTTGCCGGGCTCCGGCCGCCACGTGCCGTCGTAGCGCGGCTTCAGGCCGGCCTCGCGCTGGCGTTCGCGCAGCGCGTCGAGTTCCTCGGCCGACATGTAGCACGGGTACGCGAGGCCCTTCTCGAGCATCTGCGCGAGCACCTCGCGATAGCGGTCCATCCGCTGCATCTGGTAGATCGGGCCTTCGTCGAAATCCAGGCCGAGCCATTGCATCCCTTCGAGGATCGCGTCGACCGCTTCCTGCGACGAACGCTCGACGTCGGTATCCTCGATGCGCAGCACGAACGTGCCCTTCATCTTGCGGGCGAACGCCCACGGATAGAGCGCGGAGCGGATGTTGCCGAGGTGGATGAAGCCGGTGGGACTCGGCGCGAAGCGGGTACGGACAGGACGGGTCATAAACGGTAACTCGAACGCCTGGGGCGCATGAATGATTCGACGCGGGATCGACGGCGGCAGCCCGGACAGCAACGGGGCCGGCGACGCCCGGAACGGGAAAGAAGCCGGAATTATACTCGCGCCGGACATCGCGCCAAGCGCGCCGCTTGCTTTATGATGTGCGCGCCGCGGCCGCCAGCCGGCGCGGCGCCGGCCGCACGGAACCCCTGCGCGGCCGCTCGGAACCTATCGCCGCCGCGGGCCGTGACACCCGCCGCCAAGCCGCCGGAGAACCATTCGATGTCGTCCCCTCGCCTGTCGCGCCGCCACTTCACGATCGCCGCCGCGTCCGCCAGCCTCGCCGCCTGCACGTCGTTCGGCGACAAATCCCGCCCCGGCGCCGCACTGCCGCAGGAAAAGCCGGTGAAGATCGGCATCGCCCTCGGCGGCGGCGCCGCGCGCGGCTTCTCGCACATCGGCGTGCTGAAGGCGCTCGAGGCGCGTGGCATCCCGATCGAGATCGTCGCGGGCACGAGCGCGGGCTCGGTGGTCGGCGCACTCTATGCATCGGGCATGAGCGCCCTTCAGATCAACAAGATCGCGCTCGACATGGACCAGGCGGCAATCAGCGACTGGGCGCTGCCGTTCCGCTCGCGCGGGCTGCTGCAGGGCGTGGCGCTGCAGAACTTCCTGAACAAGACCCTCAACAACCGGCCGATCGAGAAGATGGCGAAACCGCTCGGCATCGTCGCGACCGATCTGCAGAACGGCCAACCGATCCTGTTCCAGCAAGGCAATACGGGGCTCGCGGTGCGCGCATCGTGCAGCGTGCCGTCGGTGTTCGAGCCGGTGAAGATCGGCAACCGCGAGTATGTGGATGGCGGCCTCGTGAGCCCGGTGCCCGCGTCGTATGCGCGCAAGATGGGCGCGAGCTTCGTGATCGCGGTCGACATCTCGTCCCGGCCGGACGGCGCGGCAACCAACAACCCGATCGAGATGCTGCTGCAGACCTTCACGATCATGGGCCAGACGATCAAGACCTACGAGCTCGACAAGTATGCGGACGTCGTGATCCGCCCGAATCTCAACGCGATGGGCGGCAGCGACTTCAACCAGCGCAACGCGGCGATTCTCGCGGGCGAGGAAGCCGTCGCGCGCATCATGCCGGAGCTGCAGCGCAAGCTCGCGGCAGCACGCGGCGTGGCTGCCGCGTAAAGCACCGCGATGTTCAGGCCGGCGCGCGCCGCCGGCCCGCCAACGGCTCAACGGTTTTCAGCCCGCCGTTTGCACCGCCCCAAAACAAAAAACCCTGCCGCCTCTCGGTGACAGGGTTTTTTCGATCCGGCCGGGCCGGCCGTCGAACGTCAGTTGTTGCCGTTCGCGGAATCGTCGCCGATCGTCGCGCGCACGCGCTGACGCAGGTCTTCCGGCTTCATCGGAAACTCCGATTCGAGCCGGCGCGCGCCGGTGAAACGCTTTTCCCAGTAGCCGCTATCGAGATCGTCGACGCGGATCGTGCTGCCCGTCGACGGCGAGTGCACGAACTTGTTGTCGCCGATGTAGATGCCGACGTGCGAGAACGTACGGCGCATCGTGTTGAAGAACACGAGGTCGCCCGGCTTGAGGTTGCTCATGCTCACCTTCTCGCCGACGCGGCTCATCTCTTCCGCACGACGCGGCAGCGACATGCCGAGGGTGTCCTGGAACACGTAGCGCACGAAGCCGCTGCAGTCGAGGCCCGAATCCGGCGAGTTGCCGCCCCAGCGATAACGCACGCCGATCATGTTCAGCGCGCCGACGACCACGTCGCCTGCCTTGCCGGCCATGCCCGCGAGGAACGACTTCGCGCCGCCGCTCGACGGCTGCGCGCTGGTCTGCTGGAGAGAGGCATTCGACGCGTTCTGCGTCGAATTCGTGACATTCTGGTTAAAACTGCTGACTTCGTCGGCGAACGCGCCGGGTGCTGCTGCGAACAGGGCGCCGATGAATAGCCCGGCGATGGTGCGCGCGCATGCCTGGGTCAGGGATCGATGCTGCATTGGTCGATGGAATGTGCTTAAAAATCAGCTGATTGGCGGAAAATTTCGGTCGATACTAGCCAGCGCGTAATCGTTTGTCAAAACAAATTAATAAATACAATCGAGATGGTCAGACCATTGGCCGCCTATCACGCTTTCCAGACCGCTTTCAACAGCTTTTGTGTGTAAGGATGTGACGGTCTGGTGAAGATGTCGGCCACCTCTCCCGACTCGACGACGGCCCCGTCCTGCATCACCGCGACGCGGTGCGCCATCGCCCCGATCACCTCCAGGTCATGGCTGATGAAGACATAGCCGAGGTTGTATTTCTGTTGCAAATTCGCGAGCAGCTTCAGCACCTGCTGCTGGATCGACACGTCGAGCGCGGACGTCGGCTCGTCGAGGATCAGGATGCGCGGCTCCAGCACCAGCGCCCGCGCGATCGCGATCCGCTGGCGCTGCCCGCCCGAGAATTCATGCGGATAACGGTGCAGCACCGTGCGGTCGAGGCCGACTTCGCGCAGCACCGCCAGCGACTTCGCACGCCGTGCGTCGGGCGTCATGTCCGGGCGATGCAGCTCGAGCCCCTCGCCGACGATCCGCTCGATCGTGTGACGCGGCGAAAGCGAACTGAACGGATCCTGAAAGACGACCTGCATGTTCGAGCGCAGCGCGGTCTGTTCACGGCCGCGATAGGTCGACAGCGCGCGCCCCTGGAATTCGATCGTGCCGCCGGCCGTCTTCTGCAGGCCGAGCAGCGCCATCGCGAGCGTCGACTTCCCCGACCCCGATTCGCCGACGATGCCAAGCGTCTCGCCCTGCCGCACCGACACCGACACGTCCGCGACGGCCGTCACCGGCACCGAGCCGAACCAGCCCGCGATGCCCGGCCGCTTGCGTGCGAACTGCACGCTCACGTGCTGCGCGTCGAGCACGACGGGCGCGATCGGCATCACCGGGGTGACCGCGCGTTGCGGCCGGCTGTTCAAGAGCCGCTGCGTGTACGGATGCTCGGGTTCCGCGAAGATCCGTTCGACCGGCCCGCTCTCGACGAGCCGGCCGTGCTCCATCACCGCGACGCGATCCGCGAAGTGCCGCACGAGATTCAGGTCGTGCGTGATCAGCAGGATCGCCATCCCGCGCTTTTCCGCCTCCTCGCGCTGCAGTTCCAGCAGCAGGTCGACGATCTGCGCGCGGATCGTCACGTCGAGCGCGGTGGTCGGTTCGTCGGCCAGCAGCAGGCGCGGCCGGCAGGCGAGCGCCATCGCGATCATCGCGCGCTGCCGCTGGCCGCCCGACAACTGGTGCGGATAGCTGTCGACACGCTTCTCCGGCTCCGCGATGCCCGTGCGCGCGAGCAACGCGATCGCGTGCTTGCGCGCCTCGACCGCCGAGACGCCGTCGTGCAGCACGATCGTCTCGCCGATCTGCACGCCGATCGTGTACAGCGGGTTGAGCGCGGTCATCGGCTCCTGGAAGATCATCGCGATGTCCGAGCCGCGCAGCCCGCGCATCTCGCGCTCGCTCTTGGCCACCAGGTCCTGCCCCGCGAAGCGGATCGTGCCGCTCACGTCGGCGTCGCGCAACAGCCGCAGGATCGACAGCGCGGTCACGCTCTTGCCCGAGCCCGACTCGCCGACCAGCGCGACGCGCTCGCCGCGTCCGATCGCGAGCGTCACGTCGTCCACCGCGACCGTGTCGCCGAAGCGCACGTGCAGATGCTCGAGCGCCAGCAACGGCTCGTGCTGCGTCGATACGACCGGTTCGCTCATCGCTGGCCTCCCGCCGCGCGCACCGAATCGGCGATCCGCGTGTCGAGTGCGTTGCGCAGCGCATCGCCCATGAAGGTCAGCAGCAGCAGCGTCGCGACCAGCACGCCGAAGGTCGACAGCGAGATCCACCACGCGTCGAGGTTGCCCTTGCCTTGCGCGAGCAGCTCGCCGAGGCTCGGGGTCGGCGGCGGCACGCCGAGCCCGAGGAAATCGAGGCTGGTGAGCGCGAGGATCGAGCCGCTCATCCGGAACGGCAGGAACGTGATCACCGGCGTGAGACTGTTCGGCAGCACGTGGCGCCAGATGATCTGCCAGTTCGTGAGGCCCATCGCGCGCGCCGCGCGCACGTAATCCTGCGTGCGGTTGCGCAGGAATTCCGCGCGCACGTAGTCGGCGAGCCCGATCCAGCCGAACAGCGACAGCAGCACGATCAGCAGCAGGAAGCTCGGCTCGAAGATCGACGCGAAGATGATCAGCAGGTACAGCTCCGGCAACGAGCTCCAGATCTCGATCAGCCGCTGCCCGACGATGTCGATGCGTCCGCCGAAGAAGCCCTGCACGGCGCCCGCGGCGATCCCGAGCAGCGTGCCGATCACGGTCAGGATCAGCCCGAACTCGACCGACACGCGGAACCCGTACACGAGCCGCGCGAGCAGGTCGCGCCCCTGCGCGTCGGTGCCGAGCCAGTTCGCGCGCGACGGCGGCGCGGGGTTCGGCACGTTCGAGAAGTAGTTCAGCGTGTCGTAGTAGTAGCGGTTCGGCGGGTAGACGACGAAGTTGCCGGGCGCCTCGAGCCGCTTGCGCACGTACGGATCGAGATAGTCGGCCGGCGTCGGGAAATCGCCGCCGAAGGTCGTCTCCGGATACGCGTGGAACAACGGGAAATAGTACTGGCCGTCGTAACGCACGACGAGCGGCTTGTCGTTCGACCACAACGGCGCCGCCACGCTAGCGGCAAAGGCCACGAAAAAGATCACGAAGCTCCAGTAGCCGAGGCGCTGCTGCCTGAAGCGCTGCCATACGCGGCGCGCGGGCGACGGCGACACGCGGGCGCGCGCCGCGTCGATGCGGGAGGACACGACGGCCCGGTTCATCGCGCACCTCGCCCGGTGACGCCGGGCATGCAGACGGACGGTTTCATGTCAGCGCTCCAGGGTGTCGAATTGAATGCGCGGATCGACCCACACATAGCAGAGATCGGAGATCAGCTTGGTCGCGAGCCCGATCAGCGTGAACAGGTACAGCGTGCCGAGCACGACCGGATAGTCGCGCCGCACGACCGACTCGTACGAAAGCAGCCCGAGGCCGTCGAGCGAGAACAGCGTCTCGATCAGCAGGCTGCCGGTGAAGAACGCGCCGATGAACGCCGCCGGAAAGCCGACGATCAGCGGCAGCATCGCATTGCGAAACACGTGCTTCCACAGCACATTGCGCTCGGAGAGCCCCTTCGCACGCGCGGTCAGCACGTATTGCCGGCGGATCTGGTCGAGGAACGCATTCTTCGTGAGCATCGTGACGACCGCGAAGCTGCCGACGACCGACGCCGTGATCGGCAGCGCGATGTGCCACAGATAGTCGAGCACCTTGCCGACGAGCGACAGCTGCGCGAAGTTGTCCGACGTGAGCCCGCGCAGCGGGAACAGCTGCCAGAACGAGCCGCCGCCGAACAGCACGAGCAGCAGCACGCCGAGCACGAAGCCCGGAATCGCATAGCCGACGAGCACGACGAGGCTCGTCGCGACGTCGAACGGCGAGCCGTTGCGCACCGCCTTCGCGATGCCGAGCGGCACCGATATCAGGTACGTGAGGAAGAACGTCCACAGCCCGATGCTGATCGACACGGGTAGCTTCTGCACGACCAGCGACCACACGCTCTGGTGGCGAAAGTAGCTTTCGCCGAGATCGAAGCGCGCGAAGCGCTTGAGCATCAGCCAGTAGCGTTCGAGCGGTGGTTTGTCGAAGCCGTACAGCGCCTTGAGCTGCGCGAGCTGCTGCGCGTCGACGCCGGTGTGCGCACGCAACCCGAACGGCACCGCGCCCTGCTCCGTCGCGCCCTTGCGCAATTCCTGCACGGCCTGTTCGACGGGGCCGCCCGGCACGAACTGGATCACCGCGAACGTGAGGGTCAGCACGCCGATGAGCGTCGGGATCATCAGCAGCAGGCGTTTGAGGATGTAGCTCCACATAGGGCTTCGACTCGCGATCGGTAGGCGGGATGGGACGTTGGGGCGGCGTGGCTCAGTGATCGGGCTTCGCCCACCAGGTCGACACGACCCAGCCCTCGGCCGAATAGTACAGCGGCAGCGTCTGCGGATAGGCAAGCGTGCGCTTGTACGCGACCCGGTGCGTCGTGCTGTACCACTGCGGGACCGCGTAGTAGCCGTGCATCAGCACGCGGTCGAGCGCGTGCGTCGCGTCGAGCAGGTCTTCGCGCGTCTGCGCGGTACCGAGCGCGTGCAGCAGCGCGTCGACGGCCGGCGACTTCAGCCCGATGAAGTTGTCGGAGCCCGGCTCGTCGGCGAACTTGCTCGCGTAACGCGAGTATTGCTCCGCGCCCGGCACCTGCACGCCCGGCAGGCGGATCGTCGTCATGTCGTAGTCGAACGCATCGAGACGCTTTTGCAGCAGCGCGTAATCGGCCGTGCGAAAACGTGCGTCGATGCCGAGCTTCGCCAGATTGCGCTGGTACGCCGCCACGATCCCTTCCATCGACGCGCCGGAATCGTCGAGGATCTCGAACGTGAACGGCTCGCCCTTCGCGTTGCGCAACGCGCCGTCTCGATAGGTCCAGCCGGCCTGTGCGAGCAGCGCGCGCGCCTTCAGCAGGTTCGCGCGCAGCGAGCCCGGCGGATTCGTGTTCGGCTGCGTGACCACCGGACCGAACACGGCCGGGTCGAGCTGCGCGCGCAGCGGCTCCAGCAGCTTCAGCTCGCCGGGGCCCGGCGTGCCGGTCGCCTGCAGGTCGGTGTCGGCGAAGTAGCTGTTCATACGCGTGTAGGCGCTGTAAAACAACTGGCGGTTCAGCCATTCGAAGTCGAACGCGAGATCGAGCGCCTGACGCACGCGCACGTCGCGAAACAGCGGCCGGCGCAGGTTCATGAAGAAGCCCTGCATGCCGGCGCCGTTATGCTGGCGGAATTCACGCTTGACGAGCTCGCCGTTGTCGAAGCGCTTGCCGACGTCGCGGCGCGTCCAGTTGCGCGCGATGTACTCGACGAGCACGTCGTATTCGCCAGCCTTGAACGCCTCGAGCCGCGCGACGCCGTCGCCGTACAGCTTGTAGACGATCCGCTCGAAATTGTTGGTGCCCACCCGCACCGGCAGGTCGGCGCCCCAGTACGCCGGGTTGCGCCGGTAAGTGATCGTCCGGCCGTTGTCGTAATGGTCGATCAGGTACGGGCCGCTGCCGATCGGCTGCTCGAACGCGAGCTGGTCGAACGGGATGCGTGAGCCGTCCGCGCGCAATCCCCACTTGCGGGAAAACACCGGCATGCCGCCGGCGATCAGCGGCAATTCGCGGTTCGCGCTGCGGAACTCGAAGCGCACGGTGGCCGGATCGACGACCACGGCCTTCGCGATCTCCGCGAAATAGGCGCCGAACTGCGGCGCGGCCTGCTTGCTCTTCAGCGTGTCGAACGAGAACTTGACGTCGTCGGCGGTGACGCGCTCGCCGTTCGAGAAGCGCGCGCGGGGATTCAGGTGGAACGTGACCGACCGGCGGTCCGGCGCGATGTCGATGTCGTCGGCGAGCAGCCCGTACGCGGAGGCCGGCTCGTCCGAACTGCCGGTCGCGAGGCTCTCGAACAACATGTCGATGCCCGGCGCGGAGTTGCCGCGCATCGTGAACGGGTTGAACTTGTCGAACGACGTCAGCCGGTTCGGGTTCGCGAGCACCAGCGTGCCGCCCTTCGGCGCATCGGGGTTGACGTAGTCGAAATGCCTGAAGCCCGGCGGATACTTCGGCTCGCCGTACTGCGCAATGGCGTAGGCCGCGTGCGCAGCGGTCGCGGCCAGCACCGCTTGCAGCACGAACACCGCGGCCGTGCGGCCGGCAGTTCGTATCGCACGGCGGACGCGCGCGGCGGCGGCCCGGGGCGAACCCTTCGTCATAGAGGCCCTGTCGTTCGAATGAGGGGAGTAACGAGGGACGATTCTACCCATTCAAGCCGGCGAGCCAAAAGAAAACCGCCACGCGGGCGGTTTCTTCACGAGCGGATCGGGGGCGCGCATCAGGCGGGCGCGCCCTGCCGATCAGCGCCAGCCGTTGTGGCGGCCGTTGTCCCAGTGGCCACGATCGCCACGATCGCCCCAGCCGCGGCCGTGACGGCGGTACCACTCGTCGCGGCCCCAGTAGCGGCGGCCGTCCCAGTAGCGGTCGCCGTGCCAGCCGATCACGATGGCCGGTCCCGGTGCATACACAGGGGCCGGCGCGTAGACCGGCGCAGGCTGATAGACGACCGGCGGCGGAGGCGGCGGCGCATACACGGGTGCGGGCGCGACGTAGACCGGCGCCGGAACGCCGAGATTGATCCCGACATTGACTCCCGCCATTGCTGCGCCCGACACGAGCAAGGCCGTCATACCGGTCAAGAGCGAGGCAACACGCAAGGTCTTCATGGATTCCTCTTCTGGTTGTTTCATGTGTGATTCGACTATAACGGCAAGCGCCGTCCCCGCATATTTCCACTTTGTAAGAACTGATGCGCCGCATCGCAACGGTAAGCCCGCGCTAACGTCTTGTAACAATCGACGCCCGCCCCGCCCCCTCACGCCCCATTCCTAAAACATCTTTCATCCTGCCCCGCGCCCCGCGTTAAGCGGCGCCACGCACACTGCGCGAGCCGAACCGGGCTCCCGCCGCGCTTCGGCACTTCGCTGACAGGCCGGCGCCCCGCGCCGGCGGAGACCTCGCCGATGCTGAAACTCGTCCGACTCGCGCTCGCGCGCCCCTACACGTTCATCGTCCTCGCACTGCTGATCCTGATCGCGGGGCCGCTCGCGGCGCTGCGCACGCCGACCGACATCTTCCCCGACATCCGGATTCCGGTCATCAGCGTGGTGTGGAACTACGCGGGCCTGCAGCCGGCCGACATGGCCGGACGCATCGTCACCTACTACGAGCGCACGCTCGGCACGACGGTCAACGACGTGGCGCACATCGAGTCGCAATCGTTCCGCAGCTTCGGGATCGTCAAGATCTTCTTCCAGCCGAGCGTCGACATCCGCACCGCGACCGCGCAGGTCACGTCGATCTCGCAGACCGTGCTCAAGCAGATGCCGCCGGGCACCACGCCGCCGCAGATCCTCAACTACAACGCATCGACCGTGCCCGTGCTGCAGCTGGCGCTGACGAGCGACACGCTGAACGAACAACAGCTCGGCGACTACGCGACCAACGTGATCCGGCCGCAGCTGCTGTCCGTCGCGGGAGTCGCGATTCCGTCGCCGTACGGCGGCAAGGTGCGCCAGGTGCAGATCGATCTCGATCCGCAGGCGCTGCAGGCCAAGGGGCTGTCCGCGCAGGATGTCGCGACCGCGCTGGCGCAGCAGAACCAGATCATCCCGGCCGGCACGCAGAAGATCGGCGGCTTCGAGTACAACATCCGGCTCAACGACAGCCCGCTGACCATCGACCAGCTCAATGCGCTGCCGATCCGGAGCGTGAACGGCGCGGTGATCTTCATGCGCGACGTCGCGCACGTGCGCGACGGTTATCCGCCGCAGGGCAACATCGTGCGCGTCGACGGCCGGCGCGCGGTGCTGATGAGCGTGCTGAAAAGCGGTTCGGCATCGACGCTCGACATCATCTCGGGCGTCAAGGCGCAGTTGCCGCGCATCGAGGCGACCCTGCCGCCATCGCTCAGGCTCGTCGTGATGGGCGACCAGTCCGTGTTCGTCAAGGGCGCCGTCAGCGGCGTGGCGCGCGAAGGCCTGATCGCCGCCGCGCTCACGTCCGCGATGATCCTGCTGTTCCTCGGCAGCTGGCGCTCGACGCTGATCATCGCCGCGTCCATTCCGCTCGCCGTGCTCGCCGCGATCGCGGCGCTCGCAGCCGCGGGCGAGACGCTCAACGTGATGACGCTCGGCGGGCTCGCGCTCGCGGTCGGCATTCTCGTCGACGATGCCACCGTCACGATCGAGAACGTGAACTGGCACCTCGAACAGGGCAAGGCGGTGCGCGATGCGATCCTCGACGGCGCGTCGCAGATCGTCGCGCCGGCCTTCGTGTCGCTGCTGTGCATCTGCATCGTGTTCGTGCCGATGCTGCTGCTCGACGGCGTGGCCCGCTTCCTGTTCGTGCCGATGGCCGAAGCCGTGATCTTCGCGATGATCGCGTCGTTCGTGCTGTCGCGCACGTTCGTGCCGATGATGGCCCGCTACCTGTTGAAGCCGCATGCCGCGCATCCGGCGGCCGCGCTCGCGCCGCATGGTGCGCCGTTCCCGCCGCCACGCGCACGCAATCCGCTCGTCGCGTTCCAGCAGGGGTTCGAGCGCCGCTTCGCGGCACTGCGCGCCGGCTACCGCGTCGTGCTCGGTCTCGCACTCGTCCACCGTGCGCGTTTCGTCGCGCTGTTCCTCGCGGCGGTGGCCGTGTCGTTCGTGCTGGTGCCGTGGCTTGGCCGCAATTTCTTCCCGTCGGTCGACGCGGGCGAAATCGCGATCCACGTGCGCGCACCGATCGGCACGCGCATCGAGGAAACGGCCGCGCTGTTCGACCATGTCGAGCAGACGGTGCGCGGCGTCGTGCCGCCGCACGCGATCGCGAGCATCGTCGACAACATGGGGCTGCCGAACAGCGGGATCAACCTCACGTACAGCAACAGCGGCACGATCGGCCCGCAGGACGGCGACATCCTCGTGTCGCTCTCGGGCGACCACGCGCCGACCGCCGACTACGTCAAGCAGTTGCGTACGCGGCTGCCGCGTGCGTTTCCCGGCGTGACGTTCTCGTTCCTGCCCGCCGACATCGTGAGCCAGATCCTCAACTTCGGTGCGCCCGCGCCGATCGACGTGCAGGTGACCGGCCCCGATCGCGCCGCCAACCGCGCCTATGCGACCGAGCTGTTGCGGCGCATCCGCGGCGTGCCGGGGGTGGCCGATGCGCGCGTGCAGCAGGCGTCGACCTATCCGCAGTTCACCGTGTCGGTCGACCGCACGCGGGCCGCACAACTCGGCATCACCGAGCAGGACGTCACCAATGCGGTGGTCGCCAGCCTGTCCGGCACAAGCCAGGTGTCGCCGACCTACTGGCTCGATCCGCACAACGGCGTGTCGTATCCGATCGTCGCGCAGACGCCCCAGTACCGGATGACGTCGCTGGCGGACCTGCGCGCGCTGCCCGTCACGGGCCGCTCGGGCGCGCCGCAACTGCTCGGCGGGCTCGCGACGATCGTGCGCGGACAGACCGACGCGGTCGTGTCGCACTACGACATCGCACCGCTGTACGACATCTTCGCGACGACGCAGGATCGCGATCTCGGTGCGGTCAGCACCGACATCGAACGCGTGCTGCACACGAGCGCGGCCGGCTTGCCCAAGGGATCGCGCGTGACCGTGCGCGGCCAGGTGCAGACGATGAACGGCGCATTCGGCGGGCTGCTCGCGGGCCTCGCCGGCGCGGTCCTGCTGATCTACCTGCTGATCGTCGTCAACTTCCATTCGTGGCGCGACGCATTCGTGATCGTGAGCGGCCTGCCCGCGGCGCTCGCGGGCATCGTCTGGATGCTGTTCGTCACGCGCACGCCGCTGTCGGTGCCGGCCCTGACCGGCGCGATCCTGTGCATGGGCGTCGCGACCGCGAACAGCATCCTCGTCGTGACCTTCGCGCGCGAACGGCTCGCGCACACCGCTGATGCTGCCGTCGCCGCGCTCGAAGCCGGCTTCACGCGCTTTCGGCCCGTGATGATGACCGCACTCGCGATGATCATCGGCATGGCGCCGATGGCCCTCGGTCTCGGCGACGGCGGCGAGCAGAACGCGCCGCTCGGCCGTGCGGTCATCGGCGGCCTGCTGTGCGCGACCTTCGCGACGCTCGTGTTCGTGCCCGTCGTGTTCAGCCTCGTCCACCGGCGCGATCGCGCGCCTCGTTCCGAATCCCTGCCCCTCACTCCGGGAGAACAGCATGTCCACTGAATTCGAAGTCCGCCCTCCTGGCACGCCGCGCTACCTGAAACCGCTCGCGATCGCGGGCGCCATCGCCGCGCTCGCCGTCGCGGCGGCCGGCCTCGTCGCCCGCATGCACGATGCGCACGCGGTCGCCGCCTGGACCGCGCAACAGGCAATCCCGACCGTCGCGACGGTTGCGCCGCAGCCGGCCGCAGCCGACGCGCTGGTGCTGCCCGGCCGGCTCGACGCGTACGTCGACGCACCGATCTACGCGCGCGTGCCCGGCTACCTGCACGCGTGGTACGCCGACATCGGCGCGCATGTGAAAGCCGGCCAGTTGCTCGCGTCGATCGATACGCCCGATCTCGACCAGCAGTTGCAGCAGGCACGCGCCGACCTTCAAAGCGCGAGCGCGAACGAACGGCTTGCGGCCGTCACGGCCGCCCGCTGGGTCGAGATGCTCGCGCAGGATTCCGTCTCGCAGCAGGAGGCCGACGAGAAACGCAGCGACCTCGACGCGAAACGCGCGGCCGTCGCGGCGAGCACCGCCAACGTGCGACGGCTCGAAGCGCTCGAATCGTTCAAGCGGCTCACCGCGCCGTTCGACGGCATCGTCACGGCACGCAAGACCGATGTCGGCGCGCTGATCGACGCGGGCAGCGGCAACGGTGCCGAACTCTTCACCGTCTCGGACGCGCGGCGGCTGCGGCTGTACGTCCACGTTCCGCAAGACGACGCGGCCGCGATCCGCACAGGCATGCGTGTCGCGCTGACCGTGCCCGAGCGTCCCGGCATGACGTTCGACGCCACGCTCGCGGATTCCGCCCAATCGATCGATCCGGCTTCCGGCACGCTGCTCGCGCAGTTTTCGATCGCCAACCCGGCAGGCACGCTGTTCCCGGGCGAATACGCGCAAGTGCGGATCGCGATGCCCGGCGCCGCGCATGCGCTGTCGATTCCGGCAAGCACGCTGATCTTCCGCCACGACGGGTTGCAAGTCGCCGTGCTCGATGCAACCGGGCATGCGCACCTGCGCAACGTATCGATCGCGACCGATCTCGGCACGCGTGTCGAGATCGCATCGGGGCTCGCGGCCACCGACCGCGTGATCGACAATCCGCCCGACTCGCTCGCAGACGGCGACCCCGTGCGTATCGCCGGCACCACGGCGACGGAGCGTGCGCATGGCTGACCGTCTGCTCGCTGTATGGCTGGGCAGCGTCGCGCTGCTCGCCGGCTGCTCGTTGGCGCCGGCCTATCGCGCGCCGGCCGTTCCGGTGCCGACCGCGTTTCGCGAAACGGGCGCGTGGGTCGATGCCGTACCGGCCGATCGCCTGCCGCGTGACGGCTGGTGGCGCGTGTACGGCGACGCGACACTCGACCGGCTCGAACCGCTCGTCGCACGCGCGAACCCCGACCTGGCCGCCGCCGTCGCGCGGCACGACGAAGCCGCGGCGCTGTTCGACGAGGCCCATGCGGCGTTGCTGCCGACCGTGGGCATCGATGCCGAGACCGACCGCGACCGCCAGTCCGCGCGCCGGCCGCTGCGCGGCAGCGGCCAGCCCGACACCTATGAGTCGAACACGCTCGAAGCGGGATTCGGCTACGACGTCGATCTGTGGGGCAAGGTCCGCAATGCGGTCGCGGCCGGCCGCGACGACGCGCAGGCAGCCGACGACGACCTCGCGTCGGTCCGGCTCAGCTTGCAGGCCACCGTCGCCAGCACCTACTTCGACCTCGCGGGGCTCGACCGTGAAGCGGACACGCTCGCGCAAACGATCGACACATACCGCCGTGCGTGGCAACTGACGGTCAGTCGCCATCGCGGCGGCCTCGCATCGGGGCTCGACGTTTCGCGTGCGCAAACGCAACTCGCGCTCGTCCAGGCGCGTGCGTCCGACATCGCCGCGCGTCGCGCGCTCGACGAGCATGCGATCGCGGCACTCGTCGGGGAATCCGCATCGACGTTCTCGCTGCCGCCCGTTGCGGCGCTGCCGGGCGTGCCGTCGATTCCGACGGGACTCGCGTCGACCCTGCTCGAACGCAGGCCGGACGTCGCCGCCGCCGAACGCCGCGTCGCAGCCGCGAACGCGCGGATCGGCGTCGCACGCGCCGCGTACTTTCCCGACCTGTCGCTCGGCCTCGACGCCGGGTTCCAGAGCGATACGTTCTCGCCGTGGCTCACCGCGCCCAACGAGATCTGGTCGATCGGGCCGCGTCTCGCGATGACGCTGTTCGACGGGGGCCGGCGTGCCGCCGGCGTCCGCCATGCGCGCGCGCAGTTCGACGAACAGGGCGCGCGCTACCGCGCGGTCGTGCTGCAGGCATTCCGCGACGTCGAGGACGATCTCGCGCAGTTGCACCGCCTCGGCGACGAATCGGACCAGGACGACGCGGCGCTCGTCGCGGCGCGGCATTCGCTTGCGCTGGCGATGTCGCGGTATCGCGACGGCGCGGTCAGCTATCTCGACGTGGTCACCGCGCAGACGACCGAACTCGATACGCAGATCGCGGCGCTCGACGTCGACGCCCGCCGCCTGCAGGCATCCGTCGGGCTCGTGCGCGCGCTCGGCGGCGGCTGGCACGACGCGCATTCATGAACGTTTCTTCATCGGCGCGCCCGGTGCCCGCACGGGCGCATTCGATAACGTCGATCCTGCCGGCATCGCCATCGCGGCACCGGCCACTGTCACTTGAAAAGGATCACGCCATGAAGACATTGATGTTCGCCACCCTGCTCTCCGCGCTGTGTGTCGCGCTGCCCGGCCGGGCCAGCGCAACGCAGCCCGACACCGCGACTGCGCCGCAGACGTACGCCGCGACCGCTTCCGCATCGTTGTCGTCGCAACCGGCATGGAGCGCGCGACCAGCCACGCCGCTGACACGCGCGCAGGTGTATCGCCAACTCGTCCGCGCCGAACGCGACGGCCAGCTCGCGCAGCTCAACCGCGAACTCTATTCGCACTGAACGCACGCAATCGAACCTGCCGCGCGACGCGCGGCATGCGCACCCTCCACCGGCACGGCGCGATCCCGCATCGTCACCCGCCCGCGTCGAACCTGAAACCGAATCGCGCGACCGTTTCGATGCGCGCGGAAAACGCATGTGCGGCCAGCTTGCGCCGCAACCGCACGACCAGTGCATTGACCGTCTCGGGTTCGACGTCGGCATCGCCCCATGCATAACGCAGCACGGCATCGCGCCCGACCGGTCGCCCCGCTTCGCGCAACAGGCATTCGACGAGACGAAATTCCCGCATGCTGAGCGCCAGCCTCCGGCCCTGCTCCTCGAGTGCGCGCGCGGCCACGTCGAGCCGGACCGACTCGCGCATTGCGATGACACCGTTGCGGCGCCACAGCGCGCGCAACCGCTCGTGCAGCTCCACGAACGAACAAGGATGGGCAAGGCACACATCGCAGCCGGCCTGCAACATCCGCGCGCGCTGCGCAGGTGTCGTGCCGGCCACGATCGCGGCAATCGCCGCGCCGCCGGCCGATGCACCGAGTCGCGGCAATGCCTCGAGCATCGCCGGGTCGGCAGCCGGGTCGGGCGCAACGATCACGATGGCATCGAACCGGTCCTGCGCCGCCACGAAGCAGCCATCGCGCCATCCGTCGACGCGCTCGACACCATGCGTGCTCTCGCGAAAGGCCTTGTCGAGCCGCGCCGCCTCCGGGTTCGGCGGGGAAATCAGCAGGATGCGCATCGTTCGTTCCCCGACGCCGTCACGCGAGCGAGCGCGGCCAGCATTCGACCGTGATCGCCGCACCGGCCAGCGGTGCATCGCCGATCCGCAGCGCAAAGCCGTGCACGCGCATCACCGCCGAGACGATGCTCAGCCCGAGCCCCGAGCCGCTCACGTGGCGCGTGCGCTCGCCCCGATAGAAACGCTCGAGCACCGCGTCGCGTTCGCCGGGCGGGATGCCGGGCCCGGTGTCCTCGATCCGCACGAGCGGCCCGCTCGGCGTTGAATGGAGCGCGACGCGCACGCGGCCGCCCGGCGGCGTGAACTTGATCGCGTTGTCCGCGAGATTGCTGAATGCCTCGAACAGCAACGCGCGATCGCCGTGAATGCGGTCGACCGATGTCGCGGCGAGCTCGAACGACACGTCGACGGCTTCGGCCAACGGCTCATAGAGCTCGCAAACGTCGCGCAGCAAGGCCGTGACGTCGACGGCAGCAAAGCCGCCACGCCGGCTCAGCGTGCCGATCTCGGAGATGCGCAGCATCGCGCGAAAGCGCTCGAGCAAGCGGTCAGTCTCGTCGCGCGCCGACGCGAGCAATGCCGACGACGCAGGGTCGTCCGCGCAAAACGGCTGCTCCGCGAGCCGGGCCAGCATCGTGTGCACGCGTGCAAGCGGCGTGCGCAGATCGTGCGCGATGCCGTCGCAGGTATGACGTACCTCGCCCATCAGCCGCTCGACTTCGTCGAGCATGTGGTTCACGAGATGCGCGAGCAGGTCCAGTTCGTCGTAGCGTCCGACCGGCAGCCGCTTGCCGAGATCGCCCTCGGCGATCTGCCGCGTGACGCGCCGGATCGCGGCGACACGGCGCATCTGCCGCATGCCGAGCATGCTGCCGCCCGCGATGCCCGCGATCAGGATCATCACGCCGCCGATCACGAGCCCGCGGATCGCGACATCGCGGATCTGGATGAAATGCGACAGGTCGCGTGCGACGACCAGCGTCATCCCGTTGTCGCGGCGTACCGCCATCGCGCGCGTGATCGGCGCGGGCTGGCCGTCGAGCGGCGCAAGCGTGCGGTTCAGCGTGCGTCCGTGGCGATCCGTGCGCAGCGCGGGCGGCGTCGCGATGTCCCCGGCCACGCGGCGCCCGTTCGCGTCGAACAGCCCGTAGAAACTGGTATGCATGTGCTCGTGCTCGAGCCGCCGGTGAATCGCGAGCGGCAGCTCGGCATCGGGAATCGAATCGAAATAGATCAGTTGCCACGCGAGCACCTCGTCGGTGTCGCGCGCCATCGTGTGTGTCGCGGCCACGCTGATCACGCCCGCGAGCACGAGCAGCGAAACCGAGAAGATCGCCGCATACGCGCACAGCCACCGAAACGTCGTCGTGTGCCAGCGGCGCGTGAAGTTCGCCGCGCGAGCCGCATCCATCCGGGCCTCCGTCATGCGAGCATGTAGCCCGAGCCGCGCACCGTCTGGATCATCGGGGTCGCGCCGGGCGGGTCGATCTTCTTGCGCAACCGGCCCATGTGGACGTCGATCAGGTTGGTGCCGGGATCGAAGTGATAGCCCCACACGGTCTCGAACAGCATCGTGCGCGTGATCGTCTGCCCCGCATTGCGCATCATGAATTCGAGCACGCGGAACTCGGTCGGCAGCAGCGGTATCTCTTCGGCGCCGCGACGTGCGCAGCGCGAAATGAGATCGAGCTCGAGCGCGCCGACCTTCAACAGCGTCTGCTGCGGCACGCCCGACGCCTGCCGGCGACGCAGCAGCACCTCGATGCGGGCGCTCAGCTCGCCGGAATCGAACGGCTTCGTCAGGTAATCGTCGCCGCCCGCGCGCAGCCCGCGGATGCGCTCGTCGACATCACCGAGCGCGCTCAGCATCAGCACCGGCGTATCGATGCCGACCGTGCGCATCGCGGTCAGGATCGCGAGGCCGTCCGCGCCCGGCAGCATCCGGTCGAGCGTGATCGCGTCGTACGACGCGCTCATCGCGCGCAGCATGCCTTCGCGGCCGTTGTCGATCCAGTCGACCTCGAACCCGCGCGCGGTCAGCTCGCCGACGATTTCGTTCGCGGTCACCGCATCATCCTCGACCGTCAGTACTCGCATGGTTGCCCTCGCAATGAACCTCATGACGGGCGCACGCGAGGCGCCCGCGACTATCGTAGACGCCCCGATCGCCGTGCGGCGTTACATGAAAAATGCTTCATCCGGCGCCGTGGCGCACGGGTGAAACATGTTTCATCCGGGCGTCGCCCGCCCCGACGTGCACGCGGCCTACGCTGACGTCATGCGGCATCGGGCCGCGCAACCAGGAGCTACCGGATGAAACTGTCGACTACCGTCGCCTGCATGCTGCTCGCATGCGCCAGCACCGCCGCGTTCGCGGCACCGCATCTGACACCGCAGGAATGCAACGCGTATCCGTTCGTCCACACCGGCCACGACGTCACGCATGCGGACCTCGTGCGCGAGCTGACCGAACTCGAACAGGTCGGCTACGAGCCGGCGCATGCGAGCCCGTATTACCCCGACGATCTCGATGGTGCGAAAGATCGGCTCGCCGCCGAGTACCGCGCCGACTGCACGCACGCGCTGACGGCGGATGCGGGCGCACGGCACTGATTCCGCTGCCCGGCGCAACACGGCCGGGAAAAACAAAAGGCGGCACTCGCGTGCCGCCTTTTGTTCACGAACGCGCATGGATCTCGACCGCTGCGCTGGGCTGCCGCTCAGCGCGACATCATGTTCATGCTGACGTTGTGCATCACCCACAGCGTGCCGACGATCAGGATCGCCGCGGTCAGCACCGTGTAGCTGAACGCCATCACGTTCCAGCGCTGGCCCGACGAGCCGTTCATGTGCAGGAAGTACACGAGGTGCACGACGATCTGCACGAACGCGAGCACGGCCAGCGCGACCAGCGACGCGTGCGGCGACAGCACGCCGCCCATCACGAGGCCGAACGACGCGGCCGTGAGCAGCACCGACAGGATGAAGCCGGCGACGTAGCCGCCGACACTGCCGTGCCCTTCTTCGAGTTGAGACGAATGCGAATGGGCCATTTAGATCACGCTCGCGAGATAAACAAAGGAAAACACGCAGATCCACACGATGTCGAGGAAGTGCCAGAAGAGGCTCAGGCACGTCAGGCGTCGCAGGTCGCGATCGGTCAGGTCGCCGCCGCGCAGCACGATCTGCCCGGCGAGCACGATCATCCACAGCAGGCCGGCCGTCACGTGCAGCCCGTGCGTGCCGACCAGCGTGAAGAACGCCGACAGGAACGCGCTGCGCTGCGGGCCTGCGCCCTCCGCGATCAGGTGCGAGAACTCGCGTAGCTCCATCACGAGAAACGCCGCGCCGAGCACGAACGTCACCGCGAGCCACGCGAGCAGCGCGCCGCGCCGCTGCTTGTACGCAGCGAGCATCGCGAAGCCGTACGTGATGCTCGACAGCAGCAGCGCGGCGGTTTCCACCGCGACGCCCGGGATGTCGAACAGGTCTTTCGCGGTCGGGCCGCCCGCATACTGCTGGCCGAGCACCGCGAACGTCGCGAACAGCGCCGCGAAGATCACGCAGTCGGTCATCAGGTACAGCCAGAACCCGAACACCGAATGCGACGGCGGATGGTCGTCGTGCTCGAGCAGGGTTGCGCTCAAGGTTTTCTGCAACATCAGTTGGCCTCCAGTTCCACGTCGTCGACGCGCGCAGCCACGCGCTTCGTCGGCTGCTTGTCTTCGATCTTCCGCACCGTCGACGCGGGGATGTAATAGCCGTCGTTGTCACGCGAGCTGTAGATCACGAGCGTCGCGATGATCCCGACCAGCCCGCCGATCGCCATCCACCAGATGTGCCACACCAGCGCGAAGCCGAGCACCAGGCTGAAGATCGCGACCACGAGGCCCGCGCAGGTATTCGACGGCATGTGGATGTCGCGAATCGCCGCCGGGTTCGGCCGGCCTTCGCCGTGCGCCTTCATGTCCGCATACGCGTCGAGCGTGCGCACTTGCGGGATCACCGCGAAGTTGTAGTCGGCCGGCGGCGACGAGGTCGCCCACTCCAGCGTGCGGCCGCCCCACGGATCGCCCGTCGTGTCGCGGTACTCGGGCAGGTTGCGGTTGCGGATGCTGACCACCAGTTGCAGCAGCTGGCATGCAATGCCGATCGCGATCAGCACGGCGCCGAATGCGGCGACCAGCAGCCACGGATGCCAGGCCGGGTTGTCGTAGTGGTTGATCCGGCGCGTCATGCCCATGAAGCCGAGCACGTAGAGCGGCACGAACGCTACGTAGAAACCGATCTGCCAGAACCAGAACGCCGCCTTGCCGAGCTTCTCGTTCAGCTTGAAGCCGAACGCCTTGGGGAACCAGTAGTTGAAGCCTGCGAGATAGCCGAACAGCACGCCGCCGATGATCACGTTGTGGAAGTGCGCGATCAGGAACAGGCTGTTGTGCAGCACGAAGTCCGCGCCGGGAATCGCCATCATCACGCCGGTCATGCCGCCGAGCGTGAACGTGACCATGAAGCCGATCGTCCACAGCACGGGCGTCGTGAATTCGATCCGGCCGCGGTACATCGTGAACAGCCAGTTGAACACCTTCACGCCGGTCGGGATCGCGATGATCATCGTCATGATGCCGAAGAACGCGTTCACGTTCGCACCCGAGCCCATCGTGAAGAAGTGGTGCAGCCACACGAGGAACGACAGCACCATGATCGCGCAAGTCGCGTACACCATCGTCTTGTAGCCGAACAGCGGCTTCTTCGCGAACGTCGAGATGACTTCCGAGAAAATGCCGAACGCCGGCAGGATCAGGATGTACACCTCGGGGTGACCCCATGCCCAGATCAGGTTCAGGTACAGCATCGCGTTGCCGCCGGCTTCGTTCGTGAAGAAGTGCATGCCGAGGTAACGGTCGAGGCCGAGCAGCGCGAGCGTCGCGGTCAGGATCGGGAACGACGCCATGATCAGCACGTTCGTGCAGAGCGCGGTCCACGTGAACACCGGCATCTTCATCAGCGTCATGCCCGGCGCGCGCATCTTGATGATCGTCACGAAGAAGTTCACGCCGGTCAGCAGCGTGCCGACGCCCGAGATCTGCAGCGCCCACAGGTAGTAGTCGACCCCTACCCCCGGACTGAACTGCAGCTCCGACAGCGGCGGATACGCGAGCCAGCCCGTCTGGGCGAATTCGCCGATCACGAGCGAGATGTTGATCAGGATCGCGCTGACGGCCGTCATCCAGAACGACAGCGAGTTGATGAACGGGAACGCGACGTCGCGCGCGCCGATCTGCAGCGGCACGATCAGGTTCATCAGGCCGACCATGAACACCATCGCCATGAAGAAGATCATGATCACGCCGTGTGCCGTGAAGACCTGGTCATAGTGGTGCGGCGGCAGGTAGCCGGGCCCGTTGTACGAGAGCGCGAGCTGCATGCGCATCATGATCGCGTCCGCGAAGCCGCGCAGCAGCATGATCAGCGCGACGATGATGTACATCACGCCGAGCTTCTTGTGGTCGACCGTGGTCAGCCATTGCGTCCACAGCCATTTCCACCGGCCGGTGATCGTCAGCGCGGCGAGGATGCCCAGCACGACCAGCCCCATGAAGGCACCGGCCCCCATGATGATGGGCTGATCGAACGGGATCGCCGAGAGTGTGAGTTTGCCGAACATGCGTTACCCCTTCGTGCCGCAGGCGGCGTCCTTCAGGTCGAGGACGTGGCCATCGTTGTATTTCGCGATGATGTTGTGGAAGAGCCGCGGATCGACCGACGAGAAGTAGCGCACGGGCGCCTTCTCGCTCGGCTGCGCGACGGTGCCGTACACGGTCGCGTCGAGCCGCTCCGGCGACGCCTTCACCTTCTGCACCCATGCATCGAACTGTTCGCGCGGCTCGGCGAGCGTGCGGAACTTCATGTCGGAGAAGCCGCGGCCGCTGAAGTTGGCGGACGTGCCCGCGTAGTTGCCGGGCTCGTCGGCGATCAGGTGCAGGCGCGTCTGCATGCCGGCCATCGCGTAGACCTGGCCGCCGAGCTGCGGGATGAAGAACGAGTTCATCACCGAATCCGACGTGATGCGGAAGTTCACCGGCGTGCCGACCGGAATCGCGAGCTGGTTCACCGACGCGATGCCGAGTTCCGGATAGATGAACAGCCACTTCCAGTCGAGCGCGACGACCTCGACGTCGATCGGCTTCACCGACGACTCGAGCGGCTTGTACGGGTCGAGCTCGTGCGTGGTCTTCCAGGTGAGCACGCCGAGGAACAGGATGATCAGCGTCGGCACCGTCCAGATCACGACCTCGATCGCGGTCGAGTGCGACCAGTTCGGCGCGTAGGTGGCGTTGCGGTTCGACGCGCGGTAACGCCACGCGAACCACAGCGTGAGCAGGATCACCGGCACGACGACGATCAGCATCGCCCAGGTGGACGTAGCGATCAGCGCCTTTTCGGCAGCGCCCACGCTTCCTTTCGGATTTAGTACATCTAAATTACAGCCTGACAGGCTCAAAGCCGCGCCGATCGACATCAGCGCCACTCCGCCTTTTGAAGCTTTTCTTTTCATCACACAGCCCGAGGGTCATTGAATCCGTTTGCGTATGCCCGATGCGCATTCGATCCACGAAAGTGGCCGAATCATACGTCGCGCGAGTGCGATGAAAAACCAGCTAATGCGGAAAATCATCATTGCAGAATCTGCCGTGAGACAGATTGTCGCGGGGCAATTTCACGCAGCCGGAAGCCGGCCCGGCGCTGCCTGCGCCGGACCGCGAAGGAATCGATGCGCGTGCAACGACCGCACCGCCGTACGGTGCGCCCCACTCCGCGCGACGTGCCGCGATCAGCCGCGCGTCGATGCCATGTACGACGGCTGCGGCTGCGCAGGGCCGTCCCCTGTCGGCAGCTTCGAATGGCTCGCGTCTTCGATCAGCCGTCCGACGGTCGGATCGATCGCGTCGGTGAACGGCTTGGGATCGATGCCGACCGCCAGCACCACGAGTGCGAGCGACGCGAACATCACGATCTCGCGACGGTTCAGGTCGGCGAGCTTCGCGATCCGCTGGCTCGCCACCTTGCCGAACACGACGCGCTTGAGCATCCACAGCGTGTACGACGCGCTGAGGATCAGCGTCAGCGCCGCGATGGCGCCGATCCAGAAGTTGAAGCGGATCGCGCCCATGATGACCATGAACTCGCCGACGAACCCCGACGTGCCCGGCAGGCCGACGTTGGCCATCGCGAACAGCACCGTGAAGGTCGCGAAACGCGGCATCACGCCCGCGACGCCGCCGTAAGCGGCAATCTCGCGCTGCTTCGTGCGATCGACGAGCACGTTCACGCACAACAGCATCGCGCCCGCGACGAAGCCGTACGACACGAGCTGGACGATCGCGCCTTCGACGCCGATCCGGTTGAACAGGAACAGCCCGAGCGTGACGATCCCCATGTGCGCGACCGTCGAATACGCGAGCAGCTTGCCGAGATCGGTCTGCGCGAGCGCGATCAGGCTCGCGTAGACGATCGCGAACAGCGACAGCGCGATCACGGCCGGCGCGAAGAAGTGGCTTGCATCGGGCGTGACCGGCAGCGCGAAGCGCAGGAACCCGTAGCCGCCGAGCTTGAGCATCGCGAGCATCAGCGCGGCGCCGGTCGGGCCGTCGGTGTAGACGTCGCTCAGCCACGTGTGGACCGGCCACATCGGCACCTTGACCGCGAAGGCGGCGAAGAAGCCGAGGAACACCAGCAACTGCGGCGCGAAGCCGAGCTGCAGCGTGCGCCATACGGCCATGTCGAACGTATGCGACTGCGCGTACAGGTACAGCATCGCCATCAGCAGCAGCAGCGAGCCGGCGAACGAGATGAAGAAGAACTTCACGGCCGCGTACACGCGACGCTCGCGCCCCCACGTGCCGATCAGCAGGTAAAGCGGGATCAGCGTCGCCTCGAAGAAGATGAAGAACAGCAGCCCGTCCTGTGCGACGAACACGCCGACCATCAGCCCCGACAGGATCAGGAACGACGCGTAGTACTGCGCGACGCGTACCGTGACCGACTCCCACGACGCCACCACCACCACGAGGGTCGTGAACGCGGTCAGCACGACGAGCCACAGCGACGCGCCGTCGATGCCGACCCGCCATCCGGAATTGAATGCCGCCAGCCAGTTGCGGCTTTCGACGAACTGCATCGCGGCCGAGTGCGCATCGAAACCGGCAACCAGCGGCACGACCGCCGCAAGCCCCACCAGCGCGCCGACGAGCGCGATCAGCCGCGTACGGCGTGGATGAAGGTCGGAACCGGCGCGCAGCAGGCACGCGCCGAACAGGATCGGAGCCCAGATGGCCAGGCTCAGGAAGGGAAAATCATGCATGTCAACGAGGCCTTGATGAAGTCGCGCACTGCATCGGGGACAGGCGAGACGAAAGGAACGAAATCAAATCGACAGGTAGATTTCGTGAATCGCCGGTGTTGGCAAAATGTAAAGCGGCATCACTGGAAAACTTGACGCCGCTCAAATGCGATCGGGTTAACCAGCATAAGACGATTGATTATTTTCTGCAGCGCAGCAGAGCATTGATTTTCGGCGCAATCCTATGCCACTGATTTTTATGTGTAATTTTTTGTATTGCCCGATGAGATCGATTGCGAAAATCGACGCAGTGCCGCATTTTTGACGTCGGCTTGTTATGACGGAGGGTCGGAGGACGCTAATTGAAGCCGGGCACGGCTGCGAACGAGTGGTCCTTTATCCTTACACACACTCTTTCATTTTCAATACAAACGGCCTTGCCTTGCGCAGGCCGTACGACGGGCAGACCGGCTCGCCCCTACCGCTGACGGCTCAGGCGATCCCAGATGCGCATCGTCACTGCGCGATAGTGATTGTGCTGCGCGGGAAAATGGACGAAGCGGCTGTCGCGTGTGGCATAGACCGGCGACGCCGCGAGTGTCATCGCATCGACGATATGGCGCGCGTCGATCATGCCGGACTGCAGCAACTCCACATAGATCGCCTGCTGGTCGCCGCCGCTCGCATAGACCGACGAACGATCGCCGAAACTCTCGATGCGGGCGCAGATGCGCTCGACCAGGTCGCGCATCGGCGCCACGTTGCGCACGCCGATCATGCACGAATTGATCGCCCATGCCGTGTGATCGGTACCGATCACGAAGTCGCGGCCGTCGATCGTACTGTCGATGGCCTGACTCTGGTCGATCGCCAGAATGTCGGCGTCGACCCAGAAGACGAACGCGTGATGCGGCAGGTGTTCGCGAATCAGATGCAGCTTCGCCCAGTTCGCACCGATGCCGTCCGGCAGAAATGCGGGAGGTTCGCGATACGTGTGATACGCGTAACCATGCCGCGTGCAGTAGCGAGCAAAATTCTCCTCGTGCAGATCGCCATATCCCGCGATATGCGACGTATGCAGGCTCACGAACGCAATCCGGGCCTGCGGATTCACGTGCCGCTCCGCACCGCGCTTACTCTGCTGCGCGGCACGCCAGTCGTCCATTGCGTGCGGGCGATCGCCGTGCTGGTATCGCTCGGCATCGTCGACGAGCGCCGCCACATAGCGGAAATCGTAGTCGGCAGCCGGCGCCCAGACGTCCTCCACTTGCCGCCACTCGGGCGCCTGGTGCGCCACGAGCGGCCGGGCGCCTGCGATCGAATCGATCGCGAGCCCGTCGCTCCAGATCGTCTGGACCGATGCGAAATGACCGTTCGCGAGCGGCATATCGAACGGCAGCGGCGAAAAATGCTCTGCCAGCAGAGTCGCCTCGCACGCGTGCCGCCGCTCCGGAAGGTACATCGCCCATTTGCCCAGCTCGACCACCAGCTTGCGCAACTGCTCACGCACGCCGGGCACGTTGCGGAAGATCATGCCGCTCGCAGCGGGCAGCGCCGACTTCGGCGTCTGCGTCGTGACGATTGCATCGTAACCCTGCGCGACATCCTGCAGCGCGTGCGGATCGAACACGACGGAAAACGGGTCGAGCACGAGCAGCAACGCGTCCGGCTCCATCGCGACGAGCTGCGCGACGATCACGTGGTACTTGTGCAGGATCGGCTGGCGCTCGCCATTCACGTGCATGCCGTCGACCGTCACATGCCGGTAGCCGTGCAACTGCGCATAGCGCGCGTGGTTGTCGACAAGTCCGTCGACAGGCCGATGAGAAAGGATAGTCAGAACAGAATGCGGGCTGGCCAAACGCATCACCCCAAGTCGCATCAAACGATAGGCGATATGTAACCCACTATGACCGCTCAAGTCGAGTACTCATGGCGTGACCGGCCGCATCGTGTGCCCGGCGCTCGGCGGGCCCGAAAAAGAAAAAGCCCCGCAAGTCCGAGAACTTGCGGGGCTTTGTCACCGCTTTTGGCGGAGACGGAGGGATTCGAACCCTCGATCCAGGTTTTGGCCCAGATGCTCCCTTAGCAGGGGAGTGCCTTCGACCTCTCGGCCACGTCTCCCAAACTTTCGCTCGCACCAGGGAGGCAGTGCGACGAGAACGAAATAATATAGGGTTTCGAACCGCGCGTCAATTTCCGTGATGCATTTTCTTCAATGCATCACGAAAAATTCACGATGCCTGGTCGAGTTCGAATGCCTTGTGCAGCGCGCGGACGGCCAGTTCCATGTATTTCTCGTCGATCAGCACCGAAATCTTGATTTCGGACGTCGAGATCATCTGGATGTTGATGCCCTCTTCCGACAGCGTGCGGAACATCTTGCTCGCGACGCCCACGTGCGAACGCATGCCGACGCCGACGACCGACACCTTCGACACCTTCGGGTCGCCCTGCACGTGCTCGGCGCTCACGTGGCCCTTCACCTGGTTGGTGAGGATGTCCATCGCCTTCTGGTAATCGCCGCGGCCGACCGTGAACGTGAAGTCGGTCTTGCCCTGGACGCTCTGGTTCTGGATGATCATGTCGACGTCGACGTTCGCATCCGCGACCGGGCCGAGGATCTGATACGCGATGCCCGGCTTGTCGGGCACGCCCATCACAGCAATGCGTGCTTCGTCGCGCTGGAACGCGATGCCGGAAATGACTGCCTTTTCCATGGTCTCGTCTTCTTCAAAAGTAATCAGGGTGCCCGAGCGCATTTCTTCGTCGAGCGCAATCAGCGGATCGGTCAGGCTCGACAGCACACGCGTCTTCACCTGGTATTTGCCGGCGAATTCGACCGAGCGGATCTGCAGGACCTTCGAGCCGAGGCTGGCCATTTCCAGCATTTCCTCGAACGTCACGCGATCGAGGCGGCGCGCCTCTTCGACAACGCGCGGATCGGTCGTGTAGACGCCGTCGACGTCCGTATAAATCAGGCACTCTTCGGCACCCAGCGCAGCCGCGACCGCCACCGCCGACGTATCCGAGCCGCCACGGCCCAGCGTCGTGATGTGGCCGTCCGGATCGACGCCCTGGAAGCCCGTGATGATCACGACCTTGCCGGCATTCAGATCGGCCTTCACGCGTTCGTCGTCGATCGAGTGAATGCGCGCCTTCGTGAACGCGCTGTCGGTCTTGATCGGCACTTGCCAGCCGGCGTAGCTCACGGCCTCGACGCCGATTTCCTGCAGCGCGATCGACAGCAGGCCGACGCTGACCTGCTCGCCGGTCGACGCGATCATGTCGAGCTCGCGCGGGCTCGGCTGGCTCGAAATCTCTTTCGCAAGACCGAGCAGACGGTTGGTTTCGCCGGACATCGCCGAAGGCACGACCACCATCTGGTGCCCGGCCTGATGCCATTTTGCAACGCGTTTCGCGACGTTCTTGATGCGCTCGACCGAGCCCATCGAAGTGCCGCCGTATTTGTGTACGATGAGTGCCATTGTCGTTCTGAACTGGAGGAGAAACCGCACGGGCGCGCTGGGCAGGCCGCGTAGCCGTTCGGTCACGCGGCTTGTGGCTGTGGACGGACGACGAGGGGGACGGCTGGGACGCAACACGCAAGCGTGACGGATTTTGCCCGGAAGGCCGATCAGGCCGCGCAAACCGGGTACGTCACGCGGAAAACCTGCACAAATCGCTCAAAAATCGAGCCGAGCAAACGACCGAGCGTACCCGATAGAGGCCCGCTTGACAAGCCGCTCGCGGCGTCGGAGGCCGTTCCGGCGCTGTTTACCAAATGGTGAAAATGCGCGTGCCATCGCGCCGTCAGGCGGGCCGCCGACGCTATGCGATCAGCAAGTCGGGACGCCACTCGATCCGGCGCCACGCGCCGTCATCGGGCGCCCCGCCGCCGGACAAGCCGGCATCGCGATTCACGCCGAGGCGCGGCACGTAGATCAGCAAGTCTCCAGCGAACAGCAGCGGCACGTCGCGCTGCCAGGCGGGCACGCCACGCTCCTGGAACAGGTTCTTCAGCGTACGGCCCGGGCCGCCCGGCGACGTGCGCATCCGCTCACCGCCCGCGCGGGCACGCGCCGCCAGCCGCGCGCCGCGCAGCAACACCTCCGGCACCGCGTCGGCGCTTCCCGCGTCGGCCGGCGCGAACACGAACGTGCCGCGCCATCCCGGCAGGTGCCAGACTTCCTGCCCGTCCCACGCGAGCATCGCTTCCGGATGCGGGCTCCCGGTGCCGTCATCGGCCGGTTCGCTGCTGTCGCCCGCTTCCCAGTAGACGACATCGCGATACAGGCGCAGGCGTTGCCCCGCGTGATCGACGCGCAGCGCATGGGCGACATGCGTGGCACGCAACTGCCGCATCATGTTGGCGAGCCGGGCTGCCGACGCGCCCGGCAAGCCGAGCCGGCGCATCCAGAAGCGCAGCAGGTTCGCGCCGCGCGTGTCGTCGAACGCGACCAATGCGTCGCGCGACAGGGCCTGCCCGTCATCGCGCGCGGCAACGGCAAAGTCGAGTTCGGCCAGATCGTCGAGCAGTCGCTGCGCGGCCGCCGCATGCTGGGCCGCGCGGCCGAGCGCATCGCGAAAGCCCGGGAAATGCACGGCCAGCGCCGGCAGCACGTCGATGCGCAACGCATTGCGCGCGTAACGCGTGTCGTTGTTCGATTCGTCGTCGATCCATGCCAGATCGCGCTGCGTCGCATAGCGCTCGAGTTGCGCACGCAACAGTCGCAGCAGCGGGCGCACGCGCTCGACGCTCACGCCGTCAGGGCGGTAACGCGGCGCCATGGCGGCCAGCCCCGCGATCCCCGCGCCGCGCAACAACTGCAGCAATACGGTCTCGGCCTGGTCGTCCGCATGCTGCGCGAGCCACAGCGCGGCCGCGCCGTGGCGCTCGCACATCTCGTCGAGCGCCGCATAGCGCCGCTCGCGCGCCGTTGCCTCGACACCGAGGCCGCTGTCACGCGGCACGTCGACGCGCATCGACTCGAACGCGACACCAAGCCCTGCGGCGCTCGCCTCGGCGTGCGCAACCCACGCGTCGGCATTCGCACTGAGCCCGTGATGCACGTGCAGCGCGACACAGCGCGACGCGCCCGCGACGCGCACGGCCGCATCGAGCAATACCGTCGAGTCGAGGCCGCCGCTGTACGCGATCGCGATGCGTGCATCGGGCGGCATGCCGGAAAGCGCAACGCCGACCGCGTCGAGAACGACGCGGTCGGCGGAGAATTCGGTGGGCGGAATCACGAGAGGAACGCGCGCGCAGCGGCGCGCGATTGGAGGACGCAGCCGGTCATGCGCCCGGCGTGGTTTCCTTGAACTTGCCGTAGGCCATCAGGCGCTCGAAGCGGCGCTCGCGCAGCGCATCGATGCTCATCCCCTGGAACTGGCGCAGCGAATCGGCCAGCGCACGGCGCAGCAGCGCAGCCATGCCCTTCGGATCGCGATGCGCGCCGCCGAGCGGCTCGTTGATGATCTTGTCGATCAGGCCGAGCGCCTTCAGGCGGTGCGCGGTCAGGCCCAGCGCTTCCGCTGCTTCCGGCGCCTTCGCGGCGCTCTTCCACAGGATCGACGCGCAGCCTTCCGGCGAGATCACCGAGTAGGTCGAGAATTGCAGCATCATCACCGTGTCGGCCACTGCGATCGCCAGCGCGCCGCCCGAACCGCCCTCGCCGATCACCGTCGTGATGATCGGCGTCTTCAGTTCGGCCATCACGTAAAGGTTGCGGCCGATCGCCTCCGACTGGCCGCGTTCTTCCGCGCCGATGCCCGGGTACGCGCCCGGCGTGTCGACGAACGTGAAGATCGGCAGACCGAACTTCTCGGCGAGACGCATCAGGCGTTCGGCCTTGCGATAGCCTTCCGGACGCGGCATCCCGAAGTTGCGCGCGGCGCGCTCCTTCGTGTCACGGCCCTTCTGGTGACCGATCACCATGCACGGATGGCCGCCGAAGCGCGCGAGGCCGCCGACGATCGACACGTCGTCCGCGAATGCGCGGTCGCCGTGCAGCTCGTGAAAATCGGTAAACAGTTCCGCAACGTAATCGAGCGTGTACGGACGCTGCGGATGCCGCGCGATCTGCGAGACCTGCCACGGCGACAGGTTCGCGTAGAGGTCTTTCGTCAGTTGCTGGCTTTTCTTCGACAACCGCTCGATTTCTTCCGAAATGTCGACAGCCGAGTCGTCCTGCACGAATCGCAGCTCTTCGATCTTGGCCTCGAGTTCGGCGATCGGCTGTTCGAAATCCAGAAACGTGGTCTTCATGTGTTCGAATCCTTGGGTCTTGCGGCAGCGCGTATTCTACCCGCGCGGGCGACGCTCAAAACCGACTCTCAACTATTGATGTTTAAAACCCGATAGCCGCCGCTCAGGCGTCGGCGTCGGGCGCATCGAGGCTGCGCCACATGTACCAGGTCGCGACGGTACGCCACGGCTCCCAGTTGGCGGCAACTTCGCGCGCCTCGCTGCGCGTGACGGGTTCCCCGCTGAAGTAATTGACGCTGATCGCGCGGATCAGGCCCGGGTCGTCGAGCGGCAGGACGTCCGGCCGCGACAGGTTGAAGATCAGGAACATCTCGGCCGTCCAGCGGCTGATGCCGCGGATCTGCGTGAGTTCCGCGATCACGTCCTCGTCGTCCATCGACGTCCATTTGTCGACGTGCAGCGCGCCCGACACGAAATGCTGCGCGAGATCGAGGATGTATTCCGTCTTGCGCTTCGACAGCCCGCACGCGATCAGCTTGTCCGCGCCGAGCCGGATCACCGGCTGCGGCGCGAGTTTCGGACAGGCATCCCCGATGCGCGCCCACAGCGACTGCGCGGACGGCACCGAAATCTGCTGGCCGACGACCGAGCGCGCGAGCGTGACGAACGGGTCGCCGCGCTTCACGAGATGCGCGGGACCGAACTTCGGAATCAGTTTCTTCAGGATCCGGTCGCGCTTGACGAGGTCGGCGCATGCCTTGTCCCAGTAAGCAGGACGCACGACGACCTCCTCGCCGTCCGCTTCGGACGCACGGGCCTTGCGGGCCGCGTCGGCGGCCGGCGGCACCGCCGCCGGTTGCGCATGACCGTTGAGCGCGCCGTTCGGCACGGCGCGCGTCGCGTCCGTCTTCGCCGGCGGTACGCGCTTGGCTGCCGGACGCGCGGCGACCGGGGTCGCGCGCCTGACCGGCGCTTTTCTGGCCGTTGCCATCTTGCCTCCTACCTGACGGATCGGTCAGTGGAACGCACCGCGCTCATACGCGACGCCATTCGGTCGATCCGCCCGGTTTGTCTTCAAGTGCGATACCGGTCTCGAGCAGTTCCGCCCGGATCCGGTCCGCTTCGGCATAGTCCTTCGCTTGCTTCGCCGCGACACGCGCGGCGATCTTCGCTTCGATCTCGTCGGCGGCGAGCCCGCCCGCCTGCGCGGCGCCGGACGCCTGCTGCAGGAACGCGCGCGGTTCGCGGCCCAGCAGGCCGAGCAGGCCCGCCAGCTGTTTCAGTTGCCGCGCGAGCGATGCGTCGCCCGTGCGATTCACCTCGCCCGCCAGTTCGAACAGCGTCGCCACCGCGACCGGCGTGTTGAAGTCGTCGTTCATCGCGGCGGCGAAACGCTGCGCGTGCGGCTCGTTCCAGTCGAGCGCGAGCGTGTCGGCTTCAACATCTTTCAGTGCGGTATAGAGACGCGTGAGCGACGCGCGCGCATCGTCGAGATGCACGTCGCTGTAATTGAGCGGCGAACGGTAGTGCGTGCGCACGATGAAGAAGCGCATGACTTCCGCATCGTAGCGTTCGAGCACTTCGCGGATCGTGAAGAAGTTGCCGAGCGATTTCGACATCTTCTCGTTGTCGACCTGCACGAAGCCGTTGTGCATCCAGTAATTGACGAACGTCTGGCCGGTTGCGCCTTCGCTCTGCGCGATCTCGTTCTCGTGGTGCGGGAATTGCAGATCCTGCCCGCCGCCGTGGATGTCGAAATGCTCGCCGAGCAGCGTGCAGCCCATCGCCGAGCACTCGATGTGCCAGCCCGGACGCCCCATCCCGTACTTCGACGCCCACGACGTACCTTCCGGATCTTCCGGCTTCGCGCGTTTCCACAGCACGAAATCGAGCGGATCCTCCTTCGCGTCGTTCGCGGCGACGCGCTCGCCCGCGCGCAGGTCGTCGAGCGACTTGCCCGACAGCTTCCCGTAGTTCGCGAACTTGCGCACCGAGTAATTGACGTCGCCGTCGGTCGCCTGGTACGCGTAGCCGTTCGTCTCGAGCGTCTCGATCATGCCGAGCATCTGCGGGATGAACTCGGTCGCGCGCGGCTCGATGTCGGGCCGCTGGATGCCGAGCGCGCTTTCATCGTCGTGCATCGCGCCGATGAACCGGTCGGTCAGCGACTTGATCGTCTCGCCGTTCTCGACCGCGCGGCGGATGATCTTGTCGTCGATGTCGGTAATGTTGCGCACATACGTGACCCGGTAGCCGATCGCACGCAACCAGCGCTGGACGAGGTCGAACACGACCAGCATGCGCGCGTGGCCCACGTGACAATAGTCGTATACGGTGATTCCGCATACGTACATCCGCACTTCGCCAGCCTGGCGCGGCACGAAGACTTGCTTGTCACGCGCGAGCGTGTTGTAGATGCGCAGTGATTCCATAGAGATGAACCGTGAGCCGAAGGAAACCGCCCTGGCGAAGCTCGCCCAGCATGCGAAACGGACGGACCATCTGCTGCGGCACCAGGCCGAGCGTCCTCGATATCACATGGGGCGGTCAGGCTGCAAGCACAGCGGTGACGGCCACGAGAGGCAAAGAAAGACTGTCTGACGCTCGCCGGAACGCGCAGACGTTTTGTTAGAATGGCTCGGAGTATAACATTCCGATTTACGCCTATGAAACCTCATCGCGGCCGCGCGCAGAGCGCTGCGACCCTCGTTGCGACCACCGTCATGGGCGTCGCGCTGACGCTTTTCGCGGCTCCCGCGGCGCATGCGCAGAAGGCCCCGGCCACCGCCGACGGCACGCCCGAAATCGATGCGTCGATCGCCGGCAAGCAGTGGAAGCAGGCGCTCGCGCAGCTCGACGCGCGCATCGCATCGAACCCGCGCGACGTGCAGGCGCAGTTCAAGCGCGGCACCGTGCTCGCCCGCCTGAACCGCGATGACGACGCGATCCAGCAGTTCGTCGCGATCACGCAGGCGTACCCCGAACTGCCCGAGCCGTACAACAACCTTGCGGCGCTTTACGCGAAGCACGGCCGCTACGACGAAGCGCGCACCGCGCTCGTCACGGCGACGCAATCGAACCCCGGCTACTCGCTCGCGTACGAGAACCTCGGCGATCTCTACCTGCGCCTCGCGGCCGAGTCGTACAAGCGCGCGCAGTCGCTCGGCCGCACGAGCGGCGCGACCGCGCAGCGCCTCGCCGATCTCCAGAAGATCGTGTCGCCGCCGAAGGCCGCGCCGAATGCCCGCGCAGCCACACCGGCCACGCGCGACTACTCCGACCGCGCAGCCGCGAACGTGAGCACCACCACGCTGCCGATGTCGCCGACGTTCCAGTTCAGCGGTCCGTCGGGCGCACTGGCGGCGCCGTACGTCGCGCCGTCGCAATAAGCGGCGCGGCCTTCTTTCCCTCCCAACCTGAGGATCGCAATGAAACGTCTGTTGCTGGCGCTTGGCGGCGCCGCCCTTCTCGCGACCGCGACCGCACCTGCGTTCGCGCAATCGGCTACCGCGCACCCCGTCGTGCAGCTGAAGACCTCGCAGGGCGACATCCGCGTCGAGCTCTACCCGGAGAAGGCGCCGAAGTCCGTCGCCAACTTCCTCGATTACGTGAAGGCCGGCCAGTACAACGGCACGATCTTCCATCGCGTGATCAAGGGCTTCATGATCCAGGGCGGCGGCTACAAGACCAACTTCGAGGAGAAGCCGACCCGCGCGCCGATCCCGCTGGAGAGCCGCAATGGTCTGAAGAACCTGACGGGCACGATCGCGATGGCACGCACGAGCGATCCGAATTCGGCCACCGCGCAGTTCTTCATCAACACCGTCGACAACAGCGGCCTCGACTACCCGAATCCGGACGGCAACGGCTATGCGGTGTTCGGCAAGGTCGTGTCGGGTCTCGACGTCGTGAAGAAGATCGAAGGCGTCGCGACGACCTCGCGCGGCCCGATGCAGGACGTGCCCGCGCAACCGATCGTGATCGAATCGGCCAGCATCGTCTCGAAGTAAGAACCTGCCGGCACGTCCGGCGCCTCACGCGGCCGCGTCGCACGACCGGCCGCGTGCCATTTAAACCGCCTCACCGAAGGAATTCATCATGGTTGAACTGCATACGAACCACGGCGTGATCAAGCTCGAGCTCGACGCCGCGAAGGCACCGAAGACGGTCGAGAACTTCCTGAACTACGTGAAGAAGGGCCACTACGACGGCACCGTGTTCCATCGCGTGATCAACGGCTTCATGATCCAGGGCGGCGGCTTCGAGCCGGGCCTGAAGCAGAAGCCGACCGATGCGCCGATCGACAACGAGGCGAACAACGGCCTGAAGAACGACAACTACACGGTCGCGATGGCGCGCACCAACGATCCGCACTCGGCGACCGCCCAGTTCTTCATCAACGTGAACGACAACGACTTCCTGAACCACTCGTCGCCGACGCCGCAAGGCTGGGGCTACGCGGTGTTCGGCAAGGTCGTCGAAGGCCAGGACGTGGTCGACAAGATCAAGGGCGTCAAGACGGGCAACGCTGGTTTCCACCAGGACGTGCCGACTGACGACGTCGTGATCGAGAAGGCCGTCGTGGTCTGACGCGCAGTTACGGAGGCACTTCGATGTTGCAGGAGAGTCCGCCGCGAAGCGTCTCCGCGGGCGTGCCGGGCGAGCGCGAATACGCGCAAGCCGCACGCCCGTTCCTGTTTCTCTCCGATCTGCACCTGAGCGAAGCGATCCCGAAGACGGTCGCCGCGTTCGAGCATTTCGTGAAATACACCGCCGACAGTGCCGACTCGGTGTTCATCCTCGGCGACCTGTTCGAATACTGGATCGGCGACGACATCCTCGACGACGATCCGTTCGCGGCCCGCATGGCCGCGCTGATGCACACGTTCTCGGAGCGCGGCATTGCGCTCTACGTGATGCACGGCAACCGCGATTTCCTGCTCGGCCGGCGCTTCATGAAGGCAGCCGGCGCGATGCTGCTGCCCGATCCTTCGCTGATCATGGCGTTCGGCCAGCGCATCGTGCTCGCACATGGCGACGCGCAATGCACGGCCGACCGCGGCTACCAGGTATTCCGTCGCGTCGCCCGCAACCGCGCTGCGCAATGGCTGTTTCTCGCCTGGCCGTTCCGTTGGCGCCGTGCGCTCGCGCAGCGCATGCGCTCGAACAGCGAAGCGGGCCGGATGCGCCCTGCTTCGGCGATCTACGATGTCACGCGTGAAGGCGTGGCCGCGCTGTTCCGGAAAAGCCGCGCGAGCGTGATCATTCACGGCCATACGCACCGCCCCGCCCGGCACATGGAACCGGGTGGCATCCGCTGGGTGTTGCCCGACTGGGATCTCGACCACGGCAAGCCGCGCGGCGGCTACCTGCGCGTCGACGCGGAAGGCATCCACGCGATGCCGCTCGACTGACACTGCCGCTGCCGTCGCACCCACCGGCAGCAGCGGGCATCCATTGAATTACGCCTGGCGTTCGACCGACTTGCCTTCCAGCACGGCCGACAGCCGGCGCAGATCGAGGCGCGCCGCGTCGGCGCCCTGCAGTGTTTCCAGATGCGTGCCGAGCCGTTCGAGCGCCGCGACGATCTCGTCGACGCGGCGGCTTTCCTTCGCCGCGTGATCGATCAGCCCGTGAATCGCGAGCGACATCGGATCGTCGGCATTCGGCGTGATCCCGTATGCGCAGAACGCCGCGCGTTCGGGCTGCGGCTTCGGCTGCGCCGGCATCACGACGCGCGCCGGATTGCCGACCGCCGTGCCGCCTGCCGGCACCGGCTTCACGACGACCGCGTTCGAACCGATCTTCGCCCCCGCACCGACCGTGAAGCCGCCGAGCACCTTCGCGCCCGCCCCGACGATCACGCCGGCCTCGAGCGTCGGGTGCCGCTTGGCGCCGCGCGTGAGCGACGTGCCGCCCAGCGTCACGCCCTGATAGATCGTGCAGTCGTCGCCGACGATCGCCGTCTCGCCGATCACGACGCCCATCCCGTGATCGATGAACACGCGCCGGCCGATCGTCGCGCCGGGGTGAATCTCGATCCCCGTCAGGAACCGGCCGGCCTGCGACGCGAAACGCGCGAGCCAGTAGCGCTTCGCGCGCCAGCATGCGTGCGCGAAGCGATGCAGCACGAGCGCATGCAACCCCGGATAACAGGTCAGCACTTCCCATGCACTGCGAGCGGCGGGATCCCGCTCGCGAATCGTTGCAACGTCTTCGCGCAGTCTCGTGAACATGATGTGGTCTGGGAAAAGGCCGGCGCGCATCGCCGGCAATGACCGGCCGTTATCGCGCCCGGTAATTTACTTATGACGTTCGGCGATTGTAGGGCGAGTCACGAACGGCCGCACGCGCTCGCCAGTTCACCCCGCCGCCGGCGCGGGTATTCCGGCGGAACGCCTGCCGTTACTGGGTTGGCGGGGTGGTCGGCCCCGGCGCTTTCGGCGGCCGACCCGGCACCTGCCGACGGGGTGGTTGCCCCGCGCGCCGACACATCCGCCACCCCGTGCGCCGACCGCTTACGCGTCGCCGTCGGGCTTGCCCGATTTCAGCAGGATGTGCTTCGCGACGCCGCGCAGGATGTTGACCTCCTCGCGCTCGAGGCCCGTGCGCGCGAACAGGCGCCGCAGCCGCGGCATCAGCTTCTTCGGGTTGCGCGGATCGAGGAAATCGAGCGCGATCAGCGCGTTCTCGAGGTGCACGTACATCTGCTCGATCTCGTCGCTCTGCGCAAGCGTGCCGGCTTCGGCCGACTGTTGCGCCGACGGCTCGCTCGCCTGCTCGAGCAACGCGACACGCAGCTCGTACGCAAGCACCTGCACGGCCTGAGCGAGATTCAGCGAACTGTAGGCCGGGTTCGCCGGGATGTGCGCCAGCGCACTGCACTGCTCGACATGCTCGTTCGCGAGGCCCGTGCGCTCGTTGCCGAACACGAGCGCGATGTCGCCCGTGCCGACCTGCGCGCACGCCTGCGTGGCGGCGGCACGCGGCGCCAGGCGCGGCGGCCCGTATTCGCGCGTGCGCGCGGTCAGCGCGATCGACCAGTGAACGCCGGACAGCGCGTCGCCGAGCGTCGGCACGACATGCGCGGACGCGAGGACGTCGTCCGCGCCGCTGGCCATCGCGATCGCCTCGGGATCACTCTGCACGTGCGGCACGCGGGGCGCGACCAGCACGAGACGCGAGAAGCCCATCGTCTTCAGCGCGCGGGCGGCCGCCCCGACATTGCCGGGATGGCTCGGCTCGACGAGCACGAAACGGATGGACGTGAAGCCGCCGGACGGCGGCTGGGACGAGGCCGCGCCCGGCTCGGACGGCGCGGCGGTGATCTGCGGGGTTTCCACTACGATACGACTCGGTTCATCAGAATGGCAGTATGGTATCGCCATCGCCGCGGCAAACCCACTCGTCCGGACGGATAGTGGGGGTTTCCCCGTACGCCGGTCGCCTGAAACCGCCAAAAATCGGGTAAAATCATGCCTTTACGCGTCGCACTCTGTGCGGCGCGGGTCGTACCCCGTTCTTTGTCAATTCGCGTCTCATCTCGCCTGCCACGCTTGCGCCGTGCCGGGCGGTTGTTCCACTTCGTGGCGGCCCGTGCCGCCAGCTACAGGATCCAGGCTCATGCATCCCATGCTCAACATTGCTGTCAAGGCTGCGCGCCGCGCCGGACAGATCATCAATCGCGCGTCCCTCGATCTCGACCTGATCGAGATCCGCAAGAAGCAGCAGAACGACTTCGTCACCGAAGTGGACAAGGCCGCCGAAGACGCGATCATCGAGACGCTGAAGACCGCCTACCCCGACCACGCGATCCTCGCGGAAGAATCGGGCGAGTCGGAGAACGAATCCGAATTCAAGTGGATCATCGATCCGCTCGACGGCACGACCAACTTCATCCACGGCTTCCCGTACTACTGCGTATCGATCGCGCTCGAGCACAAGGGCGTCGTCACGCAGGCTGTCGTCTACGACCCGAACAAGAACGACCTGTTCACGGCCACCCGCGGCCGCGGCGCGTACCTGAACGACCGCCGCATCCGCGTCGGCCGCCGCGACCGCCTGTCGGACGCACTGGTCGGCACGGGCTTCCCGTTCCGCGAAAAGGACGGCCTCGATGCCTACGCGCGCCTCTTCACCGAAATGACGCAGGCCTGCACGGGCCTGCGCCGTCCGGGCGCGGCCGCACTCGATCTCGCGAACGTCGCGGCCGGCCGCCTCGACGCGTTCTTCGAGCAGGGCATCAACGTGTGGGACATGGCAGCGGGCAGCCTGCTGATCACCGAGGCCGGCGGCCTCGTCGGCAACTACACGGGCGACGCCGACTTCCTGCATCGCCATGAAATCGTCGCCGCGAACCCGAAGATCTACGCGCAGATGATCCCGATCCTGAAGGGTTACACCCGCGTGCATCCGGCAGCGGAGTAAGCCCCGGCCGCGCCTGCATGGCGCGGCTTGCGCGCACGCCGCTCGCGGGCATCGTCATGACGGCGCACCGTTCGCCTCCCGGTTGCCGGGAGGCGGGACAATCTTCCCGCACAAGGGTCGCTTCGTGCGCCTATCCTGAAGTTGCCTGAGTTGTACGGGCCGGTCAGCGTACTGCCGCTTGCACGGCCCTTCCCGCAATGACAATGATGGGTTTGCGTCCGGCATGCCCGCTCGGCGGACAACACCGCCGGCCTGCCGGCCCCCGACCGTATCAACACCGCCACGACGCCGTGGCAATCGCATCCGAGTCCCCATGTTACGGCTAAGCGAAATTAAACTCCCCCTCGACCACCCCGAAAGCGCGCTCGAGGCCGCGATTCGCGCGCGCCTCGCGGAGCTTGGCGTGGCCGCGGACGGGCTCCTCCGTTACACCGTGTTCCGCCGTGCGCACGATGCGCGCAAGCGCGCCGACATCAAGCTCACGTATATCGTCGATGTCGAAGTCACGGATGAGGCAGCCGCGATCAAGCGCCTCGCCGGCAAGCCGCATTGCGGCGTGACGCCCGACATGGCGTACCACTTCGTCACGAAGGCGCCCGAGCACGGCAATTTCCTGCGCCCGGTCGTGATCGGCATGGGGCCGTGCGGCCTGTTCGCGGGGCTGATCCTCGCGCAGATGGGTTTCCGCCCCATCATCCTCGAACGCGGCAAGGCCGTGCGCGAGCGCACCAAGGACACCTTCGGCCTGTGGCGCAAAAGCGTGCTCAACCCCGAATCCAACGTGCAGTTCGGCGAAGGCGGTGCCGGGACGTTCTCCGACGGCAAGCTGTACAGCCAGATCAAGGATCCGAACCACTATGGCCGCAAGGTGCTGGACGAATTCGTCAAGGCCGGTGCGCCGGACGACATCCTGTATCTGAGCCGGCCGCACATCGGCACGTTCCGCCTCGTCAGCATGGTGGAAAAGATGCGCGCGTCCATCCACGAACTGGGTGGTGAAGTGCGTTTCGAAACGCGGGTCGACGATATCGAGATCGATCAGGGCAAGGTGCGCTCGCTGAAGCTCTCGAACGGCGAAACGCTGCCGTGCGACCACGTGGTGCTGGCCGTGGGCCACAGCGCGCGCGACACCTTCCAGATGCTGCACGATCGCGGCGTCTATATCGAAGCCAAGCCGTTCTCGCTCGGCTTCCGTATCGAACATCCGCAGGGGCTGATCGATCGCAGCCGCTTCGGCAAGTTCGCAGGCCACAAGCAGCTCGGTGCGGCCGACTACAAGGTCGTCCATCACTGCAGCAATGGCCGCGCCGTCTACAGCTTCTGCATGTGCCCGGGCGGCACGGTGGTCGCGGCGACCTCCGAGCCGGGCCGCGTGGTCACCAACGGCATGAGCCAGTATTCGCGGGCCGAGCGCAACGCGAATGCGGGCATCGTCGTCGGCATCACGCCGGACGACTATCCCGGCGGCCCGCTGGCGGGCATCGCGTTCCAGCGCAAATGGGAAGAGCGCGCGTTCGAACTCGGCGGCGGCGATTACCGCGCGCCGGGCCAGCTGGTCGGTGATTTCATCGCCGGCCGGCCGTCGACGTCGCTCGGCTCCGTAGAGCCGTCGTACAAGCCGGGCGTGAACCCGACCGATCTGAGCACCGCGCTGCCGGATTACGTGATCGAAGCGATCCGCGAAGCGCTCCCCGAGATCGACAAGAAGATCGCCGGCTTCGCGATGCACGATGCGGTGCTCACCGGTGTCGAGACGCGCACTTCGTCGCCGATCCGGATTCGACGCAAGGACGATTACCAGAGCATGAACGTCGAGGGGCTGTATCCGGCGGGTGAAGGTGCGGGGTATGCGGGTGGCATCTATTCGGCGGCCATCGACGGGATCGAAGTCGCGCAGGCGGTGGCGCTCAGCATGACGTCGGGGCAAACGGCCTGAGGTGCGAAACGAGTCGGCGCGCGAAGGTTCTCGATCTGAGCGGCGCCGACTTTCGCATGGCCGGCCAGGAGCGCGGCCGGACGACGGCGTGAGAACGACCGCCGCCGGTCGCGCAATCTCCGGCAACCTGGCCGAATGGCGAACTTCGCGCGTGCATGCCGAAGCCACTGGTCAACTCGGGCAACCCAAGCAACAACTTCACGCCTGACTTATGACCACGCTGTCGCCCAACGCCTTCGCCGGTCATACTCCAATGATGCAGCAGTACCTGCGCATTATCTGACAAGGAAAAGATCAAAAATCTACGCTGCAAGTTACGCCAGCTAAATTGGCAAACGGTCGCACGCGCTACACGCTTCAACATCGACAGCTGGATCATCGATAAACCCAAATAGGGGCCGACTCGGGTTGCGTGCTATCACCAGTAGCACACGGAGCAAAACAGGGCGACGATATGAGATCGCCTTCGGGGAAGCATCTCAAGTGCGCAGCGAGAGTACGAGTTACAACCGCCCTTCAGTGTGCAATTGAGGAAAGGCATGAGATGAACGAGAGACTTGCAGCAGGCATCTTTGGGGGAGCGTGCATAATAATTGGCATCATCAAAGCAGCTCGACCGTCGTTATTTATCGATTATCGTGAGCGCCACCCTTGGATAAACTTGTTTGGATTTTACCCTTTCATTTTCAAAACAAAATATGCAAGACCGGCCATCGTCGCGAATGGCATCATACTCATCTTAATGGGACTAGCGCTTTTCATATGGTCCCAGCGCAACTAGATATTTCCACATAGTTGGCGCTTACCATCAGTATCAACTGGCCAGACGGCGAACTTCGCGCTGTCGCGCCCGGCTCACTAGTAAACTCGGGCAGCCAAAGCAACCTTCCCCCGGTCACGCAGTTCACCGCAGCACCCGCACCCCAAGACCTACGCTCAGGCTGTTCGGGACCGACACGCTATTGATCGTGCTTCACATGCATTTCGATGTTGATTGACTTACTTCTCGGCCGCTGCTTGAATCTCTCGGCAAAAGTCCTTCAGAGTTCCAGGGCATTGTTTGTCCGCATTCCGGGCGATCCGCCGCAACCGTTCTGCCGGGACTGTAGCGTCAACATGCCGAACAATGAACGTGTGGAAAGCTGGGTCCGACGCGATCATGGGTTCCAACTGCTGAATAGTGCCCCAGTGATCTGCGAGCAAAAGAGTGTTTGATTCGCTGAACCCTTCCGCGACTGCCCCATCGTCACAGTTTGCGAAATTTCGAAATTGTCGATGCAACTGCTTCCACGACGTGGCGGCATCAGAAACAGCCTCGGCCCTCCGAGTTTGGTCTGAAGTGCAAACGTTGGGCCCGGCGAGCGCCGTTGACGAGTAGAAAATGGCGACAAGCCATAGTGCGAAGTAGCGACGTGTCGTTTGGAAGGTTGCTGCGTCGACCGACGGAAAGTGGGCGCTTTGCGTCTCATGACCAATCCGGTTCACTCAGACGCCTCCTCGATAGCCTTTAAAATTATTTGTGGGTCGTCAATTACACTCTCGTCTCCGGCAAAACGCGACATTTCCATATGTCCATCGTCGAAGACGTCGATCTCGATACGCTCACCTGGCACAGTTATCGAGACCAGAATGGTGTCCGGGCGATGCCGGCCCAATGTATAAAAGAGGCGGCGTTCGTCGAGGCTGCTAAGCAATTCGTACAGGGAATGCGCCATATGTCCTCCGTCACGGTCAGCAGATCATGACAAACCCGAAAATGACACGGTAGGTCGATTCGTTCACGTAGCGATCTCCGGTCGACATATCGAGGAAATGGACAGAGTGTCCGATATCCGATCAACGAACCCGTACAGTCACAATCTAGCCTGTCGACCGCAACTGGCGTGTCGGGGTTAGCACTACGTGGCGGGTCGTGCCTGCAGCGCTACCGCCTGCGAGCTAGGACAGGCCCCCGGGCACTGCCGATTCGTCCTGCACCTGGCCAAACGGCCAACTTCGCGCCCGCATGTGAAGCCACTGGTAAACTCGGGCAACCAAAGCAACAACTTCACGCCTGACTTATGACCACGCTGTCGCCCGACGCCTTCGCCGGCCATACCCCAATGATGCAGCAGTACCTGCGCATCAAGGCCGACCATCCCGACACGCTTGTCTTCTACCGGATGGGCGACTTCTACGAGCTGTTCTTCGAAGACGCGGAGAAAGCCGCACGCCTGCTCGACCTGACCCTCACGCAACGCGGCGCCACCGCCGGCACGCCGATCAAGATGGCCGGCGTACCGCATCACGCGGTCGAGCAGTATCTTGCGAAGCTCGTGAAGATGGGCGAATCGGTCGCGATCTGCGAGCAGATCGGCGATCCCGCCACGTCGAAGGGCCCCGTCGAGCGCAAGGTCGTGCGCGTCGTCACGCCCGGCACGCTGACCGATGCCGCGCTGCTGTCCGACAAGAACGACGTCTACCTGCTCGCGATGTGCACGGGCCACAACAAGCGCGGCGTCGCAGTGAACATCGGCCTTGCATGGCTGAACCTCGCCAGCGGCGCACTGCGGCTCGCCGAAATCGAACCCGACCAGCTCGCGGCCGCGCTCGAACGCATCCGGCCGGCCGAGATCCTGACGCCGGACGGCGCGACCGATGCTGTGCCGCCCAGCGCCGGCGCAAGCAAGCGCGTGCCGGCATGGCACTTCGACATCGCGTCGGGCACGCAGCGCCTGTGCGACCAGCTCGATGTCGCGAGCCTCGACGGTTTCGGTGCGCATTCGCTCACGAGCGCGTGCGGCGCAGCCGGCGCGCTGCTGCTCTACGCGGCCGCCACGCAGGGCCAGCAACTGCGGCACGTGCGCAGCCTGAAGGTCGAGAACGAAACGGAGTACATCGGTCTCGATCCGGCCACGCGCCGCAACCTCGAACTGACCGAGACGTTGCGCGGCACCGAGTCGCCGACGCTGTATTCGCTGCTCGACACCTGCTGCACGACGATGGGCAGCCGCCTGCTGCGTCACTGGCTGCATCACCCGCCGCGCGCATCGGTCGCCGCGCAGTCGCGCCAGCAGGCGATCGGCGCACTGCTCGATGCGCCGGCAAACGCAAGCCTCGATGCGCTGCGCAGCGCGCTGCGCCAGATCGCCGACGTCGAACGGATCACCGGGCGTCTCGCGCTGCTGTCCGCCCGCCCGCGCGACCTGTCGAGCCTGCGCGACACGTTCGCCGCGCTACCGGCTCTGCGCGAGCGCATCAGCGCGATCGTCGCGAACGCGGACGCACTCACCCGCGTCGACGCAGCACTCGCACCGCCCGCCGAATGCCTCGATCTGCTGACGAGCGCGATTGCGCCCGAGCCGGCCGCGATGGTGCGCGACGGCGGCGTCATCGCGCGCGGCTACGATGCGGAACTCGACGAACTGCGCGACATCTCGGAGAACTGCGGGCAGTTCCTGATCGATCTCGAAGCGCGCGAGCGTACGCGCACCGGCATCGCGAACCTGCGCGTCGAATACAACAAGGTGCACGGCTTCTACATCGAGGTCACGCGCGGCCAGACCGACAAGGTGCCCGACGATTACCGCCGGCGCCAGACGCTGAAGAACGCCGAGCGCTACATCACGCCCGAACTGAAGACCTTCGAGGACAAGGCGTTGTCCGCGCAGGAACGCGCACTGGCGCGCGAGCGCGCGCTGTACGACGCGGTGCTGCAGGCGCTGCTGCCGTTCATCCCGGAGTGCCAGCGCGTCGCATCGGCGCTCGCCGAGCTCGACCTGCTCGCCGCATTCGCCGAACGCGCCCGCGCGCTCGACTGGGTCGCACCGACCTTCACCGACGAGATCGGCATTGAAATCGAACAGGGCCGCCACCCGGTCGTCGAAGCGCAGGTCGAACAGTTCATCGCGAACGATTGCCGCTTCGGCACCGAGCGCAAGCTGCTGCTGATCACCGGCCCGAACATGGGCGGTAAGTCGACGTTCATGCGGCAGACCGCGTTGATCGCGCTGATGGCCTACGTGGGCAGCTACGTGCCGGCCAAGTCGGCATGCTTCGGCCCCATCGACCGGATCTTCACACGGATCGGCGCGGCGGACGATCTGGCGGGCGGCCGCTCGACGTTCATGGTCGAGATGACCGAAGCCGCTGCGATTCTCAACGACGCGACGCCGCAAAGCCTCGTGCTGATGGACGAGATCGGCCGCGGCACGTCGACGTTCGATGGCCTCGCGCTCGCGTGGGCCATCGCGCGCCACCTGCTGGCGCACAACGCGTGCTACACGCTGTTCGCGACGCACTACTTCGAGCTGACGCAACTGCCGGCCGAATTCCCTCAAGCGGCCAACGTCCACCTGTCGGCCGTCGAGCACGGCCACGGCATCGTGTTCCTGCACGCGGTCAACGAAGGCCCGGCCAACCAGAGCTACGGCTTGCAGGTCGCGCAGCTCGCAGGCGTTCCGGCGCCCGTGATCCGCGCCGCGCGCAAGCACCTCGCGTATCTCGAACAGCAGTCGGCGTCGCAGCACACGCCGCAGCTCGACCTGTTCAGCGCGCCGCCGGCGGCCGCCGACGATCTCGAATGCGCGGACGCGCCGGCGCTGCCCGACACACCGCATCCGGCGCTCGAAAAACTGCGCGACATCGATCCCGACGATCTCAAGCCGCGCGAGGCGCTCGACCTGCTGTACGAACTGCGCACGCTGGTCCGGTCGCACGATGTCGACGGACACGCGTAAGCGCATCCTGTGCGGCCTGCCGGCTCGCACGGCCGCCATGCTCGTTGCGGCGGCGCTCGCGCTCGCGCAGGCCACCGCGCTGGCCGCGCCGCCGAAGCGCAGCACCACGCCCTACTCGTTCGCGGTCGTGTCGGGCGTGATCAACGCCCCTGCGGACGAACCGGCCGCCCAGCGGCTGCTCGATGCGATCGCGCGCGAGCGCAACCTCGCGTTCGTCGTCTATGCGGGCGATCTCAAGGGTTCGAAGGAAGCGTGCCGCGATGCACTGTATTCGCAGCGGGGCGCGATCCTGGATGCGGCCCGCGTGCCGCTCGTGTTCATTCCCGGCCACGACGACTGGGTAACGTGCAACACCGCGGCCGGCGGCGGCTACGATCCGGTCGAGCGGCTCGACTTCCTGCGGCAGACGCTGCTTGCCGATTCGGCACTGCCCGACCCCGGCGCGCTGCAGATCACGCGGGAAAGCGAAGTCGCACGGTTCCGACCGTATCGGGAGAACGCCCGCTGGATGCGCGACGACATCGTCTACGTCGCACTCAACGCGCCGGCGCCGAACAACCACTACCTGACGGCCGGCGGCCGCAACGGCGAATTCGAGGACCGCATCATTGCAAACGGTTTCTGGATCGACCACGCGGCCGAATACGCGAAGCGGCGCGAGGCACGCGCGATGGTGGTGATGTTCGAAGGCGATCCGCAGTTCGAACGCTATGAACGCGCGGAACGCTTCGCTTGGCTGCGTTTCAACCGGCCGCGCGTGCGCGACGGCTTCCGTGAGCTGAAACGAACGCTGGTGAAGGCGGCGGCGACGTTCCGCGGCCCGATACTCGTGATGCACGCGAGCGGTGAGCCGCTTGCGAACGGTTTTCTGATCGACCGCCCGCTGCGGGCAGACGACGGTGAACTGGTGGGCAATGTGACGCGCGTCGCGATCGGACCGCGCCATCCGACGAATCAGTGGGTCAAGGTGAGCGTGTCGCCGGCACGGCAGACGATCTTCAACGTGAGCTTGCAGGAGGTGCCGAAGAACCTGCCCGTGCCACCCGCGCTGCCGCTCGTGCCGCGTGACGACGTGCCGCTGCCGCAGATGCCGGAAATCCCTGCGTTGCCGGCGCTGCCCGACTCGTCGTCGGTCGCGCCGCCGTTGCAGGGTGACGGCGCCGCACCGGGCGGCGCGTCGTGGCCGGCGCCCGCCCCTGCGTCGGGGCCGGCACCCGGCTTGCCTGCGAGCTCAGTGCAGGGTACGCCCTGACGGCGCTTCGCCGTCTTCGTCGTCGTCCTCGTCGACGATCTCGAGCCCTTCCGCGCCATGTGCGTGCTCATGCTCGATTTCGTCTTCGGTGGCTTCGCGAACGTCCTTCACGGTGAGCGCGAAACGCAGCGCCATGCCGGCGAGCGGGTGATTGCCGTCGAGCACGACCTTGTCTTCGGCGACGTCGGTGACCGTGTAGATCAGCGAATCGACTTCCTCGTCGCCGTCTTCCGGCGTGCCTTCGAACTGCATGCCCACTTCGAGCGGCTCGGGAAAACGGTCGCGCGGCTCGATCTTCACGAGTTCGGGATCGTAGTCGCCGAACGCGTCCTGCGGCTCGAGCTGAACCTGCGCCTCGTAGCCCGGCTCATGGCCGTCGAGCTGTTCCTCGATCTTGGGGAACGTGCCATCATAGCCGCCGTGCAGATAGACCATCGGCTCGTCGCTTTCCTCGATCAGATTGCCCTGTGCATCGGACAGCTTGTAAGTGACCGACACGACGGTGTTTTTTGCGATTTTCATCCAATTCTCCCAAATACAAATCTCATTATACGATGCGCAACCGGTCTCAAGCCGAACCGCGGGATGCCGCTGCCGCCCCGTTCGGCGCGCCGCCTTCCGATCTTCCCACACCGCTGCTCGGCGGTCTTACGCCGGCGCAATTCATGCGCGGCTACTGGCAGAAGAAGCCGCTCCTGATCCGCCAGGCAATCCCCGGCGTCGCGTCGCCGGTCTCGCGCGACGCACTGTTCGAGCTCGCCGCGGACTATGACGCGGAATCGCGACTGATCACCCATTTTCGTAACAAGTGGCAACTGGAGCAGGGCCCGTTCGAGTCCGGCTCGCTGCCGGCCGTCACGCGCAAGGCCTGGACCCTGCTCGTGCAGGGGCTCGACCTGCACGTCGATGCCGCGCGCGCACTGCTCGACCGCTTCCGCTTCATCCCCGATGCGCGTCTGGACGACCTGATGATCTCCTATGCGACGGACGGCGGCGGCGTCGGTCCGCACTTCGATTCGTATGACGTATTCCTGCTGCAAGTCGAAGGCCGGCGCCGCTGGCGCGTCGGTGCGCAGAAAGACCTGTCGCTGCAACCGGACGTGCCTCTGAAGATCCTCGAAAATTTCGAGCCGAGCGACGAATGGGTGCTGGAACCCGGCGACATGCTCTACCTGCCGCCGCACATCGCGCACGATGGCGTCGCCGAAGGCGAATGCATGACCTGCTCGATCGGCTTCCGGGCCCCGTCCGCCGGCGAGCTGGGCGCCCAGTTCCTGTACTATCTCGCGGAGCGTGGCGGCCTGCGCGACGGTTGTGGCGATGATCTTTACCGCGATCCGAAGCAGCCGGCCGTCGACACGCCCGCCCAGCTGCCTCCGGCGATGGTCGAGCGCGTGGCCGAGATCGTGGACGCGATCCGCTGGCGCAAACGGGACGTCGCCGAATTCCTCGGCTGCTACCTGAGCGAGCCCAAGCCGAACGTCGTTTTCGACCCGCCCGCGCGCCCGCTGTCCGAGGCCGCGTTCGTCACGCAAGCGTCACGCCGTGGCGTGTGTCTCGACAGAAGGGCCGCATTGATGTATAACGCGCGCTCGTACTTCATTAATGGTGAAGAAGGACCGCTCGAGCAGGCCAGCGAATGGCTGCCCGAACTGGCCAATCAACGCCAGATGGAGGCGAAACGGTTTGTAACACTATCCCGGGTTCCCTCGATGACAGCCTTGTTGCACGAGTGGTATCGTGCGGGCTGGATACGGGTCGGAAACCGGATTTAGTGTGAGTCGCCCCGTATGCCCGTACGGATCAAATTCTGTATGGGAAAGACAACGTATTGACCCCGCATTTGTCGACGGTCGATAGGAAAGTGCATATAATTTCCGCCCAAGCCGTAGGGAAGATTCACGCTCTAAGAAGTGCATCTCCACCAGCGGCCCAGGTCGGTGTTGGAGCACATTACCGGTATTGTTTCGCGCTGTTGCTTACCTTTAACCATAAAAGGACGTGATCATGAAGAAATCCCTCCTCGTAGCTTCCCTGTTGGCTGCTGTTGCACTGGCTGCTTGCAACAAGAGCGCTGATCAAGCTGCTTCGTCGGCTGCTAGCGACGCTTCGGCTGCTGCTTCGTCGGCTGCTTCGGCAGTTGCTGGTGCTGCGAGCGACGCTTCGGCTGCTGCTTCGTCGGCAACGGCTGCTGCGAGCGACGCTGCTGCTGCAGTGGCGTCGGCTGCTTCGGCAGCGACGGCTGCTCCGGCTTCGGGCGCAAGCCAGTAAGCCTCAGCGTCAGCTGAAAAAAAACCGGCCCGAGGGCCGGTTTTTTTACGTCTGTCGTTTCTGCGTCTATCGCACGGCAGTCGCACCGGGCCGCCGCAGCGGCCCTGCCCCGCTCATCCGAGCGCCAGCCAGTCGAAGCCCGCGTCCTGCGTGGCCACGACCACGTCGTCCCCGCTCGTCCCCAGTACACCGCCAAACGCCTGGCGGACCAGTTCCGGCAGGTTGTTCTGCTGGCTCAGGTGCGCCGCGACCAGGTGCTTGAGGCGGCTGCGCTCCAGCGACGCGAGGATGTCCGCTGCAGCGTCATTGCTCAGGTGGCCGTGGTTGCCGCCGATACGCGCCTTCAGCGACTGCGGATAGCGGCTCGAGGCCAGCATCGCGGTATCGTGATTGGATTCGAGTACCAGCGCGTCACAGCCGCTCAGGACGGCCGTGATGTGCGGCGTGGCCATCCCGACGTCCGTCAGCACGCCGAGCCGGCTGGCGCCGTCCATAAAGACGAACTGGAGCGGCTCACGCGCGTCGTGAGGGACGGTATAGGGCATCACGGCCAGATCGCGGATCGCGACCGTCTCGTCGCCCCACAGCACGTGGAGATCGACATCGGCCTCGTCCGCGCCTACCGCGCGCGCGGTGCCCCAGCTCATGTAGAGCGGCAGCGATCCGCGGCGGGCGAGCGTCAGCGCACTGCCGACGTGGTCGCTGTGTTCGTGGGTAATGAGGATCGCATCGAGATCGCCGATGCAGAGATTCAGTCGGCCGAGCCGGCGCTCGACCTCCTTGGCGGAAAAGCCGCAGTCGAGCAGCACGCGAGTGGTCGTCGTGCCGCTCGAGGCCTCGACGACCAGCGCGTTGCCTTCGCTGCCGCTTCCGAGGCTGGAGAATCGCACGCGCTTAGTTCAGCTGCGCGTGGAGCAGCGAAATGATCCGCTGAGCGTCCGACGAGTTGTCGACCTGGCCGTTTGCGCCGACCACCGCAACCAGCGTGCTGCCGTTGCCCTGTGCGCGCACGTTGACGAGGTACTCCTTGCCCGGCTTCGCGGCCGACGGACCACCATAGAACAGCTTGCCGAACAGGCCGTCGCGCTTGAGCTCTTCCATCGTGTTCGCATAGCGCACGGTGTACACGCCCTTCTCGCGATCACGATTGTCGACCGCGAAGTTGGTGCGGTCGAGCGCCAGGCCCACGCGCAGCCATGCGCGATCGAACGACTCGGCCAGTTGCAGCGTCGCCCCGCCGCTGCTCGTGTCGCTGACCTGCGCCGGCGCCGTCGCGGGACGGGCATCGGTCAGCAGCTGCTTCGCCTGCGCATCGGTCAGGCCGAACTTCTGCATCAGCTTCGACAGGAATACGGCTTCGAGCACCGGGTTGCGCGGACGCTCTTCCCAGCGCGACGACGTGCCGCCCTGCGGGCCGACCATCATTTCTTCCATCGCGCTGTGCGTGATCGAGATATCGGTGTTGCCGTCCGACGTGCGGTTCACGAGCGTGCGGAAGCGGTCGCGCGTGCCGGACGAGTACGCGAAATCGATGACCTTGCCGATCGTACGGCGGAACCAGTCGTCGGGGATGTTCGCGCGGTTTTCAGCCCAGTCGGTGGCCATGATGCCCGTCGACGGCGCATCGGTCTTCAGCGAGAAGCCGTTCTCCTGCCAGAACTCCTTCAGGATCGGCCACAGCTGCTCGGGCGTGCGGCCATCGACGACGAGCCAGCGGCGGTCGCCGTCGCGCTCGATGTGCATGCCGAGCGGATCCTGCGCGCTCGGGATGCCGTCGGTCGCGTTGCCCGCCTGCGTCGTGACCCGCGGCGGCAGTGTGCCGAGGCCGGCGTTGCTCGGCGGCGCGACGAACTGCTGCGTCGTCGGCACCGGCTTCAGGTCGCTCGGCACCGCGAGCGGCGGCGCCGAACCGGTGTTCTTGTAGTTGACCCGGTCAGGGGCCAGGTAGTCGTTCAGCGTATCGCAGCCGGCGAGCGCGCCCAGCGCCAGCGCCATCACCGACATCTGGATGGCGCGAGAGGAAAAGGCGAAACGTTTCATGAAATCCTTCGTCTTGCTAGAACGCTCGTCAGGAGCGGCGCCGGACGGAGCCGGCCGGTGCGGGTTGATCAGGGTTCGAGCCGGCGGCCGCAGGACGCGACCGCCTCGGCATCAGGCGAGGACGCCGGCCTCGACGAGGGCCGAACGCACGGCTTCGTGGCAGCGCTCGTCGAGCGCCGTGAGCGGCAGCCGGATGCCGCCCTGCATCTTGCCCATCGCCTGCAGCGCCCACTTCACCGGAATCGGGTTCGCTTCGATGAACAGGTTCTTGTGCAGCGACAGCAGCTTCATGTGCAGCGCGCGAGCCGTCTGTACGTCACCGGCCAGCGCCGCGCGACACAGGTCGCTCATCGCGCGCGGTGCGACGTTCGCCGTGACCGAGATGTTGCCGTGGCCGCCGAGCAGCATCAGTGCGATCGCGGTCGGATCGTCGCCGCTGTAGATCGCGAAATGCTTCGGGGCAGCCTTGATCAGGTGCGCGGCGCGATCGATGTTGCCGGTCGCTTCCTTCACGCCGATGATGCCCGGGACTTCCGCGAGGCGCAGCGTCGTCTCGTTCGCCATGTCGGCGACCGTGCGGCCCGGCACGTTGTACAGGATCACCGGCAGGTCGACCGCTTCGGCGATCGTCTTGAAGTGACGGTACATGCCTTCCTGCGTCGGCTTGTTGTAGTACGGCACGACCTGCAGCGTCGCGTCCGCGCCGACAGCCTTCGCGTGCTTCGTCAGCTCGATCGCCTCGGCGGTCGAGTTGCCGCCCGCGCCCGCGATGATCGGGATGCGTTTCGCCGCATGCTCGACCGCCGTGCGGATCATCAGGATGTGCTCTTCGACGTTGAGCGTTGCCGACTCGCCGCTCGTACCGACCACGACCAGCGCATCGGTGCCTTCCGCGATGTGCCAGTCGATCAGTTTGCGAAACGCCGGCAGGTCGAGACTGCCGTCTTCGAGCATCGGGGTGACGATCGCGGGGATGCTGCCGCGGATTTGAATGCCGTCTTGGGTGCCGTTAGCCATGAAACGCGAATGAGATTATGTACCGGTAAACATTGAGATTGTAGCGGATTAGCCGGGCAGTTCGTAACGTGGAATTCCCGCCCCCGCCTTCGGGGTCGCGCCCTCGCGCACTGCGCAAAGACGCTGGACGAATGCCTCGCGCGGCGCGGCGACGAACCCGTCCTCGTACGCGACCACCCGCAGGCGGCCGTGCACGGCGTCCAGCAGCTCGCCCGGGGCGAGCAGGAACGCGGGGTTGGACGGTTTCCCGACCGTTTCGTTTCCTTGCGCGAAGGTTTCGTAGATCAGCACGCCGCCCGGCGCCACCGCATCGAGCAGATGGGGCCAGAGCCGACGATGCAGATAATTCGTGACCACCACCGCCGCAAACTGCTCGCCGGCCGGCAACGGCCACGGCGCGCCTTCGAGATCGGCGTCACGGGCATCGACGCCCGGAATCGAACGCAACGCGGCCAGCGCGGGCGGATCGCGGTCGAGTGCGACGACCGGATGGCCGTGCGACGCGAACCAGCGCGCATGGCGGCCGCCGCCCGCAGCGACATCCAGCACCGCGCCGCCCGGCGACACGAGCCGCGACCATTGCGCGACCCAGCGCGACGGCTCGGCCTGGGCGACGTGGCCGCCCGCGGCGGCAATGACGGATGCGCTCATGCGGTCGATCAGTTGTACGACAGGCCCATCGCGTCACGCACGTCACGCATCGTTTCCGTCGCGTACTTGCGCGCCTTGTCGCAACCGTCCGCGACGATCGCGCGCAGCAGCGACGGGTCGTCCATGTACTTCTGCGCGCGCTCGAGCATCGGCTGCTGTTCGCGCAGGATGCCTTCGACGACCGGCTGCTTGCAGTCGAGGCAGCCGATGCCCGCCGAGCGGCAGCCCTTCTGCACCCAGTCGTGCGTCGCTTCGTCGGTATAGACCTGGTGCAGCTGCCACACCGGGCACTTGTCGGGATCGCCCGGATCGGTGCGGCGCACGCGCGCGGGATCGGTCGGCATCGTGCGGACCTTCTTCGTGATCGTCTCGGCGTCTTCCCGCAGGCCGATCGTGTTGCCGTACGACTTGGACATCTTCTGCCCGTCGAGGCCCGGCATCCGCGATGCTTCGGTGAGCAGCGCCTGCGGCTCGACCAGGATGATCTTGCGCGCGCCTTCGAGATAGCCGAACAGGCGCTCGCGGTCGCTCATCGACAGGCTCTGCGATTCCTGCAGCATCGCGCGCGCCTGTTCAAGCGCCTCGTCGTCGCCCTCCTGCTGATACGCGTTGCGCAGCTCGTGATAGAGCTTCGCGCGCTTGCCGCCGAGCTTCTTCGCGGCATCGAGCGCCTTCTCCTCGAAGCCCGGCTCGCGGCCGTACAGGTAGTTGAAGCGGCGCGCGATTTCGCGCGTCATCTCGACGTGCGGCACCTGGTCTTCACCGACCGGCACGAGCGAGCCGCGATACAGCAGGATGTCGGCCGCCATCAGCACCGGGTAGCCGAGGAAGCCGTAGGTCGACAGGTCCTTGTCCTTCAGCTTCTCCATCTGCTCCTTGTAGGTCGGCACGCGTTCGAGCCAGCCGAGCGGCGTGCTCATGCCGAGCAGCAGCGCGAGTTCGGCGTGCTCCGGCACCTTGCTCTGGATGAACAGCGTGGCCTGCGCCGGATCGATGCCGGATGCGAGCCAGTCGATCAGCACGTCCCACACGTTCTTCTCGATGACCTCGGGAGTCTCGTAGTGCGTCGTCAGCGCATGCCAGTCGACGACGCAGAAGAAGCACGGGTACTCGGACTGCAGCTTCACCCAGTTTTTCAGCACGCCGTGGTAGTGACCGAGGTGCAGCGACCCGGTGGGTCGCATGCCGGAGAAAATACGTTCAGGGAACATGATTGTCGTTAGAGAAGCGAGGCGAATGGGGACAGGATGGCGCTCAGGACGGCGTAGCCGACGTTGACGAGCGGGCGCAGCCAGAAGTTCGTCAGCACGCCCGTCGCGACCAGCACGAGGACGATGATGAAACCGTACGGCTCGATGCGCGACAGCGCGATCGATTGCTTCGTCGGCAGCAGCGCCGCCAGGATGCGGCCGCCGTCGAGCGGCGGCAACGGAAACAGGTTCAGCACGCCGAGCACGAGGTTCGCGCTGACGCCGGCAAACGCCATCCGCGTGAAGAACGGCTCGTCGACGCCGACGGCGGGCAGTACGAGGGTCAGCACACCCCAGATCAGCGCCTGCACGAAGTTGCAGGCCGGTCCCGCAAGCGATACCCACAGGCTGCCCCAGCGCGGATCGCGCAGGTTGCCGAACGACACCGGCACCGGCTTCGCATAGCCGAACAGGAACGCGCCGCCCGTCAGGAAATACATCGCGAGCGGAATCGCGATCGTGCCGAGCGGATCGATGTGACGCATCGGGTTGAACGACACGCGCCCCATCATGTAGGCAGTGTTGTCGCCGAGCAGGCGGGCGGCGTAGCCATGCGCGGCCTCGTGCAGCGTGATCGCGAAGATCACGGGCAGCGCGTAGACGGCGATGGTCTGTATCAGGGAAGCATCCATATCGCGTTATTGTAACAAGCGCACTCGCGCAAAAAATGGAACGGCGCGCTTACGCGGCCGAGAGTCCGAACGGTTCGAGCGCGCCGCGCCCCGCGCGCACGAGCTCGGGCTCGTCGCCGGTCAGGTCGATCACCGTCGACGGCTCGCGCGGGCACGCGCCACCGTCGATCACGAGGTCGACCTGCTTCTCGAGCCGCTCGCGGATTTCTTCGGGGTCGTTGAGCGGCTCGTCGTCCGGCGGCAGGATCAGCGTCGTGCCGAGCAGCGGCTGGCCGAGCGATTCGAGCAACGCGAGCGTGATCGCGTGATCGGGCACGCGCAGGCCGATCGTCTTGCGCGACGGGTGCGACAGCCGGCGCGGCACTTCCTTCGTCGCCTGCAGGATGAAGACGTACGGGCCCGGCGTCACCGACTTGATCTGCCGGTACTGGCGGTTGTCGACCATCGCGAAGTTGGCGAGCTCCGACAGGTCGCGCACGAGCAGCGACAGGTGCTGCTTCTCGTCGAGGCCGCGAATCCGGCGCACGCGCTCGACCGCATCCTTGTCGTCGAGATGGCACGCGAGCGCATAGCTCGAATCGGTCGGCATCGCGATCACGCCGCCCTTGCTGACGATTTCCACGGCCTGCTTGATCAGGCGCGGCTGCGGATTATCCGGGTGAATCCTGAAGAACTGGGACATGGGGGGCGTAAAGGGGGAGAAATCGGATGCGCGCGGCCGGCAGCAACGCAGGTGGCAGGCCGCCGCCCGGTGTCAGAGCCAGCGTTCCCAGACCGGAGTCAGGTCGGGCGGCAACGGCGGCAGGCTGCCGAGCTCGACACGGCCCTCGCCTGGCGCATGGAAATCCGAGCCGCGCGACGCTTCGAAGCCGAAGCGGCGTGCGACGTCCGCATATTCGCGGTACTGGTCGGGTGTGTGGCTGCCCGTGACGACCTCGATCGCGCGGCCGCCCAGATCGATGAATTCGCCGAAGAACGCGTCGAATTCGACGGGCGTATAGCGATAGCGGCCCGGATGCGCGACCACCGCTTCGCCGCCGGCCGCGCGAATCCACGCAACGGCGTCGGGCAGCGTCGCCCAGCGGTGCGGGACGAAACCGGGCTTGCCGTCGCCGAGCAGCCGATCGAACACATCGGATGTCGACGTGGCGTGACCGTTTTCAACGAGGAAGCGCGCGAAGTGCGTGCGCGAGATCAGGTCGGGATTCGACACGTACTTCAACGCACCGTCGTACGCGCCGGGAATGCCGAGCGTGGCGAGCTGCTCGCCGATCGCCACCGCGCGCGCCGCGCGGCCGTGGCGCGTGCGGTACAGGCCGTCGACCAGCACCGGATTCGCGGGATCGACATTCAGGCCGACGATGTGCACGGTGCGCGATGCCCACGTGACCGAAATCTCGACGCCGCTCAGGTAGCGCATGCCGAGCGCTTCCGCTTCGCTGCGCGCCGCTGCCTGGCCGCCGATCTCGTCGTGGTCGGTCAGCGCCCACAGGGTCACGCCGCCGGCATGAGCGCGGCGCGCGACGTCGGCAGGCGGCAGCAACCCGTCGGAAACATTCGAATGGCAGTGGAGATCGGCGTTCATTGTCGGCATGGCAGGTAAGGCTTCATTCTACTGCAACGCGGCAATGCGCCGCCCGCGTGCCACGCCGCTGCCGCCGCGCGCCTACGCGCAGAACGCCTCGATCAGCGCCGCGATCTGCTCGGGCTGGTCGTGATGCACCATGTGTCCGGCGTCCTCGACGAGCTTCTCGCGCCAGTCGGGGAACGCGTTGAAGCGCGCCTTGAATTCCGGCAACGGGATGTCGCCCGCGATGTGGGCCAGCGTCGGCGAATTGACGGCTTCGACGTGCAGCACCTTCGCGCGCACCTGCGCCCAGGTGGCCATCACTTCGTCGAGTCGGTACAGCTGCGGCCCCGGCATCTTGTGCGCGGGGTCGGCCAGCAGGTGGTACTGACCGTCGTCGCCGCGCTTCGACCAGTGCGCGGCGAGGAACGCCGCACGGCGCGGGTCGAGCCGCGGATTGGTCTTGATCAGGCGCGCCGCCACGTCGTCGAGGGACGCATATGGGCGCAGCACGGGCGGTTCGCGCAACTCGTCCAGCCAGCCGCGCAACCGGCGCGGCGCCTGCTCGGCCCGCGCGGGCGCCAGCCCGAAACCCTCGAGATCGACCACGCGCCGCACGCGCTCCGGCCGCGCGCCGGCATACAGGCACACGACGTTCGCGCCCATGCTGTGCCCGACCAGGTTGACTTCGCCGGCCGGCGCATAGTGGTCGACGAGCGCATCGAGGTCGCCCAGGTACTCGTGGAACCAGTAATGACCGCCGCCCTGCCGCGCGACCGGCCAGTCGGACAGCCCGAAACCGCGCGCATCGGGCGCGATCACCTGCCAGTCGCCCGCGAGCGCATCGACAACGAACTGGAACGATGCCGAGACGTCCATCCAGCCATGCAGCATGAACAGCGTCGGCGCATCGGGCCGGCCCCAGCGCCGGACATGCAGCTGGACGCCGCGCACCGTGACGAAATCGGAAACAGAACTCGATGCACTCATTGCCGCCGCCAGAAAAAAGAATGATCGTTCGATTATAGCGGCGCTGCTCTCTTTCCGGCGTCCGGCAATCGAGGTGCCGCTCTAGCGGCGCGCGTAAGCCCGGGGCCGCGGAGAAGCACCATGTCCCGGGCCCCCGAGACGGCGGGCGGCACGTCGAAGTGCGGCCGAACGCGCGCCGGCTAGCGTGGCGCGTTGCCGTCCGCCACGTCCTGCGCGGCCAGTTCGTCGAGTTCGGCCTGCTCGAATCCGGCATCGCGGCGCGCATCGAAATTGAACGGGCCGCGCAGCCGCGGCGCATGGTATTGCTCGGCGAGCTGCCGGTAGGTGGGCACCGGATCGCGGCCGGCTTCGTCGCACAGATGCCGGAACCAGCGGTTGCCGATCGCGACATGGCCGATTTCGTCGCGCAGGATCACGTCGAGGATCGCGGCCGACGCATCGTCGCCCGCCTGCACGAGCCGCGCGCGGATCGGCGGCGATGCGTCGAGCCCGCGGGCCTCGAGCGTGCGCGGCACGAGCGCCATGCGCGCCAGCACGTCGCCCTTGGTCCGCTCGCACATCTCCCACAGGCCGTTGTGCGCGGGAAAATCGCCGTACGCATGCCCGAACGCCGCCAGGCGCTCGGACAGCAGCGTGAAGTGATAGGCCTCCTCGGCCGCCACCTTCAGCCAGTCCGCATAGAACGGGGCCGGCAGGCCCGCGAAGCGCCAGACCGCGTCGAGGGCCAGGTTGATCGCATTGAACTCGATATGGGCAAGCGCGTGCAGCAGCACCGCGCGCCCTTCGGGCGAACGCATGCTGCGTCGCCCGAGCTGGCGCGGCTCGACGAGCGGCGGGCGCGCCGGCCGGCCGGGCAAATCGGCCGGCTCGGGCAATTCGAGCGACGGCGCGATCGCCGCCTGCCTGGCCCGCAGCGCATCGTAGAGCGCGCGCACCTGGGCGGCCTTCGCCACGGGTTCGGCGTCACGCAGCGCGGCAAGCGCGGTGCGGCGCACACAGGCAGACGCATTGCCGAAAGAAGAAGACTCCATGCTCATAAACGGGGACACCCTGCGTGCGCATCGCGGGAGCGCACGCACGCGACGGTTTACAATAGGCGATTGTTCCGCGGCGCAATGCGCATGCGCCGGGCAAACCAGACGCGCCATTCTACCGGCGCCCATCATCGAAGAGACAAGGAGACTCCGTGACGATCTACAAGCTGGGCGATACGGCCCCGACGATCCACGAAAGCGTATTCGTCGCCGATACGGCGGCCATCATCGGCAAGGTCGTGCTCGAGGAGAACGCGAGCGTCTGGTTCGGCGCGACGATTCGCGGCGACAACGAGACGATCACCGTCGGCGCTGGCAGCAACGTCCAGGAAGGCGCGGTCCTGCACACGGATCCCGGCTTTCCGCTGACGATTGCCGAAAACGTGACGATCGGGCACCAGGCCATGCTGCACGGCTGCACGATCGGCGAGGGTTCGCTGGTCGGTATCCAGGCGGTGGTCTTGAATGGAGCGGTAATCGGCCGCAACTGTCTGGTTGGTGCCGGCGCGGTCGTGACGGAAGGCAAGACGTTCCCGGACAACTCGCTGATTCTCGGCGCACCGGCGAAAGTCGTGCGCGAGCTGTCGGCGGAAGACATTGCGCGGCTGCGCACGAACGCGAAGACGTACGTCGAGCGGCGTGCGCATTTCAAGGAGCAACTCGTGCGGATCGGGTGATTCGCACGGATTTCAAGGAAGAAGAGTGAGCGACCAGTTACAGAAATTCATGTTCAATGCGGCGCCCGTGCGCGGCGAGATCGTTTCGCTGCGCAATACGTGGCAGGAAGTGCTCGCCCGCCGCGACTACCCTGCCCCGGTGCGCACGGTGCTCGGCGAGATGATGGCCGCGTGCGCGCTGCTGTCCGCGAACCTGAAATTCAACGGCACCCTGATCATGCAGATCTTCGGCGACGGGCCGGTCCAGATGCTGGTCGTCCAGTGCGGTTCGGATCTGTCGATGCGGGCCACCGCGAAGTTCGCCGGCGACTCCGCCCAGACGATCGGCGACGACACGCGCTTCGCGTCGCTCGTCAATGCGAGCGGCCACGGCCGCTGCGTGATTACGCTCGACCCGGCCGACAAGCTGCCGGGCCAGCAGCCGTACCAGGGCATCGTGCCGCTGAACGGCGTCGAAGGCCCGCTTGAATCCGTCTCGCAGGTGCTCGAGCATTACATGCATCATTCGGAACAGCTCGACACGCGGATGTGGCTCGCGGCCGATCGCGACCGCGCGGTCGGCATGCTGCTGCAGAAGCTGCCGGGCGACGGCGGCATCGTGCCGCGTAACGCCGAAACCGATACCGATACGTGGGAGCGCGTCTGCACGCTCGGCGGCACGCTGTCCGCGCAGGAACTGCTCGAGGTCGAACCGGAAGTCGTGTTCCGCCGGCTGTTCTGGCAGGAAAACGTGCAGCACTTCGAACCGGCCGGCACGCGTTTCCAGTGCTCGTGCTCGCGCGAGAAGGTCGGCGCGATGCTGCGCATGCTCGGCCGTGAAGAAGTCGACAGCGTGATCGTCGAGCGCGGCCATGTCGAGATTCATTGCGAGTTCTGCAACCAGCGCTATGAATTCGATCCGGTCGATGTCGCGCAGCTGTTCGCGGCACCCGGCGTCGAGACGGGCATCGCGCCCGCGACCGAGCAGCGTCACTGATCAGTGGCCCGATGCCCGCCATCCGGGCACGGGCGCATAATGACGCACGAGCGTCGCACGCAAGGCTCCGGCGCCGAAGTCACGCACTTCGGCGCAAGCCGCTTCCCGTCGTCGGCGCGCTGCAGGAGAAACACATGAGCCCGCTTCATCGTCCGTTCCACACCATCGTCCTGACGAGCGTTGCCGCCGGCACGCTCGCGCTGGCCGGCTGCGCGATGCCGCCGCCGACTTCCACGATCCTGAGCCGCCTGCCCGAACCCGGTGCATCGGGCGGCCAGCCGCCCGCACTGTCGAGCGCCGAACGCAAGCGCTATGACGAGATCGACCAGCAGGTGCTGCGCGAACAGAACAGCGCGATGGCAGCCGAGGCCGCCGCGCGCGCATGGGCCTATTACTCGCCGCCGCCGGTGACGGTCTACGGCGGGTATTACGGCGGATGGGGCAATCGCTGGGGCTCGGGCATCAGCTACGGCTACCCGGGATGGTGGTGGTGAGCGTGCATCGCTCAGCCGATTGACTACCGGCAGGAAATAAAAAAGCGCGGCATTTCCCGCGCTTTTTCAATGGGTTCGAGCAATCATGCATCAGTGATGCGCGGCCTTGCCCTTGTCGCCGCCATGATGCCGCGACGGCTTCGCGATCGACTGCGGATTCGGCACGACACGCACCGGTGCCGCGGACACGGCGCCGCGCGTCGACGTATTCGACGGCGTGTTGTTCAGCGGGACGGCAGGCGCATTCGGCGACACGAACTGCACGAATACCTCGCCGTCCTTCACCATGCCCATCTCGTAGCGCGCGCGCTCCTCGATGGCCGCGGTGCCGCCCTGCAGATCCTGTACTTCGCCCGCGGTGCGCTCGTTGCGCAGCTTCTCGTCCGCGTTCTTCTGGAGCTGGTCGTCGAGCTGCTGACGCAATTCATGCACCCGCAGCCAGCCGCCGTGTCCCCACCATAGGGGGTACTGAATGAGCGCCAGCAAGGCAATCAGGACGACAGTGACAAGCCGCATGTAAGAACCGCAGATATAAGAAGCGCCGCTCCGCGCACATGCACAGAGCGGCGTCGATATGACGAACCCGATAGTAGCGCGTTAGCGCAGGTTATAGAAAGCCGATTTACCCGGGTAGCTTGCGATGTCGCCGAGATCTTCCTCGATGCGCAGCAGCTGGTTGTACTTCGAGATGCGGTCGCTGCGCGACAGCGAACCCGTCTTGATCTGACCGGCGTTCAGGCCGACCGCGATGTCCGCGATCGTCGAATCTTCCGTTTCGCCCGAGCGGTGCGAGATCACGGCCGTGTAGCCTGCGCGCTTCGCCATTTCGATTGCCGCGAACGTTTCGGTCAGCGTACCGATCTGGTTGATCTTGATGAGGATCGAGTTCGCGATGCCCTTCTCGATGCCTTCCTTCAGGATGCGCGTGTTCGTGACGAACAGGTCGTCGCCGACCAGCTGCACCTTCTTGCCGAGGCGGTCGGTCAGCAGCTTCCAGCCTTCCCAGTCGCTTTCGTGCATGCCGTCCTCGATCGACACGATCGGGAACTTGTCGGCGAGCGTCGCGAGGTAGTCGGTGAATTCGGCCGACGACAGTTGCAGGCCTTCGCCCGCGAGCTGGTACTTGCCGTCGTGGTAGAACTCGGATGCCGCGCAGTCGAGTGCGAGCAGCACGTCTTCACCGGCACGGTAGCCGGCCTTCTCGATCGCCTGCAGGATCGTCGACAGGCACTCGTCGTTGCTGCCGAAGTTCGGCGCGAAGCCGCCTTCGTCGCCGACCGCCGTGCTCATGCCGCGGTCGCTCAGGATCTTCTTCAGTGCGTGGAACACTTCCGCGCCGCAACGCAGGGCTTCACGGAACGTCGGCTGGCTCACCGGGACGATCATGAATTCCTGGATGTCGAGGCTGTTGTTCGCGTGCGCGCCGCCGTTGACGATGTTCATCATCGGCACCGGCAGTTGCATCGCACCCGAACCGCCGAAATAGCGGTACAGCGGCAGGCCGGCCTCTTCGGCGGCTGCCTTCGCGACGGCCATCGACACGGCCAGCATCGCGTTCGCGCCGAGGCGCGACTTGTTGTCGGTGCCGTCCAGCTCGAGCAGCGTCTTGTCGAGGAACGCCTGTTCCGACGCGTCGAGGCCCATGATGGCTTCGGAGATTTCGGTGTTGATATGCTCGACTGCCTTCAGCACGCCCTTGCCGTTGTAGCGGCCGGCTTCGCCGTCGCGCAGTTCGATCGCTTCACGCGAGCCGGTGGACGCGCCCGACGGCACCGCCGCGCGGCCCATCGTGCCCGATTCGAGCAGCACGTCGCATTCGACGGTGGGGTTGCCGCGCGAATCCAGAATCTCGCGGCCGATGATATCTACGATTGCACTCATGGGTTTCCTCTGAGAATGACGATGGATTCTTCAAACTGCGACGGCGCGCGCGCCTGAACCGCTTTCGCTACTGACGCGCGAAGCCGTCGCAAGGTTCATTCGATCTTCAATTGAAATCGTTTTCCAGGAACGGATTGCGCTTCACCGCCTGGTCGAGCGTGACGAGGGTCTCCAGCAGCGCACTCATCCGGTTCAGCGGCACCGCGTTCGGGCCATCCGACTTTGCTTCGGCCGGATTCGGGTGCGTCTCCATGAACAGGCCCGCGACGCCCGTCGCGACCGCCGCACGCGCGAGCACCGGCACGAATTCGCGCTGGCCGCCCGAGCTCGTGCCCTGCCCGCCCGGCAGCTGCACCGAGTGGGTCGCATCGAACACGACCGGGGCGCTCGTCTCGCGCATGATCGCGAGCGAACGCATGTCCGACACCAGATTGTTGTAGCCGAACGAGACACCGCGCTCGCACGCCATGAAGCGGTCTTCCGACAGCCCCGCTTCACGGGCCGCTTCGCGCGCCTTGTCGATCACGTTCTTCATGTCGTGCGGCGCGAGGAACTGGCCCTTCTTGATGTTGACGGGCTTGCCCGAGCGCGCGCATGCATGGATGAAATCGGTCTGGCGGCACAGGAACGCCGGCGTCTGCAGCACGTCGACGACCGACGCGACCTGCTCGATCTCTTCGATCGAATGCACGTCGGTCAGCACCGGCAGGCCGAGCTGGCGCTTCACCTCGGACAGGATCCGCAGGCCCTCGTCCATTCCGAGGCCACGGAACGACTTGCCCGAGCTGCGGTTCGCCTTGTCGTAGGACGACTTGTAGATGAACGGAATGTTCAGCTTCGCGCAGATCTCCTTCAGGCGGCCGGCCGTGTCGATCGTCATTTGCTCCGATTCGACGACGCAGGTGCCCGCGATCAGGAAGAAAGGCTTGTCGAGACCGACCTCGAAATCGCACAGCTTCATGCTTACACTCCGCGCGCTTGCTTGTTGGCAAGCGCAGCTTCGACGAACGACTTGAAGAGGGGATGACCGTCACGCGGCGTGGACGTGAATTCCGGGTGGAACTGGACGCCGACGAACCACGGGTGCATCGACCGCGGCAGCTCCATCATTTCCGGCAGATCCTCGCTCGGGGTACGGGCGCTGATGATAAGGCCGCCGGCTTCGAGCTGGGGCACGAAGCGGTTATTGACTTCATAACGGTGGCGATGGCGCTCGTTCACGTCCTTGCCATAGATCTCTTCCGCCATCGTGCCCGGCTTGATCGGGCAGCGCTGCGAACCCAGGCGCATCGTGCCGCCGAGATCGGATTCCTCGGTGCGCGTCTCGACCTTGCCGTCGCGGTCGTACCACTCGGTGATCAGCGCGACCACGCGTTCCGGCGTGTCCGGCTCGAATTCCGTGCTGTTCGCCTGCTTCAGGCCGACGACGTCGCGCGCGAATTCGATCACCGCGAGCTGCATGCCGAGGCAGATGCCGAGATACGGCACCTTGGCTTCACGCGCATAGCGGATCGCCGCGATCTTGCCTTCCGTGCCGCGACGACCGAAACCGCCCGGCACCAGCACGGCGTCGAGATGCTTCAGGCTGTCGACACCGTTCGTCTCGATCTCTTCCGAGTCGATGTATTCGATGTTGACCTTGGTCGACGTGTGCAGCGATGCGTGGCGCAGCGCTTCGATCAGCGACTTGTACGACTCGGTCAGGTCGACGTACTTGCCGACCATGCCGATCGTCACTTCGTGCTTCGGGTTCTCGAGCTTCTCGACCAGCTCCGACCACATGGTCAGGTCCGCATCCTTCGGCGACAGCTTCAGTTCCTCGCAGATGATGCGGTCGAGGCCCTGGTCGTGCAGCATTTGCGGAATCTTGTAGATGCTGTCGGCGTCCCACACCGAGATCACGGCGTCTTCCGGCACGTTCGAGAACATCGAGATCTTCTTCGATTCGTCGTCCGGAATGCGGCGGTCCGCACGGCACAGCAGCACGTGCGGCAGGATGCCGATCTCGCGCAGCTTCTGCACGCTGTGCTGGGTCGGCTTCGTCTTCAGTTCGCCGGCCGTCGCGACGTACGGCACCAGCGTCAGGTGCACGAAGCACGCGCTGTTGCGGCCGAGGCGCAGGCTCATCTGGCGCGCGGCTTCGAGGAACGGCAGCGATTCGATGTCACCGACCGTGCCGCCGATCTCGACGATCGCGACATCCGGCTCACCGCAGGTGGCCGACGCGGCCCCGCGCTCGATGAACGCCTGGATTTCGTTCGTGATGTGCGGAATGACCTGCACGGTCTTGCCGAGATAGTCGCCGCGGCGCTCCTTGCGGATCACCGATTCGTAGATCTGGCCGGTCGTGAAGTTGTTGGCCTTGCGCATCTTCGTGCTGATGAAGCGCTCGTAGTGGCCTAGGTCGAGGTCGGTCTCCGCTCCGTCTTCCGTCACGAACACTTCGCCGTGCTGGAACGGGCTCATCGTGCCGGGGTCGACGTTGATGTACGGATCGAGTTTGAGGAGGGTGACTTTCAGACCGCGCGATTCAAGGATCGCGGCGAGGGAAGCGGCGGCAATACCCTTGCCAAGGGAAGAAACTACGCCGCCGGTGACGAAAACATATTTGGTCATCGCTGGATGCTCGCGGGAAAAACGGATTATACCGTAAAGGCCGCCCTTCTCTCAGCAATTGACTCGATGATCGCGCCCTTTCGCGCCGCCCCGCACCAGCCGTGCGCGCCGGGACGCAACCGCCCGCCGGCCGGTGCAACCGCGCGTGCCGGAGGCGGCGCCCCGGCCGCCAAACCCTGCGTCAGGCGCGCTTCGCGAGGGGGATGACGCCCTGCGACACATCGCCCTCCGCCGCCTTCAGCGAATTCAGCATCCGCTGCAATGCGCGGGCGGTCTCGAGCGGCCGCTCCATCGGAAACAGGTGGCTGCCTTCCAGCCATTCGACGCGGCCGCGCGCCGCGCGGCGTGTCGCATCGAGCCCGACCTGGCGCACCTCGCGCGAACGCGTGCCGGCGAGAAAGCCGAGCGGCACCGGCGCGCCATGCGCGAGCCGCGGGCCGAGCGTATGCGGCAGCGTCCGGTAGATCAGGTATTCGACCTGCCGGTCGAACGCGAGCGAGCGCTCGCCGTCGGCGCCGACCTGCGGGATCCCGTAGTCGATGTAGTCGGCCAGCATCCGTTCGTCCCAGCGGGCGAACGCCGGCTTTTCGCGGAAGTGCCGCCAGACTTCGTCACGGCTTACCCAGTGCGTACGCCGGTTGCGCGTCGCGGCGGCCGGCGACAGCCGCTCGTCGAGCCCCGCCCACTGGCTCGCGCGCAATGCGCCGGCGCGCCAGCCCGCGATGATCGGTGAATCGATCATCACGACGCCGCGCACCCACTGCGGCTTCTTCAGCGCGGCCATCAGCGACAGGTAGCCGCCGAGCGAATGGCCGACAAGCCAGACGGGACGCTCGTAGCGGCTGCCGATGTCGTCGAGCAGTTGCTCGACGAGATGCGGCCAGTCGCGCGTCACCGGGTAGCGGCGGTCGTGGCCGATCCGTTCGATGTAGCGCAGCTCGTAGTCGTCGGCCAGTTCGGCGAAGATCGTGCGGTACGTCGATGCCGGAAAGCCGTTCGCATGCGAGAAGTGGAGGATGTCCTTCAAACGCCGATGTCTCCTTTGTCGACCGGAGTTAGTGCTTTAGCACTTACTCCGGTCCCATGCTTCGCGGTCGACCGGAGTTGGCGCTTCAGCGCTTACTCCGGTCCCGTGCTTCGCGGTCGACGAGAGTGAGTGCTTTAGCGCTTGCTCTCGCCCCATGCTTCGCGTTCTGCCGGGCCCACGCTTCGGCATTGAGCGCGGATCCCGGGCCATCTTTATTGATACGCCGGCTTTCGCCGCGCTCACCGATCCATCCAGTACCGCCGCCAAACGTCGCGATGACGCTCGAAGGCAAACCCGCCGTCGGCCGGCGCGACGTCGAACCGCACGGCGCCGTCGCGATCGGTGCGCGGCAGCGGGATCCCGCGCGCCTCGTAACGGGCGAGCACCGTCCGGTGCGGATGTCCGAAACGATTGCGATAGCCTACAGGAAATACCGCGACGCGCGGCCCGACCGAATCGAGGAAAGGCTCGACCGACGACGTGCGGCTGCCATGGTGCGGAACGACCAGGATCTGTGCGGCCAGCGCGTCGCGTGCAGCGTCCACGAGCCGGCGTTCGCCGCGCGCATCGACATCACCCGTCAGCAGCGCGGACGTCTCGCCCGCGTCGATGCGCAGCACGCACGACCGCCCGTTCGACGAGCCCGCGCCCAGGCCGCCTGGCGGCCACAGCATCGTGAACGCGACGCCGTCCCAGGTCCAGCGCTGCCCGGCCGCGCACGGCAGCCGGTCGGCGACGCCGGCGGCTGCCGCATCGCGCCACAACCGGCTGTTCGGCACGATGCCGGCCAGCAGCTGGCGCACGTCGGCTGCCGCATAGACGGCCGGTGCACCGCCCGCGTGATCGGCATCCGCGTGACTGAGCACGAGCGAATCGATCACCGCGATGCCGCGTGCACGCAACGCCGGCGCGACGATCCGCGCGCCGGCGTGGGTCGACTCCGCGCCCGGCCCCGCATCGAACAGCAAGGTACGCCGCGCGGTCTCCACCAGCACCGACGCGCCCTGCCCGACGTCAAAAACGGTCAGCCGGAAGCCGCCCGGCGGCGGCGCATCAGACGCCGGCGCGACGAGCGGCAGCCACGTGATCGGGGCCGCCCAGCGCAACGGCCAGCCGTGCGGCATCAGCGCCCATGCGACGCCCACGCAGGCCAGCACCAGCACCGGCCAGTCGGGCATGCGCAGCCAGAACACGCCGGCCGGCCAGTCGGCGAGGTATCCGAGCAGCGTCATCATCGGTTCGAGCGCCGCATGCGCAAGCCGGAACGCGTACGCATCGAGCGGCGCGGGTAGCGCGATTCCCGCCAGCACGACGGGCGTCACGACCGAGCTGACCCACGGAATCGCGAACGCATTGCCAAGCGGGCCCGACAGGGATATCTGCGCGAACCAGGCGGCCGTGAGCGGTGCGAGACCGATCGTCACCGCGTACTGCACGCGCGTGGCCTCGGCGACCCGGCGCCCGGCGCGGGCACCCCACGCGCGCAACCGGCTCGACAAGCCGGCCGTGCCGTCACCCTCCTCGTTTTCCGTATCAACCTCACGCACGCCACGCCAGCCGGCGACGGCCATCAGGATCACGGCGACCGCCCCGAACGACAGCCAGAACCCGGCCGACAGCACGGCCCACGGGTCGGCAAGCAGCACGCCGCCGAGCGCCGCGCACAGCACCGCGGAAGTCGGCACGCGGCGCCCGGCCAGGTACGCAATGCCGCCGGCCGCGATCATCCACCATGCGCGCTGCGCCGGCACGTTGAAGCCGGCAAGCGCCGCATAGCCGCCGGCAGCTGCCAAGGCGGCCAGCGCGGCCACGTACGGTGCCGGAAACACGAGCGTGGCAGCCCGTGCGCGCCAGCGCAGGCGACGCCAGACCATCGACACGAGCCCACCCGCGATCGCGCCGACGAGCCCGACATGCAGGCCGGAAATCGCGACGAGGTGGCTCGTGCCCGTGCTGCGCAGCACGTGCCAGTCGTCGTCGCCGATGTCAGACTGGTCGCCGATCGCGAGCGCGGCGACGATGCCGCGATGACCGGCGTCGCTGCCGAGCGACGCGTCGATACGCGCGCGCAGCGCATCGCGCAGCCGATCGATCGACGCACGCCATCCCGCCGCGCGCGCATCGAGCAATTCCGCCCGCCGGGGCGCACTCACATACCCGATCGCGCGAATGCCTGCGGCCAGCCACGCCGCCTCGCTGTCGCGCACACCGGGATTGGCCTCGGCATGCGGGCGCTTCAGGCGCACGACGAAACGCCAGCGCTGTGCGGCGCGCAGATCGGGAAGTGGATCGCGTGTCGCCGACGCACCATAGGCGCGCCACGACAGCCGGATCAACGGCGGAAAACGGGCCAGCCCCGCATCGTTCGACTCGACCGCGAACAGCAGCCGCGCGCCTGTCTCGTCGATCACGGGCAGCCCGCGGATCACGCCGGTGACGACGATGTCGCGCCCCTCCCACTCGACGGGCAGGCTGTCGCGCAGCCGCCATTCGGCCCGCGCGGCCGCATAGCCTAACCCTGCATCGCAGGCCACGAGCGCACACAGCAACCATCCGAACATGGCGGTGTTGCGCGTACGCTGGCGACGCCTGCACCACACGCTCAGCACCGCGCAGCCCGCGAGCACGGCCACACCGCTCGTCCATGCGAGCGCACCCGGCAGCGCCGCCTGCCGCTGCAGTACGACCACGCCGAGCGCGAACGCGATCCACCACACGCGCATCGCCCCTCCTCGTCGACCCGGCGCCGCCATCGAGCATGCAGCGCCTCAGGGCTACGATTATGCGGATGAAAGTGCGAGTCGCGGCAGCGCGGCGAGCGCGTTAGCCGAAGTGCATAGGGACACCGCGCCGGCGTCGATTCCGCGCAGTTCGGCGAGCACGCCGCCGATGCGCGGCACCTGGTCGGGCGTGTTGCGGGATTTGTACGCCCATTCGGGCGCGATGTCGGGTGCGTCCGTCTCGACGACGATCGCCTCGAGCGGCAACTGCGCCGCGAGCCGGCGGATCTGCAGCGCGCGGGTGAAGGTCACGTTGCCGCCGAAGCCGAGATGCAGCCCATGCGCGAGATATGCTTCGGCCTGCTGGAAGCTGCCGTTGAACGCATGCGCGATACCGCGCTGCACGCCGAAACGGCGCAGCCCGGCGAGCACGCGATCCTGCGACTTGCGCACGTGGCACAGCACGGGCAGGTCGAATTCGCGCGCGAGCTTCAGTTGCCCCTGGTAGAAGAACTGCTGCCGGTCTTCGTCGAGCCCCGGCACGAAATAGTCGAGACCGATCTCGCCGATCGCGACGAAGCGCGGATCGTCGAGGCTCGCCTCGATCTCCATGCGCAGCCGGTCGAGATCCTCGTCACGTGCGCGTGGCGTAAACATCGGATGGATGCCGAGCGCGTAGACCGCGCCCGGCGTGCGTTGCGCGAGTTCGCGCACCGTCGTGAAGTTGTCGCGCCCGACGCTCGGGATCACGATGCGCGACACGCCGGCCGCGCGCGCCGCGTGCGCGACCGCGTCGCGGTCGGCGTCGAACTCGGCGGCATCGAGATGGCAGTGCGTGTCGATCCACATGGCGGCAGTCCTGCGCGCTGGCGCCGCACCGGGACCACCCCCGGCAGCAGGCCAAGCGCGTTCGCTTCTTACACCGGCAGCGCCGGCTCCTCGTGCAGCACGCCGTCGCGCAGCCGCATGATGCGGTCGCAGCGCGCGGCGAGATCGGGATCGTGCGTGACGATCACGAAGCTCGTTTCGAGCGTCTCGGACAGCTCGAGCATCAGGTTGAACACCGTATCGGCCGTCGTGCCGTCGAGGTTGCCGGTCGGCTCGTCGGCGAGCACGCACGCGGGCTTCGTGACCAGCGCGCGCGCGATCGCGACGCGCTGCCGCTCGCCGCCCGACAGCTCGCCCGGCCGGTGCTTCGCACGCGGGCCGAGACCGACGCGTTCGAGCATCGCCTGCGCCTGCTCGCGCGCGTCCTCGGTCGTCATCCGGCGAATGCGCAGCGGCATCGCGACGTTGTCGAGCGCGGTGAACTCGGGCAGCAGGTGATGGAACTGGTAGACGAAGCCGAGCGCGCGGTTGCGCAGCTCGTTGCGCTCGCGCTCGGCGAGTTGCGTGAACGGCTTGCCGAGCAGCGACACCTCGCCCGCGCTCGGCTCGTCGAGCCCGCCCAGCACGTGCAGCAGCGTGCTCTTGCCGGAGCCCGACGCGCCGACGACGGCGAGCTTCTCGCCGCGCCGCACCGTCAGCTCGGTATTGTTGAGCACCTGCACGTTGAAGCCGCCCTGCACGAACGCCTTCGTGATCCCGCGCGCCTGAAGCACGTATTCCTGCATACCTGCCGAATCCTGTCTGTTGTGTTGTTTTTCATCCGCGAATGCGGTCGCGCGGTCATTCATAGCGGAGCGCCTCCGCCGGCTTCACCTTCGCGCCGCGCCAGCTCGGATAGAGCGTCGCGACCGCCGACAGCGCGAACGCGATCAGGCCGATCCGGATCACGTCGCTCGCGACGAGTTCGGACGGCAGCTCGCTGATGAAGTACACGGACGGCGGCAGGAACTGCACGCCGAACAGGTGCTCGATCATCGGGATCAGCCACGGGATGCTCCACGCGATCAGGCAGCCGAGCGCGACGCCCGACGCCGTGCCGACGAAGCCGATCGTCACGCCCTGCACGACGAAGATCTTCATGATCGACCCCGGCTGCGCGCCGAGCGTGCGCAGGATCGCGATGTCGGCCTGCTTGTTGGTCACCGTCATCACGAGCGACGACACGAGGTTGAACGCGGCCACCGCGATGATCAGCGTGAGGATGATGAACATCATCCGCTTCTCGATCTGCACGGCCGAGAACCACGTCTTGTTCTGCTGGGTCCAGTCTCGGATGTACAGGCTGCCCGACAGCGTATGCGACAGCTCGACCGCCACGTCCGGCGCCTTCTGCATGTCCTTCAGCCGCAGCCGCACGCCGGTCGGCGCGGCCATCCGGAACAGCGCCTCGGCGTCGCGGATGTTGATCATCGCGAGCGTGCTGTCGTATTCGTAGTGCCCGGACTCGAACACGCCGACGACCGTGAACTGCTTCAGCCGCGGCATCATGCCGGCCGGCGTGATCGATCCTTCCGGCGCGACCAGCGTGACCTTGTCGCCGACCGTCACGCCGAGATTGCCCGCGAGCGCATTGCCGAGCACGATGCCGAACTGGCCCGGCACCAGCGCGCCGAGCTGGCCCGCCTTCATGTCCTTGCCGATGTCCGACACTTGCGGCTCGAGCGCCGGCTCGACGCCGCGCAGCATCACGCCGCTCACCGCGTCCTGGCGGGTGAGCAGCGCCTGCGCGTCGACGTACGGCGCCGCGCCGATCACCGACGGATTGCGGCGCGCTTCCTGCGCGGTCAGTTGCCAGTCGGGCATCGAGCCCGTCGGCGAGAACACCTCGACGTGCGCGAGCACCGACAGCATGCGGTCGCGCACTTCCTTCTGGAAGCCGTTCATCACCGACAGCACGACGATCAGCGCCGCGACGCCGAGCGCGATCCCGAGCATCGACACGAGCGCGATGAAGGAAATGAAGCCGTTACCGGTCGTGCGTTTGCCGGCGCGCGTGTAGCGCCAGCCGATCTGCCATTCGTACGGAAGTTTCAAGCGAATCCTTTCTGCTGGTTACGGCGGGGAGGCGCCCCGCGGCCGGACCGCCGCCCGGTGGCGGCCACCGGCCCGGGCACGGTCGAAAAACGGCCGCCGGACGCGAACGGGCCGTCAGCCGGCCCGATCACGCGCGCAGTTTGCCATACAATGCGCACCATCATGCACGACCGACGCCTCCATTTTCTCGTTCCGTTCGCGCTGCCGTCGGCGGCCGATGCGGCCTCGTCCCTGCACACGCTGGACAGCCCCGCGCTCGAAAAGTTGCTCGCCCGCGCCAGTCTCGTCGAGCGCGTGGCCGGCGAGGACTTCCAGCGCACGCTGCCGCACGAACGCTGGCTGGCCCGCCAGTTCGGCGCCACCCAGGGCAACGCCGCGGACGAGGCGCCGCTCGCGCCCTACATGCTGCTGGCGGACGGCGGCGACCCCGGCGCGCAAGCGTGGGCCTGCGTCGAGCCCGTCCACGTCGAAATCGCGCACGATCACCTGGTGCTCGTCGATCCGGCGGCCCTCGCGCTCGACGAAGGCGACGCCGCCGCGCTGCTCGCAGTCGCGCGGCCGCTGATCGAGGAGCTCGGCGTCCGGCTCGAGGCGCCGAACCCGTCACGCTGGTACCTGTCGAGCGAGCAGCTCGCCCGTCTCGCCGGCGCCGCGCCGCTACGCGCGAGCGGCCGCAACATCGAGATCTGGCTGCCGCACGAGGCCCATACGGGCGAGCGCTCGCGGATGTGGATGAAGCTGCAGAACGAAGTGCAGATGGCGTGGTTCCAGCACCCGGTCAACGAGGCCCGCGAGGCGCGTGGCCTGCCGGCCGTCAATTCGATCTGGTTCCATGCGCAGGGCACGCTGAAGCCGGTCGGCAAGCCGTTCGCGCGCGTGCTGTCCGCGTCGCCCGCGGCGCTCGGCCTCGCGCGCGCCGCGCAAGCCGACGCCGGCGCGCCGCCGGCCGCGTTCGGCTCGCTGCCCGCCGCCGATGGCGCGACGCTCGTCGAACTGCCCGCGCTGACCACCCCGTTCATCGAGCAGGACTGGGCGCGCTGGCACGACGGACTCGCCGCGCTCGAGCGCGACTGGTTCGCGCCGGCCCTTGCCGCGCTGCAGAACGGCGAGCTCGCGAGCGTCGATTTCACGCTGTGCGGCGACACGAGTTCCGTGACGCTGCACGCGACGCGCGGCGACCTGCGCAAGTTCTGGCGCCGCCGCGCGCTAGCCTCCCTGTTCGAATAACAAAGCAGACCCCGTATGACCCGGATCGTTACCCGCCCCGTCGCGCCCGCCGACGCCGAAGTGCTCGCGCGCCACGGCCTGCATCCCGTCCTTGCGCGCCTGTATGCGTCGCGCGGCGTGCAGTCCCCCGCCGACATCGAGACCGCGCTGGCACGACTCGTTCCGCCCACCGAGCTGAAAGGCTGCGCCGACGCTGCATCGCTGCTCGCCGACGCGATCGCCGACAAGCGGCGCCTGCTCGTCGTCGCCGACTACGACTGCGACGGTGCAACCGCGTGCGCGGTCGCGGTGCGCGGCCTGCGGATGTTCGGCGCGCAGATCGACTACCTGGTGCCGAGCCGATTCGAATACGGCTACGGCCTCACGCCCGAGATCGTCGAACTCGCCGCCGCGCGCAAGCCCGACCTGCTGATCACCGTCGACAACGGGATCGCGAGCGTCACGGGCGTCGAAGCCGCGAACGCGCGCGGCATCGACGTGCTCGTGACCGACCACCACCTGCCCGGCGACGCGCTGCCCGCCGCGCGCGCGATCGTCAACCCGAACCAGCCCGGCTGCGCGTTCCCGAGCAAGCACCTCGCCGGCGTCGGCGTGATGTTCTACGTGCTGCTCGCGCTGCGCGCCGAGCTGCGCCGCCGCGGCGCGTTCGCGAGCAAGGAAGCCGAGCCGCGCCTCGACGGCCTGCTCGACCTCGTCGCGCTCGGCACCGTCGCCGACGTCGTGCGGCTCGACGGCAACAATCGCGTGCTGGTCGCGCAGGGGCTGCAGCGCATCCGCAACGGCCGCATGCAGCCGGGCGTCGCCGCGCTGTTCCGCGCGGCCGCGCGCGAAGCGCGTACGGCATCGGGCTTCGACCTCGGCTTCGGCCTCGGTCCGCGCCTGAACGCCGCCGGACGGCTGTCCGACATGTCGCTCGGCATCGAGTGCCTGATCACCGACGACATCGGCCGCGCGTGGGATCTCGCGCAGCAGCTCGACGTGATGAACCGCGAACGCCGCGAGATCGAGGCCGGCATGCAGCAGCAGGCGCTCGCCGATCTCGCCGACGTCGATCCGGCGGACGCGTGCACGATCACCCTCTTCAACCCCGAGTGGCACCAGGGCGTGATCGGCATCGTCGCCGGCCGGCTCAAGGAAAAATTCCACCGCCCGTCGTTCACGTTTGCGCACGCGGACGACGAAGGCAAGCGGGTCAAGGGCTCGGGCCGCTCGATTCCCGGCTTCCACCTGCGCGACGCGCTCGACCTCGTGTCGAAACGCGAACCGGACCTGATCGTCGCGTTCGGCGGCCACGCGATGGCGGCCGGGCTCACGCTCGACACCGAGAACGTGCCGCGCTTCGCGGCCGCGTTCGAGGCCGTCGCGCGCGAATGGCTGTCCGACGACGCGCTCGCCCGCGTGATCGAGACCGACGGCGAACTCGAGGATGCGTACTTCACGCCGCAGTTCGTCGGGCTGCTCGACGAGGCCGTCTGGGGGCAAGGCTTTCCGGCCCCGCTTTTCTCCGGCGAATTCGACGTCGTGTCGCAGTCGCTCGTGAAGGAAAAGCACCTGAAGCTGCAACTGGCGCGCGGCCGCCAGCGCTTCAACGCGATCTGGTTCAATCACACGGAGCCGTTGCCGGAGCGCGCGCTGGTCGCCTACCGCCTCGTCGCCGACACGTGGAACGGCGTCACGCGCGTCCAGCTGATCGTCGAACACGCGGCCGGCTGAGCGCGGGCCGCCCGGCCCGCACTGCCCGCCGACGCATGCGCGCCGCGCCGGACGGGGCCGCGGCGCGCGTGCGAGCACCGTTTGCGTCACCGGGCAACCCCGCCGATCGGCTATAATTCCGCTTTTTTACGAAGCAAGAATAGCGAACGATCATGGAAGCGGAACGTCTCAACGCGATCGAAAGCTCCCTGCTCGACCTGCGCAATCGCGCGGGCGAGCTTCGGGGGTATCTTTGACTACGACGCCAAAGCTGCGCGTCTGACCGAAGTCAACAAGGAACTCGAAGACCCGAACGTCTGGAACGATTCGAAGAACGCCCAGGCGCTCGGTCGCGAGAAGAAGCTGCTCGAGGGCGTCGTCACGACGCTCACCGCGCTCGATGGCGACCTGCGCGACGCGCTCGACCTGTTCGAGCTGGCCCGCGAGGAAGGTGACGAGGACACGCTCGTCGCGTCGGAAGAAGACGCGGCAAAGCTCGAGGCACGCGTGGGCGACATCGAGTTCCGCCGGATGTTCTCGAACCCGGCCGACCCGAACAACTGCTTCATCGACATCCAGGCCGGCGCCGGCGGCACCGAAGCGTGCGACTGGGCATCGATGCTGCTGCGCCAGTACCTGCGCTACTGCGAACGCAAGGGCTTCAAGGCCGAAGTGCTCGAAGAGTCCGACGGCGACGTCGCCGGCATCAAGAACGCGACGGTCAAGGTCTCGGGCGAATACGCGTACGGCTTCCTGCGCACCGAAACGGGCATCCACCGCCTCGTGCGCAAGTCGCCGTTCGACTCGTCGGGCGGCCGCCACACGTCGTTCTCGTCGGTGTTCGTCTACCCGGAAATCGACGATTCGATCGAAGTCGAGATCAACCCGGCCGACCTGCGCATCGACACGTACCGCGCATCGGGCGCGGGCGGTCAGCACATCAACAAGACCGACTCCGCGGTGCGGATCACGCACATGCCGACCGGTATCGTCGTGCAGTGCCAGAACGACCGCTCGCAGCACCGCAACCGCGCCGAAGCGATGGCGATGCTGAAATCGCGCCTGTACGAAGTTGAAATGCGCAAGCGCCAGGCCGAACAGGACAAGCTCGAATCGAGCAAGACCGATGTGGGCTGGGGCCACCAGATCCGTTCGTACGTGCTCGACCAGAGCCGCGTGAAGGACCTGCGCACGAACGTCGAAATGAGCAACACGCGCGCCGTCCTCGACGGCGACCTCGACGACTTCATCAGCGCGAGCCTCAAACAGGGCGTGTAAGCGCCGCGGCGCGACCCCGCCGGGTCGCGCCCCCTTGCCCTTCCCGTTTGCGTTGCCGCACCCACTCCGAATTCCGACCATCATGACCGAACCGACCCAAACGCAGCCCCCCGTCACCGCGGACGAAAACCAGATCATCGCCGAGCGCCGCGAGAAGCTGCGCGCCCTGCGCGAGCAAGGCGTCGCCTACCCGAACGATTTCCGCCCGGAACATCACGCAGCCGATCTGCAGACGAAATTCGCCGACTCGGACAAGGCCGCGCTCGAAGCGAACCCGGTCGAGGTGTCGGTCGCCGGCCGCATGATGCTCAAGCGCGTGATGGGCAAGGCAAGCTTCGCGACGGTGCAGGACGGTTCGGGCCAGATCCAGTTCTTCGTGACGCCGAACGACGTCGGCGCGGAAACCTACGACGCATTCAAGAAGTGGGACCTCGGCGACATCGTCGCCGCGCGCGGCGTGCTGTTCCGCACCAACAAGGGCGAGCTGTCGGTCCAGTGCAAGGAACTGCGCCTGCTGTCGAAGGCGCTGCGCCCGCTGCCGGACAAGTTCCACGGCCTGTCGGACCAGGAAATGCGCTACCGCCAGCGCTACGTCGACCTGATCGTCACGCCGGAAACGCGCGACACGTTCCGCGCCCGCACCAAGACGATCGCGTCGATCCGCAAGTTCATGGACAACGCCGAGTTCATGGAAGTCGAGACGCCGATGCTGCACCCGATCCCGGGCGGCGCGGCCGCGAAGCCGTTCGTCACGCATCACAACGCGCTCGACATGCAGATGTTCCTGCGCATCGCGCCGGAGCTGTACCTGAAGCGCCTGATCGTCGGCGGCTTCGAACGCGTGTTCGAAATCAACCGTAACTTCCGGAACGAAGGCGTGTCGCCGCGTCACAACCCGGAATTCACGATGATGGAGTTCTACGCCGCGTACACCGACTACCGCTGGCTGATGGACTTCACCGAGCAACTGATCCGCCAGGCGGCGATCGATGCGCTCGGCACCGCGACGATCCAGTACCAGGGCCGCGAGCTCGACCTTGCGAAGCCGTTCCACCGCCTGACGATCACACAGGCGATCCAGAAGTACGCACCGGACTACACCGACGGCCAGCTGTCGGACGACGCGTTCCTGCGCACCGAACTGAAGCGCTTCGGCGTCGACGTGTCGCAGCCGGCGTTCCTGAACGCGGGCATCGGCGCGCTGCAGCTCGCGCTGTTCGAGGAAACGGCCGAAGCGCAGCTGTGGGAGCCGACCTTCATCATCGACTACCCGGTCGAGGTGTCGCCGCTCGCACGCGCATCGGATACGGTGCCGGGCATCACCGAGCGTTTCGAGCTGTTCATGACCGGCCGCGAGATCGCGAACGGCTTCTCGGAGCTGAACGATCCGGAAGACCAGGCTGCGCGCTTCAAGAAGCAGGTCGAGCAGAAGGATGCGGGCGACGAGGAAGCGATGTTCTTCGACGCCGACTACATCCGCGCGCTCGAGTACGGGATGCCTCCGACCGGCGGCTGCGGGATCGGCATCGACCGTCTCGTGATGCTGCTGACCGACAGCCCGACGATCCGCGACGTGCTGCTGTTCCCGCACCTGCGCCGCGAAGACTGATCGCCGCGCCCGCGTGTGCGCCGCGCCCTGCGGCGCGCACGCGTCAGCTTTGTAACGACGCGTAAATCCCGCCAGCCGGCGTCCGCCGGCTTTCGATCCTCCCCCGTTTTATCCCCTCGTCGCGACGGCCTTTTCCGGGTTTTCCCTGTCATGGCTGCCGATGCTCCGCTGCAATTCGTTACACCTTGATACGGCGCGCCGCTGGGCCGTGGACGACACTCCTGTTGCGTCACCACGCATGACCACGGGACCAGAACGAGGCGCCGGAACGCCGAGTCTGCTCGCTCCCGAGCGTGGGATCCTGCTCCGGCGCAGCGCGCCGATCCGGATCGACATTGGAGAACAAAATGGACAACCAGAATCAGACCACGCCGCAAAAGCAACGCCTCCACCCGCTGATCGCCACCGCGGCCGGCGCCGTCATCGTCGCCAGCCTCGCGGCGACGGCAGCGATCACGGGCGTCTTCCCGAAAGCCACCAGCAGCAACGAACAGAACGGCCAGACCCAGGCCGCGCTGATCGCGTCGCAGCCGGCCGTCGATACAGCCGCTGCCGCCAGCGCCGCGCTGGCCGCGCAGGCCCAGCAGCAGGCGGCCGAACAGGCCGCCGCGCAGCAAAAGGCTGCCGAGCAGAAGGCCGCCGTCGCGCAGGCTGAACCGAAGCCCGCGCCGCGTCCGGCTGCGCCGCATCGCCGTCACACCACGGCACCGCAGCCGCCGCAATACGCACAGCAGCCGTCAGCACCCGCGCAGTCGTACTGCCAGAGCTGCGGCACGGTCGTCGCGATCACGCAGACGCGCACGCCGGGCCAGAGCTCGGGGATCGGCGCCGTGGGTGGCGCAGCAGCCGGCGGCCTGCTCGGCAACCAGTTCGGCAACGGCAACGGCCGCACGGCGATGACGATCATCGGCGCACTCGGCGGCGGTCTCGCCGGCAACCAGGTCGAGAAGCAGGTGCGCGCGGAAACCGACTACCAGGTGCAAGTGCAGATGGAAAGCGGCGCGACGCGCACGTTCACGTACCGCAACCCGCCGCCGTTCGGCCAGGGCCAGCGCGTGCGGATCCAGAACGGCACGCTGGTCGGCGCGTGATCGCATGACTCCCCTGCCCGCGCAACGTGCGCGGGCAAGCGGCCTGAAAACGAAAACGGCTCGTGAGCAATCGCTCACGAGCCGTTTTTTCATTGACCGCCGTCTGCGCCGTTGCGGCGCACGCGGGGCTCAGTCTTCGTCGTCGAAGTCCGATTCGTCGATCCAGTGGGCCTGGATCGCTTCGAGGATCTTCTCGCCGGAGTGCGCCGGATCGTCGTTGAAGCCGTCGAGCTCGAGCACCCATTGGCGCAGGTCGACGAAGTTGATCCGCTGCGGGTCGATGTCCGGGTGCTTGTCCGCCAGCGCAATGGCAATTTCACGCGAATCGGTCCATTTCATCGCCTGCCTCCGGTTCCTGTCAGTGGTTTTCCTTCGCGTGGTTGATCGAGTACTTCGGAATCTCGACCACCAGGTCCGAATCTTCCTTCACGATCGCCTGACACGACAGGCGCGACGTCGGCTCGAGGCCCCACGCCTTGTCCAGCAGATCGTCCTCGTCCTCCTCGGACGGCGTCAGATCGTTGAAGCCTTCGCGGATCACCACGTGGCACGTCGTGCACGCGCACGACTTCTCGCATGCATGCTCGATCTCGATCCCGTGTTCGAGCAGGTTGTCGCAGATACTCTTGCCGGGCGTCGCGTCGATCACCGCGCCATCCGGGCACAGTTCGACGTGAGGCAGCACCACCAGTTGAGGCATGTCCGTTCCGTCAGTCAGGGTGCGGCGCCAGGCGCCGCACGGTTCATTGTCGCGCGGGCCGTTGCCGGCCGATGCGCAGTTCGTGAGTTCAGATCTCGTCGAGCCGGCGGCCCGACAGCGCGCGCTTGATGCTCTTGTCCATCCGGCGCGCCGCGAATTCGTCGGTGCCGTCGGCCAGCGCCTTGGTCGCCGCTTCGATCGCGTTCGTATCGTCGCCTTGCGCGACCGCGCGCAGCGCCGCGGCCAGCGTATCGACTTGCGCGCGCTCGTCCGCGTCGAGCAGTTCGCCGTCGGCCGCCAGCGCGGCCTGCGTCGCCTCGAGCATCCGCTCGGCCTCGACTTGCGCTTCGCGCAGCGCGCGGGCGCGCATGTCGATCTCGGCGGTCTTGAAGCTGTCCTCGAGCATCTTCGCGATGTCGTCGTCGGCAAGACCGTACGACGGCTTCACGACGACCGACGCCTCGACGCCCGACAACTGCTCGCGGGCGAACACCGACAGCAGGCCGTCCGCGTCGACCTGGTAGGTCACGCGAATGCGCGCGGCGCCGGCCGTCATCGGCGGAATGCCGCGCAGCTCGAAGCGCGCGAGCGACCGGCAGTCGGCGACGAGCTCGCGCTCGCCCTGCACGACGTGGATCGCCATCGCGGTCTGGCCGTCCTTGAAGGTCGTGAATTCCTGCGCCCGCGCGATCGGAATCGTCGAGTTGCGCGGAATGATCTTCTCGACGAGGCCGCCCATCGTCTCGACACCGAGCGACAGCGGAATCACGTCGAGCAGCAGCCAGTCGTCGCCGGTGCCGCGATTGCCTGCGAGCAGGTCGGCCTGGATCGCCGCGCCGAGCGCGACGACCTGATCCGGATCGAGGTTCACGAGCGGCGGCTGGCCGAAGTACTTCGCGACCGCGTCGCGAATCACCGGCATGCGCGTCGCGCCGCCGACGAGCACGACACCCTTGATGTCGGCCGGCGTCACCTGCGCGTCGCGCAGCGCCTTGCGGGTCGGCGTGAGCGTGCGCTGCACGAGCGGCTCGACGAGCGACGCGAACGTGTCGTGGGAGATCGTCTGCACGAGGTGCGCGCCACCCGACAGCGTGACATCGAGCGACGCCTCCGGTGCGGACGACAGCGCTTCCTTCAGCACGCGCACACGGTCGAGCAGCAGGCGCACGTCCTCGGGCGCGAGCGTCTTCGCGTCGATGCCGGCTTGCGCGAGCACGTGATCGAACAGCGCATGGTCGAAATCGTCGCCGCCGAGTGCGGAATCACCGCCCGCGGCCAGCACTTCGAACACGCCCTTCGTCAGCTTCAGGATCGACAGGTCGAACGTGCCGCCGCCGAGGTCATACACCGCGTAGAGGCCTTCCGCCCCGTTGTCGAGACCATAGGCGATCGCCGCGGCGGTCGGTTCGTTCAGCAGGCGCAGCACGTTGAGGCCCGCGAGGCGCGCGGCATCCTTGGTCGCCTGGCGTTGCGCTTCGTCGAAATACGCGGGCACCGTGATCACCGCGCCAACCAGGTCATCGCCAAGCGAATCTTCCGCGCGATAACGCAGCGTCGCGAGAATCTCGGCCGACACTTCGACCGGGCTCTTCACGCCGTCGATGGTACGGATCTGCACCATGCCCGGCGCATCGACGAATTCGTACGGCGCGTTCGCCGCGCCTTCGACCTCGGCCTTGCCGCGGCCCATGAAGCGCTTGACCGACACGATCGTGTTGCGCGGATCGGTGGCGGCCTGCTCTTTCGCCTCGTGGCCGATGCGTCGGCCGCCCTTCTCGAGATAGCGGACCACCGACGGCAGCAGCACCCGGCCCGTTTCGTCCGGCAGGACTTCAGGCACGCTGTTGCGCACGGCCGCGACGAGCGAATTCGTCGTGCCGAGATCGATCCCGACGGCGAGTCGCCGCTGATGCGGCGCCGGCGCCATGCCCGGTTCGGAAATTTGCAGTAAAGCCATCTTGGTTCGTTCGGGCGCTCGGCCCGTTTGCTGCGCGTGCCGCAAGGCACGCGGTTAAGTTTCGAGGCGCTCGATCTGCGCGCCCACTTCCGACGCGACCCGTTCGATGAACATCAGCTGGCGCACCGCCTCGGCGGCCGCCTGATCGGCGCCGCTGTCGAGCAACGTGCCAAGGCGCTCCACCCGCACGCGCCGCTCTTCGCGCAACTCGGCGAGCAGCGCGTCGAGCGCGTCGACGTTGCGGGCGGCCGCGGCATCCTCGATGCCCTCGCGCCACTCCATCTGCTGCATCAGGAACGCGGGCTCCATCGCGGTATTGTTTTCCGCGCCGATGTCGACACCGCGCAGCGACAGCAGATACGACGCGCGCTTCAGCGGATCGCGCAGCGTGCGATACGCCTCGTTCGCGCGGGTGGCCCATTGCATCGCGATGCGCTTCTGCGCGTCGCCGGCCGCCGCGAAGCGGTCCGGGTGCACCTGCGTCTGCACCGTTCGATAGGCGGCGTCGAGCGCCGTCTCGTCGAGCGCGAATTGCGCCGGCAGGTGAAACAGGTCGAAGTGGCTGTCTTTCAGCGAGACCATCGTCGCGTTCAATTCCGGTTCGTCGCGCGGCAAACGCCGCACATTAAAAAGGCGGCCCGTGCCGCCTCTTGCCCGCATCGCGCGGAGACCCGCGTGGTCACACGCGGAACGATTCGCCGCAGCCGCACTCGTCCTTCACGTTCGGGTTGTTGAACTTGAACCCTTCGTTCAGGCCTTCGCGTGCGAAGTCGAGCTCGGTGCCGTCGATGTAGGCCAGGCTCTTCGGATCGACGATCACCTTCACGCCATGGCTCTCGAACACCTGATCCTCGGGAGCGAGCTCGTCGACATACTCGAGCTTGTACGCGAGCCCCGAGCACCCGGTCGTGCGAACGCCGAGCCGCAGGCCCATGCCCTTGCCGCGACGGACGAGGTATTTCTGGACGTGCTGTGCTGCTTTTTCGGTCAGTGTAATTGCCATGATGTCCTTGCCGCGGCGCGCCACCAGGGCCCGCCGCGTTCCTTCTGAAGCCGCTCGATGCCGCTCAGGCTGCTGCCTGATCGCCTGCCGTGGTGTCGTGACGCTTCTTGTAGTCGGCCACGGCTGCCTTGATCGCGTCTTCCGCGAGGATCGAGCAGTGAATCTTCACCGGCGGCAGCGCGAGTTCTTCCGCGATCTGCGTGTTCTTGATCGACAGTGCTTCGTCGAGCGTCTTGCCCTTCACCCATTCGGTGACGAGCGAGCTCGATGCGATCGCCGAACCGCAACCGTAGGTCTTGAACTTCGCGTCTTCGATCACGCCGTCCGCGCCGACGCGGATCTGCAGCTTCATCACGTCGCCGCAGGCCGGCGCGCCGACCATGCCCGTGCCGACCGTGTCGTCGTCCTTCGCGAACGAACCGACGTTGCGCGGGTTTTCGTAGTGATCCAGAACCTTGTTGCTGTAAGACATGACTCAGACTCCTTGACTCGTTACGTCTGCGTGCGCGAATCCGCCCGCGGGTATGTTCAATCCGGCGCTCAGTGTGCGGCCCATTCGATCGTCGACAGATCGATGCCTTCCTGGTGCATTTCCCAGAGCGGCGAGAGTTCGCGCAGCTTCGCGATCTTGCTGTTCAGCAGGTTGACCACGAAGTCGACTTCCTGCTCCGTCGTGAAGCGGCCGACCGTGAAGCGGATCGAGCTGTGGGCCAGCTCGTCGTTGCGGCCGAGCGCACGCAGCACGTACGACGGCTCCAGCGACGCCGACGTGCATGCGGAGCCCGACGACACCGCGACGTCCTTGATCGCCATGATCAGCGACTCGCCTTCGACGAAGTTGAAACTGATGTTGAGGTTGTGCGGGACACGGCGCTCCATGTCGCCGTTCACGTACGTTTCCTCGATTTGCGACAGGCCGCGCAGCAGCTTGTCGCGCAGCATGCGGATGCGCTCGTTTTCCGTCGCCATTTCTTCACGTGCGATACGGAACGCTTCGCCCATGCCGACGATCTGGTGCGTCGCCAGCGTGCCCGAACGCATGCCGCGCTCGTGGCCGCCACCGTGCATCTGCGCTTCGATGCGCACACGCGGCTTGCGACGCACGTACAGCGCACCGATGCCCTTCGGGCCGTAGGTCTTGTGTGCCGAGAACGACATCAGGTCGACCTTCAGCTTCGCGAGGTCGATCGCGACCTTGCCGGTCGACTGTGCGGCGTCGACGTGGAACACGATGCCCTTCTCGCGGCAGATCTCACCGATCGTCTCGATGTCCTGGATCACGCCGATCTCGTTGTTCACGTGCATCACCGACACGAGGATCGTGTCCGGGCGCAGTGCGGCCTTGAACACGTCGAGGTCGATCAGGCCGTCATCCTTCACGTCGAGGTAGGTGACTTCGAAACCGTCGCGCTCGAGCTCGCGGCAGGTGTCGAGCACGGCCTTGTGCTCGGTCTTCACCGTGATGATGTGCTTGCCCTTGCCCTTGTAGAAGTTCGCGGCACCCTTGATCGCGAGGTTGTCCGATTCCGTTGCGCCGGACGTCCAGATGATCTCGCGCGGATCCGCGTTCACGAGCGCGGCCACGTTCTCGCGCGCTTCCTCGACCGCACGCTCCGCGTCCCAGCCATACGCGTGGCTGCGCGACGCCGGGTTGCCGAACTGCTCGCGCAGGTACGGCACCATCTTGTCGACCACGCGCGGGTCGACCGGCGTCGTCGCGCTGTAATCCATATAGATGGGCAGGTGGAGAGTGTCTTGGGTCATCTGTCGCTCCGGGAATTATTCTGTGCAGGGACTATGTGCGTTATGGGGTATGGCGGCGCCTTCGCGCTCACGAACTCGCGATGTTGAACACCGAATTGGGGCCGAGCGGCATCGTGCGAACCGGCTCGGCCGGCGCCGCAACGGGCTCCGGCGTGCGCCGGTCGCGCAGCACCGCAGGTGCGCCCTCGCGAGCGCGCTGCTGATCGACGAGATCCTGCAGCGACACCGAATCGAGGTATTCGACCATCTTCTGGTTCAGCGTCGACCACAGCTCGTGCGTCATGCAATGGCCGTCGGGCTGCTTCGAGCCGTCGCACGTGCCTTTGCCGCCGCACTGCGTGGCGTCGAGCGGTTCATCGACCGCGATGATGATGTCGGCAACGGTGACGTCCTGCGCGCGACGCGCGAGGTTGTAGCCGCCGCCCGGGCCGCGCACGGATTCGACGATTTCATGCCTGCGCAGCTTGCCGAACAGCTGTTCGAGATACGAGAGCGAAATCCGCTGGCGCTGGCTGATGCCTGCAAGCGTCACCGGGCCCTGCTCCTGGCGCAGTGCCAAGTCAATCATCGCCGTGACGGCGAAACGGCCTTTGGTGGTGAGTCTCATGGTGTCTAGGGGACTGCAATCTTGACGATTTTGGTCAAGTATAAATATTTGACGTTTTTAGTCAAGTATCCATGTCTTTGAAAGGGTATTCGCAGATCGCTGAAAACCGCGCGATCAGCGCTCCGTACGGGCCCTGAGCGTCTCCAGCAGGCCCGCGCACGCGCGCTCGACCTGATCGAGCACCTGCTCGAAGCCCTGCGTACCGCCGAAATAGGGGTCGGCTACCTCGGTCTCGGCCGAATCCGGCGCGAATTCCATCAGCAGGCGCACCTTGTCGCGATGCTGCGGCGGGCAGCGGCGGCGCAGCTCCGCGAGATTCGCCTCGTCCATCGCGAGCAACAGGTCGAAGCGCTCGAAATCCGCCGCGCTCACCTGTCGTGCGCGCAGCGCCGACAGGTCGTAGCCGCGGCCGCGAGCGGCAGCCTGCGCACGCGTATCCGGCGGCTCGCCGACATGCCAGTCGCCGGTACCGGCCGAATCGATCGCGATCCGGTCCGCCAGCGCGGCCGCGTCGACCTGGTGACGCATCACGCCTTCCGCGGTGGGCGAACGGCAGATGTTGCCGAGACAGACGAAACAGATCGAAACGCGGGTCATCGCACTATGGGAAAGCCGCGGCGAGCCGCGTGGGAGAACAGCCCGCCATTATACAAAGGCGGCCGAAATCGCGCCGCCGCGCAAAGCGACGGCGCCATGCCTTACAGCGCCTTCGGCACGGCGAGCACGACGTCGCCGGACGCCGCCGGCAGCGGCTTCGCCGCATCGTCGACCAGCCCGAACGACACCGCACGCGCCAGCTCGGCGGATGCCTGGTGAACGGCGAGCGGGCCACGCGACGGCGCCTCGGCCATCGCATGCAGATAGGCAGCCGCGGCCAGCGGAACGACGATTGCCAGCGGCCAGTACATCGATATTGTCTTTTTCATGATGCGGACCTCCTTGACCTCGTACCCCGAAACCCAATTCCGGGGACTACAGACAGGATTCTATAGACCGCATCTATCGAGATAAATATACAAATAGCGAACGCACTGTTGTCGCCCGATGAACAGTCGTCAGCCGAGGTGGCTTTGCGACGCCGCGTACAGCTCGCGGAACGTGCGCCCGGTCGGCGTCGGCATGTCGCGTGTGTCCATCCAGCCGCCCATCATCGGCAGGCGCCGCAGCGTGCCGCCGTTGCCGCCCAGCCGCTCGAGGATGCGCACAGCGACCTTGGTCGTCAGCGCGTACAGCATCGGCCGGCGCGCGAAGAAACCCCATGCGGCGAGCGCCGCCCGCTCGCGCCACGGCCGCAGGTGTCGCTCGACCTGCTTCTCGCGCAGCGTGCGCAACAGGTGCGACAACGGAATCCCGGCCGGGCACACGCTGTCGCATTCCCCGCAAAGTGTCGCGGCCTGCGGCAGGTCGAGTGAGCGATCGAGCCCGACGTAGCTCGGCGTCAGTACGGACCCCATCGGCCCCGGGTAGACCCAGCCGTACGCGTGGCCGCCGACCTTCTGGTACACCGGGCAATGGTTCATGCATGCACCGCAACGGATGCAGCGCAGCATCTCCTGGAATTCGCCGCCGATCAGCCCCGTGCGGCCGCCGTCGACCAGCACCACGTAGTTGTGCTCGGGGCCGTCCTCGTCGCCCGGCCCGCGCGGCCCGGTCAGCAGCGAGAAATAGTTCGACGTCTTCTGCCCGGTCGCGGAGCGCGGCAGCAGGCGCATCGCGGTCGCGAGATCCTCGAGCGTCGGCAGCACCTTTTCGATGCCCGTGACCGCCACATGCACGCGCGGCATCACCGTGCACATGCCCTCGTTCCCTTCGTTCGTCACGATCGCGACCGAACCGGTCTCGGCGATCACGAAGTTGCCGCCCGTCACGCCCATGTCGGCCGACATGAAATGCGGGCGCAGCACCTCGCGCGCCTCGCGCGTCATGTCCGGAATCTCGGTGAGCCGCTCGCGATGGTGCGTGCGCGCGAACAGGTCGGCGATCTCGTCCTTGTCCTTGTGCACGACGGGCGCGATGATGTGGCTCGGCGGCTCGTTGTCGTTGATCTGCAGGATGTATTCGCCGAGATCCGTCTCGATCGACTGCACGCCCATTTCCGCGAGCACCGCGTTCAGGCGCATTTCCTCCGACACCATCGACTTGGTCTTGATGACCTTCTTCACGTCGTGACGGCGCGCGATGTCGGCCACGAGCCGCGCGGCATCCTCGGTCGTTTCGGCGAACAGCACCGTCGTGCCGCGCCGCGTCGCCTCGCGCTCGAACGCCTCGAGCCAAACGTCGAGGTTCTCCAGCGCGCGGTTGCGGCGATCCTTCAGCGCGGCGCGTGTGGCCGGGAAGTCGATCGCGGTCATCGCGTCGGCGCGCGCGGACACGAACTTCGTCGACAGCTTCTTCAGGTTCTGCTGCAGGCGCTGGTCGGCCAGCTTCTGGCCGGCGCGCGCCTTGAAATGCATCGATTGGACTTGCATCGCGGTATCGGGGAAAAGTGAGCGGAACCGGGCGTCAGACGTCGCCCGCCAGCACCTGCGCGACGTGCAGCACGCGCGTGTCGCGGTCGCCGGTGCGGCGCAACCGCCCTTCGATGTTCAGCATGCAGCCGAGATCGCCGAGCACGACGGCGCCCGTGCCGGACGCCCGCACGTTCGCGCACTTCTCGTCCGCAATGGCCGCCGAAATGTCGCCGTACTTGACCGCGAACGTGCCGCCGAAGCCGCAGCAGTGCTCGCAGTCCTTCATTTCGGTGACCGCGATGCCGCGCTGCGCGAGCAGCGCGCGCGGCTGCGCCTTCACGCCGAGTTCGCGCAGGCCCGAACACGAATCGTGATAGGTGACGGGCCCCGTGAATTCGCCCGGCGCGAGCGACACCTTCGCGACGTTCGCCAGGAAGTCGGTCAGTTCATACACTTTCTGCTGGAACCGCGTGTAGCGCCCCATCAGTTCGGGGTCGTCGCGGAACAGGTCGCCATAGTGCGCGCGGATCATCCCGCCGCATGAACCCGACGGCGCGACGACGTAATCGAACTGCTCGAACTCGCGCAGCGTCTTTTCCGCGAGATCACGCGCGAGCGCACGGTCGCCCGAGTTGTAGGCCGGCTGGCCGCAGCAAGTCTGCGCGGGCGGCACGATCACCTCGTAGCCGGCGTCGCGAATCAGCTTGAGCGCCGAAAAACCGATTTCGGGGCGCATCAGATCGACCAGGCAGGTCACGAACAAACCGACTCGCATACGTGCTCCTTCGAGAAAACGGCTCTCATTATCCGCCGTTTGGCCAGCAAGACCAACGCCGGCGCTCACGCAAGCCCGCACGGCGCGAAACGAGGATTTCCTCGAACGGCGTTCGCTTTTTTCACAATACGAGATACAATCGTTCCAACACCGCTTGACGCGTCAACCGATTTCTCCCCCGACATGAGCCAACCCACCCCGGATTCAAAAACGTCGATCCAGGTGATCGAACGCATGATGCGGCTGCTGGACGCGCTCGCCGCGCACAGCGACCCCGTCAGCCTGAAGGAGCTTGCGCAGCGGACGGAGCTGCACCCGTCGACTGCGCACCGTATCCTCAACGACATGGTGACCTGCCGTCTCGTCGACCGCTCCGATCCCGGCACGTACCGCCTCGGCATGCGGCTGCTGGAGCTCGGCAACCTCGTGAAGGCGCGCCTGTCGGTACGCGACGCGGCGCTGATGCCGATGCGCGAACTGCACCGCCTCACCGGGCAGACCGTGAACCTGTCGGTGCGCCAGGGCGACGAGATCGTCTACATCGAGCGTGCGTATTCGGAGCGCTCAGGGATGCAGGTCGTCCGCGCAATCGGTGGCCGCGCGCCGCTGCACCTCACGTCGGTCGGCAAGCTGTTCCTCGCGGCCGACGAAACGTCACGCGTGCGCGCGTATGCGACGCGCACGGGGCTGTCCGGCCATACGCAGAACAGCATCACCGACATCGCGAAGCTCGAGCGCGAGCTGACGATCGTGCGCCAGCAATCGTGCGCGCGCGACAACGAGGAGCTGGAGCTCGGCGTGCGCTGCATCGCGGCCGGCATCTACGACGATTCGGGCAAGCTCGTCGCGGGCCTGTCGCTGTCGGCGCCGGCCGATCGCCTCCAGGATGCGTGGCTCGGCCAGTTGAGCCGCACGGCCCTCACCATTTCGGAATCGCTCGGCTACCGGCCGGCGCCCGCGAAGGATGCGGACGGGCTGCAGCGGCAGGCGTAAACCGCTCCCGCGCCCAATGAAAAAGCCCCGCGATTGCGGGGCTTTTTTTCAGCCATCGGCGCGGCGGCGAACCGCCACGCCATCGTGCGATCAGGTCCCGCCGTTCGGCGTGTTGGCCGCCGTCAGGCGCTCGCCGCCGCCGGCATCGAGCCAGTTGCGCAGGCGCGCCGCATCGGCGAAGCGCGAATACTTGCCGAACGAATCGAGCAGCACCATCACCATCGGCTTGCCGTGGATCGTCGCCTGCATCACGAGGCACTCGCCCGCTTCGTTGATGAAACCCGTCTTCTGCAGACCGATGTCCCACGAGCCATTGCCGCGAATCAGCGCGTTCGTGCTGTTGTAGACCAGGTTGCGCTTGCCCGTGTACACCTCGTAGGTGCGATCGGTCGAGAACTGACGAATCATCGGGTACTGGTACGCCGCGTTGACCATCTTCACGAGATCGCGCGCGCTCGACACGTTCGAGCTAGACAGACCCGTCGAATTCTCGAAGTGCGTGTCGGTCATGCCGAGCGACTTCGCCTTCGCGTTCATCGCGGCGATGAACGCCGGACGGCCGCCCGGGTAGTAACGCGACAGCGCGGCGGCCGCGCGGTTTTCCGACGCCATCAGCGCGATGTGCAGCATGTCTTCACGCGACAGCACCGAGCCGACCGACAGGCGCGAGCCCGTGCCCTTCTCGTAGTCGCGGTCTTCGTCCGTGACTTCGAGCTGGTCGGTCATCGACGTCTTCGAGTCGAGCACGACCATCGCCGTCATCAGCTTCGAGATCGACGCGATCGGCACGACGGCGTGCGAATTCTTGTCGAACAACGGCTCGCCCGAGTTCTGGTCGACGACGTACGCGACGCTCGAACGCAGCGCGAGCGCGTCCGGCGTGTCGTGCAGGCCGAACGCCTGGCCGACGGTCGGCCGGCGCGGCTGGAACGCGACCTTGCGGACCGCGCCGTGATGGCCGCCATGCACGTTCGACGCGAGCGTCACGCGCTTGCGCGACGCCTTCGCGCGCGGCGCGTCGGCGGCCGCGACCTTCGCGGATTTGTCGGAGCTGGCCTTGGCCGACTTCTTCTTCGCGGACGAAGCAGGAGCGACAGCCTTTTTCTTGGCGGCTTGTTGGGTCTTCGCAGTGGCGGCAAAGGCGTCAGCAGGCGCGACGGACGCAGTGGTCGCCAGCAAGGCGACTGCGACCGACACAGCCGTGCCGAGCGTCATGCTCTGCAACAATCTGCGCGGTGAAAACGATTCGGCTTTCATTGGGGTCTGGACAAAGCGGGCGGGAGGTTTCCGCAAGTGTAGTTAAAGCTGAAAAAAAGAGCAATATTAGGCACTTACCGATCGTCGTTAAACCGGAATGTAAGGGTCGGCCAACCTCTGACCAATGAACCCTCCCGCTCCCATCGAAAAAATCCATGGGACGCGCTGCCCGACAGTACCCGTCTCCCGATTGCACACGGTTAATTGAGATAACGTCACTTCGGAGGCGATTTAAAGCGGGGAAACTACGTATCCGGCGCTCGGGGTGCCAGGGGCGCCGGTCTCGGCCGTGGCGGCGGCACGTCGCCACGGGACGCGCATCGAAACGGCGCGTTTTTCGACAGGAACAGAAGGATAACGTTCCACGGGCCTGTCAGGTTTACCTGTGCATGATCATGGTGCGCCGCGCCTGCCCCTCAGCCGTGCGCACCATCTGGGATCGCGGCATGAAACCGATTCCGAACAGGCACGATAACTCGTTGTTTTATCGATAATTTGTCACGATTGTGCAACGCACAAAAAATACTTGACATTGGTTTTCTCTGCCCTAAAATAAGCCTCATTGCTGCGTTGCACAAAGCACGCGCATCCGAGGTTCCCCAGCGTAGTGCCCTTTACCCTGCGATCGACGCGATCGCTTTTCAGGAGCTTGACATGTCCTTGCTGACCCCCGAGCAAATCGCCGCCGCCCAGAAAGCCAACCTCGAAAGCCTGTTCGGTCTGACGACCAAGGCGTTCGAAGGCGTCGAAAAGCTGATCGAACTCAACCTGCAGGTCGTGAAGTCGACGCTGGCCGAAGGCCAGGAAAACGCACAGCGCCTGCTGTCGGTGAAGGACGCACAGGAACTGATCGCGCTGCAAGCCAGCCTGTCGCAGCCGGTCGCGGAAAAGGTGCTGTCGTACGGCCGTCACCTGTATGAAATCGCATCGTCGACGCAAGCCGAGTTCGCGAAGGTTGCTGAAGCGCAATTCGAAGAGCAGAACAAGAAGGTCCAGGCACTCGTCGACAACGTCGCGAAGAACGCCCCGGCTGGTTCGGAAACGGCTGTCGCTGCACTGAAGTCGGCACTGAACGCTGCGAACACCACGTACGAAACGGTTCAGAAGGCCACGAAGCAAGCCGTCGAAATCGCTGAAACGAACTTCAACGCTGCTGCTGCCGTCGCAACGAAGGCTGCTACCGCCGCTGCTGCACGTCGTACGAGCAAGCCGGCCGCGTAAGCGTCCCCTGCTCCTGAAAGAGCCGCGCCCAGCGCGGCTTTTTCGTTTCTGGCGCCGGAACATGCTGGAACCGGCACGTTGCCGACCATTCTCGAACGTTCGTTTGAGCATCGGCCGCGCATAAAAGAAAACGCCGCCGCCCGGATCACCCGGGAGGCGGCGTTTTTTCACGGCCGGCACACTGCCGGCCGTGCCGGCCGCGTTACTTCTTGCGTTGCGGCGGCAGGTCGGTACAAACGCCTTCGTACAGCTCGGCGGCCATGCCGACCGATTCGCCGAGCGTCGGGTGCGGATGGATCGTCTTGCCGATGTCTTCCGCGTCCGCGCCCATCTCGACGGCGAGGCACACTTCGCTGATCAGGTCGCCCGCGTTCAGGCCGACGATGGCACCACCGATCACGCGATGGGTTTCCTCGTCGAAGATCAGCTTCGTGAAGCCTTCGTCGCGGCCGTTCGCGATCGCGCGGCCCGATGCGGCCCACGGGAACACGGCCTTGCCGTACTTGATGCCTTCGGCCTTGCACTGGTCTTCCGTCTTGCCGGCCCACGCCACTTCCGGATCGGTGTACGCCACCGACGGGATCTGCAGTGCGTCGAAGTACGCCTTCTCGCCGTGTGCGGCTTCCGCTGCGACGTGGCCTTCATGCACGGCCTTGTGCGCGAGCATCGGCTGGCCGACGATATCGCCGATCGCGAAGATGTGCGGGACGTTCGTGCGCATCTGCTTGTCGACGTCGATGAAGCCGCGATCCGTGACCGCGACACCTGCCTTGTCGGCGCCGATCTTCTTGCCGTTCGGGCTGCGGCCCACCGCGACGAGCACGAGGTCGTAGCGCTGCGCTTCCGCCGGGGCCTTCTCGCCCTCGAACTTCACGTAGATGCCGTCTTCCTTCGCTTCCGCGCCGACCGTCTTGGTCTTCAGCATCACGTTGCCGAAGCGCTTCGCGTTGTACTTTTCCCAGACCTTCACCAGATCGCGGTCCGCGCCCATCATCAGGCCGTCCATCATTTCGACGACGTCGATCTCGGCGCCGAGCGTCGAGTAGACCGTGGCCATTTCGAGGCCGATGATGCCGCCGCCGATCACGAGCATGCGCTTCGGCAGCTGGCGCAGTTCGAGTGCGCCGGTCGAATCGACGACGCGCGGGTCTTCCGGCATGAACGGCAGCTTCACGGCCTGCGAGCCCGCGGCGATGATGGCCTGCTTGAACTTGACGACCTTCTTGCCGTTTTCGCCCTGCACTTCCATGTGGAACGGATCGACGAATGCGCCGACGCCCGTGACCACTTCGACCTTGCGTGCCTTTGCCATGCCGGCGAGGCCCGTCGTCAGCTTCTTGACGACGCCGCCCTTGAAGTCGCGCAGCTTGTCGAGATCGACTTCCGGCTTGCCGAACGTGATGCCGTGCGACGCGAGCGCCGCGGCTTCCTCGACGACGAGCGACGTATGCAGCAGCGCCTTCGACGGGATGCAGCCCACGTTCAGGCACACGCCGCCGAGCGTCGAGTAGCGTTCGACGAGCACCGTCTTCATGCCGAGGTCGGCGGCGCGGAACGCGGCCGAGTAGCCGCCGGGGCCGGCGCCGAGCACGAGCATGTCGCATTCGATGTCGGCTGCACCGGCGTAGCTGCCGGCTTGCGGCGCGGGTGCCGGAGCGGCGGCGGCCGGTGCCGGCGCAGCAGCTGCGGGCTTGGCCGCTTCGGGTGCTTTTGCGGGTGCGGCGGCGCCTGCTGCTGCTTCGACGATGGCGATGACGGTGCCTTGCGAGACTTTCTCGCCGGCCTTGACCTTGATTTCCTTGACGGTGCCGGCGACGTCGCTGGGCACCTCCATGGAGGCTTTATCGGATTCGAGCGTGATGAGCGTCTGCTCTTTTTCGATCACGTCGCCGGGTTTGACATTGACTTCGATGACATCGACGCCGCTGAAATCGCCGATATCCGGAACCTTGACTTCGATGAGACTCATTACTGTCCCCTTCTTGATTAGCTGCAGACAGAGGGGGAGAAACCCGCAAAAGAACCCAAGACTACGGCCTGACAAGAGAACGCGAACCTGGGCAGGACCACCTTTGCCGTCCGCCCAAGGACGCGCCTTTCTTTTGGTTACTTTTCTTTGGAAGACAAAGAAAAGTGACCGCCGCCCCGCGCAGGGGCGACGCTAATAGACCGTTAGCAAAACAGGTTCAACGACAGGGCGTGGATAACCAACAAGAACCCCACGCCCCCGCGAGCCCCCCCGCTCATCAAAGAATGATGCGACGGAAATCGGCGAGCAACGCACCGAGATACGCATTGAACCGCGCGGCTTCGGCGCCATCGATCACACGATGGTCATACGACAGCGACAGCGGCAGCGTAAGCCGCGGCACGAACTGCTTGCCGTCCCACACCGGCTTCATCTGGCCGCGCGACAACCCGAGGATCGCCACTTCCGGCGCGTTGATGATCGGCGTGAAGTTGGTGCCGCCGATCCCGCCGAGCGACGAGATCGAGAAGCAACCGCCTTGCATCTGGTCCGGCTTCAGCTTGCCGTCGCGAGCGGCCTTCGACAGCTCGGCCATTTCCTTCGCGATGTCGACGAGCCCCTTCTTGTCCGCATCGCGGATCACCGGCACGACGAGACCGTTCGGCGTATCGGCGGCGAAACCGATGTGGTAGTACTGCTTGAACACCAGGTTGTCGCCGTCGAGGCTCGCGTTGAACGTCGGGAATTTCTTCAGCGCGGCGACGACCGCCTTGATCACGAACGCGAGCATCGTGAACTTCACGCCCGCCTTCTCGTGCTCCTTGTTCAGCTGCACGCGCAGTGCTTCGAGCTCGGTGATGTCCGCTTCGTCGTTGTTCGTGACGTGCGGGATCATCACCCAGTTGCGATGCAGGTTCGCGCCCGAGATCTTCTTGATGCGCGACAGCGGCTTCGCTTCGAACGGGCCGAACTTCGAGAAGTCGACCTTCGGCCACGGCAGCAGGTTCAGCTCGCCGCCGCCTGCCGGCGCGGCTGCCGCGGCCGGTGCTGCGCGCTGGCCGGTCATCACGCCCTTCACGAAGCCCGTGACGTCTTCCTTCGTAATGCGGCCCTTCGGACCCGAGCCCTGCACGCGTGCAACTTCGACGCCGAGCTCACGTGCGAACTTGCGCACCGACGGCGACGCGTGGCTCGCGCGGTATTCGCCCGACGCGGCGGCCGGCGCCGGCGCAGCAGCAGCCGGTGCCGGGGCGGCCTTCGCCGGTGCGGCGGCAGGTGCCGGCGCCGGAGCGGCAGCGGCCGGAGCCGGTGCGCTCGCCTGCGGTGCGGCAGCCGCTGCGCCTGCGGCTTCGAGCAGCACGATCAGCGTGCCTTCCGACACCGAATCGCCCACCTTCACCTTGATCTCTTTCACGACGCCTGCGGCCGGGCTCGGCACGTCCATCGTCGCCTTGTCCGACTCGAGCGTGACGAGCGACTGCTCCTTCTCGACCGTGTCGCCGACCTTCACGCCGATCTCGATCACCGGCACGTCCTTGTAGTCGCCGATGTCGGGGACCTTCACTTCGAGCGTGCCGCCGGCAGCTGCCGGTGCGGCCGCCGGTGCTGCAGCAGCCGGCGCTGCCGCCGGAGCCGGAGCAGCAGCGGGCGCTGCCGCGCCGTTCGCCTGCGCCGCGGCGCCGCCTTCGAGCAGGATGATCAGCGAGCCTTCCGACACGGAATCGCCCACCTTGACCTTGATTTCCTTCACGACGCCGCCGACCGGGCTCGGCACGTCCATCGTCGCCTTGTCCGACTCGAGCGTGACGAGCGACTGCTCCGGTTCGACGGTATCGCCGACCTTCACGCCGATCTCGATCACCGGCACGTCCTTGTAATCGCCGATATCCGGCACCTTCACTTCGATCGCTTGACTCATCTGTTTCTGTCTCCATGGCCGCGCGCGCCCCTCGAGGAAGCGGCGCGCGGCATCACACGGCGTGTGCGTTAAACGGTCATCGGGTTGGGCTTCGACGGATCGAGGTTGTACTTGGCGATCGCGTCCGCGACCACCTTGCGCTCGATCGTGCCCTCGTCGGCCAGCGCGTTGAGCGCGGCGACGGTGACCCAGTGACGGTCGACTTCGAAGAAGTGACGCAGCTTCTCGCGGGTATCCGAGCGGCCGAAGCCGTCCGTGCCCAGCACGACGAAGCGGCGATCGATCTGGCCGCGGATCTGGTCGACCAGCGCACGGACGTAGTCGGTCGATGCGATGACCGGGCCCTGCGTGTCCTTCAGGCACTTCTGCACGTGCGACAGACGACGCTCTTCGGTCGGATGGAGCAGGTTCCAGCGTTCGACCTGGTGGCCTTCACGCGCGAGCTCCGTGAAGCTCGGCACGCTCCACAGGTCGGCGGCGACGCCCCAGTCGTTCTTCAGCAGGTCGGCGGCAGCGATCACTTCGTTGAAGATCGTGCCCGCGCCGAGCAGCTGGACGCGCGGCGCCTTCTTGTCGGCGTCGGCCTTCTTGAACGCGTACATGCCCTTGATGATGTCGGCCGCCACGTGCTCGCCCTGCGGAATCGCCGGGTGCTCGTAGTTCTCGTTCATCACCGTGATGTAGTAGTACACGTCTTCCTGGTCCGCCACCATGCGGCGCAGGCCGTCCTGGACGATCACGGCAAGTTCATAGCCGAAGGTCGGGTCGTAGCTCACGCAGTTCGGCACCGATGCCGCCCACAGGAGCGAGTGGCCGTCTTCGTGCTGCAGGCCTTCGCCGTTCAGCGTCGTGCGGCCCGCGGTACCGCCGAGCAGGAAGCCGCGCGAACGCATGTCGCCCGCGGCCCATGCCAGGTCGCCGATCCGCTGGAAGCCGAACATCGAGTAGAAGATGTAGAACGGCACCATGATCTCGCCGTGCGTCGAGTACGACGTCGCCGCCGCGATCCAGTCGCACATGCCGCCCGCTTCGTTGATGCCTTCCTGCAGGATCTGGCCGGTTTCCGATTCCTTGTAGAACATCAGCTGGTCGGAATCTTCCGGCACGTACTTCTGGCCCTGCTGGTTCCAGATGCCGATCTGGCGGAACAGGCCTTCCATGCCGAACGTACGCGATTCGTCCGGGACGATCGGCACGACGCGCTTGCCGAGCGCCTTGTCCTTCAGCAGGATGTTCAGGATCCGCACGAACGCCATCGTCGTCGAGATCTCGCGGCCTTCGCCCGTGCCCTTCAGCAGCGGCTCGAACGCGTCGAGCGCCGGCACCGGCAGCGACGTCGCCTTCTCGCGGCGGTGCGGCAGGTAGCCGCCGAGGTCCATGCGCTGCTTGCGCATGTATTCGAGTTCCTTCGAGCCTTCCTCGAACTTCAGGTACGGCACGTCGGCGATCTGCTCGTCGGTGATCGGCAGGCGGAACTGGTCACGGAACTTCTTCAGTTGCTCGACCGGCAGCTTCTTCTGCTGGTGCGTGATGTTCATCGCCTGGCCCGACTCGCCCATCCCGTAGCCCTTGATGGTCTTCGCGAGGATGACGGTCGGCGCGCCCTTCGTGTTCGTGGCTTCGTGGAAAGCCGCGTAGATCTTGTGCGGATCGTGGCCACCGCGGTTCAGCGCCCAGATGTCGTCGTCCGACCAGTCGGCGACGAGCGCCTTCAGCTCAGGCGTGTTGAAGAAGTGCTCGCGCACGAACGCGCCGGATTCCGACTTGTACGTCTGGTACTCGCCGTCGACGACTTCCATCATGCGGCGCATCAGCGCGCCCGACTTGTCGCGTGCGAACAGCGCATCCCAGCGGCTGCCCCAGATGACCTTGATCACGTTCCAGCCGGCACCACGGAATTCCGATTCGAGCTCCTGGATGATCTTGCCGTTGCCGCGCACCGGGCCGTCGAGACGCTGCAGGTTGCAGTTGATCACGAACACGAGGTTGTCGAGCTTCTCGCGGCTCGCCATCCCGATCGCGCCGAGCGATTCCGGTTCGTCCGTCTCGCCGTCGCCGAGGAATGCCCACACCTTGCGGCCTTCCGTCTTCGTGATGCCGCGCGCTTCCAGGTACTTCATGAAGCGGGCCTGGTAGATCGCCATGATCGGGCCGAGGCCCATCGACACGGTCGGGAACTGCCAGAAGTCCGGCATCAGCCACGGGTGCGGGTACGACGAAATGCCGTTGCCGTCGACTTCCTGGCGGAAGTTGTCGAGCTGCTCTTCCTTCAGGCGGCCGAGCAGGAACGCGCGCGAGTAGACGCCCGGCGACGAGTGGCCCTGCACGAACACGAGATCGCCGCCATGCTGCTCGGACGCTGCGTGCCAGAAGTGGTTGTAGCCGACGTCATAGAGCGTCGCGGCCGATGCGAACGATGCGATGTGGCCGCCGACGTTCGTGTCCTTGCCTGCGCGCAGCACCATCGCCAGCGCGTTCCAGCGCGTGTACGAACGGATGCGGTGCTCGATGTCCTGGTCACCCGGGATCTTCGCCTGTGCGGCAACCGGGATCGTGTTGATGTACGGGGTATTCGCGGAAAACGGCAGGTGTTCGCCATGCATGCGGGCGAATTCGATCTGCTTTTCGATCAGGTAGTGCGCGCGGCCAGTGCCCACGGAGGAGATTACGCCGTCGAGCGACTCGAGCCATTCGACGGTTTCCTGCGGGTCGTCGTCATGTTCGGCGGCGACATATTTCATCACTTCGTTCGGTACAGCGGACATTCTCGTCTCCTGGGTCCTGGAATGTGAGGATCGCTTTCGTGCAGACGACGCGACGCGACCGGCTGCGGGCAAGCTCCGACGGATTGTAATGAGCGTGCGCGGGCATGCGCAACAAAATTTTCGAATTGTGAGATCTTTTCTCGCAATGCGGAATATTGCTGCGCTGCACCCATATTCCGGGGCTCTCCGGCGCATCGCGGCTGAACAAATCCGTTTCCGTTCAACATATCCGGTATAGGTTTTCCATGTATTGCGCTGCGCTACAATCCTGCCATGTTGACCGATCGGCTTTTCGCACGCTCGGCGCGACCGTCGGGCCCGCCGGCGGAGTCGCAGCCGTCCCGTTGGCACCACGGACCGTGGTGGTCCAATTCCTATTTGCTGACGCCCCTGCTGTCGATCCTGGTGTTCCTGGTGGTGATGAGCCTCATCCTGTGGAGCCTCAATCGCCGCGAACAGCAGCAGCAGGAAGACACCCTCTTCCGTAACGTCGCATGGGCGCAGCAGCAGATCCGCCTGTCGATGACGGGCGCGCAGGAACAGCTCCAGGCGCTGTCGCGCGATCTCGCTTCCGGCCGCCTCGACCAGAACGCGTTCCAGATGGCGGTCGCGGACGTGATGCAAACGCATCCGGAAATCCTCTATCTGAACTGGTACACGTCGCCCGGCGTGCAGCGCTGGCCGACCGTGCATCCGCCGCTGCTCGGCCAGCGGCTCGCGAAGCCCGGCGAAGCGCAGATGCAGGACGCCGTGCGCGGCGCGTACGACGAGGCGCGCAGCACGCGCCGCCAGGCGTATTCGCCGCTGATCTACGACGACTTCGGCAACGGCTTCATCACGCTGCAGACACCGGTGATGCGCGGCGACCGCGAGTACCTCGGCTCGATCGCCGCTGTGTTCTCGGTCGAAGGCATCCTGAAGCACGACATCCCGCAGGAGTTGTCGTCGAAGTACAAGATCTCGATCACCGACGCGAACAACCGCGAGCTGTCGTCCACGTCGACGCGCCCGCGCCTGCCGCGCGACTCGCACTACGACCTGCCGCTCGATCCGCCCGGCCAGGGGCTGACCGTGCGCGTGTACGCATTCCCGCAGCTCACGAACCTGACCAACAACACGCTCGTATGGCTCGTCGCAGGCCTGTCGTGCTTCGTGCTGTGGAGCCTCTGGAGCCTGTGGAAGCACACGCGCCAGCGCTTCGAGGCGCAGCAGGCGCTGTACGCGGAAGCGTTCTTCCGCCGCGCGATGGAGAACTCGGTGCTGATCGGCATGCGCGTGCTCGACATGCACGGCCGCATCACGCACGTGAACCCCGCGTTCTGCCGGATGACGGGCTGGGACGAAACCGACCTCGTCGGCAAGGTCGCGCCGTTCCCGTACTGGCCGCGCGACGCGTACCCGGAAATGCAGCGCCAGCTCGACATGACGCTGCGCGGCAAGGCGCCGAGCTCGGGCTTCGAGCTGCGCGTGCGGCGCAAGAACGGCACGCTGTTCCATGCGCGCCTGTACGTGTCGCCGCTGATCGACAGCTCGGGCCGCCAGACCGGCTGGATGTCGTCGATGACCGACATCACCGAGCCGAAGCGCGCGCGCGAGGAACTCGCGGCCGCGCACGAGCGCTTCACGACGGTGCTCGAAAGCCTCGACGCCGCGGTGTCGGTGCTGGCCGCCGACGAAGCCGAGCTGCTGTTCGCGAACCGCTACTACCGCCACCTGTTCGGCATTCGCCCGGACGGCCATCTCGAGCTGTCGGGCGGCGGCTTCGACCGCGCGCAGGCCTCGTCCGACTCGATCGACATGGTCGACGCGTTCGCGGGCCTGCCGGCCGCCGCGCTGACGAGCAGCACGGCGGACGCGCAGGAGGTGTACGTCGAGAGCATCCAGAAGTGGTTCGAGGTGCGCCGCCAGTACATCCAGTGGGTGGACGGCCACCTCGCGCAGATGCAGATCGCGACCGACATCACGACCCGCAAGAAGGCACAGGAACTCGCGCACCAGCAGGAAGAGAAGCTGCAGTTCACGAGCCGATTGATGACGATGGGTGAAATGGCGTCGTCGATTGCTCACGAATTGAACCAGCCGCTCGCCGCGATCAACAACTACTGCTCGGGCACGCTCGCGCTCGTGAAGAGCGGCCGCGGCACGCCGGAAACGCTGCAGCCCGCGCTGGAAAAGACCGCGCAGCAGGCGCTGCGCGCGGGGATGATCGTCAAGCGGATCCGCGAATTCGTGAAGCGCAGCGAGCCGAAGCGCCAGCCGGCGCGGGTCGCGGACATCGTCGCCGACGCGGTCGGGCTCGCCGAAATCGAGGCCAGGAAGCGCAGGATCCGGATCGTCACGGAAATCCTCGCAAGAATGCCTATTATTTATGTCGACCCCGTGCTGATCGAGCAGGTGCTCGTGAACCTGATGAAGAACGCGGCCGAAGCGATGGCCGACGTGAAGCCGGCGTCGGTGGACGGCGTGATCCGCGTCGTCGCCGACATCGAGGCGGGCTTCGTCGACATCCGCGTGATCGACCAGGGCCCGGGCGTCGACGAAGCGACCGCCGAGCGCCTGTTTGAACCGTTTTACAGCACCAAGTCCGATGGCATGGGCATGGGGCTGAACATCTGCCGTTCGATCATCGAATCGCATCGGGGGCGTCTGTGGGTGGTCAACAACGTCGAGCCGGATGGCCGCATATCCGGCGCAACGTTCCACTGCAGCCTGCCCATTGGGGAACCCGCTGATCTCGGCCAAGGGGGGCGCGAGGCATCGGCATCACATACCGTTACGGGAGAACTATGAATAGCCCTGTCACCACCACTCAGGAAACCGTCTTTGTCGTTGACGACGACGAGGCCGTACGGGACTCGCTGCGCTGGCTGCTGGAGGCGAACGGCTATCGCGTGCAATGCTTCTCGAGCGCCGAGCAGTTCCTCGATGCCTACCAGCCTGCCCAGCAGGCCGGCCAGATCGCGTGCCTGATCCTCGACGTCCGGATGTCGGGCATGAGCGGCCTCGAACTGCAGGAGCGCCTGATTGCCGACAATGCCGCGCTGCCGATCATCTTCGTCACGGGTCACGGCGACGTGCCGATGGCCGTCTCGACGATGAAAAAGGGTGCGATGGACTTTATCGAGAAACCGTTCGACGAAGCCGAGCTGCGCAAGCTCGTCGAGCGGATGCTCGACAAGGCCCGAAGCGAAAGCAAGAGCGTCCAGGAACAGCGTGCCGCGAGCGAACGCCTGTCGAAGCTGACCGCGCGCGAGCAGCAGGTGCTCGAACGGATCATCGCGGGCCGCCTGAACAAGCAGATCGCCGACGATCTCGGCATCAGCATCAAGACGGTCGAAGCGCACCGCGCGAACATCATGGAAAAGCTCAACGTCAACACGGTGGCTGACCTGCTGCGCCTCGCGCTGTCGAAGAAGCAGGCCTGAGCGAGCGCCGGCCGCGGCGGCGCTGCCCGCCCGGCCCGCAGCCAGCCCTGGCCGCCCCGCGCGATGCGGCCCACTCGCGCGGCGGCGGCCTTTCTCCCGGCGCGCGAGCGCCGCGGCCATGACGCTTCCTGCTTATTCGCTGTCGGACGGCGGCAGGCGAACGGTATAATCGCGTGCTTTGCTGCGACGCTTCGGGCGCCGCACGACCGCATTCCAACTTCCCGGCAGGACCACCACCATGACAGCCCTCCTCATCGACGGCAACGCCCTTTCGAAGACCCTGCGCGCACAGGCCGCCGAACGCGCCGCCGCCCTGACCGCACGCGGCCACCAGCCCGGTCTCGCGGTGATCCTCGTCGGCGCCAACCCGGCAAGCGAAGTCTACGTGCGCAACAAGATCAAGGCGTGCGAGGACAACGGTTTCTTCTCGCTGAAGGACGCGTACCCGGACACGCTGTCGGAAGCCGACCTGCTCGCGCACATCGACGCGCTGAACCGCGATCCGAAGATCCACGGCATCCTCGTCCAGTTGCCGCTGCCCAAGCACATCGACAGCCACAAGGTGATCGAGGCGATCGCACCGGAAAAGGACGTCGACGGCTTCCACGTCGCGAACGCCGGCGCGCTGATGACCGGCAAGCCGCTGTTCCGCCCGTGCACGCCGTACGGCGTGATGAAGATGTTCGAGGCGCACGACATCCCGCTGCAGGGCGCGAACGCGGTCGTGATCGGCCGCTCGAACATCGTCGGCAAGCCGATGGCGATGATGCTGCTCGACGCCGGCGCGACCGTGACGATCTGCCACAGCAAGACGCGCGACCTCGCCGCGCACACGCGGCAGGCCGACATCGTGGTCGCCGCGGTCGGCAAGCGCAACATCCTGACCGCCGACATGGTGAAGCCCGGCGCGACGGTGATCGACGTCGGCATGAACCGCGACGACGCGGGCAAGCTGTGCGGCGACGTCGACTTCGCGGGCGTGAAGGAAGTGGCCGGCCACATCACGCCGGTGCCGGGCGGTGTCGGCCCGATGACCATCACGATGCTGCTGATCAACACGATCGAAGCCGCCGAGCGCGCCGCCGACGCGGCCGCCTGAGCCCCTGCACCATTCAGCCGGCGTGCGGTTCCGCGCGCCGGCGCCTCGCCGGCCGCACCGCACTGCGTCGGTCGCGCCATCAAACGACTCCACCCCGCATCCGACCCCGCGTCAATCGCATCGTTAGAAACTAACGATTGGAAAGCGCGCGATGCGCCCCAATAATGTCGATATCGGGCGCCGCGTTGCCTTGCGCGCCTACCCTTTTCACTCCGGTTCATCCGGCAACAGACAGGGAGTCTTATGTCCGCCAGCGCCAACCCCAACCCGCTGCTCGATTTCTCGGGCCTGCCCCGCTTCGGCGAGATCCGCCCGGAACACGTGACGCCCGCGCTCGACACGCTGCTCGATGACGCCAACCGTGCGGTCGAGACGGCAAGCGCGGCCGCGACGCCGGCAACCTGGGCAGCCGTCGTCGAGACGGTCGAGCAAGCGACGGAGCCGCTCGGTCGCGCGTGGGGCATCGTCGGCCACCTGAACGCGGTTGCCGATACGCCCGAACTGCGGGCCGCCTATGGCGAGAATCTGCCGCGCGTGACCGAATTCTGGTCGAGCGTCGGCCAGAACCTCGCACTGTACGAGAAGTACAAGGCGATCGCCGCAAGCGCCGAATACGCGACGCTGTCCACCGAACGCAAGAAGATCCTGGACAACGCGCTGCGCGATTTCCGCCTGTCGGGCGCCGAGCTGCCCGAGGACCAGAAGCCGCGCTTCGCCGAACTGCAGGAACAGCAGGCCGCGCTGTCGAAGGCCTTCTCCGATCACGTGCTCGACGCGACCAACGCGTACGCGTATTTCGTGCAGGATGAGGCCGACCTGGCCGGCCTGCCCGGCGACGCGATCGAGGCCGCCCGCGAAGCCGCGCAAAAGGATGCCAAGGAAGGCTGGAAATTCACGCTGCACTTCCCGTCGTACTTCCCGGTGCTGCAATACGCGGACAACCGCGCACTGCGCGAGACGCTCTACCGCGCCTATGCAACGCGCGCGTCGGAACTCGGGCCGCAGTACGGTGACGGCAAGGCCGAATGGGACAACACGGCGATCGTCGCCGATGCGCTGAAGCTGCGCCGCGAAGAGGCGCTGATGCTCGGCTTCCGCAACTTCGCCGAAGTGTCGCTCGCGCCGAAGATGGCCGAATCGCCGCAGCAGGTGATCGCGTTCCTCGAGGATCTCGCCACGCGCGCGCGCCCGCACGCGGACAAGGACTGGGACGAGCTGCGCACGTTCGCCGCGAAGGAACTCGGCCTCGCCGAACTCGCGCCGTGGGACGTCGCGTTCGCCGCCGAAAAGCTGCGCCAGCAGCGCTATGCGTTCTCGGAAAACGAGGTCAAGCAGTACTTCCCGGAACCGGCCGCGCTGAAGGGCCTGTTCACCGTCACCGAGACGCTGTTCGGCGTGCAGATCAAGCCCGACGACGCGCCGGTGTGGCACAAGGACGTGCGTTTCTTCCGCGTCGAGAACCGCGACGGCTCGCTCGTCGCGCAGTTCTATCTCGACCTATACGCGCGCGAAGGCAAGCGCGGCGGCGCATGGATGGACGACGCGCGTTCGCGCGCGAAGCGCGGCAGCAGCGTGCAGACGCCGGTCGCCTATCTCACCTGCAACTTCTCGGCGCCGGTCGGCGGCAAGCCCGCGTGCTTCACGCACGACGAAGTCATCACGCTGTTCCATGAATTCGGCCACGGGCTGCACCACATGCTCACGCGCGTCGACGAACTCGGCGTGTCGGGCATCAACGGCGTCGAATGGGATGCCGTCGAGCTGCCGTCGCAGTTCATGGAAAACTTCTGCTGGGAATGGGACGTGCTGTCGTCGATGTCGTCGCACGTCGACACGGGCGCCGCGCTGCCGCGCGAGCTGTTCGACAAGATGATCGCGGCGAAGAACTTCCAGAGCGGGCTCGGCACGCTGCGTCAGATCGTGTTCTCGATGTTCGACATGCTGCTGCACGTCGACTTCGACCCGGCGGGCGCCACCGGCGTGACCGCGTTTGCGCGCGAGATCAACGAGCGCTATCACGTGATCCCGCAAGCCGCGTTCTCGCGCTGGCCGAACACGTTCAGCCACATCTTCGCGGGCGGCTACGCGGCCGGCTATTACAGCTACAAGTGGGCCGAGGTGCTGTCGGCCGATGCGTACGCGGCGTTCGAGGAAGCGGCGGCCGCAAGCGGCAGCGTGCTCGACGCGGCGACCGGCACGCGCTATCGCCGCGAAATCCTCGAGGTCGGCGGCAGCCGCCCGGCGATGGATTCGTTCAAGGCGTTCCGCGGCCGCGAGCCGCAGATCGATGCGCTGCTGCGCCACAACGGGATGGCTGCGCCCGCGCACTGAGCGGGCCGCCAGCGCGTTCGGCTGCATGTGAGCAAAGGCACCGCTTCGGCGGTGCCTTTTTTCATGGCGCGGGCGACTCGTCGTCGAACAGCGAGAACTGCCCGTGGCGCTCGGCGGTATCTTCGTCGATACGCACGCCGACGCCGAGCAGCCGCACCGCCTGCGCCCGCCGTTGCAGCCCCTTCGCGAGCAGCGTGACGGCCGTGTCCGCATTCGTCGCATCGGCCACGCACTCGACCGTCGTGCGCTGGAAATCGGCGAAGCGGATCTTCACGTACAGCTTGCGGATCGAGCGCGCGGCGCCCGCCCGTTCGATCCGCGCGTCGAGTTGCACGACGAGGCGGCGGATTTCCTCCGCGCACTGCTCGAGCGTCGTCAGGTCGGTCACGTAGGTCGTCTCGACACTGACCGACTTGCGCTCCTGGTCGGCCTGCACGCGCCGCTCGTCGATCCCGCGCGACAGTTCGTACAACCGCCGCCCGAACGCGCCGAATTCGCGGTGCAGGTCGATCAACGGCCAGTCGCGCAACTGCGCGCAAGTCTGGATGCCGAGCCGGTCGAGCCGCGTGGCCGTCACCTTGCCGACGCCGTGCAGCTTGCGCACCGGCAGCGCCGCGACGAACGCGTCGATCTCGTGCGGTCGCACGACGAACAGCCCGTCGGGCTTGTTCCAGTCGGACGCGATCTTCGCGATGAACTTGTTCGGCGCAACGCCGGCCGACACGGTCACGCCGACCGTGTCGAACACGCGCTGGCGGATCTCCCGTGCAATCAGCGTGGCACTCCCCTGGCACCGCTCCGACCCGCTGACGTCGAGGTACGCCTCGTCGAGCGACAGCGGCTCGACGTCGGGCGTGTAGTCGCGATAGATCGCCATGATCTGCCGCGATGCCGCGCGGTACTTGTCCATCGCGGTCGGCAGGATCAGCAGGTCCGGGCACTTGCGCATCGCCAGCGCCGACGACATCGCCGAATGCACGCCGTAGCGCCGCGCCTCGTAGTTGCAGGTCGCGATCACGCCACGCTGGTCGGGCCGGCCGCCGACCGCGAGCGGCCGGTTGCGCAGCGACGGGTCGTCGCGCATCTCGACCGACGCGTAGAAGCAGTCGCAGTCGCAGTGAATGATCTTGCGCATGCGCGGCTGCGCGTCGGCCGGCGGCGGCACGTGCGGATCGGCAGGCGGAATGATGGTCGGGTTCACGGTGCCGATACTGTACAAAAACACAGTGCCGGTTTCAACTGTCGCGTGCGGCCGGGCCCGGCGGCGCCGTACTGGCCCGCCTTGCGCGGATCGTACCGGCCGGGCACGGACAGCCGCGCCTATACTCGTCTGCCGCAAGACACGAAACGCAAAAGGTGACGGATGAAGACGATCGGACTGATCGGCGGGATGAGCTGGGAATCGTCGGCCGAGTACTACCGGATGATCAATCGCCATTCGAAGGCGTTGCATGGTGGACACCACAACGCGAAGAGCGTGCTGGTCACGGTCGATTTCGCGGAGATCGAAGCGCTGCAGCGCACGCACGACTGGGCCGCGCTCGGCGAACGGATGGCCGGCGCCGCACGACAGCTCGAAGCGGCCGGCGCCGATCTGGTCGTGCTGACCACCAATACGATGCATCGCGTCTGCGATGCGATCGAAGCCGCGGTGAAGTTGCCGTTCCTGCACATCGCCGATCCGACCGGCACTGCGCTGCGCGATGCGGGCGTCGAGCGGGTCGCGCTGCTCGGCACGCGCTACACGATGGAGCTGCCGTTCTACGCGGAGCGGCTGCGCGGGAAGTTCGGGATGGAGGTGCTGGTGCCGGACGAACGCGGGCGCGACGACGTGCACCGGATCATCTACGACGAGCTGTGCCACGGCATCGTCTCGCCGGAATCGCGCGCGACGTACGTGGCGATCATCGAGGAACTGGCCCGGCGCGGTGCGCAGGCCGTGATCCTCGGCTGCACGGAAATCACGCTGCTGATCGGCGCGGACGACTCGCCGCTGCCGGTGTTCGATACGACCGCGCTGCATGCGAAGGCGGCGGTCGAGTGGGCGGCGCGCTGATCGCTGCCGCGCGGAAAACAAAAAACCCGGCACGGGGCCGGGTTCCTGTCGACGAAGCGCGCATCGGTCACTTGCGCTGCACATCGTCTGGTGTGCTTGGTTGCGGGGGTAGGATTTGAACCTACGACCTTCGGGTTATGAGCCCGACGAGCTGCCAGACTGCTCCACCCCGCGTCAGAGAAATAAATTATAGGGTGAGGGAGTACTCACGTCAATACTTTTGTCACAATTTCTTCCCGGTTCATCGAAACAGCTGCGCGCGGCGCCTCCCCCGCCCCGCACGAAGCGCGCGTTCGCGCCCCGTGCTCGCGGTAAGATGGCGGCCTTCGTATTCACCCCGCACGCACACTCCCGTTCATGAAAATCGCCACCTGGAACGTCAACTCGCTCAACGTCCGCAAGCAGCACGTGCTCGACTGGCTCGCGCAAAGCGGAACCGACGTGCTGTGCCTGCAGGAACTGAAGCTGCCGGACGAGAAATTCCCGCGCGCCGATCTCGAGGCGGTCGGCTACCGCAGCTGGTTCACCGGCCAGAAGACCTACAACGGCGTCGCGATCCTCGCGCGCGACACGCTGTCCGTCGACGAATCGGACGTCGTGCGCAACATTCCGGGCTTCGACGACCCGCAGCAGCGCGTGGTCGCCGCGACGGTCGACGGCGTGCGCATCGTGTCCGCCTATTTCCCGAACGGCCAGGCGCCCGACTCCGACAAGTTCGTCTACAAGATGCAATGGCTCGACGCGCTGCAGGCGTGGCTGCGCACCGAGCTGCAGCGCTACCCGAAGCTCGCGCTGCTCGGCGACTACAACATCGCGCCGGAAGACCGCGACGTGCACGACCCGGCGAAATGGGAAGGCCAGAACCTCGTGTCGCCGCAGGAGCGCGCCCACTTCGCGCAGCTGATCGAGCTGGGCTTCGTCGACGCGTTCCGCCGCTTCGAACAGCCGGAGAAGACCTTCACGTGGTGGGACTACCGGATGATGGCGTTCCGCCGCAACGCGGGGCTGCGCATCGACCACGTGCTGCTGTCGCCGGCGCTCGCGGAAACCTGCACGTCGTGCGAAGTCGATCGCACGCCGCGCACGTGGGAACAGCCGTCCGACCACACGCCCGTCGTCGCGGTCGTCGGCTGATCTCCCGGGCAGCCCGCGCGCGTTCAGCGCCGCGCGGGCGCCGGCCCGAGATGAGCCCACAGGAACCCGAATTCGGCCGCATCGGCCTCCGCGCGTTCCAGATCGTCGGCGCTGCCGTGGCCGCCGTCGGTGTTCTCCCAGTACCACACCCGTTCATGACCGAGCGCGTGCATGCGCGCGGCCATCTTGCGTGCGTGCGCCGGATGCACGCGGTCGTCGCGCGTCGACGTTGTCAGCAGCAGCGGCGGATACGCGACGCCTTCGCGCACACGGTGATACGGCGAGTACGCGGCTAGCGCCGCACCTTCGTGCGGATCGTCCGGGTCACCGTATTCGTCGAGCCATGCGGCGCCCGCGTGCAGCTTCGGATAACGCTGCATGTCGAGCAGCGGCACGCGGCAGAGCACCGCGCCGAACAACTCCGGCCGCTGCACCATGCACGCGGCGACCAGCAGCCCGCCGTTGCTGCCGCCTTCGATGCCGAGCTGCGCGGCGGTCGTCACGCCGGTCGCGACCAGATCCTCGGCCACCGCGATGAAATCGTCGAACGAACGCTGACGGTGTTCGCGCTGCGCATCGACGTGCCAGCGCGGCCCGAACTCGCCGCCGCCGCGGATATGCGCGAACGCCATCACGCCGCCGCGCTCGAGCCACCCGATACCGAACGCATCGCTGTAGCCCGGCAGGTTCGGGATCGCGAAGCCGCCATAGCCCGACAGCAGGCACGGCCGCGCAACACGCGTGGCACCGTCGGCCACGTCGAGTGCATCGCGCGGCCCGATCAGCGTGTACGGCACGATCGTGCCGTCTTGCGAGCGTGCGCTCGCGCGGCGCACGATGAGCCCGGCCGCGTCGAACTGCACCGGCGGCCGGTCGAGCAGCACGCGGCGCGACGGCGCATCGTCCGCGCGATCCGCAAGGTCGGCCAGCCAGCATTCGGGCGGATCGAGATAGGTGTCGACGTCCACGTAAATCTCGTCGTTCAGCGTCGATTCGACGGGCTCGACGTCGATCTGCGCATCGCCCGGCCCCGGCCACGCGAACGGCCGCGCGTCCCACGTCCACGTGCCGTCGTCGGCCTGGCTCGGCTGCCACAGCATCGTGCGGTTGTGCACGTCGTCGAGCCAGCTCGCGATCAGCGTCGTGCGCGTGTGCGTCCACGTGCATGCGGACGTCGACGGTTGCGGCGCGAACAGCGTCGTGAGTTCGCGCGACCCGGCCAGGAACGCCTGCTCGCGGATCGCGAGCAGCGAGCCGCCCGCATGGCGCACGCCGTCGCACTCCCAGTCGAGGCGCGGCTCCAGCATGAGCCAGCCTTCCCAGAACCCGACCTCGACGTGGGTCGGCACGTCGTAGCGCACCCACTCGCCCGCCTCCGTCAAGCGGTACGCATGTGCGTCGAAGAAATCGACGCTGCGCCACGCGACGTGACGGTTGTCGATCGGATCGAATCCCGCACCCGCGCTGATGTCGTCGGGTTCGCCGCGGAACACGACGGGCGCGTCGGCGAGCGCGGTGCCACGCACCCAGCGCCGCGCTTCATACGGATAACCGGCCGCGGTCGCATGCGCTTCGCCGCGATCCCAGCTCACGTAGACGGTATCGCGATCGATCCAGCCGACCGTGTGATGCCCCGGCTCGTCGATCGTGAAACCGCCGTCGACGAAACGACGTTCGACGAGATCGAATTCGCGCACGACGACCGCGTCGGCCCCGCCCGGCGACAGCGACAGCAGCGCGCGATCGCCGTCCGGGTACAGGATCGCGTCCTGCTCGAACACCCACGACTCGCCCTCCTCCGCACCGAGCGCGTCGACGTCGAGCAGCGTTTCCCATGCCGGTTTTCCCGCGCGCCAGTCGTCCCAGCGCGTGCGGCGCCACAGCCCCTTCGGATGGAGATCGTCCTGCCACAGGTCGTAGGCCCAGTCGCGCCAGCGCGTCGGAATCACCGGGCGCTCGCGCGGCAGGTACGCTTTGGCGAGGCGCGCCGTCAGCGCGCGATACGCGTCGTCGTCACGCAGCGCGGCGCGCGTGCGCGCATTCTGCTCGTCGACCCACGTGCGGGCGCGCTTGCTGTCGAGCGCTTCGAGGAAACGGAACGGGTCGGCCCCGGTGGGCCAGCGGAAGGAATCGGACATTGAGGATCGGCGGAATGGCAAACGGCGTGCAAACCGCGATTATGTCCGATCGCGGCATGCGCGATGCCCGCGCATGCCGCAAATCGTGCTCAGGGCTCCAGATGGAGTTCCTGGATCTTGCGCGTGATGGTGTTGCGGCCGATGCCGAGCCGCTCCGCGGCCTCGACCTTGCGGCCACGCGTGAAGTCGAGCGCCTCGCGGATCACGGCCGCCTCGAAGCGGCGTGCGAGTTCGTCCATCACGTCGGCCGAGTTCTCGCGCAACAGCCGTGCAACCTCGGTGCGCAGGCCGTGCTCCCACAGCGGATAACCGGCCGGCACACCGCCGTTCGGCGCCGCCCCGACGGGCGCGGACGCCACCGCTGCCACACCGGTCGCCGGTTGCGCGAGCGCCGTCTCGCCGCCGCCGTGCGCATCGGCACCGTCGCCCGTTGCAGCGACCGGCGCGCCGGCCGGCACGAGGTCGGGCGGCAGATCCTTGATCTCGACCGTCTGCGCGGGCGCCATCACGGTCAGCCAGTTCGCGAGGTTCTCGAGCTGGCGTACGTTGCCGGGAAACGCCAGCGACGTGAGGTAAGCCAGCGCTTCGTCGGACACGCGCTTCGGCTCGACGCCGAGATCGCGCGCGCTCTTCTGCAGGAAGTGGCGCGTGAGCAGCGCGATGTCCTCGCTGCGCTCGCGCAGCGGCGGCAGGCGCAGCCGGATCACGTTGAGCCGGTGGTAAAGGTCCTCGCGGAACAGCCCCTGGCGCACGCGCGATTCGAGATTCTGGTGCGTCGCGGCGATCACGCGCACGTTCGCGCGCAGCGGGTTGTGGCCGCCGACCCGATAGAACTGCCCGTCCGACAGCACGCGCAACAGGCGCGTCTGCAGGTCGAACGGCATGTCGCCGATTTCGTCGAGGAACAGCGTGCCGTTCTCGGCCTGCTCGAAGCGGCCCTGCCGCGTCGTCTGCGCGCCGGTGAACGCGCCGCGCTCATGGCCGAACAGCTCGGATTCGAGCAGATCCTTCGGAATCGCCGCGGTGTTCAGCGCGATGAACGGCCCGTTCGCACGCGGACTGTGACGGTGCAGCGCACGCGCGACGAGCTCCTTGCCGGTGCCCGATTCGCCGGTGATCAGCACGGTCGCGGCCGAGTGCGACAGCCGGCCGATCGCGCGGAACATGTCCTGCATCGCGGGCGCCTGGCCGAGCATCTCGGGCGCCTCGGCCACGCGCTCGTCCTGCGGCGCGCCGCCGCGCAGGCTTTCTTCCACCGCGCGGCGGATCAGCTCGACCGCCTTGTCGACGTCGAACGGCTTCGCGAGATATTCGAACGCGCCGCCCTGGAACGCCGCGACGGCGCTGTCGAGATCGGAGAACGCCGTCATGATGATGACGGGCAGGCCCGGCAGGCGCTCGTGCATCGCCTGCAGCAACTCGAGGCCCGAGCCGCCCGGCATCCGGATGTCGGATACGAGCACCTGCGGGGTCTCGTGGTCGAGCGCGGCCAGCGCGTCACGCACGTTCGCGAAGCTCTTCGTCGCGAAGCTGTCCCGGGCGAGCGCCTTTTCGAGCACCCAGCGGATCGATTGGTCGTCGTCTACTATCCAGATCGGCTTCATAGGTCGGTCAGATATGGGTAAATCTGGTGAATCGCCATGCCGCCGCTCAATGGTCGAGCGGTAGCAGGATCTGAAATTCGGTACGTCCGGGCCGGCTTTCGACCTCGATCGTCCCGTCATGCTGCTGCACGAACGTCTGCGCGAGCGTCAAGCCGAGGCCGCTGCCGTCGTCGCGCCCGGACACGAGCGGGTAAAAGATCCGGTCGCGGATTTCCTCCGGAATGCCGGGCCCGTTGTCGATCACGTGCAAGTCCAGTGCCAGCCGGTACAGGCGCTTCGCGATCGTCACCTTGCGCGCAATGCGCGTGCGCAGCTCGATCTTCGCGTCGCCCTGCGCGATGCGTTCGCGCAGCGCCTGCGCGGCGTTGCGCACGATGTTGAGCAGCGCCTGGATCAGTTGCTCCTTGTCGCCGCGCAAGTCCGGCACGCTCACGTCGTAGTCGCGCTCGATCGTGAGCCCGCGCGGGAATTCCGCAAGCATCACCGCGCGCACGCGTTCGCATACTTCATGAATGTTCACGTCGCCGACGATGTGCGGGTGCCGGTGCGGCTCCAGCAACCGGTCGACGAGCGTCTGCAGGCGGTCGGACTCCTTGATGATCACCTGCGTGTATTCGCGCAACTCGCCACGCTCGCGCTCGCCGAGCTCGAATTCGAGCAGCTGGGCTGCGCCGCGAATGCCGCCGAGCGGGTTCTTGATCTCGTGCGCGAGGTTGCGGATCAGTTGCTTGTTGACCGCGGTCAGGTCGTGGATGCGTTCCTCGCGATCGGTGCGCGACTGCCGCTCGTTCTCGAACAGCTCGACGAGCACGAAATCGGGCGCGGTCTCGAGAAAGCCGACGATCGCGTGCACATGCAGCGGTTCGCGGCCGGGCCGGTCGAGCACGGTATCGAGGTGCGTCGCGTGAAAGCGTTCCTCGCCGATCGCGGTGATCGTCGATGCCAGCTCGTTCGCATTCGGAAAAATCTCGCCCCACGGCCGCTGCGCGAGCTGCCGGCGCGAGATGTCGAGCATCGCCTCGGCAGACGGATTCGCGAACGCGATCCGCAGCGTCTTGCGGTCGAGCACGATCACGACCGTCGGCAGCGCTTCCAGCCCCGCCAGCAGGCCCGAGCGTGCGAGCCGCTCGTCGTCCGTCAGTCGCTCGGGCTGCCCCGTTCTCGCCTTGATCAGATTCTTCAGAACCATCTGCGTGCTTGTCGCGCCTCAACGGGCCAGAAAAGGAAAATCACGGGAACAAAAAAGGGACGGCTGGACGCCGCCCCTTTCAGACTCCGCCGTTCCCGCCGCAGGCCGCGCGACGGGAACGAACCGGCATGACGGCGCTGAATCGAGCGCCATCGCCGATTAGAGCGAGTAGTACATCTCGAACTCGATCGGGTGCGTCGTCATGCGGAACTTCGCCAGCTCCTGCTCCTTCAGCGCGAGGTACGCGTCGAGCATGCCGTCCGTGAACACGCCGCCACGGGTCAGGAACTCGCGATCCTTGTCGAGCGCTTCGATTGCCTGGTCGAGGCCCGCGCAGACGGTCGGGATCTTTGCATCCTCTTCCGGCGGCAGGTCGTACAGGTTCTTGTCCGCGGCTTCGCCCGGATGGATCTTGTTCTGGATCCCGTCGAGGCCTGCCATCATCAGTGCCGAGAACAACAGGTACGGGTTCGCCATCGGATCCGGGAAGCGCGTTTCGATACGGCGGCCCTTCGGGTTCGACACGTGCGGAATGCGGATCGATGCCGAACGGTTGCGTGCCGAGTAGGCGAGCTTGACCGGTGCTTCGAAGTGCGGGACCAGACGCTTGTACGAGTTCGTCGTCGGGTTCGTGATCGCGTTCAGTGCACGGGCGTGCTTGATGATGCCGCCGATGTAGAACAGCGCCAGTTCCGACAGGCCGGCGTAGCCGTTGCCCGCGAACAGGTTCTGGCCGTCCTTCCAGATCGACTGGTGAACGTGCATGCCCGAACCGTTGTCGCCGACGACCGGCTTCGGCATGAACGTCGCCGTCTTGCCGTACGAGTGCGCGACGTTATGGATGATGTACTTCGACCATTGCGTCCAGTCGGCGCGCTGCACCAGCGTCGAGAACTTCGTGCCGATTTCGTTCTGGCCCTGGCCCGCCACTTCGTGGTGGTGCACTTCGACCGGGATGCCGAGCTGTTCGAGCAGCAGGCACATTTCCGAACGCATGTCCTGGAACGTGTCGACCGGCGCGACCGGGAAGTAGCCGCCCTTCGTGCCCGGACGGTGGCCCGTGTTGCCGCCTTCGAATTCCTTGCCGGCCGACCACGGTGCTTCTTCCGAGTTGATCTTCACGAAGCAGCCCGACATGTCCGTGTTCCACTGGACCGAGTCGAAAATGAAGAATTCCGGTTCCGGACCGAAGTAGGCCGTGTCGCCGATGCCCGTGCTCTTCAGGTACGCTTCCGCGCGCTTCGCGAGCGAACGCGGGTCGCGCTCGTAGCCCTTGCCGTCGGCCGGCTCGACCACGTCGCAGGTCAGCACCAGGGTCGACTCTTCATAGAACGGGTCGACGAAGGCAGCGGTCGGGTCCGGCATGAGCAGCATGTCCGACGCCTCGATGCCCTTCCAGCCGGCGATCGACGAGCCGTCGAATGCATGGCCGCTTTCGAACTTGTCTTCGTCAAACGCCGAAACCGGCACCGACACGTGCTGTTCCTTGCCGCGCGTATCCGTGAAGCGGAAATCGACAAACTTGACGTCCTCGTCCTTCACGAGCTGCATGACGTCGGCGACGGTTTTACTCATAACCTCTTCTCCTGATTGAACAATTCCGGCGGACTGGGAACCGCCTCGTTTATCGAGCTGACCGGGGTCTTGCTTTGGCGCAGCGCGCCCCGATTCGACCGAATCCTATAAAGCAGCTTCCGTGCCACCTATGCGCGAGATTGGCGCGAATCGCGCCAGCGCTCGTCGCGACGGGGCTGTGCTGCGCAATTCCGGGGCTCGACTGCCCACCGCCTGCCAACCGGAAGCACCGCGATGGTGCAATCATCGCCGTGCGCTCCGTCCGCGGAATCATCTTGGTGCATGCGCACCATTCTGCACTCTTTTGGTGAACGCGTGTGGGGTGCGCACACCGTACTCCACGCGGACATCCGTGCCGCGACGCCGCGCTAGAATATTCGTTTGACCGATAGGAGACTCCCTGCCATGAGTACGCTCGACCAGCTTTATGCGAAGGCCGACGAACGCCGCGCACAAGCCGCGCTCAACTACGCCGGGGCGCTGCTGCCGGCCGAGGCGTTCGAACTGCTGCAGCTCGATCCGTCGGCGCGCCTCGTCGACGTGCGCACCCGCGCCGAACTCGACTGGATCGGCCGCCCGCTCGTCGGCGACGGCCAGTACCTCCACCTCGAATGGACGCGCTACCCGGGCGGCGTGCCGAACGCCGAATTCGTCAACGAACTGAAGGCGGCCCTCCCGGCCGATACGCCCATCCTGTTCCTGTGCCGCAGCGCCGCGCGCTCGAAGCTCGCCGCGGTCGCCTCCACGCAGGCCGGCTTCACGAAGGCCTTCGACCTGCTCGAAGGCTTCGAGGGCGCGAAGGACGCCGAAGGCCACCGCAAGACGGTCGAAGGCTGGTGCTTCCGGAAACTGCCGTGGATCGGCGCCTGACGGCACGCCGCTCCCGCCGGTTGCGACAACCCCATCGTCGAGCCGGGCGATGACATGCCGATGACGGGCCGCGTTGCGCGGCCCGTGGTTTTTGTGCGGCTGATTGAGGGGCCGCTCAGGCGCGCGGCGTATCGGGTTCGACGACGTCGCCGCCAAGCAGGTGCACGCCTTCGCGCAGCTTCACGTATGCGGCTGCGACCGCTTCCGGCTCACCCTTCACGCCGAGGTCGATGTGGCGGCGCGCATAGATCCCGCCGCGCTCCGCATCGCCGACGCTCGGCAGGCTGAACACGCGCACGCCCGGGAAATCGCGCTCGATGCGCTCCATCAGCGGCGTGAGCGTCGATTCCGGCAGCTCGAACACGTACAACGAGCGCTCCGCGTGCGGCGTCGCGTGATGCAGGTGCGCGTACTTCGTGTCGAGCACCCATTCGATCATCGGCCACGCCATCACCGGGAAGCCCGGCACGAAGTGCAGGTCGCCGACCGAGAAGCCGGGAATCCGGTTGTAGCCGTTCGGGATGATCGTCGCGCCCACCGGGAACACGCCCATGTTGAAGCGGTGCTGGTTCTCCGGCGACTCGAAATCGACCGGCTTGGCCGGATCGGTGTGCGTTTCGCGGATCCGCTCGGAAATCAGCACCTTCGCTTCCGGATGCAGTTCGAGCGGCACGCCGAGCGCGGCGGCCGCGCACTGGCGCGTGTGGTCGTCCGGCGTCGCGCCGATGCCGCCCGTCGAGAACACGATGTCGCCCGACGCGATCGCGCGGGCGAGGGTCGCCGTGATGCGCGCCGGATCGTCGCCGACGTATTCGGCCCAGTCGAGCGTGAGGCCGCGCGCGCCGAGCAGCTCGATGACCTTCGCCAGATGCTTGTCCTGTCGGCGGCCCGAAAGGATTTCGTCGCCGATGATGATGATGCCGATGCTCATGCCTGCCCCATGTCGATTGCGGTGGCGCGCGAACTCGCACGCAGGTCCTCCAGCGCGCGCAGGCAGTAATGCCCGAACCACAGCGCCGAGAAGACGAGGATGAAAGCGTATACCCAGATCATGGCCGCCGCGACGAACGGGAACAGCACCATCATCCAGACCGACGACACCCACACGAAGGTCGGCACGGTGCCGAGCAGCCCGGTCGCGACGCCGATGCCGATCAGCGGCCAGCGATGCTGCCGCACGAGCGCCCGGCGCTCGTCGCGGCTCGCGTGCAGCGCGAGCGCGTCGTAGGTCATCACGCGGTAGGTGAGCCAGCCCCAGATCACCGGCGGCAGCAGCGCGAAGAACGGCGGAATCAACCACAGCGGGATCGTGACGACCAGCACGACGACGCCGGCCAGCGCCGCCCACAGCGAATTGAACACGCTGCCGAAGAAGGTGCCGCCCCGCTTCGCCTCGAGCGCCGCGAACTGCCGGTTCGCGAGGTGCTTGATCACGACCGGCATCGAAATCGTCGCGATCAGCAGCAGCACGGTCAGCACGATCAGCGGAATCGCGAGCGACACGACCACGAACGGCGCGACGACGGCATGCAGCTGCGACATGCCGATCGCGTCGAACGCGCGGTACAGCATGGCCGTCAGCACGAAGCCGTCGAGCGCGCCGCGTGCGAGGTCCAGCAGCGACTGCCACGAGAACCACAGCACGACGCCCCACAGGACGGCCGAGACGAGAAACGGCATCAGGGTGAGCCACAGCATGCGCGGATGCAGTGCACTCGCCAATGCCCGGACGAAGGAACGCAGCAAGTCGTTCATGCGAGCCTGTATCGACGGAGAAAAACGGGGAAAGGATAAACCACGCGGCCCGCATGCGCCAAAGCACATGCGGGCCGCGTGGGAGAGCCGCTCAACGTGGGAATGGCCGGGTCAGGCCGATGCCGCGCCGCGCTTGGCGGGGAACAGGCGCCGGAAGATCCGCACGAACGCGAGGCCGTGCTGCGCCCAGAAGCCTTCGCCGTAGGACACGCCCTCGACCTGGTCGCGGATCCCGGTCGGCTCGACCGTGCGGTTCCACGACGCGGTGCCGAACATCATGTCCCACCACGGGAACAGCACGCCGAAGTTGCAGCCGTACTTCGTGCCTTCGTGGCCGTAGCCGACCGCGTGGTGGCGCCGGTGGAAGATCGGGCTCACGAGCAGGCGCTCGCCGAGCCAGCCGAACGGCAGCCGCGCATTCGTATGCTGAATGCTCTGCATGAAGTTCGTGAACGCGGTCAGCACGACGAACTGCGACGGCGTCACGCCGATCACGAGCGCGATCGCCGCGAAGAAGCACGACTGGATCACGTCGTCGAGCACGTGGTTGCGGTCATCGCACCACAGCGACATCTGGCGCTGGCTGTGATGCACCGCGTGCAGCTCCCACCAGATGCCGAACTTGTGCTGCCAGCGGTGATACCAGTAGCCGGCGAAATCGAGCACGACGAGATAGATCGCGAACGTGACGATCGGCTTCGAGGTCACGCCCGGCCACAGGTAGTCGAGATTCAGGTTCGCGACGCCGTGCAGGCGCAGCCACGCCTGGAAGTTGTCGAACAGCGGCTGCAGCGCGAAGAAGAAGAACAGCGAGTAGATGCCGAGCTTCGCGATCGCCGTGTAGATCACGTCGACCCGCACGGCCCGGCGGTTCGTCCAGCGCTCGACGGGCAGCAGCGCCTCGAGCGGGCGCAGCAGCACGAACATCAGCACCATCTGCAGCGCCCCGACGATCACCCAGTACAGCGCGTCGTAGGTGTCCTCGTCATAGTCCATCAGGTTGAACTTGAAGAGGAGCGGCTGCACGACGTCGACGTACAGCCAGGTCTGGATGTCCGAGACGAATGCATCGATCAGGTGCAGCATCGTTCTCCCCCGCCCGTCACGCGCCGTTCGCGGCGCGCCACGGCGCGCGGTCGTAGAAATAGATGCCGTGCGGCGAGCGGCCGACGGCGATCGTCTGCACCAGCTTGCGCGACGCCAGGTCGATGATCCCGACCTTCTTCGCGAAGCGGAACGTCACCCACAGCGTCTTCTTGTCGGCGGACAGCTCCATGTCGTCCGGGCCCGGCAGCAGGCCGGTGATGTCGCCGACGTTGGTGAGCGTGTTCTCGTCGATGATGCTGATCGTGTTCGCGACCCGGTTCGTGACCGCGACGTGCGTGCCGTCGGCGAGTGAGCGGAAGTTGTGCGCGCCCTTGCCGGTGTAGATCTGCTTGACGACCTTCTGGTTGCGCCAGTCGACCACCGCGACGTAATCCGCGCCGGTCATCCCGACGAGCAGGTACTTGTCGTCCGGCGTGAGCCACAGGCCGGCCGGCACCTTGCCGACCTTCATCTTCCACTTGACCGTCTGCGTCGGCAGGTCGATCGCCGCGATCTCGCCGGAAACCTGCAGCGACACGAGCAGCGTCTTGCTGTCCTTCGTGAACGCGAGGTGGCTCGGCATCACCGCGAGCGGCACGCGCTTCACGAGCTTCAGGTCGCGGCCGTCGTAGCCGTAGATGTCGACGCGGTCGAGCCGCAGGCCGGCCGCCGCGAACCATTTGCGGTCGGGCGAGAAGCCGAGCTGGTAAGGATCGTCGATTCCCTCGACGGTGCGCTGCAGCTTGCCCGTCTTCGGATCGAGAAACATCAGGCTGTTCGAGACCGAATTTGCAACGATCAGCGACGAATTGTCGGGCGTCGCCATCAGGTGATGCGGTTCCTTGCCGGTCGGCATCGTGCTGACGACTTCGCGGGTCTGCTGGTCGATCAGGGAAAGCGTCGCTTCGGCCGAATTGAGGATGATGACGTTATTCGCGTGTGCGGCGGGCGCCAGCACGGCGGCGGCCAGCGCGAGCGTGCGGCCGAGGGAAAGGAAAGTGCGCATGAAGACTCACGTCGAGGAACAACCGTCATTGTAAAACGTTCAACCGGCCCGGCCGGTTGACCGAAGCCGGCATTGCGCCACTTCGACGCACGCCGCGGCGGCCCGGTCGGCCGGCGCGGCAGGCGCCGCGCGGCCGGCCGGGGCCGGCCACCGGTGCGGGCCCGGGAAACCGCTGTTGCGCTAGCGCTGCATCGACTCCCAGACCTTGTGCAGACGCTTGACAGAGACAGGCATCGGTGTACGCAGTTCCTGCGCGAACAGCGAAATCCGCAGTTCCTCGAGCAGCCAGCGGAATTCCGCGAGCCGCGCATCGGCGACGCCGCCGCGCTGCGACACCGCGCGCTGGTACTGCTGGGCGAGCGGCAACAGGTCGGCCGACTGCTTCGCGTCGCGCGCCGGGTCGGCCTTCAGCTTGTCGATCCGCAGCGCGATGCCCTTCAGGTAGCGCGGGAAGTGCGCCAGTTGCGCGTACGGCGTATCGATCACGAAGCGCTTGCCGACCAGTGCGGCGAGCTGCTGCTGCAGGTCCGCATGCGCCTGCGCGAACGGTTTCGCCTGCGCGAGCTTCTTCACGAGCCCCGCGTATTCGGCCAGGATCTGCCCGACCAGCCGCGCGATTTCCTGCGCGAGCAGGTTCAGGCGGCTCCGGCCCTCGTCGCGGCGCGCATGGAAACTCGCGTCGTCGTCGGGCAGCGGATCCTGCAGGCACGCGCGGTCGAGCGCCGTGTCGATCAGCTGGTCGCGCAGCTCGTCCTGCGTGCCGAGCGACATGTACTGCATCGCCATCTCGCGCAGGCCCGGCAGGTTTTTCTCGAGGAACTTGATCGGCTCCTTCAGCTGCAGCGCGAACAGTCGCCGCAGGCCGGCCCGGTGGATGCGCGCGGCCTCCTCCGGCGAATCGAACACCTCGACGTCGCAATGCGTGCCGCGATCGACGAGCGCCGGGTAGCCGTACAGCGTCTGGCCCCGCCGGCGGATCTCCAGCAGCTCGGGCAGCTTGCCGAAATTCCACGTCGTCAGGTTCTCGTACAGCGCGGTCGCACCGGCTTCCGCCGGCGCGGCCGTCTGCGGCGCCGCGCCCTTGCCGGCCTTCGCGTGGCGGCCGGCGGCACCCGTCGTCGCTGCCGTGGCCGGCGCCTGGCCGATCGGCTCGCCGCCGTCGGCATCGCCCCCCGCCGCGATCTTCTGGAACTGCTGCTGCGCCTGCGCGCCCAGCTCCTGGCGAAGCTGCGCGAGATTGCGCCCCATCGCGAGCTGGCGGCCGTGCTCGTCGATCACCTTGAAGTTCATGAACAGGTGCGCGGGCAGCGTTTCCAGCTTGAAGTCGGCCGTTTTCATCGCGATTTGCGTCTCGCCGCGCACGTCGGCGATCAGCGCCTCGACGAGCCCGCCCGCGCCGAAGCGCTCGCGGCCCATCCGCTCGACGAAGCCGGCCGCGTACTCGGGCAGCGGCACGCAATGCCGGCGCAGCTTCTGCGGCAGCGACTTCAGCAGCAACTGCACCTTTTCCTTCAGCATCCCGGGCACGAGCCACTCGCAGCGGCGCGCATCGACCTGGTTCAGCGCATACAGCGGCACCGCGAGCGTCACGCCGTCGCGCGGCGTGCCGGGCTCGAAGTGATACGTGAGCGCCATCTCGACGCCGGCCATCGTCGCCCGCTTCGGGAACAGCTCGGTCGTCACGCCGGCCGCCTCGTGGCGCATCAGGTCGTCGCGCGACAGGTACAGCAGCCGCAGCTTGTCCTCGGGCTGGCCGCCCTTCTTCACCTCGTCGCGATACCAGCGCTCGAACGCGGCGCCCGTGTGAATCCCTTCCGGAATCGCCTGGTCGTAGTACGCGTAGATCAGCTCGTCGTCGACCAGCACGTCCTGCCGGCGCGACTTGTGCTCGAGCTGCTCGATGTCGGCGAGCAGCTTGCGGTTGTGCGCGAAGAACGCGAGCTTCGTGTCGAACTCGCCCTCGACCAGCGCGCCGCGGATGAACAGCTCGCGCGCCCGCGCCGGATCCTGCTTGCCGAACGCGACGCGCCGGCGGTGGTAGATCGGCAGCCCGTACAGCGTCGCGCGCTCGTACGCGCTGACCTGCGCCGGGCGCTTTTCCCAGTGCGGCTCCGACAGCGATTTCTTCAGCAGGTGCGCGCCGATCTTCTCGACCCATTCGGGCTCGATCTTCGCGAGGCAGCGCGCGTACAGCCGGCTCGTCTCGACGAGCTCGGCCGCCATCACCCAGCGGCCGGCCTTCTTCGCGAGCACGGAGCCCGGCCACAGGTAGAACTTGATCCCGCGCGCGCCGAGATAGTGCGGATCGTCGTCGGCCTTCAGGCCGAGGTTGCCGAGCAGGCCCGTCAACAGGGCCAGATGGACCTGTTCGTAGGTCGCCTCGACTTCGTTCAGCCGCCAGCCGTGCTCGCGCACGACGGTCAGCAGCTGCGAATGGACGTCGCGCCACTCGCGCAGCCGCAGGTGCGACAGGAAGTTCTGCCGGCACGCGTCGACCAGCTGGCGGTTCGACTTCTTGTGCGCGACCGCCTCTTCGAACCACGCCCAGATCTTCAGCCACTGCAGGAATTCGGAGCGCTCGTCGGCAAACCGGCGGTGCGCCTGGTCGGCCTGCTCCTGCGCTTCGATCGGGCGGTCGCGCGGGTCCTGCACGGACAGCGCGCTCGCGATGATCAGCACCTCGCGCAGCGACTGCTGGTCGCGCGCGGCGAGAATCATCCGGCCGACGCGCGGGTCGAGGGGCAGCCGCGCGAGTTCGCGGCCGAGCGGCGTCAGCGCGTTGTCGTCGTCGACCGCGCCGAGCTCGTTGAGCAGTTGGTAGCCGTCCGCGATCGCGCGGCCGGGCGGCGGCTCGAGGAACGGGAACGATTCGATCGCGGTGAGATGCAGCGACTTCATCCGCAGGATCACCGACGCGAGCGACGAGCGCAGGATTTCCGGATCGGTGAAACGCGCGCGCGCCTGGTAGTCGCTTTCCTCGTACAAGCGGATGCAGACGCCGTCGGCCACGCGGCCGCAACGGCCCGCGCGCTGGTTCGCGGCCGCCTGCGAGATCGACTCGACCTGCAGTTGCTCGACCTTGTTCCGGTACGAATAGCGCTTCACGCGCGCAAGGCCCGTATCGACGACGTAGCGGATGCCCGGCACCGTCAGCGAGGTTTCGGCCACGTTGGTCGCGAGCACGATCCGGCGCGCGTTCGACGCCTTGAACACCTTGTCCTGGTCGGCCGCCGAGAGCCGCGCGAACAGCGGCAGGATCTCGGTGTGCGGCGGATGGTGCTTGCGCAGCGCCTCAGCCGCTTCGCGGATCTCGCGCTCGCCGGGCAGGAACACCAGCACGTCGCCGGGGCCTTCGCGGCACAGCTCGTCGACCGCGTCGACGATCGCGTCCATCAGGTCGCGCTCGGCTTCGCGCGCGGTCTTCACGCGGTCGCGGCCGCCCGTGCCTTCGGCGTGCTTCACGGCCGGGCGATCCTCGGCCACCGGCCGGTAGCGCATCTCGACCGGATACAGCCGCCCGCTCACCTCGATCACGGGCGCCGGGCGCTCGTCGGTGCCGAAATGGCGCGCGAAGCGATCGGCGTCGATCGTCGCGGACGTGACGATCAGCTTCAGGTCCGGCCGCCTCGGCAGGATTTCCTTCAGGTAGCCGAGCAGGAAGTCGATGTTCAGGCTGCGCTCGTGCGCCTCGTCGATGATCAGCGTGTCGTACGCCTTCAGCAACGGGTCGGTCTGCGTCTCGGCGAGCAGGATCCCGTCCGTCATCAGCTTCACGGACGCGCCCGGCGCGAGATTGTCGGTAAAGCGCACCTTGTAGCCGACCACTTCGCCGAACGGCGTGCCGAGCTCCTCGGCGATCCGGCGGCCGGTGGACGACGCGGCGAGGCGGCGCGGCTGCGTATGGCCGATCAGGCCCGTGCCGCCGGCGCCGAGGCCGCGGCCGAGATCGAGACAGATCTTCGGCAGCTGCGTGGTCTTGCCCGAGCCGGTTTCGCCGCAGACGATGACAACCTGATGACCGGCGATCGCGCGCGCGATTTCGTCGCGCTTGCCCGACACCGGCAGGCTTTCGGGGTACGTGATCGGCGGAACCGGGTTTGGTGCGACGACCGCGCGCGGCGGACGCTCGCGGCGCGGCGCGCGCTCGCCCGTCGCAGCGGACGCATCCTTCGCGGCCGGCTGGCGCGCGTCGCGCGATGCGTCGCCGCGCGGCGCGTGTGCAGGTTTGCCCGCCGGCTGTTCCTGCGGCCGGCGCGGCGGCTGGCCCTGCTGCTGGCGTGCATCGGCCGCACCATCCGGGTGCCGGGCCGACGGCGCTTTGGCCCGCGTCGGCGCGGGACTTTTAGGTACATTCGACATGGGGGCGCATTATAATCCCGCCCATGAATTCCCAAACCGACCTCCCTCCCGCCCAGACCGGCGCCACGACGCCGCCGGCTGCCGACGACTCGACCGCCAGTCACGCGCAGTTCGTCGACTGGATGCGCTCCGTCGCGCCCTATATCCACAAGTTCCGCAACAGCACGTTCGTCGTGGGGTTTGGCGGCGAGGTGGTGCAGCAGGGGCTGCTGAATGCGCTCGTGTCCGACATCGCGCTGCTGCAGGCGATGGGTATCCAGATCGTGCTGGTGCACGGCTCGCGCCCGCAGGTCGAGGAGCAGTTGAGCCTGCACGGTGTCGAATCCGAGTTTTCACACGGGCTGCGCATCACCGATGCGCGCGCGCTCGAATCCGCGAAGGAAGCGGCCGGTGAAGTGCGTCTCGACATCGAGGCCGCGATCAGCCAGGGTCTGCCGAACTCGCCGATGGCGCACGCGCACATCAGCGTCGTGTCGGGCAACTTCGTGACCGCACGGCCGGTGGGGATTCTCGACGGGGTCGATTTCGCGCATACGGGCATCGTGCGCAAGATCGACGCCGAATCGATCCGTCATTCGCTCGCGAGCCGCAAGCTCGTGCTGCTGTCGCCGCTCGGCTTCTCGCCGACCGGCGAAGCGTTCAACCTGTCGATGGAAGATGTCGCGTCGGCCGCCGCGATCGCGCTGCGCGCCGACAAGATCATCTTCCTGACCGAAGCGCCCGGCATCGTCGACGACGAAGGCGAGCTGGTGCGTGAAATGTCGCTCGACGCGGCGGCCGAGCTGCTCGATTCCGGCAACGTCCAGGGCGACGACGCATTTTTCTTGAAGCATTCGATCCGCGCGTGCCGCGGCGGCGTGACCCGGGCGCACCTGATCCCGCAATCGCTCGACGGCAGCATGCTGCTCGAACTGTTCCTGCACGACGGCGTCGGCACGATGATCTCGTACGAGAACCTCGAGAGCCTGCGCGAAGCGACACCGGACGACGTCGGCGGCATCCTGTCGCTGATCGAGCCGCTCGAGTCGGACGGCACGCTGGTGCGGCGCGGCCGCCACCAGATCGAACGCGACATCGACCACTTCTCGGTGATCGAGCACGATGGCGTGCTGTTCGGCTGCGCGGCGCTGTATCCGTACCAGCAGGAGAAGATCGGCGAGATGGCGTGCCTGACGGTCGCGCCGGAAGCACAAGGCTCGGGCGACGGCGAACGCCTGCTCAAGCGCATCGAGCAGCGTGCCCGCGCGCGCGGCCTCACGCACATCTTCGTGCTCACGACGCGCACCGAGCACTGGTTCCTCAAGCGCGGCTTCGTCAAGGTCAGCGTCGACGACCTGCCGGAAGACCGCCGCAAACTCTATAACTGGCAGCGCAAGTCGCTCGTGCTGATGAAACAGCTCTGAGCGCAGGCACGACTGCCCTCCCCCAGTCCGATTACAGGAGAAGTACACGATGGCTCGAATGATCCAATGCGCGAAGCTCGGCAAGGAAGCCGAAGGCCTCGATTTCCCGCCGCTGCCGGGCGAACTCGGCAAGCGCATTTACGAGAGCGTCTCGAAGGAAGCGTGGCAAGGCTGGCTGAAGCAGCAGACGATGCTGATCAATGAAAACCGCCTGAACATGGCCGACCCGCGTGCGCGCCAGTACCTGATGAAGCAGACCGAGAAGTACTTCTTCGGCGACGGCGCCGACCAGGCGTCCGGCTACGTGCCGCCGACGGAAGGCTGACCGGCATCATTCGCGACGGCCGGCCGCGCCGGTCACTTCGCGGGAAACGACAAACGGCATCGTGTCATCGCACGGTGCCGTTTGCTTTTGGCGCATCCGAACCGCTGCGATGCGACACGGCCGGGGCCGCCCCGGTCACACCGACCGCCCGATTCAACCCACCGGCTTCAGCGTGCCGCGATCGTCCGGCGGCGGGACCGCACCGGCCGGAGTGTCAGCGGCGGCGCCTTCCGTACCCCATTCGGCCGCATCGCTGCGTTCGGCCGTCGACAGCTCGTCCGCGCGATACCCGGTGCGATTCAGCAGCGCCAGCATGCACACGAGCGACACGAGCGCGTAAAGCCCCGATGCGACCGCGACGCCGACGATGCTGCCGGTCGAATTGAGGATCGCCTGCGCGAGCACCGGCGTGCCGCCGCCGACGACGAGCGCGCTCAACTGGTACGCGAGCGACAGGCCCGTGTAGCGGATGTTGGCCGGAAACACGCGCGCGAGCACGCCGCCGACCGCGCCATAGAACATCGCCGACGGAATCGTCGAGATGCACATGCCCGCGACGGCCACCCAGTACGAGCGCGTTGCGAGCGCATGGAACATCACGGGCATCAGCACGATTTCCGGAATCAGGATCCAGCACATCGCGCGGCGCATGTCGACCTTCGACACGAACCACGCGCCGACCGGCTGCATCAGGAACTGCACGACGAGCGAGATCGACAGGATGCCGAGGAACGTGCCCTGCGCGTAACCGAGCTCCTTGGTCGCCCACGACAGCGCGAACGTGCTGCGGAAGTAGGTGACGTTGATCACCGGCAGCGTGCCGGCCGCGAGCAGCACGACGACCCAGTGATCGCGCACGACGTCGCGCAGCGGCAGCTTCACGGTGCGCTTGCGCGCGAGCACGCGCTGCATGTCGGCCGACTCCTCGAGCTTCAGCCGGATCACCATGCCGATGATCACGAGCACGGCCGACAGCAGGAACGGAATGCGCCAGCCCCACATCAGGAACGACGGGGTGGGCAGCGCGCTCAGCGCGAAGAATGCGGCCGTGGCCAGCAGGTTGCCGGTGGGCGAGCCCTGCTGCGCGAACGCCGCATACAGGATGCTGCGATGCTTCGGCGCGTTCTCGCTCGCGATCAGCACCGCGCCGCCCCACTCGCCACCGACCGCGATGCCCTGCAGCACGCGCAGCACGACGAGGCCGGCCGGCGCCCAGACGCCGATCTGCGCATAGCCGGGCAACAGGCCGATGCCGGTCGTAGCCAGCCCCATCATCACCAGCGTGATCACGAGCGCGGTCTTGCGGCCGACGCGGTCGCCGAGATGCCCGAACACGATGCCGCCGAGCGGCCGCGCGGCGAAGCCGGCCCAGAACGTGACGAACGCCAGCAGCGTCGCGACGCCGGGATCCATCGTGCTCGAAAAGAACACCTTGCCGAACACGAGCGCTGCCGCCGTGCCGTAGATGTAGAAGTCGTACCACTCGATCGTGGTGCCGACGAACGCCGCGAAGGCGGCGCGGCCGGGCCGCAGTTGCGGCGCGGCAGTCGGGGATTGCTGGCGGCTCATCGATGTCTCCATGTTGGTGTGTCGGGGGCGCGACTGTCGCGCGCCTTTCCCGGGTGGCCGGCATTGCGCCGCCGGCCGGCGGCGTTGCTTGACGTTGCGTTGCTTGACGTTCCGTTTCGTCGGCCGGCCATGCTCACCGGCGCGCGCGTCGGTCGGTCACGTCTGGTCGGGTGCGATCTTCAGCACGCCGGCGTCGAGCAGTTGCTGCTGGAGCGCGGGATCGACGCCGAGGCGCTCGAGCACCGCGCGCGTATCGCCGCCCAGCGCGGGCGGCGGCGAACGATAGGTGGCCGGCGTGCGCGACAGCTTCACCGGCGACGCCGTGCCGCGATACGCACCGATCTCGACGAACAGGTTCCGGTGCAGCGCATGCGGATCGTGCGCGACGTCGGCGACCGTGCGCACCGGCCCGCACGGCACGCCGGCCGCCATCAGGTCGCGTGCGAGCGGCTCGCAGGCATGCGCGGCGAGCCGTGCCTCCAGTTCGGCCTTCAGTTCAGGCCGGTGCGCACAGCGGCTGCGGTTGTCGACGAAGCGCGGATCGCCGGCGAGCGCCGGCACGCCGAGATGCGCGACGAGCCGTGCGAACTGCCGGTCGTTGCCTATCGCGAGGAAGATCGGCACGGTCGCCGTACGGTAGCTGTCGTACGGCGCGATGTTCGGGTGCGCGTTGCCGCTGCGCGCCGGCACGCGCCCCGAGCCGAAGAAGTTCGGCAGGTGCGGATGCAGCAGCGACACGCCGCAGTCGTACAGCGCGATGTCGATCGACTGCCCTTGCCCGCTCTTCTCGCGCTCGGCGAGCGCCAGCAGGATGCCGGCCAACGCGTTGAGGCCCGTGACCATGTCGACGATCGGCAGGCCGATGCGCGTTGCGTCGCCGTCGCGCTCGCCGTTGACGCTCATCAGCCCCGCCATCGCCTGGATCACCGCGTCGTAGCCGGGCAGCCCGCCGAGCGGGCCGCCTTCACCGAAGCCCGTCACCGCGCAATGGATCAGGCGCGGGAAGCGCGGCTGCAGGTCGCGCGTGTAGTCCATTCCCCAGCGCGCGAGCGTGCCGGGCTTGAAGTTCTCGACGAGCACGTCGGCCTCTTCAAGCAGGCGCCACAGGATCGCGCGCCCCTCGTCGCGCGACAGGTCGAGCGCGAGCCCTTCCTTGTTGCGGTTCACGCCCATGAAATACCACGCGGTATCGCCGAGGAACGGCGGCCCCCAGCCGCGCGTCTCGTCGCCGTCCGGCGGCTCGATCTTGACCACCGTCGCGCCGTGGTCGGCGAGCGCCTGCGTGCAGCACGGGCCGCCAAGCACGCGGCTCAGGTCGACGACCTTCAGGCCGTCCAGTGCGCCACGCGTCGTGCTCATCGTTCGACCTCCGGCAGCAGGTCGAGCGCGGTATCGAGCGCGATCGGCGTGCCGCCCAGCAGCGCTGCGTATGCGGGCGATTCGTCGTCGCGTGACGCCGGTGCGAGCGGATCGACCGGCAGCAGCTTGTGGCGCACGACCAGATGCGCGAGCGCGAGCCGCCGGAAATCCGGCGCGAGCCGCACGCCCTCGCACGCCATCAGCACGGCCGCACTCGCGTAGTACAGCGCGGACGCGGCCTGCCGCACGCGCGCGTCGTCACCTTCGTCAGCGACCCGCGCGAGCGCGTCGCAGGCACGCGCGAGGATGCGCCGCAGCGCCGCGCGGCTCGCATCCGGCAGCGGCGCCGCGCCGAGGCGGTCGCCGAGGTACGCACGCAGCGCATCGAGCGCGTGCTCGCGCTGCGCGGCCCGCGCGACGTCGAGCGCGACGATGTTGCTCGTGCCCTCCCAGATCGAGCCGAGATGCGCATCGCGCACGATGCGCGCGTCGCTCCACTCCTCGATGTAGCCGGTGCCGCCGCGCACTTCCATCGCATCGCCCGTCACGCGCCGCGCATCGCGGCACGCGCGGAACTTGATCAGCGGCGTCAGGATCCGCACGCAGCGCGCGGCCTGCTCGTCGCCCGCATCGGCCTGCGGCAGCAGCAGCGCGATCTGCATGAACATCGCGCGCGCGGCCTCGGCCGGCAGCAGCATCTTCAGCAACTGGCGCTGCATCAGCGGCATCTCGATCAGCTTGCGGCCGAAGGCCTCGCGATGCGCGGCGACGTGCAGCGCCTCGTTCAGCGCGCGCCGCATCAGCCCCGCCGCGCGCACGCCGTTCGACAGCCGCGACATGTTGATCATGTCGGCCATCTGGTGAAAGCCGCGGCCGATCTCGCCGATCAGGTACGCCTGTGCACCTTCCAGCGCGATCTCGCCGCTCGCCATCGAACGGCTGCCGAGCTTGTCCTTCAGGCGCACGATCCGGTAGCGGTTGCGCGTGCCGTCCGGCAGCGTCTTCGGCAGCAGGAACAGCGCCAGGCCCTTGATGCCGTCCGGCGCGCCGTCGGGCCGCGCGAGCACCATCGCGAGATCGGCATCCGCGTTCGAGCAGAACCACTTGTCGCCGGTCAGGCGCCAGAGGGCCTCGCCGTGCGCGCCGGTCTCGCGCGTCGCCTTCGTCGCGATCCGGCCGACGTCGGAACCCGCCGCCTGCTCGGTCATGAACATCGCGCCCTGGTACAGCGTGTCGAAGTCGCGTGACGCAAGCATCGGCAGGTAACGCGCGACGAGCGCCGGATCGCCGAAACGGCGCAGCGTGCGTGTCAGCGAATCGGTCATGCTGACCGGGCAGCACAGCCCGAATTCCGCCTGCACGAACAGGAACGTCAGCGCGTACTTGACGAGCGGCGGCACCGAGTCGGATCCGTGGCTCAGCGAAGCGAGCCCGAGCTCGGAATATGCGACGCGTTCGAGTGCGACATACGCGGGATCCTTGTCGATCCGCTGCACGGCCTCGCCGCGCCGAGTGCGATGCTCGAGCACGGGCGGGTGCTTGTCCGCGCGCGACGCCCATTCGTCGAGTTCGCCCGACACGCGTGCGCCGAGCGCGCGCAGTTGCGGCTCGAGCTCGGCATAGCGGGCATCGCCGAGATGCAGCTTCAGCAACGCGCCGAGATCGGGATCGATGGTGAAGAAATTGATGCCCCGGCTGTCGGGGATATTGGATGCGCCGGCGTCCGGCGTGCGAGCGGTGTCGTTCATGCGTGCGTCTCCTGGGTTGCCTGCCCGTCGGCTGGAGGGGCGCCGCGGCGCCCGGCCAGTCCCGTGCAAAGCCTTCCGCAGAGCGTAGGCGCGCGATCGATAAGCGTCCAATACAGGATTTATCCGGTACGATAGATATCGCTTATCGATGCCGACGCCGCGAGGAGACACGATGGAACTGAGGCAGTTGCGCTACTTCGTGGCGGTCGCCGAGGAACTGCATTTCGGGCGCGCGGCGAAACGCCTGTTCATCTCGCAGCCGGCGCTGAGTTTCGACATCCGCAAGTTCGAGGACGCGCTCGGCGTGCAGTTGTTCTCGCGCACCAACAAGACCGTCGCGCTGACCAACGCGGGCGAGGTGCTGCTCGGCGAAGCGCGCCGGCTGCTGCTGCAGGCGGCCGAGGCCGAACGCCTGACGGTGCGCTCCGCGTCGGGGCTCGCGGGCCGGCTGCGGATCGGCTTCGTTCATTCGATGCTGTATCGCGGGCTGCCCGATGCCGTGCGACGCTTCGAGGCCGACTATCCCGGTGTCGAAGTCGTGCTGAGCGAAATGAACACGCAGGCGCAGGTGCAGGCGATCCAGCGCGGCCAGATCGATCTCGGCTACGCGCACTGGGGCCACTTCCCGCCCGAGGTCGAATCGACGCCCGTCTATGCGGAACCGTTCGTGTGCTGCCTGCCGGCCGCGCATCCGCTCGCAAAGCGCAAGCAGGTCGCGCTCGCCGCACTGGCCGCGGAACCGTTCATCCTGTTCCCGCGCGAAGCGGCGCCGCACTACCACGACCTGATCATCGCGCAGTGCGTGAATGCCGGCTTCAGCCCGCTGATCCGCCACGAGGCACGGCTGTGGCAGACGATCCTGTCGATGATCGAGTTCGGGATGGGCATCGCGCTCGTGCCGCGCCTGCTGCAGCAGGTAAAGAGCGAGCGGCTCGCGTTCCGGCCGCTGAAGGATGCGTCGCTCGAATCGCGCACGCTCGCGCTGAAGCGTAGCGGCACCACCGAGCCGGTTGCGCTGCGCTTCGCGGATTACGTGCGCGCGTCGATCGACGCGCTGCCCGCGCTCGCAGGCTGAGCGAACGGCCGGCTGGCAGGTATGTGCGGGGATCTGAAAAATATTTGCAGAAAGTGCTTTACAGACCCTCAAAGCCCTGACATAATTTCAGCTTCTTTGGGCGGTTAGCTCAGCGGTAGAGCACTGCCTTCACACGGCAGGGGTCACTGGTTCGATCCCAGTACCGCCCACCAAAGAATTCAAGGCCCTGCGTCTCACGACGCAGGGCCTTTTCGTTTTGGTGCCGCGCTTGCTCCTCGGCGCAGCACGCGATGCTGCGCCGGCTTACTTACTCCGCGCGCCCCACCCGCTCCGCCGTCGCATCGAACGCGCGCTTCGCCTTGTCGACGATCTCGTCGACCTCCGCCTCGCGAATCACGAGCGGCGGCGACAGCAGCATCCGGTCACCGGTCGCGCGCATGATCAGGTTGCCGTTGAAGCAGAAGTCGCGGCAGATCGTGCCGATATCGATGTTCGCACCGAACCGCTCGCGCTGCTGCCGGTCGCGCGCAAGCTGAACGCCCGCGACCAGCCCCGCTCCCGCAATCTCCCCGACGATCGGATGGTCGCCCAGCGCATCGCGCAGCCGGCGCTGGAAATACGGCCCGATGTCGTTCTTCACGCGCTCGACGATCCCTTCATCGCGCAGCAGCTTCAGGTTCGCGACCGCGACGGCCGCCGCGACCGGGTGGCCCGAGTACGTGAGGCCGTGATTGAATTCGCCGTTGTCGATGAT
>NZ_JAUJQE010000029.1:0-3961 GCF_030482505.1 Burkholderia sp. AU45274 | reverse complement strand
CGAGCGGCGGAGCATACATCCGGATCAAGGATGGCAACGTCGAGGTTCATGCGCCCGGGAAAATCGATATCAAGGGTGCGTCGCATACGTTCGCGGGGCCGGCGAGCATGGGGTATCCGCTGCCGAGTCCGAGGCCGGATCAGCCGGGGCAACTGGAGTTGTTGCATACGTACGGGAACGGCCAGCCGGTGAAGGGCGGCTTGTTCTCGGTGTTTGATGCGAATGGCGGGCTGTTGAAGAAGGGAGCGCTCGACAACAACGGTCACATGATCGTGAGCGGCCTGCCACCAGGGGCGGTGCAGGTGAAGTTCGGGGAGGATCCCCGCTCGCAGGATCAACAGTCGAGCCGGTTCGATGTGGCGCCGTGGCCGGCCAAGCCGGCGTCGGCGGCAGGCGCCGCGGAAACCGCGCAGGCGCAGCTCGGTTCGTTTTTGCCAGCAGCAGGCGGTGCCGCCGGCGCGCTGACGGGGCTCGCCGGTGCGGCGACGCAGGGTGGAGCGGCGCTGGCGAAGGCCGCCGTTGGTCAAGGCATGGGCATGGCGCAGCAGGCGGTAGGCGGCATGTTGCCGGCGGGTGCGTCGAATGCACTGGGTGCGGCGAAAACGGTCGCGGGATTGGCGAGCTCGGCGTCGCAGGGCGGAGCCGCGTTGGCGAAGGCGGTGGCAGGCCAGGGCCTCGGTGTCGCGCAGCAGGCTGCGGCCAATATGCTGCCGGCGGGGGCACAGGCGGTGCTGTCGCAAGCGGGCCAGTTGAATGCCGCCGCCCAGCAGGTCAGCGGTCTCGCGCAGACGGCGCGTAGCGCCGCAGCCGTGCTGAAAATGAGCTGAGCGTCGCCCCTTTCACCTATTCGAGAACAGAAAAATCATGACCGCTGCGGGCGTCCTTCAACCCAAACCTACCGATGTGTTCGTGTCTCCGATCATGAAGATCACGGAGGCCGACGTACAGGCCGGCATCGATTCATTCGACAAGTGGCTGATCAAGGTCAGCGGCGGCGTCGTCAACGTCGGCCGGCTGAAGACGGTCGCGGAGAACGTGCCGGTCCTGGCCAATATCTTTGCGGCAGTCGATGCGGTGCTCGATATCAAGGCGATGATCGAGCATGGCGACAAACCGATCGACATGTTCGACTGGGTCAACCTCGGTCTCGACCTGATCGGGGTCGTGCCGCTGCCGCCGGCTACGGCCGAGCTTCGGCTTGGCGCGCGCCCGGTGCTGAAGCTGATTCGACAGAAGGTCGTCGAGAGCGGCAAGGCAGCGGGGGAGGCTGCTATGCTGGCGCTGCGCGATTCGATCATCTCGGCGATGGTGGCGAACGTGCAGGAGCGTTACGCGGGCGAGATCGAGAGATTCCTGAAGGTGATCCGTGACGGGCTGAAGGAGCTGCTCGACCATTGCGCCAAATTCATCGGCAATCTGATGAAGGCGATCGCCGACGTGTTCGCGCACGCGACGGGGAAGAAGTACGAAGTCGGGCACAACGTGAAGTCGGCTGGGTCGCATCTGAAGGGTGTCGGGGCGGCTATCGTTGCGTATGACGGCAGGAAGATTCTCGACAATTTCGGTGGATTCCTCTCGGATATGCGCAAGGTCGAGGGGAAGATCGCTATCAACACGGTGACCTCGGCCGCTGATTTGATCGACCCGAATTCGACGAAGAAGCTGCAGCTCTTCGCTGACGATATCTACAAGCGGATTCCGACGGTCCAGAAGTGCATTCGCGAGCTCGATGGGAACGATGCGGGCAAGATCGGGTGGATCATCACGATCGGTGAAGACGGCATGCGGAGCTGGCGCAAGCGCAATCCGAAGCCGCAGACAACCGGGATTCAAGAGCACAAGACGGTGCAGGTCGCCGAGAAGCGTGCCGAGCATCGAATTGAAGAGGTTCAAAAAACCACTGATGCGCGTCATCCGGGGCCGAATTGTTGCCTTACACATACCCCGGTGAAGACGCCTCCTGCCGCCACCCTCCATTCAATCGGATTCGCGCTCGGCGACGAGCAAATCAATCACGAAGACTTCGCGATCGACGGGCCGTTGCCTATTGTCTGGCAACGTACCTATCGATCGTTCTTCGACGCGAACGACGAGCATGGCGAATTGGGCGCGCGCTGGATTACGCCGTATACGACTCGTTTTGATATTGCCGCGGAAAAGCTCGTTTATCACGATGCCGCCGGACGAAGTATCGAATACCCGCTGCTCGGCATCGGAAGTGCGCACGATGACCTTTCCGAGGGGCAAACGTTGTTGCGGCTGGACGAGCAGTGGCTGACCGTGACGCGCGGGCATGTGCTGCTCGAAGCGTACGAACGGCACGGCAACGTGTTCCGTCTCGCATTCGTCAAGGACCGTGCCGGCAATCAGGTGACGCTCGACTACGATGCGGAAGGGCGGTTGCATCGCCTGATTGCACCGCACGTTCAGGTTGCGTTCCGACATGACACGCGAGGGCGGATCGTTGGCGTCACTCATCATGACGCACAAGGCGAATACGTCGGCACGCTTGCGAACTACGAGTACGACGACCAGAACGACTTGATCGGGGCGACGGATCGCTACGGTAATCGCCGCGAATACCGTTATCGACACCACCTCGTGACGCGATATACCGATCGCACCGGTCGAGGTGTGAACCTCGAGTGGAACGGTGACGGGCCGAAGGCAAAATGCTTCCGCGAATACGCCGATGACGGCAGCGATGAGGTTCGCCTGGCGTGGCATCCGGACTTCCGGATGGTCAGCGTGACCGATGCGCTTGGCAATGTCACGCACCACTACTACGACAGCAAGGGTTATTCGTTCCGTGTGATTCATCCGGACGGTAGCGAAGAGTGGATGTACCGGGACGCGAACGACAAACTCGTTCAGTACATCCATCGCGACGGTACCGTCGAGCACATGGAATACGATGTGCGCGGCAACTTCGTCCGCCATCAACGTACCGACGGCAGCGTGGTCGAGATGGCGTATGACCAGAAGGACCAGCTCGTCCGCGTGACCGATCCGCTTGGACACCCGTGGCTGCGTGAATATGACGATGCGGGGAACCTGGTTGCGGAGGTCGATCCGCTCGGCCACAAGACCGAGTATGCGTACGACGGGCGAGGACTGCTTACCCGGATCAAGGATGCCAAGGGGGGGGCAAAAGCGCTGACGTATGACGAAGTCGGCCAGTTGATCAGCTATACCGACTGCTCGGGCAAGACATCGCAGTGGGCGTATGACGCCCAGGGTCGCCTATCGGAAGCGAAGGATGCGGAGGGTGGGGTCACTGCATACCGTTATGGCGCGAATGGCCAGTTGATCGAAGTCGTGTCGCCGGCGGGGCGCGAGCAGTTGAGCTACGACGCGGAAGGGCGTCTGCTGACGCATGTCGATCCGCTGAACCGCAACACGCGTTACGGCTACGACGCGAGCGGGCGTATCAATATCCGCACCAATGCATTGGGGCAATCGCTGTCGTATCGCTATGACCGGCTCGGTCGGATCGTCGGGCTGACCGACCAGAATCACGCGAATTACACGTTCCGCTATGACGCAACAGGCCGGTTGATCGAGGAGATCGATTTCGACGGGAAGGCCACGCGCTATTCGTATGACGACGCGAGCAGCCGTCTCGAGTCGGTCGACGAGGCGGGACAGGTCATGACGATGTCTTACGATCGCGGTGGGCGGCTTGATGGCCGGTCGGTCGGCGAAGAGGCAGAGCGTTTTGCCTACGATCCGCTGGGACGATTGATCGAGGCCAGCAATCGATATAGCCGCGTTCAACGGTTCTTTGACCCCGTTGGCAATCTGGTGCGCGAGCATCACGCTTACGACCTGTTCGGCGCGAGCCGGAGCTTCGTGTGGCATCACCAGTACGACGAAATCGGTAACCGCATCAGAACGGTCAGGCCGGACGGCCATGCCGTCGATTGGCTCACGTATGGCTCGGGACACGTCCACGGGTTGA
>NZ_JAUJQE010000028.1:0-4376 GCF_030482505.1 Burkholderia sp. AU45274 | reverse complement strand
TTCGAACGGGCTGCGATACGGCACGCTCACGCGCTGCGCTTCGACTTCGACGAGATAGAAGCCGGCCGATCCGTCGTCGTGCTGCACGCGAAACACGGGATCAGTACCGTAGTTGTCCTGTGCCTGCGTCAGCGCTTCGCGCAGGCTGTACGGAAAGTCCGCGCTGTCGCTTGCAACAGGCAGATTGTTCTCGATCCACCACGCCACCTCGATCGCGACAAATTCGCGCTGATCGGCGGGATCACGATCGTGCTCGGGATGATCGGTCAGCGTGAAGCGCCGGCCGGCATCGATCGCGCGCACCCCGCCCGCGGCATGGAAGCGCTTCGCCCGTGACTCCCACTCTTCCATCTTGACCTTCGTCAGATGGTCGCCGCGCGTCTGGTCGAGATACGTGTAAGCGCCCGTGTACTCGTAGACTTCGAGTTGATCCGGCAACTCGCCCTGGCCACCCATCGTCGGCAACGACGTGCCTTTCGGGTTCGACGGCTGCGAAGGATTCTTGTAGTCGAACGTGCGCGTCGTACGCGTGACGCTCTGCAGCGTGCGCGTGCCCGACCATTGCGTGAACGCGTCGGGTTCGCTGGCAGCGTCGCCGCGATAAAAGCGCACGGTTTCCGGCGACAGCGGCGCGAACGCCTGCAGGTTGTCGGTGATGACGAGCGTATGCGACTTGCCGTCGTCGGCCTGCTGCCATGCGCAATAGAGCCCCTCGTTCTCCATCAGCCGATGCACGAAATGCCAGTCGGTATCGTGCTGTCGCGTGTACGACCGGTTCGGCAGCGGCTTCGACAGCGCGAAGCGGAAATGCCCCTGCGCCTGCGGGTGCTGGTTCAGCACGTCGCTGATGATCTGGTCGACGGTCGTGTCGTTCCAGAGCCGCTGATCGCGACGAAACTTCAGGAAGTGGGTGAAATCGGCGAACGCGAGCTGATAGGTCGTGAGCCCGCCGTCGGCACCCAGCCGGCTCGCGGTATGCACGTAGCCGTTGATCGGCCGGTAGCCGAGATCGCCCTGCTGGATCCACAACGTGACGGGCTGTGCGATCAGCTTTTTAAGTTCCACATCGCTGTCGGTCGACAGCACGTCGAGCGTGAACTCGTATGCGCGCCCGATACGTGAGCGACCGACTGCCCGCTGAACGGTCAGGACGTTGGCCCCCAATGGCGTATCGAGCTTCAGCAACCGGTCCTGCTGAAGCAATCCGCCGCGCAACGCGGCGATTGTGTTCTGCATGTTCATGAACGGCCTTTTTCTTTTGACACGCCCTCGGATGGCGCGAGCATTCGATTTTGCTCGCGCGATTTTACAGACAAAACCTCGCACGCCCTCAAGTCTGACCTGCTTTAAACGAGCAGAATCCGCTCAGCCCGCATGCACGCTGGCGGACGGTAATCACGCCCGCCGTCCCGCACATCGATGAAATCGATTGCAATCAGGGCCAATTCGACTTCCGGCGCGGCCCGGTTGCGAGTAGTGTCTACGTGCCCGTCTTGCGGCCCGCCGCGCCCACCCGGCGCCGGCGCTCACCCCACACCACGCTGACCACTGGAGATCTGCGATGAAACGTTCGAAGTTCCTGCTGTCGGGCCTGCTGCTCGCGTCGGCCCTCGGCTTCACGGCCGTTGCCGCGCACGCGGACGACCTGCTCGATTCAGTGAAGAAAGCCGGCGTGCTGCGCGTCGGCCTCGAAGGCACGTATCCGCCGTTCAACTCGCGCGGCACGTCGGGGCAACTCGAAGGTTTCGACGTCGACGTCGCGAACGCGGTCGCCGGCAAGCTCGGCGTGAAGACGCAGTTCGTCCCGACCGAATGGAGCGGCATCATCGCGGGCCTGCAGGCCGGCAAGTTCGACGTGATCGTCAACCAGGTCACGATCACGCCGCAGCGCAAGGAAGCGCTCGACTTCAGCCAGCCGTACACGTACTCGGCCGCCCAACTGATCCAGCGCAAGGACGACTCGCGCAACTTCAAGTCGCTCGACGACTTCAAGGGCAAGAAGCTCGGCGTGACGCTCGGCACCAACTATGACCAGATGGCGCGCACCGTGCCGGGCATCGAGGTGCAGACGTATCCCGGCGCGCCGGAGAAACTGCGCGACCTCGCCGCGGGCCGGATCGAGGCGACGCTCGACGACCGCCTGATGCTGCCGTACATGATCAAGACGTCGAACCTGCCGCTGCGCGCGGGCGCGGTGCTGAACGGCGGCAAGCAGGAAATGGCGATCCCGTTCCGCAAGGGCAATCCGAAGTTCGAGAAAGCGATCAACGACGCGCTCGATTCGCTGCACAAGGACGGCACGCTGAAGAAGATCTCGATGCACTGGTTCGGCAGCGACGTGACCGTGCCGGTCGCGCAGTAAGCGGCCCGGCGCTTCAACGCGTCACGCCCTTCGTCTCGACGAAGGCGTGACGCTTCCCCTCAAGCCGCTTCGTCGAAGCGCGCCAGCAGCATCTGGCCGATCGGTGTCAGTGCCGGGCGCGCGGCCACGGCATTCATGCGTACCTGCGTATCGTCGACCAGCCGCTTCTCGACCAGCACGGCGAAGGCCGGATTCGACGGATCGACGCTGTCCGGCGCACGCGCGACGCGCAACAGCATCGAGAATTCATGCGGACTCAGCATGGTCCCTGTCTCCTGATCGTCCGCGGTCCGGTTCGAACCGTCGTCGATCGTATTTTCGAATGAAATGGCGCGATGCAGACCGCTGCGCCGCCGGGAGCGAGATCCCGGTCGGCCCCCACCTGCGACGCGGGCACGTCGTCGCGAGCGGGTTGCGCACGTTCCCGGTCCGGCGGTGCCGCCGCGACGGGAACGTGCAACGTTATGGTCGCCTCATGACGCGACCGTGACAGAGAAACGGGGCGCGCCACACACCGCTTTCGGTTCGATGCCGCCACGATCGACGAAGACGGACCGTATCGCCTGTCAGGCCGTCAGTTGCCCGCTCGCCGGCCGTTTCGTACCCTTCATCGCGGATCGACCGAATACGTGTGTTGCATGCCGTGGTCCGAGAAAACTCAGGCCGGAGCAGCGCCAGCATTTCGCTAAAGCACCTCACGGCAACCGATGTAAAATCGCGCGGGCATTCCTCAGACGCTATCCGAGAGCGCTGCAAATATAACGAAAGGCTTACGATGAACGTGCAGAACCTTGCTGCCGCGCTACGTGGCGGCCTGATTCAGCAGGACCGGCTGTTGAAGCTTGATACACCGCTTGGTGCAAACGCGCTGACGGTACTCCGGGCCGTCGGCCGATCGACAATCGGTCGCGACTATGCTTTCACGCTGGACGTGGTATCGCCCGATAACGCCATCGAGCTGAAAAAGCTCATCGCGCAACCCGTCACGCTCTGGCTTTCGCAGGTAAACGGGCAGTATCGCCCCATCCATGGCTATATCTACACGGCACGCCAGCTGGGCGTGGATGGCGGGCTGACGACGTATCAGATCACGCTGCAAGCATGGATGCACGTGCTGAAATTCCGCCGCGATCAGAAGATCTGGATCGATAAGACGGCCGACGACATCGTATCCGACGTGCTGAACCAACACCCGGAAGCGCGCGGCCGGTTTCGGTTCGCACTGTCGCAAACGCTGCCGAACCGGTCGTACACCCGGCAGAGCGAAACTGACTGGCATTTCGTGCACCGCCTGCTTGAGAGCGAAGGCCTGTTCGGTTACTGGGAACAGGCCGACGACGGACAATCGCACACGCTCGTGATCACCGACAGGCTGGCAGCATGTCCGGAGCTGTCGCCAACGACGGTTTCGTTTTACCGAGGCGGAACCCGCATCGAAGCAGACGGGTTGACGCAATGGTCGGGTACGCGCACGCTGCAGAGCGTCACGCACACGACACGCACGTTCGACTACAAGAATCCTTCGCAACCGTCGAACCTGAAAGGCACGACACTGCCGACGATGGGCGGACAGGGTGAGTTGCCCGATCAGCTCGAGATCTACGAGTACACCGGCGCGTACACCTTCCAGCAACAGCAGCATGGCGACCGGCTTTCCCACATCCGCATGGAAGAATGGGAATCGCGCGCCAAACGGTTCCACGGCGTCGGGGGGGCGCGAGCCATCGATGCCGGGCGGCGTTTCGTGCTGTCGGGCCATCCCGTACACGATCGCGACCCGGCAGACCAACGCGAATTCGCGACGATTTCGGTGACGTGGTGGATCGAAAACAACCTGCCTGCCACTCGCATGCGGGACTTTCCGCACAGTCTGCACCGCGACATCGACAAGGCCCGGACGAACCGGTCGGGCAACACGCCGACCACCCCGTCGCACGATGACGATTCGGCCGGTTTCTATCTCGTCGAAGTCGAGGCGCAACGCGTGAGCGTGCCGTATCGCAGCCCGTTCGAG
>NZ_JAUJQE010000027.1:0-16085 GCF_030482505.1 Burkholderia sp. AU45274 | reverse complement strand
CGATCTCGGTGCCTTTCTCGGCGGCCAGCTGCTTGAGCCGGATCGCCGCCGACAGCCCGGCGGGGCCGCCGCCGACGATCACGACGTCGTATTCCATCGATTCGCGCGGGCCGTATTGCTCGATGAGGCTTGCGGGGGTCATTGGCGTTCCTCTAACCGTTAGAATGCTTTTATTCGGGAGCGTATTGTCTGCGAAACGAAACGCTTGCCGCAACAGCATGCGGCTAGATTAGCACGATCGTTCTATTTTCGTGCTAGGGTAATGCCGCTCGAACCATGTTGCTCGTGGCGGCGAAACGATATCGAAAGGGGAAGTGCAAATGGGTCGGTCGATCAATCTGGAAGGCAAGGTTGCGCTGGTCACGGGCGCGTCGAGCGGCCTCGGGCAGCGCTTTGCGCAGGTGCTGTCGCAGGCCGGTGCGAAGGTCGTGCTCGCGAGCCGTCGGGTCGAGCGCCTGAAGGAACTGCGTGCCGAGATCGAGGCGGCGGGCGGCGCCGCGCACGTCGTGTCGCTCGACGTCACCGACGTCCAGAGCATCAAGGCGGCGGTCGCGCACGCGGAGACGGAAGCCGGTACGATCGACATCCTCGTGAACAATTCGGGCGTCTCGACGATGCAGAAGCTCGTCGACGTGACGCCGGCGGATTTCGAGTTCGTATTCGACACCAACACGCGCGGCGCGTTTTTCGTCGCGCAGGAAGTCGCGAAGCGGATGATCATGCGCGCGAACGGAAGCGGCAACGGCAAGCCGCCGTGCCGGATCATCAACATCGCGTCGGTGGCCGGGCTGCGCGTGTTTCCGCAGATCGGGCTGTTCGCGATGAGCAAGGCCGCAGTCGTGCAGATGACGCGCGCGATGGCGCTCGAGTGGGGGCGCCACGGGATCAACGTCAACGCGATCTGTCCGGGCTATATCGATACCGAAATCAATCATTATCTGTGGGAAACCGAGCAGGGCCAGAAGCTGCAGTCGATGCTGCCGCGCCGGCGCGTCGGCAAGCCGCAGGATCTCGACGGGCTGTTGTTGCTGCTCGCGGCCGACGAGTCGCAGTTCATCAATGGCTCGATTATCTCCGCCGACGACGGCTTCGGCCTCGCCTGAGCGGACGACATACCGCAACAAAGAAGACTGCAATGAGTGATTATTCCCCCGTTTTTGAGATGTCGATGCCGATCCGCTGGGGCGACATGGACGCGTTCGGCCATGTGAACAACACGGTCTATTTCCGCTACATGGAGCAGGCGCGGATCTCGTGGTTCGAGGAGCTCGGCATCGCCGGCGGCAACGGCGAGGGGCAGGGGCCTGTCATCGTCACGGCGTCGATGGAATTTCTCAAGCAGCTGCACTATCCGGGCGACGTGATCGCGAAGATGTCGGCTGCGAAACCCGGCCGCAGCAGCTTCGATACCGGTTTCGAGCTGACGCGCGCCGACGATCCGCAGCATGTCTATGCGCGCGGCAATGCGCGCTGCGTGTGGGTCGACTACGCGCTCGGCAAGTCGGTGCCGCTGCCCCAGTTGCTGCGCGACACGATCGAGCGCGCGCTCGCGGCGAAGGTCGGCTGAGCGTCGGGTCGGCGAGTCCGGGCCGGCACAAGGTCGCCGGGGCGTCACGCCATACCCGTTGTTTCCCGAATCGGCCGCCCGGTGCGGCCGATTGTCATGCGGGCGCCGACACTCACTGCCCGAGCAGGCGCTGCAGCAGCTCCGGTGTATTGTTGGTCCCGTACTTGCGCATCAGCCGTGCGCGGTAGATGTCGACCGTGCGCGAGCTGATGTCGAGCACGCGCCCGATCTGCTTGCTGGTCTTGCCAGTCGCGAGCTGCGCGGCGATCTCGCGCTCGCGCGGGGTCAGTTCGACGGCGACCCGGCGCGTCGCGCTCAAATCCTCGAAGGTCCACACGCCCGCCGCAAGCGGGGCGGTGCGGTCGATCGCACGGCCGGTGACGTGGCACCAGAACAGCTCGCCGTCCGCCCGCTTCATGATTCTGTCATCCGAGTAGATGCCGTTCGCGGCCATCACGCGCGCGATACGTTCGCCGATGCGCTGGAATTCGTCCGTCGACGGGTAGAGCACCTCGTACGATTTCCCGATCAGGTCGGCCCGCGCGCAGCGGAAGATCGACGCGAGCGCGTCGTTGCAGTCCTCGATCACGCGGTCGCGCGACAGCACGAGGCCGAGCGGCGCGAGGTGGAAGGCAGTCTGGTAATCGAGAGCGGGCATGGCGCAGGCAAGCGGAGGCAAACGCTTATGTATTTTTGCGTATTGTGCCGCATCCGCGCCGCATCGTACCCTTTCAGGCATCTCGTGGCGGTCTGCCGCGGTATAAAAAACAGCGCGCCTCGACGCAGGCATCGCCGTGCATGCATAGAATGATGCGGCGGGCTTGCGGGCCACGTGGGCGCGTGAACCGGTTTCGCTGGTTTCCATAGAGGAAGGGACAACTGATGAACAAAGTCTATCCAAGCGCGGCTGCCGCGCTGGAAGGGATCGTCCGCGACGGACAGACCTTCGCGGTGGGCGGCTTCGGCCTGTGCGGGATTCCCGAGGCGCTGATCGCGGCGTTGCGCGATACGGCCGTCAAGGGCATCACCTGCATCAGCAACAACGCGGGCGTCGACGGTTTCGGCCTCGGCCTGCTGCTGGAAACGCGCCAGATCAAGAAGATGATCTCGTCGTACGTCGGCGAGAACAAGGAGTTCGAGCGCCAGTACCTGGCCGGCGAACTCGAGCTCGAATTCACGCCGCAAGGCACGCTCGCCGAGAAGCTGCGCGCGGGCGGTGCGGGCATCCCGGCGTTCTTCACGAACACGGGCTACGGCACCGTGATCGCGGAAGGCAAGGAAACGCGCCAGTTCGGCGATCGCCACTACGTGCTCGAGCCGTCGCTGACGGCCGATGTCGCGCTCGTGAAGGCCTGGAAGGCCGACAAGTCCGGCAACCTGATCTTTCGCCGCACCGCGCGCAACTTCAACCCGATGTGCGCGATGGCCGGCAAGATCACCGTCGCCGAGGTCGAGGAGATCGTCGAGAACGGCGAACTCGATCCCGACCACATCCACACGCCGGGGATTTTCGTGCAACGCATCGTGCTGAACGCGACGCCCGAAAAACGCATCGAACAACGCGTCGTACGCGCGAAAGGAGACTGACATGGCCTGGAATCGTGACCAGATGGCCGCGCGCGCGGCGAAGGAATTGCAGGACGGCTTCTACGTGAACCTCGGCATCGGCTTGCCGACGCTCGTTGCGAACCACGTGCCGGAAGGTGTCGAGGTGTGGCTGCAATCGGAGAACGGCCTGCTCGGCATCGGCCCGTCGCCGACCGAAGACGAAGTCGACGCCGATCTCATCAACGCCGGCAAGCAGACCGTCACGACGCTGCCGGGCTCGTCGATCTTCTCGTCGGCCGATTCGTTCGCGATGATCCGCGGCGGCCACATCAACCTGGCGATCCTCGGCGCAATGCAGGTCAGCAAGCAGGGCGACCTCGCGAACTGGATGATCCCCGGCAAGATGATCAAGGGGATGGGCGGCGCGATGGATCTCGTCGCCGGCGTGAAGCGCGTCGTCGTGCTGATGGAGCATGTCGCGAAGGGCGACCAGCACAAGATCCTCGAGGAATGCAACCTGCCGCTGACGGGCGTCGGCGTGGTCGACCTGATCATCACCGATCTCGGCGTGATCGAAGTGACGCCGTCCGGCCTGAAGGTGCTTGAACTCGCCGACGGCGTGAGCGCCGACGAGATCCAGGCGAAGACGGGCGCGCCGCTCGACATCAGCGCGGTCGCATAAGGTTCTGCGCGTACGCGCAGCTTCGACGCCCCGCATGCCGGACGACGGCATGCGGGGCGTTTGTCATGGTGTCCTCGGTCAGGCCGATCGTCGGATGCCCGACGAGCGGACCCGTGCGGCTGAAGCGGTTTACAATCGTTTGCATCGGGCGTCGCAAGCGTTGCCCTGCGCGTCGCCCCCGTTCGACAGGATGCCAACGATGCCAACGACCCCAGCGAATTCCCAGGTTCCTCGCCAGCGGCGCGTGCAGTGTGCGAGCGCTGCCGGCCTTCACCACGTCGCCTATACCGAGTGGGGCGATCCCGCCAACCTGCGCGTGCTGGTCTGCGTGCATGGGTTGACCCGTTCCGGGCGCGATTTCGACCGGCTCGCCGCGGCGCTGTCCGACACGTATCGCGTCGTCTGCCCCGATGTCGTCGGGCGCGGCCAGTCGGACTGGCTGGCCGATCCCCGGCTCTATGCGATCCCGCAATACGTGTCCGACATGGTGACGCTGATCGCGCGGCTCGACGTCGAATCGGTCGACTGGTTCGGCACGTCGATGGGCGGGTTGATCGGCATGGCGTTCGCGGGGCTACCGGGTTCGCCGCTGCGCCGGATGATCGTCAACGACGTCGGCCCGCGCATCGAACCCGAGTCGCTCACGCGCATCGGTGAATATCTCGGCGTGCAGCCGCGCTTTGCGACCCGGCAGGAGGGCATCGACTATCTGACGTCGCTGTCGCTGCCGTTCGGGGCGCTGACCGCCGACGAGTGGCGCGAGATCAACGGGCCGCTGCTGCGCGAGCTGCCCGAAGGGGGCTGGACGGTTCGCTACGATCCGCGCATCGCCGAACCGTTCAAGGCGACGACGCCCGAATTGGCGGCGCTCGGCGAGGCTGCGCTGTGGCACGCGATCGAGACGACGAACGCGTCGCTGCTCGTCGTGCGTGGCGAGACGTCCGACCTGCTGTCGCGCGAGACGGTGGCCGAGATGGAGCGTCGCGGCCGGCATGTGACGCACGCCGAGATCCCAGGGGCGGGCCACGCGCCGGCGTTCATCGACGCAAGCCAGATTGCGCTCGCGCGGCGGTTTTTCGTCGAAGGCGGTGCATAAACGCGTCATAATATGCGGTTCGGCGGCACGCGGGCCGTGCCGCCGCCCGAATCTCCATCCACTCACGACCGGAACATTCCATGGCAGTCATTCGTCACCACGTCGGGGCCCGTCTCTCCGAAACCGCGATCCACAACGGTACCGTGTATCTGGCCGGCCAGATCGCCGAAGACACCACCCAGGACATCAGGGGCCAGACGCGCGAAGTGCTCGGCCACATCGATCGCCTGCTCGCCGAAGCGAACAGCGACAAGGCGCATCTGCTGTCGGTTCAGATCTACATCTCGGATCTGGCGAACTTCGAAGGCATGAATGCGGAGTGGGACGCATGGGTCGCGCACGGCAATACGCCGCCGCGCGCCACGGTCGAGGCGAAGCTCGCGGATCCGGCACTGCTCGTCGAGATCGTGGTCGTCGCTGCGCAGCGGAGCTGAACGCAACCCGACGATGATCGCATTCCGCCAGGCCGAGCAATGACCGAGTCCGTTTCCGCCTCCCCCGTCGCGGCGCCGTCGTTCGACGACGTGCTCGCGTTCGTGCGCGAGCGGGCCGGCGACGTGCGCCTGTCGTCGGGCGAACTGCTCGCCGATCACTCGGCCGGCACGGCGTCGATCATGCGCACGCTGAATGTCGATCCGTCCGCGATGCAGGCGGCCGCGCTGTTCGTGCTGACGCCGCACCTGAGCGACCCCGAGCGCGAGCTCACCGAGCGGTTCGGCGACGAAGTGGCGCGGCTCGTGTCCGACGTGCGCAAGCTGTTGCGGCTCGGTACCGTCAGCCTGCGTGCCGCGCAGAACGCGGGGGCCGACGCGGGGCGCGATGCGGCCGAAGAGCGGCGCACGCAGATCGAGGCGCTGCGCAAGATGCTGCTGGCGTTCGCGCAAGACATCCGCGTGGTGCTGATCCGGCTCGCGTCGCGCTTGCAGTCGCTGCGCTACTACGCGGCCGCGAAGATCGACCCGCCGCCCGACGTCGCGCGCGAGACGCTCGAGATCTATGCGCCGCTCGCGAACCGTCTCGGCATCTGGCAATTGAAGTGGGAGCTCGAGGATCTCGCGTTCCGTTTCGAGGATCCCGTCACCTACAAGCGGATCGCGAAGCTGCTCGACGAGAAGCGCATCGAGCGCGAAGCGTACGTCAAGCAGGCGATCGACCGGTTGCAGCAAGAGCTGGCGGATGCGCACATCCAGGCCGACGTGAGCGGCCGGCCGAAGCATATCTACAGCATCTGGCGCAAGATGCGCGGCAAGGAACTCGACTTCTCCGAGCTGTACGACGTGCGCGCGTTTCGCGTGATCGTGCCGGACATCAAGGATTGCTACGCGGTGCTCGGCATCGTGCATCACCTGTGGCAGCCGGTGCCGAAGGAATTCGACGACTACATCTCGCGGCCGAAGCCGAACGGCTACAAGTCGCTGCACACGGTCGTGATCGGCGACGATGGCCGCGCGTTCGAAGTGCAGATCCGCACGCAGGAGATGCACCGCTTCGCCGAGTACGGCGTCGCCGCGCACTGGCGCTACAAGGAAGCCGGCGCGCGCGGCTACGGCGGCCAGTTCTCGGCAAGCGACAAGTACGACGAGAAGATTGCATGGCTGCGCCAGCTGCTCGCGTGGAAGGATGACGTCGAGGACGGCGCGGAACAGTCGGGCGACAAGGCGTGGGCGCAATTGCGCGAGACGTCGCTCGACGACGATCACATCTACGTGCTGACGCCGCAGGCGCGCGTGATCGCGTTGCCGCAGGGCGCGACGCCGGTCGATTTCGCATACCACCTGCACAGCGAGCTTGGCCATCGCTGCCGTGGCGCACGTGTCGACGGCGCGATGGTGCCGCTCAATACGCCGCTCGCAAACGGCCAGACGGTCGAGATCGTCGCGGTGAAGGAGGGCGGCCCGTCGCGCGACTGGCTGAACCTGCAGCTCGGCTATATGAAGAGCCCGCGCGCGCGTCAGAAGGTGCGGGCGTGGTTCAACTCGATCGAGCAGGAAGAAAACGTCGCGCATGGCCGCGCGCTCGTCGAAAAGACGCTGCAACGCGAGGGCAAGACGTCGGTCAGCCTGGACAATCTCGCCGCGAAGCTCGGCTTCAAGTCGCCCGAGGAGTTGTTCTCGGTCGTCGGCAAGGAAGAGTTCAGCCTGCGCAATGTCGAGCACGCGCTGTCCGATGCGCCGCCGCCCGAACCGGCGCCCGAGGCGCCTGCCGATTTCGAGAAGCGCAGCAGCGGCGCGAGCGTGGCGCATGGCGCGTCGACCGGTGTGCTGGTCGTGGGCGTCGACGCGCTGCTGACCCAGCTCGCGCGCTGCTGCCGTCCGGCGCCGCCCGATCCGATCAGCGGTTTCGTCACGCGCGGCAAGGGGATGTCGATCCACCGCACCGATTGCCCGACGTTCCGCCGGATGGTCGAGCGCGCGCCGGAGCGCGTGCTGCAGACGACCTGGTCGGCCGACGTGCTCGGCGGGCGCGGTGCGTCCGTCTATCCGGTCGACCTGATGATCGAGGCGAGCGACCGGCAAGGGTTGCTGCGCGACATCTCCGAAGTGTTCGCGCGCGAGAAGATGAACGTGGTGGGCGTGAAGACGCAGAGCCGCCGCAATGCGGCATTCATGCAGTTCACGGTCGAGGTGTCGAACTCGGCGCAGGTGCAGCGCGCGTGCACGCTGCTCGGCGAGGTGCAGGGCGTCGTGCGGGCGGGGCGGAAGGCCTGATGTGGGGTTCGAACACCGTTATTTTGCTGCGACCGCATAAAAATACTTGCCAAGCGGGTAGCGGCTCCATATAATCTTAGCTTCACTAGGCTCGTAGCTCAGCTGGTTAGAGCACCACCTTGACATGGTGGGGGTCGTTGGTTCGAGTCCAATCGAGCCTACCAACGAATTGAGAATGCCCGGTCTCCGGGTGTTCGATGCAGCAAATAACTCAACGCGAACAAGGCGAATACGGTTATGACACCGCGAACGTTGACCGAAACCTTTTCGGAGCGACGCTAGTCGAGGAACCCTTTCGCCCTTTCAGTTTGAGTGAAGTATCGAATGCGGCCCCTCGAAAGCGGGGCCGCATTTTTTTTGTCGCGACATTTTCCCGCGTGATTTTTATATCGCGTACCTGGTCTGCCGCCCACTGTCGGCATCACGGAGATTGCTATGGTTTCGATACGCTTGCCTGACGGCTCAGTTCGACAATACGAGCATCCGGTGACAGTTGCCGAGGTTGCGGCCTCGATCGGTCCCGGCCTTGCGAAGGCTGCGCTTGGTGGCAAGCTTGATGGCGAGCTCGTCGATACGTCGGCCGTGATCGACCGCGACGCATCGCTCGCGATCGTGACCGACAAGGACGCCGACGGTCTCGACATCATCCGTCACTCGACGGCGCACTTGCTCGCGTACGCGGTGAAGGAACTGTACCCGGACGCGCAGGTGACGATCGGCCCGGTGATCGACAACGGTTTCTATTACGACTTCTCGTACAACCGCCCGTTTACGCCCGAAGATCTGGAGAAGATCGAAAAGCGCATGCAGGAGCTCGTGAAGAAGGATGAGCCCGTGACGCGTCGTGTCGTGTCGCGTGACGAAGCGGCGGGCTACTTCCGCAGCATCGGCGAGAAGTACAAGGCCGAGATCATCGAGTCGATTCCGCAAAGCGACGAAATCAAGCTGTATTCGCACGGCGGCTTTACCGATCTGTGCCGTGGCCCGCACGTGCCGTCCACCGGCAAGCTGAAGGTCTTCAAGCTGATGAAGGTCGCCGGCGCGTACTGGCGCGGCGATTCGAAGAACGAGCAGCTGCAGCGCATCTACGGCACGGCCTGGACGAAGAAGGAAGACCAGGACCAGTACCTGCACATGCTCGAGGAAGCGGAAAAGCGCGACCACCGCAAGCTCGGCAAGCAGCTCGACCTGTTCCACATGCAGGAAGAGTCGCCGGGCATGGTGTTCTGGCATCCGAAGGGCTGGGCGCTGTGGCAGCAGGTCGAGCAGTACATGCGCCGCCGCGTGAACGAAGCCGGCTACCTCGAGATCAAGACGCCGATGATCATGGACCGCTCGCTGTGGGAAGCGTCGGGTCACTGGCAGAACTACCGCGAGAACATGTTCACGACGGAGTCGGAGAAGCGCGACTACGCGATCAAGCCGATGAACTGCCCGGGCCACGTCCAGGTGTTCAAGCACGGCCTGCGCTCGTACCGCGACCTGCCGCTGCGTTACGCGGAATTCGGTTCGTGCCACCGCAACGAGGCGTCGGGCGCGCTGCACGGCCTGATGCGCGTGCGCGGCTTCGTGCAGGACGATGCGCACATCTTCTGTACGGAAGACCAGTTCATCTCGGAATCGATCGCGTTCAACACGCTGGCGATGAGCGTGTACAAGGACTTCGGTTTCGATCACATCGACATCAAGCTGTCGCTGCGACCTGAGCAGCGCGCCGGTACGGACGAGACCTGGGATCGCGCCGAGCAGGGCCTGCGCGACGCGCTGACGGCGTGCGGCCTCACGTGGGAAGAGCTGCCGGGTGAAGGCGCGTTCTACGGTCCGAAGATCGAGTACCACATCAAGGATGCGCTCGGCCGTTCGTGGCAGTGCGGCACGCTGCAGCTCGACATGGTCCTGCCGGAGCGCCTCGGCGCCGAGTATGTCGCGGATGACAGCAGCCGTCGCCGTCCGGTGATGCTGCACCGTGCGATCGTCGGTTCGATGGAGCGTTTCCTCGGCATTTTGATCGAGCACCACGCTGGTGCGATGCCGGCCTGGCTCGCGCCGTTCCAGGCAGTTGTGCTCAATATCGCCGAAAGTCAGGCCGAATATGCGCAATCTCTGGCCCAAACGTTGCAAAAACAAGGGGTTAGAGTGACGGCCGATTTGCGCAATGAGAAGATTAGCTATAAAATACGCGAGCACACGCTGGAAAAGGTGCCTTATCTCCTCGTCGTGGGGGATAAGGAGCGTGATGCGCAAACGGTAGCCGTGCGTGCCCGTGGCGGCGTCGATCTTGGCGTGATGCCGGTCGAAGCCTTCGTTGAGCGTCTGCAGGAAGACCTGCGCTCGTTCAAGTAACCGCCCTGGCAGCGCGGCTCGTTTTTTTAATTTTTAGAGGAAACGTAACATCGCTACTGATAAGTCGTCGCACCGCATCAACGGTGAAATCACTGCGCCGGAAGTGCGCCTGGTCGGGATCGAGAACGAACCGCTCGGTATCGTAAAACTCGCTGATGCTTTCCGTAAATCGGAAGAACTGGATGTTGACCTGGTGGAAATCGCGCCGCAAGCGGTTCCCCCGGTTTGCCGTCTGATGGATTACGGCAAGTTCAAGTACCAGGAGTCGAAGAAGCAGCACGAAGCGAAGCTGAAGCAGAAGGTCATCCAGGTCAAGGAAGTCAAGTTCCGCCCGGGTACCGATGACGGTGACTACAACGTCAAGCTCCGCAATCTCGTGCGCTTCCTCGAAGAAGGCGACAAGACGAAGATCACGTTGCGTTTCCGCGGCCGCGAAATGGCTCACCAGGAAATCGGTATGCGGATGCTTGAGCGTCTGCGCACGGATCTCGAGGAAGTCGGCCAGGTCGAGCAGATGCCGAAGATGGAAGGGCGCCAGATGATCATGGTGCTCTCGCCGAAGAAAAAGAAGTAACGAGCCCGCGCGCGTCGCGCGCAGGTTCGCAGAGGTTCGGCGCGTTGCCCGGTCAGGGCGGTGCGCCAACAATGACGGCGGCTGCGCAAGCGGTTCGCCGTACACAAGTGGACTGGGTTTCGAAGGGCGGGTCCAGGGCGCAAGCCAACCGCACACCCATCGCCATCTAATAAACTGGAGTTGTTCGTCATGCCTAAGATGAAGACCAAGAAGAGTGCTGCAAAGCGCTTCGTGGTGCGTCCGGGCGGTACCGTCAAGCGCGGTCAAGCCTTCAAGCGTCACATCCTGACCAAGAAAACCACGAAGAACAAGCGTCACCTGCGCGGCGCAACGGCAGTTCATGATTCCGATCTGAACTCCGTCCGCGCGATGCTGCCGTTCGCGTAACCCCTAACTGATACTCTAAGGAGAGAAACATGCCTCGAGTCAAACGTGGGGTAACCGCACGGGCCCGCCACAAGAAGATCATCAACCTGGCCAAGGGTTATCGCGGCCGCCGCAATAACGTCTACCGCATCGCCAAGCAGGCGGTGATGCGCGCTGGTCAGTACGCGTACCGCGATCGCCGCAACAAGAAGCGTGTGTTCCGCGCACTGTGGATCACGCGTATCAACGCGGCAGTTCGCCAGCACGACATGACCTACAGCGTGTTCATCAACGGCCTGAAGAAGGCGTCGATCGAACTCGACCGTAAGGTTCTGGCCGACATGGCGGTGTTCGACAAGGCTGCTTTTGCTGCGATCGTCAAGCAGGTGAAAGCCGCCGTTGCAGCCTAATTGCGAAATTAGCACTGCGTGGTTAGTTGCAGCGAGGTTCCGGTAGTCTCGGCCGCTGCAGCGAAAACGGGGCTCTTCCGAGCCCCTTTTTTGTTTGGTGGGCGATTTCGCTCGCCAAGACCGAATGACGTTGGAAATGATGGGATCTATGGATCTGGACCAGATTGTCGCCGACGCGCAGCAGTCCTTCGAACAGGCTGCCGACATCACCACGCTCGAAAACGAGAAAGCACGATTTCTCGGCAAGTCGGGTGCGCTGACCGAGTTGCTGAAGGGCCTCGGCAAGCTCGATCCCGAAGCACGCAAGACCGAAGGCGCACGCATCAACGTCGCGAAGCAGCAGGTTGAAGCCGCGCTGACCGCCCGTCGCCAGGCACTGGCCGACGCGCTGCTGAATCAGCGCCTCACTGCCGAGGCGATCGACGTGACGTTGCCGGGCCGCGGCGCCGGTGCAGGCAGCCTGCACCCCGTGATGCGCACGTGGGAGCGTGTCGAACAGATTTTCGGCTCGATCGGTTTCGATGTGGCCGACGGCCCCGAAATCGAGACCGACTGGTACAACTTCACGTCGCTGAACAGCCCGGAGAACCATCCGGCGCGTTCGATGCAGGACACCTTCTACGTCGAAGGCAAGGATGCCGACGGCCGCCAGCTGCTGCTGCGCACGCACACGAGCCCGATGCAGGTGCGTTACGCGCGCATGAACCGTCCGCCGATCAAGGTGATCGCGCCGGGCCGCACGTATCGCGTCGACAGCGATGCGACCCACTCGCCGATGTTCAATCAGGTCGAGGGGCTGTGGATCGACGAAAACATCAGCTTCGCCGACCTCAAGGGCGTCTATACCGACTTCCTGAAAAAATTCTTCGAGCGCGACGACATTCTCGTGCGCTTCCGTCCGTCGTATTTCCCGTTCACGGAACCGTCGGCCGAGATCGACATGATGTTCGAGCAAGGCAAGAACGCCGGCAAGTGGCTCGAGATCTCCGGTTCGGGGCAGGTGCATCCGACCGTGATTCGCAACATGGGCCTCGATCCCGAGCGCTACATCGGCTTTGCGTTCGGCAGCGGCCTCGAGCGCCTGACGATGCTGCGCTACGGCGTCCAGGATCTCCGGCTGTTCTTCGAGAACGACCTGCGTTTCCTGCGCCAGTTCGCGTAACGCCGCGCGCCGCGCCGACCTGTGCCCGTGCACGCCCCGACGGACGTTTCCGAGGGGCCCGGGCGTCGATCTAACCTGTTTCGAACGTAGACATCCATGCAATTCCCTGAATCCTGGTTGAGAACCTTTGTCGACCCGCAGCTGACGACCGACGAACTGTCGCACGCGCTGACGATGGCGGGGCTCGAAGTCGAATCGCTGAGCAAGGCTGCGCCGCCGACGTCGAAGATCGTCGTCGGCCGCGTGCTCGAAGTCGTCAAGCATCCGGATGCGGACAAGCTCAATGTCTGCCAGGTCGACGCCGGCACCGGCGCGACGCTGAATATCGTCTGCGGCGCACCGAACGTCGCTCCTGGCATCAAGGTACCGGTCGCGCTGGTCGGTGCGGAACTGCCGCCGGCAGAAGAGGGCGGCAAGCCGTTCGCGATCAAGCTGTCGAAGCTGCGCGGCGTGGAGAGCCAGGGGATGCTGTGCTCGGCGCGCGAGCTGAAGCTGTCCGAGGATCACAGCGGCCTGCTGGTGCTGCCGGAAGACACGCCGGTCGGCCAGGACATCCGCGAGACGCTCAATCTCGACGACACGATCTTCGAAATCAAGCTGACGCCGAACAAGGCCGACTGCCTGTCCGTGTTCGGCATCGCACGCGAGACGGCTGCGATCACCGGCGCACCGCTGACGCCGGTCGACATCCGCCCGGTGCGCGCCGAGCTCGACGAGACGCTGCCGGTACGCATTGCCGCGCCCGATCTGTGCGGCCGCTTCTCGGGTCGCGTGATCCGCGGCGTGAACGCGCATGCGAAGACCCCGCAGTGGATGGTCGAGCGCCTCGAGCGTTCCGGCCAGCGCAGCGTGTCGGCGCTCGTCGACATCTCGAACTACGTGATGTTCGAGCTCGGCCGTCCGTCGCACGTGTTCGATCTCGACAAGATCCACGGCGGCATCGAGGTGCGCTGGGGCAAGCGCGGCGAATCGCTGAAGCTGCTCAACGGCAACACGGTCGAACTCGACGAAACGGTCGGCGTGATTTCGGACGACCGTCAGGTCGAAAGCCTGGCCGGCATCATGGGCGGTGACAGCACGGCCGTCACGCTCGATACGACCAACATCTACCTGGAAGCCGCATTCTGGTGGCCGGACAGCATCCGCGGCCGTGCGCGCAAGTACAACTTCTCGACCGATGCGGCGCATCGCTTCGAGCGCGGCGTCGACTACGCGACGACCGTCGAGCACGTCGAGCGCATCACGCAACTGATTCTCGAGATCTGCGGCGGCAAGGCCGGCCCGGTCGACGATCAGTCCGTGAACCTGCCGCAGCGCGCGCCGGTGAAGATGCGCGTATCGCGCGCGAACCGCATCATCGGCGTGCAGATCGGCGCCGACGAGATCGCCAGCATCTTCACGCGCCTCGGGCTGCCGTTCGAGCGTGAAGACGACGCATTCCTCGTCACGCCGCCGTCGCATCGCTTCGACATCGAGATCGAGGAAGACCTGATCGAGGAAGTGGCGCGCATCTACGGCTTCGAAAAGATCCCGGCGCGTCCGCCAGTCGCGACGAGCGAAATGCGCGCGACCAACGAGACGCGTCGCTCGATCCACGACATCCGCCACGCGCTGGCCGCGCGCGACTACGCGGAAACCGTCAACTTCAGCTTCGTCGATGCGGAGTGGGAGCAGGATTTCGCGGGCAACGACCAACCCATCCGTCTGCTGAACCCGATCGCGAGCCAGCTGTCGGTGATGCGCACGACGCTGTTCGGCAGCCTGATTTCCGTGCTGCGCCACAACCTGAACCGCCGCGCGGATCGCGTGCGGGTGTTCGAGGCTGGCCGCGTGTTCCTCACCGATACGGCGGCGAAGGCCGGCGAGCTGACGGTCGAGGGCTACGTGCAGCCGAAGCGCGTCGGTGCGCTTGCCTACGGTCCGGCGCTCGACGAGCAATGGGGCACGGCGACCCGCGCGGTCGATTTCTTCGACGTGAAGGGCGATCTCGAAGCACTGCTCGCGCCCGCAACCGCACGCTTCGTGAAGGCAGAGCATCCGGCCCTCCATCCGGGCCGCAGCGCGCGCATCGAAGTCGATGGCCGTGCGGTCGGCTGGATCGGCGAGCTGCACCCGCGCCTGATGCAGAAGTACGAGCTGCCGCACGCGCCGGTGATGTTCGAGGTCGACGCGGACGCGCTGATTGCACGTGCGTTGCCCGCGCCGACCGACGTATCGAAATTCCCGCCGGTTCGTCGCGATATCGCCGTTGTCGTCGATCAGGCGGTCGAGGTTCAGGCACTTTTCGACGAAATGAAGAAGGCGCTTGCCGAAGAGGCCTGCCGATTCGTTCAGAAGGTTGTACTCTTCGACGAATTTCGTGCAAAATCAAATACTTCCGGTGGTCTTGCCGCGCACGAGAAGAGCCTTGCCTTCCGCGTGACGCTGCAGGACGCGGCTGGCACGCTACAGGACGAGGTCGTCGATCAGGCGATCCAGACGCTGGTCGAGCGGATGGCTCGTGCCGGTGCGCGCCTGCGCGGCTAAGGAGGAGGTCCGCCCGCTCGCGGGCGGCCTGTTCCGATCGTAAGTTTTGATTTAACGCGCTGTATGGCAGATATGAACGACATGACCTCGAGTGAATTCGAAGCCCTCCTGACGGCGCAACGCAGCGCAATGAACCGCGACGCTTCGGCGCCGGCGTCCACCGAGACGCCCACGCTGACGAAGGCGGAACTGGCGGAGCTGCTGTTCGACAGCGTCGGGCTGAACAAGCGTGAAGCGAAGGACATGGTCGAGGCGTTTTTCGAGGTGATCCGTGACGCGCTCGAAAACGGCGAGAGCGTCAAGCTGTCGGGGTTCGGCAATTTCCAGTTGCGCGACAAGCCGCAGCGCCCGGGTCGCAATCCGAAGACGGGCGAGGCGATTCCGATCGCGGCCCGCCGGGTGGTAACCTTCCACGCGAGCCAGAAGCTGAAGGCGCTGGTCGAAAACGGCGCGGAGTAAGCCCCGCGCGCTGACGTCTCCGCGCGGCCGCCGCGCACCCTTACCGACGGTTAACCGACGATGACCACTACGGTTGAGAAAGTCGTCTTGCCTCCGATTCCCGCGAAGCGCTACTTCACGATCGGTGAAGTCAGCGAACTGTGCGGGGTCAAGCCGCATGTGCTGCGTTATTGGGAACAGGAATTCACTCAACTGCGGCCGGTGAAGCGGCGCGGCAATCGTCGGTATTACCAGCACCACGAAGTGCTGCTGATCCGACGGATTCGCGAGTTGCTGTACGAGCAGGGATTCACGATCAACGGCGCGCGCAACCGGCTCGATTCGCCGGCCGGCGAGCGGGTCGCGGCAGCACCCGTCGAGCCGGAGGCGCAGGCCGCCGATGCACGCACACCAGGCAAGCCAGGCACGACCGTCGACGTCATTGCATTGCGGCAGGCGCTGCTCGACGTGATCGACGGACTGAAGCACGACTGAGTGCGAAGCGCGAAGAATGAAATGAAAAGCCCGGTTGGCAACGTTGAACTGCACCCCAAAAGTTGGACATCGATCCAACCTTTGGGGTGTTTTTCATGAGCAAGTACACGGAGCAGTTCAAGGTATCCATTGCAGAGGAGTACGAGTCCGGCCACGCTGGGTTCCGTGAG
>NZ_JAUJQE010000026.1:0-16292 GCF_030482505.1 Burkholderia sp. AU45274 | reverse complement strand
CGGGCAACGCGATCGCGACGGTGCAGTCGAGCGATCCGATCAAGGTCATCACGGTGCGTGCAACGGGTTTCGATCCGGTGGCAGCGGAAGGCGGCAGCGCATCGGTCGAGAAGATCGAAGCGGCAGCCGACGCCGGCAAGTCGCAGTTCGTGAGCCGTGAAGTGACGAAGCTGGACCGTCCGGAACTGACGAGCGCAAGCATCATCGTGTCGGGCGGCCGCGGTCTGGGCAGCGGCGAGAACTACACGAAGGTGCTGGAGCCGCTGGCGGACAAGCTGAGCGCGGCGCTGGGTGCCTCGCGCGCGGCAGTCGACGCGGGCTACGTGCCGAACGACTATCAGGTCGGCCAGACCGGCAAGATCGTCGCACCGCAGCTGTACATCGCGGTCGGCATCTCGGGTGCGATTCAGCATCTGGCCGGCATGAAGGATTCGAAGGTGATCGTCGCGATCAACAAGGATCCGGAAGCCCCGATCTTCAGCGTGGCCGATTACGGCCTCGTCGGCGATCTGTTCGCGCTCGTGCCGGAGCTCGTAGCCGAGCTCGGCTAAAGCAGTGTGACGCTTCGGCGGTAAGCACACGAGAAGAGGGGCGCCACGAGCGCCCCTTTTTTTCGCCATCGACAGAGGGGGAAGAGGGTGACACCTCATGAACCATCACGCCGCTGACCGGCATGACAACGCGATTCGATGAAATGAAAAGGCGCCCCGAGGGGCGCCGTTCTTTTTGATGCCGGCCGCTTGCACGGCTGCGGGCTGTGGCTTATGCGTACGCCGGGCGCGTCTCGCCGGCCACGTCCTTCAGGTAACGATGCACCGACAGGTCGTCGGCCTGGATCGCGGGCATCTTGCCCGAGATCAGGTCCGCGAGCAGCTGGCCCGAGCCGCACGACATCGTCCAGCCGAGCGTGCCGTGGCCGGTGTTCAGGAACAGGTTCGACACCGGCGTACGGCCGACGATCGGCGTGCCGTCCGGCGTCATCGGGCGCAGGCCCGTCCAGAACGTTGCCTTCGACGTGTCGCCGCCGCCCGGGAACAGGTCGTTCACGCACATTTCAAGCGTTTCGCGGCGCGCGGCACGCAGCTTCTTGTCGAAGCCGACGATTTCCGCCATGCCGCCGACGCGGATGCGCTGGTCGAAACGCGTGATCGCGATCTTGTAGGTCTCGTCGAGCACGGTCGACACGGGCGCGGCCGCTTCGTTGACGATCGGCGCGGTGATCGAATAGCCCTTCAGCGGATAGACGGGGATCTTCATCAGGTTCGAGATGAAGCTCGTCGAGTACGAGCCGAGCGCGACGACGTACGCGTCCGCGCGCACCGTTTCGCTGCCGCACTGCACGCCGGCGATCTTGCCGCCCGCGATCGCGAGCGCATCGATCGGCGTGTTGTAGCGGAACTTCACGCCAAGCGATTCGGCGAGCGCGGCAAGGCGCGTCGTGAACAGCTGGCAGTCGCCCGTTTCGTCACCCGGCAGGCGCAGGCCGCCCGTCAGCTTGTGCGAGACGGCGGCAAGCGCCGGTTCGGCTTTCTTCAGGTCGGCCGGCGACAACAGTTCGAACGGCACGTTCGCTTCCTGAAGCACGGCGATGTCCTTCGCCGCGCCGTCGAGTTGCTGCTGCGTGCGGAACAGTTGCAGCGTGCCACCCGTGCGGCCTTCGTACTGGATGCCGGTATCGGCGCGCAGTGCCTGCAGGCAGTCGCGGCTGTATTCGGCGAGGCGGACCATGCGGCCCTTGTTGACCGCGTAGCGCTCGGCCGTGCAGTTGCGCAGCATCTGATACATCCACTGGAGCTGGAAGCGCGTGCCGTCGAGGCGGATCGCGAGCGGCGCGTGCTTTTCGAACATCCACTTGACGGCCTTCAGCGGCACGCCGGGTGCGGCCCACGGCGCGGCATAGCCGGGGGAGATCTGGCCTGCGTTCGCGAAGCTCGTCTCGAGCGCCGGGCCGGCTTCCCGGTCGATCACCGTGACTTCATGGCCGGCGCGCGCGAGGTAATACGCGCTTGCCACGCCCACCACACCGCTGCCCAGAATGACGACTCGCATAGCTGCTCCAGATGGAAGGGACCAGATCGAGGCCGGGCGCACCTGCGTCTCCGTGTAACCTCTAGCTGATCTAGTTTTTTGCGCTATGGTATTGTCGAATGTGTAGGTTTTGTTATCGTATTTTTCAGGTTTTCAGCATAAACAAATGAGAACGCAACGTCAGCCCGTACGCTCGCTCGACAAGCTCGATCGACGCATCCTGAAACTGCTGCAGGACGACGGTCGGATGGCGATGAAAGACCTTGCGGAACAGGTTGGACTGACCGTGACGCCGTGTATCGAGCGCGTGCGGCGCATGGAGCGGGATGGCGTGATCACCGGTTATCACGCACGGGTCGACCCGCACCAGCTGGATGCCGCGCTGCTGGTGTTCGTCGAGATCACGCTCGGCCACAAGGGCGGCAACATGTTCGAGCAATTCCGCCGCGAAGTGATGAAGATCGACGAGGTGCTCGAGTGCCACCTCGTGTCCGGTGATTTCGACTACCTGATCAAGGCGCGGATCGGCGAGATGGCCGACTACCGGAAGCTGCTCGGCGACATCCTGCTGCAGCTGCCCGGCGCCGTGCAGTCGAAGAGCTATGTCGTGATGGAAGAAATCAAGGAGACGCTGACGATCGCGGTGGGCGACTGACGCGCCTGCGGCGGGCCGTCGGGCCCTTTATCCCGCCCTTGGCATGCTGCACCCAATACTGTATAAATATACAGTATTGGGTGCAGGCGAATGGGTGGGCACATGGACGATCGATCCGACAACGAATTTCCGATAGCGCCGCCCGTGCCCCGCAAGGGGCGCGGCGCGGTCGACAACCTGCAGGGGCGATACGAGATCGCGCAGCGCGAAGCGGTCGACGACGGCTGGGCACACGAGTCGGATGATACCGATTTCCCCGCGCCGCTGCGCACGCAGGTCTTCGAGGAGCGCGCGAAGAGCATCCTGACGCACAACCAGTCGCCCGACATTCCATTCAGCGTATCGCTCAATCCGTATCGCGGCTGCGAGCACGGTTGCATCTACTGCTTCGCGCGGCCGACGCACAGTTATCTCGGCCTGTCGCCGGGGCTCGATTTCGAAAGCCGCATCTATGCGAAGGTCAATGCGGCCGAACTGCTCGAGCGCGAGATTTCACGCAAGCGCTACGTGCCGGAGCCGATCGCGCTCGGCGTCAACACCGACGCCTACCAGCCGGTCGAGCGCGACCTGCGCATCACGCGCAGCGTGATCCAGGTGATGCACGATCGCGGGTTGCCGTTCGCCGCGATCACGAAGTCGTCGCTGATCGAGCGTGATCTCGACCTGCTCGCACCGATGGCCGAACGCGGGCAGGTGATGGCGGCGGTCACGATCACGACACTCGATGCCGATCTCGCGCGCACGCTCGAGCCGCGCGCGGCAACGCCGGCGCGCCGGTTGCGTACGATTCGTGCGCTGAGCGAGGCGGGTGTGCCGGTCGGCGTGAGCATTGCCCCGATGATTCCGTTCGTCACCGAGCCCGACATGGAGCGCGTGCTCGAGGCGTGCGCGGAAGCCGGCGCGACGCATGCGAGCTACATCATCCTGAGGCTGCCGTGGGAAGTCGCGCCGCTGTTCAAGAACTGGCTTGCCGCGCATTTTCCCGATCGCGCGGAGCGCGTGATGAACCGCGTGCGCGACATGCGCGGCGGGAAGGACTACGACTCGGATTTCTCGAAACGGATGAAGGGCGAGGGGATCTGGGCCGACCTGCTGCGGCAGCGTTTCCGCCAGGCCGTCAAGCGGCTCGGGTTGAACGAGCGCACGAACGGGATTCTCGATCTGTCGCAGTTTCGCGGTGCGCCGGCCACCGCGGCGCCGCGCGTTGCTGTTCGTTCAGCCGCGACGCGGTCGACACAGTCGCGTGACGACACGCAATTGAACCTGTTCTGACCGGCGAGCCAAACCGGCGCAGGGCGCCGGTGCGTAGCGGCCGTTACGCTTACTGCGAAATCTGCTTCGCCGCTTCGACCTGCGACTCGAAGTACGTCTGGAACGACAGCGCGAGTGCGGTCATCAGCAGGAAGGCACCGATCAGCAGCGAGAAGATCACCACGAAGATCACGGTCCAGCCCGACTTGCTGTGCTTGCCCGTCTCTGCGTTGAATTGCGCGTCCCATTTTTCGTCGGGGCGCAGCCCGTAGACGAGCGCGGCGAGAAACGCTGCCAGCAGCGAGATCGCGCCGGGAACGGCAAGCCACCAGCCGAGGCCCGCGCTGCGCTGGGTTGCGGCGAGCAGGAGGAAGCCCGGGATGCCGACGATCGTCGCGAGCAGGTGTGCCCAGCCGAACACGTCGCGGAAGCCATACAGATAGAAGCGGTGCGCGCCGAGCGATCCGAACAGGAACGCGAGGGCGGCGGTGAGCGTCTTGGAGCGAAAGCGGCGGGACGGTGCGGTGCTGCTGGACATGGATGGCGGCGTGTTGTCGTTGGCATGGACGGCCGGCGGGCCGGCGCGGGCGCGCGGCCCGGCACGCATTCTACGATGCCCGGTCGGGCCCGGTCACCCCTATCCTGCGTCAAGGTGCCGCATAGGTCACGCGGTAGATCGCGCCCGCATAGTCGTCGCTGACGAGCAGCGAGCCGTCCGGCAGCGGCAGTACGTCGGCGGGGCGTCCCCATACCGTGCCGTCGGGTCGCAGCCAGCCGGTGACAAACGGAGTCTGGCGCGCCTGGCTGCCATCCGCCGAAACGACGACGCGCATCACGCGGTAGCCTACCTTCGTGCTGCGATTCCACGAGCCGTGTTCGGCGATGAAGACATTATTGCGATACGAGGCCGGAAACATCGACCCTGTATAGAAGCGCATGCCGAGTGCTGCGACGTGTGCGCCGAGTTTCAATACAGGCGGCACATAGCGGCGGCATACGTCGGCGCTGCCGAATTCGGGGTCGGGCGTGTCGCCGCCATGGCAGTATGGGAAACCGAAGTCGAGGCCGGCACGCGGTGCGCGGTTCAGCTTGTCGTCGGGCACGTCGTCGCCCATCATGTCGCGCCCGTTGTCGGTAAACCAAAGCTCGCCCGAATCGGGGTGCCACGCAAAGCCGACCGTATTGCGTACGCCGCGGGCAACAACCTCATTCCCGCTGCCGTCCGCCTTCATGCGTGCGATGATCGCGTAGCGGCTGCGATCGGCGAGACAGACGTTGCACGGTGCGCCGGTCGGTACATACAGCTTGCCGTCGGGGCCGAACGCGATGAATTTCCAGCCGTGATGGTGTTCGGTCGGCAGCGCGTCGGTGACGACGGCAGGTGCGGGCGGCGTGGCCAGCCGGTCGTCGATGTGATCGAGACGCAGGATGCGTGAGACGGCGGATATATAGAGTGCGCCGCCACGGTAGGCGACGCCGACCGGCATGTCGAGCCCGGACGCTACAACATAGCGCGCGCTGATCCGGCCCTCGTGCATGACGAATGCGTGAACGCGGCCTTCCCGCGTGCCGACATACAGGATGCCGCGCGGCGACCACGCCATTTCGCGCGCGGTCGGTACCGCGTCGACCAGCACTTCGATGTGGAAGCCGGGCGGCACGACGAGTTCGCCCACCGGCAACGGCGCGGCAAACGCCAGTGCGGACGCGAGGCAGGCAAGGCCGGCAAGCAGCGCCGCGAAACGGTGCTGCGCGCGGCGCGTCGAGGCGGCGCGAAGGGGCGGCATGACGGTGTGGAACGTCCCGGACACGACGATTGTATGCCCGGCGGACAGGCCGCCTCCGGATTTTTTCCGCGTAAGTGTTTGTTGTACCTCTGGTTTCCGGCTATAATCGCGTGTTTCAGTAGTTTCGAACCCGGTTTTCCCGAAGGACATCATATGGTTATCATCCGTCTGGCTCGTGGCGGCTCGAAGAAGCGCCCGTTCTACAACATCGTTGCTACCGATTCGCGCAACCGTCGTGACGGCCGCTTCATCGAGCGCGTCGGTTTCTACAACCCGGTCGCTACGAAGGGCGAATCGCTGCGTATCGCTCAGGATCGCCTGACGTACTGGCAAGGTGTTGGCGCGCAACTGTCGCCGACCGTCCAGCGTCTCGTGAAGGAAGCGCAAAAGGCGCAACCGGCTGCCTAACATGGCACGGTGTGCCGGTCGTGCCGGCTGTGAGGTGCATTGATGGCGGGTCACGATTCCGGTAATGCAAGGCGCGGGCGTGCGTCGTTTGGCGCATTCGTCCGCAAGCCGGTCGAGCGCGACGCTGTCGCGAACGCCGGTCAGGCTGCCGAGCAGCAGGGCAGTCTCGAGGTGGCGCAAGCCTGGCCCGACGATGCCGTCGAGGTCGGAGCGGTGGTCGACGCCTATGGCCTGAAGGGTTGGGTCAAGGTGGCGACGCATGCCGACGCCGGCCGCGGCGGCGATGCGCTGCTCAAGGCGCGCCACTGGTGGCTGGAACGCGGAGCGGAGCGGCTTTCCGTCCGCATCGTGCAGTCGAAGGCGCACAGCGACACCGTCGTTGCGCAACCCGCGGGCGTCAGCGACCGCGATGCCGCGTACGCGATGCGCGGCTTTCGCGTGTTCGTGCGCCGGGAAGATTTCCCGGCATTGGCCGCGGACGAATTCTATTGGGTCGACCTGATCGGTCTCGACGTCGTCAACGAGCAATCGGTGGCACTCGGGAAGGTGAGCGGGATGATCGACAATGGCGTGCATTCGATCATGCGTGTCGAGTATCCGGCGACCGGCAAAGACGGTCAGCCGACCACCGACGAGCGGTTGATTCCGTTCGTCGGCGTATACGTCAAAACGGTGGATCAGGCGGCACGTCGTATCGTCGTCGACTGGGAAGCCGATTACTGAAATGAACCAGGTTACCGAGAGCGCGGTGCAGTTCGACGTCGTCACGCTCTTTCCCGAGATGTTCCGTGCACTGACCGACTGGGGGATCACCAGCCGGGCCGTCAAGCAAGGGCGCTTCGGGCTGCGCACCTGGAATCCGCGTGATTTCACGACGGACAACTACCGCACGGTCGACGATCGTCCGTACGGCGGTGGTCCGGGCATGGTGATGCTGGCCAGGCCGCTCGAAGCCGCAATCGATGCCGCGAAAGCGGCGCAGGCGGAGCAGGGCATCGCGAGCACGCGTGTCGTGATGATGTCGCCGCAGGGCGCGCCGCTCACGCACGATCGTGCGGTGCGGATGGCGCAGGAACCCGGTGTCGTCGTGCTGTGCGGCCGCTACGAAGCGATCGACCAGCGCCTGCTCGATCGTTGCGTCGACGAGGAAATCAGCCTCGGCGATTTCGTCCTGTCCGGCGGAGAATTGCCGGCGATGGCGATGATGGATGCTGTCGTACGATTGCTGCCTGGTGTGCTGAACGATTCGCTGTCGGCCGTGCAGGACAGTTTCGCTGACGGCCTGCTCGATTGTCCGCACTACACGCGCCCCGAGGAATACGACGGCGTGCGCGTACCGGACGTGCTGCTCGGCGGGCATCATGCCGAGATCGAGAAGTGGCGGCGCCAGGAAGCATTGAGGAATACGCTGCGGAAGCGGCCGGACCTGATCGTCCGGGCGCGCCGCGAGAAGTTGTTGAGCCGCGCCGACGAGGCGTGGCTCGCGAACCTCGCACGCGAAGCGAAGGACGCCTCCTGAGGCGGCTGCGCGAGCGGGAATTGGCGGTGCCGTACATGCGTGTGCGGCGCCTGATGTGAATCCATCCTCTATCGGGGCCAGGCCTGGAAGCAGGCGGGTGTGAACGCCGACACGATGGCATAAGGAGTCAGTAATGAATCTGATCGCAAAACTTGAGCAGGAAGAAATCGAGCGCGCGCTCGCCGGCAAGACGATCCCCGAATTCGCCCCGGGCGACACGGTGATCGTGAACGTGAACGTGGTTGAAGGTAACCGCAAGCGCGTTCAGGCTTACGAAGGCGTCGTGATCGCGATTCGCAATCGTGGTCTGAACTCGAACTTCATCGTCCGCAAGATCTCGTCGGGCGAAGGCGTCGAGCGTACGTTCCAGACGTACTCGCCGCTGCTGGCAAGCATCGTCGTGAAGCGCCGCGGTGATGTGCGTCGTGCGAAGCTGTACTACCTGCGCGAGCGTTCGGGCAAGTCGGCTCGTATCAAGGAAAAGCTGGTGTCGAAGGATCGCGCCGCAGCAGCTTCCCAAGAGTAAGAGCTGTAAGGAAAAAGCACCCAACCGGGTGCTTTTTTCATTCTGGCGCGAGAATATGCTCGATACGACACGAACCCGAGAGCCCCATTGAATCGCCGCCCCATCATCGATCCCGAAGTCCTGCCGGTCGAAGGCACCGGCGCCGGCCTGCCGGCCATCGATTCCCGCCTGATGACGCCGTCCGGCCTGCGCGACCGTTTCGCGCGCACGCTCGAATGGAGCGTCGAGCCCGGCGAGGCGAGGCTGCAGGAGGGCGTCGATCCACGCAGCGCGGCCGTCCTCGTGCCGCTCGTCGTCCGTGAGTCCGGCCTCACCATGCTGCTGACCCAGCGCGCCGACCACCTGAACGACCACGCCGGGCAGATCAGCTTCCCCGGCGGTCGTCGCGAACCGTTCGATCGCGATGCAACCGCCACCGCGTTGCGCGAGGCGAAGGAAGAGATCGGTCTGGCAGACGAGCGTGTCGAGATCCTCGGCGCGCTGCCCGACTACCTGACCGGTACGGGCTTTTGCGTGACACCGGTGGTCGGCCTCGTGCATCCGCCGTTCACCGTGCAGGCCGACACGTTCGAAGTGGCCGAGATTTTCGAGGTTCCGCTCGCGTTCCTGATGAATCCCGCGAACCATCAGGTCCGTGTGTTCCGCTGGGAAGGCGGCGAGCGTCGTTTTTTTGCGATGCCCTATCCGAATGGCGAACCCGGCGGGCATTACTTCATCTGGGGCGCAACTGCCGGCATGTTGCGCAATCTGTACCGCTTCTTGGCCGCCGGCTAGGCGTGCACGATTGTCGGCGTGCGTGGCCGGCTGGCGGGCGGCTGCACCGGCAGCCATCCGGTGCTTACGCTGTGCTATCGTTATGCAAAAAATGACATAACTCCGAAGACGGCGCCACGCATGACTTTCTTTTCGGTTCTCCTCGCTCTCATCATCGAACAGGTCCGCGCGTTGTCGCCGAACAATCCGGTGTTCGCGCTGTTCCAGTTTCATGCGGAAACCGTCGCGCATGGTCTCGACGCGGGCAAGCAGAAGCACGGCATCCTCGCCTGGCTCGCGGTCGTGCTGCCGTGGGTGCTGATCGTCGCGCTGATCTATTTCCTGCTGTTCAAGGTGAGCTTCGTGCTCGCATTCATCTGGAACGTCGTCGTCGTGTATTTCACGCTCGGCTTCCGTCAGTTCAGCCATTACTTCACCGACATCCACCTCGCGCTCAATAACGACGACGTGCCGCGTGCGCGCGAAATCCTGCACGAGTGGACGGGCATCGACACGGTCGACATGCCGGTCGGCGAAATCGTCCGCCATACGCTGATTCACGCCGTGGTCGCATCGCATCGCCACGTGTTCGGCGTGTTCTTCTGGTATGTGCTGCCGATCGGCCCGGCCGGTGCCGTGCTGTACCGGATTTCCGAATACCTCGCACGCAGCTGGTCGACGCCGGGCGACGACCGCACGGCGGCCTTCTCGACGTTCGCGCAGCGTGCGTTCTTCGTGATCGACTGGATTCCCGCGCGATTGACCGCGCTCGGCTTCGCGATCGTCGGCAATTTCGAGGACGCGATCTATGCGTGGCGCAACCACACGCGCCAATGGCCCGATCCGAACGATGGCGTCCTGCTGGCAGCCGGCAGCGGTGCGCTCGGCGCACGCCTCGCGGGGCCGCTCGCGGAACCGTCGAGCCTCGATGCGCTGGCCGTCGGCGACAGCGGCCCGTTGACGGTCGGTGACGATTGCACGCCGCGTACGCTGCAATCCGCGGTGGGTCTCGTCTGGCGTGCGGTGATCCTGTGGATGATTCTGCTGCTGATGCTGACGCTCGCCGTCTGGGTGTCGTGACGGGGCAGTGCGGTATCCGATGAAAGGCAGAAGGCCGGCTTGAAGCCGGCCTTTTTGCTGTGGTTCAGTCGTCTTCCAGCGGATCGCGCACGGCGCCGCATTGCCAGCACGCGGTGAACTGGGCTTCGAGCGCCTCACCGCACTGCCGGCAGCGCCACGGCGCGGTGCCGGCCGACGGGCCGTGCGACGCGGCATCGAGGAGCCGGCGTGCGAGTGCGTCGTCGCGTTCGTCGTCGAGCCACAGTTCGGGCGTGCAGGCGTCGGCGGGCAGGCCGCCGAGCGCGCCGGTCGCGTAGCAGTTATGCAGCTCGCAACCGATGCCGGCTACCTGAAGCACGTTGGCCCAATGCTGCGCCGTCGCGAGATCGGGTGCCTTGAAACGCATCGCGGCTCCTGTCGGTGAACGCCGGCCCGCATGGTACCGGCTGCCCGCCGCGCGCGTGCCGCGCGGTCAGCGGACGATCTGGCTCGCCTCGTGCACGAGCTGCGCATACAGCGCATGCCGCGACGGTGCGATGCGGCCGTCGGCGACAGCGTCGAGAATCGCGCAGCCGGGTTCGTGCAGATGATGGCAATTATAGAAACGGCAGTCGGCCAGCAGCGGCCGGAACTCCGGGAAGGCGCGCTCGAGACGGCCTTCCGTTAGGTGGTAGAGGCCGAATTCCTGGAAGCCCGGCGAATCGATCAGCGCGCCGCCGCCCGCCAACGGGTAGAGGCGCGTGAACGTCGTCGTGTGACGGCCGCTGTTGAGTGCGGCCGAAATCTCGCGCGTGGCGGCTTCGGCATCGGGAACGAGCAGGTTCACGAGCGTCGACTTGCCCATCCCGGACTGGCCGAGCAGGATCGTCGAATGCCCGGCGAGGTGCGGCATCAGTTGTGCGCGCGCGTCGTCGGGCGAGCCCTTCACGGACAGCTCGAGCACGTCGTAGCCAAGGGCGCGGTAGGGCGCGAGGCGTTCGCGCGCGACCGGCAGCGCGGCTTCGACGTCGATCTTGTTCAGCACGACGAGCGGCTTCAGCTCGTTCGCCTCGGCGGCGATCAGCGCGCGGCCGAGCAGGTCCTCGCTGAAGTAGGGCTCGGTCGCGAGCACGATCAGCAACTGATCGAGGTTGGCCGCGAACAGCTTCGACTTGAACTGGTCGGAACGGTACAGCAGGTTGCGCCGCTCGCCGATCTCGACGATGACGCCCTGGTCGGCCGATGCGAGTTCGTACACGACACGGTCGCCGACCGCGATGTCGCTCTTCTTGCCGCGCGGGAAGCACTGCAGCATCGGGCCGCCGTCGTCGGGCGCGACGATGTAGTGGCGCCCGTGCGCCGCGATCACGCGGCCTTCGACCCGTTGCGCATTCGACGCGCGCGGGGCCGGCTTGCGGGAGGTCGGCCGGCTCATGCGTGCTGCATCAGGCGGTCGATCCGCTGCGACGCAGGCGGATGCGAGTAGTAGAAGGCCGTGTAGACGGGGTCGGGCGTCAGCGTCGACGCGTTGTCCTCATAGAGCTTCACGAGCGCGCTGACGAGATCCTGCGCGTCGGTCTGGCTGGCCGCGAATGCGTCGGCCTCGAATTCGTGCTTGCGCGACGTGAGGCTGCCGAACGGCGTTGCGAAGAACAGGAACACGGGAATCGCGAGGAAGAACAGCACGAGTGCGGCGCCCGCGTTGCTCGTGTCGAGCGATGGCGTGACGCCGAGCCCCGTGTAGAACCACGTGCGTTGCGCCAGCCAGCCGAGCAGCGCGAGCAGCACGAGGCTCAGCACGAACGACACGAGCATCCGCTTCATCACGTGGCGGCGCTTGAAGTGGCCGAGTTCGTGCGCGAGCACGGCCTCGATTTCCTGGCCGGACAGGCGCGCGAGCAGCGTGTCGAAGAACACGATCCGCTTCGATGCGCCGAAGCCCGTGAAGTACGCGTTGCCGTGCGCGGAGCGGCGGCTGCCGTCCATCACGAACAGCCCCTTCGCCGCAAAGCCGCAGCGCTTCATCAGCGACTCGATGCGCGCGCGCAGCGCGTCGTCCTTCAGCGGTTCGAACTTGTTGAAGATCGGTGCGATGAAGGTCGGGTAGATCAGCAGCACGAGCATCTGGAATGCGACCCAGACGATCCAGGTCCACAGCCACCACAGGCTGCCGGCCTGGTTCATCAGCCACAGCACGACGAACAGCAGCGGCAGGCCGAGCGCGGCGCCGAGCAGCGAGTTTTTCAGCATGTCGGTGAAGAACAGCCGCTTCGTCATCCGGTTGAAGCCGAAACGCTGTTCGATCCCGAACTGGCGGTAATACTCGAACGGGACGTCGATGACGCTCGTGATCACGAGCACCGCCGCGACGAGCGCGACTTGCTGCCCGTAGCCGCGGCCGATCCAGCCGGTGAGCAGCGTGTCGAGCGCGCCGACGCCGCCGAGCAGCGTGAGACCGACCAGCACGGCCGCGCTGACGACGATTTCGAGCATCGTCAGCCGGGTGCGCTCGACCGTATAGTCGGCCGCGCGCTGGTGGGCGGTCAGCGGGATGGTTGCGCTGAACTGCGCGGGGACGTCGTTACGGTGCGCCGCGACGAAGCGGATTTGCCGCGACGCGAGCCACAGCTTGGTGACGACCATCGCGAGCACGGCGAGCGCGAACAGCAGGGTGAACGAAAAGGGTGACATCGAAGGCGCCAAAGGGTTCTATGCGAGAATTATATGTTCTTGCGGACCGGCCCCGCTGATGCGATGCCGGCCGCCCGGGCGGCGCCGCGCGCCGTCCGCCATTTTCCAGGATGACTCATGACCGATACCGCCGCTTCCGCCAGCCAGCCCGCGCTCGTGCGCAACGAGTTGAACCTCGTCTGGCTCGACATGGAGATGACGGGCCTCGACCCGGATAACGACCGCATCATCGAGATCGCGGTCGTCGTGACCAATTCCACGCTCGACATCGCCGTCGAAGGCCCCGTGTTCGCGATCCACCAGAGCGACGAAACGCTCGCGAAGATGGATGACTGGAACAAGTCGACGCACGGCCGCTCGGGCCTGATCGACCGCGTGCGCGCGTCGACGGTGACCGAGGCGGAAGCCGCCGAGCAATTGCAGGCCTTCCTCGCGCAGTACGTGTCGCCCGGCAAGTCGCCGATGTGCGGCAACTCGATCTGCCAGGACCGCCGCTTCATGGCGCGCTGGATGCCCGAATTCGAGCGGTTCTTCCACTACCGCAACCTCGACGTCAGCACGCTCAAGGAGCTGTGCCGCCGTTGGCAGCCCGCGATCTACAAGGGTTTCCAGAAGCGGGCGATGCACACGGCGCTCGCGGACATCCACGAGTCGATCGACGAGCTGAAGTACTACCGCGAGCATTTCCTGATTCCGGCCGCGTCGGCTTCGGCAGGCGAGTCCGCGCCGGCCGCCTGAGCGGGCCGGCACGCGTTTAGCGCGGTGCGCGCTGAGCGCTTTTCGGCCGGAACGCCGCGACCACCGCGGCGTCGGTCTCGATGTACGGGCCGCCGATCAGGTCGATGCAGTAGGGCACCGCGGCGAAGATGCCGGGTACGGTCGACTTGCCGTCGGCATCGCGCAGCCCTTCGAGCGTTTCCCGGATCGACTTCGGCTGGCCGGGCAGGTTGACGATCAGCGCCGCATGGTCGGCCGTCTCGCGGATCACCGCGACCTGCCGCGACAGGATCGCGGTCGGCACGAAATTCAGGCTGATCTGCCGCATCTGTTCGCCGAATCCCGGCATTTCCTTCGTCGCCACGGCCAGCGTGGCCTCGGGCGTCACGTCGCGGCGCGCCGGGCCCGTGCCGCCCGTCGTCAGCACGAGGTCGCACCCCGCGACGTCGACGAGTTCGGCGAGCGTGGCGGAGATCGTCGGCGCGTCGTCCTGGATCAGGCGCGTTTCGGCGCGCCACGGCGACACCAGCGCGCCGGCGAGCCACTCCTGCAGCGCCGGAATGCCCTTGTCTTCGTAGACCCCCGTGCTCGCGCGGTCGCTGATCGACACGAGGCCGACGACGAGCTCGTCCGGGTGGTTACGCTTCGTCGTCGTCATGGTCGTCTCCGGCGTCGTCCGCCGCTTCGTCGTCCGCATGGGACGTGCCGCCGGCGGTCTTGATCCACTGGAACAGCTCGCGGAAATAGCGCGGCGGCTTGCCTTGCTGCGCTTCCTTGCGTGCGTTGCGGATCAGCGTGCGGCCTTCCTGGATGTCGGCTTCCGGGTGCTGGCGCAGGAATTCGGTCAGCGCGTCGTCGCTCGCGAGCAACTGTTCGCGGGTGCGTTCGATCCAGTGCAGGCGGGCCGTCGCGGCCTTGTTCACGCCGCGTTGCGCGTCGAGCGCGGTGCGCAGCGCGGCCGTCTCGTCGTCGGTCAGCGAGCGCATCACGCGGCCGACGTACTGGAGCTGGCGGCGCTTGCCTTCGTGATCGGTGATCCGGCGCGCCTCGCGCACGGCGTCGCCGAGGCTTTCGGGCATCGGCATGCGTTTCAGCGCGTCTTTCGGCAGATCGACGAGTGCCTGGCCGAGTACCTGCAGCTCGTGCATCTCGCGCTTCAACTGGGATTTGCTGGGGCGATCGTAGCCATTGTCGTCCTCTTCGGCGGCATGCTCGATCGGCTGGATTCGGGTTTTGCGTGTCATGGACGGCATTGTATCGCGCCGCGGACACCCCAAGCTTGTCGGTGTCCGGCCCCGGACCTTGCTATGATCGCGGGATACGCAACATTTTGACCATGCGGGCGCCCGCCCGCCACCGGATATCAAGACGATGGCAGCCAATCTCGACGTACAAGCGCGCTATTTCCCGCACACGCAGGACCAGCTCAAAGAAATCGCCTCCGACATCCTTCGCCATGCGAAGGCGCTCGGCGCGACGGACGCCGCGACCGAAATCTCCGAGGGCGACGGCCTGTCGGTGTCGGTGCGCCGCGGCGAAGTCGAAACGATCGAGCACAACCGCGACAAGATGGTCGGCGTGACCGTGTTCATCGGCAAGAAGCGCGGCAACGCGAGCACGTCGGATTTCTCGCCGGGCGCGATCAAGGATACCGTCGCCGCCGCGTACAACATCGCGCGCTTCACGGCCGAGGACGAGGCGGCCGGCCTGGCCGAAGCCGAGCTGCTCGAAACCGACCCGCGTGACCTCGACCTCTACCACCCGTGGGCGCTGTCGGCCGACGAGGCCGTCGAGCTCGCCCGCCGCGCGGAAGACGCCGCATTCGCGGTCAGCCCGCAGATCCGCAACTCGGAAGGCGCGAGCGTGTCGGCCCAGCATTCGCAGTTCGTGCTGGCCACGTCGCGCGGCTTCCTGTCCGGCTACCCGTACTCGCGTCATTACATCGCTTGCGCGCCGATCGCGGGCAGCGGCCGTCACATGCAGCGCGACGACTGGTATTCGTCGAAGCGCAGCGCGATCGATCTCGCGGCACCCGAAGCGGTGGGCCGTTACGCGGCCGAGCGTGCGCTTGCCCGGATGGGTGCGCGCCGCCTCGATACCCGCAAGGTGCCCGTGCTGTTCGAGGCGCCGCTCGCGGCCGGCCTGCTCGGCGCATTCGTGCAGGCGGTGAGCGGCGGTGCGCTGTACCGCAAGACGTCGTTCCTCGTCGACAGCCTCGGCAAGCCGGTGTTCGCGCCGCACATCCAGGTCGTCGAGGATCCGCACGTGCCGCGCGCGATGGGCAGCGCGCCGTTCGACGAGGAAGGCGTGCGCACGCGTGCGCGCAGCGTCGTCAAGGACGGCGTCGTCGAAGGCTACTTCCTGTCGACCTATTCGGCGCGCAAGCTCGGCACGCAGACCACCGGCAACGCGGGCGGCTCGCACAACCTCGCGCTGCGCAGCTCGAACACGCAGGCGGGCGACGATTTCGACGCGATGCTGAAGAAGCTCGGCACGGGCCTGTTGCTGACCGAGCTGATGGGGCAGGGCGTGAACTACGTGACGGGCGACTATTCGCGCGGTGCGGCGGGCTTCTGGGTCGAGAACGGCGTGATCCAGTATCCGGTCGAGGAAATCACCGTCGCGAGCACGCTGCAGGAAATGTTCCGGCATATCGTCGCGATCGGTGCCGATTCGATCGTGCGCGGCACGAAGGAAACGGGCTCGGTGCTGATCGAGCAGATGACGATCGCCGGGCAGTAAGCGGCACGCGGCATCGGCCGCCATCAAACGAAAAAGCCCGACGGCTCGCGTGAACTGCACCCCAAAAGTTGGACATCGATCCAACCTTTGGGGTGTTTTTCATGAGCAAGTACACGGAGCAGTTCAAGGTATCCATTGCAGAGGAGTACGAGTCCGGCCACGCTGGGTTCCGTGAGA
>NZ_JAUJQE010000025.1:0-22979 GCF_030482505.1 Burkholderia sp. AU45274 | reverse complement strand
TTGGCAAGCTACATCCACTACTACAATCACGACCGCATCAAACTGAAACTAAAAGGGCTGAGTCCCGTGCAATACAGAACTCAGCCCTAGCCGTCATAACCCGTCCAACTTTACGGGGTCAGTTCAACGTGCCGCCGGGCTTTTTTCATGCGTGCCGCGTGTGTTTCAGCGTGACGCGAGCGGGTTCTTCTGCCCCATGTCGACGACCAGCGTGCCGTCCGGCAGCATCCGCACCGAGCCCTGCGCGACCTGGCTGCGGTAGCCGTACAGGTCGAAACGCATCGGGCCGGCCTCGGCCGAATTCCGGATCAGCGCGCGCACGTTCAGTTCGAGCACGTTGAACATCTTCATGTCGCCGCCTTCCATCCACATGTAGCTCGGTGCATCGATCTGCGGCCGTTGCGGCGCGGGCGCGCCCGCCATGCGCCTGAACGTGAGGCGCAGCCCGTCGCGCTCGACCGTTGCCTGTCCGAGCTTGCCGTTCAGCACGGGGGGCGGGAACACCGTGTACTGGTCGAGCACGAGCGTGTCGCCACGCAGTTCCGCGCCGCGCCGCTGCAACGGCGTCAGCGACGCCAGCTCGATGCCGAGCGAACGCAGCAGCTTCGCCTGCGGGATGCCGAGCACCGACACCTGGGACGGTTTGAATGCGAGATGCCGGTCGTCGAGCACGGACAGCGTGCCTTTCATGTCGGTCGGCAGCCAGACGCCCGGCACGTGGTTCCACAGCTTGATGCCGCCCTGGACGCGCAGGTTCGTGCCGTCCGCGCTCAGTTGCAGGTCGTTGAGGGAGCGGGGTGAGTAGTCGAGCAGATAGTTGTTGAAGAGCGCCGACATCGCCTTCCACGACTCGACGACGGTGCCGCCGAGAATGCGGATGTCGTACTGGTTCGGATCGTCGAGGTCGACGGGTTCGCCGGGCCGCTTCGAGACGAGCTCGACGTCGAGGTCCTCGACGTGAAAGCCGATATCCCCGGACAGGTTGAAGTCGACGTTGCGCAGATGGATCGTCGGGTTGCGGTTCGACACATGCCGTTCGTTGAACGGCGTGGTCGACGTGCGCCGCATCGCGACCTTCTGCATGCCGGGGTGGGCGGGGTTCGCCGCGAGTGCGTAGGCTTCCCAGTGCTGGCGTATGTCGCGCAACGCACTCTGTTGCGCGGCGAGGAAGCTGTCGTTCAGGCGCGCGGTCGCGTTGCCGAGCAACGCGCCGCTGGCCGGGCCCGCATACGACGGCATCCGGATCGCCATCGCGCCGCTTTCGTCGAAATTGAAGTAGCCGGCCGACACCTGGTCGCGATAGTGATAAAGGTCGAACACGAAAGTCTGGTCACGTTTCGTGGCATCGACCGGACCGATCAGGATGTCCGCGTTCATCGGCATCGAGCGCATGAACTTCACGTCGCCGCCGCGAATGTACATCGCTTGCTGCGGCGCGTTCGCGGGCATCGCGAAGCCGGCATGCGTGCCGTCGTCGAGCTTCAGGTCGAGCCCGGCCGGCGTCACGCGCAGCGCGGTGATCGTGAGCTTCAGGCGCGGCGGCGGCATCAGCTTGTCGACCGACATCACGAGATCGTCGCCGGCGAGTTGCGCGATCGGCGTCTGGACTTTCAGCAGGTCGGCCATCTTCACGTTGGCCGCGCGCATCACCGGCTGCGCGTTGATGCCCGATACGCGCACGCCCGTCGGATGGAACACGAGCTGGCTGCCGTCACGGATCGCGAGGGTGCCGGTCAGCGAGAACGGCACCCAGCCGTCGCGCTGCATCTCGCCTTGCAGGTGGATCACGCCGTCGCCGGCCGACACGGCGAGCTTGCGCAGCGGCGCGTTGCGGTAGCCGAAGATGTACGTGTTGAAGAGGGCGGTGAGCTTCGCGTCGTCGAGCGTGACCGTGCCTTCATGTACGTCGATCTGGAAACTGGTCGGATCGTCGAACACGATCGGCGCGCCGGCTTGCGTCGGCACGAGCGTGGCCGACAATTGATGGATGAAGAAGCCGAGATTGTTGACGATGCGGAAATCGACGTCGCGCAGGAACGTCATCGCGCCGTTCTGGCCCGAGTCCCGCAGCGTGAACGGACGCGGTTGCGTGAGGCTGATCGATGCGAGCGACGGCACGGTGCGTGCGACCTGCTGCTCGCGGGCGAGGCGTTCGGCCTTGGTGCGTTCGATCTTCGTCGACGCGACCGACGCGTTGCCGTCACGCTGCGCGGATGATTCCGCGCAACCGGCGCACAGCAGCGCGAGCGCCAGCACGCCGCAGCCGAACACGCGGGACGTCGCGGGCGACAGGGGGCGGGCCGCGCGTGGCGGGCCGGAAATCCAGTCGAAAATTGCCAAAGGCGAGCGATGGCCGCGCCGGACCGCATTCCGCATCGTCTGTCTCCATGTCTTGTCGTGATCGACGGCGGCGCGCGCCACTGCACGGCGCGAGCGTCGATGCCGTGCAGTGTGGCATAGCGTGCTAGAGCGGCGTTACCAAACAACGGGCGCCGGGGTGCGCCTGTCCGGCGGGCTGCGGGACAATGGATTCGGGGTGGTTGGGTGGCCGGATCAAACGGTCGTTTGGTTTGCTCGGCCCGTCGTCGGCGAATGTTTCCGCGACCGGGAAAATCCACCGCAGCCTTGGCCGATGCGGGTTTCGCCGAACGCGACGGGCAGCGGCCGCGGCGGTCGAAGCGGGGATGCGATCCGGCCCCGGCGCAGCAGCCGCGGGTCGGTCAGACCAGCATGTGCCGCCGGATTGCGTTCAGCGTCGCCTGGTCGAGTTGCAGCCCGTTCGCGATATACGACGTCATCGAGCCGTACGACGCGGCGACCTGGTCGAATGCCGCCTGCAGATAGTCGGTGTGCGCGCCTTGCAGCGCAGTCATCATGTCTGCCGCATTTTGGCCGCCGGCTTTCTGCGCCTGGGCGACCGAAGCGGCGATTTCCGATGCGCTATAGACGTTCGTCAGCAGATAGTCGGCGAGTATCGTCTGCTCGGACGCGCCCAGGATCGTGTGCAGGATCGCGGTTGCCCAGCCCGTGCGATCCTTGCCGGCCGTGCAGTGGAACACCAGGTTTTCGCCGGAGCCAGCGAAGCCGGTGAAGAGCGCGTGATAGCTGGCATGCGCGGTGTCCGACGTGACGAACGCGCGGTACATGCTCAACATGAATGCCTTCGCGGTGGCGCCGGTGGTCGGGATCGGATCGATGCTGGCAGCCCCGAGCACGTTGAGGTTTTGCCAGGTGGCGCCGGCCAGCGGCACATCCGGCTGCGTCTTGATCTCGGCGGGTGTGCGCAGGTCGCAGACCTGCCTGATGCCAAGCGTGCCGACGGTGGCGATGTCCGCGGCCGACAACGCGAGCGCGGATGAACGATAGATCACACCTTTTTTCATCTTGGCGCCGCTCGTTGTCACGTAGCCGGTTCCGTCCGGCCCGGCCGTGTCGCGAAAATTCGATGCGGAACTCAGCCGAGGTGTCGTGACCGGCGCGACCGAAATCGAGTCGCCTCCGCATGCCGACAGAAGCGATGCGCTTCCCAGCGCCACGCCTATCGTGCCGGCGCCCAGCCGGAGAAACTGTCGACGGGAAATTTCGTTTTTCTGATGCATTCAATGCCCTGTGTCGAAGACGGTTACAAGAGGTCGCGACTGCGGTGGTGATCGAAGTCGCCCCTGTATCACGCGACGCGGCAAAGCCGGGGCGGCCGGATCGATCGGCATGCAGTCGGACGGTTCGCCGGTGCGCATCAATTTCGCGCCGGGTAACCGCACGGTAGCGATTTGCGGCGAACCGGCCATCGTCCTTTTCGATTAGGTCGTAATGCGGGTTGCCGGTGTCGGCTACGCGTTGTCGACAGGTAGGATCGGCGGCAGCAGCGAGGTAAGATCGGCAGCAGTGGCTGTATCGACCAAAGCACAGTAGCCATCACGGGGAAACGTCATGGATCTCAAGGAAGTCGACGTATTGGGTGCGGGCGTGGGCGATCACTGGTACTACGCGTCGAAGGCGAGTGCGATCCGTCGGTTCCTGGGGGTGCCAGGTGCAAACCGGATACTCGATGTCGGTGCAGGCTCAGGCTTTTTCTCGAAGCACTTGCTGGAGCGTACGCAGGCGACGGAGGCGTGGTGTGTCGATACGAGCTACGCGGACGATACCGACGGCGAAGCGTCCGGCAAGCCCATCCACTTTCGGCGATCCATTGATCGATTCGACGCCGATCTCGTGTTGCTGATGGACGTGCTCGAGCATGTCGACGACGATGTCGGTCTGCTCACGCAGTATGTAAAGGGTGCGCCTTCGGGTAGCCGCTTTCTGATCACGGTTCCCGCGTTCCAGTTCCTCTGGAGCGGTCATGACGATTTTCTCGAACACAAGCGCCGATATACGCTGGGCAATCTCGAGGATGTGGTGCGTCGCTCGGGGCTCGACGTCGAGCACGGCGCCTATTATTTCGGTCTCACGTTTCCGCTTGCGGCAGCGTTGCGGCTCGGCGAGCGGGTGCGTCGGCAGCCGAACGAGCCGGCGTCGCAATTGCGTCGTCACCATCCGTTCGTCAACGGCTTGCTCAAGTCGATCTGTCGGATCGAGTTACCGATATTCCGTTTCAACCGCGTCGCCGGGCTGACGGTCATCTGTGTTGCGCGCAAGCGGTGAAGGCGAGGCGGAGTCGTGTGGTTGGTGGGCAATTCGTCCATGCCACGCGCGTCGTTGCTCGCATCGGCGCCTTCACGCCAAAAAATTTCACAAGAATATTCACAAAATGCATGCGACCCGTTCTAAATCGGAAAACTGTCTGTTATAATTTTTTTCTTTCGGGGCGTAGCGCAGCCTGGTAGCGTACCTGCATGGGGTGCAGGTGGTCGGAGGTTCAAATCCTCTCGCCCCGACCAGACAAAGAACCCGCGTCAGCTCAGGCTGACGCGGGTTTTTTCTTGCCCGTCGCTTTTTTGCACATCGCGGCGCGGCCCCGGTAAAATGCAAGGTTGATCCACGGAAAGCGCCGTGATTTAGCGGAAGAGGATTCCCCGAACATGACTGATCTTCGTCTTACCATGCGGTTCGCTGCAGTGCTCGCCACCGGCGCGCTCGTCGCCGGTTGCGGTACGTCGTCGCCCACGAAAGTGGACTACAAGAGCGATTCGAAATCGAAGGAAGCGTCGCTCGCAGTGCCGCCCAACATGCTCGACGAGACGGCCGATCAGCGTTCGCTGCCGCCCCAGGGCGGCGCGACTTCCCTGTCCGCGCTTCAGCAGGTCCAACAGGCAGCGCCTGCGCTGGACACTGTTGCTCCGGCCGTCGCCGGCATGCATATCCAGCGCGACGGCACCGAGAGCTGGCTCGTGATCGACGGCAAGCAGCCCGCCGCCGTCTGGCCGCAGGTTCGCCGCTTCTGGCAGGAGCAGGGCTTCCTGCTCGTCGTCGACCAGCGCGACAAGGGCGTGATGGAAACCGACTGGAACGAAACCCATCCGCAGATCAATGACGGCCTGATCCGTAGCGTGATCTCGAAGGCGATGGGCAACTCGTACGTGACCGCCGAGCGCAACAAGTACCGTACGCGTCTCGATTCGGCGCCGAATGGCGGCACCTACGTGTTCATCAGCCAGAAGGGGATGCGCGAAGCGATCACGGGCTCGAACAACGATTCGAGCAAGTGGGAGCCGAAGCCGAATGATCCCGCGCTCGAGACCGAATACCTGAAGCGATTGATGGCGGTGCTCGCACAGAACGAGCAGCGCGCGAAGAACGGCGAGCCGCCAATCGCGAACATCAAGGACAACACGGTACCGGCGGCCAAGGACAAGAAGGTCGACGACGCATCGTCGAAGGCTGCTGCAGCGATTGCCGCGCAAAACGTGTCCCGCACGTCGGCGCAAGGCAACGATGCGGCTGATGCTGCCGTCCCGTCGGAAGTCACGCTCGGCGAGCCGTACGACCGGTCGTGGCTGCGCGTCGGTCTCGCGCTCGATCGTGCGAACTTCACCGTCGACGATCGTGATCGCACGAAGGGCCTGTATTTCGTGCGCTATGTCGATCCGAAGGATCTGACCTCGGCGGAGCAGGGCTTCTGGAGCCAGTTGTTCCACGGCAAGAAGGAAAAGCAGGCGAAGCAGTACCGTGTCAATGTAAAGGCACTCACGGCCGACCAGACGCGCATCGCGATCGTCGACGATTCGGGTGCGATCGATACGTCGTCGCCGGCTCGCCAGATCATGGGGCTGCTCGTGAATCAGCTTCGCTGATCTCGACTTTCTCCGCATCAATGAAAAAGCCCGCCACATGGCGGGCTTTTTCATTGCCGCTCGCTGGCGCGCATGTGTGCCGGAGGTTCGGTCCCTCCTCGTGACGTTACGTAACATCCGCGCGTTACGGCGGCAAAACCCATGTCGCATCATCGAAGGCCAAGAATTTATCCTTATAAATCAATGAGGTGGTCGGTTTGTGGCAGTTGGCACGCAACCTGCTTTATATGTTGGAATTGTTGAAACAGGGAGGATGGCGTCAGATGCCGGGAGTGCGCCGCGAGCGCCCGAACAACGGTATCGACGTCTTCGAATGTCGACGCAACAAGCGTCGGCGCAACGGATGACGATCCGCGCCAGCGTGCGGATCCCGATGGCCCCGTCGCCTATCCTCGTAGGGCGACGGTTTCGCCCGCGCTTCTCTGAAGCGCGGGCTATTTTTTTGGGGCCGTCGTGTGACGCCGTGCTGGCGCAGCCAATGCGCGATTCGCGTATTCTCGGGCTTTTCCAGATGAAGGGGGAACGGGAATGGCGGAAATTGCAGTCGTGGCGCTGATCGTGGCGAAGCCGGGCGCCGAGGAGAAGTTGCGTGCCCAGCTCGAAGGGATCGTCGAGCCGACCCGCAACGAAGCAGGGGCGTTGCAGTACGACCTGCATCGGGATCTGAAGGAGCCGGCGCGATTCGTATTCGTCGAGCGCTGGGAAAGCGAGGAGGCGCTGGCTGCACATGCGCGTTCCGCGCACATTCTCGCTTATCGGGAAGCGGCCGCGGACTGGATCGAGCGTTCCGAAATCCGCGTGCTGTCGAAGCTCGTATGAGCCGGGCGGAGCGACCAGACGTGTCCGGCCGCGGGGTGCGTCAGTGCGACGTGTTGGGTACGTCGAGGATCAGGATGATCGTCCAGTCGGCGTCGCCGTCGTGATGGTATTGGCGCTCGGCGACGATGAACGGTTGCTGCTTGCCTTGCGGGCCGAGGAAAAGCACGTCGCCCTCCATCGGCAGGCACTCGATCGGCGGCAGCGCGAGGAACGCGTCAGCCGAGCCGCGGGGCATCAGTTGCTTGATCTGGCGAGTGGCGGCTTCGGTCCACTCGATGTCGAGTTGAATGTTGCTCATGCTGTCCTCCGCACCGGGGTGCGCACGGGTGGAAAATTTCGGTGCGCGACTTTAGCACAGCGCACGGGCACCGCAACCAAAAAAGCCGAACCCGGTTGCCCGGATTCGGCTTTTCGCTTGTGCGGTGCCGCCGAACTTACTGGCTGGCGGCGTCTGCGGCCTTGGCAGCCTTCTTGCCGGCCTTCTTCGCAGCAGCCTTGTGGTGAGCAGCCTTCTTGCCGTGGTGATGCTCTTCCTGCACCGCCGGCTGTGCGGCTTCCGCCGCTTGCTGCTGCTGCAGCGCCTGTGCGCGCTGCTCGATCTCGGAGATCTTGGCCGGATCGGTAATCGTCTTGATTTCCGTGCTCTCTTGCGCATACGCTGCGCCAGTCAGCGCCGACATCGCTACCAGGATAGCCAGGGACGTCTTCTTCATTGCTTTACCTCCGCTAAGTGGTGATGAACCCGAGTGTTGCCGTTTTGTCTGGCGACTGCAATCGAGTGCGTGTCGAGTGTAACAAAAGTGACGGATCAATGTGCACCGGATCGTGGCGCGACGCAACGCCCCGTTGAAGTCGCGCAACACTTCGCACGCTTCGTCACGCGGCTGCCATCGTCGTCGTCGCAGTCATTTTCGCTCCGGTTTCCCCGGGGTCGTCAGAACCACCCGAGCCATCGATAGACATGGAACTGCGCGATGCCGACCAGTTCGTGCAGCGCCTGCTCGGCGTTGACTACATTGCGCCAGCGCGGCAGCCAGCCCGTTTGCGCAGGCCGGCGATTCGCATAAACGGGCTGCGGATCGATCCCGAAACGGTGGAAATCGAGCAACGCGCGGCGCATCTGGTATGAGGAAGTGACGAGAATGCGTGCGTCGTCATACTGTGAGCGTAGTATAGACGCAGTGAATTTCGCGTTTTCGTAGGTTGTGCGGCTATCCGGTTCCAGAACGAGGTCCGCGGGCGCGACGCCTTCGGCGACGAGTTGGCGCCCGTATACGGCAGCCTCGGTTTCGCCGTGATGCTGCGGGTCGCCGCCCGACATCACCACGGTGCAGCGCTCGGCTTGCTGCCGGCAGGTGCGGTAGAGCGCTGCGACCTTGTGGATGCGGGCGGTTCCGTCCGGTGGCGGCCGCAGCCCGGAGTCGGTGTGCTTCGTCCCTGCGCCGATGAGAATCAGTGTGGTCCGTCCATGCATGTCCGGGTCCTCGACGGGTGCGACGCCCGCCTCGGTCCAGGCGATCAGCGGCGCGGCGAGCCAGCCTGTCGCGAGCAGCCAGAACAGCGCAACGGCGGCGATCGAGATGATTCGTCGCCGCTTGCGGCAGAGCATGAAACCGATGAAGAGAAGTACAAATGAATCGAACAGAATCAATTTGATTGGGGTATGGTGTCTTTTTATGGACGGCTGACGATCCGGCCCTGACGCGACGCCGAACGTCGGCGTCCAGAATCGGTGGCGGTATCGGCGGGCGGAGACACCGCCCGGCGCGCCGCTTCGCATTGTCGCTGCACTTTAAGAAAGAATCGAGATGGCCACGTATTCCAACGAAGCGGTGCTCGACGCATTGAGACGAGTGCAGTACCGCCAGGTACCGTGGGCACGCCGCCCGGGCGTGTTCGAGTATCTCCGTTCGCTCGGGCTGATGGACACGGTCAGGCAGAAAACCGTTGCCCCCGCACCGGGCTTCCATGCACCGGTCGACATTGCCGTACTGACCGAAAGCGGTCGAGCCGAATTCTCGCGCCTCGAGCGCGACGAGAAATTACTTTCCTGGACCGATCGCCGCATGGCCGACTACGCATTGAGCGAAGCGAGCGCCGTGGCGATTCTCGAAAGCCGCCTGTAGCGGTCGATCATCCCGCCGAAAAAAAGCCCGTATCGCGAGGATACGGGCGTACCGGATACTTTTGCTGTTGCCACGCTGTGCTCATGGCAAGGTTCTGACTCGTCGCATGCGGCGCAGTTCCCGATCGCGGGCGTTTTCTTTGGCGAAATTCCGAAATTGGCAGGACTACGGATGACGCGGTACGTCGGTCGGCTGCGAGCCGATGCGCGCTCGCGCGTTGCTGGCGATGTCGCCACGCAGGTCGCCACGCGGCACGGTTTGCCGGCCGGGCGGATTGGCAGACGGCGGCTGGCGGAGGGTGTTCCGGTGATCCTGCTGGCGGTGGGGCGGCTTCACGCGATCGTCGGCGTGGGCTGGAGCCGACAACGCCACGGAAATGACAATGCCGCATGCAACGAGCAGTGACATTGGTTTCATGGCGGGGCTCCCTTCAAGCCGTCGATGCGGCCTGTTGATATTTCGCTAAGGTAAGCGTGGGAGTGCAGGCTTGCTGTAAATATTGGTAAATAGATGTATCGCGGCACGACAACGGTAATCGACGGCAATGCGGGCGTCGCGAACGGGTCGCGTCGCTGAAAGAAACCGGGCGGCCGAAGCCGCCCGATCGAGCATTCGTTACGCCATCTTGACGGGCGCGCGCCAGGATTCCGGATTGGTCCAGAAGGCGCCGCGCAGCCGGTCGCGGCTCGGCGGCGCGGGCGGCTTCGCGGCGCTTGCGCCGATGCGCCCGCGCAGGGAGATCTGCCGGCCGCTCGTGCCGAGTCGCTTCACGATTTCGGCGAGCGTGCCGTCCGCCTGCCATTCGTCGAAGCGACGGCGGCAAGTCGGCGGCGACGGATAGCGGCCCGGCAGCTTCGACCAGCCTTCACCCGTCGACAGCACCCACAGCACGGCGTTCACCACCGAGCGGGCTTCCACGCGGGGGCGGCCGCGCCGCTCACTCCGTGCGGGTTCAGAGCAAAACAGACCCTCGACCAGCGCCCACTCGTTATCTCTCAAATCGTCGAACAGCATCATGTCCTCACCTCAGCGAAGCTAACTCCGGTGCGCTGCCCTGCGCCGCGCACTCTTCAGGCACTCGATCGTCGAGTGCCGGGTGGGGGCGTCCGGTTGGCCGGCAGCGGCGTTTCTGCTCTTCCGTCCGATCAAACCTGTGCCCTGTGCGCCAGGTAATGCACGAAGCGTGCCATGTCGGAGGTAATTCCCTCGAGAGCCGCTTGGCAGCGAGCTAACGGCTAAGTCAGCTAGGGGCGTATAAGACGCCAAAATAACCCGCCAGCAAATCGGGACAATCACCAATCTTGTGCAGCTCGCCCGCACCACGTGCGTTCGCGGATGTATTGCACCGCAGCGAAACATGTGGGGCAGGTGCCTGATTCGCACCTCGAAGCCGGATTCGCGCATTAAAATCGCGCATCGATATCGACGATTGATGAGGTCAGGAAATGAACGTCACGCTGCGCCAGCTTCGCGTCTTCATCGAGGTCGCGCGGCTCAAGAGCTTCAGTCGCGCGGGTGACGAGATCGGGCTCACGCAGTCCGCGGTCAGTCGCTGCGTGCGCGAACTCGAGGCCGAGCTCGGGCTGAAGCTGATCGATCGTACGACGCGCGACGTGCAGCTGACCGATGTCGGTGCGAACCTGATCGCGAGCGTGTCCCGTCTGCTCGACGATCTCGACGACACGCTGCGCGAGATTCGCGAAATCGGCGAGCAGCGCCGCGGGCGCGTGATCGTCGCAGCCAGTCCGACGATCGCGTGCCGGCTGATGCCGCGCGTGGTTGCGTCGTGCGAGCGCCAGTTTCCGTTCGTGACGCTGGGTTTGCGCGACGACGTGCAGAGCGACGTGTTGCGCAAGGTGAAGTCGAGCGAGGTCGATTTCGGCGTCGTGATCGGTCCGCTCACGGTGGCCGATCTCGTCTGCGAATCGTTGATGACCGATTCGTTCTGCCTGGTCGCACGCGCTGACCATCCGCTCGCGGCGCGCGCCGAGGTGCCCTGGACGGCGCTGGATGGCGAGCGCCTCGTACTCCTCGATCACGCATCGGGAAGCCGGCCGCTGATCGACGCCGCGCTGGCCGCTCATCATGTCAACGCGACGGTCATGCAGGAACTCGGGCATTCGGCGACCGTGTTCGGACTCGTCGAGGCCGGCGTCGGCGTGAGCGTGCAGCCGTGGCTGTCGCTGCCGCTACCAGCCGGCTCGACGCTCGTTGCGCGGCCGCTCACGCCACGCACCGAGCGCACGGTCGAACTCGTGCGCCGCCGCGACCGGTCGTTGTCGCCCGCTGCGCAGGCGATCTGGGAACTCGTGCGGCAGATGCCGGCGAGGGCAGAGGACCTCGACTGAAGCGGATCGACGTGCGCCGGCCCTGCTTGCAGGCCGGTACACTACGCGGACCGTGTTCCTCGAAGGTGGTTCTCGATGGTGCATTCCGCAGATTCTCTTCCGGTGGCCGGTTCGCCGGCGGCCCGCGATGCCGTGCACGCGTTGCGTCCGTCGCTGATCCGGGAAGTGGCAAACGCCGGCTTTGGCGTGCCGGACATGCTGCCGTTCTGGTTCGGCGAATCCGATCGCGTGACGCCGGACTTCATCCGGGACGCCGCCGCGGCGGCACTGCGCGATGGCGCAACCTTCTACACCCACAACCTCGGCACTGCGCCGCTGCGCGATGCGATCGCCTCCTACGTCAGCGCCCGTCACGGGGCGACGGCGGCCGACACCGTCGCCGTGACGAGTTCGGGCGTGAGCGCGCTGATGCTGGCCGCGCAGATGCTGGTCGGTCCGGGCGAGCGTGTCGTCGCGGTCACGCCGCTGTGGCCGAATCTCGTCGAGATTCCGAAGATCCTTGGGGCGCAGGTCGAATGCGTACCGCTCCGCTATGGCGATGCGGGTTGGCAGCTCGATGTCGGGCGGCTGCTTGCGGCGCTGACGCCCGATACGCGGATGCTGCTGATCAACTCGCCGAACAATCCGACCGGCTGGACGATGTCGCGCGACGACCAGCAAGCGGTGCTCGCCCATTGCCGCCGCCACGGCATCTGGCTGGTCGCCGACGAGGTGTACGAGCGGCTCGCGTTCGACGCGGGTGGCGCGGACGGTGCGCCATCGTTCCTCGACATCGCGTCACGCGACGAGCGGGTCGTGGTCGTGAATTCGTTTTCGAAAGCGTGGGCGATGACGGGCTGGCGCCTGGGGTGGCTCATCGCGCCGGCAGCGGTGATGGCTGACCTGTCGAAGCTCGTCGAATACAACACGTCGTGTGCGCCGGGCTTCGTGCAGGCCGCGGGTGAGGTCGCGCTGCACGATGGCGAGCCGTTCGTGCGGTCGTTCGTCGCGGCGCTGCGCGATGCGCGCGATCACCTGGTCGCCGCGCTGCGCACCCTGCCGGGTGTCGAGGTGCCGCCTCCGCCGGGCGCGATGTACCTGTTCCTGCGCCTGCCGGGCGCGTCAGACAGCCTCGCGTTCTGCAAGACGCTGGTGCGCGAGGCGGGGCTCGGGCTCGCGCCCGGGCGTGCATTCGGCCCGGAGGGGGAAGGGTTCGTGCGCTGGTGCTACGCATGCGATCCGGCGCGGCTCGACGCGGGTGTCGAGCGGTTGCGGCGGTTCCTTGCACGGGGCGTGGCCGACCGCTGAAGCGGGGCCGGAGCGGGCACGGCGTGCTGGCGGCACCCCGTTCGGCTCATCTTTACGCACCGGACAATTTTGCGTAATATGGCGCTCAGTCACGCGGTTCCGTCGTTGAACCGTGCTGTTCCGTCCGGTTTGGGCCTGGCCTGAAGTTGGTTCGCCGCCCCCGGTTCGTGCTCCCATCAATATGACCGATCAGAATCGGGCGAGCGCGTCTTCCGTTCCTTTCGTCTGTTTGTTGATCCGGTTCGTTTGACCACAGGGTCTGGCCTAGCTGCATGAATACCCAAGAGGCGAAGATCGTCCTCGAGACTGCTTTGATCTGCGCGCAGGAACCGCTGAAACTCGGCGATTTGCGCAAGCTCTTTGCCGACGGCGTGTCGGCTGACACGGTCCGCACGTTGCTCGAAGATCTGAAACAGGATTGGTCCGGCCGCGGCGTCGAACTGGTGGCGCTGGCAACCGGATGGCGCTTCCAGAGCAAGCCGGCGATGCGCCACTATCTGGATCGCCTGCATCCCGAGAAGCCGCCGAAATATTCGCGTGCGGTGCTCGAAACGCTCGCGATCATCGCGTATCGGCAACCTGTCACGCGCGGCGACATCGAAGAGATTCGCGGCGTGACGGTCAATACGCAGGTGGTCAAGCAACTCGAGGATCGCGGCTGGATCGAGGTGATCGGTCATCGCGACGTGCCGGGACGCCCGGCGCTGTATGCGACGACCAAGCAATTCCTCGACGACCTCGGCCTGAAGGCGCTCGATGATCTGCCTGCACTCGAAGAGCCGGCCGCGAACATCGAGGCCGCGCTGCTGGCGCAGCAGGCGATGGATTTCGACGAGGGCATGCCGGTTGCCGGTGACGCAACGGGCGACGCGCCGCAAACGGATGAGGCATCCAGCGATCAATCGGCAGGCTTGCCGGATGATCCTGCGGCGGACGTCGCGTCGACGCATGAAATCGCGAGCCGCGATACGCTCGATGCTGGTCGCGGGCAAGCTGAACGAATGGAACAGGCTGGCGCCGAAGCAGTGCCAGCCGGTGTGCAGCCCGAGCCGCTGCGCGCGGATTGGAGCGAGGAAGATCGCAAGCCGGCTGCCGAAGCGGTTGCCGGAGACGGAGCGGAAGCGGCCGGCGACATGCCCGGCGAGGCCGGCCAGGCCGACGCCCCCCGTTCCCGTCCTGCGGACGACGAGATGCTGGACGACACGTCCGACAGTCTCGCCGATGCCGTACGAAGCGCCAGTGCACCCATCGGTGCCGATGCGTTACCGGACGACGAAGCAGAACCTGAACAGCGTCGCGCCTGATCGCGGCCAACTTCTTGCCGCGCCCGCGCCGGGCGCGAGACCTGACATTTTGAGGTTGTTTTGACAGATATCCACGATATTGAATCGTCCGCGCCTGCCGTACAGGCAGCGCGTGCCGACGATGCACCGGAGCAGGGCGCTTCGGCCGAGGGCGGCGACGAGCGTCCCCGCCGCGGTCTGCGGCGAGGCCCGCGCAGCCTGATCGCGCGGCGTCGCGCGGCGGCCAAGTCGAAGGGCGCCGAAGGCGAGCCGCAGGGCGGCGAAGGCGCTGACGCGCAGCCGGCCGAGGCCACCGAAGCGCAGCAGCCGACGCGTGCGCCGCGCAAGGAAGGTGCGGCCAAGGGTGCTCGCAAGCCGGCGGCCAAGCGCGAAGGCGCGGCCAAGGCTCAGGGCGGCCAAGGCGGCCAGGGTCGTCGCGGCAGCGCGCCGAAGGCTGAGGGCGGTGCGGCAAAGGTGGAGGGCGATGCGTCCCAGGACGAACTGTTCGCCTACGTGACGTCGCCGGCATTCGACGCGGACAACTCCGCGGGCGGTAGCGGCGTGCGTGCACCGATGCTGCGTCGCGGCCGTAGCCAGCCGGCGAACAAGCGCGTGCTGTCGCCGGACGACGACGCGCCGAAGCTTCACAAGGTGCTGGCGGAAGCGGGCATGGGCTCGCGCCGCGAAATGGAAGAACTGATCGTCGCCGGCCGCGTGTCGGTGAACGGCGAGCCCGCGCACATCGGCCAGCGCATCATGCCGACCGACCAGGTGCGGATCAACGGCAAGCCGGTCAAGCGCAAGCTGCCGAACAAGCCGCCGCGCGTGCTGCTGTACCACAAGCCGACGGGCGAGATCGTCAGCCACGCGGATCCCGAAGGCCGTCCGTCGGTGTTCGACCGCCTGCCGCCGATGAAGACGGCGAAATGGCTTGCGGTGGGCCGCCTCGACTTCAATACCGAAGGTCTGCTGATGCTGACGACTTCGGGTGACCTCGCCAACCGCTTCATGCACCCGCGCTACAGCGTCGAGCGCGAGTACGCGGTGCGCGTCGTCGGCGAGCTGGCCGAAGGCATGCGGCAGAAGCTGCTGCACGGCGTCGAGCTCGATGACGGCCCGGCGAACTTCCTGCGCATCCGCGACGGCGGCGGCGAAGGCACGAACCACTGGTATCACGTTGCGCTGGCCGAAGGCCGCAACCGCGAAGTGCGCCGGATGTTCGAGGCGGTCGGTCTGATGGTGAGCCGCCTGATCCGTACGCGTCACGGCCCGATTCCGCTGCCGCGCGGCCTGAAGCGCGGTCGCTGGGAAGAGCTCGACGACACGCAGGTGCGCAAGCTGATGGCGACCGTCGGCCTGAAGGCGCCGACCGAGGAGAAGGGCAAGCGCGGCGGTGCCGGCCAGGCAGAACGTCGCCAGCCCGATCCGATGCAGACGTCGATGGGCTTCATCGGCCGAGAGCCGGTGCTGACGACACACGGGCAGCTGGATCAGCCGCGTCGCGGCGGCGGTCGTCGCGGCGGGCCGGGCCTGCCGGGTCTGAGCGGCTACGGCAGCCTGCCGGTCGCACCGTCGGGCTACGGCAATCGCGCCGGCGGCGGCCGGGACGGCAACCGTGCGGGCGGAGGCGGACGCGATGGCAATCGCGCTGGCGGTGGCCGTGGTGATGTCGACGGCAACCGCGCGTCGTATGGCGCAGGCCCCAAGCGCGACGGCGCGGGCCCCAAGCGCGGCGGCAGCAAGGGTGGTAACCGCAATCCGAACGGCAATCGTGCCGAGGGTGCCGGCAACGGCGGCGGCCCGCGCGGCGGTCAGCGTCCGCAGCGCAGCCGCACGCGCAGCCGCTGAGCAATCAGGCACGCGGCGCAAGGCCGCCGGTGTGCCGGCCGGATCGGCATCCGGCCGGTTTTGTCGGCGCGAGGCATTGCGTTTGTTGCTTTCGACTGTATATATGTCACGCGGTGCGGGATGGCCGCCGGCATGACCGATCTCCGGCCTGCCTTCATGGCGCCGGTTGATCGTGCAGCCCGATTTCGCATTTTTGGGCCCGTAAAGGCAGACGACACGCTGCTTTTACCGGCTGGCTTGGCGTTTGCGCCAAAAATCGCTATAATCGCGGAGTCGCTGGGCGTACGGATTCAATGTGCGGCTCAGGTGCGACCACCAGTAAGAAGATGGGCGTTCCGCCCATTTTTTTTTGCTGAAACGGTTAGGCATCTCGGGTAGCGCTTCCTGCGCCGGCTAAGGCGCGCGCCCGCGGGTGTAATCGCGAGCGGCGGGCGCGAACACCTGAGAGGACACAGTGCAACTGACGGAACTGATAGAAACCACGGTCACCGGGCTCGGCTACGAGCTGGTGGATCTCGAGCGCACCGGGCGCGGCATGCTTTGCATCTATATCGATCAGCCTGCCGGCATCTCGCTCGAAGATTGCGAAAAGGTCACGCGTCAGCTCCAGCACGTCTTGACGGTCGAAAACATCGATTACGAACGGCTCGAAGTCTCGTCCCCGGGGCTCGACCGCCCGTTGAAGAAGCTGGCCGACTTCGAGCGCTTCGCTGGCAGCGAAGTTTCCGTGACCTTGAAAAAGCCGCTGGACGGGCGCAAGACGTACCGGGGCATTCTGCACGCGCCGAATGGCGAAACGATCGGTTTGGAATTTGAGAGGAAGAAGGGCGAGGCGGCCATGCTGGATTTCACGCTGGCCGATATCGACAAAGCCCGCCTGATTCCGCAAGTTGACTTTAGGAGCCGCAAATAATGAGTCGCGAAGTGTTGATGCTGGTGGATGCGCTGGCGCGCGAGAAAAACGTCGACAAGGATGTGGTGCTGGGCGCCCTCGAGGCTGCGCTCGCGTCCGCTTCCAAGAAGCTGTTCGACGAAGGCGCCGAAATCCGCGTCCATATCGATCGCGAAAGCGGCGAGCACGAAACCTTCCGTCGCTGGCTCGTCGTGCCCGACGAGGCAGGCTTGCAGGAGCCGGATCGCGAGATCCTGCTGTTCGAAGCACGTGAGCAGAAGCCCGACGTCGAAGTCGGCGAGTATGTCGAGGAACCCGTTCCGTCGATCGAGTTCGGTCGCATCGGCGCGCAGGCCGCCAAGCAGGTGATCCTGCAGAAGGTGCGCGACGCCGAGCGCGAGCAGATCCTGAACGACTACCTCGAGCGGGGTGAAAAGATCATGACGGGTACGGTGAAGCGCCTCGACAAGGGCAACTTCATCGTCGAATCGGGCCGTGTCGAGGCGCTGCTGCGCCGCGATCAGCTGATCCCGAAGGAAAACCTGCGCGTGGGCGACCGCGTGCGCGCCTACATCGCGAAGGTCGACCGCACCGCGCGCGGCCCGCAGATCGAGCTGTCGCGTACGGCGCCCGAGTTCCTGATGAAGCTGTTCGAGATGGAAGTGCCGGAAATCGAGCAGGGCCTGCTCGAAATCAAGGCGGCTGCCCGTGACCCGGGCGTGCGCGCGAAGATCGGCGTCATCGCGTACGACAAGCGGATCGATCCGATCGGCACCTGCGTCGGCATCCGCGGTTCCCGCGTGCAGGCCGTGCGCAACGAGCTCGGTGGCGAAAACATCGACATCGTGCTATGGTCGGAGGATCCCGCCCAGTTCGTGATCGGCGCCCTCGCGCCGGCAGCTGTTCAGTCGATTGTCGTCGATGAAGAAAAGCACTCGATGGACGTCGTCGTCGACGAGAACGAGCTGGCTGTCGCGATCGGCCGCAGCGGTCAGAACGTTCGTCTTGCAGGCGAACTGACCGGCTGGCAGATCAACATCATGACGCCGGACGAATCCGCCCTGAAGCAGGGTGAAGAGCGCGACCGGCTGCGTGCACTGTTCATGGCGCGTCTCGACGTCGACGAAGAAGTTGCCGACATCCTGATCGACGAAGGCTTCACGAGCCTGGAAGAGATCGCGTACGTGCCGCTCAACGAAATGCTCGAAATCGAGGCGTTCGACGAGGACACCGTGCACGAACTGCGCAACCGCGCACGCGACGCGCTGTTGACGATGGCCATCGCGAACGAAGAAAAGGTCGAGAACGCAGCGCTGGATCTCAAGAGCCTCGACGGCATCACGCCGGAGCTGCTCGCGAAGCTGGCCGAACACGGCGTGCAGACGCGCGACGATCTCGCCGAGCTGGCTGTAGATGAACTGGTCGACATGACCGGGATGGAAGAGGATGCCGCTAAGGCGTTGATCATGAAAGCACGTGAACATTGGTTCCAGTGAGAAATGACCATGGCGCACTGATTTGATGGCGGCCGTATGGCCTGACCCGATGCTAACCGCAAGGAATCGGTCCTTGCACTAAGAGGAATGAATGGCGAGTAACAACGTAGCCCAATTTGCCGCGGAACTGAAAATGCCTGCTGGTGTGCTGCTCGAACAGCTGCAGGCAGCGGGCGTCCAGAAAGCGAGTGAAGACGATGCGCTGTCCGAAACGGACAAGGCGCGTCTGCTCGATCATTTGCGCAAGTCGCACGGCGCAACCGACGGCGACAAGCGCAAGATCACGCTGACCCGCAAGCATACGTCGGAGATCAAGCAATCTGACGCGACGGGCAAGGCTCGCACCATTCAGGTCGAGGTCCGCAAGAAGCGTACGTTCGTCAAGCGCGACGACGTGAGCGAGGGTGCGGAACAGGGTCAGGCGCAGGTCGCCGAAGCGGACGACGATGCGGAACTGAAGCGTCGCGAAGAAGAAGCGCGCCGTGAGGCCGAGCTGCTTGAGAAGCAGGCGCAGGAGCTTCGCGAGCGTCAGGAACGCCTCGAGCGCGAGGAAGCAGAGCGCCGCGCCCGCGAGGAAGCGGCTGAAGCCGAGCGTCGTCGCGCCGAGGAAGAGGCAGCGACGAAGCGTGCTGCAGCCGAAGCTGCGGCCGCACAGCAGCAGGCAGCCGCACAGCAGGCTGCAGCAGCCGAGCAGCAGGAAACGGCGAGCACGCAGTCCGCGCAGGACGAAGCACGCGCAGCCGCCGAACGTGCGGCTCAGCGCGAAGCGGCGAAGAAGGCTGAAGACGCTGCCCGCGAGGCGGCGGACAAGGCGCGCGCCGAGCAGGAAGAGATCAGCAAGCGTCGTGCAGCGGCAGAAGCCGAGGCGCGTGCGATCCGCGAAATGATGAACACGCCGCGCAAGGCCGTGGTCAAGGCAGTCGAGCCGCCGAAGCCGGTCGAGCCGCCGAAGCCGGCCGAAGCGAAGGGCACGCTGCACAAGCCGGCAAAGCCGGAAGGTGCGCAGGCGCGTCCGGCCGTGAAGAAGCCGGCCGGTGCGGCAGCGCCGGCTACGACTGCGCCGGCAGGCGCGGGCGACCGCAACAAGAAGCCGGGCGCAGGCAAGGGCGGCTGGCAGGACGACGCGTCGAAGCGCCGCGGCATCAAGACGCGCGGCGATTCGAGCGGCGGTGTCGACCGCGGCTGGCGCGGCGGCCCGAAGGGTCGCGGCCGTCACCAGGACAGCTCGACGTTCCAGGCGCCGACCGAACCGATCGTTCGTGAAGTGCACGTGCCGGAAACCGTGTCGGTTGCCGACCTCGCGCACAAGATGTCGGTCAAGGCCTCCGAAGTCATCAAGGTGATGATGAAGATGGGCCAGATGGTCACGATCAACCAGGTGCTGGACCAGGAAACGGCGATGATCATCGTCGAAGAACTGGGCCACCGCGCGGTTGCCGCGAAGCTGGACGATCCGGAAGCGCTGCTCGTCGAAGGCGAAACCGGTACCGATGCGGAGCAACTGCCGCGTCCGCCGGTCGTCACGGTCATGGGTCACGTCGACCACGGCAAGACCTCGCTGCTCGACCACATCCGCCGCGCGAAGGTTGCAGCGGGCGAAGCGGGCGGCATTACGCAGCACATCGGCGCATACCACGTCGAAACGCCGCGCGGCGTCATCACGTTCCTCGATACGCCGGGTCACGAAGCGTTCACGGCAATGCGTGCACGCGGCGCGAAGGCGACCGACATCGTGGTGCTGGTGGTAGCAGCCGACGACGGTGTGATGCCGCAGACGAAGGAAGCCATCGCCCACGCGAAGGCAGGCGGTGTGCCGATCGTCGTCGCGATCAACAAGATCGACAAGCCGGACGCGAATCTCGATCGCGTCAAGCAGGAGCTGGTCGCGGAAGGCGTCGTGCCGGAAGAGTACGGTGGCGATTCGCCGTTCGTGCCGGTTTCGGCGAAGACGGGCGCGGGTATCGACGATCTGCTCGAGAACGTGCTGCTGCAAGCCGAAGTGCTGGAACTGAAGGCGCCGGTCGAGGCGCCGGCCAAGGGCATCGTGATCGAAGCGAAGCTCGACAAGGGCAAGGGCCCGGTCGCGACGATCCTGGTGCAGTCCGGTACGCTGAACCGAGGCGACGTCGTGCTGGCGGGTACGGCCTATGGCCGCGTGCGCGCGATGCTCGACGAAAACGGCAAGCCGACGAAGGAAGCCGGCCCGTCGATTCCGGTCGAAATCCAGGGTCTGTCGGAAGTGCCGGGTGCGGGCGAAGAAGTGATCGTGCTGCCGGACGAGCGCAAGGCGCGTGAGATCGCGCTGTTCCGCCAGGGCAAGTTCCGCGACGTCAAGCTTGCGAAGCAGCAGGCCGCGAAGCTGGAAAGCATGCTCGAGCAGATGGGCGAAGGCGAAGTGCAGAACCTGCCGCTCATCATCAAGGCGGACGTGCAAGGCTCGCAGGAAGCACTCGTGCAGTCGCTGCTCAAGCTGTCGACCGACGAAGTGCGCGTGCAGATCGTGCACAGTGCTGTGGGTGGCATCAGCGAAAACGACGTCAACCTCGCAACGGCATCGAAGGCGGTCATCATCGGCTTCAACACGCGTGCAGATGCACAGGCGCGCAAGCTGGCCGAGTCGAACGGCATCGACATCCGTTACTACAACATCATCTATGACGCAGTGGATGAGGTGAAGGCGGCGATGTCGGGCATGCTGGCGCCGGAGAAGCGCGAAGTCATCACCGGCATGGTCGAGGTGCGCCAGGTCTTCAAGGTACCGAAGATCGGTGCAGTCGCCGGCTGTATGGTGACGGACGGTGTCGTCAAGCGCTCGTCGTCGGTGCGCGTGCTGCGCAACAACGTCGTGATCTTCACGGGCGAACTTGAATCGCTGAAGCGCTTCAAGGACGACGTGAAGGAAGTGAAGCAAGGCTTCGAGTGCGGTATGTCGGTGAAGAACTTCAACGACATCGTCGAAGGCGACCAGTTCGAAGTCTTCGAAGTGACCGAAGTCGCGCGTACGCTGTAACCCTCGCGCATCGGCTCATGGGCGGGGCAGGCTTGGGCCTGTCCCGCCCATTTTCATGGTGGCGTGCCAACACTGGCCGCCGCTTTATCCTGATAAACGGATCACGGATCGATCATGTCCAGGAAACGTACTTCCCCCAATCGCAACGTGCAGATCGCTGACCAGATTCAGCGCGATCTGTCCGAACTCATCATGCGCGAGGTTAAAGACCCGCGCATCGGCATCGTGACCATCCAGAGTGTGGAACTCACGCCGGATTACGCACACGCGAAGGTCTACTTCACCGCGTTGACCGGCGATCCGGACAAGACGCAGGAAGCGCTGAACCACGCGTCGGGTCACTTGCACAACCTGTTGTTCAAGCGTCTGCACATCCATACGGTGCCGACGCTGCATTTCCACTACGACCAGACGATCGAGAAGGCCGTGGAAATGTCGCGCCTGATCAAGGAAGCGAACTCGACGCGCGCGAAGGACGACGACGAGGCCGATTCGGCCGCCAAGGACGACTGAGCTCGACCGGCCTATGACGACTGCAGCACCCCAACGTCCGCGCGTGCCCCGGCGCGTGCTGGACGGCGTCCTCCTGCTCGACAAGCCGGTCGGCCTGTCGAGCAACGATGCGCTGATTCGCGCGAAGCGTCTGCTGCTCGCGAAGAAAGCCGGTCACACCGGTACGCTCGATCCGCTGGCTTCGGGCCTGCTGCCGCTGTGCTTCGGCGAGGCGACGAAGTTCTCGCAGGATCTGCTCGAAGCGGACAAGACGTACGAAGCGACGATGCGTCTCGGCCAGCGTACGGCTACCGGCGACGCGGAAGGCGAGGTGATCGAAGCGCGGCCGGTCGAATGCGACCGCACGGCGGTGGAAGCCGCGCTCGTGCGCTTCACCGGCGAGATCGTGCAGGTGCCGCCGATGTATTCGGCGCTCAAGCGCGATGGCAAGCCGCTGTACGAATATGCGCGGGCGGGGCAAACCGTCGAGCGCGAGGGCCGCAACGTGACGATCCTCGCACTCGACCTGCTCGCGTGCGACCTGCCTGATGTGACGTTTCGCGTGACCTGCAGCAAGGGCACTTACGTGCGTACGCTGGCGGAGGATATCGGCGAGGCGCTCGGTTGCGGCGCGCATCTGACGATGCTGCGTCGCACGGGCGTCGGCGCGCTGACGCTCGAGCATGCGGTGACGCTCGATGCGCTGTCCGATGCCGACGAAGCGTCGCGCGATGCGTGGCTCCAGCCGGTCGACGCGTTGCTGTCGACGTTTCCGCTGGTTCGTCTCGATGAAACCAGCGCGAAACGGTTCCTGCACGGCCAGCGTCTGCCGCTGTCGGCGCTCGATCCGATCGATGCGGCCGAAGGTGAGCGTGTGCGCGTCTATGACGCCACTCGGTTGCTCGGCGTGGCGCGCAAGGCGAACGGCGTACTTGCGCCGGAACGGCTCGTCGTCACGGCGGCCTGACGCCGCCGCGCGAACGCGCTCCCGTTGGAATAAAAAAGCCCGACCGGCGCGATGAACTGCACCCCAAAAGTTGGACATCGATCCAACCTTTGGGGTGTTTTTCATGAGCAAGTACACGGAGCAGTTCAAGGTATCCATTGCAGAGGAGTACGAGTCCGGCCACGCTGGGTTCCGTGAG
>NZ_JAUJQE010000024.1:0-51652 GCF_030482505.1 Burkholderia sp. AU45274 | reverse complement strand
CTGAATCGGTTCCGCAACCTGGACGAACTGCAAACCGGCTTGGCAAGCTACATCCACTACTACAATCACGACCGCATCAAACTGAAACTAAAAGGGCTGAGTCCCGTGCAATACAGAACTCAGCCCTCTCAGCCCTAGCTGTCATAACCCGTCCAACTTTACGGGGTCAGTTCATTGAAGCGGGGCTTTTTGTTGGCGTCCAGGCTGCGTGTTCAGTGTGCGGCCGATGCCGCGGCACCTGCATCGCCACCACCCGAGCGCTCGGGCTTCGTGATCCAGATCAGCCCGATCAGCAGCACGAAGATCGCCGCGGAGATGTAGAACAGGTCGTTCACGCCGAGCTGCGCGGCCTGCTGCGTGGCCATGTTGTTGATCAGCCCGTGCGCCTGGTCCTGCGTCAGCCCGAGGTTGCCCATCTGCGTGACGGCCTGGTTGAACGTCGGGTTGTAGACGTTCGTCTGCTCGACCAGTTGCGCGTGATGGAAGTTGTTGCGATGGTCCCAGGCCGTCTGGAAGATCGACGTGCCGATGCCGCCGCACATGATCCGCACGAAGTTCGACAGGCCCGATGCCGCGGGAATGCGGTGGCCGGGCAGGCCGGACAGCGTGATCGACACCAGCGGGATGAAGAAGCCGGCCATCGCGATGCCCTGCACGAGCGTCGGCAGCGTCAGCGACCATTCGTCGACGCCCGTCGTGTAGCGCGAGCGCATCCAGAAGCACAGCGCAAACGTCAGGAACGACGCCGTCGAGATGAAGCGCGGATCGGTGCGCGGCAGATACTTCCCGGTGAGCGGAGACAGCAGGATCGCAAACAGCCCGACCGGCGCCATCACGAGACCGGCGTCGGTCGCGGTGTAGCCGATCTGCGTCTGCAGCCACAGCGGCAACAGTACGAGGTTGCCGAAGTACAGACCGTACCCGATCGACAGCGCAACCGTGCCGCCGGTGAAGTTCCGCATGCGGAACAGCGACAGGTCGACGACCGGATGCTCGGCAGTCAATTCCCAGATGACGAAGAACGCGAACGCAATGACGGCGGTCAGCGCGAGCACGATGATGGTCGTCGACGCGAACCAGTCGAGATCCTTGCCCTTGTCGAGCATGATCTGCAGCGAGCCGACCCAGACGACCAGCAGCGCGAGGCCTACGCCATCGATCGGCGCGCGGCGCACGGCCGACTCCCGGTTGCGATAGATCATCCACGTCGCGGCGGCGGCGGCGATGCCGACCGGGATGTTGACGTAGAAGATCCACGGCCACGAGTAGTTGTCCGAGATCCAGCCGCCGAGGATCGGGCCGGCGACGGGCGCGATCAGCGTCGTCATCGCCCATAGCGCGAGCGCCATCGGTGCCTTGGCGCGTGGATAGCTCGACAGCAGGAGCGCTTGCGACAGCGGAATCATCGGGCCTGCCACCGCGCCTTGCAGCACGCGCGACCCCAGCAGGAACGGCAGGTTGGGCGAGAGACCGCACATCCACGACGAAATCACGAACAGGATGATCGACGCGAGGAACAGGCGCACCTGCCCGAAGCGGTCGGTCAGCCAGCCGGTCAGCGGCACCGAGATCGCGTTCGCGACCGCGAACGACGTGATGACCCACGTGCCCTGGTCGGACGACACGCCGAGGTCGCCCGAGATGGTCGGGATCGCGACGTTCGCGATGGACGTGTCGAGCACGTTCATGAACACCGCGAGCGATACCGCGATCGTCCCGATCACGAGTTGCCCGCCCTGCAAGGGCGGGTGAGAGACAGGAGCCTGTGCCATGTCGGTTGATTTTCCGGAGTCGGAACGGTTACATCATCTTCGCGACGGCATTCGACTTCGACGCGGCCGGCGCCGATGCGTTGCCGCCTGCGTTCTCGGCGATGACGCGGGCGATTTCGGCATCGGCTTCGTCGCCGTACTTCGCGAACACGTTGGTCTCGTAGACGGTGTTCGGCGCGTTCACGAGCTGGTCGCCGCGTTCGTCCTTGATGTCCACGTCGACCTGCATCGACAGGCCGATGCGCAGCGGGTGCTTGTCGAGATCCTTCGGATCGAGTTCGATCCGCACCGGCAGGCGCTGCACGACCTTGATCCAGTTACCCGTCGCGTTCTGCGCCGGCAGCAGCGAGAACGCCGAGCCCGTACCGGCAGAGAAGCCGACCACCTTGCCGTGGTAGACCGCCGACGAGCCGTAGATGTCGGCCGTCAGTTCGACCGGCTGGCCGATGCGCATGTGCTTGAGCTGGACTTCCTTGAAGTTCGCGTCGACCCACACGGCATTGAGCGGCACCACCGACATCAGCGGGTTGCCGGGCGACACGCGCTGGCCGACCTGCACCGAGCGCTTCGCGACGTAACCAGTGACCGGCGCGGGCAGCACGTTACGCGCGTTCGCGAGGTACGCGTCGCGCACCTTCGCGGCGGCGGCCATCACGTTCGGGTGCGATGCGATCGTGGTGTTCGCGGTCAATGCGCGATTCGATGCGAGCTGCTGCTGCGCGGCGTCGACCGACGCCTGCGCGGCCTTCACCGCGTCGCGAGCATGCGAGATTTCTTCCTGCGACACGGCGCCCGTCTGCGCGACGGCGAGGCGGCGACGCAGGTCGTCCTGCGCCTTCGACAGGTCGGACTGGCGCAGCGCGACTTGCGCGCGGTACTGGTCGTCGTTGACGAACAGGCCGCGCACCTGGCGCACCGTTTGCGCGAGATTGGCTTCGGCCTGCTGCAGCGCGACTTGCGAGTCGGCCGGGTCGAGCACGACGAGCGGATCGCCGGCCTTGACGGTCTGCGTATCGTCGGCCTTCACCGCGATCACGGTACCGGTGACTTGCGGCGTGATCTGCACGACGTTGCCGTTCACGTACGCGTCGTCGGTCCCTTCATGGAAGCGGGCGACGAGGAAGTAATACAGGCCGTACGCGATGGCCGCGATCACGATGACCGCGACGAGCAGCGTCATCATTCGCTTGCGCTTGCCATTGTTCTGCGGCTGCGCGCTGGCGGCGTTTTGTTGGTCGCTCATGGCGATTTTCTCCGTCCGTTATTTCGAGTGTCTGCGTAGTGGTGGCGCCGGATCAGTTGGCGGCCTGTTTTGTCGGCTTGTCGGCATCGGGTGCGGCGAGCGGCGTGCCGGTCGCGTCGAACCCGCCGCCCAGCGCCTTGATCAGCGCGAGCTGCATGTCGCGGCGGCGCATCTTCAGGTTGGTCACCGTCTGCTCCGATGCGAGGCGGTTGCTGTCCGCGGTCAGCACCTGCAGCTGCGGCGACAGGCCGGCCTTGTAGCGGATGACCGCGAGGTCATAGGCGCGCGTCGATGCGTCGAGTGCGCGTTGCGCATCGCCCATCTGTCGATCGACCGCGCGGATCGATGCGACCTGCGTCGCGACGTCGTTCAGCGCACTGATCAGCGTCTGGTTGTAGTTCGCCACCGACAGGTCGAAGTCCGCGTAGCGGCCCTTGAGCTGCGCGCGCAGCGCGCCGGCGTCGAAAATCGGCAGGTGGATCGCCGGGCCGAACTGCGCCTGACGGCTCGCGAAGTTCAGGAATTTGCCCCAGCCGAATGCATCGAAGCCGAAGCCGGCCGCGAGGTTCACGTCGGGATAGAACTCGGCCTTCGCTTCCTTCACGTCGTGCATCGCGGCTTCGACCTGCCAGCGCGCGGCGACGATGTCGGGGCGGCGCGACACGAGATCGGCCGGCAGGTTGCCGGGCAGCGCGACTTCGCCGCTCGGGTTCACCACGGGCGCGGCGATCTGCAGCCCCCGATCCGGGCCCTTGCCGAGCAGCGCGGCGAGCTGGTAGCGCACCGTCGTGATCTGGCCGTCGAGATCGGACAGCGAAGCCTGGGTCGTTGCGATATTGCCGCGCGCCGTCTGGCGTTCGACGTTGGTGTCGAGACCGGCCGACACGCGGCCGTCGGTGATCTTGCCGACCGTCTCGCGGTTGGTGATCTCGCGCTGCGCGATATCACGCAGCGCATAGAGTTGCGCGAGCGAGTTGTACGTGCGTGCGACCGACGACGCGAGCGTGATGCGTGCCTGCTGCATGTCGGCTTCGGCCGCCTTTTCCTGCGATACCGCGGTGTGCAGGCGTTCGCGATTCTTGCCCCACAGGTCGAGCTCCCACGATGCGCTCGCGAGCGCGTTGTTCTCGCTGTACCACTGGCCGCCGTACGGGGGCGGGAACAGCGCGTTCGACGAATACAGCTCGCGCGTCCACGAATAGCTGGCTTCCGCCTTCGGCATCAGGTTCGAGCGCGACGATTCGATGTATGACGACGCCTTTGCGATGCGCGCCTGCGCCTGCGCGATCGACGGATTGCCCTGCAGGGCTTCGTCGATCAGCTTCGGCAGCTGCGGATCGCCGAACTGGCTGGCCCAGTCGAGCGCCGGCCACTGGCCGCCCTGGGCCGGCAGGCTCTGGGCGGATTCGAATTGCGACGCGGGGGCGATCTGCTTGTCGCTCTTGATGCCGATGTAGTTCGCGCAGCCCGCCAGCGCCAGTGCGGCGACCGCGGCGGCGACGGCGGCGCGGCACGACCCGGCGCGCACGGACAACGGGGAGGATTTCATCGCGCTGATCCCTGACTCGGAATGAATGATGGACACTGCAAGGATTTCCTTACATTAATCTGTCAAAAGTAATTGTTATGGCAACTATTACGTGATGCTGCCGCCGGCGGTCTCGCAGTAGTTGCTGAGAATGCGGCGCAGCATGCTCTTCAGGAACCCGACTTCTTCCGGCGTAAACCCGTCCAGCACCTGGTCGAGCACGCTGCGGAAAATCGGCGGCAGCCGTTCGGCGAGCGCACGGCCTTCGTCGGTCAGCTCGAGGCGCACGACACGCCGATCCTCGATGCTGCGCACGCGGGAGAGCAGGCCGCGTTTCTCGACCCGGTCGAGCAGGCGCGTGACCGCGCTCGCGTCGATCCCGTACTCGCGCGCGAGTTCGGCGGCCGTCGAGCATTTGCCGACCGCGATCATGAACAGCATGCTCGCCTGCGTACCCGTGATGCCGAGCTCTTCCTGCGTGCGTTGCGTGACGAGGTTGGTCATCACCGACTTCACGCGCGACATCAGATAGCCGACGCTGTCGTTCATCTGATATGAAGACAGCTGCGAGACGGGTGGTTGGGTAGAAGAATCCGGCATAAAACCCTGAAGCTGCAATAGTTGACTAGGCAGCAGTATAGGCACAGTTGCTTGCCGCGGCAAATGTTAATCGAACGGCAAAGGGCGCGCTTTGTGTCCCATAAATCCACTATCCCGATAAGGTTTTTTGGGCTTGCCGATGATGCGGGCTTCGGCCGACCGGCGGGTTCGAGGGGAGGGCGTGCCGGCCGTCTGGTGTCGCGTCGCAACGTGCCTGTCAGCTCGCGACATCCGCACGTGCTATAATTTGTGGCTTTCCAAGCTGCAATGCGCGCGCCCGTGAAAAACGAGCGGGCGCTTTTGCGCGTTCAAACGATTTCCAGGTTTCTATGACCCGCGCCCTTCGCAATATCGCCATCATCGCCCACGTCGACCACGGCAAGACCACGCTCGTCGACCAACTGCTTCGCCAGTCCGGCACCTTCCGCGAGAACCAGCAGATTGCCGAACGGGTGATGGACTCGAACGACATCGAAAAAGAGCGCGGGATCACGATTCTCGCGAAGAACTGCGCGGTCGAGTACGAAGGCACGCACATCAACATCGTCGACACGCCGGGGCACGCGGACTTCGGTGGCGAGGTGGAGCGCGTGCTGTCGATGGTCGACTCGGTGCTGCTGCTCGTCGACGCGGTCGAGGGCCCGATGCCGCAGACCCGCTTCGTCACGAAGAAGGCGCTCGCGCTCGGCCTGAAGCCGATCGTCATCGTCAACAAGATCGACCGTCCGGGTGCGCGGATCGACTGGGTCATCAACCAGACCTTCGACCTGTTCGACAAGCTGGGTGCAACCGAAGAGCAGCTCGACTTCCCGATCGTCTACGCATCGGGCCTGAACGGCTATGCGTCGCTCGACCCGGCCGCGCGCGAAGGCGACATGCGCCCGCTGTTCGAGGCAGTCCTCGAGCACGTGCCGGTTCGCCCGGCGGATCCGGACGCGCCGCTGCAGCTGCAGATCACGTCGCTCGACTATTCGACGTACGTCGGCCGGATCGGCGTCGGCCGCATCACGCGCGGTCGCATCAAGCCGGGCCAGCCGGTCGCGATGCGCTTCGGCCCGGAAGGCGACGTGCTGAACCGCAAGATCAACCAGGTGCTGTCGTTCACGGGTCTCGAGCGCGTGCAGGTCGAATCGGCCGAAGCGGGCGACATCGTGCTGATCAACGGTATTGAAGACGTCGGCATCGGCGCAACGATCTGCGCGGTGGATACGCCGGAAGCGCTGCCGATGATCACCGTCGACGAGCCGACGCTGACGATGAACTTCCTCGTCAACTCGTCGCCGCTCGCCGGCCGCGAAGGCAAGTTCGTCACGAGCCGCCAGATCCGCGACCGCCTGATGAAGGAACTGAACCACAACGTCGCGCTGCGCGTGAAGGACACCGGCGACGAAACGGTGTTCGAAGTGTCGGGCCGTGGCGAGCTGCACCTGACGATTCTCGTCGAGAACATGCGTCGTGAAGGCTACGAGCTGGCCGTGTCGCGTCCGCGCGTCGTGATGCAGGAAATCGACGGTGTGCGTCACGAGCCGTACGAACTGCTGACCGTCGACGTCGAGGACGAACATCAGGGTGGCGTGATGGAAGAGCTCGGCCGCCGCAAGGGCGAGATGCTCGACATGGCGTCGGACGGCCGCGGCCGCACGCGTCTGGAGTACAAGATCTCGGCACGTGGCCTGATCGGCTTCCAGAGCGAATTCCTGACGCTCACGCGCGGCACGGGCCTGATGAGCCACATCTTCGACTCGTACGCACCGGTCAAGGACGGCTCGGTATTCGAGCGCCGCAACGGCGTGCTGATCTCGCAGGACGACGGCGCTGCCGTGGCCTATGCACTGTGGAAGCTGCAGGATCGCGGCCGCATGTTCGTGAAGCCGGGTGACGCGCTCTATGAGGGCATGATCATCGGTATCCACAGCCGCGACAACGACCTCGTCGTGAACCCGATCAAGGGCAAGCAGCTGACCAACGTGCGCGCGTCGGGTACCGACGAAGCCGTGCGCCTGGTGCCGCCGGTCCAGATGTCGCTGGAATACGCGGTCGAATTCATCGACGACGACGAACTCGTCGAAGTGACGCCGCAATCGATCCGCCTGCGCAAGCGCTTCCTGAAGGAGCACGAGCGTCGCCGCGCGAGCCGCGAAGGCGCGGTCGACTAAGCGTTCCGGCCGTTTGCTGCATCACGGAAAAGGCTGCCTGCGGGCAGCCTTTTTTGCATCTGCGCGATGCGCAATCGGGCTGTCTGCAAAACACTGTTCCCGCGGGTCGTGGCAATCCGGCAAAACCCCGTCGCGCGGTGCTTTCGGGCACATTTCGCCGTGAACTCCGGTATCGGTTCTGTGATATGCTGCGCGCACGCAAGTTTTAGGTCCTTCCAAGCAAGACTTGATTCGCAATCCGCTAAACGGTCAGGCCGTGTCGCGGAAGGTTGAGTAACCCGCTATTTCTCGAGAAGCTCGAAGAAAGGTGAGCGTAAAATGTCAGATGTAATGAAGCAGTTTCAGCTGAACTCCTATCTGTTCGGCGGCAATGCTTCGTACGTTGAAGAACTGTACGATGCATACCTCAACAATCCGGCATCGGTGCCGGAGAACTGGCGAGAGTATTTCGACGCGCTGCAGAATGTGCCTGCAACGGACGGTTCGAATGCCAATGACGTCGCCCATTTTCCGATCGTCGAATCGTTCGCCGAGCGCGCGAAGGCCAATGCCTTCATCCCGCGCGAAAGCACGACCAACCTGGCTGCGGCACGCAAGCAGGTGCACGTCCAGTCCCTCATCAGCGCGTATCGCTTCCTTGGCTCGCAATGGGCCAATCTGGATCCCCTGAAGCGTCGCGAACGTCCCGCCATTCCCGAGCTCGAACCCGCGTTCTACGATTTCTCCGAAGGCGACCTCGACCAGACGTACAGCGCAAGCAACCTGTACTTCGGTTTCGACCAGGCTTCGCTGCGTGACATCGTCAAGGGTCTGCGCGACACGTACTGCGGCACGATCGGCGCCGAGTACATGTACATCAGCGACCCGGAACAGAAGCGCTGGTGGCAGGAGCGCCTGGAGTCGACCCGCGCGACGCCGAACTTCTCGGCAGACGAGAAGAAGCACATCCTGAATCGCCTGACGGCCGCTGAAGGCCTCGAGCGTTACCTGCATACCAAGTACGTCGGCCAGAAGCGCTTCTCGCTCGAAGGCGGCGAAAGCTTCATCGCGGCGATGGACGAAGTCGTCCAGCACGCGGGCAAGCGCGGCGTGCAGGAAATCATCATCGGCATGGCCCACCGTGGCCGTCTGAACGTGCTGGTCAACACGCTGGGCAAGATGCCGGCCGACCTGTTCGCCGAATTCGAAGGCAAGCACGTCGACGACCTGCCGGCCGGTGACGTGAAGTACCACAAGGGCTTCTCGTCGGACGTGTCGACGGAAGGCGGCCCGGTCCACCTGTCGCTCGCGTTCAACCCGTCGCACCTCGAAATCGTGAACCCGGTGGTCGAAGGATCCGCTAAGGCGCGGATGGACCGTCGCGGCGACGAAGACGGCCTGCAAGTGCTGCCGGTGCAGATCCACGGTGACGCGGCCTTCGCTGGCCAGGGCGTCGTGATGGAAACGCTGAACCTCGCGCAGACGCGCGGCTACGGCACGCACGGCACGCTGCACATCGTCATCAACAACCAGATCGGCTTCACGACGTCCGACCCGCGCGATGCGCGCTCGACGCTGTACTGTACCGACGTCGTCAAGATGATCGAAGCGCCGGTGCTGCACGTGAACGGCGACGATCCGGAAGCGGTCGTGCTCGCGATCCAGATCGCGATCGACTACCGGATGCAGTTCCACAAGGATGTCGTGATCGACATCGTCTGCTTCCGCAAGCTGGGCCACAACGAGCAGGACACGCCGGCGGTCACGCAGCCGCTGATGTACAAGAAGATCGCGCAGCACCCGGGCACCCGTGCGCTGTACGCCGAGAAGCTCGTGCAGCAAGGCGTGATCACCGCGGAAGACGCCGACAACTTCGTGAAGGCGTACCGCAAGGCGATGGACGACGGTCACCACACGGTCGACCCGGTCCTGTCGAACTACAAGAGCAAGTACGCGGTCGACTGGGTTCCGTTCCTGAACCGCAAGTGGACGGATGCAGCCGACACGGCCGTGCCGCTCGCGGAACTGAAGCGCCTCGGCGAACGCATCACGACGGTCCCGGAAAACTTCAAGGTCCACCCGCTCGTCGAGCGCGTGATCAACGACCGTCGCAACATGGCGCGTGGCGACCAGCCGCTCGACTGGGGCATGGGCGAACACCTCGCGTTCGCGTCGCTCGTCGCATCGGGTTACTCGGTGCGCCTGACCGGCCAGGACTCGGGTCGCGGCACGTTCACGCACCGTCACGCGGTGCTGCACGACCAGAACCGCGAGCGCTGGAACGACGGCACGTACGTGCCGCTGCAGAACATCGCCGAAGGCCAGGCGAAGTTCACGGTGATCGACTCGGTGCTGTCGGAAGAAGCGGTGCTGGGCTTCGAATACGGTTACTCGACCGCCGAGCCGAACACGCTCGTGCTGTGGGAAGCGCAGTTCGGCGACTTCGTCAACGGCGCACAGGTCGTGATCGACCAGTTCATCTCGTCGGGCGAAGTGAAGTGGGGCCGCGTGTCGGGTCTGACGATGCTGCTGCCGCACGGCTACGAAGGCCAGGGTCCGGAGCACTCGTCGACGCGTATCGAGCGTTTCCTGCAACTGTGCGCGGATCACAACATGCAGGTCGTTCAGCCGACGACGCCGGCGCAGATTTTCCACCTGCTGCGTCGCCAGATGATCCGCCTGTTCCGCAAGCCGCTGATCGTCGCGACGCCGAAGTCGCTGCTGCGTCACAAGGAAGCGGTGTCGGACCTGTCGGAACTCGCGAAGGGTTCGTTCCAGCCGGTGCTGGGCGAAACCGACGGCGGCATCGACGCGAAGAAGGTCAAGCGCGTGCTGGCATGCTCGGGCCGCGTGTATTGCGACCTCGTCGCGCATCGCCGCGAAGCGAAGGCGAACGACGTCGCGATCATCCGTATCGAGCAGCTGTATCCGTTCGCGCACAAGCAGTTCGAAGCCGAAATGAAGAAGTACGAGAACGCGACTGAAGTGGTCTGGGTGCAGGACGAGCCGCAGAACCAGGGCCCCTGGTTCTACGTCGAGCACCATCTGAAGGAAGGCATGAAGGAAGGGCAGAAGCTGGCATACAGCGGCCGTCCGGCTTCGGCCTCGCCGGCGGTTGGCTACTACGCGAAGCACTACGAGCAGCAGAAGGCCCTGATCGAAGGTGCTTTCGGCCGCCTGAAGAGTGCATCGATCGCGAAATAACCGACGGAAGCGAAACGGGAAGGCGCCATGCGCTTTCCCGTCTCTTTTGGCCCGCCGGGCGCGTTGCGCGCCGCACCGGCCGAAGGAATCGCACGAACCTCGTCATTACCCAGATTAAGCATCCAGGAAAATCACATGGCTATCGTAGAAGTCAAAGTCCCCCAGCTTTCGGAGTCGGTTTCGGAAGCCACCATGCTGCAGTGGAAGAAGAAGCCGGGCGAAGCAGTTGCTCAAGACGAAATCCTGATCGAACTCGAGACCGACAAGGTCGTGCTCGAAGTGCCGGCACCGGCCGCGGGCGTGCTCGCGCAAGTGCTGCAGAACGACGGTGACACCGTTGTTGCCGATCAGCTGATCGCAACGATCGACACCGAAGCGAAGGCAGGTGCAGCCGAAGCCGCGGCAGGCGCCGCCGAAGTCAAGCCGGCAGCAGCGCCTGTTGCAGCCGAACCGGCAGCACAGCCGGTCGCTGCAGCCGCAGCCGCATCGTCGACCACCGCATCGCCGGCCGCATCGAAGCTGCTGGCCGAGAAGGGTCTGTCGGCGGGCGACGTCGCAGGTTCGGGCCGCGACGGCCGCGTCACGAAGGGCGACGCGCTGGCCGCAGGCAGCGCACCGAAGGCCGCGCCGGCTGCCGCACCGGCGAAGACCGCCGCTGCGAAGCCGTCGCTGCCGGAAGTGAAGGTGCCGGCATCGGCCGCGACCTGGCTGAACGACCGTCCGGAACAGCGCGTGCCGATGTCGCGCCTGCGTGCGCGTATCGCCGAGCGTCTGCTCGAGTCTCAGCAGACCAACGCGATCTTGACGACGTTCAACGAAGTGAACATGGCTCCGGTCATGGAGCTGCGCAACAAGTACAAGGACAAGTTCGAGAAGGAACATGGCGTGAAGCTCGGCTTCATGTCGTTCTTCGTGAAGGCGGCCGTCCACGCGCTGAAGAAGTTCCCGCTCGTGAACGCGTCGATCGACGGTAATGACATCGTCTACCACGGCTACTTCGACATCGGTATCGCTGTCGGCTCGCCGCGCGGCCTCGTCGTGCCGATCCTGCGCAACGCGGATCAACTGAGCCTCGCCGAGATCGAGAAGAAGATCGCCGAGTTCGGCCAGAAGGCGAAGGACGGCAAGCTGTCGATCGAGGAAATGACGGGCGGTACGTTCTCGATCTCGAACGGCGGCGTGTTCGGCTCGATGCTGTCGACCCCGATCATCAACCCGCCGCAGTCGGCAATCCTCGGCGTGCACGCGACGAAGGAGCGTCCGGTCGTCGAAAACGGCCAGATCGTGATCCGTCCGATCAACTACCTCGCGCTGTCGTACGACCACCGCATCATCGACGGCCGCGAAGCCGTGCTGTCGCTCGTCGCGATGAAGGATGCGCTGGAAGATCCGGCCCGCCTGCTGCTCGACCTGTAAGCCGAGTTTCACCGCATTGACCCGCACCGCACGGGCGCGCGACACGCGCGGCCCGTGCGGCTGCACAAGAAGAAAGGATTGTCATGTCCAAGGAATTTGACGTCGTCGTGATCGGCGCCGGCCCCGGCGGCTACATCGCCGCGATCCGCGCCGCGCAGCTCGGCAAGACGGTTGCCTGTATCGAGAAGTGGAAGAACCCGGCCGGCGCGCTGAAGCTCGGCGGTACGTGCCTGAACGTCGGCTGCATCCCGTCGAAGGCGCTGCTCGCATCGTCGGAAGAGTTCGAGAACACGTCGCACCACCTGGCCGACCACGGCATCACGGTTGACGGCGTGAAGATCGACGTCGCGAAGATGCTCGGCCGCAAGGACGCGATCGTCGAGAAGATGACGAGCGGGATCGAGTTCCTGTTCAAGAAGAACAAGATCACCTGGCTGAAGGGCCATGGCAAGTTCACCGGCAAGACCGACGCCGGCGTGCAGATCGAAGTGAGCGGCGAAGGTGAAACCGAAGTCGTCACCGCAAAGAACGTGATCATCGCGACGGGCTCGAAGGCGCGTCACCTGCCGGGCATTCCGGTCGACAACAAGATCGTGTCGGACAACGAAGGTGCGCTGACGTTCGACTCGGTGCCGAAGAAGCTCGCCGTGATCGGCGCAGGCGTGATCGGCCTCGAGCTCGGCTCGGTGTGGCGCCGCCTCGGTGCCGAAGTGACGGTGCTCGAAGCGCTGCCGGCCTTCCTCGGCGCAGCTGACGAAGCGCTCGCGAAGGAAGCGGCCAAGCTGTTCAAGAAGCAGGGCCTCGACATCAACCTCGGCGTGAAGATCGGCGAAGTGAAGACGACCGCGAACGGCGTGTCGATCGCTTACACGGACAAGGACGGCAACGCGCAGACGCTCGACGCCGACCGCCTGATCGTGTCGGTCGGCCGCGTGCCGAACACCGACAACCTCGGCCTCGAGGCAATCGGCCTGAAGGCGAACGAGCGCGGCTTCATCGACGTGGACGACCACTGCCGCACGGCGGTGCCGAACGTGTACGCGATCGGCGACGTGGTGCGTGGCCCGATGCTCGCGCACAAGGCGGAAGACGAAGGCGTGCTGGTCGCGGAAGTGATCGACGGCCAGAAGCCGCACATCGACTACAACTGCATTCCGTGGGTGATCTACACGTACCCGGAAATCGCATGGGTCGGCAAGACGGAGCAGCAGCTGAAGGCGGAAGGCCGCGAGATCAAGTCGGGCAAGTTCCCGTTCTCGATCAACGGCCGCGCGCTCGGCATGAACGCGCCGGACGGCTTCGTGAAGATGATCGCGGACGCGAAGACCGACGAACTGCTCGGCGTGCACGTGATCGCGGCGAACGCGTCGGACCTGATCGCGGAGGCCGTGGTGGCGATGGAATTCAAGGCGGCGTCGGAAGACATCGCCCGCATCTGCCATCCGCACCCGTCGATGTCGGAAGTGATGCGCGAAGCGGCGCTCGCCGTCGACAAGCGCTCGCTGAACAGCTGAGCGCGGTATAGCGCCGGCCGGCCATCGGCCGGCGCAGCCGTCTCATGACGAAGGCGGGCGGGGATTCCCGCCCGCCTTCGTTTTTTCCGGTTTGCCCGATGAACGTCACCGAATACTACACGCGCGAACTGACCACGCGCGGCTATCAGTCCGATCCCGCACAGCGCGCGGCCGTCGATCGCCTGCAGCAATGTTTCGACGAGTGGGTCGAGTACAAGGCGCGCCGCTCGAACGCATTCAAGAAGCTCATCAACCATCCCGACCTCCCGCGCGGCGTCTACATGTGGGGCGGCGTCGGTCGCGGCAAGAGCTTCCTGATGGACAGCTTCTACGCGGTCGTGCCCGTGCAGCGCAAGACGCGCCTGCATTTCCACGAATTCATGCGCGAAGTGCACCGCGAGCTCGAGGAGCTGAAAGGGCAGGCCGATCCGCTCGACGAACTCGCACGGCGCATCGCGAAGCGCTACCGGTTGATCTGCTTCGACGAGTTCCACGTGTCGGACATTGCCGATGCGATGATCCTGTACCGTCTGCTCGACCGCCTGTTCAACAACGGCGTGCAGTTCGTGATGACGTCCAACTACGATCCCGACGACCTGTATCCGGACGGCCTGCATCGCGACCGCATGCTGCCGGCGATCGCGCTGATCAAGTCCAGGCTCGACGTGCTCAACGTCGACGCGGGCGTCGATTATCGCCAGCGCACGCTAGCGCAGGTGAAGATGTATCACACGCCGCTCGGCGCGGATGCCGATCGCGAATTGCGGCATGCGTTCCAGAAGCTCGCTGCCGTTCCCGACGAAAGCCCGCTCCTGCATATCGAGAAGCGCGAACTGAAGGCGCTGCGCAAGGCGGACGGCGTCGTATGGTTCGACTTCGCGACGCTGTGCGGTGGCCCCCGCTCGCAGAACGACTATCTCGAGCTGGCGAGCCGCTTCCACGCGATCGTGCTGTCCGAAGTGCCGCAGATGTCGCCGCGGATGGCGTCCGAGGCACGGCGCTTCACGTGGCTCATCGACGTGCTGTACGACCACAAGGTCAAGCTGCTGATGTCCGCGGCGGTGCCGGCGGAGCAGTTGTACATCGAAGGCCCGATGGCCAACGAGTTTGCGCGTACGGTCTCGCGAATCGTCGAGATGCAGTCGAAGGAATACATCGAAACGCCGCGCCGCATCGTCGATACGTCGCTGACCTGAGTGCGATTTCCGGCAATTGACGGGATTCAAACGTCAATTCCGGTCAAATTAAGGCAATCTCAGGGTAATTTCGGATTTGTCTTATATTCATTGTTGAGGTGAGCCGATATCGTTGTGTCATGGTTACTAAGGCTGGAGATATCCATGACACCGTATCGCGATCTGACCGATCAAGAGTGGCGCTGCGTTGCGTCGCTTCTGCCCGAAATGCAGCCGCGCACCGAGTTGCGCGGCCGCCCGTTGGCCAATACGCGTGCCGTCCTGAACGGCGTGCTCTGGGTGATCTACAGCGGCGCAACGTGGTCGGCCATGCCGCGTCGTTACCCTTCGTACCAAACTTGCCATCGTCGCTTCAAGGTCTGGCACGAGACGGGCACGTTGATGAGTGTCATGCGTGAACTCTATGGCGACGCAGGCGTGAATCTGTGCAACGAGTTGTCCACGCGGATGCGCAAGCACACGCAATCGAAGGCTGCGGAAGCACGCAGCAATGCGGCGCCCGCGTATCGCGCACCTGGCAGCTATGCGTCGGACGCGCTGAAGCATGCAGCGTGATGTTCATCAGCTCCCGCCGCGCATGCACCAAAACAAAATCGGCCTGACGACTTCGTCGCAGGCCGATTTTTTCATTGAGCTGCGCATTTAAGCGCGAACCGCATTACTGCTGGCGAACCCAGGTCTGCGAACGACCGAGCAACGACACGCCGATGTAACCGCGCACGACGAGTTTCTGGCCGCCGTCTTCAAGCGTCATCTTGCACTTGTAGACCTTGCCGTTCTCTGGGTCGAGAATGTTGCCGCCGTCCCAGTGGTCGCCTTCCTTCTTCATGGCCTTGATGATCGTCATGCCCTTGATGAGCTGATCCTTGCGTTCGTCCGTGCAGGCGGTGCAGCGGCGATCGGGCGTATCGTTCGCGCCGAGGCCCTTCACGACCTTGCCGGTCAGCGCACCGTCACCGTCCTCGGCGATCTGCACGAGTGCCTTCGGCTGATGCGTGTTGTCGTCGATCGTCTGCCACATGCCGATGGGGCTGTCTGCCTGTGCGAACGTGGGAGCGGCGCAAGCGAGCAATACGCCGGCGACGGCGATGGCACGAAACGGGCGGGTCAGTTGAATCATTGTCGTCCTCCTTGTTTTGCATGTCGTGTTCGATTTGCTCGCACGACCGTCTGCATGGGGCGGGCATGTTGCGAGCTTCGCCAGAATACGTGAAACCGCGTGCCACGTTTGATAGAGGGGACTCTAATCGAAACAGCCCGCGTGGCGCGGGCTGTTGGGTGACCGATCAGTTGAGCTGATATGAGAATGCGGCGTTGATGCGCGGGCTGCGTGACGCGCTTTCGACGGGGGCGTCACCCACCGGCTTCGCGACGTTCAGGTCGAGGCTGTAGAAGCGGCTGTCGGTGAAACGTACGCCGATACCGACCGACGACATGCGGTTCGGCGACGGTGTGCCTGCGTGCAGGTACACACGCGCCATGTCATAGGCGATGTACGGCGTAATGGATTTCATATACGTCCAGCCCGGCGTGAAGCCGCGGTTGACCTCCAGCGACATCCCCCATCCCGAGTCACCCGACGCTTCGCCCGGCTGATAGCCGAGCGCGTAACGCGTCGAGCCGAACGAGATCTGCTCGGACGTCGGCAGCGAGTCGGGGCTGTATTGCCCGGTCAGCGAAACCGACGTGCCGATCCGGAACGGCCACTCGTTGGTTTGCGTGAAGGTCGCGCCGGTACGGACGAAGGTCAGTGAGGTCGGGTCGGCGTACGTGATCGTCGAGCCGTTAACCAGGCCGGTCTGCGATTTCGATGCGCCGAGGATGTCGAACGCCTTTGCGACGTTGACGCTCAGTTTTCGCACCTGCTTCGGTTGTACGCTCGTGTAGTCGAGCTGCAATTGCAGCACGCGTACCTGCGACCTGTTGTCGAGGGTATTGCCGTTGATTTTGTTCTGATAGTTGTCGTCGTTATGCGCTGCATAGCCCGACACCGTGCCGAGCAGGCTGCGCTGGTTGTTGAGAAGTATTGGATAGGATGCCGAAAGGCCTAGCTTCTCGTTCTTTACGGTTCGCTGGACGCTCGACGGCAGCCCCGGATTGTCAGTCGGCTTGCCGCGATAGGTACTCGCGTCGAGGCGCGTGATCAGGCCGCTGCTGCCCACGGGTACCGCGCCGCTGAATGCGAAATAAGTTTGCTTGTCGCGCCCCGGCGGCGCCAGCGCGGAAATGCTCAGTTGCTCGCCGAACGACGTAAGGCCGTTTTCGGTCGCGGTGATGAGTCCCTGGACGCCCGGGTGGTTGAAGTCGATACCGGTGCTGACGTTGAACGGCTTGCGGTCGACCGCGAGTTCGAGCGTCGTGGCACCGTCGGTGGTTTGCGGCGGCGGTACGTTCGCCTTGACCGTGAGGCCGGGCAACAGGCCGAAGGTGTTCACGTAGCGTTCGAACGTCGCGCGGCGCAGCGGGCGATCGGCAGTGATATGCGCGGCGATTGCACGAATCTTCGATTCCATCGCACCGGGCTTGCCGGTGACCTTGACGTCCGACACGTAGCCTTCGACAACCGTGATGCGCACGACGCCGTTCTCGAACGTCTGCGCCGGGACGAACGCGAACGACAGCGCGAAGCCGCGATCCTGGTACAGCTTCGTCACGCCGTTGGCGGTTTCGATCAGTTCGCCGATCGTGATGTCCTTGCCGACGAGCGGGGTGAAGCGACGCGAGATCTCGTCGAACGGAACGGACTTCACGCCTTCGACCTGAAATGTGGTCGGCGTCAGGTGGCGCGACAGCAACTCCTGCAATTGCGGCGCTTGCGGTGCGACCTGCACGGTCACGTTCGGGCCGGTTTTCGGCGCGTTGATCTGGGGCAGGGAGTCGAGCGGGTTACCGCCGACGCGCGTTTGTGCATGTGCCGTGCCTGCTGCCGCGATGGCGAGCAGCATCATCCATCTGTCGAGTCTGGATTTCATTGTTCTTCCTCGTTGGCCTTGCTCTTCGTCTTCTTTGTAATGCCGGCGCGCGACACCAGGGTGCCGCGCGCCGCGTGCCGCAATGCCGGTTGTGTTTGTACGGCCGCGCCATCCGCTCCGGCTGCGAAGGTGCGACCGTCCTCCTTACTTGCCAACGCTACCCAGCGTACCCAGCAACCCCGTTACCGGTGCCAGCAGCCCCGTCGAGCCGCCGCCCGCCGTTGCCGTACCCGTGACGCCGCCAACCAGCGACGTGACCGGTGCGAGCGGGCTCGATCCCCCGGATCCTGCTGCGCCGCCCACTGCTCCGGTGACAGTATTCAGCAAACCGGTGACAGGCGCGAGAGGGTTTGCACTGCCTGCGCCACCCGTTGCGCCACCGAGCGTGCCCGTGACCGTCGACACGAGATTCGTGACGGGGGCGAGCGGGCCGCCGCTGCCGCCCGCCGCACCGCTCAGTGCGCCGGTGACGGTGGAGACGAGGCCGGTGACGGGGGCGAGCGGGCTGCTGCCCGAACCGCCGGTCGCGCCGCCGAGTGCGCCCGTGAGCGAGCCGAGCGGCGTCGAGCCGAGACCCGACAGCAGGCCGCCGAGCGGATTCGTCGAGCCGGAGCCTGACGACGTGCCGTTTTGTACGGTCGCCGTCGAGCCGCCAACGAGGCTCGTGATCAGGCCGGGGATCGGTGCCGCGCCGTTCGGGCCGTTCGGGTTGACGAGGCCACCCGCGTTGGTCACGGTGTTGCCGACCGCCGTGACGAGCTGACCGACGTCGCCGACGAGCGGCTGGCTCGACGTGCCGCCCACCTGCTTGCCGGCCGAGCTGATCGCGCCGCCGACCTGGCCGAGCAGGCCCGAGACGGGTTGGCCGAGGCCGGTCGTCGTGCCGACCTGTTGCGTGACCTGGCCGGCGGTGATCACGAGCGGCGTGATTGCCGAGCTGAGCGGTTGTGTGACCTGCTGCACGGCGCCCGACGACAGCGTCGAGCCGATCGTCGTGCCGGCAGCCGTCAAGCCGTTGGCCACCGTGTCGAGCACGGTGCCGACCGGCGTCGTGACGGGCGCGAGCGGTGCGAGCTGGCCGGTGCCGAGCGCCTTGACCGTCGAGCTCAGGCCGGACACCGTGTTGCTCGTCGCGCCGACCACGTTGCCGAGGCCCGCGACGGTCGTGCCGACCGGATCCTTGGTCGTGCCGATCTGTCCCAGCCCGTTGCTCACCGCATCGGCGGCTGCGCCGACGATCGTGCCGGTGCTGGAGAGCGTGCTGCCGACACCCTTCGTCACGCCGTCGCCGAGGCCCGGCACGCTGATGTTGCCGACCGTGCTGCCGAGGTCGGTGGCCGTCTGGCCGACCGTGCTGACCACGCCCTTGGTGCCGGTGGACGTACCGCTGGTGCCGCTCGTGCCTGGCGTACCGCTCGTGCTCGGATTGTTATTGTCGTTGCTGCTGGTCGGCGGCGAGCTGACGCCACCGCCGCCGCAGGCGGCCAGCAGGCAGGCGGCGGCGAAGGCCGTGAGGGGCGCGCGCCACTGGCGCAGGGCGACTGTCGTGAGAGAACGTTGCTGGGACATGATGGACTCCTCGCTGTCTTGTCGATTGATGGATGTTGGTTTACTTGCCGTGCGTGCCGCCGAGCAGGCCGCCGATCAGCGACGTGACGGGCGCGAGCGGATTCGACGACGAACCCGAGTTCGTGACGGCGCCCGTACCGCCGGTCAATGCCGGTGCGCCGACCGTGCTGGTCACCGTGGACACGACGTTCGTCACCGGAGCGAGCGGGCTGCTGCCGCCTGCACCGCCCGTCGCGCCGCCGAGTGCGCCCGTGACCGCGCCGAGGAGACCCGTGACCGGGGCGAGCGGGCCACCGCTCGTGCCGCCCGTGGCGCCGCCGAGTGCGCCCGTGACCGTCGAGACGAGGCCGGTGACCGGGGCGAGCGGGCCGCCGCTGCCGCCTGCTGCGCCGCCGAGTGCGCCCGTGACCGTGGAGACAAGGCCGGTGACCGGGGCGAGCGGGCCGCCGCTCGTGCCGCCTGCTGCGCCGCCGAGCGCACCCGTGACCGTCGAGACGAGGCCGGTAACCGGGGCGAGCGGGCCGCTGCCGCCGCCTGCTGCGCCGCCGAGCGCACCCGTGACCGTCGAGACGAGGCCGGTAACCGGGGCGAGCGGGCCGCTGCCGCCGCCTGCTGCGCCGCCAAGTGCACCCGTGACCGTCGAGACGAGGCCGGTAACCGGGGCGAGCGGGCTGCTGGCGCCACCCGTTGCGCCGCCGAGCGTACCCGTGACCGTCGTGAGGAGCCCCGTGAGCGGGGCGAGCGGGTTGGTCACGCCGCCGCTGCCGCCCGTGAGCAGGCCGCCGACGGCCTTCACGGTGTTGCCCGTCGACGAGACCGTGTTGCCAAGGCCGGTCGTGACAGGGTTGCCGCCGGCCGACGCGAGCAGGGCGCCGGCCTGGTTCAGGCCGTTGCCGACCGTGCCGAGCAGCGTGTTGACGGGCGCGCCGAGGCCGGTGGCGGTGCCGATCGTCTGGGTCGTCTGGCCGACCATCGTCGTGATCGGCGTGATGGCCGAGCTGACCGTCTGCGTGACTTGCTGGATCGGGCCGGTCGACAGTGCGTTGGTGAGGGTGGTGCCGCCGTTCGATACGGCGCCGCCGAGCGTCGACACGAGGCCGCCGACGGCGCCCGTGACCGGTGCGAGCGGCGTCAGCGGACCGCTGCCGAGGCTCGAGACCAGGTTGCCCGTCTGCGTGACCGCGCCGCCGAGCTGGTTGACCACGCCGCCCGTGCTGGCGAGCGTGGTGCCGAGCGGATCCTTCGTCGCGCCAAGCTGGCCGAGACCGTTGCCAAGGCCGTTGCCGAGTGCGGTCACGGCGCCGCCAACGCTCTGCACGATGCCGCCCGCGGCTTGCGTGGTGGCCGGGTTGACACCTGGCAGCGACTGGTTGGCGATGACGGAGCCGAGGCCCGAGACGGTCCCACCGGCGCTCGTGATGATGTTGCTGCTGCTTGCGAGGACAGTTCCCACTGCGTTCGACGACACCCCCGAGGTGCCGCTCGTGCCCGACGTACCGCTGGTTCCGGAGGTGCCGCTCGTGCCCGAGGTGCCGCTGGTGCCGGAGGTACCGCTCGTACCGGACGTACCGCTGGTGCCCGAGGTGCCGCTCGTGCCCGAGGTACCGCTCGTGCCCGAAGTGCCGCTCGTGCCGGAGGTGGAGATCGTATCGCCGCCGCCCGAGCTCGAGCCGCCGCCGAGACCCTGGCTGATGGAGCCGGAACCGCCGCACGCGGAGAGGGAAAGCATGGCTGAAACGGTGGCCGCGATCAGAGTCGTCCGGAACACGCCATGAGGGATAACCTTAATGTCCATTTCGTCCTCGCATTAAAAATGTGTTGTGAACTTCGTTGTGTTGAGTGGTGCGCGGACTACTCTGCAACTGTCGTGCCATTTTGATGCTCGACGGTTCGACAACAGGTTTTAAACGGGGCAATTCCTTGTCGGAAAAGGAGGTTATGGAAATTGAAAGATTGTTGAATCTGTTTAAGGACAGGCGAATGAGAACGGTTTCGCGCGTTTCGTAACGTAACGTCACAACATTGGCGTTACGCGTGCGGCGTAACGTGGAGGCCGCGCAGGCTTGGTGGACGAGGCAATTGTTTTACTGGTGGATTAGGTGTGCACATCTAACCTATCGTAAATCCTATGTGTAAGTCGTACCGAAACGCCGTACAAATACGTTGTGCTCCTGGTCATTTTTTTCTATCCAAGCCGTTAAAAGAGGTTGGAAGTTAAATAGGATCGGAGATAGAATCCGGAGCAGATGTAAGGAAATGTACGGTTCGGTACACAACGTTCGAGGAGGGTCACTATCGCGAATGTTAACTTGCATCAAATGTTGAGCCATGCCCCTCGGGGCAATCTATAAAGAAAGCGCACCCGGTTGTCGTTACAGCAGATGTGGCGAACAGCGCGGGGCAAGGGCCAGATATGCGGGGACGTATACGTATAAAAGGCCAAAGAACGTAAATACAGGCACGAGGAATAAAATGAAAGCAATCATCAAGCGCTTCCTTAAGGAAAGCAACGGGGTTACCGCGATCGAGTACGGGCTGATTGCGGGTCTTATCGCTGTCGCGATCCTGGCTGGTGCTTCAACGATCGGCACTAATCTTGGCAATATGTTCACGAACCTCGGGACATGTCTGACCACCCCGAGCGGCACGAACTGTACGGCTGCCAGTATCTTTAAGTAACCCACCTGGCGTTAATTGGTACGACCTCGAAACATTGAGTCGTCGTCTTGATGTTGTGGCGGGCGGATTGCCGTTGGCAGTCCGTCCTCCGCGACATTTGTCGCAGGTTGCGGTGCGATGGCACATTTCATTTTCAGCGGGGTGTTCCTGGTCTGGGCTGCGTTCGTCGCAACCAGCGACATCCGTTATCGGCGCGTTTCGAATTCGCTCGTTCTGGCGGGGTTGACCTTTGGCCTGGGCGGAGCGTATTTCAACGCCGGTCCATTCGGCATTCTCCCGGCGCAGGCGATGATCGGCCTGCTGGCCGGGTTGGTCGCCTTTATTCCGCTTTTTTTGCTGCGCGTCATGGGCGCGGCGGACGTCAAGATCTTTGCCGCGATCGGCGTGTGGTGCGGCGCACATGCGCTGCTGTGGATCTGGATTGCCGCCAGTCTTGTCGCCGGTATTCATGCTCTGGCCCTGATGTTGCTGTCGCGCACGTCGATCGGCGCGTTGTGGCAACGGGGCCAGCCGGCAATGGTGCTTGGCAAATACCGGGCAACGCCTTACGCGGCATGTCTCATGGCACCAGCTGCCGCATGGGTTGTCTTTCTTGTCGCAAGGGGGGGCGTGCGATGAAACGACAGATGCGTCCGCGTGGACGCCGTCGGCAGCGTGGCGCGACGGCGGTCGAGTTTGCGATCGTGTTCCCGTTGTTGTTCGTGATTTTCTACGGCGTCGTCAGTTTCGGGATGATCTTCACGATTCAGCAGAGCCTGACATTTGCCGCCAGCGAAGGCGCACGGGCCGGGTTGGTTTACGCCCCCACTCTTGCGGCGCGCATAACGAACGCCACAACGACTGCGCAGAGTGTCGTGGCCTGGCTGAATGTCGGTACGCCGCAAGTCGTGGCACCGCCGTGCAGTTACGACACGTCGGTTCCGCCGTCGTTGTACTGCCTGTCGGTTACGGTGAATTACACCCCCAAGGATTGGATAACGACCATGCCGTTTCTGGGAAGCATACTGAATCGACCGTTGACGAGTACGGCGGTCGTGCAGATTCCGCAGTCGATCCTTTGAAGTACGTATCGTGACGCGAAGGGCCAGCTGACGCGCGAATCACGCAGAAACCCATCGGACTTTCATCCCGGCATCCACACAACAACATGGCCAACAATTTAACGAAGATCATCGCGGGACTGCTGATTGCAATCGCCGTATTGCTCGGAATCTACGCGTGGATGCTCGGGCGCAGCACGCAGAATGCGACGCCAGTTCAGCAAACCGTGGCGGCCAGCCCGTTTCCTGTCGTGATCGCGACACGGGTGTTGCCCGCCGGCCAGCCGATCACGGCCGACGCACTGAAGATCAAGCAGACGGCACCGGTACCGACGGGTGCGTTTGCCGATCCGTCCGTGCTCGTTGGCCGGGTGCCGGCAGCGGATATTCCGGCTTCGTCGCCGGTTGTCGCGGGAGCGCTGGTGTCGGGGCTTGCCGAGGACGTACAACCGGGCGAGCGTGCGGTCGCAGTGCGGGTCGACGAAACCAATGCGGTCGGTAACCGGTTGCGGCCCGGAAATTTCGTCGACGTATTTCTGAATTTGAAGCGCGAAGGCGGGGGCACGATGCTTGACGGCGAAGTTTCGCAGACGCAGGCGCGGTTGCTGTTGTCGAAGGTGCGGGTGTTGTCGTTCGGAGACGCGACACCGGATCGAGATAGCGGCAACACTGCCAACGGCAACAACGGTCAACCGTCCGGTGTCCGCATCGCGGTGCTTGCGGTGCCGACCGCGCAAGTCGATGCGCTGACGCTCGGCGAGGCGAGTGGGCGCCTGACGTTCGCGTTGCGCAACCCGCGCGACGACGAGCTTGCGATACAAACGGTCGCGGTGCGGACGGACAACAAGCTGTCGCCGTCGGCGCTCGCCGCCGCTGGCGTCTCGCTGCAGCAACTATCCGGCACACAGAGAACCGCGGTGGCCAATGTGAACGTGCCGCCGTTGCCATCGCGTCTGCCGCCGGCGGTGCGGACGGGAGGGGGCGGCGGAGGCGGAAGCGGCATCGAAGTGATCCGCGGCGGCCGGTCGGAAACGGTTGCCTATTGAACGACATCGACGGCCATCGATATCAGCGACGACAAGTAAAGGGCCGCGTGACGGTCTACCAAACAATGAAAAACACACTGATTGGATTCGCGATTGCTATCTGCACCATGACTTTGGCGTCGTTTGCGAGCGCGAACGGCACGATCGAGCTGGCGGTCGGCGCGCAGCGGCAGCTTTCGGCGGGCCGTGCGCTGCAGCGTGTCGCGGTTGGCGATCCGACAATCGCCGACGTACTGATCATGAAGGGCAGCCGCTCAGGTACCGTGCTGCTGACGGCGAAGGCACCCGGCGCGACGAATGTGATGCTGTGGGAGCGCGGTCACGACGAACCGACGATCTGGAACGTCGAGGTTGTCGACGCGGCGGCACAAGCGGTGCTCGACGGCTCCACGCCGCGCGTGAATGCATACGGTGGCACTGCCGTGCTGCAGGGGTCGTCGGCGTCGCTCGATGCGCATGCGCGCGCGGCCGCAGTCGGCAAGAACATGAGCGGGAAGGGCGCCGTGATCGATCGCTCGACGATCGCGGGCAAGAGCGTCGTGCAGGTCGACGTGCGGGTCGTTGAATTCAGCCGCTCGGTCCTCAAGCAAGTCGGGTTCAATTTCTTCAAGCAGAGCAACGGCTTTTCGTTCGGATCGTTTTCGCCCGGCGGCGTGCAATCGTACAACGGTGGGTCCCCCGGCGGGGCGGGGTACATTCCGACGCTCGGCTCGCCTGTCTCGTCCGCGTTCAACCTGGTCGTGAACGCTGCGGGCCGCGGGATCTTCGCCGACCTGTCGCTGCTCGAGGCGAACAATCTCGCCCGCGTGCTTGCGGAGCCGACGCTCGTTGCGTTGTCCGGCCAGAGCGCGAGCTTCCTCGCCGGTGGCGAGATTCCGGTACCGTCACCGCAAGGGCTTGGCTCGACCGCGATCCAGTGGAAGCAGTACGGTGTCGGACTGTCGCTGACGCCCACAGTGCTGAGCCCGCAGCGGATCGCGTTGAAGGTTGCGCCTGAATCGAGCCAACTCGATTACGTGAACAGCGTGACGATCAGCGGTGTTGCGGTGCCGGGGATCACAACGCGTCGTGCCGACACGACGGTCGAGCTCGGCGACGGCGAGAGCTTCGTGATTGGCGGCCTGATCGATCGCCAGACCATGTCGAACGTCAACAAGGTGCCGCTGCTCGGTGATTTGCCGATCATCGGTACGTTCTTCAAGAATCTGAACTATCAGCAGAACGACAAGGAATTGCTGTTCATCGTGACGCCGCATCTCATCGCACCGATCGCTAAGGGAGCGGTATTGCCCGCGACGCCTGGTGAGCTGTCTGAGCAGCGGGACGGGCCGGTCTGGAAATCGTATTTGGGCGGAGCAGCATCGCCGGATGCAGCTCCGGGTTTTTCGAAATGAGTGCGATGCATCGCGAGTCGCGACGTATTGCCACGCCTTGCGTAATCGGGGGTGTTCAACATGAACGCGCGAAACCAATCATTGTGTGAACCCGCCGTGACAGACTATTTCGTTTGCGCATCGCAACAGGAGGCGCACGTCCGCTGGTTGGCCGATACGCTTGTATCGGCCGGTGCGGTCGAGCCTGCGTCACTTGAGCCTGGCGTGCTCGCGCAGCGCATTACGGGTCTCAACCCTGCTCTCGTATTCATTGATTTTTCCGGTGGCAGCACAGCGGCGAGCGTGGCGGCCGCAGCGGTACGCGCATCGCATCCGGGCCTGCCGATTGTTGCGCTAGGCTCGCTCGCACAGCCGGAGAGCACGCTGGCTGCATTGCGTGCAGGCGTGCGCGATTTCATCGACGTGTCGGCTCCGCCAGAGGAGGCATTGCGCACGACTCGCGGACTGCTTGCCAACGTCGGCGAGCCGGCGAGCCGCCATGGCAAGGTCGTCGCATTGCTTGGCGCGCGCGCCGGCATGGGTGTGAGCACGCTCGCTGCGAATCTCGCCGTATGGCTGCAGAAGCGCGCGGTGAGTCCGGGGGGGAGCGGCGAGTCGAATGGCGGCACACCGGCCGGTCGCCAGACTGCGCTCGTCGACCTGGGACTGCCGGCAGGCGACGGCGCGCTGTTCCTGAATACCCGCTGCGAATTCCATTTCATCGATGCGGTTCACAACCTGCGCCGCATCGACCGAACCTTCGTGAATACCGCACTGACCCGGCATGAGAGCGGTGTTGCATTGACGACGCTTCCTGCCGATCTCGGCGGGCTGCGCGATGTCTCGTATGCATCGTGTGCCGGATTGCTGAACCGGTTTCGAGCCTTCTTCGATCAGCAGATCGTCGATCTCGGTGGTTTTTCGAATCGCGAGTTCGTTGCCCAGATGACGACGTCGGCCGATGAGGCGTGGCTCGTCTGCGATCAGGGCGTCGCGTCGATCGTGTCCGCAGCCGATCTGCTCACCGGGCTGCGCGACGCGGGTGTCGACACCGATCGCGTCCGGCTCGTCGTCAACCAGTACGATCCCGCACTCGACCTGACACCTGCGCAGATTGCCGAGCGTCTCGGCCTGGCGCTGGTGGGTACGTTGCCGTCGCGACGCGTCGCGATCGGCCATGCGGCAAACCAGGGCCGGCTCATCGTCGACATGACGGAGCGCGACCCGTACGTTCGCGCGCTCGAGTCGCTTGCCGCGCGGCTGCCGGGCGTGTCGGTCAGATCGACCGCCACGCGACCGGCATCCGGCCTGTCTGCGCTGAAGCGCTTCATTCAACCCTCGTCCAAGCGGTCGTAAGTGATGGCACACGACATTCAATTCGCCGACGGCGCAGCGCCGTTCTCTCAGACGCAGCAATTCCACGATATCAAGAATGCCGCGCATGAACATCTGCTGACGCGCATCGAAGAACTGGGCGCCGAGTTCGGCCGATGGTCCCGACAGGCGATCAACCAGTTCGTCGATCTCGAGATCGACAGCTTCGTGCGCCTGCGCCGCATTCCGCTCAACGAGAACGAGGTGCGTGCGATCGCCGAAGCGCTGACCAAGGAGCTTGCGGGCTTCGGGCCGATCGAGGACCTGCTCGCGGACCCGGCCGTCGAGGACATCCTGATCAACGGTTACAACGACGTGTACGTGTCGCGTCACGGGATCCTCGCGAGGCTGCCGGTGCGCTTTACCGACAACGCGCACCTGCTGCGGATCGTGCGCCGGATTCTCGCGCCGATCGGTCGTCGTCTCGACGAGTCTAACCCGATGGTCGACGCACGACTGCCCGACGGTGGCCGCGTGAACGTCGTGATCGAGCCGCTGTCGATCGACGGCCCGGTCGTATCGATCCGGAAATTCCGCAAGGATCCACTGAAGCCGTCCGATCTGCTCGGCAATGGCACGTTCAACGAAGAGATCAACACGCTGCTCCAGGCAGCGGTCGAGGCACGCTGCAACATCCTCGTGTCGGGCGGCACGAGTTCCGGCAAGACGTCGCTGCTCAACGCGCTCGCATTCCACATTCCGGAAATCGAGCGTGTCGTGACGATCGAGGATACGGCGGAGCTGTCGCTGAACCACCCGCACGTCGTGCGGCTCGAAAGCCGTCCGGGCGGGTTCGACGGCACCGGTGTCGTGTCGATTCGCGACCTGTTGCGCAATACACTGCGGATGCGCCCTGACCGGATCATCGTCGGCGAAGTGCGCGGCGGCGAAGTGCTGGAAATGCTGCAGGCGATGAATACCGGTCACGACGGCTCGATGGGCACCGTGCATGCGAGCTCGCCGCGTGAGTGTCTGTACCGTCTCGAGATGCTTGCCGGCTTTGCTGGCTTCCAGGGCACCGAATCGAGCCTGCGCCGGCAAATCGCGAACGCGATCGACTTCATCGTGCAGATCGGGCGTCTGTCGAACGGACGGCGGCGGATCTTGTCGATCACCGAAGTGACCGGATTGTCCGACAACATCATCGCGACGCAGGAGCTTTACCGCTATGAAGCGCGCGTGACGCCGGAGGGCGAGGAAGTCGACAACTGGGAAACGCTGGGCATTCATCCGCATTCGCCGAAGCTCGCACGCTTCCGTCAGACGCTGACGAGCGGCGGGTTTGGCGGTGGCTTCGGGGGGGGCGGGTTCGGCCGCGGCGGCGGGGGCTTCAATGTATAGCGCGATGGCATGGGTGCTGGCTTTCGCGATGCTGTGCGTCGCGGCGGCGGTGATGCTGTGGCGTCACGCGGAGAACCTGCGCGTACGGACCGACGCGAAGCGCTTTATCGACAGCCGGCTCGAACCGGGCGCACGTGCCGGGGTTGCCGCACAGGCGGCGCGGTCGTCGACGGCAGGCGCCGCGCGTGCAGTGCCGCCGCAACCTGGCACCGCACGGAGCGCATTGTCCGATACGTTCTGGAAGCATCAATATGCGATCGCATCCGAGTATCTGACGAACCTGGCGAGTCGCGCGGGGATCGAGGATGCGCGCGGCAAAGCGCTTGTCGCGCTCGCCGCGCTGGTTGCGATCGCGGTGTTCGCGGGCAACCGCGGTGGCGCGCTCGCGTGCTTTGCCGCGCTTGCGTGCGGATGCTCGATTTTCGGCGTCTGGCTCGCGTCGCGAATCCAGCGGCGCAGGCTGAAGATTGTCCGGCAGATTCCGTCGTTCCTCGACGGCATCGTGCGTCTTGTGACGCTTGGCAATAGCGTGCCGGCGGCATTCCAGTCCGCGCTGCTGACGACCGAGGAGCCGCTTCGCGGCTGTCTCGACCACGTGTCGAGGATGCTGCGAGGCGGTGTCGAAATCGATCGCGCAATGGTGCACATCGCGAAAATCTACCGGACCGAGGAGTTCGAACTCGTCGGTTCCGTGTTGCGACTGTCGGTCAAGTACGGCGGCCGCGCGGACGTGATGCTCGAGCGCATGGCCGTGTTCATGCGCGACCTCGAACAGGCGGAGCGCGAGTTGACAGCAATGTCGGCAGAAACGCGGTTGTCGGCGTTCGTGCTCGTGATGTTGCCGATCGGGATCGGCAGCTTTATCGTCGTAACCAATCCGAAGTATCTGCACGGGATGTGGAACGACCCGGGCGGGCGGACGCTCCTGATGTTCGCGTTCCTGTTGCAATTGGCCGGCAGTGTTTGGCTGTATCGAATGGCTCGGCTCAGGTGATGCTATGACAGCGACTCAGATCGGAGCGATTGCCTTGGCGAGCGGCGCACTCGGCGTGCTGCTGTTCGGCGTGATCGCATTGTTACGCGCAAGTGCCGCGACGCGCGCCGAGCGCGCGCTTGTCGATGCGCTCGACCGGCGCATGGCCACGCTCGAAGCAGCGAAAGCGCGGACCGCGCCGGACGGCGGCGAGGCGCCAGCCAAGCCTGACGTCCGGCGGGGACAGCGCGTCGAACGTATTCTCGATCGTCTGTCGGCGGCCGGTGTGCGCTGGCTCGATACCGGACTCGGCAAATACGCTGTCGCGGAAGAGGATCGCCGCCTGCTCGAGCAATGCGGTTACGTCGACACGCGCACGCGCGGGCTGTTCCTGAGCGCGCGGGTCGCGTGTGGGATCGGGCTGCCGCTGCTGTTCGCGATTTTCGCGAGCGGCCATATGAAGGGCAGCATGTGGATGGTCGGCATGTTTGCCGCTTTCGGGCTCGGCTTCATGTTGCCGAAGCTATACGTGCAGCGCCGCGCGGCGGCGCGGCGTCAAAGCGTGATCGACGAACTGCCGTTGCTCGTCGACATGCTGCGTCTGCTGCAAGGCGTCGGATTGTCGCTCGATCAGAGCCTGCAGGTCGTGACGAACGATTTTCGCGGAATGATGCCGGTACTATCGTCGGAAATGGGGATCGCACAGCGTCAGTTCGCGGCAGGCCGGACGCGCGAGCAGTCGTTGCAGCGTCTGTCCAGCGGATTCGACAACGAGGATCTGCGCGCGATCGTGCGATTGATGGTGCAGGTCGACAAACATGGCGGTGCGGTGCAGGAGCCGCTCAAGCAGTTCGGCGACCGGTTGCGTGAGACGCGCCGCGCGATGTTGCGTGAACGGATTGGCCGACTGACCGTGAAGATGACGGGCGTGATGGTGTTGACGTTGCTGCCCGCCTTGCTGATCGTGACAGCCGGGCCGGGTTTGCTGGCGGTGACACACGCACTGTCGTCGCGCCATTGACGGTGGAAGGAAAGACGATGAAGCGGATCAGCGGGATGGCATCGCAAATAGGTGCGGCTGCGGCAGTAGTGCTGCTGCTCGGGGCGTGCGCAACCAAGGAAAACGGGTACGGCGTCAGCTCGCAGACCGAGCGTGCGGCGCTGATGCAGGCGGCCGATCAGAAGCAGTCCGTGCCGGATACGCCCGGGATGTACCTCGGTCTGATCCAGCGGATGCAGGGGCAGGGGCTCTACTTTGCATCGCTCGCGCATATCGATGCATACGACAAGACCTATGGCGCGATTCCGGAGTCGATCCTGTTGCGCGCGGATGCACTGCGGATGACCGAACAGCCGGCCGCAAGCGCAGCCGTCTATACGCAACTGCTGAAAACGCCGCTTGCCGCGCGAGGCTATCGCGGGCTCGGGTTGATCGCGGGCGCGGCAGGCGATTTCGATCGTGCGGCGCAGGTGCTCGCGCAGGCGTCGGACCTTGCGCCGACCGATGCGTCGCTGCTGTCCGATCTCGCATACGCGAAGTTGCGCAGCGGCGACGTCGTCGGTGCGCGGGTGCCGTTGATGAAGGCGGCCGAACTGGATCAGCGCAATCCCAAGATCGTCAGCAATCTTGCGCTTTACCTGATCGCCGCGGGGCGTACACAGGATGCTCAGAGGTTGATGAATCAGCAACATCTGTCGGCGGATATCCGCAAGGACATCGTCGGCGACGCGGCGAAGATCGTCGCGGCGGCACGGGCGCAGCAGCGTGCGGTCGCGACACCATCGGTGGTGTCGCGTCGCGCTGCCGCAGCGCCGATTACACCGATGGCGAATAATTTCGGCTATGACCAGACCGTGCCACTGTTGCAGCGTTTTGCACAATGAATAGACATCGGGGGAACGACATGAACAATAAACATCATCGAAACGTGCGCGTGGGCCGGATCGCAGCACTCGGAGCGATCGTGTGGATCGTGGTCGGATCGGCTGTCGCCCATGCACAGGATGCAGGTGCGCCGCGCGCGTCCGACGTCGAGCGCTCCGCGAAGGAATGGCTCGCCATGCAGCGCGACAATCGCGCTGCGGCGCCGGCGCAACCGGTGCTCGGCGACGTTGCGTCGCTTGTCTATCAACGCTATCTCGACTCGTTCAAGAACAAGATTCCCGACACGATGAATTCGCAGCTCGGCTCTGCCAGCGGCATGTCGGGTGGCGGTCAAAGCGCGCAGTAAGCGAGACGTTGATGCGCACAGATCAATCACACGTGGCTCGGCGGCGTCGCGTCGGCTGCCCGGGGGGGCGTCGCCAGCGTGGTGGTGCGGCGATCATGGCGACGATATTCTTGGCGATCGCGGTCATCGTGTTGGGCGCGACCGATATAGGCCGCTTCTATGCCGAACGACGCCATATGCAGGCGGCCGCCGATACGGCCGCGCTGTCTGCCGTGACGCAGGTCGCCAGCGATGCCACTTGTGCGGCCGCAACGACTGCGGTCAATCAAGTCACGAACGTGCCGGCAAGCCTGCTGTCGGGAAAGGCCACGGCAGTCGTGACGTGCGGGATCTGGAGCCCGCCGGCAACCAGCGGCGCGAGCGCCCAGTTCACACGCACCTCGGGAGCAGCGCTGCCGGCCAATAACCAGTGCGCCGGCTTGTCAGGCGGCGCGGTCGGTGCCGGGCAATCGGTCAACGCCGTGTGCGTGACCGTTTCGGAGCCGGTGAGCGGGATCTTTATCAACGGCGTAACGATCAGTGCGTCGGCTATCGCCAAGAGCGTGCCGACCGACAGCTTTACGCTGACCACGTCGCTGGCAGCGTTGAACGGCGGGTTGGCCAACAAGTTGCTGCAAGTGCTGACGGGGTCGCCGAATGCGCTGAGTCTGAAGGTCCTTGACTACCAGGGTCTGGCGCAAGTCAACCTGAAACTGGCCGGTATTCTCGCCAATCTGCCGGTCGGCACGACCACGGGCGTATTGAACGGTACCGTGACGCTTGGCCAATTGGCGAACGCGACAGTACAAGCGGCGACGCAGCAGAATCTGGTCGGGGCGAATCTGAACGTCCTGAACGCGATTGTCGCCGCGCTTTGTTCCGGCAGCGTCTGCGGCGGTCCGCAGATCGCGCTCGGCCAACTGGTTGCTGTCGCAACCGCTACCGGAACCTCTGCCACCAATGCCAGCGTCAATGCACTTGGATTGCTGTCGACAGCTTTGCAGATCGCGAACGGCACGAGTTCGGTCAATATTCCCAGCGTCACAGTTCAGACGCCTACCTTGCTCTCGCCGCTACTGAACGTAACCGTGTCGGGTTCGGTCAAGCTCGGGGCGAATCCGCCGGCCACCGCGAGCGGTCCGCCCGGGCCATCGACCTGCGGGACATCCAATTGCACGACCAATACGTCGACTGCGCAGGGGAACGTATTCCTCAACACGTCGATATCGCTGCTGTCGACTTGTCCTACAGGCGGGCTGGTGTATCCGGGAGGCACTTGTCCGTCCGGCAGTCCCACGCCGCTTGCCGCAGTGCAACTGCCGATCACCGCCTACGTGGCACCGGCGACAGCCGGCCTGGCGTCGGTCACCTGCTCCGCGAACGGCACGAAAAGCGCGACCGTGAATGTTCAGACCGGATTGCTCGCCGTTTATATCGGCGGCGCGGCGAATACGCCGATCAACCTCAACGCATCGTCCGGGTATTCGCCGGACGGCAGTGCGGCCCCGATTCAGCTGGTGTCCGTCAACCTGTCGAGCCTGCTTGGCCTGTTGAACCTGGGTGGCTTGACGTCCACGCTGGCTTCGTTGATCAATGTCCTGACGTTGGGTATCGTCAATTTGAATGCCATTACGGTCAACATCAGCCTGTTGCCCGGGCAGATGACGGTTGTTCCTGTTGCCAATCAAAGTCCGACGCCGCTGGTATTCACGTATCCCGGACCCGGATCGTCCGCTTCGCCATCCCCGGCATCGCCGTACACGCTGGGAACGGGCACGGATCAGTTTCTGTCACCTGCGGTCACGGGAGTCGCGAATAACGGCCTGAAGGTGTCGTTGTCGCTGGGGAACAGCGGCCTGCTCGGAGCGCTGGCGGCTGTGGGGGTCGATCTGAGCGGGGTACTGAGTCAGTTGTTGAACACCTTGCTCGGACCGCTGCTGAACGCACTGGCCAATACGCTCGTTCCGCTGCTCCTGCAACCGGTCGATTCTCTCCTGACCTCCGTCACGGGCCTGCTCGGTCTGAGCTTGGGGAACGCCTATGTCACGAACACACCGGACTCGATCAAATGCGGCAACCCCATGCTGGTTCAATAAATGCCTGAACGTTCGGGCATCAACGCGGGCAGCGTCGCTGTTGCCTGCAACAGTTCACTGATCTGCAATGCAAAGCAACTCGTCAATCACTGAAGCCGCACCCGAATCATGAGAACCACGCCCGCAATCGAAGAGCTCGACCTGTACGTCTGGGAAGGCAAGGCGGACATTGTCGACCGCGTCGCCCGGTGCATGGCGAGCTTCGACGTCGAAGTGATCCGCGCCGACAACGCGGAGATCTCGCCCGAGCGCGCCGCCTTGCGGCCGTCGCTGGCGATCATCAGCGTGACGATGATCGAAATCGGCGCCGCGTTCCTGCGCGACTGGCAGGCCAACATCGGCATGCCGGTCGTCTGGGTCGGTGCGGCGCGCGATCACGACGCGTCGCAGTATCCGCCCGAGTATTCGCACATCCTGCCGCTCGACTTCACGTGTGCCGAACTGCGCGGCATGATCGGCAAGCTCGTCACGCAGCTACGGGCGCATACGGCCGAAACGTCGCATCCGACCGAACTCGTCGCGCACTCGGAATCGATGCAGGCCCTGCTGCACGAAGTCGATACGTTCGCTGATTGCGACACCAACGTGTTGCTGCACGGCGAAACCGGCGTCGGGAAGGAGCGCATCGCGCAACTGCTGCACGAAAAACATTCGCGCTACCGGCATGGCGAATTCGTGCCCGTGAACTGCGGCGCGATTCCCGACGGCCTGTTCGAATCGCTGTTCTTCGGTCATGCGAAAGGATCGTTCACGGGCGCGGTTGTTGCGCATAAAGGCTATTTCGAGCAGGCGGGCGGCGGCACGCTGTTCCTCGACGAAGTCGGGGATCTGCCGCTGTACCAGCAGGTCAAGCTGCTGCGCGTGCTCGAGGATGGCGCGGTGCTGCGCGTCGGCGCGACGTCGCCGGTCAAGGTCGATTTCCGCCTGGTCGCGGCGAGCAACAAGAAGCTGCCGCAGCTCGTGAAGGATGGCCTGTTCCGCGCCGATCTCTACTACCGGCTCGCGGTGATCGAGCTGAGCATTCCGTCGCTGGAGGAGCGCGGCGCCGTCGACAAGATCGCGCTGTTCAAGTCGTTCGTCGCGCAGGTCGTCGGCGAGGAGCGGCTCGCTCAGTTGTCCGATCTGCCGTACTGGCTGACGGATTCCGTCGCGGACAGCTATTTCCCCGGCAACGTGCGTGAACTGCGCAACCTCGCCGAGCGTGTCGGCGTGACGGTGCGGCAGACGGGCGGGTGGGATGCCGCGCGGCTGCAGCGGCTGATCGCGCACGCGCGCAGTTCGGCCCAGCCGGTCCCGGCGGAGAGTGCGGCCGAGGTGTTCGTCGATCGCAGCAAGTGGGACATGAACGAGCGCAACCGCGTCATTGCGGCGCTCGACGCAAACGGCTGGCGGCGTCAGGATACGGCGCAGCAACTCGGCATCAGCCGCAAGGTCCTGTGGGAAAAAATGCGCAAATACCAGATCTTCGACGAGGAGCCCGAGACCCGCGAAAGTGAGTAATTAATGAGATAAAATCGCGCTGAATTACAACGACTCGGGCGGGAATAGAACTTCATGAGCCATATGACGGGGTTGGGAAGGGCGTGCGTATTGTTCGTCCTGGCGGGAGGCATGCAGGGCGCATACGCGCAAAGTCTGGCGGACAGCGGTTCGCCCGTCGTACAGCAGGCATCGGCGCCGGTGGCGGCGATTCCGGTGATCGATTCGCAGACGTCGCTGCAGCCGCAGGCTGGCGAGTCGACGGGGCCGAGCACGGTCGACGACTTGCAGCGCCAGATTCAGGGGCACTCGCTGACGGAAATGCGCACGAGCTACAACGGCAGCTACGGCGCGAGCCTGCTGTTCAACGTGAAGGACGGTGCGTACTTCGTCGCGCTGTTCCAGCAGAAGGCGTTCTGGCGCGTCATCAAGACTTACGACGAAACGCGTGCGGAAGCGATCTATCGCGATTTCTCGCGCCAGGCGGAGCGGCTGGCCGTGAACGAACTGCGGGCGGCGAAGCTGGAATCGCAGAAGGCGCAAATGGACAAGCAGATCGAGGTCACGCAGGATCGCGCGCGGCGTCTGCAGGCGGATATTTCGATCGCCCGCCAGCAGCAGGCGGCGGTCGCGGATCGCCAGAAGAGCGTACGCAACGAGACGGCCGCCTTGCAGGCGCAGCAGGCCGAGCTTCAGTCGCAACTGCGTGCGTTGCAGCAGCAGGTGCGTTCGTTGCAGCGTGAGGCCGATGCAGGCCTGCCGACGACGGCACGCTGAACCCGGCGGCGGTGCGGCGACATGCCGCGCCGGCCGCACCAGTAAAAAGGGCAAGCCGGTTGGCTTGCCCTTTTGCTTTACTGGCCGTCCGGCACGATTCGCCGGCGGCGCGTCACGATGACCGGCCCGCTGCCGCCGCGGGAATCCGACGACGAGGCGTTGCCGGATGCGTCGCCGGTGTCGCGCGGTGCGCCGTAGCTTTCGCGCGGTTCACGGGGTTCGCGCGGCGCACCGTAGCCTTCGCGCGGCTCACGCGAGCCGTAACCCTCGCGCGGTTCGCGCGAGCCATAGCTTTCACGGGGTTCGCGGGAGCCGTAGCCGCCGTCGCCGCGCGATTCACGCGGGCCGCCGTGCGAGCCGTACGGGCTGTGACCGCCGCCTTCACGGCCGCCGGGGCGACCGCCGGTGCGCGGCCCGCGGGGGCCGCTGCCGCCCGGGCGCGAGCCGCCCGTGTCGAGCTGGATCGTGGAAATCGCGCGCTTGTAGATGCCTTGCAGACCCACGGGGGTGCGCAGCATCACCAGATACTGGTCGAACGACTCGATGCACCCCGTCAGACGAATGCCGTTGACGAGATAGATTTCAACGCGCTTACGTTCCTTGCGCGCCGAATTGATGAAGTCGTTTTGCGGATGGGATTCTGCGGGATTGGCCATTGAGGTGCGGCAGGAGCCTGCGTCAGAGAATATGTTGTGCGTGTGTGTGGCGTGTTCGTCCACAAGGTGTTTGGCGGGATTCTACCCTGTTCAATCGGGGAGCGCGAAGTCGTGATTGTGTCGAACCGTAACCCACTATAGACGTTCCAGCGCATTTTCGCGATTCGGCCAAACGGCTAATGCCATTTCGTTACGTTGCGTTACGACTCTCGCAAGGCCGTATCACCTGGGTTCGCGCGCGACGTCTACTTTAGTCGCGCGAGCCGGGCGGGCCGGCATATCAGGGATTCAGAACATGAACAAGAGACGATGGGCAGGGTGGGTCGGGAGCGTGGCGTTGCTGGCTTCGGGCAGTGCGATGGCGGGGCATGTCGACCTGTCCGTCGGCATCGGCGTACCGGTCGCACCGGTCTATGTCGAGCCGGCCCCGGTCTATGTGGCGCCGCAACCTGCCGTGGTCGCCTATCCAGGCTACGGATACGGCTACTACGGCGATGACGACGACGACCGCTATCGCAAGTGGCGCAAGCACTATTACAAGCATTGGCGCCGGCACCACGGCGACGACGATGACGATTGAGCCCGAGGCCAGCCCCGCCGGCGCGCATCAGAACGCGTAGTCGGGGTTTTTCGGGTCGAATGCGGTGTCGTCGAGCGTCGCCGGGGCAATTTTCTCGATGACGATCCGCTCGAAGATCTTGCCGTCGTTGTCATACGACTCGACGGTCCGGAAATAGGGCGCGTGCAGGTCGAGCCCCAAAACTTCCTTCTTCGCATAGAACTGCGGCCGGCCGGTCGGTGTTTCGTAGGTGAGCGTAACGACGCGCACGCCGTTGATCGTTCTGGCTTCCACATTGGTCGGCCGCTGCACGCCGGCTTCCAGATATTTCTTCCCTTCGGTCAGGTACAGGTTCGTGATGAATTCGGTGCCGAGATCCTTCACCTGGTGATTCGACTGGGCGCGCGCGAGTGCGCCGTCGATGGCCGTCCACAGCGGAATCTTGCCGAGCAGGCCGCCGAGGTGGCCGTACATCTCGTCCTTGCGCTGCGTCGTGTCGTAGATGGTCTCCTGTCCGGCGTGCGCGCCGCCCGGCAGCCATTTCGCATAGACGCGCAGCGGCTCGCGGGTGGTCTTCACGAGCATGCGGTCGGGCGTATCGGACCATTTTCCGCTGATGCGTTCCTGGCGCACCATCGTGAACTGGTAGGACGGATAGCCGTTGGGACCGTTACGGATATAGAGCGGCACGGCGAGCGGATCGAGCGCCTTGAAGAGCGTGGTGAGCGTCGCGTCATCGAGTTGCGCGAGCGTGCCGCGCTGCGCGGCCGTGCGCAGCCAGCGTGCCTGCTGCGCGACCGGCTCGCGGGTGATTTTCGCGAGATCGGCCGGCAGGGCGACCTCCTGCGTCGCGCCCGCGGCGCTGGCCGCTTCCTGCGCATGCAGGCCAGTCTGGGCGAGCGACAGCATGCACGCGACTGCCACGGCGGCGGCATGCCGCGCGTGGCGCTTCTTTCCTTCGTTCATCGACGGCGTCTCCCGGGGCGATGGATCGTTCAGCCTTGCTTCGTGGCCTTGATTTTGGCGAGTTCCTCGTCGCGCAATGCACGGCGCAGGATCTTGCCGACGTTCGTCTGCGGCAGCGCGTCGCGGAACTCGACGAATTTCGGCATCTTGTAGCCGGTCAGGTTCTTGCGGCAGTGCGCGAGCACGTCATCGACCGTCAGCGACGGGTCGCGGCGCACGACGAACACCTTGATCCGTTCACCCTGCACCTCGTCGGGAATGCCGATGGCCGCGGCTTCGCTGATGCCTGGATGCATCACCAGCACTTCCTCGATCTCGTTCGGATACACGTTGAAGCCCGACACGAGGATCATGTCCTTCTTGCGGTCGATCAGGCGGATGAAGCCGCGTTCGTCCATCACGCCGATGTCGCCGGTGCCGAGCCAGCCGTCGGCGTCGATTACCTTGGCCGTCTCGTCGGGGCGCTGCCAGTAGCCGCGCATCACCTGCGGGCCACGCACGCACAGCTCGCCGGGTTCGCCGACGGGCGCCCAGGTGCCGTCCTCGCGACGAAAGCGCACGACGGTGGACGGCGCGGGCAGGCCGATCGAACCGCTGAACGCGGCCATGTCGTTCAGGTCGACGGGGTTCATCGTGACGATCGGCGAGCACTCGGTCAGGCCGTAGCCCTCGACGACCGGCCGGCCCGTCACCTGCTGGAAGCGCTCCGCGACCGCGCGCTGCATCGCCATCCCGCCGGCCATCGCGAGCTTCAGCTTCGAGAAATCGCGCTTGCGGAATTCCTCGTTGTCGAGGAACGCGTTGTACAGCGTGTTGATGCCGGTGATCCCGGTGAACGTCTCGTTGCGGATGATCTTCATCACCATCGTCATGTCGCGCGGGTTCGCGATCAGGATGTTGCGCCCGCCGAGCCCCATGAAGATGAAGGCGTTCACCGTCAACGAATAGATGTGATACAGCGGCAGCGGCGTGAGCACGGTTTCGACGTCGCCCGAGACCTGGTCGGCGATCCAGGCCTTCGCCTGCAGCAGGTTCGCGATCAGGTTGCCGTGCGTGAGCATCGCGCCTTTCGCGACGCCGGTCGTGCCGCCCGTGTATTGCAGGAACGCGAGGTCGTCGCGCGTGATCGGCACCGGCTGCGGCTTGCCGCGGGCTCCGAGCGCAAGCGCCGAGCGCAACCGGATGGCCTGCGGCAGGTGGTAGGTCGGCACGAGCTTCTTCACGTGCTTCAGCACGAAATTGATCAGGCGTCCTTTCGCGTTCAAGCCGTCGGCGAGCAGGTCGCCGAGCGCGGTGACGACGATGTTCTTCACCTGCGTTTCCGGCAGCGCGTCTTGCAGCGTGCGCGCGAAGTTCTCGAATACGACGATCGTCTGCGCGCCGCTGTCCTTCAGCTGGTGCGCGAGTTCGCGCACGGTATAGAGCGGATTGACGTTGACGACGATCGCGCCGGCCTTCAGCGTGCCGAACAGTGCGACCGGGTACTGGAACGTGTTCGGCAGCATGATCGCGACGCGGTCGCCGGGCTTGATGCCGATGCCTTGCAGGTAAGACGCGAACGCGTCGACCTTCTGCGCGAGCGTGCGATAGGTCATCGATGCGCCTGCGCTCACGTAGGCGACGCGCTCGGCGAAGCGGCTCGTGCATTCGTCGAAGAACTGCACGAGCGATGCGTACTGCGTGACGTCGATCTCGTGCGGGACGCCGGGCGGGTATGACGCGTACCAGATGCCGTCGGTGTTCGGCGGAACCTGGGCCGCTGCGGTTGCTGCGGAAGATGACATGACGAGTCTCCGGTCTTTGCTCTCGGCGAAGGCGGGCGCTTCGGCGCCGGCCCGTGCCCCGTGCCGCACGGTCGATCGACGGGGCGCCTCGACGCCCCGCGCGACCGCGCGTTTCAATCAAATCGTGAACAGGAAGCGGCGCGTGGCCTCGCGCGCTCAGTTCGTGGAATGCAGCGTCGCCGTATCGACGGCGGGCGCAGCCGACTGCGGCAGCCCGAACGCTTCGCTGGCCCCCGCATCGTCGAGCACGGCCGCGAAGATCGACAGTTGCGCGCTGTCGGGCATCGGCGCTTTCAGCGCGGCGACGATCAGCGACGACAGTCGCGCGATCATCTGCACGTCGTTCATCGTGCGGCCTTGCGAGAACTCGTCGATCAGGCTTTCCGTTTCGGCGCCCGCGAGCGCGCCGGACAGCGCGCCGATCGCGAAGTGCAGCCGCCAGCCGAGCTCCGTGCGCGGCAGGTGCGGCAACGCGCGCTGGAACGCGTCGAAGAAGCGGCCCGCGACGCTCGCGTAGTGCGCGGTCAGGAAGTTGCGCACGAACGGCGACGGATCGGTGTACGCACGGCCGATCAGGCGCAGGAAGCCGGGCCCGCCGCGTTCGGGATTGCGCGAGGCCTTCAGCGCGGGAATGAACATCGCGCCGAGCACGTGCTCGCAGGTGATGTGCGTGCCGAGTTGCGCATCGAAGCGGTCGAGGATGCCCAGGCGCTCCTGGTTGAGCTGGTCGAGCCGACGCGACAGCATCGCGTGGATCAGCGCTTCCTTGCTGCCGAAGTGGTAGTTGACCGCGGCGAGGTTGACCGCCGCGCGCGAGGTGATCTGGCGCATCGACATCGCCTCGAAGCCATGCTCGATGAACAGGTCCTCGGCCGCATCGAGGATGCGCGCCTTCGTCCCGCCGGTCTGCCGCGTGCCGGATGACCGTGCCCCGGACGGCCGTCCCGCGGATGGCCGCCCCTCCTGACTTACTGCCATGTCCCGCCTCCCATGCCGGTCGCCCGGCCGCGAACTGGTGATTTGTTTGTCTGATTCAAACAGCCGTTTTTATTAAGATAAAAAATCGCGCACCGAGCGGGCAAGCGGGGAATCTGGACCAATTCCTCTAGTTCGATGTGCGAATGCGGAAAGTATTGCGCGTGCCCTCGGCGGGACGGGGCACGCGCGATGATGCGATGCGGCAATGTGCGGGTTCAGCCGACCGTGCTACGCGTATTGACCGATTGCGTCATGTCGATGCCGCGCCGCTCGCGGCTGAACAGGATCAGCACGGCGATCACGACGGCGACGGTGCCGGCCACGAGCGCGAGCGCGAAGCTGTAATTGTTGTTGTGCGAAACGGCGAGCGACGCCTGCATCGTCGCGTTGCCCGACGCGAGCAGGTTGCCGAGCTGGTAGACGACGCCGGGGAAGGTCGCGCGGATCTCGTCGGGCGAGATCTCGTTCAGGTGAACCGGGATCACGCCCCACGCACCCTGCACCGAGATCTGCATCAGGAACGCCCCCGCGGCGAGGGCAACCGGGCCGCTCGAGAACGCCCACAGCGGCAGCACGGGCAGGGCGATCAACGCGGCGATGAAGATGGCGCGACGCCGCCCGATCCGCTCCGAGATCGCGCCGAACGACAGGCCGCCGACGATGGCGCCGATGTTCAGCACGATCGTGATCCACGACACGGTATGCGGATCGAAGTGATGCTGTTCGCGCAGGAACGTCGGATAGAGATCCTGCGTGCCGTGCGAGAAGAAATTGAACGCGGTCATCAGCACGATTGCGTAGATCGTGAGCTTCCAGTTCTGCTTCAGTGTGGAGCCCAGGCTTGGGCGCGGGCGCTTTTCCATCTGCTTCCATGCCGGCGATTCGGGTACGTGTGCACGCACGTACAGCACGAGCAGCGCGGGCAGCACGCCGACCATGAACATGCCGCGCCAGCCGATGTACTGGTAGAACAGGCCGAACACGACGGACGCGAGCAGGTAGCCGCTCGGATAGCCGGCCTGCAGCAGCCCCGACACGAAGCCACGCGCATGGGTCGGCACGGTTTCCATCGTCAGTGCCGAGCCGACCCCCCATTCGCCGCCCATCGCGACGCCGAACAACGCGCGCAGCACGAGCAGCGCGGTCAGGCTCGGCGCGAAACCCGATGCGAGCTCGAGCAGCGAGTAGCACGCGATGTTGACCATCAGCGTCGGGCGGCGACCGAAGCGATCGGCGAGCCGGCCGAAGATCAGTGCGCCGAGCGGGCGCATCGCGAGCGTCAGGGTGAGCGCGAACGCGACGGCGGGAATCGTCGACCCGAATTCGGCGGCGATGTCCTTCAGCACGAACACCATCAGGAAGAAATCGAACGCATCGAGTGTCCAGCCGAGGTAGGCGGCGATCGTGACGTTGCGTTGTTCGCGGGTCCAGCTCATGTCCGAGGTCTCCTCGTTGGCTTGCGCGCTCACGTTGTGGATGCGGATGCCGGCCCGGCCTGCGCGCGGTGCGGGGGCATGGATCGAGTGTAGGCGGCGGCGCCGGACGATGTGGGGCGCGATAACGTCGAATCGGGAATAATCCCTAGGAAATGAACTGTTTCGGAAATGGCAATGCCGTCGCACCAGACCGGCGACAGGCCTCTGTATCATTCCGGAAGGCTGTTTGTAGCTGTTTTGTAATGCGCCCGGTGCGCATCGTCACCGAATCAGGAGTCCCGATGACCGAACGTTCCGCCGCCACGCTGCCCGTGCTCGAGACTGCGCGGCTGTGGCTGCGTCCGCGTGTGCTGGCCGATCTCGACGCATGCCTCGCGATGGATCGCGATCCCGAGGTCACGCGGCACATCGCGGGCCCGTGGCACGATCCCGTCGAGCATCGGCGCTTCGTCACGCACCGGATCACGTGCGACTATCCGCCGGGCCTCGGCTACTGGTCGATCTTCGAGAAGGCCGCCCCCGATGCGTTCGTCGGCTGGATCCTGCTGATTCCCGACTATGCGGACGGCGCGCGCGACGTCGAGATCGGCTGGCGGCTGGTGCGTGCGACATGGGGGCGCGGCATCGCGAGCGAAGCCGCGGCAGCCGTCGTGCGTCACGCGTTCGACACCGTGCGGCTGCCGCGCGTGATCGCCGATATCGCCGAGGCGAACAGCGGTTCGCTGAATGTCGCGCGCAAGCTCGGGATGCGCCGTGTGAGCGTCGTGCACGATGGCATTCCTTACATTCGGCATCGTCTCGAACGCAACGATCTGCGCGCGTAGCGCGGCGTCGTGCGTGGGCGTCGGTCGGTTGTCAGAGATCGTCAACCGCAGGCGTATCGAGGTCATGACGTATTAACGGCTCGCGTGTTCAGGAGTATCGTTGCCGGAATTTCGCAACATGGGGTACGACCATGGCTCTCGGCAACGATGTTCACCTGATTCCCGTCAAGCTTGAAGAACTGCGTCCCACGCAGATGACGGTCGGCTATCGCGAAGTCAAGGCGAAGCGCAAGCACTGGAAGGCGCTCAACAAGCGGGCACGCAAGGCCGCGATCGAATCGCACTGGTTTCCGGCCGTGCTCGGCCCGGGCGGGCTGCACTACATCACCGATCACCACCACCTCGGCCTCGCGCTGATCGAGGAAGGCGAGGCTCGCGTGAACGCGATGCTGCTGAAGGACCTGTCGTGGCTCGACGACACGATCTTCTGGCGGATGATGGAACACAACCAGTGGGTGCATCCGTTCGGCGCGGACGGCACGCGTCGCGACTACGCGAATCTGCCGAAGGCGCTGACCGGGCTCGTGGACGATCCGTACCGCAGCCTCGCCGGCGAGCTGCGCACGGCGGGCGGCTATGCGAAGGATGCGACGCCATTCAGCGAATTCCTGTGGGCCGACTACCTGCGCCAGCACGTGTCGCTCGACCAGATCCGCAAGAACTTCGCGAAGGCGCTCGACATCGCACTGCATCGCGCGCACGACCAGGATGCACGCTATCTGCCCGGCTGGTCGGGCGTCATCGCCGTCAAGCCCTGATCGCCTCATGACGACCGCCCCGATCCGCCCCGATGCCGGCCCGCAGCATGCCGACCATTTCGCCGCGCTCGACACGGCTTCGCCGCCGCCCACGCGACGCATCGGCCTCGATGCGCTGGCCGGCCTGTCGATCGCGGGCCTGCTGATCCCCGAGGCGGTCGCGTACGCGGGGCTGGCGAACCTGCCGCCGCAGGCCGGTCTCATCGCGTTGCTGTCGGGGCTCGTCGTCTATGCGCTCACCGGCAGCAGCCGCTTCGCGATCGTGTCGTCGACGTCGTCGTCGGCCGCCGTGCTTGCGGCGACCGTGTTCGCGGAGTCGGGGATGGCGCTCGCCGCGCAGCTCGCGCTCGCGGCGGCGCTCGTCGCGATGACGGGCGTGCTGTTCATCCTGGCCGGTGCCGCGCGGCTCGGCGGCATGTCGGACTTCGTCGCACGGCCGGTGCTGCGCGGCTTCACGTTCGGCCTCGCGCTGACGATCGTCATCAAGCAGTTGCCGAAGATCCTCGCGATTTCGGTGCAGCACAGCGATGCGCCGCATGTCGCGCTCGACCTGATCACCGGCGCGCCGCACGCGAATCTCGCGAGCGTCGTGCTCGGCGCCATTGCCCTGGCGTTGCTGTTCACGCTCGGGCGCAGCTCGCGCGTGCCCGCGACGCTCGTCGTGATCGTGCTGTCGATCGCGGCCGGCTACGCGATCGACTGGCAGCGATACGGGATCGCGATCGTCGGCCATATCGATTTCAAGCATATCGAGTTCGGCCTGCCGACCCTCGACCGCAACGCGTGGATGCAGACCGTCGAACTTGCGTTCGCGCTGATGCTGATCCTGTATGCGGAATCGTACGGGTCGATCCGCAACTTCGCGCTGAAGCATGGCGACAGCGTGTCGCCGAACCGCGACCTCGTCGCGCTCGGCTGCGCGAACCTCGTGTCGGGCCTGCTGCACGGGATGCCGGTCGGCGCCGGCTATTCGGCGACCTCGGCGAACGAAGCGGCCGGCGCGCAGTCGCGCTTTGCCGGCCTGTGGGCGGCGGGCGTGGTCGCGCTGATCGTCTGGCTGCTGCTGCCGCAGCTCGCGCGCACGCCGGAGCCCGTGCTCGCGGCGATCGTGATCTTCGCGGTCAGCCACTCGCTGCATCCGTCGGTATTCCGGCCGTACTGGGCCTGGCATCGCGATCGCCTCGTGGTGATCGCCGCGCTGCTCGCGGTGCTCGTGCTCGGCGTGCTGCACGGGCTGCTCGCGGCCATCGGCGTGAGCCTGCTGTTGACGCTGCGCAAGCTGTCCGAGCCGAACGTCAGCGTGCTCGGCAGGCTGCGCGACAGTCACGATTTCGTCGACGTGGCGAGCCATGCCGACGCGAAGCCGGTGCCGGGTGTGCTGATCGTGCGGCCCGAGGCGCAACTGTTCTTCGCGAATGCGGACCGGATGCTGAACCGCGTGCGTGCGCTGATGAAGGCCGCGCCGGACGCGCATACCGTGATGCTGAGCCTCGAGGAAACGCCGGATGTCGACAGCACGACGATCGAATCGTTGCGCACGTTCGCGGCCGAATGCACGGCGCGCGGGTTGCGGCTCGCGATCGTGCGGCTCAAGGTGCACGCGCTGCATGCGTTGCGCCGCGCGGCCGACGATACGCTGCACGACGATGCGATGTCCGAACTGAGCGTCGACGAGAGCCTGCAATTGCTGCAGGCCCGGATGCCGCCGGACGGCAGCGACGGCACGACCGCCGCGTGACGGCGTGGCGCGGGGGCGCCGCGCCGGTGAGTGCTATGGCGAAACCGCGGCGTCGGCCGAGCGATCGATCATGTCGGTCACTTCGTCCGCCGTCGGCGCATAGGCGCCTGCATGCGCACAGGCGACCGCCGCACAGGCGGCTGCGTAGCGCAGATGCTCGGCGGCGGATGCATCGGGACGCGCGAGCTGGCTCGCGAGCCAGCCGCCGATGCTGGCATCGCCGCAACCGACGGTGTCGGCCACTTCGGTCGGGAACGCGGGCTGGAACAGCACGATGTCGCGATGCAGGAGCTGCATGCCGGATGCGCCGCGCGTGACGAGCATCGCGGCGTCCGGTGCCCACGCGCGCAATTGCGCGAGCGCGGCGGCTTCGTCGAGTTCGGGAAACAGCCCACGCAGATCCTCGTCGGATACCTTGATCCAGTCGGCGAGCCCGGCCAGCCGGCGCAGCGTGTCGCGATACGACGGCGCGGCCATCGGTGCACGGAAGTTCGGGTCGAACGAGATCCGCTTGCCGGCCGCGCGCGCTGCTTGCGCCACGTCGATCAGGCGCGACGCCAGCGGCTCGCGCACGACGCCGAGCGAGCCGACGTGCACGATCTCGGCCGCGTCGAGTGCGCCGGCGGGCAGGTTCGCCGGATCGAATGCGAGATCGGCGCTGTTCTCGCCGATGAAGAAGTAGTGGGGCGGCTGCTTCGACACGACCATCGCGAGCAGCGGCGCGCGATCGACCTGCCGGATGAAGCGCAGGTCGAGCCCCGCGTCGGCGCTCTTGCGCATCAGCTCGTCACCGAAGGTGTCGCGGCTGACCGTGCCGGCGAAGGCCGTCGGCACGCCGAGTCGCGCACCGACGCGCGCGACGTTCCAGCATGAGCCGCCGGCGACGCTATGCCAGTGCTGCGCGTCGTCGCGGATGAAATCGGTCAATGCTTCGCCGAATACGATCAGGCGAGGAAACGTCGTCGTCATGTCGAAACCTTGTGCCGCGCCGCTGTGCGCGGCGATGCAGCGATTGATCTGAAAAGGCGGGCAGCGCGGGCCGTCGCATGCAGCGACGCGGCCCGGCACTCCCCGGTTGCTCGGGCGGACGGGGGCGCGATCAGCGCGGGGCGCTCCAGCCCTTGTAGCTCTTCACGTTGTCGCGCGTGATGAGCGTCGGCTCGATCAGGATCATCGGGTTGGCCGGCTTCTGGCCGTTCATGATCCCGTAGCCGACGTTGACGGCCTGCTGCGCCATCGCCCAAGGGTCCTGGCTCGACGACGCCTGCACGAGCGTATTCGACTTGAGCGCGACCTCGATATCGGGCGCGCCGTCGACCGACGTGATCACGATGTTCGGGCGGTTCAGCTGCTTCGCGGCGAGATCGCTGCCGATCGCCTGCGGGTCGTTGATCGTGAACACCGCGTCGAGCTTCGGAAAGCGCGTCAGGTAGCCCTGCATCGCATTCATCCCGCCTTCACGCGAGCCCTTGCCGTCCTGGTCGCTCGACAGCACCTTGATGCCGGCGCTTTTCGCGAGCACGGTCTTGCAGCCGTTGACGCGATCGATCACGGCCGACACCTGCGGGCCGTTCTCGATGATCACGTTGCCCTTGCCGTTGAGTTTCTTCGCGATGTAGTCGCAGGCCAGCTCGCCGGCCTTCACGTTGTTGGTCTGCACGGTCGCGTTCGCGCCGGCTGCCGCGACGTCGACCGCGACGACGGTGATGCCGGCCGCCTGCGCCTTCTTCACCGCCGGCTCGATCGCCTTCGGATCGGTTGCGTTGAGCAGGATCATGTCGACGTGCGCGGAGATGAAGTTGTCGATCTGCGTGAACTGCTTGTTCAGGTCGTAGTCGGCCGACACGGCCGTGATCTTCGCATTCGGGTTGAGCTGCTTGGCGCGCGCCTCGGCGCCCTTGACGATCGTGACGAAGTACGGGTTGCCGAGCGACCCGACCGTGACGCCGATCGATTTGAGCGGCTTGTCGGCCGCGTGCGCGGCGGAAGCGCCGAAGGCGAGTGCGCAGGCGACGGCGGTCAGGGCGGCTTTGTGCTTGAACATGTCGTGGTGTCTCCGTGAAGTGGCTTGGCGGGCGGGCGCAGGGATCGGCCTGCGCCGCCAGGTTGAATGGGCGGGCAGGGGCTCAGGTACGGGCCGAATCGCGTTGGCGGTAGCGGTCGAGCGCGACGGCGCCGATGATCACGAGCCCCTTGATGATGTACTGCCAGATGTCGGACACGCCGAGCAGCACGAGCCCGTTGGTCAGCACCGCGATGATCAGCGCACCGATCAGCGTGCCGACGATCGAGCCGACGCCGCCGACGAAGCTCGTGCCGCCGAGGATCACCGCGGCGATCGCGTCGAGTTCGTACGACTGGCCGAGCTGCAGGCCGTTGGCCGCATAGAGCCGCGCGGCCGACATCACCGCGCCGAGGCCGGCGAGCAGCCCCGACGCCGCGTACACGAACAGCTGGATCGCCCGCACGTTGATGCCCGACAGGCGCGCGGCTTCCGGATTGCCGCCGACCGAATAGATGCGCATCCCGAGCACCGTGCGGCGCAGGATGAACCACGAGATCGCGATCACCGCGCATGCGATCACGACGAGCCACGGCACGCCGAGGATCGTGCCGTTGCCGATGAACGCGAACGGCAGTTGCGGATTGAACACGGTCGTGTCGTTGCCGATCAGGCGCGCGACGCCGCGCACGGCGGTCATCGCGCCGAGCGTGACGATGAACGGCGGCAGGCGCAGGAACGAGATCAGCCCGCCGTTGATCGCGCCGAACACGAGGCCGACGAGGAGCGCGAAAGGCACGCCGAGCCAGCCCCAGCCCGGGATGGTCGACGCGAGCAGTGCCGCGACGGCCGCGGCGGCGAGCACCGAGCCGACCGACAGGTCGATGCCGCCCGTCAGGATCACGAAGGTCATGCCGGCGGCGAGCACGATGTTGATCGACGCCTGCTGGGTGACGATCGACAGGTTCTGCAGCGTGAAGAAGCCGTCGGTCAGGAAGCCGAAGCCGATGCACAGGACCAGCAGCACCGGCAGCATGCCGGCCGTGCGGATCAGCGACTGCATGCGGGCGCGTTGATCGGCGCCGCGCAACAGCGGCGTACGGGTGGCCACCGGCTGGGCCGTCGCGGAAGCGAGGTTCCGCTGCTTGGTCGGGTTGATCATTTCGGTAACCTGGATGTAAGAAGGAAATGAAAAGGGCGAGGCTCAGTGCGCGTCGGCGAGTTCGGCCTGCGAGCCGGTGGCGAGCGCGATGATGGCTTCCTGCGTGATGGGCGTCTGCGTGTAGCCGCCGAGTTCGCCGGCGATCTCGCCTTCGCGCATCACGAGCACGCGGTCGGCGACACCGATGATCTCCGGCAGTTCGCTCGAGATCACGATCACGCCCACGCCGGCCCGGGCCAGTTCGTTGATGATCCGGTAGATCTCGGATTTCGCGCCGATGTCGACGCCGCGTGTCGGTTCGTCGAGGATCAGCACGCGCGGCTTCGTTTCGAGCAGGCGCGACAGCAACACTTTCTGCTGGTTGCCGCCCGACAGCGCGCCGACGTTGACGTTCGCGTTCGGCACGCGGATCGACAGCGACGCAATGGCGTCCCGCGCGCGTTCGGCGCCGCGCGCGAGATCGAGTGCACCGAGCCGCGCATCGCGGTTGCAGACCGAGATGTTGATGTTGTCGCGCACGCTCATGTCGAGGAACAGGCCCTGGCGCTTGCGGTCTTCGGTCAGGTAGACGAGACCCGCGTCGATCGCGTCGCGCGGCGAGTGCGCGCCGAACGTGCGTTCGCCCACCTTCACGTCGCCGCGCACGCGCGGTTCGGCGCCGAAGATCAGCCGCGCGAGTTCGGTGCGGCCTGCGCCGACCAGCCCCGCGATGCCGAGCACTTCGCCGGCGTGCAGGTCGAGACTGCAGCCGCGCACGCGTGCGCCGTCGGCGATGTCGCGGACCGACAGCAGCAGGTGGCCGGGGTCGTACGGCGCGTGTTCCTTCTTGTAGAAGCCGGAGATGTCGCGGCCGACCATCATCGCGACGAGGCGCTCGGCCGACAGCGATGCGCGCTCCAGCGTGCCGACGTACGCGCCGTCGCGCAACACCGACACGCGGTCGGACAGCTCGTAGATCTCCGCCATCCGGTGGCTGATGTAGATGATCGCGAGACCTTCCTCGCGCAACTGGCGGATCAGGCGGAACAGGTGCTCGGTTTCGCGCGACGACAGCGGCGTGGTCGGCTCGTCCATCACGAGGATGCGTGCGCGGGTGTGCACGGCGCGTGCGATCTCGACGAGTTGCTGCTCCGCGATCGACAGCGTGTCGACGAGCGTGTCGGGCCCGAACGATGCGCCCAGGCGCGCGAGCACGTCCTCGCAGCCGCGCGCCATCGCCGCGCGGTCGATCGTGCCCCAGCGCCGGTTGCCGCGCCGCAGTTCGCGGCCGATGTAGATGTTTTCCGCGACGCTCAGGTTCGGCGACAGGCACAGTTCCTGGTAGATCACCGCGACGCCTGCATCGCGCGCGGCAAGCGGGCCGTCGATGTCGATGCGGGCGCCGTCGATCAGGATCTCGCCGCCGGCGTCGGCGCGGTAGGCGCCCGACAGGATCTTCATCAGCGTCGATTTGCCCGCGCCGTTTTCGCCCATCAGCGAATGGATCTCGCCGGGATAGACGGTCAGGCTGACGTTGTCGAGCGCGCGCACGGCCGGGAACGTCTTGCTGATCCCGCGCATCTCGAGCAACGGGCGGGGCGACTCAGATCGCGACATGGTTGACCTCCTGCGAGTCGGTGCGGGCGCCCTTGAGGATGCCGGCCCGCGGGGAGAAGTTGAAGAACATCGGCAGCGTGGCCGCGCCGATCGCACCGGCGTCGGCGCCGAACGTGCCGCGTACGAGCACCGGCGTGCCGCGGGCTTCGGGCGCGGTGGCCACGAGCGCGGCGCGCAGGCGCGTCGTGACCGCGTCGAGCAGGCCCGCGTCGGTATCGGCGTCGAGCACGACCACCGGCGCGTCGACCACGCACAGCACCGCGCGCAATGCCGGCGCAAGCGCGTCGACGCAATCATCGATCCATTCGTCGACGGCGGGCAGGCCGCGGGCGATGCACGCTTCGAGATCGGCCCGGTTGTCGACCGTTTCACCGTGATGGCGCAGATGGCGCACCAGCGCATGCAGCGATGCACGCGCGAGCAGGATGTCCCACGGGCCGCGTGGGGGCGGCGCGGAAGCCAGCCGGCTCGGCGGCACGGGAATCACGGCGATGTCGCCTGCATTGCCGGTCACGCCGCGCAGGCAGTCGCCGTCGATCGCGATGCCGCCGCCGATGGCCGGCCCGATGAACAGGTAGACGAAGTCGTCGCACTGCCGGCCGTATCCGTAGAACAGCTCGGCGATGGCGGCTGCGTTGCCGTCGTTTTCGCCGAACACCGGAAGCGACAACATGCGACCGAGGTCGGCCGCGAAATCGACGTCTTCCCACGCGCGGAACGTGTCCGGTGCGAGGCCGAGTTCGCGCATCCACGCGCCGAGGTTGTAGGGCTGGGCGACGCCGATACCGGTCAGGCGGGCGCGCTCGTGGTCGGGGAGCAGCGCCTGCATCGCGTCGATGTCGTGGCGGACGATCTCGAGCACATCGGCGGGCGGTGGCAGCAGCGTGTCGTGCGAGCGGCGGCCGAGCACGTCGCCGGCGAAGTTGACGAGCGCCGTTTCGATGCGCATGCGGTCGAGATGGACGCCGATGCCGAACGCGCCGCGCGGGTCGAGGCGGATCAGCGAGGCCGGCTGGCCGCGCTGGCCTTCGGTGCGGCCAGCGAATTCGATCAGCTTCGCATCGGCGAGCGACGCGATGATGCTGCCGACTGCCGTACCCGTCATGCTCGCGAGGCGGGCGAGGTCGGCCTTCGACGCGCTGCCTGCGCGGCGCAGCGTCTTCAGCAGCAGGCGCTCGTTGTAACGGCGCACGTTGGCCGAGTTGCTTCCCTGGCCGAAGTGCGGGCTTCTCATGGCGTCTCCTTCCATGGTGCGCCGTCTGGCAGCGCATTAAATAAATCACGTTGATTTATTTAACCGCGCGCACGTCGGCGTGTCAGCCTAGGGAAATCCCGGTTTCGGTGGAAGCGGGACGTTGGTGCGAGGTGTTTGGAATCGGGGATGGATCGCGGAGATCGAGAAAATCGGATGCAGGTGGCTTGAGGGGAGTACGACCGTGTGGCGCCGGGTTGTTGCCGGATTTGCCGCATGCCGGGGCGCGCAAACCAAAGTGATTGGTTTGCCCTCGGTGATGGGGGAGGTGCGTTTCCGGCGCCGGAAATGAAAAAAGGCCGGCTAGAAGCCGACCTTTTTATAAAACAGATGGTGCCCAGGAGAGGACTCGAACCTCCACGATGTTGCCACCGCTAGGACCTGAACCTAGTGCGTCTACCAAT
>NZ_JAUJQE010000023.1:0-56726 GCF_030482505.1 Burkholderia sp. AU45274 | reverse complement strand
TTCGGTTCAGTTAAGAACCGGTCGCTCACTCAAAGCTGACAGGAATATGAATCACTTCATAAACCTGACTTACTTTAGTGTGAGACTCTTGATACTTTCGCTATCTGATCCGAGGATCAGCTCGCTTCCATCAAGCGCCCACACTTATCGGCTGTTAATTTTTAAAGAGCATTCTGCGAGGAACTTCGTGTTTCCCGGCAGCGCTGCGTTTTCAGCAGCAGAGAAGCGAGATTATGAACCGTGTTTCGCAGTTCGTCAACAACTTTTTACACTACATCGTTGCGACTGCGGGGTTCAACTTCCAGGCCAGCTGCGCGCTTCAGACTCCAGCACACCACCCGCCTTGCTTTCCTCTCCCGCGCCGCGTTTCCGTTAGCGCGAAAGAGGCGTGATTCTAAGCACCCGCCCCCGTCTACGCAAGCCCCTTTGTGAAAATATTTTGAAAAAGCCCCCGTGCGCTGGCGCGCACGGGGGCTTCGGGCTCGACGGGCCAAGTGGTGTCGCTGACCTACGCGTCGCCGGCAACCCTTCCCTCTATATATAGGAGCGCGTCACTTGCCGACCACCGCAGCCTGCAGTTGCTCGACCGGCACCGCGTCGGCCATCGCGGCGTAACCGGCATCGCTCGGATGAATGCCGTCACCGCTATCGTATCGACGCTGCAGCACGCTCGGGTGTGCCGGATCGCGCAGCACAGCATCAAAGTCGACCACACCGTCGAACCCGCCACCGCTCCGGATCCACCGGTTCACCTCAAGGCGGATCGTCTCGCGCCCCGCCGGCAGCCCGGCCGGCGTCAGCGTCGCGCCGAAGACCTTCACGCCCTGGCGGTGCGCCGCTTCAATCAGCCGACGGTAGCCGTCGATCAAAGATACGGCCGTGACCTGCGTATGCGGGTGGTCACAATCGAGCCCCGCACGCGGCGGCATCGCGGCGAAGTTGATGTCGTTGATCCCGATCAGCACGATCGCCGCCTTCACCCCCGCGCGCGACAGTGCATCACGCTCGAACCGCGACGCCAGCGACGTGCCGTAACACGCCGAATCGCTGAGCAGCCGGTTTCCGCTGATACCAAGATTCGTGACGCCGATCGACTCCGCGCCGGAAGCGGTCAGCCGACGCGCCAGCGCGTCCGGCCAGCGGCGATTCCGGTTCACGCTCGAGCGCAGTCCGTCGGTGATCGAATCGCCGATCGCCGCTACGCTCGCGCGCGCTGAACCGGCCTCGACCGCGAGCTCGCTCACCCATGCGTATTGGGTAAAACGGGTGCGGAACGCGGCGGCGCCCGGATCACTCACATGGTCACCCGGTGCAGACACGTAATTGAACTGGTTCGACACGCGGTGCCAGACCGTCATCCGCTGGTTCGCCCCCATCTGGAGGCTGATCGCATACGGCCACCCGGCCGCCACATCGATCGCCACCGGATCGCTTTCGAGTTCCTGGCCCGGCGCAAGCGTCACCGACGCCTTGCCGCCGAACCGGACCGGCGCCGCCGCACCAGCAAGCGCCGCCCCTTCGCCGGCGCGCGCGAGGCTCGCCGCTTCGACGACCAGCGGCGCATGTCCGTAGGCATTGCTGACGCGGATCCGCGCGGCACGCCCCGACACCGTCGGATAGACGATCTGGCGCACGGCCCGTCCGGACACGTCGGGTGCGCGATAGAGCGGCGGCGGTGCGGCAAGGTCGGGGATCGGCTGCAGCGCGGTCGCCCACGCCGCCACCCATCCAGCCGGCGCGGCCGAGGCCGATGCCACGAGCGGCGAGACAAAGACGGCGGCACCCAGCACGGCCGCGGCGATACTGCTTCGAAATGACATCGGCAAAATCCTCGTCGGAAAGCGGGCATTGTGCCGCAGAAGACGCGAACCCCACGCGCCGGATCGCCGTCACGCCGTCCGATCGCGCCCCGACGTCGCTCGTTTACCCGAGTCTCGCCGCAAATCCGCAAGAAATTTATTAACCGACCGGTCGGTTGGTTTATACTTCGCACACATTCACCCGGACGAGAGCCTCGCCATGTACACGCAATCCCTCGACATCCCCGGCAACGTCGCGCCGCTCGATGCCGCAGCCGAGTCGCCCGAGCAGGCGCGGTTCGATGCGGTCATGGCCGCCGACGGCAAGATCGAACCTCAGGACTGGATGCCCGATGCCTATCGCAAGACGCTGGTTCGCCAGATCTCGCAGCACGCGCACTCGGAAGTCGTGGGCATGCTGCCCGAAGGCAACTGGATCTCGCGCGCGCCGAGCCTGAAGCGCAAGGCGATCCTGCTCGCGAAGGTCCAGGACGAAGCCGGCCACGGCCTCTATCTCTATAGCGCGGCCGAAACGCTCGGCGTGTCGCGCGATTCGCTGATCGACGCACTGCTCGCCGGCAAGGCGAAATACTCGAGCATCTTCAACTACCCGACACCCACCTGGGCCGACGTCGGCGTGATCGGCTGGCTCGTCGACGGCGCCGCGATCATGAACCAGATCCCGCTGTGCCGCTGCACGTATGGCCCGTACGCGCGCGCGATGATCCGCGTGTGCAAGGAAGAATCGTTCCACCAGCGCCAGGGCTTCGACGCGCTGCTGTCGATGATGAAGGGCACCGACGCGCAACGCGCGATGGTCCAGCAGGCCGTGAACCGCTGGTGGTGGCCGGTGCTGATGATGTTCGGCCCGAGCGACGCCGATTCGGTTCACAGCAACCAGTCCGCGAAATGGGGCATCAAGCGGATCTCGAACGACGATCTGCGGCAGAAGTTCGTCGACGCGACGGTCGACCAGGCGAAGGTGCTCGGCGTGACGCTGCCCGACCCCGACCTGAAGTGGAACGAGGCGCGCGGCCATCACGACTACGGCACGATCGACTGGGACGAATTCTGGCGCGTGGTCAACGGCGACGGCCCGTGCAACAAGGAACGCCTCGCGACCCGCGTGAAAGCGCACGAGGACGGCGCATGGGTGCGCGAAGCCGCACTCGCCCACGAAGCCAAGCGCCGCGCGCGCGCCGAACAGCACGCCGCCTGAGCGGCGGCACACCATCGAATTCAGGATTGAGGATTGAGGAGAAAGTGATGAACAAGGAATGGCCGATCTGGGAAGTGTTCGTGCGCAGCAAGCAGGGGCTCGATCACAAGCATTGCGGCAGCCTGCACGCCGCCGACGCGTCGATGGCGCTGCGCATGGCGCGCGACGTCTACACGCGCCGCCAGGAAGGCGTGAGCATCTGGGTGGTGCCGTCGTCGGCCATTACCGCGTCCGATCCGAACGAGAAGGCGGAGCTGTTCGAGCCGGCGGGCGACAAGATCTACCGCCACCCGACGTTCTACACGCTGCCCGACGAAGTCAACCACATGTAACGCCCGCGCCATGACGATCACGCCCGAACACCTCTCCTACGTGCTGCGCCTCGCGGACAACACGCTGATCCTCGGTCAGCGCAACGCCGAATGGTGCGGCCACGGCCCGATCCTCGAGGAAGACATCGCGCTCACCAACATGAGCCTCGACCTCATCGGCCAGGCGCGCATGCTGTACACGCACGCGGCCGAACTCGAGCGCCAGCTGACCGGCGCGACGAAGACCGAGGACGACTACGCGTACTTCCGCACCGAGCGCGAGTTCGCAAACTTCACGCTCGCCGAGCTGCCGCACTACGGCCCGATCGCCGGCACCGCGCACGCCGACAACGACTATGCGGTCACGATCGTGCGCAACTTCCTGTACTCGGCGCTGATGCTGCACGTTTGGACCGCACTCGAAACGTCGACCGACACGCAGCTCGCCGCGATCGCCGCGAAATCGGTGAAGGAAACCCGCTATCACGTGCAGCACGCACGCGAGTGGCTGGTTCGCCTCGGTGACGGCACCGACGAATCGCACCGCCGCGCGCAGAACGCGCTCGACTACCTGACGCCGTACACGCGCGAATTCTTCGCTGCCGATGCAATCGACGACGCGGTCGCCGCCGAGGGCATCGCCCCCGCGCCGGCCACGCTCGAAGCAGCGTGGCGCGCGGACGTGGATGATGCGCTCGCGGAAGCGACGCTCACGCTGCCGGCACCCGTGCAGCATGTGACGACCGGCAAGCAGGGCGAGCACTCGGAGCACATGGGCTACCTGCTCGCCGAAATGCAGAGCCTCGCACGCCAGCATCCCGGCGCGAGCTGGTAACCGGCCGCCCCCACGCCCAACGGAGCCCGACGATGTCCGTCCAGACCGCCCCCGCCAACGCCGTGCCCATCGCGCGCCACGCCGACCCGCTGCTCGCCCGTGCATGGGACGTGCTCGAAGCCGTGCCCGACCCCGAGATCCCGGTCGTGTCGATCCGCGAGCTCGGCATCCTGCGCGACGTCCGCCGCGCGGACGACGGCCAGCTCGAGGTCGTGATCACGCCGACCTACTCGGGCTGCCCGGCCATGTCGCAGATCGCGGAGGACATCGCCGCCGCGCTGCAGGCCGCGGACCTTCCGGCGCACCGGATCGAGACCGTGCTCGCGCCCGCGTGGACGACCGACTGGATCACGCAGGAAGCGCGCGACAAGCTGCTCGCGTACGGCATCGCGCCGCCGGTCGGCCAGTGCGGCACCGCCGCGTCGCGGGAAAACGTCGTGCGCTTCGTGCCGCGACCGGTCGCGGCACCCGCGTGCCCGCGCTGCGGCTCCGCCCGTACCGAGCGTCTCGCGCAATTCGCGTCCACGGCCTGCAAGGCGCTGTATCGCTGCGTCGACTGCCGCGAACCCTTCGACTACTTCAAACCTTATTAATCGATATGGCGACCCCGCAATTTCATCCGCTGCGTATCCGCGACGTGCGGCCCGAGACCGCCGACGCCGTCTCCGTCTCCTTCGATGTGCCGCCCGAACTGCGCGACGCGTACCGCTTCACGCAGGGCCAGTTCGTCACGCTGAAGACCCACATCGACGGCGAGGAAACGCGCCGCTCGTATTCGATCTGCGTCGGCACGACCGACTACGACCGTGACGGCGAACTGCGCATCGGCATCAAGCGGGTGCGCGGCGGCCGCTTCTCGAACTTCGCGTTCGACTCGCTCAAGCCGGGTCATACGATCGACGTGATGACGCCGGACGGCCGTTTCTTCACGCACCTGAACGCCGATCACGGCAAGCAGTACGTCGCGTTTTCCGGCGGCTCCGGCATCACGCCGGTGCTCGCGATCGTGAAGACGACGCTCGAACTCGAGCCGCGCAGCACGTTCACGCTGATCTACGGCAACCGCAGCGTCGACGCGATCATGTTCGCGGAGGAGCTCGAGGACCTGAAGAACCGCTACATGAACCGCTTCGTCCTCTATCACGTGCTGTCGGACGACCAGCAGGACGTCGCGCTGTTCAACGGCGTGCTCGACCAGGCGAAATGCGCGGAATTCCTCGATACGCTGATGCCGGCCGACGCGATCGACGAGGCGTTCATCTGCGGCCCCGCGCCGATGATGGATGCGGCCGAGGCCGCGCTGAAGGCGGCCGGCGTGCCTCAGGCGAAGGTGCACGTCGAGCGCTTCGGCACGCCGCTGCCGCAAGCCGGTGCGCCGGTCGTCGAAATCACCGACCAGACCCCGGCCGCCGACCTGGAAATCGTGCTCGACGGCAAGAAGCGCAAGCTGCGCCTGCCGTACGAAGGCGTGAGCCTGCTCGATATCGGCCTGCGCGCGGGCCTCGCGCTGCCGTACGCGTGCAAGGGCGGCGTGTGCTGCACGTGCCGCGCGAAGGTGCTCGAGGGCGAAGTGCGGATGGAGAAGAACTACACGCTCGAAGAACATGAAGTGAAGGACGGCTTCGTGCTCACGTGCCAGTGCCACCCGATCAGCGACAAGGTCGTCGTGAGCTACGACGAGCGTTGAGCGACGTCGCGTCGCGGCTCCGGGCGGTTTCTCGCCGTCACACATCTCGCTTACACTAGGGGCCGCCGGCCGGCTGGACATCGCAACGTCCGCCCGGCCGGCGGTTTTCTTTTGTTGACGACAGGCCGATGAGTACCATTCATGTGATTCAGGGCGGCACCGCCGCCGCGTCGCTGCGCGAGGCACTCGCGCAAGCCGGACGCGACGAGCGCGTCGTCGGATTGCTCGACGATCTCGGCGTCGGGCCGCTCAAGGGCGCCGACGAGACGCCCGACACGCGCGCCGCCTTCTGGCAGCGCGTGCTCGGCGAGCAGATTCCCGACTGGAACGCGGAGATCGAAGGCGAGTTCGCGCGCCTCGACCAGCTCGCGACGGATACCGGCCAGGTGGTGGTGTGGCATGCGCCGAGCGTCGGCGACAAGCTGCTGCTGCGCCGCGTCGCCTATCACCTGCGCAACGTCCCGCAACGCCTGAACGAAGTGCGGCTGTCGGCCGCCGATCTCGACTCGGCCCAGCGCGCGGCGCTGTCGCGCACCGACCAGGCGTGTGCGACCGGCATGTTCTCGCCGGCCGAGCTGGCGCGCAAGCGCCCGGTGGCCGCGCCGATCTCGGTGCTGCGCATCGGCCGCCTCGCACTCGAATGGCAGGAGGCGAAGCACCTGAACGCCGAGCTGCGCTACTGGGTCAGCAACACCATCAAGAGCGGCTACTATGAGGATCTCGACGCGTTGATCGTCGCGCGTGCGGAAGCCGACTGGCGGCCTGCGGCGCGCCTCGTCGGCAGCATCATGGCCGACGCCGACCGCGGCGGGCTGTTCGTCAGCGACTCGATCGCCTGGTGGCGCTGCCGCGAACTCGCGGCTGCCGGCCGGCTCGAACTGCAGGACGACGCGCCCGACGCCCTCTCTTCCACGCAGGTGCGCGCGGCCCGCACGGCCACCGCGCACCGCTAATCTTCCCCATTCGACCATGGCCCGTACCCGAGCGCCCGACCACGAATCCCAGCGCGAGCAGATCCTCGACCTGGCCGCCGAGAAATTCGCGCAGACGAGCTACCCGAGCACGTCGATGTCCGATCTCGCAACCGCGAGCGGCACGTCGAAGGCGCGCCTCTATCACTATTACGAGAGCAAGGAAGCGATCCTGTTCGACCTGCTCGACCGCTACACGAAACGGCTGATGTTGATCATCGCCGAGGTCGAAGGGGCGAGCCAGCGACGCGGGCTCAGCGAGCGCGACGCGTTCGCCGAGCTCGTGCGTGCGTTCCTCGCCGAGTACGAGACGTCGCACAGCCGGCACGTCGCGCTGCTCAACGACGTGAAGTATCTCGAGGACGCGCAGCGCGAAATCGTGCTCGACCGCCAGCGCGACATCGTCGCGGCGTTCACGCGACAGCTCGCACGCGCGTACCCGGACCGCATCTCGAAGGAAAACCAGACGTCCGTGACGATGATGGTGTTCGGGATGATCAACTGGACGTTCACATGGCTGAAGCCGGGCGGCCGCCTCGGCTACCGCGACTTCGCCGAGCAGGTGATCGACCTGATCGAACGCGGGCTGTCGACGGCCGCCTGATTGACGCGCAGCAGCATGCGTTGCGCGACGGGTACACTGCGGCTGCCCGCCGCGCATTTCATATGATGAATTTTAAATTCGCTTAAAATCAATAACTTACAGAATGAACTAAGCGGTTTTAGAATTTCCCCTCGGCACAAATAACGTCAAATACGGGTTTTCCCCAACCTCGCTCGGGTAAAATGCTGTTGCATTGCACAACCCGCTTGTGCACCCACACTGAGGAACCCACGATGAACACGCAATTCAACGGCCCTGCCGAAGTTGTCGGCACGGTCGGCAGTGCGCCGGTTCTCGTCAGGGAACTGGCTTCCAAAGACCGTGAGCAGATGCTCACCCACTTTCTCTCGCTCGACGAAGAGGACCGCCTGCTGCGCTTCGGCCAGATGGTGCCCGACCACGTGATCGAGAATTATGTCCGCACGATCGACTTCGGCCGCGACACCGTGTTCGGCGTGTTCGACCACGACCTCGAACTGATCGGCGTCGGCCACCTGGCCTACCTGCCGGCCGAGGGCGACAAGCGCACGGCCGAATTCGGCGTGTCGGTGCTCGAAAGCGCACGCGGCCGCGGCGTCGGCTCGAAGCTGTTCGAGCGCGCGGCGATCCGCAGCCGCAACACGCACGTGACGATGCTGTACATGCACTGCCTGTCGCGTAACGCGACGATGATGCATATCGCGAAGAAATCCGGGATGCGGATCGAGTACGCGTACGGCGAAGCCGATGCGTACCTGTCGCTGCCGCCGGCCGACCACTCGACGATCATCGCCGAGATGCTGCAGGAACAGGCCGCGGTGTTCGACTATGCGATGAAGCGCCAGGCGCGCCGCACCACGAAGTTCATCGAATCGCTGATGCCCGCCGCGCTGACGGCGTAATGTCGGCCAGCCGGGCCGCGCCTGCCGCGCGCCCGGCCCCCCTCCCTTCCCCGCCGCGCACTAGCGCACCGAACGAATCGGCAACGCCGTCGTCTCCTTGAAGCATTCGAGCGAAAAGCTCGTCTTCACGTCGATCACCGACGGGTGATGCAGCAGATGCTCCTGCACGAAGCGGGAGAAATGCGCCATGTCCTCGACCTGCACGCGCAGCAGGTAATCCATGTCCCCCGTCATCGCGTGGCACGCGACCACTTCCGGCCAGGTCTGCACGGCCGCACGAAACAGCTCCGCATGGGTCGCGCCTGCCCGCGCCGACGTTTCGTCGGCCCGCACCGGGGCCAGGCCGCCGCGCTTCTCGAGCCGCACGCTCACGTACGCGAGCAGGTCGAGCCCGAGCTTCTGCGGATCCAGCAGCGCGACATAACCGGTGATCACGCCGATCTCCTCGAGCCGCCGGATCCGCCGCAGGCACGGGCTCGGCGACAGGTTCACGCGCTCGGCGATCTCCTGGTTCGACAGGCGCCCGTTCTCCTGAAGAATCGCGAGAATCCGCCGGTCGATGGCATCCAATTCGGCTTGCGCCATCTTCTGCCCTCCAATGAATGATTTGAGACTGGAAATTGCGCCATCGTAGGTTCCGGTAATTAAGTTCGCAAGTTTACGCTCGCGACTGCCCGCTACACTTTGTCGCACGTACCGATGCGTCGCGCACGCCACCGCGTGTGCCACGTTCGACATCGAACCAGGCCGGGCCTGCGCACGTCGCCCCGGCCGATCGCCCCCACAGGAGACACGCCATGCAGATCCCGAACTGGGACAACCCCGTCGGCACCGACGGCTTCGAATTCATCGAATACACGGCACCGGACCCGAAAGCGCTCGGACAACTGTTCGAACGGATGGGTTTCACCGCGATCGCGCGCCACCGCCACAAGGATGTGACGGTGTACCGCCAGGGCGACATCAACTTCATCATCAACGCCGAACCCGATTCGTTCGCGCAACGCTTCGCGCGCCTGCATGGCCCGTCGATCTGCGCGATCGCGTTCCGCGTGCAGGATGCCGCGAAGGCGTACCAGCACGCGCTGGAACTCGGCGCATGGGGCTTCGACAACAAGACCGGCCCGATGGAGCTGAACATCCCGGCGATCAAGGGCATCGGCGATTCGCTGATCTACTTCGTCGACCGCTGGCGCGGCAAGAACGGCGCGCAACCGGGCGCCATCGGCGACATCAGCATCTATGACGTCGACTTCGAGCCGATCGCCGGCGCGAACCCGAATCCGGTCGGCCACGGCCTCACCTACATCGACCACCTGACGCACAACGTGCATCGCGGCCGCATGCAGGAATGGGCCGAGTTCTACGAGCGCCTGTTCAACTTCCGCGAAGTGCGCTACTTCGACATCGAAGGCAAGGTGACGGGCGTGAAGTCGAAGGCGATGACGTCGCCGTGCGGCAAGATCCGCATCCCGATCAACGAGGAAGGCTCGGATACGGCCGGCCAGATCCAGGAATACCTCGACGCGTATCACGGCGAAGGCATCCAGCACATCGCGCTCGGCGCCACCGACATCTACCAGGCGGTCGATGGCCTGCGCAGCAAGGAAGTGAAGCTGCTCGACACGATCGACACGTATTACGAACTGGTCGACCGCCGCGTGCCGAACCACGGCGAATCGCTGGACGAACTGAAGAAGCGCAAGATCCTGATCGACGGCGCACGCGACGACCTGCTGCTGCAGATCTTCACCGAAAACCAGATCGGGCCGATCTTCTTCGAGATCATCCAGCGCAAGGGCAACCAGGGCTTCGGCGAAGGCAACTTCAAGGCGCTGTTCGAATCGATCGAACTCGACCAGATCCGCCGCGGCGTCGTACAGGACAAGGCCTGACACATCCGGCGGGCGGCTGCTCGGGGCAACCCGGCGGCCCGCACGATCCGGCGGCGCAAAGAAAAAGGGCGGGAATCCGAGGATTCCCGCCCTTTTTGCATTCCGGCGCGGCCCGCAGGCCGCGCGAGCGGATCAACGCACGTTCGCCTTCGACTCGACGGCGCGCTCGGCCGACGGCTGCGCGACGGCGTCCTGGGCCGGCACGATCTGCTGCATCTGCGCGCCGGCTGCCGCCAGTGCGCTCGCGCCTCGCGCGTGCACCGGGCCGGTCATCGAGAAAAACGCGGCGGACACGATCAGGAAACTCTGGATATGACGTGTGTTCATTGCACCTCCTGTAAAACTGCCGGCGCCTCCCCGATTGCGTCGGAACAAGCCAACGCGGCCGGGCACCTCCGGCAGGCCGACAAGATTAACGGCGTTTGCACGAAGATGGGGCCGGCTTTACATGCTTTTACATGATGTAACGCATGGTTCCGCCCTGTTTTTTTTGACGCAGCGCCGCAATCCCCCGGCATTCCAACCGATGGGCGGCGGGTTTGCCCCAGTGCTACCATCGCTTAAAACCGGCCAATATGCCGGCCACTGCCGACGCGTCCACAAGACGCCCGAAGCAGTCGAGTTTTGGTGATCCCAAACTGGGTGGAGGAGACAGTTAATGAATGCCCCGCTAGACGCAGACCAACGCGCGTCGCTAGAAGCCGCGCTGAAGTCCGTCACGCTTGACGACAAATACACACTGGAGCGCGGTCGCGCGTACATGAGCGGCATCCAGGCCCTCGTGCGCCTGCCGATGCTGCAGCAGGAACGCGATCGCGCCGCCGGTCTCAATACCGCCGGCTTCATCTCCGGCTATCGTGGTTCGCCGCTCGGCGGCCTCGATCTGTCGCTCTGGAAAGCCAAGCAGCACCTGGCCGCCCACCAGATCGTCTTCCAGCCCGGCCTCAACGAAGATCTCGCCGCCACCGCCGTGTGGGGCTCGCAGCAGGTGAACCTGTACCCCGGCGCGAAGCACGACGGCGTGTTCGGCATGTGGTACGGCAAGGGCCCGGGCGTCGACCGCACGGGCGACGTATTCAAGCACGCAAACTCGGCCGGCTCGTCGCAGCATGGCGGCGTGCTGGTGCTCGCCGGCGACGACCACGCGGCGAAATCGTCGACGCTCGCGCACCAGTCCGAACACATCTTCAAGGCCTGCGGGCTGCCGGTGCTGTTCCCGTCCAACGTGCAGGAATATCTCGATTTCGGCCTGCACGGCTGGGCGATGAGCCGCTACTCGGGCCTGTGGGTCGCGCTCAAGTGCGTGACGGACGTCGTCGAATCGTCGGCATCGGTCGACATCGACCCGCATCGCACCGAGATCGTGCTGCCGACCGACTTCATCCTGCCGGAAGGCGGGCTGAACATCCGCTGGCCCGACCCGCCGCTCGTGCAGGAAGCGCGGCTGCTCGACTACAAGTGGTATGCGGCGCTCGCCTACGTGCGCGCGAACAAGCTCGACCGCATCGAGATCGATTCGCCGAGCGCGCGCTTCGGGATCATGACCGGCGGCAAGGCGTACCTCGACGTGCGCCAGGCGCTGACCGACCTCGGCCTCGACGACGAAACCTGCGCGCGGATCGGCATCCGGCTCTACAAGGTCGGCTGCGTGTGGCCGCTCGAAGCGCAGGGCGCGCAGGCGTTCGCGCGCGGGCTCGACGAAATCCTCGTCGTCGAGGAAAAGCGCCAGATCCTCGAATACGCGATCAAGGAAGAGCTGTACAACTGGCCCGATGGGCAACGTCCGCGCGTGTTCGGCAAGTTCGACGAGAAGGACGGCGCTGGCGGCGAATGGTCGGTGCCGATGGGCAACTGGCTGCTGCCCGCGCACTACGAGCTGTCGCCCGCGATCATCGCGAAGGCGATCGCGACGCGCCTCGAGAAGTTCGAGCTGCCGTCCGACGTGCGTGCGCGCATCGCCGCGCGCCTCGCCGTGATCAACGCGAAGGAAATGGCGCTCGCGAAGCCGCACGTGCAGACCGAGCGCAAGCCGTGGTTCTGCTCGGGCTGCCCGCACAACACGTCGACCAACGTGCCGGAAGGCTCGCGCGCGATCGCCGGCATCGGCTGCCACTACATGACCGTGTGGATGGACCGCAGCACGAGCACCTTCAGCCAGATGGGCGGCGAAGGCGTGCCGTGGATCGGCCAGGCACCGTTCACGGACGAGAAGCACGTGTTCGCGAACCTCGGCGACGGCACCTATTTCCACTCGGGCCTGCTGGCCGTGCGCGCGGCGATCTCGTCGAAGGCGAACATCACCTACAAGATCCTCTACAACGACGCGGTCGCGATGACGGGCGGCCAGCCGGTCGACGGCGTGCTGACGGTGCCGCAGATCACGCACCAGCTCGCGTCCGAAGGCGCGAAGAAGATCGTGATCGTCACCGACGAGCCGGAGAAGTACGACAGCCAGAAGGCGTTGCTCGCGCCGGGCGTGACGATCCATCACCGCGACCAGCTCGACGACGTGCAGCGCGAGCTGCGCGAGATCGAAGGCACGACGATCCTGATCTACGACCAGACCTGCGCGACCGAGAAACGCCGCCGCCGCAAACGCGGCACGTATCCGGACCCGGCCAAGCGCGTCGTGATCAACGACGCGGTGTGCGAGGGCTGCGGCGACTGCTCGGTGCAGTCGAACTGCCTGTCGGTCGAGCCGCTGGAAACCGAATTCGGCACGAAGCGCCAGATCAACCAGTCGAGCTGCAACAAGGACTTCTCGTGCGTGAAGGGCTTCTGCCCGAGCTTCGTCACGGTCGAGGGCGGCCAGTTGAAGAAGCCGAAGGCCGTGTCGGTCGACGGCAACGCACTGCCGCCGATCCCCGAACCGACGCTGCCGGACATCGACCGCGCATACGGCGTGCTCGTCACCGGCGTCGGCGGCACGGGCGTCGTCACGATCGGCGCGCTGCTCGGGATGGCCGCGCACCTGGAAAACAAGGGCGTGACCGTGCTCGACGTCACCGGCCTCGCGCAGAAGGGCGGCGCCGTGATGAGCCACGTGCAGATCTCGCACGCGCCGACCGACATCCACGCGACGCGGATCGCGATGGGCGAGGCCGACCTCGTGATCGGCTGCGACGCGATCGTCACGGCCGGCGACGAGTGCACGTCGCGCATGCGCCACGACACGACGCGCGTGGTCGTCAACAGCGCGCAGACGCCGACCGCCGAGTTCATCAAGAACCCGAACTGGGCGTTCCCGGGCCTGTCCGCCGAGAACGACATCCGCGCGGCGGCGGGCGAAGCCGTCGACTTCATCGACGCGAACCGCTTCGCGGTCGCGCTGCTCGGCGACGCGATCTACACGAACCCGTTCGTGCTCGGCTACGCGTGGCAAAAGGGCTGGCTGCCGCTCACGCTCGCGTCGCTCGTGCGCGCGATCGAACTGAACGCGGTATCGGTGGAGAAGAACCGCGCGGCCTTCGACTGGGGCCGCCGCGCCGCACACGACCTGGCGAGCGTGAAGCAGGCCGCGGCCGGCGACGCCCGCCCCGTGCAAGGCGCCACGGTGATTTCGCTGCACACGAAAAAGGCGGTCGACGCGCTGATCGCGAAGCGCGTGGAATTCCTCACCGCGTACCAGAATGCCGCGTACGCAGCACGCTATGCGGCGTTCGTCGACAAGGTGCGCGCGGCCGAGCGTGCGCTGGCGGACGGCGACACGGCGCAGGAGCAGCTGACCGAAGCGGTCGCGCGCAACCTGTTCAAGCTGATGGCGTACAAGGACGAATACGAGGTCGCGCGGCTGCAGTCCGATCCGGCATTCCTCGCGCGCCTGACCGCGCAGTTCGAAGGCGACTGGAAGCTGAAATTCCACCTCGCGCCGCCGCTGTTCGCGAAGACGGACGCCCACGGCCATCTCGTGAAGAAGGCGTACGGCCCGTGGATGATGTCGGCGTTCCGGCTGCTTGCGAAAGCGAAGTTCCTGCGCGGCACGGGGCTCGACCCGTTCGGCCGTACCGACGAGCGTCGCACCGAACGCGCGCTGATCGGCGAGTACGAAGCGCTGATCGGCGAGGTGCTCGCCAAGCTGAACGCGGCCAACCGCCCGCTCGCCGTCGAGCTCGCGGCGCTGCCGGACGGCATTCGCGGCTATGGCCACGTGAAGGAGAACAACCTGCGCGCGGTACGTGTGAAATGGGACACGCTGCTCGCGAAGTGGCGTTCGCCGGCCGGCGGCCAGTCGCACCAGCAGGTCGCGTAACGACGCGCGGCGGGCATTCGCGGCCGGATGCCCGCCGGCGAGCGGCTATCCGCTCACGTCGCTTCACGAAAAAAAACGCCACGGAACGCAGGTTCCATGGCGTTTTTCATTGCGCCGCGCGCGAAGCGCGGCACACGCGGGCGTGGACTTACTTCGTGTTCACGTTCGCGGCGGCAACGGCCGTCATGTTGATGATCCGGCGCACGGTCGCGGCCGGCGTCAGGATGTGGGCCGGCTTCGCCGCGCCGAGCAGGAACGGGCCAACCGTCACGCCTTCGCCGCCGACCATCTTCAGCAGGTTGTACGCGATGTTCGCCGCTTCGACGTTCGGCATGATCAGCAGGTTCGCTTCGCCCGACAGCGTCGTGCCGGGGAAGGCCTGCTTGCGGATCAGTTCCGACAGCGCCGCGTCGCCGTGCATTTCGCCGTCGACTTCCAGGTTCGGTGCGCGTTCGACGATCAGCTTGCGGGCTTCGCCCATCCGGCGCGACGACGCCGACGGCGCGCTGCCGAAGTTCGAGTTCGACAGCAGCGCAGCCTTCGGCACGATGCCGAAGCGCTCGATCTCGGCCGCGGCCTGGATCGTCATGTCGGCGAGCTGGTCGGCGCTCGGCAGCTCATTCACGTACGTATCGCACACGAACAGGTTGCGGCCCGGCAGCATCAGCAGGTTCATCGCCGCGAAGTGCTCGGCGCCCTTCGCACGGCCCAGCACCTGCTCGATGAACTTCAGGTGGCTGTGGAACGTGTCGATCATCCCGCAGATCATCCCGTCCGCGTCGCCCAGGTGCACGAGCATCGCGCCGATCAGCGTATTGAACTTGCGCATCGCGGCCTTCGCGACTTCCGGCGTCACGCCGTCGCGCGCGCCGATCTCCTGATACGCCTGCCAGTAGCGGTGGTAGCGCGCATCGTCTTCCGGATCGACGATCTCGAAATCGGTGCCGGCCTTCAGCTTCGAGCCGATCTTCGCGAGACGCATGTCGATGACCGACGGACGGCCGACGAGGATCGGCTTCGCGATCTTTTCCTGCAGCACGAACTGCGCGGCACGCAGCACGCGCTCGTCTTCGCCCTCGGCGAACACGATGCGGGCCTGCTTCTGCTTCGCGGTGGCGAACACCGGACGCATCACCATGCCGGTGCGGTAGACGGTCGCGCCGAGCTGCTCGCGGTACGCGTCCATGTCCTGGATCGGGCGGGTGGCGACGCCCGAGTCCATCGCGGCTTGCGCGACGGCCGGCGCGATCTTGATGATCAGGCGCGGGTCGAACGGCTTCGGGATCAGGTAGTCCGGCCCGAATTCGAGCGAGTGGCCTTCATACGCCTTCGCGACTTCCTCGCTCTGGTCGGTTTCCTGTGCCAGCTCGGCGATCGCGCGCACGCACGCGAGCTTCATTTCTTCCGTGATCGTCGTCGCGCCGACGTCGAGCGCGCCGCGGAAGATGAACGGGAAGCACAGCACGTTGTTGACCTGGTTCGGGTAGTCCGAACGGCCGGTCGCGACGATCGCGTCCGGGCGCACGGCCTTCGCGTCTTCCGGGCGGATTTCCGGTTCCGGGTTCGCGAGCGCCAGGATCAGCGGGCGGTCGCCCATCGTCTTGACCATGTCCTGCTTCAGCACGCCCGCGCTCGAGCAGCCGAGGAACACGTCCGCGCCGACGATCGCGTCGGCGAGCGTGCGTGCGTCGGTGGTCGCCGCATAGCGCTGCTTCGACGGATCGAGGTTGCCGCGCCCTTCGTAGATCACGCCCTTCGAATCGGCGACGAGGATGTTCGACTTCGTGAGGCCGAGGTTCACCAGCAGGTCCAGACACGCGATCGCCGCGGCGCCCGCGCCCGAGCACACGAGCTTCACGTCGGACAGCTTCTTGCCGACGACCTTCAGGCCGTTCAGGATCGCGGCCGACGCGATGATCGCGGTGCCGTGCTGGTCATCGTGGAAGACGGGGATCTTCATGCGCTCGCGCAGCTTCTGCTCGATGTAGAAGCATTCCGGCGCCTTGATGTCCTCGAGGTTGATGCCGCCGAGCGTCGGCTCGAGCATTGCGATCGCCTCGACGAGCTTGTCGGGGTCGGACTCCGACAGTTCGATGTCGAACACGTCGATGCCCGCGAATTTCTTGAAGAGGCAGCCCTTGCCTTCCATCACCGGCTTCGCGGCGAGCGGGCCGATGTTGCCGAGGCCGAGCACGGCGGTGCCGTTCGTGATGACGCCGACGAGGTTGCCACGCGACGTGTACTTCTGCGCGTCGAGCGGATCGGCGTGGATCGCTTCGCACGCTGCGGCGACGCCCGGCGAATACGCGAGCGACAGATCGAGCTGGTTCGACAGCGGCTTGGTCGGGGTGACCGAAATCTTGCCGGGTTTCGGGTTCAGGTGATAAGCGAGTGCGGCCTGCTTCAGTTGTTCGTCCATGATTGACCTGCGAGAGACATGCGAAATATTGACGGTTCAGTACGCAGCACCTTCGGCCGCGTCTGCTTGAATCGAGGGGGTGGTCGACTGCGAGACGGCACGCGACGCGCCGGGTCGGCACGCCATCGAACCTTGGCGGGTGGCAAGAGGAAAGTACAAAGTACTGAACGATTTCTAAGGGCCGCCTAGTGTACACCCCCTAAATGACGCATGTTGGTGCAGCGCCGCATCCTCCGCATCAGCGTGCGAGCGATCCGGCCCCGCTTGTTTCGCCGGTGGTGAGCCGCGCGGCGAACCCGCGCGAATTCCGCCGAAAACCGGCCTGAATCGGGTAAAATAGCCGGCTACGCGCGCAGCGATGCGATTGGCCCTCCGATCGCGCCCCGGCCCCCTGGGCAGGTTCCCCTTGCTGCGCCACCGGGCCCGCGCCCGCTCTTCGCTCATCACCCAAGGAATGCCCATGACAGGCTACGATCGTCAGTCGATCTCGGATACGACCGCCAAAATCCTGCTCGAAGTACAGGCAGTGCACTTCAACGCAGAAAAACCGTTCATCTTCACGTCCGGCTGGGCAAGCCCCGTCTATATCGACTGCCGCAAGCTGATTTCGTATCCGCGCGTGCGCCGCGCGCTGATGGAAATGGCTGAAACGACGATCACGCGCGACATCGGCTTCGAGCAGATCGACGCGGTGGCGGGCGGCGAGACGGCCGGCATCCCGTTCGCGGCCTGGATCGCCGACCGGATGATGGTGCCGATGCAGTACGTGCGCAAAAAGCCGAAGGGTTTCGGCCGCAACGCGCAGATCGAAGGCCATCTGGAAGAAGGCTCGCGCGTGCTGCTGGTGGAAGACCTGACGACCGACAGCCGCAGCAAGATCAACTTCGTCAACGCGCTGCGCACCGCGGGCGCGACGGTGAATCACTGCTTCGTGCTGTTCCACTACAACATCTTCAAGGAAAGCGTGTCGGTCCTGAAGGACATCGACGTCGACCTGCACGCGCTCGCCACGTGGTGGGACGTGCTGCGCGTCGCGAAGGCCTCGGGCTACTTCGAGACGAAGACGCTCGACGAAGTCGAGAAATTCCTGCACGCACCGGCCGAGTGGTCGGCGGCGCACGGCGGCGCGACGTCCCCGAAGGACTGACGCCGCGCCGGCCCGCTGGCCGGCGTCCTCGCTGAACGAGCCGCCCGCTTCATCGCGGGCGGCTTTTTTTCGTCCGTCGATTTTGCGTCCGCCGATTCGCGCGGGAAACGATCGCGACCACGCGTCGCGGCGTGCATCGCTCATCGAACCCTAATGCTAGACTTGATCCATCGCTGCCATCAGCTGCGCAGGCAACGCACTACGCCAACAACGCCGGACGCATCGGTCCGGACCACGTGACGGGAGAAGCGCCATATGCGTGTGGATCGCCGGATCACTCCGCCTGCGCCATCGGGTCGCCCGTCGCCGTTCCTCGTCGCCCTCCTCTACGCCGCCGTCCTCTCCACCCTGCCCGCGCATGCGGAAGGCCCGTTCACCGTGACGAGCGACGACCTGACGCCGGGCGGGCGCGTCCGCGCCGCGAACGTGTTCGACCGCGGCGACTGCAAGGGCGGCAATCACTCGCCGCAGCTCACCTGGCACAACCCGCCGCCCGGCACGCGCGGCTATGCGGTCACGGTCTTCGATCCCGATGCGCCGGGGCACGGCTGGTGGCACTGGGCCGTCGCGGGCATTCCGGCGACGGTCACGAGCCTGCCGGCCGACGCGAGCGCGTCCGGGTTCCTGCGGCGCATCGGCGCGAGCGAGGCGCGCAACGACTTCGGGATCGACGGCTACGGCGGCCCGTGCCCGCCGCCGGGCAAGCCGCACCGCTACGTGATCACCGTCTATGCGCTCAAGGGCGACGACCTGCGCGTCGCGCAGGGCCGACCCGCGCCGATGTTCGAGCACGAGATCGGTACGCTGGCGATCGGCACCGCGCAACTCACGGTCAACTACGGGCAGTAACGGGCGGCGGGCGTGACGCGCCGCCGCACTGCGATTGCCGCCGCCGCGAAATGCCGTCCTCCGCACTCATGTGCTTTCCCGTCATTTCGGCTTGCTAGACTCGTCGTCACCGGTCGCGGCGCCATGCCGCGCATCCGTCGCGCCGCCCACCGGCGACGCGTGACGCGGCGAGCCTGCGGTCCGCCGTTCCCGTTCCTTTCCGGAGAACGCTTCATGTCGAATATCGTCATCGTCTATCACAGCGGCTACGGTCACACGCAGAAACTGGCCGAGGCCGTGCACGCGGGCGCGCAGGAAGCCGGCGCGACCGTGCGCCTGCTCGCCGTCGGCGACGTCGACGACGCGGGCTGGGCCGCGCTCGACGCGGCCGACGCGATCGTCTTCGGCGCGCCGACCTACATGGGCGGCCCGTCGGCGCAGTTCAAGCAGTTTGCCGACGCGACGTCGAAAGCGTGGTTCACGCAGAAATGGAAGGACAAGATCGCCGCGGGCTTCACGAACTCCGCGACGATGAACGGCGACAAGTTCTCGACGATTCAATATTTCGTCACGCTGTCGATGCAGCATGGGATGGTGTGGGTCGGCACGAGCCTGATGCCGGCCAACTCGAAGGCGGCCACGCGCAACGACATCAACTACCTGGGCGGCTCGACGGGCCTGCTCGCGCAGTCGCCGGCCGATTCGACGCCCGACGAAGGCCCGCTGCCGGGCGACCTCGAGACCGGCAAGGCATTCGGCCGGCGGGTTGCCGAAGCGACCGCCCGGTGGGTCGCCGGCCGCGGCTGAGCACGCTCCGGCGGGCGACAAAGGGACACAAGACGGCCCGCCGGCCGTCTTTTTTTCGCCCCGCGCGGTGCAGGCCCGCCGGATGACGTCTTAAAATGTCGGATTCAGGGCGCGGGCCCCCGTTTCATTCAGTGAGAGCGAAATGAGCACCAAAGTTTTTGTCGACGGCCAGGAAGGCACGACCGGCCTCAAGATCTTCGAATACCTGTCGGCACGCAGCGACATCGAGATCCTGCGCATCGATGAAGCGAAGCGCAAGGACGTCGAAGAGCGCCGCCGCCTGATCAACGCGTCGGACGTCACGTTCCTGTGCCTGCCGGACGTCGCATCGCGCGAATCGGCGTCGCTCGTCGAGAACCCGAACACGACGCTGATCGACGCGAGCACCGCGTTCCGCACCAGCGCCGACTGGGCGTACGGCCTGCCGGAACTGACCCGCGCGCAGCGCGAGAAGATTCGCACGTCGAAGCGCATCGCCGTGCCGGGCTGCCACGCGTCGGCCTTCGTGCTCGCGATGCGTCCGCTCGTCGATGCAGGCATCGTCGCACCGACGTTCGCCGCGCACAGCTACTCGATCACCGGCTACAGCGGCGGCGGCAAGTCGATGATCGCCGACTACGAAAACGCCACGCCGGGCGGCAAGCTCGCGAGCCCGCGCCCGTATGCGCTCGGCCTCACGCACAAGCACCTGCCGGAAATGGCCGCGCACACGGGCCTCGCGACCCCGCCGATCTTCACGCCGATCGTCGGGCCGTTCCTGAAGGGTCTCGCGGTGACGACCTACTTCACGCCCGAGCAGCTCGCGAAGCGCACGACGCCGCAGGACGTGCAGCGCGTGTTCGCCGAGTACTACGCGGACGAAGCATTCGTGCGCGTCGCGCCGTTCGATGCGGACGCGAACCTCGACGGCGGCTTCTTCGACGTGCAGGCGAACAACGACACGAACCGGGTCGACCTGTTCGTGTTCGGCAACGCGGAGCGCTTCGTCACGGTCGCGCGCCTCGACAACCTCGGCAAGGGCGCATCGGGCGCGGCGATCCAGTGCATGAACCTGAGCATCGGCGCGGCCGAGGACGCAGGTCTCAAACGCTGATTCACCATCGCATGCAATGCAAAGCCGGCCACTGGCCGGCTTTTTATTTACCCCTGCCGGGCAATATATAAAAAATTCCGGATCGCGCATTTACAAATATTTACAAGCTTTCCATTGCGCGATTACCAGTGAATTAATCCCACCCCCTCTTTATCCAGTCAATCCCGAATAGGGATAAACCGGATACCGCCGCTTTAAACGCTGCCGTTATACGCAGGAAGGCTCTGCGCCGGCCTGTCCGGCGTCGCACATCCCCCACTCCAGCCGCTTTCGGCAGCCCGTCTCACGTTTTAATTCTTACCGAATTCCTTGTCGGACAAGGATTCAATACGTGACATCCGTTTCAATCGCCTTTTTTAGACGGGTTCATCAATTGACAGCAAAAATCAAGGCGGCGACATTAGCTCGCACAATTAAACGATTGGAGACAGCGGCATGTCGCACACCTTATCGAAGGGGGTGGCAACGGCCTTTGCCATTGCCCCTTTCCTGGTTGCATGTGGTGGGGGGGACGGCGGCGCACCCGCGCCGATCAATGCACCCCAATGTTCCGGATCCAGCTGCGGCACGCAAGGGCCGCCGCCGTCACAGCCCATCAACGGTGCGCTGTGCCCGGCCAACGCCGACATCGTGAAGAGCACGTACCTCGGCGGCGCCGGTAGTGGCGAGATCGTCAGCGTCAACATCGACGCGGTGGCGATGACCTACACGCTCAAGTGGCTCGAATCGCCGATTCCGCTCGCGACCGGCACGGTCACGCCGAGCCGCGTCGGCACGACGATCACCGGCGCGGTCATGCACCCGCCGACCGGCGTGCTGCCGACCGCGGAGCAGACGCGCTGCGCGTTCATCCTGACGCCCGGCACGGGCAAGGCGCCGAGCGGCGCCACGTACTCGACGGCCGCCGACTTCAACCAGGCGAACCCGCCGATGCTGCTGGTCGGCATGGGTGTCGCGGGCGGCGGCATTCCGGGCGCGACGATCCAGTACGACGGGCTGACGATCATCCCGGGCGTGCTCCAGAACATCGGCCAGGTGCCGAAGCGACACTTCGACTTCTATCCGTTCCTCGGCTTCGCGAACACGACGACGGATATCTCGAAGCTGCCGGGCACGTACAACGCGCTGCTCTACCACCTCGTGCCGTCGAGCAACTACGCGACGAAGGGTTCGAACTCGAGCGAGACGTTCGACGCGAACGGCGCGTGCACGTCGAGCGGCTCAGGCGGCTGCCAGACGACCGGTGACCCGTGGAAGGCGAGCGCGAACGGCGGCTACTTCGACAGCACGAAGGCCCCGCAGATACTGCCGCAGACGCAGCTGCCGACCGGCGCGACCGGCAAGTCGGCGACCGCGCACATGGTGATCGGCCAGCTCAACGGCGCGACGGTGCCGGTGATCGTACGCACGGGCAACGTGAACCTCGGCACGCCGCCGCTGCACCTCGATGCGCAGGTCGACGACGAGTCGGGCATCGCGGTGCTCGGCGCGGCGACGGCCATCACGTCGGGCGCGATCGACGGCGGTTACGCGGGCGCGGATTCGAACTTCAAGTACACGGCGGCCCTGATCCGCGGCAGCAACGCGTCGTTCATCAACCCGAGCACGCAGGCCGAGGAAGACGGCTTCACGCTCGACTACGGCCAGGCGACGCCGGGCCTGCTGAACGCGACGACGATTCCGAAGAGCGGCTCGGCCGCATCGGGCGTGGTAATCGCGACGGGCGGCCTGTATGCGGCGCTGATCCAGGGCACGGTGAACGGCGGCGTCACGCCGACGTCGGCGAATTCGACGACATCGTCGACCCCGTACTTCGGCGTGGGCGCGCAGATCAGCAAGTAGCGACGAGGGCGCGGCGGCGGCCTGCCGCCGCCGCGTGACGCAGGGAAGGCACGAAGGCGCTCGGCACGGCGCAAGCAGGACGAGTACGACCAACAGAAGCGGCCGACAGGGAGCTGGCCGCCGCACAAGACAAATCTGGAGGAGCAACATGAAGCGCAACCTCATTCTGGCGGCGGCCTTTGCCGCCCCCCTTCTTTCCGCCTGCGGCGGCAGCGGCAGCGGCGGCGACAACCCGCCCCCGCTCGTCGAAGACCGGCTCTGCCCCGCCACGCTCGACTACAACACCGTGTTCACGGGCGGCGCGGGCAGCGGCGAGCTCGCGAAAGTCCAGCTCGACACGACCAAGATGACCTGGCAGGTCACCTACGTCGAATCGGCCGTCCCGCAAAAGACCGGCACCGTCACGCCGACCCGCGCCGGCACCGTCGACAGCGGCACGCTCACGCAGGAAACGCTGCTGCCGACCAACAAGCTGAACCAGTGCGCGTTCCGGCTGAACGGCGCGAGCCTCGATGCGTCGCGTCCGGCACGCATCTTCGTCGGCTTCGGCGTCGCGGGCGGCACGATCCCCGGCAAGGAAATCCAGTTCGACGGCGTGCTCGGCCAGGCCGCGGTGCCTGATACGAAGTTCCCGTACTACCCGTTCATCGGCTTCTCGTCGATCGAAACCGACATCACGAAGGTCGCGGGCACGTACAGCCACGTCGGCTTCGGCGAAGTGCCGTCGCAGAAGTTCGCGCCGGCGTCGATCGACGCGAAGGTGACGATCAACGCGGACGGCACGTGGACCAAGTGCGACACGACCGGCCAGTTCGCCGGTGGCGCCTGCGCGCAGCAGGGCACGAACTTCGTGCAGTCGGCCGACGGCAGCGGCGCGTTCCAGTCGAACAACTACGCGAGCCAGCTGAAGCCGACGCTGTCGGCGACGCCGCAGGGCAAGGGCTTCATGATCGTCGGCAAGCTGCGCAACCAGCTCGTGCCGATCCTCGTGCGCACGGGTGTCGCGAACCCGAACCCGACGCCGGACGCCAACGGCGTGCCGGGCCTCACCGCCGACGACGAATCGAGCATCTCGATCCTCGCGCCGCAGACGGCCGTCGCGCTCGGCTCGCAGAACGGCGAGTACATCGGCGTCGACAGCCAGTTCGACTACCGCACCACCGCGCTGATCGACAAGCAGGCCACGCTGCTCGATCCGTTCAACGCGTCGCAGGCCTCGCTCGCGACCGCGCTCGATCTCGACTACACGCAGAAGGTGCCGGGCACGGTCACGACGATTCACACGGGCTCGGGCAGCACGTCGCCGACCGGCAAGTTCATCTTCACGGGTGGCGTGTTCGGTTTCCTCGACAACGCGGGATCGACGCCGTATTTCACGATCGGCGCATTCGTCCAGTAAGCGGAGGGAAGAGCCGTGATGAAGAAGACCCTTCTCTGCGCGGCGGCCGGCGCCGCCGCCGTGGCGCCGCTCGCGGCGCACGCGCAGAGCGCCGGCAGCAACGTCGTGACGCTGGGCTGGTTCCACATCATGCCGCAGCAGAGCAGCACGCCGATGACGACCAACGTCGCGCCGACGCCGATCAACACGCCGCTGCGGCTACCGCCGTCGTTCACGTCGCCGGGCACCGGACTGCACACGAGCGGCGCCGACACCGTCGGCCTGACGGTCAGCCACTTCCTGACCGACCATATCGCGGTGACATCGGTGGCCGGCGTGCCGCCGGTGTTCAAGGTGTCGGGCCAGGGCACGATCAAGCCGCCGGGCCCGGCCGGCGCGCTCGGCACGCAGAACATCGGGCTGGGCTCGGTCAACCCGATCGTGAAGAGCGTGCGGCAGTGGAGCCCGGCGGCGATCCTGCAGTACTACTTCGGGGCCGCGAACGCGAAGTTCCGGCCGTTCCTCGGCCTCGGCGTGTCGTACAACTGGTTCAGCGACCTGCAGCTCAACACGAACTTCATCAAGCAGACGCAGGACAATCTCGGCGCGGTTCTCGCGGCGGGCGCGGGCAAGCCGGGTACGACATCGGTAGAGGCGAAGGCGTCGTCGTCATGGCAGCCGGTGTTCAACGCGGGCCTGCAGTACAACATGACGGAGCATTTCGGGCTGATCGCGTCGGTCACGTACATCCCGCTGAAGACGACGTCGACGGTGACGATCAAGGCGGCCGACGGCACGGTGCTCTCGGAGTCGAAATCGGACCTGAAGGCCGACCCGATCATCAGCTACGTCGGGATGACGTACAAGTTCTGAGCGCAGCGACGGACGACGAATGGACGGCCGCGACAAAATCGCAGGCAAAAAAAAGCCCGCCTAAGAGGCGGGCTGAATCCATATCAGAGGAGACATGGAGGAGACAGGTGCAACTATAGCGAAACAGTTTCCGCAATGCAACATTTCCGTAGAGAAAATAAGGATTTTCCCTCGAATGTCGCCTCTAGACCGCCTTTACCGCATCTGACCCCGCCTTGTTTACCCGGTCGAGCACTTCGCCCAGCGCATCGCGCAGCAGCGCGACGGGCCGCACGAGCCGGCCCGGCAGCGCGCCGTGCACGATCCACACGTTGATCCGCGTCTCCAGCCCCACCGTTTCCACCACCCTCAGCGCATCGCGATGCGCGCTGCGCGCCAGCGCGTTCGGCGCCGCGATGCCGATGCCCGCGCCGCGCGCGACGAGCGACAACTGCAGCTCCGAGCCGAACGCCTCGACCGCGACGTCGAACGGCAGCCCGGCCGCGCCGAGCATGCGGCTCAGCGCCGAACGCATCCCGCAGCCGTCCTGGCTCAGCACCCACGGAAAACCCGACAGCGTGTCGATCGACAGCGGACCGTCCGGCAGCGGGTAGTCGCGCGCGGCAACGAGCACCGTCGGCTGCGTGCCGATCAGCGTCGACGTGAACGTGTCGGGCAGCGTCGAACTGGCCGGCACCATCACGGCCGCGACGTCGAGCGTGCCCCGCTCGACGCCTTGCATCAACGCCGGCGACCAGCCGGCCGTCACCCGCAGCGTGAGGCGCGGAAACGCGTCACGCAGCCGGTCGATCGGCTGCTCGAGCGCCAGCTCGGACAGGAACGGCGGCACGCCGATGCGCAGCTCGCCCGACGGCTCGCTGTCCGGCGCGCCCGCCGCCATCAGCTCGTCGACCGCGCCGAGCACGTTGCGCGCGAGCGCGTAGACGTCGCGCCCGGCGGCGGTCGGCTTCAGCGGCTTGCTTTGCCGCTCCAGCAGCGGCATGCCGAGCAGCGTTTCGAGGTTCTGCACCCGCCGTGTCAGGCCCGGCTGCGTCAGGTGGAGCTTCGCGGCCGCGGCGACCATCGACCCGCTGTCGACCACCGCGACGAATGCCTGGAGATCACGCGTATTCAAAACAAACTCGCATAATCATGTTAGAGATATTTCAATTGTCGCATAAACATCGGGCGCCTACGATGGGGACTTCTTCGACCCACTCGCCAGGCTTCCGATGAACTGCCCTGCCAACCCTTGCCCCGCCACCGCGCGCCCGCCCGTCAGCGCGCCGGCCGGCACGCCGCCCGCGCTGAGCGCCGGCATGACGCTGTTCTTCGCCGCGACGGTCGGCGTGATCGTGATGGACCTGTTCGCCGCGCAGCCGCTGACGGGCCCGATCAGCGCCGACCTGCACCTGCCGCCCGGCCTGGCCGGCCTCGTCGCGATGCTGCCGCAGCTCGGCTACGCGGCCGGGCTCGTGCTGCTCGTCCCGCTCGTCGACCTGCTCGAGAACCGCCGCCTGATCGTCACGACGCTGGCCGCGTGCGCGGCCGCGCTCGCGCTGCCGGCGTTCACGCGGTCGGGCACCGTATTCCTGCTGGCGACGCTCGTGGCCGGCGCCGCGTCGAGCGTGATCCAGATGCTCGTGCCGATGGCCGCGTCGATGGCGCCCGAGGCGCAGCGCGGTCGCGCGGTCGGCAACGTGATGAGCGGGCTGATGCTCGGCATCCTGCTGTCGCGGCCGCTCGCGAGCCTGATCGCGGGCTCGGCCGGCTGGCGCGGGTTCTATGTGCTGGCCGCGCTCGCGAATGCCGCGATCGCCGTGGTGCTCGCGCTGCGCCTGCCGTCGCGCACACCGTCGATCTCGGCCGGCTACCGCACGCTGCTTGCGTCGATGGGCCGCCTGCTGGCCGACGAGCCGGTGCTGCGCCGGCATGCGCTGTCGGCCGCGCTCGCGATGGCCGCGTTCAGCGCATTCTGGACCGCCGTCGGGCTGCGGCTCGCGCAGCCGCCGTTCGGCCTCGACCTGCACGGCATTGCGCTGTTCGCGTTCGCCGGCGCGAGCGGCGCGATCGTCACGCCGCTCGCGGGCCGTGCCGGCGACCATGGGCATGGCCCGGCCGCGCAGCGGATCGCGCACGTCACGATGCTCGTGGCGCTCGTCTTGCTCGGGATCGCGGGCGCCGGCTGGTTCGGCTTCGACGCACACCTGCATCGCGGCCTCGCGCTCGCGCTGCTGGCCGGCGGCGCCGCGCTGCTCGACGCGGGCGTCATCGTCGACCAGACGATCGGCCGCCGCGCGATCAACCTGCTGAACCCGGCCGCGCGCGGCCGCCTGAACGGCCTGTTCGTCGGGCTGTTCTTCATCGGCGGCGCGCTCGGCGCGGCGCTCGCAGGCAGCGCGTGGGCCTCGGGCGGGTGGAGCGCGGTGTGCGGCGTGGGGTTTGCGTTCGCCGGCGCGGCCGCCGTCTTCGGGCTCACGGCCGGACGCGGCGCCGGCGCGGCGGCATGGACGCGCCCGCGTGCTTAAGCAAGCGAGTGACGGAGGCCCGAAAAGCAGAACGCCCCGCCCTCTTGAGAGGAACGGGGCGTTCGGTCCGCCGGTGTCAGTGCGAAATCAGTGACGGACCAGCGCCATCATCGCGCCGAAGCCGACGAACAACCCGCCCGTCAGCCGGTTGAAGATCTTCGCCACGCTCTGGCTCTTCAGCGTCGCGCCGATGCGCGTGCCGAACGACGCGTAGACGAGATACCAGCTCACCTCGATCACCGCGAACGTGACGACGAGAATGCCGAACTGCGGCAGCGTCGGCTTGGCCGCGTTGATGAACTGCGGCAGCAGCGCAGCCGCGAACAGGATCGCCTTCGGGTTGCTGCCCGCGACCAGAAAGCCGTTGCGGAACAGCGTCCCGCGCGATGCCGGCGCGGCCTGGCGCGACACGGTGTCGACGTCGGCGGCCGGCTGCTCGTCGTCGACGCGTGCGCGCCAGGCCTTCACGCCGAGGTAGATCAGGTAGGCCGCGCCCGCGAAGCGCAACGTGTTGAACATCGCCGGCCACGCTTCGAGCACCGCACCGAGGCCCGCCGCCGACACCGACAGCATCAGCACCAGCGCGGTGAGGCAGCCGGCCATCGTCCACGTCGAACGCCGCAACCCGTGCCGCGCGCCGTGCGTCATCACCAGCAGCATGTTCGGGCCCGGAATCGCCGACACGACGAACACCGTCGCCACGAAAAGCCACCACGTATGCAAGTTCATGCCCGCCTCTGCGTCGATGCAAGGAAAAAGGAAACGTCGATTATGCCGGTGCGCCGGACTTCTGTCGCGCGACGGCTCAGCGGCCCGCTCGGCGCAGCGCGACTTCGCCGAGCACCGCGAAATCCTGCTCGCCGCCGCCGTGCGCCAGCGCGTCGAGCAGGTTGTCGCGTACAACGCTCGCCACCGGCAGCGGCACCGACACGGCGTCGCCCGCTTCCAGCGCAAGGCGAACGTCCTTCAGCCCGAGGCGCGCCTTGAAGCGCGCGGGCTCGTAGCGCCGCTCGGCGATCATCGAGCCGTAGCCTTCGTAGACGGGGCCCGGAAACACGCTGCCGGTGATCACGTCGAGGAAGTCGCGCATCGCGACGCCGTGCGCGCCCAGCAAGGCAGACGCTTCGCCGAGCGTCTCGATCGCCGACGCGAGCGTGAAGTTCGCGGCGATCTTCGCGACGTTCGCGTGCTGCGGCAACGACCCGAACCGCCAGGTCTTCTGGCCGATCGCGTCGAACAGCGGCTGCACGCGGTCAATCGCCTCGGCCGGGCCGCCCGCCATGATCGTCAGGCGCGCGGCGGCCGCGACGTCCGGCCGGCCCATCACCGGCGCGGCGACGTAATGGATGCCACGCGACGCATGCGCATGCGCGAGCGATTCGGCCAGCGCGACCGACACCGTCGCCATGTTGACGTGGATCAGGCCGCGCGGCGCCTGGGCGAGCAGTGCGTCGTCGAAGATCGCGCGCGCCGCGGCGTCGTCGGCCAGCATCGAGAACACCGCGTCGCCGCGAAACGCGTCGGCCGGCGTGTCGACGATCTGCGCGCCGACGGCCGCGAGCGGCTCGGCGCGCTCGCGCGACCGGTTCCAGACGCGCACCGTGTGCCCGGCCTTCAGCAGGTTCGTCGCGATTGCCTGCCCCATTTCACCCAGCCCGATAAATCCGAGATCCATTTCCCGCTCCTTCGCTCCGTGAAGCGGGGAGTTAAACACAGATGCGTGGCGCCTGCAGGGCACGCGGCCGGCCAGGCGCGGTGCCATACTGCCCGCATGGCGACCGCGACCTTCCGCTTCCACGACGAACTGAACGCCTTTCTCCCGCGCGCCCAGCGCGACCGCGCGTTCGGGCACGCATGTGCGCGCGACGCGACGGTGAAGCACGCGATCGAGGCGCTCGGCGTGCCGCATACCGAAATCGGCCGGCTGTGCGTGAACGATGCGCCGGCCGCGCTCGACCGGCCGCTCGACGACGGCGACCGGGTCGAGGCTTTTCCGGAACGCGCACAGCCGGCTGCCGTGAACGGGGCCACCGCGCCGCCCGCGCAATGGCGCTTCGTCGCCGACGCGCATCTCGGCGGCCTCGCGCAACTGCTGCGCCTCGCGGGCTTCGACACCTGCTATGACAACCACTACCGCGACGACGAGCTCGCGGCGCTCGCCGCGCGGGAGGGCCGGATCGTGCTGACCCGCGACCGCGAGCTGCTCAAGCGGCGCGCGGTCGCGCGCGGCTGCTACCTGCACGCGCTGCAGCCGGCCGACCAGCTGCGCGAACTGTTCGAACGGCTCGATCTCGCGCCGCACATGCGGCCATTCCGGCTGTGCCTGCGCTGCAATGCGCCGCTGCATCCGCTCGACGCGGCCGCTGCCGCGCCACGCGTGCCGGCCGGCGTCCGGCTGCGGCACCGGCGCTTCGCCGCGTGCGACGTGTGCCGGCGCGTGTTCTGGGAAGGCTCGCACTGGCGGCGCATGCGCACGGTGGTCGACGCGATGCGCGCGCCGCCGCCGCCGCCGGCCGATGAACACGAGGCCTGAAAAAAACAAAACCCCGCATGCGTGAACATGCGGGGTCTCGCGACTGGCGGCCGGCGGTGCCGGCCGCAGCGCAACGCGCTTCTTAGTTCTGCGCGCCTGCGTCGTTCGTGCCGGCTGCCGATGCAGCTTCGGCCTTCGCCTTGCCCTTGGCCGAACCGTGGCGCTTCAGCTGGTGCTTCGGCTTGCTGTGATCCTTCTTGGCCGGTGCCGGAGCGGCTGCCGACGTGTCGGCTGCCGGCGCGGACGCCTGTGCGAATGCCGAAACCGATGCGAGTGCGAATGCTGCGGCGATGATCGAAGCGAGCGTCTTCTTCATTGTTCTTCCTTTAGCAGAGAAAAAATCAAACGTACCGGTCAGTAAAGATGCGAGGCATTCGCATCGGAGCCCCAGGCCGCAAGGCCGGCTTGCGCCGTGCCGTCGCGACAAAACCTGACGCACTGGTTCCATAACGCACCGTGTTCGCGGCAAGTTGACACGTTGCTTGCGCCCCTCGGGTTTCCCCGGGGGAGCACGCGTATCCCCGGGGCGGCGCCCCGTCCGGCGGCCGCCGCGGCGACGCTGCAATCCGGCTCGCGCACCGTCGGGGCGACGCTTATACTGGCGTCCATCCGTCCCTTTCCCCGGAAACCGGATCGCGGCCGGTCGCCAGACCGCCGCCGTCTCGAGGCGCTCAAATTGCCCGATCACAATCTGGACAAACTGAAAATCGACCGGCGTCCGCTCGCACCGGCGCCCCGCCGTCGCCGGTGGCTCCGCTACGCGGTGGCCGCCGCGCTCGTCATCGGCGCGATTGCCGCCGGCCTCGCGCTCACCGGCCGGCCGGCCGTCGAAACCACCGCCGTCACGTCCGCCTACCCGTACCAGAACGACACGCAGCTCAATGCGACCGGCTACGTCGTGCCGCAGCGCAAGGCCGCGGTCGCGTCGAAGGGCCAGGGGCGCGTCGAATGGCTCGGCGTGCTCGAAGGCACGCGCGTGAAGCAGGACGAGATCATCGCGCGGCTCGAAAGCAACGACGTGCGCGCATCGCTCGCGCAGGCGCGCGCGCAGGTGCAGGTGTCCCGCGCGAACCTCGGCGTCGCGCAGGCGGAACTGAAGGATGCGGAGATCGCGTTGCGCCGCACGTCCGCGCTCGCGCCCAAGGGCGCCGTGCCGGCCGCGCAGCTCGACACCGACACGGCCCGTGTGAACAAGGCGCGCGCGACGCTCAACAGCGACCAGGCCGCGATCGCATCGGCCGAGGCCAACGCACAGGCCGCGCAGGTGGCAGTCGACCAGACGGTGATCCGCGCGCCGTTCGACGGCATCGTGCTCGCGAAGCACGCGAACGTCGGCGACAACATCACGCCGTTCTCGTCCGCGTCGGACAGCAAGGGCGCGGTCGTGACGATCGCCGACATGGACACGCTCGAGGTCGAGGCCGACGTCGCCGAATCGAACATCGCGAAGATCCGCGCCGAGCAGCCGTGCGAGGTCCAGCTCGACGCGCTGCCCGACATGCGGTTCGCGGGCCGCGTGTCGCGCATCGTGCCGACCGTCGACCGCTCGAAGGCCACCGTGCTCGTGAAGGTGCGCTTCGTCGACCGCGACGACCGCGTGCTGCCCGACATGAGCGCGAAGATCGCGTTCCTGTCGAAGCCCGTGTCGGCACAGGACCGGCAGCCCGTGACGGCCGTGCAGGCCAGCGCGGTCGTGGAGCGCGACGGGCGGCCGGTCGTGTTCGTCGTGAAGGACGATGTGGTGCGCGCCGTGCCCGTGACGCGCGGCATGCGGATCGGCGAACTCGTCGCGCTCACCGGCGTGAAGCCCGGCGACACGGTCGTGCTCGCGCCGGATGCGAAGCTGCAGGACGGCGCGAAAGTGACCGTCGCGAAGAAGTAGCGCACGCGTGAACGACGCCCAGCCGCCCCTCGTCGAGCTTAGCCACGTCGCGAAGTCGTACCGGCGCGGCAACCAGATCGTGCCCGTGCTGACCGACATCACGCTCGACATCGGCGAAGGCGACTTCGTCGCACTGATGGGGCCGTCCGGCTCCGGCAAGAGCACGCTGCTGAACCTGGTGGCCGGCATCGACCGGCCCGACAGCGGCGAGCTGCGCGTGGGCGGGCTCGACATCTCGCTGCTCGCGGAGGCGCAACTGGCCGAATGGCGCGCGGCGAACGTCGGCTTCATCTTCCAGTTCTACAACCTGATGCCGGTGCTCACCGCGTTCGAGAACGTCGAGCTGCCGCTGATGCTCACGCACCTGTCGCGCCGCGAGCGGCGCGAACGGGTCGAGCTCGTGCTCGACATGGTGAACCTCGGCGACCGGACGAGCCATTACCCGTCCGAGCTGTCGGGCGGCCAGCAGCAGCGTGTCGCGATCGCGCGCGCGCTGATCACCGATCCGGTGCTGATCGTCGCCGACGAGCCGACCGGCGACCTCGACCGCACGTCGGCCACCGACGTGCTCGCGATGCTGCAGCGGATGAACGCCGAGCTCGGCAAGACGATCATCATGGTGACCCACGACGCGCATGCGGCCGGCGCCGCGCGCTCGCTCGTGCATCTGGAAAAAGGGGAGCTGATCGATGGGCACGCCGGCTGACCGGCTGCGGGAGCGCGCGCAATGTACGTGCTGAAGCTGATCGCGCGCAATGCGATGCGGCACCGGCTGCGCACGCTGCTGACCGTGCTCGGGCTCACCATCGCCGTGCTCGCGTTCGGGCTGCTGCACACCGTGGTCGACGCGTGGTACGCGGGCGCGGCCGCCGCGTCCAGCGGGCGGCTCGTCACGCGCAACGCGATCTCGCTCGTGTTTCCGCTGCCTGTCAGCTACGAGAACCGGATCCGCGGCGTCGAAGGCGTGACGGCCGTGGTCCGCTCGAACTGGTTCGGCGGCATCTACCGCGACCCGAAGAACTTCTTCGCGAGCTTCGCCGTATCGGACAACTATCTCGACCTGTACCCGGAATTCATCATCCCGGCGCAGCAGCGCGCCGACTACGATCGCGACCGCCGCGGCTGCCTCGTCGGTCGCCAGCTCGCGACGCAATTCGGCTTCAAGATCGGCGACGTGATCCCGCTGAAGGGCACGATCTACCCGGGCACGTGGGATTTCGTCGTGCGCGGCATCCTGGACGGCCGTGACGACTCGACGATCACGCGGCAGCTGGTGTTCCACTGGGAATACCTGAACGAGACGGTGCGCCAGCGCACGCCGAAGCAGGCCGACCAGGTCGGCGTATTCGTGCTCGGCGTCGCGAACCCCGACGACGGCGCGTCGATCGCGCGCCACGTCGACGCGGTGTTCAAGAACTCGCTCGCCGAGACGCTGACCGAAACCGAGCAGGCGTTCCAGCTCGGCTTCGTCGCGATGTCGAACCAGATCATCGCGGCGATCCGCCTCGTGTCGTATGTGGTGATCCTGATCATCATGGCCGTGATGGCCAACGCGATGGCAATGAGCGCGCGCGAACGCACGGCCGAATACGCGACGTTGAAGGCGCTCGGCTTCGGCCCCGGCTTCCTCGCGCTGATCGTGTTCGGCGAATCGGTCGTGATCGCGGTGGCCGGCGGCGGGCTCGGGATCCTCGCGACGCCGCCCGCCGCGAGTCTCTTCAAGCAGGCGGCCGGCGGCATCTTCCCGGTGTTCAAGGTGTCCACCGAGACGGTCGTGCTGCAGGCCGCGTGCTCGGTCGCGGTCGGCTTCGCGGCGGCGATCGTGCCGGCGTGGCAGGCGGCGCGCGTGCGCGTCGTCGAAGGCCTCCGGGCAATCGGTTAGGTTGGCCCATGGCGATCCCGCTCAACTACATCGCTCGCAACCTGTGGACCCGACGGCTCACCACCGCGCTGACCGCCGGCGGGATGGCGCTCGTGATCTTCGTGTTCGCGACGGTGCAGATGCTCGACGCGGGGCTCACGAAGACGCTCGTGTCGACCGGCGAACCCGACAACGCGGTGGTGATCCGCAAGGGCGCCGAAACCGAGATCCAGAGTTCGATCGACCACCAGCAGGCCAACGCGCTCGAGATGCACCCGGCCGTCGCGCTCGGCCCCGACGGCCGGCCGCTCGTATCGAAGGAAGCGGTCGTGCTGATCTCGCTGGTGAAGACCTCGACCGGCAAGCCGTCGAACGTCGTGATCCGCGGCGTGTCGCCGTCCGGCCTCGCGCTGCGCCCGCACGTGAAGCTCGTCGCCGGCCGCATGTTCGCGCCCGGCTCGTCGGAAATCATCGTCGGCAGCGCGATCGCGAAGGGCTTCAGCGGCACGCAGCTCGGCGACAGCCTGCATTTCGCGCAGCGCGACTGGACCATCGTCGGCATCTTCGACGCGGGCGGCAGCGGCTTCGATTCGGAGATCTGGGGCGACGTCGACCAGCTGATGCAGTCGTTCCGGCGCACCAGCTATTCGTCGATGGTGCTGCGCATCCCGAGTGCCGACGGCTTCGCGCGCTTCAAGGCCGACATCGACGTCGACCCGCGCCTCACCGACGAGGCGAAACGCGAACAGACCTTCTACGGCGATCAGTCGAGGGCGCTGTCGACGTTCATCAACATCCTCGGCATCACGCTGTCGACGATCTTCTCGATCGCCGCGATGATCGGCGCGATGATCACGATGTATGCGTCGGTCGCGAACCGCGTCGCCGAGATCGGCACGCTGCGCGCGCTCGGCTTCAAGCGCACGAACGTGCTCGCCGCGTTCCTGCTGGAAGCGCTGCTGCTCGGCTTCGTCGGCGGTGTGGCGGGGCTCGCGTGCGCGTCGCTGATGCAGTTCGCGTCGTTCTCGACGACCAACTTTCAAACCTTCGCCGACCTGTCGTTCCGCTTCGTGCTGACGCCCGCGATCGTCGTGAAGACGCTGCTGTTCTCACTGGTGATGGGGCTCGTCGGCGGGTTCCTGCCGGCGATGCGCGCCGCGCGGCTGAAAATCGTCGACGCGCTGCGCGCGCAGTGACGCGCGCCGCCGCTCACGTTCAACGTTCGCGCGGCACCCACGCGCCGTGGAACCCGGCCGGCACGCGGCGCGGCAGGTGCACGGTGGCGACCGGCCCCGCGTCGATCGCGCGCGCATCGAGAATCACGACGTCACTCGTATCGGTCGCCGCGCGGTAGACCATCACCAGCAGCGAGCCGTCGTCCTCGTTCGCGCCGCCCGGGCGCGGCACGAACACCGGCTCGCTGTTCTGGTCGCCGGGCGGCACCGCGTAGTGCGTCGTCGTGCCGCTCGCGTGGTCGAAGCGCATCACGCCGCGCATTTCCACAGGATTCGGCTGCTCGACCGCATACAGGTAGCGGTAGCGGCGCCCCGTCCGGCTTTCGTTGATGCGCGGCATCTCGATGCCGCCGTCGGCGAGCGGCCCTTCGTCGATCAGCCCGTTCGCCGTATCGATCACGTAGCGCCACAGCTCGCCGACCGGGTTGTCAGCGAAGCGGCCTTTGCCCGCGTCGAGCCGCAGGAACGACGGATAGCGCACCGCATCGAGCACGATGCACGACGCGTCGCAGTCGTACGCGTTCACGACATGCAAGATGAAGCACGGCTCGACGTCGAACCAGCGCACCGCGCCGCCGTGGCGCGGGAGCACGCCGATGCGCGCGGGCCGGTCGTCGTGCCAGCGCAGCGGCATCCGGTGGCCCTGCTTCAGCAGCGAGAAGTCGTAGCCGACGTTCAGGTCGAGCAGCAGGCTGCGGGTTTCGGTGATCGCGAGGTCGTGCATCATCGACGGCGCGTTCAGCGCGATCTCGAGATCGACGCGCTGCACGCCCTGCGCATCGGCGACACCGTAGCGCAGCCACGGTGCGCGCCAGTCCGCGCGGAACGCAATCAGCTCGCCGGTCGCCGGATCGACCTTCGGATGCGCGGTCATCCCGCCGCCGAGGCCCGCGTGCCGCGCCGGCACGCCGAGCGAATCGAGCGCGGCCGTGATCGCGAACGGCGCGCCGCCCTCCGCCAGCGCGAGCAATTCGCCGGCATGCTGCAGCACGTTCACGTTCGGGTTGGTGTCGGGCAGCTGCGATGCCGCTTCAGGCGCATGCACGGCGGCCCAGCGCTGCGTGCGCGCCCAGCGGTTCCGGTAGCCGGTCGCGCGGCCGCCTTCGAACGCGATCGCGTGCAGCATCGCGGCTTCCGGCCACCACGACAGCATGTCGTTTCCTTCGAAACGGCCGCCCGGCGGATTCGGGCCGTTGCGCAGCAACGTGCCGGCGAGTTCGTGCGGGATCGTGCCGGTCACGCGCAGCTCGACGAGATCGACCTCGTCGGCAACCGGCGCGATCGCGCCGCGATTCAGATCGAATGCGGTCATGGCGTCCGATGCTCCTGTCGGCAGTCTTCGGTGGACGGCGGCAGTTCGCCGCGTGCCAGCGCGAGCGCATGGTCGCGCACGTCGTCCGGCCAGCCGGCGATCAGCTCGGCGACGCGTGTCAGGTCGTTCGCATACAGCGCGCGCGCGGCCTCCTCGAAACCGGGCAGGTCGCCCGCCATCGCCGACATGAAGTGGTAGGCGCGCGCCTGCGCGTCGCGTCGCCGGTCGGCTTCCGCATGGGTGCGCCGTGCGTCCTCGACAAGCTTGCGCAACGCGACCGACGCGCCGCCGGGCTGCGTGGCCAGCCATTCCCAGTGACGCGGCAGCAGCGTGACCTCGCGCGACACGACGCCGAGCTTCGGCCGGCCGCGGCCGCGCTGTTCGCCCGCGCCGTCGCCGGCCAGCTCGCCGGCGGCGCTGGCCGTATCGCCCGACGGCGGTGCGTAGCGCGCGCGGATTTCGTCCGCCGTGCCGCGCAGGTCGAGGTCGATCGAGCGGCCCGTCGCATCGTCGAAGATCAGGATCGTGCCGGGCATCGCATCGCCGGCGGCCTGCCGGACCGCGAGCGCGACCGTCGCGAGCGGCCCCGACGCGAGCCGCCGGTGGCCGTCGAAGGCCGTGTAGGAAGGGAGCAGTGTGGTGGTGGTCATCGTGATCGCCCCGCGGGCTGGAATCGGAATGACGCTATTTTTATACGGGTATAAATTGGATGTCAATATCATCCGGGTAAAAATATTCCAGCAAGCCATGGCACGGCCTTGGGCCAATTGGCTGATCGATTCAATTGCTGAATCGATCAAGTCAGCAATTGGCATGAAGGCGCAAATTTCGACATGACAGAATGGCCCGGACGCCCTGCCCTGCGGTAGCGGCGTCCGGCCTCCGGCCGGCAGCCCCCATACGAATGGCGCGCACCGACGCGCCTGCCGCACGACGGCACCTTCCGCCCTTCGGAGGAGACAGTCATGAATCCGCTTCACGCGCTGCCGGCGTCCGCGTCGGCAACGGCCCGGCGCACGCGCGTGCGCTGGCTGGTGCTGGCCGTCCTGTTCGCGGTCACGACGATCAACTACGCGGATCGCGCGGCGATCGCGATCGCCGGCCCGAGCCTCGCCCGCGCGCTGCACCTGAGCCACGTGCAGATGGGCTTCATCTTTTCCGCGTTCGGCTGGTCGTACGTGATCGCGCAATTGCCGGGCGGCTGGCTGCTCGACCGCTACGGGTCGCGCATCGTCTACGCATTCAGCATCTTCTTCTGGTCGCTGTTCACGCTGCTGCAAGGCGGGATCGGCTTCTTCGGCGGCGCGGCCGCGTTCGCGCTGCTGTTCGGGCTGCGCTTCCTGGTCGGCGCGGCCGAGGCGCCGTCGTTCCCGGCCAACAGCCGGATCGTGTCCGCGTGGTTCCCTGCGCCCGAGCGCGGCACCGCGTCGGCGATCTTCAACGCCGCGCAGTACGCGGCGACCGTCGTGTTCGCGCCGCTGATGGGCTGGCTCGTGCACGCGTTCGGCTGGCAGTCGGTGTTCGCGGTGATGGGCGTGCTCGGCTTCGCGTTCGTCCTGGTGTGGAACCGCACGATGTACGACCCGAAGGACCACCCGACCATCAACCGCGCGGAGCTCGACTACCTCGCCGAAGGCGGCGCGCTCGTCAACATCGACCAGGCGACCGGCGGCCGCGACGGCGGCCCGTCGATGCGCCACGTGAAGGCGCTGCTGAAGAGCCGGATGCTGATCGGCGTGTACGTCGCGCAGTACTGCATCAACGCGCTCACCTATTTCTTCATCACGTGGTTTCCCGTCTATCTCGTGCAGGCGCGCGGGATGTCGATCCTCAACGCGGGGCTCGTCGCGTCGATCCCGGCCGTGTGCGGGTTCCTCGGCGGGATTCTCGGCGGCGTCGTGTCCGACGGGCTGCTCAAGCAGGGCCGCTCGCTGTCGGTCGCGCGCAAGGTGCCGATCGTGGTCGGCATGCTGCTGTCGATGTCGATGATCGTCTGCAACTACACCGATTCGCACGTGCTCGTCGTGCTGTTCATGGCGCTGTCGTTCTTCGGCAAGGGGCTCGGTGCGCTCGGCTGGGCCGTCAACGCCGACACCGCGCCGCGCCAGATCGCGGGCCTGAGCGGCGCGCTGCTCAACACGTGCGGCAACCTCTCCAGCATCACGACGCCGATCGCGATCGGCTACATCGTCGACCGCAGCGGCTCGTTCAACGGCGCGCTCGTCTACGTGGTCGCGCACGCGCTCGTCGCCGTGATCTGCTACCTGTTCGTCGTCGGCGAGATCCGCCGCGTCGAGCTTCAATGAACGGCGCGGGCCGCGCCGCGCAGCCGGCGGCCCGTGCCCCACCGGAACCAGGAGCGAGCCGATGTCCGATTCCCGCCGTGCCGGCACCCCGCGCGTCACGCGCATGCAGGTGATTCCCGTCGCCGGCCGCGACAGCATGCTGCTCAACCTGTGCGGCGCGCACGCGCCGTACTTCACGCGCAACCTCGTGATCCTCGACGACAGCAGCGGACACACGGGCGTCGGCGAAGTGCCGGGCGGCGAAGGCATCCGCCACGCGCTCGAGCGCATGACGGATCTCGTGGTCGGCCAGTCGATCGGACGCTACCAGGCGACGCTCAACGTGGTGCGCGCGACGCTGTCCGGCGCGGGCGCGGGTGCGGGTGCGGGCCGCACGATCCGGCACGAGGTGACGTCGGCCGGCGAAGCCGCGGTGCTGCGCCAGCCGCACGAGATCAACCTGCGGCTCGACAACGTGATCACCGCGATCGAGGCCGCGCTGCTCGACCTGCTCGGCCAGCATCTCGACGTGCCGGTCGCGGCGCTGCTCGGTGAAGGGCAGCAGCGCGATGCGGTGCCGATGCTCGCGTACCTGTTCTATATCGGTGATCGCGGCCGCACCGACCTACCGTATCGCGACGAGGCGCAGGCGTCGGATGCATGGTTCCGGCTGCGCAACGAGGAAGCGCTCACGCCGGCCGCGATCGCGCGGCAGGCCGAGGCCGCAGTCGATCGCTACGGCTTCGCCGATTTCAAGCTGAAGGGCGGCGTGATGGCCGGCGCCGACGAGATGGAAGCGATCGCCGCGATCAAGACGCGCTTCCCCGACGCCCGCACGACGCTCGACCCGAACGGCGCGTGGTCGCTCGACGAGGCCGTCGCGCTATGCCGCGGACAAGGCCACCTGCTCGCGTATGCGGAAGATCCGTGCGGGCCGGAAGGCGGCTATTCGGGCCGCGAGGTGATGGCCGAATTCCGCCGCGCGACGGGGATCCCGACCGCGACCAACATGATCGCGACCGACTGGCGGCAGATGGATCATGCGGTGCGGCTGCAGGCAGTCGACATCCCGCTCGCCGACCCGCATTTCTGGACGATGCAGGGCTCGGTGCGGCTTGCGCAGCTGTGCCGCGACTGGGGGCTCACGTGGGGTTCGCACTCGAACAACCACTTCGACGTGTCGCTCGCGATGTTCACGCATGCGGCGGCGGCCGCGCCCGGCACGATCACCGCGATCGACACGCACTGGATCTGGCAGGAAGGCGATGCGCGGCTCACGCGCGAGCCGCTGAAGATCGTCGGGGGCCAGGTGGCCGTGCCGGAGCGGCCGGGGCTCGGGATCGAGCTCGACATGGCGCAGGTCGAGGCCGCGCATGCGCTTTATGGGCAAGTGGGCGGCACGGCGCGCGACGACGCGGTCGCGATGCGCTATCTCGTGCCGGGGTGGACGTACGATCCGAAGCGGCCGAGTGTCGGGCGGGGGTGAAGGCGGCGGCGGGCAGCGGCGGGTGGTTGCCAAACATCGGAAACGCCCGCATCCTGCTGGCTGCCTGAACCTGCCCGCGTGGCGACCGGTTCGGCGGCCCGTCCACCCGAATAAGAACCATCCGTCATGACGTCTTCCGATCCGACACCGCGACAGCTGGTCGTCTACATCCTGTATTCGGTGCTGGGCCTGCCCGCGAGCATGACCGCCGCCGGTTACGGCGCGACGCTGATGACGCGGAACGTATCGAACTTCGAAGGCGGCGCCGGCTACGCGGCGCTCTGGTGGATCATCCTGCTGACCTGCGCGTTCTATGCGCTGTCGTTCGTCATCTTCGCGCTGCTGCGGAAGAGAACAGTGATTCTCGCGGTCATGACGGTGGCGTTCGCCGCGTTGGCGGTGCCGACGTTCAGGCTCGCGCACGAACTGCTGACCTGACTGACCGGCCACCGGTCGACCCACTCCGCCACGTCGAGTACGGTGCCTGGCCCGGCCTGCCATCGCGGACCCACACAAACAAAAAGGCCCGATCTTGCGATCGAGCCCTTCGAATTCCGTTGGTGGAGCGGAGGAGGATCGAACTCCCGACCTTCGCATTGCGAACGCGACGCTCTCCCAGCTGAGCTACCGCCCCAACAGTCAACCATCATACACACGCATTTCCGCGCTTGGCAATAGGGGTTGAATCGCCCCTGACACCTTACTTTGACGGCGCGCCAGCCAGCACCCATTCGACCACCGAACGCACGTCGGCGTCGCTCATGCGCGGGTGCGCGGGCATCGGAATGGCGCCCCAGACGCCCGAGCCGCCCTCCTTCACCTTCTTCGACAGCTTGGCCACGGCCTGCGGATCGGCCTTGTAGCGGGCGGCGATATCCTTGAACGACGGGCCGACGAGCTTGCGGTCGACCGCGTGGCAGCCCATGCAGGCGTTGCCGCGCGCGACCTTCAGGCCGTCACCGACATCCGCATGCGCGACGCCCAGCGCGCCAATCACGAGCGCCGCGGCCGCGGCGCCCTGCACCATCCACTGTTTCATCTGCTTCATCTGCCTGTTCTTCATTGCGCCGGGGCCTTCGGGTTGCCCGGGTGCACGTTCGACGAATTCGAGATCGGCGCGGGCGGCTGCAGCGGCGCGGACTGCACCGACGCGTCGGGCACGGCGCCCACCGTCGCGGTATCCGCCGGCGCGGCGGCAGCCTGCGCGCCGGATGCGCCGCTCGCGGGCGACGCGTTCTGCAGCGCCTGCGCGTCCTGCGGCTTCACGTACTGGAACACCTTCACGACCTTCTCGACGCCCGGCACCTGGCTGGCGGCTTCCGCGCCGCGATTGCCCTCGTCGACCGTCACGAGCCCCATCAGGTAAAGGTTGCCGCGTTCGCTGACGACCTTGTAGTAGTTCGACGAGATGCCCTTCGTCGCAATCAGCTCGGACTTCACGCGCCCTTCGAGGTACGAGTCGTTCGCGCGCGACGACAGCGACGACGCCGGCTCGACCGACAGCTCGTTGACGATGCCGTTCACGTTGTTGATGCCGCGCACGATTTCCTCGGCGCGCTGCTTCGATGCATCGTTCGGCACTTCGCCCGTCAGCAGCACGCGGCGGTTGAATACCGTCACGTTCACGTGCGACTGATCGGGCAGCCCGTTGTTGATCTGCGTGAGCGACTTGACCTGGATCTCGCGATCTTCCGTCTGCGCACCGAGCGTACGGCGATCGGTCGCGATCAGCGCGCCGCCGCCGGCCGCTGCGCCCACGACCCCGAGCACACAACCTTGCAGCGACACGGCGAGACCCGCCGTCAGCGCAGCGAGCAGCGTGGTTCTGACGAGCGTCTGTTTGACGCGGCTTTGATTCATCGACGGCTCTCCTTCGTTCAATCCTCACCCAGCAGCATCGCGTCGATGCCGTCGCACAGGCAGTGGATGGTCAGCAGATGGACTTCGTGGATGCGCGCCGCGCGAACGGCGGGCACGCTGATCGGAATATCGGTATCGGACAGCGCGGCGGCGACCGCATGGCCGTCGCCGCCCGTCAGCGCGACGACGGTCATCTCGCGCTCGTGCGCTTCGTCGATCGCCGCCAGCACGCGCGGCGATGCGCCGGTCGGATCGAGCACCAGCAGGATGTCGCCGGTCTGGCCGAGCACGCGCACCTGCTGCGCGAACAGCTGATCGGCGGACACCGCGCCCGCGAGGCCGCCCTGCGACGCATCGGTGGCCAGCGCGATCGCGGGCAGGCCCGGGCGCTCGCGCTCGAAGCCGCCGACGAGTGACACGGCGAGGTAATGCGCGGCGGCGGCCGAAGGGCCGTCACCGCACGCGACGATCTTGTTGCCGTTCGCCAGCGCGGCGAACATCGCATCGACCGCGGCTGCGATCGGCAGCGACAGCGCGTCGGCCGCTTCGGCGTGAAGCGCGGCGCTGTCGCGGAAATGTTGCTGAATACGTTCGACTGACATCGATTCCTGGTGAACTGGGCGCGTGGCACGCATCGCGCGACATCGTGGGTGCGGCGAGTTTACCGTACTCCGGCACCCTCTCCGGCGGTCCGGCAAGAACTCTTTACATCTCGTCACAGCTCGCCGCTACGCATCGTCGGCACGAAATGCGTCGCGCAGCCACGCGAGCCGGCCGGCCTCGAACGCGACGACGTCGAAGCGGCACGCGGCGCCGGCGCCGTGCCGCGCCCAGAACTGGAGCGCGGCCGCCACCAGGCGACGCCGCTTGCGCCAGCCGACGCTCGCGGCCGCGCCGCCATGCCGGACGCTGCGCCGCGCGCGCACCTCGACGAACACGAGCATGCCGTCAGGCTCGCGCATCACGAGATCGAGCTCGCCACCGCGCATCGTCACGTTCGCCGCGACGAACCCGAGGCCGCGGCGTTCGAGAAACTGCCGCGCGCGCAGCTCGAATGCCGCGCCGACCGGTTTGGATCGCGCCGCATCCGAAAAGTTGTCGCCGGCGCGCACCAAACCGCGCCCGTCGCCCGGCCGGGCCGGCGCCGCGTGGCACAATGCCGTCCTTGTTCCGCTTGCGCCGCGATTGCGCGCATTGCCTGCCATGACTGCCCTCCTCGAACTCGCGCACACGCAGCACTACCCGGACGCCGCGCTCTACGTGGTCGCCACGCCGATCGGCAACACCGCCGACATCACGCTGCGCGCGCTGCACGTGCTCGGCCTCGCCGACCGCATCGCGGCCGAAGACACCCGCAACACGGGCCAGCTGCTCGCCCGCTACGGGATCTCGAAACCGCTCGTCGCCGTGCACGAGCACAACGAACGCGAAGCCGCGCAACGCGTGATCGAACTGCTGCGCGGCGGCGAGCGCGTGGCCTATGTATCGGACGCCGGCACGCCCGGCATCTCGGATCCCGGCGCGCGGCTCGTCGACGCGGTGCGCGCCGCCGGCTTCGCGGTGATTCCGCTGCCGGGCGCGAGCGCGGCCGTGACCGCGCTGAGCGTGGCCGGCGACTGGGCCGGCGCGTTCACGTTCGCGGGCTTCCTGCCGCCGAAGACGAAGCAGCGCGCGACCGCGCTGCAGGCGCTGGTATCGCACCCGTATGCACTGGTGTTCTACGAGGCCCCGCACCGGATCGCCGAAACCGTCGCCGCACTCGCCGACGCATTCGGCCCCGCGCGCCGGCTGCTGATCGCGCGCGAGCTCACCAAGCTACACGAGCAGTTGTTCCAGGGCACCCTGGCCGAAGGACAGACCTGGCTCGCCGGCGATGCGAACCGGCAGCGCGGCGAGTTCGTGCTGGTGGTCGAGGGCGCACCGGCGACGAGCGGCGAAGCCGACGACACCGCGCACGACGCGCTGCTCAAGCTGCTGCTGGAAGAGGTGCCGGTGAAGAGCGCGGCCAAGCTCGCGGCCGCGCTGACGGGCGCGTCGCGCAACACGCTGTATGCGCGTGCGCTGGCGCTGAAGGACGAAAGCTGACACGCGAGGCGGCCGGCACCGGGAAGCCGGCGCCGGCATCGCGCCGCGCAGGAAAGACAAAGGGCTGCCCGCGGGCAGCCCTTTTGCATGAGCGGTCGAGCCGCTGCGTTACTTCGCCGAGACCGACGCGAACATTTCGTCGCGTGCCTCGCGCGCTTCCTGCGGCGACAGCCCTTCGATCTTCACGCGGCCCGTGCCGGCGTGCACGAGGCCGATCATCTTGGCGGCCGCATACGACAGGTCGAGCACACGACCGCGCTTGAACGGCCCGCGATCGTTGACCTTCACGACGACCCACTTGCCGGTCGACGCGTTCGTCACCTTGATGTACGACGACAGCGGCAGCGTGCGGTGTGCGGCGGTGAGTGCATTCATGTTGAAGCGCTCGCCGTTCGCGGTGCGGCGGCCGTGGAAGTCCCGCCCGTACCACGATGCGCGGCCCGTCTGGCGGAAATCGGACACATCCTTGCCGTCGATCGGCTCGGCGTCCGCCAGCGACGACTTCTTCGCGTCCTTGCTGTCGGCAGCCGGCATCGATGCCAGCGCGGAATCAAAGTTCAGCTGCTTGTCGCTATCCGCCTTCGCGGCGGCGGCCGTCTTGTCGACGGCGTTCTTCTGGTTCGCGCTACCGGTGGTCTGGCTGGGTGGCACCGCGCAGCCCGTCAGCGCAAAAAACAATGCAATGGTCCCGAATCGACTCGGAAAACGTAAATTCATCGACGTGTCGCCTTCTGGTTCGGGCCGCGCCTTCATCACGCCGATTCACGGCGCAGATATGCGGCCCGGACGGCAAATGCGTGCACGCCCCGCTCGGATGCGAGCAGGCGGCTAGCATGGGCGCGGCTTTCGTCTAGGCCGCAACCGTCCTGATTAGCTTTCACGTCTGGCGCAACCTGTCCCCAACAGCCTGACCAGACCCCACATGCCGCCATCGAACATGGCTTCACGTTCGCGCGCGTCGAAACGACCGACTCACAGGAACGGCGGCACAGGCCCCATCCGGCGGCGCGGCAGCAGGGCCGCAGGCGGGCGCGCAGCACCCGGCCGGACAAGACGTGAGCACCGAATATTCGGTGCTGGATACACCGCCGGACTCCCCGGCGGCTGATGCTTGACGGTGCCTCCGACGCCCCTTTTTTAACGGGGCCGAAACACCAGCGAATTGCGTGAAATTCACGTGCAATGGGGCGCATTATACATAAACCAAAAGGTTGTCTCGAAAAGCGCCCGTCGGGGACCATTGATTCTCACTATGGCCGTAACAATCGACATGCTCCGGGAATGCCCGGAGGCGTCCGCCGCGACGCGCGTCGCGCGACCGGCAGGCGGCACGCGCGACCGGTACAATCGCTCCTTTTAGCCGCCGGTGCCTCCATGAAAGTCACGCTCATTCCGGTCACGCCGTTCCAGCAGAACTGCTCGCTGCTCGTCTGCGAGAAAACGGGCCGCGCCGCCGTCGTCGATCCGGGCGGCGATCTCGACCGGATCGAACAGGAAGTCGCGCGGCAGAACGTGCAGGTCGAGAAGGTGCTGCTCACGCACGGGCACATCGATCACTGCGCGGGCGCGAAGACGCTCGCGACGCATTACGGCGTGCCGATCGAGGGGCCGCAGGAAGAAGAGCGCTTCTGGATCGAGAAGCTGCCGATGCAGAGCGAGCGCTTCGGCTTTCCGGCCGCCGAAACCTTCGAGCCGGATCACTGGCTGAACGACGGCGACACCGTGCAGTTCGGCGACGAGACGCTCGAGGTCTATCACTGCCCGGGCCACACGCCCGGCCACGTCGTGTTCTTCAGCCGCGCGCATCGCGTCGCGATCGTCGGCGACGTGCTGTTCGCGGGCTCGATCGGCCGCACCGATTTTCCGCGCGGCAATCACGAGGATCTCGTCCGGTCGATCAAGGAGAAGCTGTGGCCGCTCGGCGACGACGTGACGTTCGTGCCGGGCCACGGCCCGGTGTCGACGTTCGGCGACGAGCGCCGCACCAACCCGTTCGTGTCCGACAAGGTATTCGGATGAACCAGACCGCCATCCCGGAAATCTACGTCAGCACCGACGTCGAGGCCGACGGCCCGATTCCCGGCCCGCACTCGATGCTGAGCTTCGCGTCGGCCGCCTATACCGAGGACAAGCAGCTGATCGCGACGTTCTCGGCCAATCTCGACACGCTGCCCGGCGCGCAGGCGCACCCGGTGCAGGAAGCGTGGTGGAAGACCGAGCCCGAAGCATGGGCCGCGTGCCGGAAGGATCTGCAGGCACCCGAAGCGGCGCTGCTCGCGTACGTCGACTGGGTCGAGGCGCTGCCCGGCAAGCCGGTGTTCGTCGCGATGCCGGCGGGCTTCGATTTCACGTTCATGTTCTGGTACATGATGCGCTTCGCGGGCCGCTGCCCGTTCTCGTGGTCGGCGCTCGACATCAAGACGCTCGCGTTCGCGATGACGGGCCTGCCGTACCGCAAGGCGATCAAGCCGCGCTTTCCGAAGCACTGGTTCGACGACCATCCGCACACGCACGTCGCGCTCGACGACGCGATCGAGCAAGGCGCGCTGTTCTGCAACATGCTGGCCGACCTGCGCCGCCAGCAGGCCGCGCTCGCGGGCCTCGCGGTGTCGGACACCGATCGGTCGGAAAACGCAGGCGCGGGACAAAATCCCACGGATCCGCGAGCAAATTAGCGAATCTCGCTCAACAACGCGACGCCAGATTGCCTTTCCTTTCCCGGCCCTCTAACATTCAGCGTGTTGTAGTTGCCGCATGGAGGCGCAGGTGACGCTCGATTCCTTTTCGCAAAAAATCCTTCGCCTGTTGCAGCTCGACGCGCGCCGCTCGGTCCAGGAAATCTCGGACCAGGTCGGCCTGTCGAGCACGCCGTGCTGGCGCCGCATCAAGGACATGGAACAGTCGGGCGTGATCCAGCGCTACACGGCGCTGCTCGATCGCGAGAAGCTCGGCCTGCACGTCTGCGCGCTCGCGCACGTGCACCTGACCCGCCACAACGAAGGCGGCGTCGAGCAGTTCGAGCGCGAGATCTCGACCTGCCCGGAAGTCACCGAGTGCTACAGCACGACCGGCGAAGCCGACTACATCCTCAAGATCGTCGCGCCGGACATCAAGGCCTACGACGTGTTCCTGCACGAACGCATCTTCAAGATCCCCGCCGTGTCGCAGGTGCGCACGAGCGTCGTGCTGCGCGAGATCAAGTTCGACACGCAACTGCCGCTGTAACGCGCCAGCACGCGCCGGCGGCCTTCTATCCCGTGTGCCCGCGGCGGGTCACGCATGCGCGGGCATCGTGCGCGTGAAGCCGATCCGGCGCGCGCCGAACTCGCGCTTCAGCGCGTCGGCGTCGAGCCTTCCAGCCAGCGCCGCGTCGGTGTCGTGCGGATCGCAGGCAAGCGTCACGTCGATCTCGAGCCCCGTACTCAGGTAATGCAGGTTGATGGCCGCCGCATGCAGCCCGCGCTGCGCGAGCGCGGCCTCGAGCCGTGCCACGATCTCGCCGCGCGGCGGCAGCGCGAGCGCCGGACGGCGCGCCGCGTCGTTCTCGGGATCGACGTGGATCAGCGCATCGAGCACGCGTGCATCGGTCAGCACGCGCGCACGCGCGGTCTCGGCGATGTAGTGCCCTTCGGAGACGGAGATTTTCGGATCGACGAGGATGTGCGCGTCGACGAGCGCGGCATCGCCCATCTTGCGCGTGCGCAGGTCGTGCACGTCGCGCACGCCCGGCGTCGCCGCGAGCAGCGCGCGGATCTCGGCCGTATCGGTCGTATCGAGCGCGCGGTCGGAGAGGTCCTGCAACGCGTCATAGCCGAACGTCCAGCCCATGCGCGCAACCATGAAGCCGACGATCGCCGCCGCGATCGGGTCGAGCAGCCGCACGCCGGCCAGGCTGCCGACGATGCCGATCGCGACGACGAGCGACGACGCGGCATCCGAACGCGCATGCCATGCATTCGCGACGAGCATCGCCGAACGGACGCGCCGCGCTTCGCGCAACATGTAGCGAAACAGCGCCTCTTTCGACACGAGCACCGTCAGCGCGACGAGCAGCGCGGAAAAATGTACCGCCGGAATGTTTTCGAGATTAACGAGGCGGTCGCCGGCCCGCCAGAGCATGCCGACGCCAACCGCAATCAGGATCGCGCCGAGAAACAGCGAGGCGACGGTCTCGTAGCGGCTGTGGCCGTAATTGTGGTCGGCATCCGGCGATGCGCCGCTATGCCGATTCGCAACCAGCACGACAAAATCCGAGATCAAATCGGAAATCGAATGCACCCCGTCAGCAATCAATGCCTGCGAATGGGCAATCACGCCGACGACGATCTGAAATGTCGCAAGCACGACATTCAGCACAATACTGACGAACGTGCTCTTGCGTGCAACCGCGTGCTTATCTGCGCTCTGCGCGTCGCCGGAAAACGTGGACATGAAATATGAGATATCGGTGAGCGATACCCGATTCTATCAAGGGCGCCCCGTGAACCCCGCCAATACCCACAAATTTCTTATTTAAATCAACCGCTTATGCGAACGGGTCGTATTTTCATTCACGCCCCATTATTACATTTCCATGACAACGCCATGTGCGCGGCGAGCGCAGAAAACAAAAAAGCCGCGCTCCTTAACGGACACGCGGCTCTTTTGAAGAGCAGGCTATTTAAACGGACGTTTAAATCGCAAACTGTTCGCGGTTCTTGCCTGCGATCCAGCGCGGCGGCTTGCCGCGGCCCGACCACGTCGCGCCCGTTTCCGGATCGCGGTATTTCGCGGCAACGCCTGCGCGCGGACGGCCAACCTTACCTGCCTTCGCGCGGCTGAGACCGAGTTCGGCGAGCGAAAAGCCGTAGTCGGCAATTTTCTGCTTCACGTCATTCAGCACTTCAGCGTATTCACGCGACTTTGCTTCTTCGATTTGCTTCTCCAGCTTCTCCCGCTGGGCCAGCAGGTCCTTGTAAGAAGACATAGTTTCCCTTTCTATCTGACCAATGGCGCCGGTCTGCAGCCAGCTCACCATTCATGAAATATATGTGCCTCGGATTTTCGAAGGCAGAGATTAGCACAAAAAAGATTTGATAGAAGCGGGATTCATGAAAATCCCGAGATCAATTGGAATTCACACGTGTCATTTTGACCGGCCACGGCCTTTTCTCAAATTTTTACGTTCCTACACAGAGATTAGGACATTAGCGATTGGCTATTAGGTCTATCAACATACGCAATTACCCTGCATTTGAAAAATAGAAGCTTTCATCGGACGACAGTTTTACGAAAATCGGATGGCGCGCCTCGCTAAACGGGCAAAGCGCGGAGCCGCCGGTATCCGCGACGTCACGTCACATCCCGCGCGCACGCCATCAGCCGCTCGCGCCATTCGCCCGCATCGGCCAATGGCGTATCGAACGACGTACGCACGCGGCGGCCGTCATGTCGCCAGTCGGCGCCGTGGCGATCGACGCCGAGCAATTCGAGCCCGTCGCGGCGCGCCGCGCCGGCATCGTACGCGTCCCATAACGCCTGCTCCTCGTCGAACGCGAGCGGCGGCAGCGCATCGAGATGCGTGCCGTCGACCCAGCCCATGCGCCCGAACCCGCCGATATAGCGCAGCCGCTCGACGTCGAGTGCCCAGAACGTGAAATCGCCCAGCGCGAGATAGCGCGCGGCATCCGGCTCATAACGACAGTAGCGCGCGGTGACGTGCGGATCGTCGCCGAGCGGCACGAACCGGCCGAGCAGCGTCGCGCGCTCGGCGTTCAGCACGTCGCCGTCGGGCGCATCGACGACGAGGAAGCCCGCGCGCGGATCGGCGGCCAGATTGCGCGTGTGCTCCGCAAGGCCGCTCACGAGGATCACGGGACGATGGCTTGCATCGGGTGCAAACGGAACGACCGTCGGATACGGGAAACCCTGCGGATCGCGCGAATGGGTGGCGAGCGTGCCGAGCGCGCAGCGGTGCAGCAAATGCACGGCGAGAGCGGGATCGATGTTCAAGAGGACTCCTGCGGTCGAAGGGGGGCGCGCCGGGCACGCCATGCGCTCCGATGTTACCCGCGGGCGCGGCGCGCCGTGCATCGGTCGAACGGCCAGGGCAGTCGATGCGGCCGAACGCGGGTCACTGACTAATCGCCGGATCATCGGCCGAACGGCCAACGCCCGGCACGATCGTAAGCGGTTCGATAGAATCGGACGAATCCGACGGGCGCCGCGTGCGTCCGTGCATTTCCTTTGATGAGCGTCATCGTGTCCGAATCCTCCTCCCCCGAATCGTCGTCCCCGTTCGCCGCGCCGCCCGACGCGCATCGCGTGCTGTCGCTGCCGGCCCGCCAGCGGGCCCGCGCGGCATCGATGGCGCTGTTCTTCGTCGCCGGCATGATGTTCGCGTCGTGGGGCGTGCACGTGCCGACCGTGCGCGACAAGTTCGCGCTGAGCCCCGGGCTGCTGTCGATCGCGCTGTTCGCGGTCGCCGTCGGGTCGATCGCCGCGATGCTGACCATCGCGCGCTGGATCGCGCGCGTCGGCTCGCGCACCGCGTGCCTCGCGGGCGGGCTCGTGATGTCGGCCTGCGCGGCGCTGATCCTCGTCGTGCCCGACTACCCGTTGCTGCTGGCGGTGCTCGCGCTGTTCGGCTTCTCGATGGCGACGCTCGACGTGGCGATGAACGCCGAGGCCAGCGCGGTCGAAATCGCGATCGGCAGGCCGATCATGTCGTCGCTGCACGGCATGTTCAGCATCGGCGGGATGGCCGGCGCGGCCGCCGGCGGCGCGCTGCTGTCGGCCGGCATGGCGCCGGCCGTGCATCTCGCGCTCGCGGCCGCGACCAGCGCGACGGTGCTCGTGGTCGCCAGCCCGGCCGTGCTCCCGCATGTGCCGCATCACGAACACGCGCACGGCGGCGGCAACCGCTGGCGCTCGCCGGCGTTGTGGATGCTCGGCGGCATCGCGCTCGTCGCGCTGATCGCCGAAGGCGCGATGTACGACTGGGCGACGGTCTACATGCGCGACGTCGTCGTGGCGAGCCCCGCGCTCGCCAGCGCCGCCTATGCCGCGTTCTCGGGCGGGATGGCCATCGCGCGCTTCGCGGGCGACGCCGTGCGCGCCCGCTTCGGCGCGCCGCAGCTCGTGTTCGCGAGCGCGTCGCTCGCCTGCGCGGGGATGATCGGCGCGCTGCTGCTGCCGTATTCGGCCACGGTGCTGACCGGCTTCACGCTGATGGGCCTCGGCCTCGCGAACATGATGCCGGTGCTGTTCGCGGCCGCCGCGCGCGTGAAAGGCATCCATGCGGCCGAAGGGCTCGCGCACGTGGCCGGCCTCGCGTATTTCGGCATGCTGTTCGGTCCGGTCGTGATCGGCGCCGTCGCGCAGGCGTCGAACCTGACGATCGGCCTGTCCGTCGTCGCGCTGTGCGCGGCGCTCGTCGCGGCCGTCGCGCCGAAGGTGCTCGCGCGGCTGAAGATCTGACGGGGCGCGGCACGACGCGCCGGCCCAAAAAGAAAGCGCGCATGCGTTGCCGCATGCGCGCTTTCACCCCTTCTGTTGACCGCTTGTATCGTTACATCTTCACTTCATCGAGCAGCGACTTCTTGCCGCCCTTGTAGTTGTACAGCGAGATCACGCCGTGCTGCAGGTCGCCCTTCGAGTCGAAGGTCGTCGTGCCGATCACGCCCGAGTAGTTCGTCGCCGGCATCGCGGCGAGGATCTTCGCCGGATCCGCCGAGTTCGAGCGCTTCATCGCATCGACGATGATGTACACGGCGTCATACGTGAACGGTGCGTAGATCTGGATCGGCTGGCCGAAGCGCTTCTCGTACTTCGCCTTGAACGCCGCGCCGCCCGACATCTTCTCGAGCGAAGCACCGGCTTCCGAACACACCACGTTGTCGGTCGCGTCGCCGGCCAGGTCGGCCAGCTTTTCCGTGCACACGCCGTCGCCCGCGAAGATCTTCGCGCGCAGGCCGAGCTGCTTCGCCTGCTTCGCGAACGGGCCGCCGGTGGCGTCCATGCCGCCGTACATGATCGCGTCCGGATTCTCGCCCTTGATCTTGGTCAGAATCGCGCGGAAGTCGACCGCCTTGTCGTTCGTCGCGTCGTGCGACATCACCTTCAGGCCGAGCGCCTTGGCCTTCTTCTCGAACTCGTTCGCGAGACCCTGGCCGTACGCGGTCGAATCGTCGACCACGGCCACGCTCTTGATGCCCTTCGAGTGCGCGTAGTTCGCGAGTGCCGGGCCCTGCTGCGCATCGGTGGCCACCACGCGGTACGTGGTCTTGAAGCCCTGCTGCGTGTAGGCCGGGTTGGTCGCCGACGGCGAGATCTGCACGATGCCCGCATCGCTGTAGATCTTCGAGGCCGGGATCGACGTGCCCGAGTTCAGGTGGCCGACCACCGCGACGACCTTGTCGTCGACGAGCTTCTGCGCAACCTGCGTGGCCTGCCGCGGGTCGGCCGCGTCGTCCTGCGGGTCGAGTTGCAGCGTGATTTTCTGGCCGCCGACCGTGAGACCCTTGGCGTTGATCTCTTCAACCGCGAGACGTGCGCCGTTTTCGTTGTCCTTGCCCAGGTGTGCAATGCCGCCCGTCAAGGGCGCGACGTGGCCGATCTTGACGACTTGATCGGCCGCTGCGTTGCCCGCAGCTGCAGCGCACAGCATCGCGGCCGCGGTGATCGGCAACAGCTTTTGCATCTTGATATTCATGTAAGTCTCCAGTTTCGGTCCCAATAAAACGCCATCGCCCGGTGCCCCGCTGCCATCCCTGTGTTTGCAATCACTGGACGATTCGCCGGTTGCATCGTTCATGCACTTGGCCTCAAGCACGTGAAAACCGCCGCTTTTAGCAGCCGCCCGTCCGTACTTGCGCGCAAGTGTAGGTGATCAAATTAATTTGTGGGACTTTTTTGGGGTAGTGGTAACACTACCGATATGCACGCTTTGGAATGACGACTCGAATATCGCCGTGAGCCCCGCCGGATAAGGGTTTCCGCTAATTCCAGGTGGCTTTCTGAAAGGTCGTTTTAAAACAATCCGGGGGCATTTCGATTCGGTATTTTGTGCCCGTGATCATTGAATGAAACGCGCGTGACAACGCGCGTTTCGTCGTCCGACATGAACGCATCAGGCAGCCGCCGCACGCCATTCGGCATCGAGCGCGGCGACGAGCTGCGACGTCGTCAGCGCATCGCCGCGCCGCCGCGCGAGCGGCGCGCCCTGCCCGGCCCACAGCGACAGGTAGTCGCCGTCGTTCGCGCGCGCGGCGGCCTGGCGCAGCGGCTGGGTCAGCGCGTTCTGCACCGGGTACGGCGCGGCGTCGGCCACGCGTTCGCCGAGCCGGGCCATCAGCGTGTTGCGCAGCCCGCGCGCGTGGCGGCCGGTGATCGCGCGCGTGACCTGCGTCGACGTGTCGGTGCTCGCGAGCAGGCGCGCCTTCCAGTCCGCCGCGATCGCGCTTTCCGTGCAGGTGAGGAACGCGGTGCCGAGCTGTGCGCCCTGCGCGCCGAGCGCGAGCGCGGCCGCGATCCCGCGGCCGTCCATGATGCCGCCCGCGGCGAGCACGGGCAGGCCGGTCGCGTCGACCAGTTGCGGCACGAGCGCGAGCGTACCGATCAGCGCATCGTCGGCGGAACCGATGAACGTGCCGCGATGGCCGCCCGCCTCGGCGCCCTGCGCGGACAGCGCGTCGGCGCCGGCCGCCTGCCAGGCGAGGCCCTCGGCCACGTGCGTCGCCGTGCCGATCACGTAGGTGCCGGCCGCCTTCAGGCGCGCGACGTCGGCCGCATCGAGCACGCCGAACGTGAAGCTCGCAACGGGCACGCGCAGCGCCACGAGCGCATCGAGCTGTGCGCGGAAGTCGGGCGCATAGCGCGCGGGGACGGTGCCCGGCGGCAACCCGAGCACCGCGTTCAGCGGGTCGATCGCGGCGAGCGCGCGGGCGACGGTCGCCGCGTCGGGCGTCGCGTCCGGCAGCACGAACAGGTTGATCGCGAACGGGCGATCGGTCGCCGCGCGGATGGCTTCGACTTCGGTCGCGAGGCGCTCGGGCGCGAACGCGGCGGCGCCGAGACTGCCGAGCGCGCCGGCATTCGACGCGGCGGCGACCATCGCGGTCGTAGTCGCGCCGACCATCGGCGCCTGCACGAGCGGCAGGCGCAGGCCGAAGCGTTCGGAAAAGGGCGTGGAAAACAGACGGGCAGACATGGCGAATCCTTCGATGACGATACGCGAAAGCGCTTTGTAAAGGCCGGCACATCGACTCTATCGAAGCGGCGCAGCGCCGAAAAATGAATAATCGAGATCGAAACGATCGCTGCGCGAGAAGCGGGCGCATGCGCTGCACCGTCACACGATCGATGGCACACTAGGCCGCCCTCTTCCACCCCGGGGCGCGCATCGCGCACCCCGTTCGCCAGGAGTTCAGAACGTGACTGCCCAATGGATCGACATCCCCGCCGGTAACGACAGCTTCGGCGGCTATCTCGCGCTGCCCAAGCGCGGCAAAGGCCCTGCCGTCATCATCATCCAGGAGATCTTCGGCGTGAACGCGCACATCCGCGCGGTGGCCGACCAGTACGCGTCCGACGGCTTCGTCGCGCTCGCGCCGGACGTGTTCTGGCGCACGCAGCCGCGCGTCGAGCTCACCTACGAAGGCGCGGATCGCGACAAGGGCATCGAGCTGATGAAAAAGACCGACGTGGGCCTCGCGGTCGCGGACATCGGCGCGGCCGCCGATGCGTTGCGCGCGCGCCCGGAAGTGGCCGGCAAGGTTGCCGCGATCGGCTACTGCTTCGGCGGCCAGCTCGCGTACCGCGCGGCCGCGACCGGCAAGATCGACGCGGCCGTGGCCTACTACGGCGGCGGTATCCAGAACGCGCTCGATCTGGCCGGCCAGATCAAGCAGCCGATCCTGTTCCACTACGCGGGACACGACCACGCGATCCCGCCCGAGGCCGTCGACCAGGTGAAGGCCGCTTTCGCCGGCCACGGCCACGCGTCGTTCCACGACTATCCGGGCGCCGAGCACGGCTTCAACTGCACGGACCGCGCGTCGTACAACCAGCGCGCGTCGGCGCTCGCGCACGGCCGCACGCTGACCTTCCTCGCCGAGCACCTCTAAAAACGGCCGGCCGCGGGCCCCGCGCACCGGGCCCGCGTTATGCTGCTGTCATCGCCACGAACCACAACGGGGATGACAGCGATGCACTCGGACTATCTCGCGCATGACGCGATCGGCCTCGCCACACTGGTACGTGAACGCAAGGCGAGCCCGCGCGAACTGCTCGACGCCGCGATCGGCCAGGCCGAAGCGGTCAACGGCGCGATCAACGCGATCGTGCTGCAGGACTACGAAGCCGCACGCCAGCGCGCGGCCGCCACACCCGACGGCGGCACCGACGCGCCGTTCGCCGGCGTTCCCTATCTCGTGAAGGATCTCGGCGCGGCGGTCGCCGGGCTGCCGCTGTCGATGGGCAGCCGGCACTACCGGTATTTCGTGCCCGCCGACGATTCGCCGGTGATCGCGCGCAGCCGCGCGGCCGGTCTCAACGTGTTCGGCAAGACCAACACGTCGGAGATCGGCCAGATGCCGTACACGGAACCCGAACTGTTCGGCGCGTGCCGCAACCCGTGGAATCTCGATCACACGCCCGGCGGCTCGAGCGGCGGTGCGGCGGCGGCCGTCGCGGCCGGCATCGTGCCGCTCGCGCATGCTTCCGACGGCGGCGGCTCGATCCGCATTCCGGCGTCGTGCTGCGGGCTGTTCGGCCTGAAGCCGAGCCGCAACCCGGTACTCGTCGACCTGCCGTCGAACGGCGAGCTGGTCGTCCAGCATGCGGTCACGCGCAGCGTGCGCGACAGCGCGCTGCTGCTCGACGTGACGACCGGCCAGACCTTGCCACCGGGCGCGCCCGGCACATTCCTCGGCGAACTCGACACGCCGCCCGGCCCGCTGCGGATCGGCCTCGTGCTCGACCCGATGCTCGCGCCGGCACTCGCCGACGACACGCGCGCGGCGCTCGACGACGCGGCCGCACTGCTCGAATCGCTCGGCCACCATGTCGAGCCGGCGACGCTGCACGTCAACTACGCGCGCGCGGCCGAAACCTTCCTCACGCTATGGGCAACGATCGCCGAGGAGATGGTGCTCGGCGCGCGCGCACTGACCGGCCGCACGCCGAAGCGCGGCGAATTCGAGGCCGCGACGTGGGCGATGGCCGTGATCGGCCGGCGCCTCGCGCGCACGCGCCTGCCGGACGTGCTCGAATGGCAGCGCCAGCTCACCGTGCAGGTGGCCGGCCTCGTGTCGCGCTACGACGCAATCCTGTGCGCGTCGCTCGCGGGCCCGCCGGTGAAGATCGGCGAATTGCAGCCGACGCCGCTCGAAGCGGCGCAGATGAAGGTGCTCGCCGCGCTGCCGGTGAAGCCGCTGCTGAAGGAGATGCTCGCGAGGTCGTCGGAAAAGGCGTTCACGTGGGCCGGCTGCACCGAGCTGTTCAACCTGACCGGCCAGCCGGCGATGTCGGTGCCGCTCTACTGGAACGCGCGCGGGCTGCCGATCGGCGTGCAGTTCGCCGCGCGTCATGCCGACGACGCGCTGCTGCTCCGGCTCGCCCGCCAGCTCGAACAGGCGCGGCCGTGGTTCGAGCGCCGCCCGCCGCTGATGCAGGCGCAGCGCTGACGCACGCAGCCGCGCGCCGCCGACATCGAAAAAAAAGCCCCGCCGGCACAATGAACTGCACCCCAAAAGTTGGACATCGATCCAACCTTTGGGGTGTTTTTCATGAGCAAGTACACGGAGCAGTTCAAGGTATCCATTGCAGAGGAGTACGAGTCCGGCCACGCTGGGTTCCGTGAG
>NZ_JAUJQE010000022.1:0-64656 GCF_030482505.1 Burkholderia sp. AU45274 | reverse complement strand
AGCCGACGTTCACGCACCAGAGGCCGGCCATCCCGTCGATCACCTTGTTGCCGTCCGAGTCCCACAGGTAGACGCCGTCGGCCTTCACGATCACGCGGCTGCCTGCACGGTTCAGCGCGCCCATGTCGGAGAACGGGTGGATGTGGTGCGCGGCGTCGAGCGCACGATAATCCGCGGTCGATTGCGGCGATACAGCGTCATTTCTATCGGTCATGTTTCCTCCGGATAACCGCGCCGCACGCTCAGACGTGCAGCAGCAAATGCCTGCGCTCCCACGAGCTGATCACGCGGAAGAACGCTTCGTATTCGGTGTCCTTCAGCGCCAGGTACGCTTTCACGAACTTGTCGCCGAGAATGCCGGCCAGCGGCGTGCAGGCCGCCATCAGCGAGATGCCCTCCTCGAGATTGCGCGGCAGCTGGTACGGCAGGTTGTAGCCGTCCGACGCGATCGGCTCGGTCGGTGCGAGCTGCTGGGTCAAGCCGAGATAGCCGGCTGCGAGCGTCGCGGCGAACGCGAGGTACGGATTGCAGTCGACGCCCGGAATCCGGTTCTCGATGCGGCGCGCCGACGCGCCCGACTGCGGAATGCGGAAACCGACCGTGCGGTTGTCGTAGCCCCACTGCACGTTGATCGGCGCGGCCATGAAGCGCGACAGGCGGCGATACGAGTTGATGTACGGCGCGAAGATCGGCATCAGTGCGGGCGTGTACTTCTGCAGCCCCGCGAGATAGCTGTGAAACATCGGCGACACCGTACCGTCCTCGTTGGAGAACAGGTTGCGTCCCGTGCGCGCGTCGGCCAGGCTCTGGTGGATGTGCATCGCCGAGCCCGGCTCGTCCTGCATCGGCTTCGCCATGAAGGTCGCGTACATGTTGTGGCGCAGCGCCGCCTCGCGCACGGTGCGCTTGAACAGGAACACCTGGTCGGCGAGCGACAGCGCATCGCCATGCACGAAGTTGATCTCCATTTGCGCGGCGCCGACCTCGTGGATCAGCGTCTCGATATCGAGCCCCTGCATCTCGCAGTATTCGTAGATGTCCTCGAACAGCGAATCGAACTCGTTCACGGCCTCGATCGAATACGACTGCCGGCCGGTCTCCGCACGCCCGGTGCGGCCGACGGGCGGACGCAGCGGCAAGTCGGGATCGGCGTTCATGTCGACGAGATAGAACTCGAGCTCGGGTGCAACGACCGGCTGCCAGCCCTTCGCCCTGTACAGGTCGAGCACGCGTCGCAGCACGTAGCGCGGCGAGATCTCGACCGGCGAGCCGTCGAAGTGCACGCAATCGTGGATCACCTGCGCGGTCGGGTCGACGGCCCACGGAATCAGGCAGATCGTCGACGGATCGGGCACGCACACCATGTCGGGGTCGGTCACGCCGGTCAGCGTGCCGTCTTCCGGATAGTCGCCGGTGACGGTCTGCACCATCACGGCCTGCGGCAGGCGCATCGATTCGCCGGATTCGAACTTGTTGCGCGGAATGATCTTGCCGCGCGCAATGCCGGCCATGTCGGGAATGATCGCCTCGACCTCGGTGATGCGGTGCTGTCGCAGGAATTCGCTCAGTTCGGGTTGCATGATCGGCCTCTATCAGTCGACGTCGGATGCGGCCGGCGACGGCATCGCGCCGCCGGCCGCATGAATGCGATGCGTCATGCGCGCGCGACACGCCGCGCCGAATGCCGCGAAGATATCGCGCGACAGCGGCTGCTCCGCGTAGCGCCATTCGGGATGCCACTGCACGCCGAGCGCGAACGCGCGCGCGCCGCGCACGCTGACGGCCTCGACCAGCCCGTCGGGCGCACTGGCTTCGACGACGAGCCCCGCGCCGAGTTGCGCGATGCCCTGGTCGTGCAGCGAATTGACCGTCGCTTCGTGCGCGCCGCGCGCGACCCGCTGCAGCAGGCCGCCCGGCGCGAACTGCACGACGTGCGCGGGGCCGTACTGCCGTTCGAGCGGATCGGCGGGCCGCTCGCGGTGATCGTCGAAGCCGGTGGTCGCGTGCAGCCGCTGATGCAGCGTGCCGCCGTAGGCGACGTTCAGCTCCTGCATGCCGCGACAGATCGCCAGCACGGGCACGCCCGCGTCGATCGCCGCACGGATCAGCGGCAGCGCGGTCGCGTCGCGCGCGGGGTCGTGCAGCGTGTCGGGCGCGCTCGCGGTGCCGCCGTAATGATGCGGCTCGACGTTCGAATAGCTGCCGGTGAACAGCACCCCGTCGACTGCCGCGACGATCGCGTCGGCCGGCTGGCGCGCGCCGAGCGCGGGCAGCACGAACGCAAGCACACCGGCGCCGTCGACGAGCGCGGCCAGGTACTTCTCCCCCGCAGTGTGGTTCGGATGCGCACCGCGCAGGATGCGGTCGGCGGTGACGGCTACGATCGGGCGCGCACGCATGGGCGGCTCTCCGGTAATCGCGCGCGATGCGTCTGCACACGGGACGTTGAAGGTTCGCGCCGGCGCCGCACGCGCGCACCATGACGCAGCGCATGCCCATGCGCGATCCTGCCGCGCGGACGATGCGGTAACAGGCGGTGCAACCCGGAACGGAAGCGGAAAACGACGCTAGGGCAACAACGATGCGCTGCCGTCGCACTGCACCGCGCTGAACACGTGCGCGGACACGAGATTGAAGCGGCGCAGGCCGCGATGGGAAACGGCGAAGAAACGAGGCTCGCGTAAAAAGGCGGCACGCGTGCCGCGATCAGCATGCCGGGACGGCCCGGCCTGAGGCGGCGCGCCCGCCGACGGACTTCGCGTCCGGCGTATCGAAGGGCTGGCGGCTTTCACGATCGTACTCGACTGACTGATGAAGGCAGGACACGTGTCGCGATCAAGCGCATGCGGCAATGCCGCGCGGCGACACGTCGGCAAGGTGTCTCGCAGCGCATTCCGGCGGGTTGCGGCCACGATCGATGGCCCCGCCGCCCGTGCGCGCGTGACGACTTCCTGACATTCAGCTTATATCACCTAAAAATTGCGTCAAATTTTCAGGTGCCGATGACGTCATCGAACAGACGAAAGCCATGCGAAAAAAAACGGCATCGATCCCGTGGATCGATGCCGTGTTGTGCACTGCATCGGTGCGGCATGCCGCGTGCAGGCGGGTCATGACGCGCCTGCTCCGCCGCGCTGCCGCATCCGTGCGGCCCGCGTTCAACGATGCGCGAGCGCGGTTTCGACGAGCGTCTGCAATAGCGGCACAATCCGCGCCGCACGCGCTTCGTCATACGCGTAAGGACGCGTCTCTTCCATGTAGGTGATCTGCGAGAGCTCGAGCTGCACGGCCTCGACGCCGGTAGCGGGCACGCCGTAGTGACGCGTGATGTAGCCGCCCTTGAAGCGCCCGTTCGCGACCGCCGTATAGCCGCCCTGTTCGAGCACGCGCGCGGCCAGCGCCTCGGCCAGGCCAGGCGCGGCACTCGCGCCGCTCGACGTGCCGAAGTTGAAGTCAGGCAGCCGGCCGTCGAAGAAGCGCGGCACGTGCGAGCGGATCGAATGCGCTTCCCACACGAGCACGCGGCCGTGCTCGCGCTTCAGGCGTGCCACCTCGCCTCGCAGCGCCTCGTGATACGGCAGCCAGTAGCGATCGCGGCGACGCATGATCTCGTCGTTGCCGGGCTGCGCGTTCGCCGGATACAGCGGCGCCTTGTCGAACGTATCGACCGGCACGAGCCCCGTCGTGTCCTGCCCCGGATACAGGTTCTCGTTGTCGGGCGGACGGTTCAGGTCGACGACGTAACGCGCATGCGACGGTACGAGGATCGATGCGCCGAGGTCGGCCGCGAATCCATACAGCCGTTCGAGATGCCAGTCGCAATCGTCGACGAAGCGCGCGTCGGCCGTCATCGTCGCGGCGATGTCGTCAGGAATGTACGTGCCTGCGTGCGGAATCGAGATCAGCAGCGGCAGCGTGCCCTGCTTCAGCGTGAATACAGCCGGTTGTTCAGTCATGTCGCATCACCGTTGGAGGTCTGCCGGCGCACGCTTGCGGCGTGCGCCGGTTGCGCGCGTCAGCGCAGCAGTTGCGCCAGCGCGGCGCGGTAGTCGGCATACGCGACGGCTTCGTCGCGATGACGGCGGCCGCTCACGACGCGCTCGCCGCCCGTGTAGACGTCGAGCACCGGCGTGTCGCCGTGCTCCGCGAACACGATACCCGACAACCACGACGTGCTGTCGTGTTCGGCGATCGCCGGATGATCGGGATCGAGTACGAGCCAGTCGGCGCGGCACCCTTCACGCAGCGCACCGACACGCCGCCCGCTGGCCTGTGCGCCGCCCGCGAGCGACGCGTCGAACAGGCGATCGGCGACATGCGCCTGCGACTCGCTCGCCAGCACGTTGCGTGCACGGTGCACGAGCCGTTGGCCGTATTCGAGCAGGCGCAACTCCGAGCGCCAGTCGACCGACGCGTGGCTGTCCGAGCCGACGCCGATCACGCCGCCCTGCGCGAGATAGTCGACAGCGGGGAACACGCCGTCGCCGAGGTTCGCTTCGGTCGTCAGGCACAGGCCGGCAACCGCGCGACGCTTCGCGAGCGCCGCCGTTTCGGCCGCGTCGACGTGCGTCGCGTGCACCAGACACCAGCGTGCATCGACGTCGAAGCGATCGAGCAGCCATTGCACGGGGCGCGCGCCGTACGCACGCACGCAGTCGTCGACTTCGGCCGTCTGCTCGGCGATATGGATATGCACGGGGGCATCGTCGGGCAGCCCTGCGAGCAGCACGCGCAAGCCGTTCTCGGATACCGCCCGCAGCGAGTGCGGTGCGACGCCGTAGCGCAGCCCGCCGTGCTCCGGCGCCACGCGGCGCATCGCGTCGAGCAGTTCGAGCAGGCCGTCGGGCGTATTGATGAAGCGGCGCTGGTCGTCACGCGGCGGCTTGTCGCCGAAACCGGCGAACTGGTACGACACCGGCAGCATCGTGATGCCGATGCCGGCCGCGCGCGCGGCGTCGATCACGCGCGTGCCGAGCTCGGCGATCTGCGGATAGCGCGAGCCGTCCTGCGTGTGATGCACGTAGTGGAATTCGCACACCGACGTGTAGCCGCACTTGAGCATCTCGACATACAGCCAGCGCGCGATCGCGGCGAGCGCGTCGGGCGTGATCTTCAGCGCGAAGCGGTACATCAGGTCGCGCCAGCTCCAGAAGCTGTCGGACGGATTCGCGCGGTATTCGGTGAGCCCCGCCATCGCGCGCTGGAACGCGTGCGAGTGCAGGTTCGGCATGCCGGGCAGCACGGGCCCCGCCGCGCGAGCGACGCCCGCGGGTGCGTCGGTGTCGGGCGTCACGCCGGTCAGCGTGCCGGCCGCGTCCCAGCGCAGCAGGACGTTACGGCGCCAGCCATCGGGCAGGTACGCATGGTCTGCGAACAACGTCGTGTCGGTCATGAGGCTATCCATTCATCCGGCGAAACACGGTCGTGCCGCCGCGTACGACCTGCTCGCACAGCGGCCGGCCGATCCAGTAGGCGAGCTCCGCCAGCGAGCCGACCGACCACGCGGCGAAGTCGGCCTGGCGACCGACCTCGAGCGCGCCGTGGCGATCCGCGCGGCCGAGCGCCGCGGCCGCATGGCGCGTGACGCCCTGCAGCACTTCGGGCACCGTCATGCGGAACAGCGTGCAGCCCATGTTCAACGTCAGCAGCAGCGATTCGAGCGGCGACGTGCCGGGGTTGTGATCGGTCGCGAGCGCGATCGGCACGCCGTGCTTGCGCAGCAGCTCGATCGGCGGCAGTTGCGTCTCGCGGATGAAGTAGTACGCGCCGGGCAGCAGCACGGCAACCGTGCCGGCTGCCTTCATCGCCTCGATGCCGGCTTCGTCGAGAAATTCGAGGTGATCGGCGGACAGCGCGCGATAACGCGCGGCCAGCGCCGTGCCGCCCGCGTTCGACAGTTGCTCCGCATGCAGCTTCACGGGCAGCCCGCGCCGCGTCGCGGCCTCGAACACGCGCTCGGTCTGCGCAAGCGAAAAGCCGATGCGTTCGCAGAACACGTCGACCGCGTCGACGAGCCCTTCGTCGGCCAGCGCCGGCAGCATCCGGTCGCACACTTCGTCGATGTACGCATCCGCACGGCCCGCATATTCGGGCGGTAGCGCGTGCGCGCCGAGGAAGGTCGTGTAGACGGTGACCGGAAAGCGTTCGCCGAGCTGGCGTGCAACGCGCAGCATCTTGCGTTCGCTCGCGAGGTCGAGCCCGTAGCCCGACTTGATCTCGATCGCGGTCACGCCTTCGGCGAGCAGCGGCTGCAGGCGTGCTGCAGCCTGCACGAACAGCGTCGTCTCGTCGGCCGCGCGCGTCGCGCGCACCGTCGACACGATCCCGCCGCCCTGCCGCGCGATTTCCTCGTAGCTCACGCCCGCGAGGCGCTGCGCGAATTCGTCGGCACGCGTGCCGCCGTACACGAGGTGCGTATGGCAGTCGACGAGGCCCGGCGTCACCCACGCGCCGTGCAGATCCTCGCGCTGCCAGTGGGCGTAACCGTGCGGCAGCGCGGACATCGCGCCGAGCCAGACGATCGTGCCGGTTTCGTCGACGGCGATCGCCGCGTCGTCGATCGTCTCGTCAGGATGGCCGTGCGGACACAGCCTCAGGTGATGCCAGACAGTCGGTTTCATGCGTTCAGTCTCGTTCGCCGATGGCGAGCGACACGGCGAGCAACGCGCCGCTCCCGCTCACGACGACGTCAAACGCACGCCGCGGCCCGTCGAGCCGCAGCGTGTCCATTTCTTCCAGGGTGTAGCGTGTGCCGTCGATTTCGACCGCGGCTTCGCCGGCCGCGCAATACAGCAGCACGGTATCGGCATGCTCGATGCGGTGCGCGCCTGCGCGCCATACGTCGAGCGCGCCGCGCGCGGCCGAACGGCGCGTCATCAGGTTGAAGTCGCGCGTCGCGCCGTCGTGCAGCGTCGCGTCGATCGCCGCTTCCCCCGCAAAATCCGCGCGGGCCAGCGGCGCGTCGAGCACGTGGCGGGCGCCGCCTGCCTCGGCGAGCGTCATGCCCGCGCCGGACAGCAGCACCAGCGTGCGGTCGATCCCGTCGAAACGCGAGAACGGCCCGGCCGTGCCGACGTCGGCGACGCTCACGCGCCACGCGAACGCGTCGAGCGCGGCGCCCGGCGGGAACGCGCCGATTTCGCGCGTCACGCCGCCACCGTTCTTCCATGGCGACGCGACGAGATCCGCTGCGCGGATCATCGTCGCAATCGCCGGCGCCGGGTGGAGCGCCGTCATGCTCAGCGGCCGAGCATCGGCAGCTTCAGGCCGGCTTCGCGGGCCGTCTGCTGCGCGAGTTCGTAGCCGGCATCCGCATGGCGCATCACGCCCGTCGCCGGGTCGTTCAGCAGCACGCGGCCGAGACGCTCGTGCGCTTCGGCGGTACCGTCGGCGACGATCACGACGCCCGAGTGCTGCGAGAAGCCCATGCCCACGCCGCCACCATGGTGCAGCGACACCCACGATGCGCCGCCTGCGGTGTTCAGCAGTGCGTTCAGCAGCGGCCAGTCGCTCACGGCGTCCGAACCGTCCTTCATCGATTCCGTCTCGCGGTTCGGGCTGGCGACCGAGCCGGTGTCGAGGTGATCGCGGCCGATCACGATCGGGGCCTTCAGCTCGCCGTTCTTGACCATCTCGTTGAACGCCTGGCCGAGGCGATAGCGATCCTTCACGCCGACCCAGCAGATCCGTGCCGGCAGGCCCTGGAACGCAATGCGCTCACGCGCCATGTCGAGCCAGTTGTGCAGATGCGGATCGTCGGGGATCAGCTCCTTCACCTTCTGGTCGGTCTTGTAGATGTCTTCCGGATCGCCCGACAGCGCGACCCAGCGGAACGGGCCCTTGCCTTCGCAGAACAGCGGGCGGATGTAGGCCGGCACGAAGCCCGGGAAGTCGAATGCGTTCTCGACACCCATTTCCAGCGCCATCTGGCGGATATTGTTGCCGTAGTCGAGCGTCGCCGCACCGCGTTCCTGCAGCGCGAGCATCGCGCGCACCTGGACGGCCATCGACTGCTTCGCGACCTTCACGATGCTCTGCGGATCGACCTTCTGCGCTTCGCGCCATTGCGCGACGGTCCAGCCTTGCGGCAGGTAGCCGTTGATCGGGTCGTGCGCGCTCGTCTGGTCGGTCACGCAGTCCGGCGTGATGCCGCGCGTGACGAGTTCGGCGAACACGTCGGCCGCGTTGCCGAGCAGGCCGATCGACACCGGCTTGCCGGTGCGCTTCGCCTCCTCGATCATGCCGAGCGCCTCGTCGAGCGTCGTCGCCTTCTTGTCGACGTAGCGCGTCTTCAGGCGGAAGTCGATGCGGGTCTCGTCGCATTCGACCGCGATCATCGAGAAGCCGGCCATCGTCGCGGCCAGCGGCTGCGCGCCGCCCATGCCGCCGAGGCCGCCCGTCAGGATCCAGCGGCCCGACGGATCGCCGTTGAAGTGCTGGTTCGCGACCGAGAAGAACGTTTCATAGGTACCCTGAACGATGCCCTGGCTGCCGATGTAGATCCAGCTGCCGGCCGTCATCTGGCCGTACATCATCAGGCCCTTGCGATCGAGCTCGTGGAAGTGATCCCAGTTCGCCCAGTGCGGCACGAGGTTCGAGTTCGCGAGCAGCACGCGCGGCGCATCCTTGTGCGTGCGGAACACACCGACCGGCTTGCCCGACTGGATCAGCAGCGTCTCGTTCTCTTCGAGATCCTTCAGCGACGCGAGGATCTGGTCGTAGCATTCCCAGTTGCGTGCCGCACGGCCGATGCCGCCGTACACGACGAGCGCATGCGGGTGCTCGGCGACTTCCGGGTCGAGGTTGTTCTGGATCATCCGGTAGGCCGCTTCGGCCAGCCAGGTCTTGCAGACTTTCTCGCTGCCGCGCGGCGCGCGGATCGTGCGCGTCGGATCGAGACGGGGATCGATGTGTTTCGGATGGTTCATGACGACTGCTCCCGAAGGAAAATGACTATCAAATAGGAATCAGAAATGCCCGGTGAAGCGATAACGGCTGCCGGGATGCCACAGATTCGCCACCGAGGCGACGACGCCCTGCGACCAGGTGCGTCGATGTAAAACCAGACACGGCTCGACGTCGTCCATCCGCAGCTGCTCGCGCCGCTCCGGCGCCGGGGCCGCCGCTTCGATCCGGTACTCGACGCGCTGCAGCGGAGCCGCGCGCATCAGGTACAGGTTCGGCGTCGTGTTCGTGAAATCCTGCTCGGCGTAATCCGGCGCGACCGCCGGATTCACCCATCGTTCTTCGAGCTGCACGGGCTCGTCGTTCTCGAAGTGCAGCACCTGCGAATGAAACAGCTTCGTGCGCACGGCGACCTGCATCTCGTCGGCGAGCGCGTCGTCGGCGCGGATCGTGTCGAGGCCGAGCACGCTGGCGTGATACGCATGCCCGCGTGCGCCGACTTCCTCCGAGATGCTGCGGATCGCCACCAGCGTCGACTCGTACTTCGGCCGCGCGACGTAGGTGCCCGCCCCCTTCATGCGCGTGAGCACCTGCTCGGCCGTCAACTCGCGCAGCGCGCGGTTGACGGTCATGCGCGCCACCTTGAATTCGCGCGCCAGCTCGTTCTCGGACGGCACCTGATCGCCCTCCTCCCACTCGCCTGCGTGGATGCGGGCCAGGATGAAATCCTTGATCTCCTGGTAGACCGGCGCGCTCATGGGCTTACTGTTCCGACGCGAACGAGAACGGCGCGACCTTTGCGAACGCGCGCTCGCCGACCAGCTTGGCGATCACGGCGATGTCCGGTGCGAAGTAGTGATCGAGCTCGTAGTGCGCGACCTTGGCGCGGATCGTTTCCATCACCGGCGCCAGCTTCGGGCTCGTGTGGTACGGCGCGCGCAGGTCGACGCCTTGTGCGGCGGCCAGCAGTTCGATCGCGAGGATGTGCTTCGTGTTGTCCGCGATGTCGGCGAGCTTGCGCGCGGCGAACGTCGCCATCGACACGTGGTCTTCCTGGTTCGCCGAGGTCGGCAGCGAGTCGACCGATGCCGGGTGCGCGAGCGTCTTGTTTTCCGATGCGAGTGCGGCCGCCGTCACGTGCGCGATCATGAAGCCCGAGTTCACGCCGCCGTCCCGCACGAGGAACGGGGGCAGGCCCGACAGCGTCGCGTCGATCAGCAGCGCGATGCGGCGTTCGGCCAGCGCGCCGATTTCCGCTGCGGCGAGCGCGAGATTGTCGGCCGCGAATGCGACGGGTTCCGCGTGGAAGTTGCCGCCCGACAGCACTTCGCCGGTATCCGGGAAGATCAGCGGGTTGTCCGACACGGCATTCGCTTCGACCAGCAGCACGTCGGCCGCATGGCGCATCTGGTCCAGGCACGCGCCCATCACCTGCGGCTGGCAGCGCAGGCTGTACGGGTCCTGCACCTTGTCGCAGTCGCGGTGCGACTGGTTGATCGGCGAGCCTTCGAGCAGGTCGCGATACGACGCGGCCGCGTCGATCTGGCCTTGGTGGCCGCGCAGCTCATGAATGCGTGCGTCGAACGGCTTCACCGAGCCGGCTGCGGCGTCGACCGACAGCGCGCCGGCGACGAGCGCGGTGCGGTACAGGTCTTCGATCGCGAACATGTTGTCGAGCGCCAGCGCGGTCGATGCCTGCGTGCCGTTCAGCAGCGCCAGGCCTTCCTTCGCCTGCAGCGTCTGCGGCGCGAGGCCCGCGACGCGCAGACCGTCGAGTGCGCTCGCACGCTCGCCGCGGATGAACACTTCGCCGACGCCCAGCAGCACGGCCGACATGTGCGCGAGCGGCGCGAGGTCGCCCGATGCGCCGACCGAGCCCTTCACCGGGATCAGCGGCAGCACGTCCGCGTTGAACAGCTTGATCAGCGCGTCCATCACTTCGCGACGGATGCCCGAGTGGCCGCGGCCGAGGCTCGACAGCTTCAGCGCCATCAGCAGGCGCACCGACGAGCGTGCCATCGGCTCGCCCACGCCGACCGCGTGCGACAGCACGAGGTTCTTCTGCAGCAGTTCGAGCTGGTCGTGCGGGATGTGCGTGCTGGCCAGGCGGCCGAAGCCCGTGTTGATGCCGTAGGCCGGCTCGCCCTTCGCAGCGATGTCGGCGACGGCCTTCGCGCCGGCGTCGATCTTCGCGAAGCTGGCCGGGTCGAGCGCGAGCTGCACGGATTCGCGTGCGATCTGGCGCAGTTGCGGGAGGGTCAGATGGCCGGGGGTCAACGTAATCATGTGAGCAATCCTGTCTAGACAAGTTCGGAATGGATTGAAGTGTAGCCACGCCAACTTGTCTAGACAACCCGTTTTTCATCGATTTCGACTCGGGAGTTTCCCTGATGCCCGGCGCGGCCCGCCGCATCGGCCCGTGTGATCCGGCGCTTAACAGTTGTTGCAATTATTTTGTTTTTGGCAACATACGGATCACCATTCGCCATGGAGACCGCCATGTCCTTCCCGTCACGACTCGCCATCCGGTTCGGCCGCCCCCTGCTATTCGCCGCGTGCGCACTCGCGTGCGGCGCGTCGCTCGCCGCGGAGCCGCTGTCCGGCACGCTCGAGAAGATCCGGCAGAGCAACCTGATCTCGATCGGCCACCGCGAAACGTCGGTGCCGTTCTCCTACGCCGACGCGAACGGCAAGGTCATCGGCTTCTCGCAGGACCTGTGCGACCGCGTGATCGCCGCCGTGAAGGCGCGCATCGGCAAGCCCGACCTGCAGGTGCGCTTCATTCCGGTCACGTCGCAGAACCGCATTCCGCTCGTGCAGAACGGCACCGTCGATCTCGAATGCGGCGTGACGACCAACCTCGCCGCGCGCCACGCGCAGGTCGCGTTCTCGACCACCTTCTTCGTCGCGACGACGCGCCTGCTCACGCGCACGACGTCGGGCATCCGCGACTTCCCGGATCTCGCCGGCAAGACGGTCGTGACGAACCAGGGCACGACGTCCGAGCGCCTGCTGCGCAAGATGAACGAGGAAAAGAAGATGAACATGCAGATCATCAGCGCGAAGGATTACGGCGAAGGACGCCTCACGCTCGAATCGGGCCGCGCGGCCGCGTACATGATGGACGACGTGCTGCTCGCGGGCGTGCGCCAGCTCGCTGCGAAACCGGCCGACTGGCAGATCGTCGGCACGCCGCAATCGTCGGAGGCCTACGGGTTCATGCTGCGCAAGGACGATCCGCAGTTCAAGGCGCTCGTCGACGGCGTGCTCGTGCAGTTGATGAAGCACGGCGAGATCGACGCGCTGTACGACAAGTGGTTCATGAAGCCGGTGCCGCCGAAGGGGCTGTCGTTCGACTTCGCGATGAGCGACGTGATCAAGGCGCGCTATGCGGCGCCGAACGACGCGCCGCTCGAATGAGCGCCGCGCGCTGACCGCGGCTCACGCACGCGTCCACGCGACGCACGCCGCATAGCCGGGCGCCGCGTCGAGCCACGCCGCATCGAACGCCGCGACGCCGGCGGCGGGCGCGGCCGGCTCGACGATCGTCGTCGCGGGGGTCGCGCCATCGCGCGGCGGCATGACCGCGAACGCGCTCAGCCCGCCGACGATGCCCGTGCCGAGCGCCTTGAGCAGCGCCTCCTTCGCACTCCAGACGCGCATGAATGCGCCGGCGCGTTCGGCCGGCGGCAGGCTGTCGAGATAGGCGGCCTCGGCGGGCGCGCAAACTTCGCGCGTCAGCGCACGCCAGTCGGTCGCGCGGTTGCAGCACTCGATATCGACGCCCACGCGCCCCGCGGGGGCCCACGCAATCAACGCATGATCGCCCGCATGCGACACGTTGAAGTCGAGCGACGCGCGATGCGCGCCGTCCAGCGACGGCCGACCCGATGCATCGACGACGATCGCCACCGCCCGCGGCGCGATGCCGAGGGCCGTGCCGAGCACGTCGCGCAGCGCGGCGCGCGTCGCGGCGCTGCGCACCGTATCCTCATGCCGCATGAAGCGTGCGGCCCGCGCGCGCTCGCCGTCGCTCAGGGCCGCATACGCGGGCGACGCAAGCGGTACGCACCAGTCGAAATCGACACGCGCGATCTGCACGCCGGCGCGCGCCGCGGCGGGCGGCGCGTCGAGCCGCTGCATGCGCCAGGCGCGGGAGCTTTCAGACGGAGAAACGGAATCGGGCGGGACGAGCATCGACGTGCGGCGGCCTGTGAAAGGAAACGTCCGATGTTAATCGATCAGATGGTATGGCGACCCGTTGCGGCCCGCCGGCGTCAATGCTGCCGGCACGGGACGCCGCGCTGACGCTCGTCGTTCTCGCGGCAGGCACCGGCGTGACATGGCCGCCCGGTCACCCGTTCGCTGCAACGCCCGGCACGCCGCTGGCGGGCCCACGCCCGCGCGATGCCGGGTGAATCGCATGCACGTTGCCCGGCGCATCGGCCGGCAGCGCGCCGTGTTGCAGCCAGTAGAGCGCGAGCGGCCACAGTGTTTCGGTGAAGCGGCTGTGGAAAAACGCGAAATGGCCGATCGCGTCGACGCCGATGTCGGCCGGCGCGATCCGCAGATGCGTGACGTCGCTGCCCGTGTAGTAGCCGACCAGCCGCTCGATCGCCGCGACCGTGCCGAACCCGTCGTCGTCGAGGCCAATCGCGAGCATCGGCGCCGACAGCCCCGCGAAGCGGGCGGGCAACGCGGCGCGGCTCGCGGCGGGTTCGGCGAGCGGGCCGCTCGTATAGCCCTCCTCGAAGCGTGCCTGCGAGCGCACCCACGACAACGCGACGCCGCGCGGCGTGTCCTCCATCCAGCCGAGCCGCTTCGCGGGCACGTAGCCGAACACGGCCGCGAGCACCGGCATCGCGACGTGCCACTTCCACCACATGCGCCGCCGTTCGGCCGGCCGGTAATCGCGCCAGTACGCATACTGCGCGCCGACCGTCACCGCATGCCGCACGTGGACGTTCGATGCGGCGAGCCCCAGCGCGAACCCGCCGATGCTGTGCGCGACGACGTCGATCGGCTGGCCCGGAAACGCGTCGCGTGCGTAGCGCAGCGCGGCTTCGCAATCGAGCCGCCCCCAGTCGAGCCAGTTCGCGCGCAGCTTCGCGAGCTGCGCCGGGCGCGACCCGCCGATGCCGCGATAGTCGTAGACGAGCACGTCGCGCCCCTGGGCGAACAGCCAGGCCGCGAAACGGAAGTAGTAGTCGCAACGCACCGACGTCGCGCAATTGATGACCGTCACCGGCCGCACGACACTGCCGCCGCGATGGCGCCATACATGGCCGCGCAATGCATAGCCGTCGGCCGCGCGCAGCGTCACCGGCTCGGGCGGCAATGCGTCCGCCGCGCGGGTGCCCTGCGTCATTTCGCTGCCCTCGTTCGAAATCGTCATCGTGTCTCCGGTCCCATGCTTCGCGGTCCGTCCGGGTGAGCGCGTCAGTGCCTGCCCACGTCCATGCTTCGCAGCCGGCCGGGGCGTCGCCCGCCCCATCCTTCACCGCCCGCGCCAGCCTCCATTGAACTTGACGCGCCCCGCGTTCTCAACCAATCTTGCTGCTCCGTTCGCATGAGTCACGCGCATGTCAACGCCGCTCGTCCGTCTCCCGTCGCTCGACCTCGTCCGCGGTTTCGTCGCCGTCGGCCGCCGCATGAGCATCACGCTCGCAGCGCAGGACCTCTGCGTCACGCAATCGGCGGTCAGTCGCCAGGTACATGCACTCGAAGCGCACCTCGGCGTCGCATTGCTGCAGCGCGGCTACCGGAAGATCGCGTTCACGCCGGAAGGCGAGCGGCTGTTTCGCGTCGCGGATGCGGCACTGCACGGGCTGCAGGACACCATCGCCTCGCTCGCGGCCACGCGCGAGCGCCAGCCCGTCACGATCACCGCCAGCATCGGCGTCACCGCGCTGTGGCTGCTGCCGCGGCTCGGGCGGCTGCAGGCGCGCCTGCCGGAGATCGACCTGCGCGTCGCCGCGAACGACAAGGTACTCGATTTGCGCGCCGAAGGCATCGACCTCGGCATCCGCTATTGTCCGCGCGACCGCGCGCCGGCCGGCGCGCTGCGCCTGTTCGACGAGATCGTCGTGCCGGTCGCGCATCCGGCGCTCGCCGCGCGGCCTGTCACGAACGCGGCCGCGATCGCCGACCACGTGCTGCTCGAATTCGACGGGCCGCCGCAGCCGCAATTGCAGTGGCGCGCGCACCTGCACGCGGCCGGGCTCGGCGACGCGCGCCCGAAAGGCGTGCTGCGCTTCAACCAGTACGACCAGGTGATCCAGGCGGCGATCGCGGGCCAGGGCGTCGCGCTCGGCCGGCTCGCGCTCGTCGCGCCGATGCTCGCGGACGGGCGGCTCGCAGTGCTCGGGCCGCACACGCAGGCGCTGACGGATGCGTACGGCTACTGGCTGTTCCAGCACGATCCGGCCCCGCGCCGCGAAGTCGCCGACGTGCGCGACTGGATGCTCGCCGAAGCGGCCGAATGCGATACCGCGATGCGTGCGCACGGCGCGGCGTCAGCGTAAGCCGGCGCGGCCTTTGCGAACAAACCTGACCGCTGCCGGGCGCCTGCGCCCCACTCCGCGCGCCCCACATCGCATTCCTGCCACGCATGCCAACCTGACCGAATGATCGCTTGAGCGACGACGGGCACGATCGTCTAATCGGATCGAGCGCGGCCGTGTTGCCGCGCGCCTTCATCCGGAGACACGCATGACCCCGATCGAGCAGGAAGTCCGCCGCCGCTGGCTGCCCGTCCTGGCCGGCGGCCTGATCATGGGCGCCGCGCTCGGCATCCGCCACGTGCAGGGCCTGTTCCTCGCGCCGGTGTCGCTCGACCACGGCTGGTCGCGCGAAGCGTTCGGGCTCGCCCTCGCGCTGCAGAACCTGATCTGGGGCGTCGCGCAGCCGTTCACCGGGATGGTCGCCGATCGCTTCGGCTCGCTGCGCGTGATCGTCGCCGGGATGCTGCTGTATGCGGCCGGGCTCGTCACGATGGCGCATGCGGCGACGACCGGCATGTTCACGGTCGGCGCCGGGCTCGTGATCGGCATCGCGCTGTCGGGCTCGGCGTTCGCGTCGATCTATGGCGCGCTGAGCCGCCTGTTTCCGCCCGACCGCCGCGGCTGGGCGCTCGGCGTCGCGGGCGCGATCGGCGGGCTCGGCCAGTTCTGCATGGTGCCCGTCGCGCAGACGCTGATCGGCGGCATCGGCTGGCGGCACGCGTTCATCGCGCTGGCGCTCGTCGCGGCGCTGCTCGCACCGCTCGCCCTGCTGCTACGCGACCGACCCGCGCGGGCTGCCGCCGCCGGCCCCGACCAGTCGATCGGCGAAGCCGTGCGCGAGGCGTTCGCGCATCGCGGCTTCTGGCTGCTGAACGCGGGCTTCTTCGCATGCGGCTTCCAGCTCGCGTTCATCGCGACGCATCTTCCCGCGTACCTGCTCGACCACGGGCTGCCGGCACGCCACGCGAGCGTCGCGCTCGCGCTGATCGCGCTGACCAACGTGGCCGGCACCTATGCGTGCGGCCATCTCGGCGGGCTGCTGCGGCGCAAGTACGTGCTGTCGGTGCTGTACCTCGTGCGGGCGCTCACGATGGCCGCGTTCGTCGCAGCCCCCCTGTCGCCCGCGAGCGTCTACGTGTTCGCGGCCGTGATGGGATTCACGTGGCTCGGCACCGTGCCGCTGACGAATGGCGTGATCTCGCAGATGTTCGGCGTGCGCTACATCGCGACGCTGTTCGGCTTCGTGTTCTTCGGGCACCAGCTCGGCAGCTTCTTCGGCGTCTGGCTCGGCGCGGTGGTGTACGACGCGACGCATTCGTACATGCCGCTGTGGATCGGCTCGATCGCCCTCGGCGTACTCGCGGCGTTGCTGCACCTGCCGATCAACGACGCGCGCGTCGCGCGCCCGGCATCGGGCAACGCGGCATGGGCATGATCCGCGCGGCGCTGGCCGCCGGCACGCTCGCGTTCGTCGCGTGGTGCGGCGCGGCCTATTTCAGTTCGGGCGTCGTGTACGCGCTGCTCGAACACGTCGCGTTCTGCAATTGATGCGGCCGTCCGGCGCGTGCGGTCAGCGGCGCTTCGGCAACGCCGCCAGCGCATCGAGCGCACGAGCACGCGCGGCCGCATGCTCGACGAGCGGCGCCGGGTAATCGACGCCGAGCCGCACGCCGGCCGCGTCGAGTTCCAGCGGCGACGCTTCCCACGGCGCGTGGATCGATGCGTTGTCGAGGCCGGCAAGCTCGGGCACCCAGCGCCGCACGTACGCGCCGTCCGGATCGAACTTCTGCCCCTGCGCGACCGGATTGAAGATGCGGAAATACGGCGCGGCGTCGGCGCCGCAGCCGGCCACCCACTGCCAGCTCGCCGCGTTGTTCGCGGGATCGGCGTCGACCAGCGTGTCCCAGAACCACGCTTCGCCCGCACGCCAGTCGAGCAGCAGGTGCTTGATCAGGAACGACGCGACGACCATCCGCACGCGGTTGTGCATCCAGCCGGTCGTCCACAGTTCGCGCAGGCCCGCATCGACGAGCGGATAGCCGGTCAGCCCGCGCTGCCATGCGCGCAGCGCGGCGGGATCGTCACGCCACGGCATCGCGTCGAACTGCGCGCGGAAGTTGTCGGTCGCGAGCGCCGGGAAGTGGTACAGCAGCGTGTAGCTGAATTCGCGCCAGCCGAGTTCGCTCAGGAATTTGTCGGCGTCCGCGGCAACCGCCGCGCCGCCTGCGCTCGCGGCACCCTGCACCGCGTGCCACACCTGTCGCGGCGACACGTTGCCGAAGCGCAGGAACGGCGACAGCCGGCTCGTCGCGGGACGGTCGGGAAGATCGCGCGCGTCCGCATAGCCGGCGAGCGATGTCGTCAGGAACGCGTCGAGCTGCGCGTGCGCGCCGGCTTCGTCGGGCATGGGCCACGCATCGCGCAGGCCGCCGGCCCAATCCGGCGAATGCGGCCGCAACGCAAGCGCGTCAAGCGCCAGCGCGCGGTCACGCAGGGTTTTCGGCCACGGATGAAACGCGATCCGCTCGGGTTCCGGCAGCGGCGCGGCGACCGTGCGATCCCGTCGCGCCGCACGCCAGTACGCGGTGAACACCTGATACGGGGTGCCGCCGCCCGTCAGCACCTCCCACGGCTCGTTCAGCAGGCTGCCGTTGCTGCTCTCGACCGTGACACCGCGCGCCTTGAGCGAGGCCTTCAGCGCCGCGTCGGCGTCGCGCTGCGGTTGCGCGTAGCGGCGGTTCCAGTACACGGCTTGCGCGCCCGTGTCGTGCACGATGCGCTCGATCTCGCGCGGCGCGTCGCCGCGCAACAGCAGCAGGCGCCCGCCATGACGCGCGAGCGCCGCGTCGAGCCCGGCCAGCGACCCGTGCAGCCACCAGCGCGCCGCGCCGCCGAGCGTTCGTCCGGCGCCGTCGCCCGTGTCGTCGACGAATACGCAGATGAGCGGCCGGCCAGATTCCACCGCGCGCGTCAGCGCGGGCTGATCGGTCACGCGCAAATCGTCGCGAAACCAGACGATCACGGGAGCAATGGACGACTTGGCGGACACGGGCACCTCGAAGACGAAAGCGGAAAGAGACCCGTATTGTCGCGGCTGCGCTGCGTGGTGTCGACGTTCTGCGTGCATGATGCGCCGGCGCGCCCCTGCCGCCGACCGTCGCGGCGATCGCACCACCCTGCCGCCCCGGTGAAACGCCTTAGTCCATTCCGACGATTCTTCGCCGCGTGCGCCGGCCTACGCTCGATGTCGGGTGCGCTGCGCTGCGCGGCACGTGCCGGCGAAAACGCCCCCGCACGTCCCGAGCCACACCCGTCACGCGCGCCGACCGATACCGGCGCGACTCCTTGCGACTGCCGCGACGCGTCCCGCCACCCGGGTAGGCGCGGTTTCATCCGATCCGATACATCGCCATGACCAAACCCTCGAATCTCGTCACCTCGATCACCGTCGACATCGACGCACCGGCCTCCGTCGTCTGGGAAGTGCTGATCGACTTCCCGCGCTACGGCGAATGGAACACGTTCTGCGTCGGCTTCGAAACGACCGGCAGGCTCGGCGATTTCGTGCACATGCAGGTGCGCATCCCGGGCACGGAGACCGTGATTCCCGTCAACGAGATCCTCGTCGCGTACGAACCCGAACGCCTGCTGTCGTGGGAGCAGCGCCCGACCGACGACAACAAGGACGCCGCGCGCCGCGACCAGTACATCGACGCGATCGGCGCGGAGCGCTGCCGCTATTTCACGACCGACCAGTTCCTCGGCGTCAACGCGGACACGATCATGCAGAACCACGGCGCTTGGGTGAAACAGGGGTTCGACCAGTGCGCGCGCGACGTGAAGCAGCGCGCCGAAGCGCTCCACGCGGCACGCCGGCGCAACGGCGCGTGACCGGGAGCCGCCGGTGCCCGATCTGCAAACGCTGTCCGACCATCACGACATCCGCGAGTTGATCGTCGCGTATTCGAGCGCGATCGACACGCGCGACTTCGACGCGCTCGACGCGGTGTTCACCCCTGATGCTGCAATCGACTATCGCGCGATGGGCGGCATCGCCGGCCGCTATCCGGAGGTGAAGGCGTGGCTGCGCACCGTGTTGCCGCAGTTTCCGCAGTACCAGCACATGGTCGCCAACCTGTCGATCCGGCTCGACGGCGATACCGCACGCGGCCGCACGATCTGCTTCAATCCGATGGAAGTCGCGCTGCCGGACGGCGGCACGCAGGTGATGTTTCTCGGGCTGTGGTACGTCGACCGGTTCGTGCGCACCGCGCAAGGTTGGCGCATCGCCGAGCGCGTCGAGGAACGCTGCTACGGTCACAACGTGCCGGCCGTGCTCGCGGGCGCGACCGGTTGATCCATTCGCGATGCGCGCGTCGTGCGCAGGTGCACGGCGCACGCATCGTCGCAGCCCGCTGCGTCAATCGAGCCTGAACGCGGCCTCGAATCGCTCGGCAAATGCGTCGAACTCGGTTTCCGGCAGATGGTTGATGCCGCCCGCGCGCTTGCGCCCGCCGCCGGTCGGAAAGCCGCGACAGAATTCGTCGGCGCCGAGCGGCCGGCCATCGGGCACGCGCACGCTGACGACGAGCCCGCCGTCCGCGCGCGGCGACAGCACTGCGAGCGCCGCATGCGGCGCGTTGCGCATCCGCTCGTTCGCGAGCATGCCGGTCGCGCGCCGCGCCCACGGATGATCAGGCATCCGGACCAGCGTCGCACCGGGCACCTCGCGCAGCGGCGCGAGTGCGCACGCGCGCGCCATGTCGTCGCGGTAGCCGTCGCGCAGCGCGGCGAACACGGTTGTCGCGCGCACGAAATCAAGCGGGTCGACGCACGGCAGCATCGCATCGGCGAGCGCGGCCGGGTCGAAATGCAGATCGCCGACACACTCGCCGTACGCGTTGTAGTTCAGGTAGAGCCCGAGTTCGGCGAGCGTGTCGCGTTGCGCCTCGTCGATCCCGTGCTCACTCGCCAGCGCGTGGCCGAGCGCCGGCAACTCGTCGCCGAACGCCGCGACGATCGCCCAGCGCACGTGCCGGCCGTCGAGATAGCGGTTCACGATCGCGCTCGTGCACACGTCGGCCGCCGTGTCGATATGCGCGTCGAAGCGCGGATCGTCGGGCAGTTCACCCGCGAAGTGATGGTCGAAATAGCGGACCGTCGCGCCGTCGCGCAGCAGCCGCGCACACGCGTCGCGATTCTGGTCGTGCGACACGTCGAGCACGGTGACGATGTCGCCCGCCCGCGCGTCGATCCGCTCGAGCAGCTTGATGTCGCGTTTCACGCCGGTCACGAGCGTGCCGTGCACGCCCTCCGCGAGCCGCAGCTGCTGAAGCGCGCACAGCCCGTCCGCGTCGCCGTTGAATGCAAAGAAGTGTCGTGTTTCGTGGTTGTCCTGCATGATCCTTTGCTCCATCGTCAGGGCATGAAATCGCCGCCATTCGCGTCGAGCGTCGCGCCCGTCACCGCATTCGCATAGTCCGACGCGAGGAACAGCGCCGCGCGCGCGCAGTCGTCGTCGGTCGGCAGCTTCGCGAGCGCGATGCTCGACGCGATCGGCGCGATGACCTGCTCTTCCGTCATGCCGTACTCGGCAGCCGCCTGCCGGAAATACGTCTGGGTCGGCACGCCCCACATCCACCCCATGTGGATGCTGTTCGCGCGAATGCCGTGCACGCCGAGTTCGCGCGCCAGGTATTTTGCCGCAACCGCGAGCGCCCCCTTCGATACAGCGTAGCCGCCTTCCCCTGCAAACGGCTTGCGGGTCGCCTGCGTGTTGATCATCACGATCGCGCCGCGCTTGTGCCGCTTCATGTGCGGCACGACTTCCTGCGTGAGCGCCATCGTGCCGAACACGTTGGTGTCGAACACCGCACGCCAGCCGTCGAGGTCGGCCTCCTCCACCGGTTCCGGAAACGTGCCGTGCACGAATGCGCTGTTCACGAGCGCGTCGATCCGGCCGAAGCGCTCGACGGCCTGCGTCGCGAGCTGGCGGCATTGTGCACGGTCGGTGATGTCGGTCTGCACCTTCAGCACATCGCAGTCGACGCCGAGCGCATGGATTCGCGCTTCGGCATCGTCGAGCTTTTCGAGGGTGCGCGCCGCGACGACCACGCCGCGCGCACCCTCGCGCGCGGCCTCGGCGGCGAGCTTCACGCCGAGCCCCGGCCCGATTCCGGAAATCACGACGATCTTGTCCTTCAGCAACATGGGTTGTCTCCTGGTTGTCGTTGATCTCGCGAGCAATGGCCGTCAGCCGGCTGCCCGCAGGTGCCGCGCGCGATACGCGGCGAAGTCGCGCGCGAGCTGTGCATCGGTGAAGCCGAAGCGCGCGATCGAATAGTCGTGCGGGGCGCGCTTGTCGCGGCCGTTGCGCGCCATCCAGTCCGTCATCGCCGTGCGCTGCCGCGCATCGAGCGGCATCCCGGCAAACGCGTACACGGCCTCGGCAACGCCGAGCGGATTCGACACCGTGTCCTCGAAGCGCACGTCGAGGAAGCGGTCGGCCGGCAGCGCATCGCGCGCGGCCATCGCCGCACCGATCGCGCGTGCCATCCCCGCGTTCCACTGCGCACCGACGGCAAGCGGATCCGGATCGTCCGCATACATCTGCCACAACGTGTGCGCCATGCTCGCCATCGACGGAATCGTCTGCGCCGGATCGCGATGCGTGAGCACGACCTGCGCACGCGGAAATACGCGGCACAGCACGTCGAGCGCATGCAGGTGCTGCGGCGTCTTCAGCAGCCAGCGCGCAGCCGGCGCGACGCCGCGCTGCGCCTTTTGCCATTGCAGGAACTGCAGCATCCGCCTCAGGTACGTATAGACCGGCGTGAGATCCTGCCGCGCGAGCCACGCGGTGTAGCGCGGCACGTTCGCATACGAATCCATCGCGCACACGAACGCATGCTCCATCAGCATGAACTCCTCGTCCGCGAGCATCGCATCGAGCGGATGGATCGTCAGGATCTGCGGAATGCAGTCGATCATCGTCGCGACCTCGGCCCGCGCACGCGCGATGCGCACCGTCGGCTCGGCGAGCGTCTCGCCTGCAAGCGGCGCCGGGTAGCGGGTTTCCCACCACGCGGCCGCATGGAAGCGCGGGTCGACGGCCAGCAGGCGCTGCAGCAGCGTCGTACCGGTGCGCGGCAGGCCGACGATCACGAGCGGATCGTCGATCGCGATCTCCGCGATTTCCGGATGACGCCGGAAGTAATCCTCGATGACGAGCCGGTTCACGAGCTGGCCGACGAGCTTCTCGCGCATCATCTCCGCGCCGCGTGCGGACAGCTTCGCTTCGTCGATCAGCGACGCGCACATCACGTCGAGCGCTTCGCGATACGGCCCGTCACCGAATGCGGTCAGTCCGCCCGCGCGCGACACGGCTTCGGCGATCAGCCCGTCAGGCGCGAGCAGCGTGCGGGTTCGATCCAGCGGCGCGTTCATGCGGCCTCCTTCAGCGTCGCGAGCTTCACCACCCGCGTGCGCGGATGCACCGGCTGCGCGGCGCCCACCCAGCGCCAGCAGATCGTGCCGGTGCGATGCCCGGCCGTATCGAGCCAGTTCGCATCGCCCGGCCGTGCGGCCGCGACGACCACCGTCACGCCGCCGTCCGCATTCAGCCGCACGCTGTGCTTGTTCACGCAGATATCGAAGTGCCGGTAATCGAGCGATTCCATCCAGTAGTTGTTGAGCTGCACGTTCCAGAAGTCGCAGTCGGGTACCGTGTCGACGTCGATCACGAGTGCTTCGTCATCGGCCAGCGACCAGCACGAGTGGTAGTAATAGATGTTCGGATCGCCGCCGACCGACTGGCACAGCGCCTGGTCGGCGGGCGGCAGCGCATTCACGTGCGACCGGTAGCTCGCGGCCCAGTCCGCGAACAGCTTCGACGTCTGCTCGACGAACTGCGCGGCGCGCGTGAGGCCGCCCTGCAGCACGAGCGGGTCGAGCGGCGCCGGGCGATCGTCGGCGCCGATGCGCTCGATCTTCAGTTGTGCCGGCGTTTCCGCGCGCCGGTCGAGGAAGGTCTGGCGCACCAGCAGCGCGTTGGTGCCCGGCTCCATGCGCACCCAGTTGCCCGCACGCGGCGTTTCGCTCAGCACGATCTCGAAGCTGCCGTCCGGCGCGATATCGAGCTGCTTCGCGTCGAGAAAGCCCGTCTGCAGCATCTTGCCGTCGGTCTCGTAGCCGCCCTTCTGCGTGCCGAAGCTCAGGTAGGCCACCGTGCCGCGCCGCCCCGTCACGCGATATTCGCAGCGGCCGTCGAGACGCGCGTACTGGTACAGGTTGTCGGGATTGTCGGCGCCGATCTTCGCGGTCTCGTGCGACGGCGAGAAAAAGCCCGGCCACGCACCGTCCGCGAACTCGACGTGCATCTCGAGCGCGATGCGCATCAGCCTGCTCAGGTAGCGGAATCCTTCCGCGCGCGTCAACGGATCGTCCGGCGCCTCGGCGCGCAGGATCTGTTCTCCGCTGCGTTTCAGGGTGTCGCAGAAGTCGGCCCAGGTCTGGCCCGAAAGCAATTGCGTGGCACGTTTGTCGTCCGTCATGTGTCGTCTCCGCCGATGGTCGAGCGCTCACCTTAAGCGTCGCCGTCGCGCGCCACTTCGTCCGGGTGGACTAAGGAAAGATCCGCGTCACCGCCGTGCCGCGGCTTAGTCCACCCGGACGAAGATCGGCATGCCGCTCGCCCGATACCGTCGGTGTCATGCACGAAACGCCGCACATGTCGCGCGGCGCCGGCATGAAACAAGGAGACGAACGATGTTGACCCACTTGGAGCGGCTGGAGGCCGAAAGCATCCACATCATGCGCGAGGTGGTCGCCGAGAGCGAGAACCCGGTGATGCTGTACTCGATCGGCAAGGACAGCTCGGTCATGCTGCATCTCGCGATGAAGGCGTTCTACCCGGCGAAGCCGCCCTTTCCGCTGCTGCACGTCGATACGACCTGGAAATTCCGCGAGATGATCGCGTTTCGCGACGAGACGGCCACGCGCCTCGGCCTCGACCTGCGTGTGCACATCAACCCTGAAGGCATCGCGAACGGCATCGATCCGTTCACGCACGGCTCGGCCGTGCACACCGACGTGTGGAAGACGCAGGGGCTCAAGCAGGCGCTCGATCACTACGGCTTCGACGCCGCGTTCGGCGGCGCCCGCCGCGACGAGGAGAAATCGCGCGCAAAGGAGCGCATCGTGTCGCTGCGCTCGGAACAGCACCGCTGGGACCCGAAGCGCCAGCGCCCCGAACTCTGGTCGCTGTACAACGCGCGCAAGCGCAAGGGCGAAAGCCTGCGCGTGTTCCCGATCTCGAACTGGACCGAGCTCGACATATGGCAGTACATCCAGCTTCACGACATCCCGATCGTGCCGCTCTACTTCGCGAAGGAACGGCCCGTTGTCGAACGCGACGGCGCGCTGATCATGGTCGACGACGAACGCCTGCCGCTGCGCGAAGGCGAAGTGCCGCAGATGCGCAAGGTGCGCTTTCGCACGCTCGGCTGCTATCCGCTGACGGGCGCGATCGACAGCGACGCGACGTCGCTCGACGACATCCTGCAGGAGATGCGCGAGACGCGCACGTCCGAACGGCAAGGACGACTGATCGACAGCGATTCGGCCGGTTCGATGGAAAAGAAGAAACAGGAGGGATATTTCTGATGGCACACGTTCTCACCGCGCCCGAGGCAAGCGCCGCCGACGAAGCGCACGCACCAACCCAGGACCTGCTGCGCTTCATCACGTGCGGCAGCGTCGACGACGGTAAGAGCACGCTGATCGGCCGCCTGCTCTACGAATCGAACATGCTGTTCGACGACCAGCTCACGCAGCTCGAGGCCGATTCGAAAAAGGTCGGCACGCAAGGCGGCGAACTCGATTTCGCGCTGCTCGTCGACGGCCTGTCGGCCGAGCGCGAGCAAGGAATCACGATCGACGTCGCGTACCGCTTCTTCGCGACCGCGCGACGCAAGTTCATCGTCGCCGACACGCCCGGCCACGAGCAATACACACGCAACATGATCACCGGCGCGTCGACCGCCGATCTTGCCGTGATCCTGATCGATGCGCGCAAGGGGGTACTCACGCAGACGCGCCGCCACAGTCATCTCGTCGCGCTGATCGGCATCAAGCGCGTGGTGCTCGCGATCAACAAGATGGACCTGGTCGACTACGACCGCGCCGTGTTCGAGCGCATCGACGCCGACTATCGTGCGTTCGCGGCCGAGCTCGGGCTGGCGGAGATCGTCAGCATCCCGATGTCGGCGCTGCGCGGCGACAACGTGATCGCGCCAAGCGCGCGGATGCCGTGGTACGCGGGCCCGACGCTGATGCAGCATCTCGACACGCTGCCGCTCGCCGCGCGCGTGACCAGCGACGAACCGTTCCGGCTGCCGGTGCAGTGGGTCAACCGCCCGCACCTGAACTTCCGCGGTTACGCGGGCAGCATCGCATCGGGCGAGGTCCGCGTCGGCGAGCGCGTGCGCGTGCTGCCGTCCGGCAAGGAGAGCCGCGTCGCGTCGGTGATCACGCAACGCGGCGAAAGCGACCTCGCGCGCGCCGGCGAAGCGGTGACGCTCACGCTCGCCGACGAGATCGACATCAGCCGCGGCGACATGATCGCGCGCGCGGATGCGCCGCCCGAGGTGGCCGACCAGTTCGAGGCGACGCTCGTGTGGATGCACGACGCGCCGCTGCTGCCCGGCCGCCCGTATCTCGTGAAGCTCGGCACGCAGACGGTCGGCGCGACCTGCGCGACGCCGAAGTACAAGATCGACGTGAACACGCGCGAGCATCTCGCGGCGCGCACGCTCGCGCTCAACGAGATCGGCGTGTGCAACCTGAGCCTCGACCGGCCGGTCGCGTTCGACCCATACGACCGCAACCGCCACACGGGCGGCTTCATCGTGATCGACCGCGTCACCAACGACACGGTCGGCGCCGGGATGCTGCACTTCGCGCTGCGCCGCGCGCACAACGTGCACTGGCAGGCGGTCGACGTCGACCGCGCCGCGCGTGCCGCGCAGAAGGCGCAGACGCCGCGGATCGTGTGGCTGACGGGCCTGTCGGGCGCCGGCAAGTCGACGATCGCGAATCTCGTCGAGAAGCGCCTGCATGCACTCGGCAAGCACACGTACCTGCTCGACGGCGACAACGTGCGGCACGGGCTCAATCGCGATCTCGGCTTCACCGAGGCCGATCGCGTGGAGAACATCCGGCGCGTCGCCGAAGTCGCGCGGCTGATGCTCGACGCGGGGCTCATCACGCTCGTGTCGTTCATCTCGCCGTTCCGCGCGGAGCGCGACATGGCGCGCGCGCGGGTCGGCCCCGACGAGTTCGTCGAAGTGTTCGTCGACACGCCGCTCGCGGTGGCCGAAGAGCGCGACCCGAAGGGCCTGTACAAGAAGGCGCGGCGCGGCGAGCTGAAGCACTTCACGGGCATCGATTCGCCGTACGAACCGCCCGCGCAGCCCGAACTGCGCGTCGACACGGTCGCCGAGTCGCCGGAAGAAGCGGCCGATCGGATCGTCGCGTACCTGCTGCGCGAGCGCGCGGCGTAAGCGCCGCAAGCGGGCAGCCCGGCGGTTGCCGGCCTGCCCGCGTCGCCTACTCCGTTCGGATGACGCGGGCCGCCGGGCGGCCGGTATGCTGGTCCGGGAATCCTTCATCCCGACCAGGAGAACACGAGCATGCCCATCGCGCTGGCGCCCGGCGACCCGGCCGCGCACGACGGTTTCGACGACGCGGCGTGGACGGCGCGCGAACTCAGCGCGTGGCTCGGGCTCGTCTATCAGGGCCCGTCAGAGACAACCCCGTGGGCCGGCTTCCTCGAAGCGGTCCGCGCGCGGCTCGACGCGCGCTTCACGACGCTGGTGCTGCGCAACCCCGGCGGCGCGCGGCACGGGCTCATCATCAACGCGTCGGCGCATGGCCCGCTGCTGCCCGGCGAGCCGTCGTACAGCGAGCAGTTCTACGCGCTGTGCCCGTTTCTCGACCAGCCGCCCGGCCAGGTCTTCACGGCCGACCGGCTGTTCGGCGAAACCGCGTGGCGCGCGCACGATTTCTACCGGCAGTACCTGCAGCCGCTCGACCTGCGCTACATCCTCGGCGCGAACCTGCGTGGCGAACGTGGCGTCGAATGCGCGTTCTTCGTGAGCCGCGCGCACGGCGGCCGCGATTTCGACGCGGCCGAGCGCGCGCAGGTCGCGACGCTGCTGCCGCACCTGCAGCGGGCGGTCGAGCTGCACGCGGCGTTCGACGTGCTCGATGCCGAACGCGCGCTGTATGCGGGCACCGTCGACCGGCTCGACGTCGGCACCGCGATCGTCGACGAGGACGGCCGCGTGATCAAGCGCAACCGCATCGCCGAGCGGCTGATCGAGCAGCAGGACGGGCTGTGCGTGCGCCAGGAGCGGCTCCACGCATCGTGCCCGCTCGACGAGCGCCGGCTGCAGAAGGCGCTGCAGGCCGCGCTCGAGCATTTCCGTGCGGGCGCGCTCGCGCGCATCGAAGCCACCACGCTGTCGCGCCCCGGCGGCGCGATGCCGTTGAGCGTGCTGCTGCGCCCGCTCGCGCCCTACCGCGGCGCCGAGGACCGCCAGCATCGGCCAGCCGTCGCCGTGTTCGTCCGCGATCCGGCGTCGTCGCCGCAGACGTCGCGCGACATGCTGCACCGGCTGTTCCGGCTCACGCCGATGGAAACCGAAATCGCGCTGCTGCTCGTCGACGGGCTGACGCTCGACGAAGCGGCCGCCGCGACCGGCATCACGAAGAACACCGCACGTGCGCACCTGCGCGGCATCTTCGCGAAGACGGGCGCCACACGGCAGGCCGTGCTCGTGAAGACGCTGCTCAACAGCGTCGTGTCGATGGCGTAGCAAAGGCGACGGCAGCCGCCGGACGGGCGGCCCGTCCGATGCCCCCCGCGCGCAGTGCGGGCCGCGACCGAAGACGCGGCAATGGGCGCCTACCCGTCTCATGTCATACGTCATCAGACATGAACGAGTCACTGACGCTCCTCATGAAATTCCCCAATTTCTGGGCAATTTCCGGGTAAACCCGCGACGTCTTCATCGACACTCAGGCGTACCATGTCATACGACGACATACTACACAAACGGCCACCCGGATGCCGACGCGGGCCACCGCCCCGTCCGCCGCCGCCCGACCGGAGACACGCTTGAACCCGCCCTCGCCCGCCCTGTCCGGACGCGACCCGCTCGCGTCCGCCGTCTCGAAAGTGAAGTGGCACGTGCTGCCGCTCGTGCTGATCATGTTCATCGCGAACTACATCGACCGCGTGAACGTCGGCTTCGTCGATCGCCACCTCGAGGCGTCGATCGGCATCGGCGCGGCCGCGTACGGCCTCGGCGCCGGGCTGTTCTTCGTCGGCTATGCGCTGTTCGAGGTGCCGTCGAACCTGCTGATGCAGCGCTACGGCGCACGCATCTGGCTGGCCCGGATCATGGCGACGTGGGGCATCGTCGCGGCCGCGATGGCGTTCGTGTGGAACGACACGTCGTTCTACGCGCTGCGCTTCCTGCTCGGCGCGGCCGAGGCCGGCTTCTTCCCCGGCGTCGTGCTGTACCTGTCGCAATGGCTGCCGCCGCAGGAGCGCGGCAAGGCGATGGCGATCTTCCTCGGCGGCTCCGCGTTCGCGTCGGTGCTGTCCGGGCCCGTTACCGGCGCGCTGCTGTCGATCCGCGGTTTCGGCCTCGAAGGCTGGCAATGGATGTTCCTGATCGAAGGGCTGTTCTCGGTCGCCCTGTGCGGCGCGAGCTGGCTGCTGCTGAAATCGCATATCCGCGACGCGACCTGGCTCACGGCCGAAGAACGCACGGCGCTCCAGAACGCGCTCGACGACGAGCGCGCGACGCGCGACGTCCGCTCGAACGTGCCGGTGCGCGCCACCGCGCTGCTGCGCGATCCGCAGATCATGCTGTTCTGCTTCCTGTATTTCTCGATCCAGCTGACGATCTACGCGGCCACGTTCTGGCTGCCGACGATCATCCGCAAGATGGGCGGGCTCACCGATTTCCAGGTCGGCCTGTACAACACGATTCCGTGGATGATCGCGATCGGCGCGATGTACGGCTTCGCGGTGCTGTCGTCGAAGTGGAGGCATCCGCAGCGCTGGCTCGCGGTCGCGCTGGTGCTCGCCGCGTGCGGGCTGTTCGCGTCGACGTCGCGCGATCCGGTATGGTCGTTCGCGTCGATCTGCTTCGCCGCACTCGGCTTCAAGGCCGCCTCGTCGCTGTTCTGGCCGATCCCGCAGGGCTATCTCGACACGCGCGTGGCCGCGGCCGTGATCGCGCTGATCAACTCGGTCGGCAACCTCGGCGGCTTCGTCGCACCGACGGCGTTCGGCTATCTGAAGCAACATACGGGTTCGATCACGGGCGGGCTGTATGCGCTCGCGGTCGCTTCGCTCGTCGCCGCGGTCGCCGCGCTGTTCGCGCGCACGCACCGGCGCAGCGATCCGCCGCGCGGCCTGCCGGCCGACGCGTCCTTCACGAACGCTTCGATGCTCCGCCATGCCGAACACTGACCGCCTGACCGTCGTCGTCTCGAATGCCGCCGACGGCGACCTCGCCACCTTCTCGCTCGCGGCCAACGGCACGCTTGCGCCGCTCACCCGCTATCCCGCGGCCGACGTCGCGATGCCGATCGCCGTGCCGGCCGATCGTGCGCGGCTCTACGTCGCGACGCGCGGCGAACAGCCGACGATCGTCGCGTTCCGCGTCGTGGCGGCCACCGGCGCGCTCGTGCGCATCGGCACCACCGCGATCGACGCGAGCCATGCGTACCTGTCGCTCGACCGCAGCGGCCGCTGCCTGCTCGGCGCGTCGTACGGCGGGAATTCGCTGAGCCTCTACGACGCCGCGCGCGTGCGCGACGGCGACGGCACGCCGCTGCAGGTCACGGGCGGCATCGCGAACGCGCACGCGGTGATCGTGTCGCCGGACAACCGTTTCGCATACGTCAGCTCGCTCGGCTCGGATCGCGTGTTCAGCTTCGCGCTCGCCGAGGACGCAGCCGGCCTGCGCGCGCTCGAACACGGCGAAACGCGCGTGCCGGCCGGGTTCGGCCCGCGTCACCTGCAATTCGCGGATGACGGCCGCACGCTCGTCGTCGTCAGCGAATTCCAGGCCACGCTTGCGACGTTCGCGCGCGACCCCGACACCGGCCGGCTCGGTGATGCACATGTGAGCGCGCGCCATCCGGCCGTCGCCGAACTCGCGCAAGGCCATGCGCGGCCGCCCGCGCCCACCGAACCGTCCGTCTGGGCCGCCGACCTGCACCTGACGCCCGACGAGCGTTTCGCCTATGTCAGCGAACGCACGTCGAGCCGCCTGCTCTGCTATCGCCGCAGCGAAGACGGCACGTTCGAACCCGCGCACGCGACCGCCACCGAAACGCAGCCGCGCGGGTTCGCGATCGACCCGTCGGGACGCTGGCTCGTCGCCTGCGGCGAACAGTCTGAATTCGTGTCGGTGTATGCGATCGCGCCGGACGACGGCGCCCTGTCGCCGCGCGCACGCGTGCCGGGCGGACGTGGGGCGAACTGGGTCGCGATCGTCTGAAGCCGTGACACGCGGCGCATGCCGCAGCAGGCCCGCCACGCAGGCCGGTGCGTAACCGCGTTCAGCGCCGCTCGCTCGGCGCGACGCCCGTCCAGCGCTTGAACGCCCGCGTGAAATTGGCGCGATCCGTATAGCCGACGCGCGCGGCGATCTCGTCGACCGGCAGCCGCGTGCCTTCGAGCAACCGCAGCGCGTCGCGCAACCGGATCTCGTCGAGCAGCGTCGAATAGGTCGCGCCGTACTCGGCGAGCTTGCGCTTGAGCGTGCGCGCCGACACATGCAGCTCGCGCGCGACGTCATCGACCGACGGATAGCCGCCCTCACCGCAAATCAGCAGGTTGCGCACGCGCTCGACGATGCTTTCCGCATAGCCGAGCCGCGCGAGTTCGGCCTCGCACTGCTGCACGATCATCTGCGCGGTGTGCGCGTTCGCGGTGCCGATCGGCTCGTCGAGCAACGCGGCATCGCAGCGGATGCGGTTCGCGCTCGCGTCGAAATGACAGCGCGGCAGCCGCGCGCGATAACGCTCGAACCACGGCGGCTCCGGCCATTCGAAATGGAGTTCGGCACGCGACTGCAGTGTGCGCCCCGGCACCGGATGCAGCAGCGAGTTGAACAGGATCGCCGTCTCGACCAGGAAGTTCTCGACCGCGAACTGGCGCAACCGGCCGAGCGGAAACGCTTCGAACACGTCGATGTCGACGATTCCGTCGAGTTGCGCGAGCCGCACCGAGAAGAACGGCACGCGCGTCGGCAGGTAGCGGATGCCGAGCGCGATCGCCTCGCCGAGCGTCGCGCAGCTCATCAGCCCGAAGCCGATCAGTCCCGCTTTCGTCAGGCTGCTGCGCAGGCCGATCTCGATCGCGATCGACGGGTCGTCCGTCGCGTCGAGCAGGTTGAACACGATCGCTGCCTGCTGCAGCGGCGTGATGCGCGCATCGGGCTGCGCGAGCCGGTCGCGCTCGACGCCCGAACCGGCCAGCACGCGGCCGCCGTCGATGCCGCGCTCCTCGGCCAGCATCAGCATGAACAGCGCATACGCGGACGACACCGTCGCCTTGTTCAGCTGGCGCGCGGCATCCGGGACGGACAGGACCATGCGGCGGACTCCGGAGCGGTTTCGGCGGATTGTAGCGTCGCTGGCCCGCAATGACACCGGGGCGTGACTCTAGCCGCGCCGGTCGGCCATCGTGGCCCGAAATGACACCACCATTGGCACCCGCGGCCCTCGCGCGCGGCCCGGTGCGCACCTATGCTTGTCACATCGGCATTGCGCCCCACCCTTTCCGCAGGAATCCCGGTCGATGAGCCAACCCGCACGAACCGCCTTTCGCCACGACGCGGACAAGGTCGCGTACGTCCGCCGCGAGGTCAACGCCGCGAGCGACGCGATTCGCGCGCGCTTTCCGCTGCTCGACAACCAGAACCTCGTCGGCGCGACCGTGATGGCCGTCTCCGTGAGCGCGATGCTCGCGATCGCGTGGCTCTATGCGCGCGGATCGATCGCTTGGTACGTCGCGCTGCCGCTCGCCGCGTTCGTCACGTCGCTGATCCACGAGCTCGAGCACGACCTGATCCACCTGATGTACTTCAAGAAGACGCCGTGGGCCTATCACCTGATGATGGCGCTGTGCTGGCTCACGCGGCCCGGCACGATCAACCCGTGGACGCGGCGGCGCATGCACCTGCATCACCACAAGGTGTCGGGCGGCGAATCGGATCTCGAGGAATTCGGCATCACGAACGGCGAGCGCTGGGGCGTGAAGCGCCTGCTGATGATCGCGGACGGCATGCTCGCCGTCGTGCTGCGGCCCACCGCGATGCGCCGCAAGGTGAAGCAGTACGTGGCCGCGCAGCCGGTGCAGGATCCGTCCGAGCGCCTGCAGTTGCGCGTCGAGCAGGTGTCGTCGTACATGCCTGTCGGTCACGTGTACTACGTGCTGTGGCATGCGTTCATCGTCTATCACGTCGGCCTGTTCGCGCTGCGTGCGTTCGGCTACCCGGTGACGGCGCCGGCCATGGTCGAGCGCGTGATGAGCGTCGTCGATTTCCTCGCCGTGGTGTGGCTCGGGCCGAACTTCGTGCGCAGCTTCTGCATCAACTTCGTCAGCTCGAACATGCATTACTTCGGCGATATCGATTCACGCAACGTGATCCAGCAGACGCAGGTGCTCAACCCGTGGTGGATGCTGCCGTTCCAGCTGTTCTGCTTCAACTTCGGCAGCACGCACGCGATCCATCACTTCGTGGTGCGCGACCCGTTCTACATCCGCCAGCTGACCGCACGCACCGCGCATGCGGCGCTGCGTGAAGTCGGCGTGCGCTTCAACGACGTCGGCACGTTCGCGCGGGCGAATCGCTGGGGCAGTTATCGTGCGGCGCGCGGCACGCGCCAGGCTCAGGCCGACGCGTAACGCACCACCTCAAGCGCCGATCGGCGGCATCGGCCCTTGCCCGCGGATCCACGACCAGTTCGCGAGCTCGGCCATTTCCTTGTCGCCACGGCTGTCGCCGTACGCGAACAATTGTTTCGGCGGCCGGTCGCCCCACCACCCGCGCAGCCGCACAACCTTCTGCGGCCCCCAGCAGTTTTCGCCGTCGAGCCGGCCGGCGAAGGCGCCGCGCTCGAATGCCAGCCGCGTCGCGAGCACCGCATCGAAGCCGGCCGTCTTCGCCCACTTCTCCAGATACAGCGACGGCGACGCGCTCACCAGCACGACTTCGTGCCCGCGTGCCCGATGCTCGCGGATGCGTTCGAGCATTTCCGGGCGCACGAGGCTCGGCAGATAGGTGTCGACGAACGTGCGCGCCTGCGCATCAAGCGCATCCTCGCGCACCGGCCCGAACGCGAACGATGCGAATTTCGCTTTCGCGTCGCCACGCGACAGCAGCCCGGCCTTCATCGCAATGATCCACGGCAGCGCGCGCAATCCGGCCCACGCGAAGCGCGGCGTGCCGACCGCATAGCGGACGAAATGGCGAAAGCTGTCGGTCGTCGTGATGGTGCCGTCGAAATCGAATGCGGCAACGATGCGGTCAGTCATGGAGAATCGGCGGGAAAGCGATGAGATGCCCGGGAAGATAGCAGACTCGGGCCAGCGCACGTGAAATGGCGTGACGCGACGTGGCCTGCGCAGCGAACACGCGCGCCGCAGCGCACGCGTTCGTGCCCGTCGCGCCGTGTGCTCAGCGCTGCGGCCGCGCCGCCAACGCCGCCGGCAGCACGACGTTCATCAGATGATCGGCGCGCGACAGCAGATCGGTCACGCGCTCGTCGAGCCCGCGCAATTGCGCGGGTTGCATGCGGATCTGCTGCACCGCCTGCCCGACGATGTTGCGGCGGTCGAACAGCGTGCGCTCGACACCTGCATCGTCCGGCGCGCGCACGACGTCCGACACCGCACTCAGCGCCGCGAGCACGACCACGAGGTTTTCTTCCGCATGGCGGACCTTCGCGGCGAGTTCTTCGGTACGACGCGGGAAGAAGCCGAGCGACTGCTTGAGCGCCCCGATCGCCGCGCGGTAGTCGACATGGCCCGTCGCCGCGCCGAACCAGCGCTCGAACATGCCCGCCTTGCGTGTCGCCTGCGCGAGCATGCCGGCCATCATGTCGGCCGCACCGAGCTCGTTGAATTCGCGCGTCGTGGCCGCCACGGCTTCGACGAGGTTGCCCGCCGTCTCCAGCGCGCCGTCACCGATCGTCGCGATCGTCGCGAGCTTGAGCGGCACCAGTTGCCGGATGTGCCGCTCGATGCGCGGCGCGTAGTCGGGATAGAGATTCGGGAAACTGGCCTGCGCGGCGCGGAAGCACGCTTCGAGCTGCGGATGGTTCGATTCGCCGAACACCGCACGGCCGACCGCCTCGGCCGGCGCCGTGCGCACGGTCTTGCCGGACGCGGGCGCCGGCCCGAAGTCGAGCGCCTGCGGCGCCGGCCGCTCGGGCCCGCGTGCAACCGGCGCCGCGGCCGCGGGCGGCGCGTCGAACGCAAGACGCCCGGGCGTGCGCTCGGGCGTCGTATCGAACTCGAGCCGCTTCGGCTCGTCGGACGGATTCGTCATCGCTGCTTCCTGCCCGGCGCGGCGGTATCCCGCCGGCCGGGCTGCCGCCAGTCAGACCGCGCCGCCGTACGCGCGCACGAAGTCGCCCAGGCCACGGTTGTAGCCGGCGCCGACCGCCTTGAACATGAAGTGACCGTCGCGGCGATAGAAGCTGCCGACCTGCACCGACGTCTCCATCGAGAAGTCTTCCTCGAGCGCGTACTTCGCGATCACCGCGCCCGACACTTCGTCGGCGATCTGGATGTAGCTGTTGCGCACCTGGCCGAAATTCTGGCGACGCGCTTCGGCCTGGTCGATCGTCACGACCACCGAGATTTCCTCGATGTCCGCGGCCAACTTCGTCATGTCGATGAAGATCACCTCGTCGTCGCCGTCGCCGCTGCCCGTGCGGTTGTCGCCGCTATGCACGACGCCCAGGCACTTCGACGCGGGCATCCCGCGCTTCGGGAAATCGTCGCCCGGCTGGATGAACGTGTCCTTGCGCTCCATCGTGCGCACTTCGCTGTTGTAGAACACGAAGTGCTGATCCGAGATCAGCTTCGGATTGCTCTGCGCGTCGTACTTGCACAGGAACACCGACACGTCGAGATCGAAGTCCGTACCCGTGTCCGTGGCGTTCGCATCCCAACCGAGACCGATGCGGAACTTCTGCGTGCCGGGCGCTTCCTTCGACAGGTTGACGCGACCGCCTTTCGACAAATTGATCATCTGAACCTCTTCTGCTGGAACCGCCGTTGTGCCGGCGGCAATGCCGGGCCGCCCTGCGCGGCCCCTCGTTGATGGTGTTCGACCCGCGCGCGACGCCAGGTCACTCGCCCGCTACAGCCGTGCGGTCTTCCTTGCGTTGCACGACGATCGACGACCACACGGCCGCCGCGATCATCGCCGCACCGACCAGGCCGGTAATGACCTCGGGCACCTCGAACTTCACGCCGAGGAACATGATCGTTGCGAGCGCACCGATTGCCCAGAACGCGCCGTGCTCGAGATAGCGGTATTGCGCGAGCGTGCCCTTCTTCAGCAGCACGAGCGTCATCTCCCGGATATACGCCGCACCGACGCCGAGGCCGAGCGCGATCAGGAAAATGTTGTTCGACAGCGCGAACGCACCGATCACGCCGTCGAAGCTGAACGACGAATCGAGCACTTCGAGGTACATGAAACCCGCGACGCCCTCGCGCACCACGCGCGTACCCGTCTCCTCGCCGCCGATCAGATCGCCGATGCCGTGCGCGATCACGAAGCTGATCACGCCGAACGCCCCCGCGAGCAGGAAGGCCACCTGCTCGGCTGCCGGCACGTAGAGCGACGCGACGATGACGATGGCGAGCGTCAGTGCCACTTCCAGCGCCGTGATGCGGCCGAGGTGGCTCATCGGGCCTTCCAGGAAGCCGATCCAGTGCTCGTCCTTGCCGGTGTCGAGCATGAACTTGAAGAACACCATCAGCAGGAACGCGCCGCCGAATGCGGATACCTGGTGATGCGCGGACGTGAGGATCGACGCGTACTGCGCCGGCGACTCGATCGCGAGCTTCAGCGCGTCCCACATGCCGATGTGGCCGATCACCGCGACGATCAGCAGCGGGAACACGAGCCGCATGCCGAACACGGCGACCGGCAGGCCGAACACCATGAAGCGGTTGCGCCACTTCTCCGACCAGTTCTTGAGCACCGATGCGTTGACGACCGCGTTGTCGAGCGACAACGAAATTTCGAGCACCGACAGGACCGCGACGATCAGCATGTCCTTCACGCCGCCGAGGAGATAGGCCGCGATCAGCGCGAGCACCGTGAGCGACAACGGGATCTTGAAGTCTTTCAACATGATGGGGGTAATCGAGTTCGGGATAAAAGGCGGGCGGGCTGCGCTTACTTCGCGCGCACCCAGTCGCAGAATTCCTGCGTGATCAGCTGTTCGTAGATCTGTTCGTCGCTGACGTCGAGCGATTCGAGATGCAGGAAGCCGACGTTCGGCATCTCGTCCGCGACTTCCGCGAGGAAGCCGAATTCGCTCGGATCGCCGACGCCGACGAGCGACCAGTACAGCGGGTAGTGCTGCGACTCGGCGAGCAGCTGGCGCACGCGCTTGCGGTCGTTCTTCGGGTTCTGGCCGTCGGTGACGAACAGCACCCATGCGGGCAGATGGCCGTTCACCGGCGCGGCGGCGGCCGGCGCGGGCGCCTCGTCCGCGCCGCCGAACAGCCGGCTCAGGAAGCCGCGCTTCTCTTCGCGCTTCGGCGACGGCGCCGGCGCACGGAAGAAGAAGTCGACGATGTCGTTCATCACCGGTGCGTACTGCGTGCCGCCCCACTTGTCGATCCGCGCGTTGAGCACATGATCGGAAATATACGAGCCGTAGTTGTCCGGCGTTGCGGTCGGCAGGCGGTCGTAGCCTTCGGTGAAGGTCCACGTATCGACTTCGCCGTTGTCGTCGAACTTCAGTGCGATGCCGAGAATCCGGTCGTGCGTGTCCTGGATCACGCCCGACTGGTACAGCGGCTTCGCGGAGCCGGAGATGTCGAGCGCCGCGCCGACGCGCACGACGGGCGGCTTCAGGATCTGGCGTTTTTCGAGGACGATCGCGACCTTCGCCGCGCGTTTCTCAAGCGTAATCATGCGGTGTTCTCTCGGTTCTTTCAGTTGTGCTTCGGAGCGAATCGGGTGATCAGGTCCTGTTCGAGCTGGCGCAGGCGCGGTGCGTCCTGCTCACGCTGGCGACGGCCGTCGGCGATGATCTGCGTGATGTCGTCGAATGCGCCGAACAGCTGCTGCTGCGCGTATTCGAACGTGTCGGTCGAGATCACCGGGCGCTGGCTCAGCTTCGCGACTTCCTGCGCGTTCTGGCGGTTCAGGTCGGCCTGCGCGCGGATCGCCTCGTCGGCCGCGTCGTACGTCGCATTGGCGAGCGCCGCCGCGCGCTTCGTGCTGAGCTGCTCGAGGTAGAGCGCGAACGCGTTGGTCCACGCGGGGATCAGCACGGTCTTGATCGTCATGAACTTCGACGTCAGCGTGCGTTTCTGGTCCTGCTCCATCCGGATCTGCGGCGCGAGCTGCTTCGACATCAGCATCGCGCGATCGAGATCGTCGAGCTTGCTTTCGAGCGCGTCGACCTTGCGCTTCACGTCGAGCAGGCGCTGTGCGGCAAACGCGTCGTCCACCGGCTGCTGGCCGGCCGCGAGATGCGCACGCAGCGTCGCGAGCGCCGTTTCGCCGTGCGCCTTCGACTGCGCGAGCTCCTGGTGCAGCGCGTAGTTGTCGTTGTACATCCGCTCGAGCTCGTCGATGCCGGCCTTCTGGCGCTGCGCATGGTTCTCGAGCTCGACGACGAGCGTGTCCATCCGCTTGCTCACCGACTCGTATTGCGACAGCAGCTTCTCCTTGGTCGAGCGGAACAGCCGCGTGACCTGGGTGAGCAGCCCGCCCTTGTCGGCGCCGCGCGGGTCGAGCCCCTTGGCGGTCGCGATCAGTTCGTTGAGCTTGTCGCCGAACTGGTCGGCATCCGCCGCGCGGACGCTCGCGAGAATCTGCTGGGAGAAGGCCGCGATCCGCGTGCCCTGCGTCGCGCCGAGCTGGTCGATCTCGTCGACGGTGATCAGGCGGACGTTCTCAGTCGGGCGTGCCGCCGGCGTGGCAACGGCGGCGGCAGGCACGATGACGGGCGCTGCAACGGGTGACGAAGACGGGGTGGAAGAACGATCGCTGACCGCATCGGAATTCTTGTCGTCGAAGAGCGGCTTCATGTGGCTACCACGTTTCCTTTTCTGCTTTCTGCTGCGTGTTGTCATGCGCGCGAGGCGCGCATCCGCGATTGCCGCCGTGCTCTCTCACGGGCGGCAGACGGACAATAAATGGCCCGAGCGCGTTGCGTCAAGGGAAGGAATTCTTTCAATTTCCATTCATTTTGTAATGTGACGGGTAGACGCGAAGCCCGATCGTCGCTGCTTCTGCCGTCGTGCATGCAGGCCACGCAAGATTCGAGCGCATCGAAACTTACATGTCAGATCAATGTGAAAGAGAAATGAAACCGCCTGTACCGGCGGGTTTCAGACGGCGCGCCTACGTGGACGAGACGCGCGCGAGTGCCGATCGCGCGCTACCGGTCCTGCACGCGATTCATCCCGAGCCGAGGCAGGAAGAACGGCACCGATCGGTCACGAATCGTGAAATCCCACCGTCCTTCGATGTCCACGAACGTCGCACTGAAATGGCGGTCGTCGGCCCACGTCATGTCGTCCAGATGGCACGACGCGTACATCGCGCCGACCGTGCGCCGCGCGAGTTCCTTCAACGGATCCTTCGACACGAGCGTGAACGTGACGGCCTCCTCGAACAGGCAGTCGTAGTCGGTGACGAGCAGATAGGCGTCCGGCGTCTCGAACTGGCGAAGCAGCACATAGCCGGAAACGGTGAGGCCGCAACGTTCGCCGTTCACGAGCACATGCGTGCGCGACGGCCACGTTTCATACGGACCGTCGTGCGTTTCGAGCGTGAAGCGCTCGATCGGCTTCATCGCCGAGCCAGCTGGTGGAGGGCTTGTTCCCGATGCATCGCCGCGTCAGTTCGCGACCTTGCGATACAGCGCGACGTAGCCCGCGAGCATCAGCAGCAGCGACCCGCTGACACGGTTCAGCCACTTCTGCCCCGCGGCCTTCCACACGCGCACCGAATGCACGCCGAGCAGTGCATAGCCGGTCATCCCGGCGACGTCGATCGCAACGATCGTCGCCGCAAGAATCGCGTACTGCGGCGCGATCGCATACGACCGGTCGACGAACTGCGGCAGCAGCGCGGACATGAACAGGTAGTACTTCGGGTTGCTCATCGCGACGAAAAAGCTCTTCAGGAACGCGGTCCGGCGATCGGGCGTCGCGTGATCGAGCGCCTGCGCAGCGGCGGAGCCGCCGGATGACAGCAGCATCCGCACGCCGACATAGGCGAGCCACGCCGCACCGGCCAGCTTCAGCGTGACGAATGCCGTTTCCGACGCGTCGAGCAGCATCCCGAGACCGCACCCGACCAGCGCAACGAGCACGACATCGGCCGTGACAGCCCCCAGCATGCCGACCATCGCGTGACGCAATCCGTACCGCGAGCCGTTGCTCATCGCGAGCAACACCGTCGGACCGGGCGTCGCGACGCCGACGGACAGGATCAGGGCAAATGCGAGCAAGGCGGACAGCGACATGGCGGGGGCGTTCCTGTTGAACGAAGGGCTGGAAAATGCAGGCGGACGGAGCATGATCGCATGATGGCGCGACCGCCCGCTCGACGGTTGTCCGGCGGGCCGCCGACCTCGCGCCCCGTCCGATTTGCATGGATCGTCGGACGGAGTGGCGGACTGCCCCCGGAGTTTGCTATACTCTCGGTCTTCCGGAGAGATGGATGAGTGGTTTAAGTCGCACGCCTGGAAAGCGTGTATAGGTTAATCGCCTATCGGGGGTTCGAATCCCCCTCTCTCCGCCAGTATTCAAAAATGCCCGCGCCAGCGGGCATTTTCGTTTCCGGAGAGAGGCAAGCCGACAGGTCGGCTGGCACGGGGAATTCGAAGGGAGTCGGTCGGCTACAAGAACGGGGCGACCGTCGCTGCAACCTCTCGAAAAGGAACGGACGACGAGGTGACGTTTATCTTCAAACGCGACGGCCTCTGGTCGTGGAAGTTGAGCGCAGTCAATCTGCCGATCGACAAATTCGGTTCAAACTGATCACCAGGAAGCGGCCCCGCCCCTGCGCAGCCGGCTCGCTTCCCTGCTTGATCCGAGCGTGCAGCACACAGCAAATCCCAAACACCCCACGCTAAAGAAGCGTATTCTCCTGACGATATCCAGGGTTTCATCACCGCGAGTCAGATCCATGCGATTGAGTCCACGGTTCGCCATGATGGCTGTTGCTGCGACGATGCTGTCAGCTTGCGCGACGGCATTTTCGCCCGCGTCGATCAGCACGACCATCGCGGTGACCGCTCCCCCGCCGCTCGAAAAATCGCTGCGCGACGGCGGATCGTCGACCGACCTGTCGGTCATCGGTCAGCCCGCCTCCCCATTTCGCACGCTTCTTTCCGTTCGCGACTGCGCCGCAGGCAAATGCGCAGCGGGAATTGCCAAGCCGACGCTCGCGGTCACGGTCCAGCGCGTGTCCGAGGGACAGGCGGCGATACGGTTCTCGGTCAACGGAGAGATCGGCAGCAGCCAGACGCTGACATCGCAAGCCGGGAACGCCACGTCGGAAGTAATCATGTCGATCCCGTCCGGCGTGACACCGATCAACGATCAATTTGCCGTCGATCGGGTCGCGACGATCAAGGTTGGCGAGTTCCGCCACGTGGCCTTGCCGCATGGCATCCGTGCCTATGTCTGCGTCGCCATCCCGAACGCCAAAGGCGTGACGGATGGAAGCTGTGATTTCAACCGGGTGCAGACGACCAAGGGAGCCGAGCTCGGCATTTCAGCGCTCTGACCCACCCGTCATGGCGCCAACACGAACGGGTCCCGGCACTTGAGCAATGCCGGACGACACCCGCGTCACGGATGCCGGATGTAATCCACCAGCGCCCGCGTATATTCATCCGGCTTTCGGTCAAACAGACTCACGACGATCGCCACCGCGAACCCCGCCGGCACCCCGAACACCCCCGAGCTGATCGGCTCGATCCCGAACCACGTACTCCCCGCGAACCCCGTCAGCTGCGTGAAGTACGGATAGGTCGACACGATGTAGTACACGCACACGGCGAGCCCGGTCACCATCCCCGCGATCGCGCCACGCGTCGTCGTGCGCTTCCAGAACACGCCGAGCACGAGCACTGGAAAGAAGCTCGAGGCCGCCAGCGAGAACGCGGCGCCGACGAGAAACAGGATCTTCCCGGTATTGAGCGACGCGACATACGACGCGAACAGCGCGACCCCGAGCAGCAGCACCTTCGAGATCGTCACGCGCCGCTGGCTCGACGCATCGGGCGCGACCATGCAGTAATAGACGTCGTGCGACAGCGCGTTCGCGATCGTCAGCAACAGCCCGTCCGCGGTCGACAGCGCCGCGGCCAGCGCACCGGCCGCGATCAGCCCCGACACGACATACGGCAGCCCGGCGATCTCCGGCGCGGCCAGCACGACCATGTCCGGCTGCATCTGGATTTCCGACCAGTGCACGATGCCGTCCCGAATCACCTCGACGACGCTGATCAGGTCGGGCTCGAAGTGATGCCATTGCGTGACCCACGCCGGCAATTCGGCGAACGGCCGCCCGACGAGGTTCGCGAGGATCTCGTACTTGATCAGCACCGCGAGCACCGGCACGCTCAGGTAGAACAGCGCGATGAAGAACAAGGTCCACCCGACCGAGCGCCGTGCGGACGCGACCGACGTGGTCGTGTTGTAGCGCGTCAGGATGTGCGGCAGGCTCGCGGTGCCGAGCGACAGGCACAGCAGCAGCGCAAGGAAATTCCGCTCGCGCGGCTTGCGTTCGTCTTCGCTCGCGGCGGGAAACGGCTCGTGCATCGGCACGGGAGGCTCGGCACGGGCCAGCAGATCGTCGCGCGCCTGCGTCCACGCGACGCGCGCCGCCGCCGGATCGCGCGGGAAATCGGCCAGTTCGCGCTCGCGCTGGCTGATCTCGCGCAGCGGCCCGTTGTGGCGGCGCAGGTCGGCCAGCTGGTCGGCGAGATGCCGGCGGGCGTCCGCATGGGATGCCGGCAGCCGGTCGAGCCGCGTCTGGATATCCGCGGCCTGCCGGCGGTACGTGTCGCGCACCTGCTGCTCGTCGAACGCATCGCGCACCTGCGCCTCGCGCGCCGCGACCCGCTCCATCAGCTTGCCGTAATTGAACTGCGGCACGGGGCCGAGCCCGTTCTTCATCGCGATCAGCGACACCGGAATCAGGATCGCGCTGATCAGGATGATGTACTGCGCGACCTGCGTCCACGTGACCGCGCGCATCCCGCCGAGAAACGAGCACACGAGAATGCCCGCGAGCCCGCAGAAAATCCCGATCGCGAAATCGACGCCGATGAAGCGCGTCGCGATCAGGCCGATCCCCTGGATCTGCGCGACCAGGTACACGAACGAACACAGGATCGCCGCACCGGCCGCCAGCGCGCGCACGGCCGTACTCGAAAAGCGCGTCCCGAGAAAATCGGGAATCGTGTAGCGCGCGAGCTTGCGCACATAAGGCGCGAGCAGGAACGCGACGAGGCAGAACCCGCCCGTCCAGCCCATCACGTAGGCGAGCGCATCGTAGCCGGTCGCGTAGAGCGATCCGGCCAGGCCGATGAACGATGCGGCCGACAGCCAGTCGGCCGCGGTCGCCATCCCGTTGAAGGCAGACGGCACGCGCCGCCCGGCCACGTAGTATTCGACGAGATCGGACGTGCGCGACAGCAGCCCGATCACCGCATACACGGCGATCGGCACGAACAGGAACACGTAGCCGATCCAGACGCCGGAGCCGGTGGCCCGCTCGATCCGCCACATCAGCAGCACGAACCCGAGAAACCCCAGCGTGTAGAGCGCGTAGGCGCGGATCAGTCGGCGCGTCAGCATGGATCAGCGCCCACCGTTCACGTGGCCGGCGCGTGCCGCATGATCGTCGTACGCACGGCGCAGCGTGCGGTCCGCGCGTTGCATCAGCCCGATGTAGACGACGATCAGCACGAGGTACACGAGAATCGCGCCCTGTGCGCCGACGTAGAACGGCAGGCTGAACCCGGCGAAACGGATCCCGGCGAGCGCGGGCCCGAAGAACGGCACGATGAACGATACCGAAAAGCCGATCACCATCAGCACCGCGATCAGCGCGACGTTGAAGCGCCAGTAGCGTGCGTGGGCACGCGCGAGCGGCTCGGGAACGGGAGGAGGCGCGGCAGGCGCGGGACGGGTCGGAACGGTCATGCCGTTATGTAACAAAAAGCCCCTGCGCGGGCAATCGGGATTGCCGCGCAGGGGCTCGTGCGCGTGATGCGCAACCGGTACGATCAGCGCACTTCGGCGAGTTGCTCGAGGATGGCCGGGTTCTCGAGCGTGGACGTATCCTGCGTGATCGCCTCGCCCTTCGCGAGCGAACGCAGCAGGCGCCGCATGATCTTGCCCGAGCGCGTCTTCGGCAGGTTGTCGCCGAAGCGGATGTCCTTGGGCTTTGCGATCGGCCCGATCTGCTTGCCGACCCAGTCACGCAGCGTCTTCGCCAGCGCCGCCGCTTCCTCGCCTTCCGGACGCGAACGCTTCAGCACCACGAACGCGACGACCGCCTCGCCCGTCGTATCGTCCGGACGGCCGACCACGGCCGCCTCGGCCACGAGCTCGTGCGAGACCAGCGCCGATTCGATTTCCATCGTGCCGAGCCGGTGGCCCGACACGTTCAGCACGTCGTCGATCCGGCCCATGATCGTGAAGTAGCCGGTGTCCTTGTCGCGCACGGTGCCGTCGCCGGCCAGATACAGGCGCCCGCCGAGTTCCTCGGGGTAGTAGCTCTTCTTGAAACGCTCCGGGTCGCCCCAGATCGTGCGGATCATCGCGGGCCACGGGCGCTTGACGACGAGAATGCCGCCCTGCCCGTTCGGCACGTCCTGGCCGGTTTCGTCGACCACCGCGGCCATGATGCCCGGCAGCGGCAGCGTGCACGAACCGGGCACGGTCGGCGTCGCGCCCGGCAGCGGCGTGATCATGTGGCCGCCCGTCTCGGTCTGCCACCACGTGTCGACGATCGGGCAGCGCTCCTGGCCGACGTGCTTGTGATACCACATCCATGCTTCCGGATTGATCGGCTCGCCGACGGTGCCGATGATGCGCAGGCTCGACAGGTCGTAGCTCTTCGGATGCACCTTGTCGTCGGCCTCGGCCGCCTTGATCAGCGAGCGAATCGCGGTCGGCGCGGTGTAGAACACGGTGACCTTGTGGTCGCCGATCATCTTCCAGAAGCGCCCGGCGTCCGGGTAGGTCGGCACGCCTTCGAACACGACCTGCGTGCCGCCGCATGCGAGCGGGCCGTACGTGATGTACGTGTGGCCGGTGACCCAGCCGATATCGGCCGTGCACCAAAACACGTCGGTGGGCTTCCAGTCGAAGGTCCACTTCATCGTCTGCGCGGCCCACAGCAGGTAGCCGCCCGTGCTGTGCTGCACACCCTTCGGCTTGCCGGTCGAGCCCGACGTATACAGGATGAACAGCGGGTGCTCAGCGCCGACCCATTCCGGCTCGCACTGGTCGGATTCGCCGGCCGTCAGTTCGTGCATCCACAGGTCGCGCTCGGCGTGCCAGTCGATCTTGCCGCCGGTGCGGCGATAGACGATCACGCTCTTCACGGCCTCGCAGCCGCCCAGCGCGATCGCTTCGTCCGCGATGCTCTTCAGCGGCAGCGTCTTGCCGCCGCGCGCCTGCTCGTCGGCCGTGACGAGCGCGGTCGCGCCGACGTCGACGAGCCGCTCGTTCAGCGACTTCGCGGAGAAGCCGCCGAACACGACCGAGTGCGTCGCGCCGATGCGCGCGCAGGCCTGCATCGCGACGATGCCTTCGATCGACATCGGGATATAGATGACGACGCGGTCGCCCTTGCCGATCCCGCGCTTCTTCAGCGCATTTGCGAACCGCGATACGCGTGCGAGGAGATCCGCATAGGTGACGCGCGTGACGGTGCCGTCGTCGGCTTCGAAGATCACCGCGACGCGCTCGCCGTTACCGGCTTCGACGTGACGGTCGAGGCAGTTGTACGACGCGTTCAGCTCGCCGTCGTCGAACCACTTGTAGAACGGCGCGTTGGACTCGTCGAGCACTTTCGTGAACGGCTTGTGCCACGCAAGACCCTCGCGCGCGCGACGCGCCCAGAATCCTTCGTAATCGTTCTCGGCTTCAGCGGCGAGCGCACGATAGGCCGGCATGCCGGAAATGGTCGCCGCCTGTTCGAGCGCCGCGGGCGGCGCAAACTGACGGGTTTCGTGAAGAACCGATTCAATCGCAGACATCGACTACCCCTTGGTGAACATGAATCCTCTGCATGGCGGCGCGATCGTGCGCGCCGCGCGTCTTGGCCGGCGCAAGCGCGCCGCTGTCTCCTACCCACCACCCGCGCACGGCCCGAAGGCCGCTGCGCGATGCTGCGCCGCACCACGTCGCACGAAGGCGACCGGGCGACCCGACAGTTTCCACGATAAGCGCTCGAACTTACCCGTCACTTACGCGGCACGGCCGTTTCGCCCTTCGGGCGGCGCCCGCGTGCAGCTTTACGCTGTAACGAGCGCGACCCTACAATCCTAACTGAACTCGCCTTCCGGATTCCAGCTTGAATCGCTACGCTTTCTTTCTCGTGCTGTCGATGCTGTTCGTCGGCAGCAACGTCGGTATCGGTAAATCGATCGTCGTCTTCGTCCCCGTCGCCATCCTCGCCACGCTGCGCTTCGTGATCGCGATCGCCGTGCTGTGGCCGCTGTTCAGCCCGGTGAAAATGCGCACGGTCAAGCGCGGCGAATGGCTGAACCTGTTCCTGCAGGCGTTCTTCGGCACCTTCATGTTCACGCTGCTGATGCTGAACGGCGTGCAGCGCACGAGCGCGGTCGCGGCCGGCGTGATCACCAGCACGATCCCGGCGATCGTCGCGCTGTTCGCGTGGCTGATCCTGCGTGAAAAACCGAACGGCCGTGCGCTCGTGTCGATCGCACTCGCGATCGCCGGCGTCGTGACGATCAACCTCGCGAACGGCAGCGCGGCCGGGCACGGCACGTCGTCGCTGACCGGCAACCTGCTGATCCTCGGCGCGGTGTGCTGCGAATCGATCTACGTGATCCTGTCGCGCCGCCTCACGCAAACGCTCGCGCCAATCGACATCTGCGCGTACACGCACCTGTTCGGCCTGTGCCTGATGCTGCCGCTCGGCGCGACGGCGATGTGGCATTTCGATTACGCGAGCGTGCCGGCCGGCACCTGGGCGCTCGTCGTCTGGTATGGCCTGTCGGCCAGCATCTTCTCGTTCTGGCTGTGGATGAAAGGCATCCGGCACGTGCCGGGCAGCCTTGCCGGCGTGTTCAGCGCGGTGCTGCCGGTCGCGGCCGCCGCGTATGGCATCGCGTTCCTCGGCGAGCGCCCGACGCTCGCCCACGGCATCGCGCTCGCGTGCGTCGTCACCGGCATCGTGCTGGCCAGCCTGCGCGTGAAACGCGTGCCGGCCGCCGCCTCCTGATCCGTCCCCGGCAGCGCCGGCGCGTCACTGCAGTCGCGCCGGCCAACGCGTTACAATAGCGCGCCTTTTCAAGATTACCCCCGATACCTGCGCACCGCGCCCGACTGTCCACCATGTCTGCCCCGCATTCGCCCGGCCGCCCCGCGCGTCGCCCGCTTCGCCCGCTTCCCGCGCTGATTTTCATGAGCCGCTGGCTCCAGGTTCCGCTTTACCTCGGCCTGATCGTTGCGCAAGCCGTCTATGTGTTCCTGTTCCTGAAGGAAGTCTGGCACCTGCTGTCGCATGCGACGAGCCTCGACGAAATCAGCGTGATGCTCGCGGTGCTCGGCCTGATCGACGTGGTGATGATCTCGAACCTGCTGATCATGGTGATCGTCGGCGGTTACGAGACGTTCGTGTCGCGCCTCGGCATCGAGGGCCACCCCGACGAGCCCGAGTGGCTCGACCACGTGAACGCGGGCGTGCTGAAGGTCAAGCTGTCGATGGCGCTGATCAGCATTTCGTCGATCCACCTGCTGAAGACGTTCATCAACCCCGACCAGCACACGATGCACGCGATCATGTGGCAGGTGATCATCCACGTGTCGTTCCTGGTGTCGGCGCTCGTGATGGCGTGGGTCGACCGCCTGACGACGCACACGCACCCGGCCCATTTCCACGAGCCGCACGCCCACGGCGCGCACGCGCCCGCGGCGAACGAGCCCCGCAAGCCGGCCGACGCAGCCGTCAACGCATAAACGCATTCCCCACAGTCCCCACAGAGTCTCAGCCATGACCGTCATCAAACAGGAAGACCTGATCCAGAGCATCGCGGATTCGCTGCAGTACATCAGCTACTACCATCCGCTCGACTACATCCAGGCCCTCGGCCGCGCGTACGAGCTGGAAGAGAGCCCGGCCGCGAAGGATGCGATCGCGCAGATCCTCACGAACAGCCGCATGTGCGCGGAAGGCAAGCGCCCGATCTGCCAGGACACCGGCATCGTCACGATCTTCGTGAAGGTCGGCATGGACGTGCGCTGGGACGGCGCGACGATGGGCCTCACCGACATGATCAACGAAGGCGTGCGCCGCGGTTACACGCACCCGGACAACGTGCTGCGCGCGTCGATCGTCAATCCGCCGGAAGGCGCCCGCAAGAACACGAAGGACAACACGCCGGCCGTGATCCACTACGAGATCGTGCCGGGCGACAAGGTCGACGTGCAGGTCGCGGCGAAGGGCGGCGGCTCGGAGAACAAGTCGAAGTTCGTGATGCTGAACCCGTCCGACTCGATCGTCGACTGGGTGCTGAAGACGGTCCCGACGATGGGCGCGGGCTGGTGCCCGCCCGGCATGCTGGGGATCGGCATCGGCGGCACCGCCGAAAAGGCGATGCTGATGGCGAAGGAATCGCTGATGGAGCCGATCGACATCCAGGAAATCATCGCGCGCGGCCCGAAGGACTGGGTCGAGGAACTGCGCGTCGAGCTGCACGAGAAGGTCAACGCGCTCGGCATCGGCGCCCAGGGCCTCGGCGGCCTGGCAACCGTGCTCGACGTGAAGATCATGGCGGCACCGACGCACGCGGCATCGAAGCCGGTCGCGCTGATCCCGAACTGCGCGGCGACGCGCCATGCGCACTTCGTGCTCGACGGCTCGGGCCCGGCCAAGCTTGAAGCGCCGTCGCTCGACGCATGGCCGAAGGTCAACTGGGAACCGAACACGGAAACCAGCAAGCGCGTCGACCTCAACACGCTGACGCCGGAAGAAGTCGCGAGCTGGACGCCGGGCCAGACGCTGCTGCTGTCGGGCAAGATGCTCACCGGCCGCGACGCTGCGCACAAGCGCATCGCCGACATGCTCGCGAAGGGCGAGAAGCTGCCGGTCGACTTCACGAACCGCGTGATCTACTACGTCGGCCCGGTCGATCCGGTCCGCGACGAAGTGGTCGGCCCGGCAGGCCCGACGACGGCCACGCGCATGGACAAGTTCACCGAGACGATGCTCGCCCAAACCGGGCTGATCTCGATGGTCGGCAAGGCCGAGCGCGGCCCGGTCGCGATCGACGCGATCAAGAAGCACAAGGCGGCCTACCTGATGGCCGTCGGCGGTGCAGCTTACCTCGTGTCGAAGGCGATCCGCGGTGCGAAGGTGCTCGCGTTCGAAGACCTCGGCATGGAAGCGATCTACGAGTTCGACGTACAGGACATGCCGGTGACGGTCGCCGTCGATTCGTCGGGCACGTCGGTGCACCAGACCGGTCCGAAGGAGTGGCAAGCGAAGATCGGCAAGATCCCGGTCGCAGCCGCTTAAGCGCGATCGAACGAAAGGCCGGACGCGAGTCCGGCCTTTTTACTTCTCATTCTCATTATTGTGTGTGGCCGGTTGTTCGAGGCTGATTCTCATTACACGCAAAAGGCAGGCCCGGCAAGGCTTCGAGGCTTGGCTTTTCTCGTTCGAGCGATTATCGTTCGGTTTCTGAAGCCCCACTGAACAAGGAACAAGCCATGCAAGGCGACAAGAAAGTCATCGAATATCTGAACGCCCAGTTGAAGAATGAACTCACGGCGATCAACCAGTACTTCCTGCATGCGCGCATGTACAAGCACTGGGGCCTCGAGAAGCTCGGCAAGCACGAGTACGACGAGTCGATCGGCGAAATGAAGCACGCCGACTGGCTGATCGAACGCGTCTTCATGCTCGACGGCCTGCCGAACCTGCAGGATCTGCACAAGCTGCTCGTCGGCGAGGAAACCGAAGAGATCCTGAAGTGCGACCTGAAGCTCGAACAGATCTCGCAGTCCACCTGCAAGGAAGCGATCGCCTACTGCGAATCGGTCCGTGACTACGTGTCGCGCGAGATCTTCGAAAAGATCCTCGACGACACCGAAGAGCACATCGACTGGCTGGAAACGCAGATCGACCTGATCGGCAAGGTCGGCCTGCAGAACTACCAGCAAACGATGATGGGGTCGCCGGAGTAAACTCGCTCCACGCTTCCCGTTACCGCCCCCGGCCCGTTCATGTCGACACCCTCCGTTATTCCTGCGACGGCCACGACCGTCGCCCCCATCGGCATCTTCGATTCAGGGCTGGGCGGCCTGTCGGTGCTGCGCGCCGTGCGCGCGCAGCTGCCCGACGAATCGTTCATCTACGTCGCCGATTCGCACCATGCGCCGTATGGTCCGCGCGACGAGGCGTTCATTACGGAACGCACGCTGGCAATCGGCGAGTGGCTGGCCCGCGAAGGGGCGAAAGCGCTCGTCATCGCGTGCAACACGGCGACCGCACGTGCGATCGCCACGGTCCGCGAACACTTGTCGATGCCGCTCGTCGGCGTCGAGCCGGGCATCAAGCCGGCCGCCGCCGTGTCCGCGAGCGGCGTCGCGGGTGTACTCGCCACGCAGTCGACGCTGAACAGCCCGCGCTTCCAGGCGCTGCTCGACCGCTACGGCGCCGGCCGCCGCTTCATCTGTCAGCCCGGCCACGGGCTTGTCGAAGCCATCGAGCGCGGCGATACGAATTCGCCCGCGTTGCGCGCGTTGCTCGACAGCTACCTGCAACCGATGCTCGACGACGGCGCCGATACGCTGGTACTCGGCTGCACGCATTACCCGTTCTTCACGGAAACGATTCGTGACCTTGTGGGCGACCGCCTGACGCTCGTCGACACCAGCGACGCGATCGCGCGCCAGCTCGTGCGGGTACTCGACGAGCGCAACCTGCGCGCACCGGCCGGCACGCGCGCAGCACCGCCCCGCTTCTGCTCGACCAGCGACGGCCGCCAGTTGCAGGTGCTCGCCTCGACGCTGCTCGGCCTCGCCGCACCGGTCGAATCCGTCACCATTTCCTCGCCGAACGCGCGCGCCTGCGCGACCGCCTGATACCGGCCGGCACGCCCACTTCCGCGTGCCGCTCCACCCTCCCGACGTTTCAAGGGTCCGATGCCCTTAAAAAAAGCCTGCCCCAGGCTTGTCAACGTCCACGAATTTAATGATAATAATTCGCATTACCGTTAGCTATCGCAACTCATCATGATCGTCTGCGTGTGCAAGTCTGTTTCCGATCGCAAGATTCGCGCGTCCCTCGCAGAGGGCGTGAACTCTTTCGATGAACTCCAGTTCGAGCTTGGCGTGGCCACGTGCTGCGGCAAGTGCGAGGAGTCCGTACGCGACCTCATGGCCGAACAGGGCGTCTGCGCGAGCCGGTGCGGTGTCGAGCATCACGCTCACCCGATCCCGGTCACGTTCTACGAACGCAAGGCCGCCTGACCGGCGCCGAGTGTGCGCATGCGGCCCAGGCCGCATTTTTTGTTTTGACCGTCAGCAAGCCACCGTCTGCGCGAGCCAGCGGCTTACCTGCCCAGGAGCCTGTCATGGAATTGCTGATCGGATTTGTGACCACCGTTTGCATCTCGCTGCTGATCTTCCGCAAGTGATGCCGATTCACCCGCCGCGCCCCGGGTGCGACATCGTTCTTTCAAGCTAACATGCAGGCTTCGCATCTCGCTCCTGCCGGCGCCGTGCCGGCTGCACCACGTATGAATCCCCGAGTGATCGTCGTCGCGGTCGGTGTGCTTGCCGCACATGCGATCATGCTGACGGCCGCCTGGCTCCATCGCAACGCGCCGCCGCCGCCGAAGGAGATCGAGGTTCAGTCGATCACCGCGCAGCTCATTCCGCCTGCCCCTCCTGCCCAGCCGGTCGCGGTCCAGTCGGCCGCGCAGCAGCCTACGCCGCCCAAGCCCACGCCGCGCGTGAAGCCGAAGGTCGAGCCGAAGCCGGTGCAGAAGGCGGTCCCGACGCCTCAACCCGTCTCGCAGGCACCATCGCCGACGCCCGCGCCGGCAGTGGCCGACCCGACACCGGCTCCGGCCGCGCCGGCGCCTGCTGCACCGGCTGCAGCACCCGGCCCGGCGCGCGAGACGATGCAGGTCAGCGCGCCGAAGAACGTGTCGGCGCTCAGCTGCAATTTCGTCAAGCCGACCTATCCGTCGATGTCGCGCCGTCGCGGCGAAACGGGCACGGCCTATGTTCACTTCATCATCGGCGTGACGGGCAAGATCGAAAGCGTCCAGCTGCAGAAGAGCAGCGGCTACCCGCGTCTCGACGAAGCCGCGCTCGACGCGACGCGCGCCAGCACCTGCCCGCCGTATATCGAGAACGGCCAGGCGATCCGCGCCGCCCATACGCTGCCCTTCAACTTCACGCTTGACGACTAACCCGTCATATTCGGTAGATTCAAAGGAAACAAGAAAATGCAAAGCTACGGTATCGCGCACGTCTGGGCGCAAGGTGATTTCGTCACGCGCGCCATCGCGATCACGCTGCTCGTGATGTCGGTCCTGTCGTGGATCGTGATCGTCATCAAGGGCTGGAACGTGATCCGACTGAACCGCCTGACGAAGAACGCCGAACAGGCATTCTGGCATTCGGACAATTTCGACGACGGCGTCAAGAAGCTCGGCCTCGCCGCATCGACGCCGAACGACAACCCGTTCCTCGCGCTCGCGCTGTCGGGCAAGGAAGCCGCCGATCACCACCACCAGACGCAACCGCACCTGCACGATCGCATGGACGTGTCGGACTGGGTCACGCGCTGCCTGAAGGACACGATGGACGAAGGCATCTCGCGCATGCAGAGCGGTCTCGCGATCCTCGCGTCGATCGGCAGCACGGCGCCGTTCGTCGGCCTGTTCGGCACGGTCTGGGGGATTTATCACGCCCTGCTCGCGATCGGCGCATCCGGCCAGACGTCGATCGACCAGGTCGCGGGCCCGGTCGGCGAATCGCTGATCATGACCGCCTTCGGCCTGTTCGTCGCGATCCCGGCCGTGCTCGGCTACAACGCACTCACCCGCGCGAACAAGGGTGTCGTCAGCAAGCTGCGTCGCTTCGCGCACGGTCTGCATGCGTACTTCGTGACGGGCGCGAGCCTGGCCTCGTCGTCGACGCGCGACGGCCTGCGTCTCGCGACGCGCGCCAGCTGAGGCGGGGTGAACCATGGCAATGAACACCGGTTTCAGCGACGATGACGACGATGCAGTGATGAGCGAGATCAACATGACGCCGCTCGTCGACGTCATGCTCGTACTCCTGATCATTTTCCTCGTGACGATCCCGGCGATGCAGCATGCGGTGAAGATCGACCTGCCGCACGCCAGCAGCCAGCCCGTCGACGAAAAGCCGCAGACGGTCGACGTCGCGATCCAGGGTGACGGCACGATCCTGTGGGACGACCACACGGTCACGCGCGCACAATTGCAGGAACGCATCGCGGAAGCGGCAAAGCGCACGCCGCAGCCGGAGTTGCACCTTCGCGCGGATCGCAAGGTCGCGTACGAACACGTCGCGGAAGTGATGTCGGATGCGCAGGCAGGCGGCCTGACGAAGCTCGGCTTCGTGACGGAGCCGGGCGCGAAAGCGAAGTAACGCGCGCACGTCTTGCGGTAACGCATCGCCGGCGCCTAGCCGGCCGCACCTAGCCGGCCGCGCACAAAGTAAAAGGCCTTCATCGCCAGATGAAGGCCTTTTTTCATGCGCACGCGGGCGCCTTCGGGCGGCGGGCTCTTTGGCGGTATCGGTTGCGCCTCGAGCAACGCAAATGCGACTCTGCCGTGGTCTGCACGGACTGCGCGTTCTGCCCTATCTGGCTCACAATATATGCGGCCACCTGATTTCGCTCAGAACTTCCTTCACGAAATGGGATTTCAATATAGGCCCGCATGCACGCGCATTCAAGGTTCCGGCGATTGAAACTTGCGATTGCAGGCGACGCTTCAATGACAAAACAAATTTGCGTCGCCGTGCACGTCGTGTTCAGGTCGCCGAAACATCGGCCGCCGCTTCCTTCTTTGCGCGTTCCGGGCACCCCGGATCCTTGTAGGCGCCATGATCGAGCTTCTCGACCAGATAGTCGACGAACGCACGCACCGCGGGCGGCATCCCCTGCCGCGACACGAACACCGCGTACAGTTGCGGCACGGGCAACGTCCAGCCCGGCATCACCGGCGACAGTTGCCCCGCGCGCAGCGCGTTGCCGTACATCATCTCCGGCAACGCCGCGATGCCGAGGCCATCGAGCACGGCTTCACGGATCGTCATCAGGTCGGCCGTCACAAGCCGCGGGTCGTGCTCGTGCACGTGACGCGTTCCGTCCGGCGCGATCAGGTTGAACACGTGCCGCCCGTCGACGCTCGGCGTATCGAGTGTCTCGAAGCCGCTCAGGTCGTCCGGTACCAGCGGCGGCGCATTCTGGCTCAGCAGGCTCGGCGCGCCGACCAGCATCTGCTCGGTGCGCCACAGCGGCCGCACGACGATGTTCGCGTTCTGAGGCGGCTCCGAGCGCACGCGCAGCGCGACGTCGATCGAATCCTCGAACAGGTCGATCACCCGATTCGTCACGCGGACGTGCACCTTCACCTCGGGATAGCGACGCAGGAATTCGGGCAGGATGCGCGACAGCATCGTCTGCGACAGCGTCACGGGCACGCTGACGCGCACCGAGCCGCGCGGCGATGAGCGCAACTGCTGCACCGCGTTCATCGCCGCCTGCGCTTCGGCCAGCATCGCCTGGCAATGCTGGTAGAACAGTTCCCCCGCCTCGGTCAGCGCGAGCTTGCGTGTGGAGCGCTGCAGCAGGCGCACGCCGAGCGCCGCCTCGAGTTCGGTCAGGCGCCGCGACAGGCGCGATTTCGAGATGCCCAGCACGCGCTCCGCGGCCGAGAAACCGCCATGTTCGACGACCTGCGAAAAGTACATGAGGTCGTTCAGGTTATGTGCATCGATATTCATGTCATCGTTCCAATTTCAGAACAATCCATTGCGAACCTTCGCGAATTGAACGGTAAAACGCCCAATATAATAGCGCTATGTTTCAAAAATAACGCTATTCCGTTGATTTCGAGGGCTTCCGCATGACGACCGCTCGCTCGCTTGACCGCACCTACCCCGCGCTTCGCACGACCGAAGGCGGCGGCTTCGTGGTTCACCGCCCGTTCCCGACCCGGCTGCTGATGGATTTCGATCCGTTCCTGCTGCTCGACGAAATGGGCCCCGTCGACTACGCGCCCGGCGAAGCCAAGGGCGCCCCCGACCATCCGCATCGCGGCTTCGAGACCGTGACCTACGCGCTCGACGGGCGCTTCCGCCATCGCGACTCGTCCGGCCATGCCGGCACTCTCGGCCCGGGCGACGTGCAATGGATGACGGCGGGCGCCGGCGTCGTGCACAGCGAGATGCCGGACCCGGAATTCGCGCAAACGGGCGGTCGCTCGCACGGTTTCCAGCTGTGGGTCAACCTGCCGCGCCGCGACAAGCTGATCGCACCGCGCTACCAGGAGATCCCCGCCGACCGCATCCCGACCGCGACCTCACCTGACGGCCGCGCACGGGTGCGCGTGATCGCCGGCGAAGCGTTCGGCGTCCGCGCCGCGATCGAGACACGCACACCGATCCTCTACCAGCATTTCACGCTGCAACCGGGCGCAACGGTCACGCAGACCGTCCCGGCAGGCTATCGTGTGTTCGCCTATCCGATCGACGGAACGGGCCTCTACGGGCCCGCCAGGCAGGCGGTCGACGCACGACACATGGTCGTGTACTGCGATGACGGCGACACCGTCACGTTCGCCGCCGGCGACACGCCGCTCGACCTGCTCCTGATCGGCGGCGTGCCGCTCAACGAGCCGATCGTCCGCTACGGGCCGTTCGTGATGAACACCGAGGAAGAGATCCGGCAGGCGGTCGTCGACTACCAGACCGGTCGCATGGGGCGCATCGAAGCATGACGCACGGACGGGCGCGCAGGTGCCGCGAAACCGCCCGTTTTGCGTCACAATGACTTCTTGAACCACGTGGCCGCCCGCCACCAGAAGGAACTCGTCCCCTTGAACTTCGAACATCTGATCCAGATCAATTCCGACGATCCGGCCGTGCCGACCCTCACCCGCGACCAGCTCTGGGAAGGTCTCGTGTTGCGCGCCGAACAGCCGCAACTGTTCGTGCTCGGTCTCGACAGCTGTGTCGTCCACGAACGGACGGACACGACGCTCGAACGCGAGCTGCACTACGGTCACGCGACCGTGCGCGACCACGTCACGTTCACGCCGAACCAGCAGGTTCGCTACGACATCCTCGCCGCCGATGGCGAGATCGGCGGCTCGCTGACGATGACGATCGAGGAGCGCGACGACCACGAGCTGTTCCTGCGTTTCGAATACCGCACGACGCTGGTCGTCACGGACGACAGCGAAGACGCGCGTCAGACGCACGGGATCGTCAAGGAAGCGTACCGCACGTCGGATATCGACACGGTCCGCCTGATCCGCGAATACGCGCAGGGCCGCAAGGATCCCGATCCGCTGCACTGAACCCGATGGCGGCCTGCGGGCCGCCCCTTTGACTCAAGCTATCAGGTTCTTCGTTTCGATCGATAAAGAGTTTTTGTAAATGGGAATAGTTATCATTTAGAATTCATTCCATCGTATCGACAGTCACCGATCAACCGAATGACCGACACCATGCGCCCGACCCCGACCACGCTGACCTTGCGCCGCACGACCGGCACCGCAGGCAGCAGCCGTCAGAAGACGGCAGCGGTCACCACGCCGGCGAAACCCGCCGGCAACCGCGAAGCAGGCACGCGGGTCGTCAGCAGCGATGCGCTGCTGCAAGGCCAAAGCCACGTCAGCATCGCGCATAACGGAGAGACCTATCAGTTGCGCGCCACACGGCTCGGCAAACTGATCCTGACGAAGTAAGACAGAGTATTGTGGGGACCACCTCCCTGAGAGGTGTTGGGCAGTAGCCAGCGTAACGGCTTGCACGCGAGATCTAGACCCCTTCGTGCAAACACACTCAAGCAGCCGTTGCAGCAAGCCAAGCCACTTTTTTTTGGTTCTCGCACAAGGAAGAAAAAAAGCGACACGTCCTTCGACGTGTCGCTTTTTTGTTTGGGCGCCCGATGCGTGAAGCATGCCGCCCAGGTTCGTTACCGCGTCGCTGCGTGACCGCCGAAGCGGCACGCGATCCGCTTCAGAAACCCCAGAACATCAACCACCAGGCGCTGTCGATGACGGCAAGCGCGACGGCGAACCACGCGAACGCCGCAAGCCGGCGCGGCCAGCCCGCATAACGCCCCGTCACTTTCCACGCGAGCCACGCGCTCCATGCGTTGGCGCCGACCAGGATCGCGATGCGCACATCGGTCGCCCAGCCGAGCGGCACATGCTCGGCACGCAGCAGCGACAGTGTCGTGGCCGACAGGCCAAGGAACACCCCCGCTCCTGCAATCGGAATCAACGCCTGTGCAAGATGATGCAGCCGCACGCGATCGAAGCGGCCGAGCATCAGCGTCGCGCCGGCCAGCAGCACCAGCAGCGCCGTGCCGTACACGAGCCCCGTGCCGACGATGTAGCTGATGACCAGCCCGCCGTCGAGCCACGAGAACACGTCGTTACGATCCGGATAGTGCGTGAGCAGGAACCACGGCGCATTGGTCTCGAGCGGCCACGTGATGTCATGGTCGATCAGCCAGCCCGCAAGCCATTGCTTGATCTGCACGAACCACGGGCTGACGGTCCAGTGGAACGCACCGATCGCGACGCCGAGCAGGCCGTACAGGATCAGCGCGGTGTCCCACGGGTTCGCCTGCTGCGCGCCGAGGTTCACGACCTCGTCGGACGGCGAGCGCAACGACAGCGAGATCGCATCCCGGTGCCCGCTGCAGCGGCCGCACATGTGGCAGTCCGCCGCGCCCTTCATGTTGCGCAACGGCACGAGCGGCGCGCAGTTGATCGGAATCACGCGATGCCCATGCTCGCCGTTCTTGTACGACCGGCGCCATGCATCCTCGTCGACCTTGTAGCGCATCGGCGCGAGCCGTGCGAGCAGCCCGAACACGCCGTTGACCGGGCACAGATACTTGCACCACACGCGCTTTTCGCGGCCGTACAGCACGCCGATCACGATCGCGCCGACGGTCGAGCCGCCAAGTACGAACAGCACCGCGAGCGGGTACTGGTACACGCTCACCATCTGCCCGTAGATCGTCGTGAGCCCGAACGCGACGAACGGCCAGCCGCCCCACCGCATCCAGCGCGGAATCGGGCCACCACGGCCGAACTTGCTCGCGAATTCGGTGAGCGCCCCTTCCGGACACAGCACGCCGCACCAGACACGGCCGAGCATCACCATCGACAGCAGTACGAACGGCCACCAGATGCCCCAGAACGTGAATTGCGCGATCAGCGTGAGGTTGTTCCACAGGTGTGCGGAGTCGTCCGGCAGCGGCAACACCGCCGGCACGATGATCAGGAACGCATAGACGGCGACGACGGCCCACTGGATGCCGCGGATCAGCGCACCGTGGCGCTGCATCCATTGGCCGGCCTGCGCGAGCCAGCCCTGCTTGGCTGCGGCGACAACGCTCATGCCGCGCGACCTGCCGCGACTGCCGGACGACGGCTCGCGCGCTTCATCAGCAGCCAGACCACCGCCCAGTACACCGCATACGCGACCAGGTTGGTCAGCGCCGGGTGGGCACGATAGCCGGTCAGCGTGGCGACGAGCGAGCCGAACGTGCCCGAATCATCGAGGATCGCGGACGTGTCCCACACCTGCGAAATGCCGAGCGGCAGGATTTCCTTGTCGATCAGCTTGTCGACGCCCGTCTGGAACAGGCCGGCGCCGAGGAACAGCAGCATCACTTCCGTGACGCGGAAGAAATGCCGCCACGAGAAATACTTGCCGCCGAGTTGCAGCAGATAGAACGTGAGGAACGCGAGGCCGAGGCCGATCACGACCGCGAGCATCTGGCTGCCGTCGACGTGACCCGACTGGCCGAAACCGAGACCGTACAGGAAGATCACCGTCTCGCTGCCTTCGCGCGCGATCGCGAGCGCGACCAGCACCGCGACACCCCACCAGTTCGAATCGCGCGTGCTCTGCTGCAGCGATTGCTCCATGTCGCGCTTCAGCGTGCGGCCATGCCGGCGCATCCACAGCACCATCTGCACGATCAGCACGCATGCGATCAGCACCATGGCAGTCTGGAAGTAGTCCTGCGCGTCGCCGGACAGCACTTCGGTGAAACCGACCAGTGCGGCACCGAGGCCGACGGCCATCAGCAAGCCGACACCGACGCCGGCCCAGAGAAAAGGCAGGCCGCGGCGCGCGTCGTCGTCGCCGTTTTTCAGCCATGCATAGAGAATGCCGACGACGAGCAGCGCTTCGACGCTCTCCCGCCAGACGATGAACAAGATCTGACCCATCGATACCTCCTGACGCGCGGTACACCAGGCAGGTGCGCCCGCGCGCAGATAAAACGCATTACTTCGCGACGATCACGCCCTGCGCCTGCTGGTGGAAATCGTCGAAAAACTTGTATTCACCCGGTGACAACGGTGCGACGACCACGAATGAATCGGCGCCCGGCGCGAGCACCTTCTCCTTGCGCAGTTGCACGCTCTCGAATTCGGCGGCGCCCTTGCCGGTGTTCTTGATCTCGATCTTGAAACGCTGGCCGGCCGGCACTTCGATGCGGGCGGGATTCAGCTTGCCGTCCGTCATCTCGAGCTTGAACGTCGGCAGATCGGCAGCGTACGCTGCGCCGGCAAGCCACAACGCAGCGGCTGCGGCAACGATTTTCTGGGGAATTTTCATTCTGGGTTCTCTACGCCGACGGCGCGCCGAAGCGCGCCGTTCGTGATGCCACCGATCAGTAACCGCCCTTCTTGCCGATACCGGCGAACGGGAAGTCGTACTCGAGGGTAATGGGCTTGAACCATGCGCCCACGCCCGTTTCCTTGTCGATGTGACGGCCGAACGCCATGTGGCCCGTCTGCATCGGCGGCTTGACGACCATCGTCAGGTGGTACTTGCCCGGGCCGTTCAGCTTCACGTTGTCGCCGTAGTGCGGACCGTCGCTCGCGACCATGCCCATCAGGTCGCCTTCAGCCTTCCACTTCGTGTCGCCCTGCTTCGTCAGCTTGTACGTGACCTGCAGGTACGGCATCCAGTCGCCTTCCGCGAAACCCGTCGGGTTGTTCTTGACCGCATGGATGTCGGCCTCGAGGTGGATGTCGGAATCCGACGCCTTGCGCATCATCCCTTCCGGGTCCATCGTGATCGGCTGCAGGTACACCGCGCCGATTTCCATGCCGCCCTGGATCTGCTGCTTGCCGATCGGATATTCGGCAGCCGAGGCCGACATCGCGGCAAGCGCCGCCGCTACCGCAACCGTCGTGCGGATGAACGAAGAACCCAACATGGACACTCCTTGTTATTTGATCTGGAACCATGCGAACCGACCGCCAGCCGGCCCACTGAAAACACTAACGCGACAAAGAACGTTAATGCGAACAATTCTCAATAATCACTAAGTTTAGCACCGAACCTGTTTCGGAACAAACGACGAGCCGTGTAAACCCCTGATCCGACAAGGCTTACAGGTTCGTTACGCAGGGTTTCGGTGACGCTTGGAAAGATTTACCGGCCGCCGTTGACGTGATCGCCGACGTTCGCGCCGAACACACGCTCGCGCAGCAGCGCAAGTTGGTCGCGGGTCGCGGCGGCCTTCTCGAACTCGAGATTCTTCGCGTAGTCGGCCATCTGCTTTTCGAGGCGCTTGATTTCCTTGGCGAGCTGCTTTTCCGACATGTCCTCGAATTTCGCGCGCTGCTGCGCCTCCTTCAGCTCCGCGCGTGCCTCGTCCGCGTTGTAGACGCCGTCGATGATGTCCTTGATGCGCTTCACGACCCCGCGCGGCGTGATGCCCATCTTTTCGTTGTGCGCGATCTGCTTCGCACGGCGCCGCTCGGTCTCGCCGATCGCGCGCTTCATCGACTCGGTCATGTTGTCCGCGTAGAGGATCGCCTTGCCGTTCACGTTCCGCGCCGCGCGGCCGATCGTCTGGATCAGCGAGCGCTCCGCGCGCAGGAAGCCCTCCTTGTCCGCGTCGAGGATCGCGACGAGCGACACCTCGGGAATGTCGAGCCCTTCCCGCAGCAGGTTGATCCCGACCAGCACGTCGAACGTGCCGAGCCGCAGGTCGCGGATGATCTCGACGCGCTCGACCGTATCGATGTCGCTGTGCAGGTAACGCACCTTGACCCCGTGATCGGCCAGAAACTCGGTGAGCTGCTCGGCCATGCGCTTCGTCAGCACGGTGATCAGCACGCGCTCCTCGGCCTTGACGCGCGCGTTGATCTCGGCCAGCACGTCGTCGACCTGCGAGCTCGCCGGCCGCACTTCGATTTCCGGATCGACCAGGCCCGTCGGCCGCACGACCTGTTCGGCGATCTGCCCGGTCACGCTCTTCTCGTAGTCGGCCGGCGTGGCCGACACGAACACGACCTGGCGCATCTTGCGTTCGAACTCGGGGAACTTCAGCGGCCGGTTGTCCAGCGCCGACGGCAGCCGGAACCCGTAGTTGACGAGGTTTTCCTTGCGTGCGCGGTCGCCGTTGTACATGCCGTTCAGCTGGCCGATCAGCACGTGCGACTCGTCGAGCAGCATCAGCGCATCGGGCGGCAGGTAGTCGACGAGGGTCGGCGGCGGATCGCCGGGCGCCGCGCCCGAGAAATGTCGCGAGTAGTTCTCGATGCCCTTGCAGAAGCCGAGCTCCTGCAGCATCTCGAGATCGAAGCGCGTGCGCTGCTCGAGGCGCTGCGCCTCGACGAGCTTGCCGTCGTTGTGAAAGTACTCGAGGCGCTCGCGCAATTCGTCCTTGATCGTCTCGACCGCGCGCATCACGGTGTCGCGCGGCGTCACGTAGTGCGACGACGGATACACGGTGAAGCGCGGGATCTTCTGCCGCACGCGCCCCGTCAGCGGGTCGAACAGCTGCAGCGTCTCCACCTCGTCGTCGAACAGTTCGACGCGCACGGCCAGCTCCGCGTGTTCGGCCGGGAAGATGTCGATCGTGTCGCCGCGCACGCGGAACGTGCCGCGCTGGAAATCCTGCTCGTTGCGCGTGTACTGCATCGCGATCAGCCGCGCGATCACGTCTCGCTGGCCGAGCTTGTCGCCGGCGCGCAGCGTCAGGATCATCTGGTGATATTCGGACGGATTGCCGATACCGTAGATCGCCGACACCGTCGCGACAATCACGACGTCGCGGCGCTCCATCAGGCTCTTCGTCGCCGACAGCCGCATCTGCTCGATGTGCTCGTTGATCGACGAGTCCTTCTCGATGAACAGGTCGCGCTGCGGCACGTACGCTTCAGGCTGGTAATAGTCGTAGTACGAGACGAAGTACTCGACCGCGTTGCGCGGGAAGAACTCGCGAAATTCCGAGTAGAGCTGCGCGGCGAGCGTCTTGTTCGGCGCGAACACGATCGCCGGGCGGCCGAGCCGCGCGATCGTGTTCGCCATCGTGAAGGTCTTGCCCGAGCCCGTCACGCCGAGCAGCGTCTGGAACGAGAGGCCGTCCTCGACCCCTTCGACGAGCGTCTGGATCGCGGTCGGCTGGTCGCCTGCGGGCGGATACGGTTGATACAGCTGGAACGGCGACCCTTCGAAGGTCACGAATTTCGATTCGTCGAGCGCGTCGCCGGTTTCGGCTTTATGTTCGGACATGGAATGCGGCCGGAGCGAGGGCAAAGAAAGCATTCTAGCGCTTCGCGGCCTCGCGAACTGCTGCCGGCTCCTGACGCGCGACGGCCGCCCAAAATCGCGATCCCCGGCCGAATTTCGCCGCCGAAACGCCGCCCCCGCCTGCGTGAATTCGCTACAATGTCAGGCTGCTGCGCTTTCCGGCGTCGTGCCTGCCAGCGCGCGGTTCATCCACCGCGCCCGCCCCGCCCGTTGAAAGCCTGACCCTCTTTTCACTACTGCCGAATCATCATGTCGCTCTTCTCCGCTGTCCAGCTTGCTCCCCGCGACCCGATCCTGGGCCTGAACGAAGCCTTCAACGCCGATACGCGTCCGACCAAGGTCAACCTCGGCGTCGGTGTGTACACGAACGAAGAAGGCAAGATTCCGCTGCTGCGCGCGGTTCGTGAAGCAGAGAAGGTGCGTGTCGAAGCCGGCCTGCCGCGCGGCTACCTGCCGATCGACGGCATCGCCGCCTACGATGCGGCCGTGCAGAAGCTGCTGCTCGGCAACGACTCGCCGCTGATCGCGGCAGGTCGCGTGGTCACGGCCCAGGCACTGGGCGGCACGGGCGCGCTGAAAATCGGCGCCGATTTCCTGCGCACCGTGAACCCGAACGTGAAGGTCGCGATCAGCGATCCGAGCTGGGAAAACCACCGCGCGCTGTTCGAAGCAGCCGGCTTCGAAGTCGTTGCGTACCCGTATTACGACGCTGCCACCAATGGCGTGAACTTCGAAGGCATGCTGTCGGCACTGAACAGCTACGCGGCAGGTACGGTCGTCGTGCTGCACGCGTGCTGCCACAACCCGACCGGCGTGGACCTGACCGAAGCGCAATGGCAACAGGTCGTCGACGTCGTGAAGGCACGCAACCTCGTGCCGTTCCTCGACATGGCCTACCAGGGTTTCGGCGAGAACATCGAGGCCGATGCCGCTGCCGTGCGCCTGTTTGCCGCGGCTGACCTGAACGCATTCGTGTCGTCGTCGTTCTCGAAGTCGTTCTCGCTGTACGGCGAGCGCGTCGGCGCACTGTCGATCATCACGTCGAGCAAGGAAGAAGCGACGCGCGTGCTGTCGCAACTGAAGCGCGTGATCCGCACGAACTACTCGAACCCGCCGACCCATGGCGGCGCCGTGGTCGCAGCGGTGCTCGCTTCGCCGGAACTGCACGCTTCGTGGGTGCAGGAACTCGGTGAAATGCGCGATCGCATCCGCGCAATGCGCAATGGTCTCGTCGAGCGCCTGAAGGCAAGCGGTGTCGATCGCGACTTCAGCTTCATCAACGAGCAGCGCGGGATGTTCTCGTATTCGGGCCTGACCTCGGCGCAAGTCGATCGCCTGCGCGACGAGTTCGGCATCTACGCAGTCGGCACGGGCCGGATCTGCGTCGCAGCACTGAACACGCGCAACCTCGACGTGGTCGCCAATGCGGTCGCAGCCGTCCTGAAGTAACACGGCTTGAGCAGGCGGCAGCCGTCATCGTCCCCGCCCTGCCAAAATGAAAAACGCGCTCCGTGGAGCGCGTTTTTTATGCCATTCACCGGCGGGCAGCGACCCGCCCGCACCCGCATCACTGCATGAACCAGCCGTGGCTGACGACGACCGACTGGCCCGTGAGCGCGGCGCTCGGGAAGGCCGACAGGAACAGCACCGTCTGCGCGACGTCCTGGACGGTCGTGAACACGCCGTCGACCGTATTGCCGAGCATCACCTTCTTCACCACTTCCTCTTCGCTGATCCCGAGTTCCTTCGCCTGCTCCGGAATCTGCTTGTCGACCAGCGGCGTGCGCACGAAGCCCGGACACACGACGTGCGAGCGCACGTTGTGCTTTGCGCCTTCCTTCGCCAGCACGCGGGCCAGGCCGAGCAGGC
>NZ_JAUJQE010000021.1:0-72567 GCF_030482505.1 Burkholderia sp. AU45274 | reverse complement strand
AGCAGTGGATGGCGAAGGGCCTGTACCTCGGCACGCTGATGGTCGGGCTGGAGCAGAAGGTGATGGGCGGCAACGTGCCGTGGACGCTGCATCACAAGCATGCGGACCACGAGATGCTGAAGCCGGCGTCGCAATGCCAGCCGATCGAGTATCCGAAGCCGGACGGCAAGCTGACGTTCGATCGCCTCTCGTCGGTGTTCATCTCGAACACGAACCACGAAGAGAACCAGCCGGCGCACCTGACGCTGAAGGATGCGAGCGTGCCGGTGAACGTGAACCTGCGCACGTACGCGGGGCCGGAGGGGCGCTTCTGCCCGGCGGCCGTGTACGAGTTCGTGAAGAACGACGACGGCAGCGATCGCCTGGTGATCAACGCGCAGAACTGCGTGCACTGCAAGACCTGCGACATCAAGGACCCGACGCAGAACATCGTGTGGGTCACGCCGGAAGGCGGTGGCGGGCCGAATTACCCGAACATGTAAACCAAAGTACGGAACGCGGGCCGGGACCGCGTTGACCCCCGCCCGTGGCGGTGCTCGAATCGAGGCAGAGTGCCTCCACCGCTGCCCTGATCATCCCATTCCACATGGACCGTTCCGAACGCGGTGAGCAGCGTCGGAGTCGCGTCTCCGTGACTTTCGAGTTCGTCGACTCATGAACCATGCTGAACCCGTGACCCCGGGACCGTTGAACGAAACCGCCATGGCTGACCGCTGCGAGGCGCTCTCCAGCATCATTCGCTCCGGCGACACCGTGATGTGGGGCCAGTCACACGCCGAGCCGGTCACGCTGATGCGCGCGCTCGTTGCCCAGCGCGAGCATCTGAAGCGGATCCGCGTCTTCCTCGGTATCGGCCTCGCCGACGTACTTGCCCCCGAGCATGCCGACGCATTCGATTTTCTCGCGTACTGCGGGAGCGGATCGAACCGAAAGCTGGCCCGCGCGGGCGTGCTCGACATTCTTCCTGTCCATTACTCGCAGCTGCCCGGGTTGATCCGTTCCGGCGGGTTGCGGATAGATGTCGTGATGCTTCAGGTCTCGCCACCGGACGACCAGGGGCGCTATAGCCTCGGTCTTGCGCGCGAATATCTAGTCGAGGCGGTGAAGCACGCGCGCGCGATTGTCGCCGAGGTGCATCCGGACGTTCCGTGGACTCACGGTGGGCCGTATCTTCGGGCTGACGATATCGATTTGTTGGTGGCATCCGACGCGGTGTTCCCCGAGGCGCCCGTCACGGAACCCGGGCCGGTCGAGCAGGCAATCGGTCGGCATGTCGCATCGATCGTCGAGGACGGTGCGACGTTGCAGACAGGCATCGGCTCGATTCCCGATGCAGTGATGGCGGAACTGCGGGGCAAGCGCGACCTCGGCGTGCATTCGGGAAGCATCGGCGATGGTGTCGCAATGCTCTGCGAGGCCGGTGTCGTCACGAACGCGAAGAAGTCGATCGACAAGGGGGTCACGATCGGCGGGGTCATCATCGGTTCCGCACGGGTACGTCGCTTCGCGCATCGGAATCCCGCGCTCGAGTTGCGCGGTACCGAATACACGCATAACCCGGAAGTGCTCCGCGGAATCGACCGGTTCGTCGCGATCAATTCGGCAGTGGAGGTGGACCTGACCGGGCAGATCAACGCCGAGATGGTTGGCGACACGTATGTCGGCGCCGTCGGCGGTGTCGGCGACTTCCTGCGTGCGGCCCAGCTCAGTCAGGGCGGCGTTCCGATCGTTGCGCTGCCGTCGACGGCGGGGCGGCATAGCCGGATCGTGACGCGATTGTCGGGGCCGGTCACGATACCGAGAAGCGACGGATGCGTGATCGTGACCGAATACGGGATTGCCGATCTGCGTGGCCTGTCTCTCGCCCAGCGTATTCCAAAGATGATTGCAGTCGCACACCCCGATCATCGCGAACGTCTCACACGCGAAGCCTATCCGGGCACCTGAATGACGCGACCACGGGCGACGTGCCGGATTGAGTCGAGGCGCGCCGCCGATAGCGGAGCAATGGAAGGAGAAACACACCATGCAGAAGCGCGCCAATCGCTCGCAGTTGAATGAACGGACCATGGCAGACGTGGAAACGATCCATCGTTTGTCATCGTCACGATTTACTTGTCGCGCCTATTTGCCGGACGCCGTTCCGGCGAGTGTGATCGGCAGCATCGTCGACATCGCTAAACGTTCTGCGTCGTGGTGCAATGTGCAGCCATGGCACGTGGTGGTGACATCCCGCGAGACGACTGATCGATTCCGTGCTGCACTGGTCGACCATGCCGCGCGGCATACCGAGATGGATTCCGATATACCGTTTCCGGCCGAGTACCCCGGTGTCTATGGCGAACGTCGGCGCGAAATCGGATATGCCCTTTACGAGGCGCTCGGTATCGACCGCGAAGACCGCGTCGCCCGTGCCAGACAGGCTGCGGAGAACTTCAGGCTGTTTGGTGCGCCTCACGTGGCGATCCTGACGATGCCCGCCGAACTCGGACAGTACGCAGCCGTCGACAGCGGGGCATTCGTCGCGTCGTTCCTGCTGGCGGCTCGCGCCTATGACGTTGCCACGACGCCCCAGGCAGCGCTCGCAAACCATGCCGGCTTCATTCGAAATTATTTCGGGATCGGAGACGAGCGGAAGTTCGTTTGCGGCATCGGATTCGGTTACGCCGATCTGGCGCATCCCGCCAACGGATTTCGCTCCACCCGGGCAGCAACGAAGGACGTGATGCGGATGGTCTGAGCAGTGACGCGTTCGCCTGCCTCGATTTTGGCCGCATGTGACGGCTCGACCTGCTGAGCCGATTCGATGACAACCCGACAGCGCTAGCTAGACGGGGCGGATGTGGCGACCGAGGAACTGCGCTGCAACCTCGCCGAAGACGTCATTGCGATCGCCAGCCACCATGTGCCCGGCGGCAGGAACGTTGACGTACTCGGCATGGGGGCACAGTTTGAGGAATTCATGCACGCCTGCTTCGCTGACGATGTCGGAATTGCCGCCGCGCACCAGCAACGTCGGCAACTTGAGCCTTCGCGCACACGCGGAATAGCGTGCGTGGCGTCGATCCAGGTCGCGGGGCCACGCGAGAAAATGCGGATCCCAGTTCCAGCGATATCTTCCGTCTCCGTCGTGACGCAGGCTGCGGCTCACGTTGCTTGAAACGAACCCATTTTTTGGATTCCGGCGATACCGCCTGATCGCGTCGACGGCTTCGTCAGGAGATTCGAACCCGTCCGGCCGACGCATCAGCGACTGCAGACGGACGACACCGTGCGGCTCGACACACGGCGCAATGTTGACGAGCACCAGTGCAGCTGCATCAAGAAAGCCTTCCCCGACTGCGAGCAAGCTCGTGCCACCTCCCAGGCCGGCGCCGACGAGCATCGGTCGTCGGCCGTCGAAGAGCGTCGCGACGCGTTCGAGATCGCGGACCATCGCGATCTGACTGTAGTTGCCGGTCGGCGACCAATCCGATTCACCATGGCCTCTTGCGTCGAAGGCAACGGCATGAAAGCCGGCCGCGCCGAGCGCGTGGCCGATTCCGCTCCACGCATGACGCGTTTGCCCGCTGCTGTGCAGCAGGATGACGGGTGCGCCGAGCGGGTCGCCCCACGATTCGCCGGCGAGCCTCAGGCCGTCAGCACTTGTCCAGGTGTGAGTCCTGCCCTTCGAGCACGAAGGGCAGGTTTCCTCTTTCATCGAAATCGTCATGATTGCACCGCTTCAGCATTACGTAACCATTCGCCACCGATCAGGCATCGTGAGCCATCGAGGCGCTCGGATCCCGCGTTCTCGGCCCGGAATCCAGATCGACTGCTATTGCCCATCGTGATCGCCGAGCATTCTGTAAGTTTGACGCCGTGGAAAGTTGCGTCAATCTCGGCGCGCGGAACGTTCCGTACTGCGGTCACGCCCGCGTCACTTTATCTGCCGCTGAACGAGTGCAATGACGGCGCCGGCCAGGGAAATGATTGCAATCACGTAGAAGCAGTCCAGTACGCTCATGAAGCTCGCCTGATGCGCTGCCATGCGCGCGAATTCTCCGAGGGCCGCACCTTCGGCCTGCGCGGTATTCATGCCGCGCTCGGCGAACGCATGAGCCATCGACTGCAGCGCGTTCTCGAAGACCGGGTTGTAAGGGGATGCAAACTCCGCCAGGCGGGTTTGATGGAGCGCGAGGCGGTGCTGATCCAGGATGATGATGGACGCGGTCGATAGCGAGTATGCAAGCTGCTTGACGATATTCTTCAGTCGGTAGCCGTGCGTAAATTCGTGATCCGGGAAAATCTGGAACGCGACGTTTCCGTTCGGCAGAGCGATGAACATCAACAGGAAGCCGCGCACGATCAGCGGTGCCAGGAGCCACGACACACTCACATCGGGCGGGAGGTGGATAAACCACACGGCGATGAACGTAGCCATCAGGAATCCCGGAACGATCAACAGCTTCTTGCGCGTCACGAACTTCGCGTATCGGAAATACAAGAACGCCACGACGATCGACGACAGCGACGTGAATCCGACGATTCGGCCCGCATTCTCCACCGGGTAGCCGAGGCCACCTTCGAGCAGTCTCGATATCAGATAGCCGATTGCATTCGTGATGTAGTAGTAGAACGCATAGAGCACGATGGCGACTCTGAAGGGTCCTTCTCGCAATGCGCTCAACCGAATGAGCGGTTTGGGGTGGTTCCATTGCTGCCAGGCCACCCAACCGAGCGCGAGCAGGCCCGCTGCGGTAAGGAGCAACAGTATCGGCGACGTGCTGAACAGCTCGAAGCGGACCTGCTGAGCGACGATCTGCAGCGCACCGAGGGCGAGCGCGAAAATCAGGTAGGGCCAGAGGTGCGTATCGCTGCGCAGTGCCGGTTGGCGCTTGCCGATATGCGGGACGACCAGGAACGCAAATACGGCCAGTGCGAGTCCGGCGACCGTCGTGCAGAGAAAGAGCGCATGCCAGCCAAAGTTCGCAATGAGCAAGCCGCCGGCCAGCGGAGCAAGGGCGCTCGCCAACAGGATGATCATCAGGAACAGGCGGGTCGCCGGCGGGCGATTCTTGGGCGAGAAGCCGGTCTGCAAGAGAATCCGGCACGTACCCAGCATCGGCCCGATGAAATAGGCCTGAAAGCCTCGTGCCATCGCCAGTTGAAATGAAGTCACGCTGAGCGATGCCGCCAGTGAGCCGATCGCGAACATCAACAGGCAGCCGCTGAGGTATCGGCGGAACCCGATTCGCTCGATCAACCATTGCTGTTGAAGAATGCCCAGTACCGATGCGACAGCATATGCAGACGACGACCACACCAGTTCGTCCGGCGGTACGTTGATCCCGCCGGCCACGTAGCTGCTGAAAAACGAGAAGGCGGTATTGTCGAAGTAGTCGAGTCCGACCGACAACGCGATGGCCCAGGGAAAAAGGTCATGACGAAGATGACGGTACGTCAGCGACCGTGCGCGGGAGAACGCCATGATCACGATTCTCCGTTGCCAGACCCGGACGAGGCGGAACGACGCTCGCGAGCGGCGAGACGTTCACCTTCGAGCACTGCCGCAGGGGTGCCGGCGAGTCGTCGCCGCAAGTACTCGAGGTCGTCGTTCAGCTCGTTGCGCAGTGTCTCCGCGTCTTTCAATTCACGTCGGACCTGCACGATCCGGGCGTTCAGGCGGGTGATCTGCTCAGCAAGACCTGACGAGATCTCGTGCAACGACTCGGCGGAATACTGCCTGCGGCCGTCGGACTCGATCGCCAGTGGCTGCTTGAGCATTTCGGTGATGCCGTGCAGCGAGAACCCGAGCGAGCGCAGTCGCAGGATCCGTCCGAGCTTGTCGAGATCGGCAGCGCTGTAGAGCCGGTACCTTCCGTTGCTCCTGGCTGGAATCACCAGGCCGAGTTCCTCGTAATACTTCAGGGTGCGGGGCGTCACGGCCAGCTGACGGGCGGCCTCGCGTATCGCGACGAGTGGTGAATTCCTGGCTTGCATCGAATGAAAGAGGGGGAGGGCAGTTGCCCGCGCATACCGATTCACGCGGCGCGCGTGGGCGCTGCATGGAACGTCAACGTATGCGTACAGGTTGGGCGAAAATGAAGCGCCGACATTCCGTCGGCGCTTCGCTGAGTCGAACTGGCGTGTCGAGAGGAGCGCGGTCGATCCGCCACGCGGAATCCGGGAGCCGAGCTACCAATCGAATCTGTTACCCGTGTCGATGTGCGATCCGAGCGGGAACAGCCGGTCCGTCAAGCCATGACGATGGTCTTCGATTCCATGAACGCGGTCAGCCCTTCGACGCCGCCTTCACGCCCGATGCCGGACTGCTTGAATCCGCCGAAGCCGATCGAAAAATCGGTGCGCGGGCCATTGTGGCCGACCGTCCCCGAGCGGATCTGGCGTGCCACGTGCAACGCACGGGTGCTATCGTTCGTGAACACCGCGGCATTCAGGCCAAACGGGGTGTCGTTCGCCATCCGGATCGCGCTGGCTTCGTCGTCGGCGGGAATGACGCTCAATACCGGGCCGAAGATCTCGTCCTGAGCGATCGTCGAACGGTTGTCCACGTTGCCGAATACCGTCGGCTCGAAGAAGAACCCGCGCTGCAAGCCGGCCGGACGTTTGCCGCCGGCTGCCAACGTTGCGCCTTCCTCGATGCCCTTTGCGACGAACCGCTCGACGGTCTCTCGCTGCCGCGCGCTCGCAAGCGGGCCGGAGGTCGTCTCCGGCGCAAAAGGATCGCCGACGACGATCTGTTTGGCGATGTTCGATAATGCCTCGACCATCGCATCGTGCTTCGCACGAGGCACGATCACTCGCGTCAGGCTGTGGCAGATCTGCCCGGTGTTGTAGCCGAAATAGGACGGCCCGAGGATGTTTGCCGCGGCTTCGACATCGAAATCATCGAGAATCACGGCGGGCGATTTGCCGCCAAGTTCGAGCGTGACGCGCGCGACGCGATCGCCGGCAATGGAAGCGATCCGGCGGCCGGCGCCTGTCGATCCCGTGAACGTGATCTTGTCGACGCCGGGATGGCGAACCAGTTCCTCGGATACGTCCCGATCGGCCGTCACGACATTGATCACACCGGGCGGCAAACCGATTTCTTCGCAGATCTCGGCGAACAGGTAGGCCGAGCAGGGCGCTTCGGGCGACGACTTGATCACCAGTGTGCAACCTGCGAGTAGCGCCGGCGCGGTCTTGTACGCCATCAACCCGGCAGGACCGTTCCACGGAATGATTTCCCCGACGACGCCGACCGGCTCGTAGACGCGATAGCCGAGATTGCCGGTAACCGACCGGTGCTCCTCGACGAACGGGAAGGTCGACGCCATTGCTGCGTACTGGCGAAATGCGCCGCTGATGAACAGCCCGATACGCGGCTGGGCGATCTTGTACACGATCCCGGTCTCGATCGACCAGATGCGCGCGAAATCGTCGTTCAGCGCTTCCAGCCGTTCCGCGAACTTCTCGAGATAGACCGCGCGTTCCTGCGGCGTCATGCGGGGCCACGGGCCGTTGTCGAATGCGTCACGCGCCGCGGTGATTGCACGCTGCATGTCGGCCGACGCGGCTTTTGCCACGGTCGCCACGACTTCTTCCGTCGCGCAGTCGAGCACATCGAACGTTTCGGCGGTGGACGGTGCCACCCATTGCCCGCCGATGTAGAACGCTCGGGGATGCTTGAGGTCGATCGTTCTCTTGGTCATCTAATTCTCCATGGCCGTCTTCGACGGCGCTTTCCAAATTACGGACGGCACGGGTGTGCGTGCCGTCAAAATACGATGACGCCCTTGCCACTCGTTTGTTGGTTGAAGTGTGCGTAGGCTTCACCGGCTTGCTCGAGACGCCACTCTTCGGTAAAGAGCTTGTCTACCTCGACACCGTGATCGGCGATGAAGTGGGCACAGTCCTTCATGCCGACTTCGGAGAAGGTGAAGGAGCCGATCAGCGTTCTTTGCTTGCCGATCAGGTCTTTCATTGCATCGATGGTCAGGTTCCCGCCGACCGCGACGAGAACGACACGCCCCCATACTTTCGTGCTGCGAATCGCCTGCGCGCGCGGCAGTTCACCACCGGCACATTCGACTGCACAGGACACGCCTTTTCCGCCCGTCAGCTTGTGGATCTCCTCGACCGGGTCGACCTTGCTGGCGTCGATGCCATGTGTGACGCCGAATGCTTTCGAGCGCTCGACGCGATTCGGGTTGATATCGATGCCGATCACCTCGATACCCATCGCGGCGGCGAGTTGAGCGGTGGAGAGGCCGACAGGGCCGAGGCCATAGACGGCAAGCGTGTCACGCGCGCTGATATCCAGACGCAGCAGCGCGCCGTATGCCGTGCCGGTGCCGCACGAGATGGCCGCACCGCCCTTGAACGACACTTCCTGCGGCAGATGGACCAGGGACGATACCGGTACCTTCATGTAGTTCGCATGCCCGCCGTGACTCAGCACGCCGTAGATGCGCGCGCCGCGATCGCACAGTTGGGTCCAGCCTGTCCGGCAGTGGTCGCAGCAGCTGCAACCCGCGTAATGAAAGACCATGACCCGGTCGCCGACCCGGAACGTTGCGGGATCGACGCCCGGGCCGACCGCGGCCACGACGCCGCACGGTTCATGACCGCCGATGACCTGGTCGGATTCCATCCGGTCGCGCATGCCTAGCATGCTCAACGATTCCGCCATCCCGTGGCGGTAATAGTGAAGGTCGGTTCCGCACATGCCGGACGCCTTCATTTCGATGACTGCTTCGCCGTATCCCGGAACGGGATCGTCGAAGTTGAGGACGTCGACCTTGCAATTTCCCTGAAAGACCATGCCGCGCATGATAGTTCTCCAAATCTGGTGCGTAGGCTCGGTGCGGGCGCTGCAGCGCTTGCGCGAGGCGTCAATGTTCCGATGCCGGCGCGGTAAGCTCACGCACGACCCGTGGCGCGATCAATGAATGGTCAGTCCGCCCGTCGGGCTCAGCGTTGCGCCTGTCAGGTAGGCCGATTCGTCCGATGCGAGGAACGCGACGACCTGACCGATATCCGTGGGCGCCGCTACGCCGAGCGGGCAGCCGGCGACGACCTTTTCGTATTGTTTGCGGTGTTGTTCCGATACCTTGCTGTCGGCACCGAACACGGCGTCCCACGACGGGCTGTCGCGCACAACCGTCACGCAAACGCAGTTGACCCGGATCTTGTCGCGCGCCAGTTCCTTGGCGATGACTTTGCTGGCGCGAATCAGGCCGCCGGCAAATGTCGAAACGGCCGTTTGGCCCGGGGTGGGGACCCGGCCGCCTTCCGAGGTCACGAAGATCACGCTGCCGCCGCCACGAGGGCGCATGTACGGCAACGCAGCCTGCACCGGAAAGAGCTTGGCGGCCGTATTCTCGGCAACCAGCGCCGCAACGCGTGCGAGGTCGATATTGGCGAATGCGCCCCGAACCTGGGGAGACCGCGCCTCGTCGTCATTGCCGCCGGCATTGGCGACGACAATGTCGATGCCGCCATGGCGACGGGCGGTCTCCGCGGCTAACGCGTCCATATCGTCTTTCGATCGCACGTCTCCCGACAGGAAATCCGCAATGCCGCCAGCCTGCCGGAGCTGGGCGAGGACCGACTCTGCCTTCGCTGCATTTCGCCCGCTGATCACGACTGTTGCGCCGCGCGCTGCGAGCTGCAACGCGATGCCTTTGCCGATCCCACCGGTGCCGCCGGTGACGATGGCTACTTTCCCTTCAAGACTGCTCATCGAAATTGCCTTCAAATCATGGAGAAGTTCGTTCGAGCTCGCCTGTCGGTCGGATATGCACGACATTGCGATTCGTGCGAATCCGGCTGGCGGATCGAGAAGTCTGGCGGCGAGAGGTAAATGACCTCCGCGGCGCGCCGTATATCTGCCTGGGCAATAGTAGGTACGGAGCGGCGGTAATTCGAGTGACGTTTTTCGAATGCGGAGTTGCTTATTTTCGAATCTGGCTTTCGTCGAGCCCCGGCATGGCAGACGAATGGCTGTCTGACCCGTCGATCGACGCGTGAAACTCGAGTTGCTCTCAACTGGCAGTGCGGCACCGCGTTCGCGAAACCGCAACGCCGCTTTCGCGAATCTGCATTTGTACGAGGCGGTGGGCGCCCCTAGGATTGACCGAGCTGGCGGGCTTCGTTCGGCAACGAGTAGCCCCGGCAAATTGCCGACGCGCATGGTGCGTCGCTTTCCGAGGCAGGCAGTGGCTCGGATACAAGAGGCGGGGTAGCGATACTCGATCCCGCAAAAAAATCGGAGACAAATTTGCAACGCTGCAAAGGCCAAGGCCCGTTGGCGGGTCTCAAGGTGGTCGAGATCGGCGGCATCGGACCGTTGCCGTTCTGCGCCATGCTGCTCGCCGATCTCGGCGCCGATGTATTGCGAATCGACCGTATCGTGCCGTCGGACAGCGGTGTTTTGCTGGAAAGCCGGTTCGACCTGTTGCGTCGTAGCCGCCGCTCGATCGCGATGGATCTGAAGAATGGCGCGGCAGTCGAGGTGATCCTTCGCCTGGTCGAGGGCGCAGACGCCGTCATCGAAGGTTTTCGTCCCGGGGTGGCCGAACGGCTTGGCGTTGGCCCGGACGACTGTCTCGCGGTCAATCCGAAGGTCGTCTACGGCCGCATGACGGGCTGGGGACAGGACGGCCCGCTCGCGGACGCGCCCGGCCATGACCTCAACTACATCGGATTGACCGGCGCGCTCCATTCCATCGGCTCCGAAAACGGCCCGCCGGTGCCACCGCTCAATCTCGTCGGAGATTTTGGCGGCGGCTCGCTTTATCTTGCGCTGGGGGTCGTCAGTGCGATGCTCGAGGCCCGGAGCTCCGGACAGGGGCAGGTGGTCGACGCGGCCATGGTCGACGGCTCCGCGTCGCTGATGACCCTGATATACGGGATGCATGCCGGCAACGCATGGATCGACCGGCGAGGCTCGAATCGGCTGGATTCAGGCGCGCCCTGGTATCAGGTCTATGAAACGAGCGACGGCCGCTACGTATCGCTCGCATCCAACGAGCCGCGCTTTTATCGCGAGACGCTGACCCTGCTCGGCGTGGCCGACGAACCGCTTCCGAAGCAGCACGATACGGACGGATGGCCGCTGCTGCGCGCACGCTTTGCCGAGATATTCAGGCAGAAGACCCGGGACGAGTGGTGCAACCTCGCAGCCGGAACCAACGTGTGCATTGCGCCGGTGCTCTCATTGACGGAAGCACCGAAGCATCCGCACAACGTCGCACGAGCAACGTTTCAGGAAGTGGCCGGCGTGGTACAGCCTGGCCCGGCACCGCGCTTCAGCCGCACGCCAGGTGCGATCCAGCGGCCCCCCGCCCGGATCGGCGAGCATACGGACGAAGCGTTGCTCGACTGGGGGTTTGCTCAACATGAGATTGATGCGCTGCGCAATCGAGAGGCGATTCGGTGAGCGCGCGTGGACGATTCCAAAGATGAACGAAAAGGAGATGTGATGGAGGAGACAATTCATGATTCGCGTGTCGGAACGAAGATAGGTGGCGATCGGCCGTTGGCCGGCATTCGGGTACTCACCGTCGAAAACTTCATCGCGGCGCCGTTTGCTTCGATGTGGTTGGCGGATGCCGGCGCGGAAGTCGTCAAGATCGAGACGCGCGAGGGCGGCGATTTTTCCCGTAGCACGAATCCTGTCAAACAGGACGCGGACGGTAAGCCGAGCGGCCTCGCTTTTCTGCGGGCGAATCGAAACAAGAAGAGCGTCACGCTCGATCTCAAACACCCGGAAGGCCGGCGCATCTTCACCGAACTCGCCGCGCAAGCCGATGTCGTGATCGAGAATCTGCGGCCGAACGTGATGGACCGGATGGGGCTCGGGTATGCGGACCTGAGCAAGATCAATCCACGCTTGATCTACGGCGCCATTTCCGGGTTCGGACACGACGACATACTGCCCAGTCCGTACGGTGACTTCCCGGCGTTCGATATCGTGGGACAGGCGATGAGCGGGCTGATGTATCGTCCCGAGCGGAGCGACGACCGACCGACCTATCTGGGCTTCTCGCTCGCCGATATCGAGTGCGGGATCCTGGCGCTCTATGGCGTCGTGCTCGCGCTCCTGCATCGGCATACGACAGGCAAGGGCAAAAAAATCGACATCTCGATGGTCGATGCGTCGTTGATCCTGAACGAAATCTCCGTCGCGATGTATTCGGCAACGAAGCGGACGTCGCCCCCCGGGGTACACGCAGTCACCGCGCCGTTCGGAACCTATCGTGCGAAGGACGGGTACATCGTCATTGCGGTACTGGGCGAACACATATGGAAGCGCTTCGCGGAAGTCATCGGCCGCCCGAATCTGCCGGATGATCCGAGATTTGCCGACGGCATGTTGCGCAAGCAGCATCTGGACGACCTGAATGTCGAGATCGACGCATGGCTCGCGGATCGACCACGCGAAACGGCACTGGCCGAGCTGCGCGCGGGCGGCGTGCCTTGCGCCAACGTGAACGACGTGCCGGACCTGTTCGAATGTCCGCACGTTGCTGCACGGAAGATGCTCATGACGCTCGACGACCCGGTATGGGGCCCCATTCAGGTGGCCGGCAACCCGGTCAAGATGTCGGATGTTCCGGAACCGGAAGCCAAGACGCCGCCGCGTCTGGGCGAGCACAACGCGAACGTCCTGCACGGGTGGTTGGGTATGGACGACGGTGAAATCGGAAAATTGCGGGAAATGAACGTGATCTGAATCCGGTGAACCGATGGCGCGTGTGCGCTTCGCACCGATCGTCTCATGCGCCGCACAACGTCGGGGCGACCTCTGCTTCTCGACTCCCCTGGGGATATGACCGATATCGCCGAGGCTGTCCCGGTCGCCTCTTCTTCGACTCCCAATTGACGCCCGATCACCCCCGGCTTAGTCTCTATGGCTCAATTCAGCAATCCCGCCGAGCGAGAAGACCAAGGAGAGGACATGGCCGGGCTCAGTCTCCACAATCTGACGAGACGCGTCGACCTTTTCACGTTGCGGTTGTTTCTCACCGTCGTGGAGGAGCAGCAGATGCGACGCGCGGCGGTGAGGGAGAACATCACGCCGTCAGCTGCGACGAGGCGGATCCAGGATCTCGAAGAGATTGCGGGCATCGACCTGTTCGAGCGATTGCCGACCGGCATGGTCCCGAGCGCTGCTGGCGAGGTGCTGGCCCGTCACGTGCGTTTGCTGTTCGAGAATCTCGACGTGATGCGGCGCGAGGTGGCCGAGTTCACCGAAGGCGTACGCGGTCATATCCGCATCGGCTCCACCAGCACGATCATCGTCCAGTTTCTGGCGCGCGAGATCGCCGAGTTCACGCGGGACTTTCCCTTCGTCGACATCGAGTTGCAGGAGGATGCAAATACCAACGTGGTGGGTGCCGTCGTGGCCGGCAAGGCCGACGTGGCGATGTTCTATGCCACCGACGACATCGACCGAAATGCACTGGAGATCATTGAGTTTCGTACCGATCGTCTCGTTGCCGTCGTGCCGAAAGGGCACAGCCTGGGGGAGCGCGCCAGCGTAACGACAGCGGATCTCCTCGAGCAGAACGTGATCGGCATCTCTGCGACCACTTCGATGATGACCCAGCTGCGAAATGCAGCCGCCGCGCTGGGACGCGAACTGGATGTGAAGTATCGGGTCAGCACGATCGAGGCGGCTCGCAGCCTGGTCAAGGCAGGGCTGGGCGTGATGATCCAGCCCGAGAGCATGCTGCCGGTCGAGGACCTCAACAAGGTGACGCTCGTGGCGCTGGACGAACCATGGGCATTGCGCCGGCTCTGCATCGGGACGAGGCGTGGCGATTCACTGACGGCAGCAACGAGGGCGTTCGTTGCCCGGTTCACTGACTGATAGCGGCGGTTCCAATGACACGCCGCGCCGACATTCGCGCGGTGCGGCGTGCTGTGCCGTTCGTGCGATGTCCCCTCACGATTTGCCCGGCAATATCTCCCACACCGCTGAATAAAGCATTTCCTTCAATAGGCCGTGTCGTCGAGACGGTATCGTCGCGACCGTCGACAAGACTAGTCGTGCTGCTTCCAATCGATGAATTCGTCCATCGGCACGTTGCCATATACCTGCCGTGCCTCGCGCGCACGGCGCTTTTGATCACACGAAAGTTGATTCGAATCCGCCGAATCGCCGCTTCGAAATCCGTCACTTGGTCGATAAATTTCGCATCCCTATAGTGGGCGAGAAGATAAAAAAACCCGGTCGTGAACGGGAATTCGTGAGTAAAAAGGAGACAACGTGAACGCATCATCCATTCGGACTCGCAGCAGCCTGTTCGTAGTCGTCTTGTGCTTTCTAACGATCGCCGTCGACGGTTACGATCTCATCGTCTACGGCGCAACGGTGTCGTCCCTGTTCGCGGAGCCCGGATGGGGGTTGAGCGCATCCGGTGCGGGAATGATCGGGAGCTGGACACTGGCCGGGCTGATGCTGGGCCTGTTCGGCGCCGGCTCCCTGTCCGATCGCATCGGCCGCCGGAAACTGATCATGGCCGGCGTGCTCTGGTTTTCCATCGGTTCGCTGCTATGCGCAGTGGCTCATTCCCCGACGCAACTGGGTTTTGCCCGTTTCCTCACGGGCATCGGGTTGGGGAGTGTGGTGCCTTCGTCGGTGGCACTGAGTATCGAGTACGCGCCTCGCAATCGCCGCCAGCTGTATAGCGCACTCGCGCTGACGGGCTATGCGATCGGCGGCGTCGTGTGTGCGCTGCTGGCGATGTCGTTGCTGCAGAGTCACGGATGGCGGGTGCTCTATGCCGCCGGCGCGGTGTACGTCGTCATCCTGCCGGTCATGTATTTTTTCCTGCCGGAGTCGGTCAATTTTCTGGTCGACAGCAATCGAATGGACGAAGCGCGAGAACTGGCGACCCGCTATTCGATCGACTTCGAGCGTGTCCTGGCTGACAGCGCCAGCCAGCGTCAGCTTCAATCCGCATCCAGCGAACTGCGCGGCTTCAAGCTCGCGATGTCGTCGGACTGGCGGTCCGCGGTGCTGCTGTTCGCGGTCGTGTGTTTCTGTGGCCAGATCGTCGTCTATGGAATGAATGTCTGGCTTCCGACGCTGATGCGCAAGGCCGGGTATCCGCTCGGATCGTCGCTGCAGTTTCTTCTGGTGATGCAATTCGGCGCCGCCGTGGGCAATCTGTGTGGCGCGTGGCTGGCCGATCGTTTCGGATCCCGCAAGATACTGATTTCCCTTTTTGCCATTTGCGCAATTTCGTTGCTGGTCATGAGCCAGAAGCCGGATTACATCTGGTTGATGCTCGCCGTGTTCGGTTCAGGTCTGGGTTCGATCGGATCGACAACGCTCGGCTACGGCTACATTGCCGCGTACTTCCCCGCATCCTGCCGCGGCTCAGCCATCGGCACAGCCCAAGGTCTGGGGCGGATCGGCTCGGTGCTGGGGCCGATGATCGGTGGGTGGGTTGTCGGGTCGACCCTGGGACATCAGTGGAATTTCTACGTGTTCGCGATTCCGTCCGTGATTGCCGCCATCATGGTGACCCAAATACCGAAAAAGACGCGTGTGGACGTGTCGTTGGCGAAGGCCTGATCCGACGTTGCCGTCTCGACGCGCGGCCGCGCACGGCGGCGTATGCACGCCCCGTCGACTGCAGGCTCGGCGACAGGTGCATGCTCGGTAGCGTACCGCCGCCGGAATGATCGCGAACGTGCCCGACGATTCCAAAACAGGAACGTCGGGCACGTTTCATTTGGAGCGCGAGGTGGCCTCGCGCGATCGAACATGACCGTCCCTCGGAGCAGATCGCCCGACGCGAAGGTGTCGCTTACCGTCTTCGCCATTTTCGAATTGCCGCTTCGAAAATGACCAGTTGGATCGCTTCCGACGTGGCCCTAACCTGAAGGTCATGACGAACAAGGCCGATGCGCGAGCAGACGCCACACAACTGGAGCGAAGACAAATGGCAAACTTTCTCGACGAATCGCAAACGATGTGGCTCGACACCGTGAACAAGTTCATGGACAACGAGATCACCGTCGAATACGTGCGCAAGTGCGACATGAATCGCGACTACCCGTACGAGGCGTACGAAAAGATCGCGAAGCAAGGGTGGCTGGGCATCCTGATTCCGGAAGCCGAGGGCGGCTCGGGCGGCGACATTTTCGACTACTCGCTGATGGCCGAAGGCCTCGGCAAGTTCGGCTTCGACTTCGCGTGCTCGGTGCTCGTGCCGACGTTCACCGCGATGAACATCATCAAGTTCGGCACGCCCGAACAGAAGAAAAAATACGTGCAGCCGTTCATCGACGGCAAGATCCGCTTCTCCGTGTCGATTTCCGAGCCCGATGCCGGTTCCGATGCGGCGAACACGAAGACGCGCGCCCGCCGCGACACCAACGGCGACTGGATCGTCAGCGGCCAGAAGCTGTGGTGCAGCGGCGCGGCGGCGAAGGACACCGTGATCGCGATGCTGGTGCGCACGAGTACCGACGACAAGCACAAGGGCCTGTCGGTGCTGCTGATCCCGAACAACACGCCGGGGATGGTGATCAACAAGCTGCCGACGCTCTCGCGTCACGCGACCGGTACGACCGAGATCTTCCTCGACGAGGTGCGTGTGCCGGGCGACGCGCTGCTGGGCGAGGAAGGGCAGGGCTGGAAGATCATCACCGAACACCTCGAGCTCGAGCGCTGCGCGGTGGCCGCCGCTTATACGGGTAACGCCCAGCAGGCAGTGACGACGGCGACGCGCTACGCGCACGACCGTATCCAGTTCGACCATCAACTGTACGACTTCCAGGTGATTCGCCACCTGCTCGCCGACTGCCAGACGAAGGTCGACGCGGCGCGTCTGCTCTGCTATCGCGCGGCGCGGATGGCGGCGGACCATGTGCCGTGTAGCCGCGAGGTGTCGATGGCGAAGCTGTATGGGTCCGAGACGCTGAAGGAGTGCGCGCTCGCCGGCATGCAGATCCTCGGTGGCTACGCCAACCTGCCGGAAGCCGACATGGAGCGCTACCTGCGCGAAAGCATTCAATCGACGATCGGCGGTGGCACGTCGCAGATCCAGCGCACGATCATCGCGAAATCGATGCGCCAGTAACGTCGTATCGCTTCATCCGAACGGAGCGCGCGGGCAGGACCGCGCGCCGTTACCTCGAATTCAACAGGAGACACCGTAATGAGCGTTATCAACAACAGCATCAACATTCCGCTCGACGAGCTGGAGGTGGGCACCAAGTTTCGTTCGCCTGGCCGTACCGTGACCGAGAGCGATGTCGTGATGTTCTGCATGTTCACGGGCAACTGGATCGAGATCCACTCGAACAAGGAATACGCGGAGAGAACGCGCTGGGGCGAGCGCATCGTGCAGGGCATGCTGACGTTCTCGCTGATCTCCGGCCTGCTGCAGTTCGGCCCGGCGATCCAGGCGAACTACGGCGTCGACAAGATGCGCTTCCTGAATCCGGTGAAGATCGGCGATACGGTCTACGCGAGCGCCGAAGTCATCGCCAAGAAGGAGAAGGACGACAAGTTCGGCGTCGGCACAATGCTGATCCAGGCATACAACCAGCGCGGCGAAGTCGTGCAGCGCAGCGAATGGAGCCTGCTGATGCTGCGCAAGCGCGCGGATCTCGAGGCGCTGATCGCTGAAGCGCAGCCCGAGTTCAAGGTCTGAGGAGCGCGGTCATGACTCCTCGTCCGGTTGCGGCGATCGTCGGCATGGGTGACGCCTATGCGTCACGTGCGAATCGCAAGGACCCGCTGCAGTTGGCCGCCGAGGCAACGCTCAACGCGCTTGCCGACGCGGGCATCCGCAAGGACCAGGTCGATGCGGTATTCACGGGACGCTCGCCGTGGGCCGACAAGCGTTCGCAGTGGAGCAACATCTTCATCTCGCACATGCAGATGCCGGTGACGCTCACGAGCGAGCTGACGATGCATGGCGCCGGCCTGACGTCGACGCTCGCGATCGCATCGCAGATGATCGCGGCCGGCCGTGCGGAATATGTGCTGTGCCTGCAAAGCGATGCGACCGAGCTGTTCGTCGACGCGGTGGCGATGGGCGCGGAAGCCGACGCGGACCCGCAGTTCGAAATCCCGTACGGCCCGACGATTCCGGCGTTGTATGCGCAGGCGGCGCAGCGCTACTTTCACGAGTTCGGCATCACCGAGGACGATCTCGCCGATGTCGCGATCGCGAATCAGCGCTGGGGACGTCATCATCCGCACGCGGCGAAGGCGAAGTTCGGCGAGATCGATCGCGCGGCCGTGCTGTCGTCGCCGTATGTGGCGACGCCGCTGCGGCGCTGGATGTGTTCGACGTGGGGCGGCGGCACGGGTGGCGCGCTGGTCGTGACCTCACCGGAAAACGCGCGCAACGCACGTGATCCGGTGTACCTGCTCGGTTACGGATCGGCCACGACGCACGAATACCTGACCGACCGCATGAACATGCGTCGATGCAGGTTCGACAGTCTCGGCGCATTTCCGAGCCTGACGACCACGGCAACGGCCGAGGCGGCGCGACAAGCGTATGCGATGTCGGGCCTGACGCCTGCCGACATCGACATGGCGCAGATCTCGGTGAACTTCGCGCACATGGGGCCGATCGTGATGGAGGATCTCGGTTTCGCGAAGAAGGGACGCGGCATCGATCTCTATCGGGAAGGCCGTACGAGCGTCGACGGCGATTTGCCGACCGACACGAACGGCGGCTGGCTGTCGTTTGGCCAGCCTGGCATTTCGTGCAACATGGACAGCATCGTCGAGGCCGTTCGCCAGTTGCGCGGTGAGCCGCTTGGACTGGCGCCAACGCGCCGGCCGAAGACCGCGCTCGTGCAGGGCGCCGGAGGGATGCTCGCCGCGGGTGCGGTTCTGCTCCTGTCGTCCGAGACCTGATACCCGATCGAGAGGATCCCATGACGGAAACCCATTTGCCGAATAGCTGGCCGCAACCGTACCGGTTGCTCGATGCGCAGCCTTACTGGGACGCGTTGGCCGACGAGAAACTGACGTTCCAGCGCTGTACCGCATGCCGTGAATCGGTATGGCCGGCTCATTCGTTTTGCACGCACTGCGGTGCGAAGTCGCTGGACTGGACGCAGTCGTCCGGCCGCGGCGAGATCTACTCATACAGCACGATCACGCGTGGGCCGACGCCGGTGTGGGCCGGCATCGTTCCGTACACCGTCGGTTTCATTCGCATGGACGAGGGCTATTTCCTCTTCTCGCAGATTGACGAAGTACCGGAGGCGTTGCGGATTGGCCAGCGTGTCGAGGTTCGGTTCGTGCAGCGTGGCGAACAGAAGTTGCCGGTATTCGTGTTGTCGAAACAATAACGCTGACTGCGTGATCAGGCATCGCACGTCGGCACGCGGCCGAGTCCGTATCGATGCGGCACCGGCCGATGTTGCGATGACCTGATCGAGACATTGAAGTGGAGGAGCGACATGTTACGAGATCTACCGCTTTCGAACGTGGTGGTGGTTGAATTGAGCGACAGCGCGTCCGCGCCGTTCAGCGGGAAAATACTCGCGTCGCTCGGAGCAGAAGTATGGAAGGTCGAACGGGCGACGGGCGATTCCGCGCGTGGGTGGGGCCCGAGCATGTGGAAAGGCAGCGGCGCGGCTTATCACGCATTGAATCGCGGCAAGCGCAATATCTGCATCGACATCAAGGACAAGGAGCAACTGGCGACGTTGCATCGGCTGATCGCCGAGCGTGCCGACGTATTCATTCACAACCTGCGGCCGGGGGCGGCCGCGGATTATGGGCTCGACGCAAACAGCCTGCGGATTACGAAGCCGGAGCTGATCTGCTGCGAGATCGGTGCATTCGGCCATGTCGGACCGATGAATACGCTTCCCGGTTACGACCCGCTGATGCAGGCGTTTTCCGGGATCATGAGCATCACGGGTGAAGAAGGTCAGGCACCGGTGCGAGCGGGGGTGTCGATCGTCGATTTCGGCGCGGGCATGTGGGCTGCCATGGGCATTCTGGCAGCGCTGTATCGGCGCCAGATGAAGCACTGCGGGGCGACCGTCAATGCCTCCCTGCTGGAGACCGCACTGGCGTGGATGTCCGTCGGCATCGCGAACTACAACGCCGACGGCGAACCGGGTGGCCGGCATGGGTCGGGCGTCGCGTTTATCGTGCCGCACCGTGCGTTCGCGACCGCGGATGGCTTCCTCATCGTGAGTTGCGCGAACGATCCGCTCTTCGCGCGGTTGTGTGCCGCGCTCGACCATCCGGAATGGGCGACGGACGAGCGGTTCGCGACGAACGCGGGGCGCCTGAAGAACCGCGCCGAGATCGACCGCCTTATCGGCGACCGGTTGTCGACGGGAACGCGGGAGTTCTGGACGGAACGGTTGCAGGCCGCTGGCATTCCGGTTGCGCCGATTCAGACGACCGCGGAAGTGCTGGCGCACGAGCAGACGCAGGCGCTCGGCATCATCGAGAAGCCGTCGGACGACGAGATCGGTATCGTCGGCCTGCCGCTTTCGTTCGACGGCAAGCGGTCCCCGCCGCTGCATCTCGCGAAGGATACCGGCGCCGACAATTCGCTGCTCGACAGTCTGCTGAAGGTCAGTCATTAGCCGCCTTTCCCGAGGCAGACAACGATGCGGCATGGCGGATACAGTGCCGTTCGAGTCGTCTGTCGACGCTTGATTCGCCCGCCAGCCATGCGATTTGCGTCGGGTTGGCGGGGGCATTTATTGGCGTACCGGACAGATGACGTTGGTGTACGATCAGGGTCGACGTCAGTCGACGAGGAAGCACATTGCGCTGCCATCGATGCGTTATCGTGGAGAGGCGTTTGAGAGTGGAAGTGCACGCCGTGTGACATGACGCCTGACAACGTCATGAAGACGTGCACGTGAGGAGACATGAGTACATTCAACCGATTGCACCTGATTCGTCAGGTGGATTTGTTCACGCTGAAGCTGTTCGTGTCAGCGGTTGAGGAGCAGCAGATCGGCCTGGCCGCGATCCGGGAGAACATCGCCGCGTCCACTGCAACCAAGCGTATTCAGGATCTCGAAGATATTGCCGGCGTAAAACTCCTCGAACGAGGCCCGAAGGGCGTCTCGCCCAGCCCGGCGGGCGCGGTGCTCCTGCGCTATATCCGCAAGATTTTCGATGACCTGGACGATATGCGGTCCGAGATCGCGTCGTTCACCGACGGCATGCAGGGCGAGCTGACGATCGCATCCGCACGGTCGATCATCGTTCCGTTTCTTTCGCGCGAAGTAGGCGAGTTCAGTCGGGAATACCCGCTTGTCGAACTCGTCATGCAGGAGCTCGAGAATGCCGAAATCGTGCAGGCCGTTGTTCGGGGCGAAGCCGATGTCGGGGTGTTCGCCGCCACACACGAGCTGGACCTCGGCGGCGTCGATGTCACGCCGTACCGGGAAGACCGGCTGATTGCCGTCGTTCCGAAGGGGCATCGCCTGAGCGAGCAGGCCAGCGTGACCTTCAAGGATCTCCTGCCCGAGAATGTCATCGCCGTCACGGCGATGCTTGGGGCGGTACGTGCGGCCACGCGGCGGCTGGGCGAAGAGTACAAGCCGCGCTACAGCGTCCGGAGCGCCGGTGTTGCAGTGAGTCTGGTGCAGGCCGGGCTGGGCGTCACGATTCAACCGGAATGCCTCGTCAGTCATGAACTGTTCAGCCGGGTTGCCGTGCTGGAATTGGCCGAACCATGGGCGTTGCGACGCATTCATATCGCCACGGCGCGCGGCCGAGACCAGAATCCGATTGTGCGCGCACTGATCAAGCAACTGCTGGACCGGCCTCGCGACTGAGTGACCGCGTCGGTGCTGGATGGCCACGTTCTCGCACTTTCGACATGGAAATCACCACGACAGACAAGGAGACGCTACGATGCAGCCCATTGTGCTCGGCAGGTTGGAGATTCAGAAAGTTGTCGAGATGGAAACGAGCCTTCCGATCGAAGTGCTGTTTCCGGGCGTCACTGCAGGCGACCTTTCGCGGCTGAAGGGCTGGTACTGGGACGATGTGCTTTCGCTCGATCCGGCTCAAGCGGGGTGCGGCCTGAGCATGCACAGTTACCTTGTACGATTCGGCGGAAAGACGATCCTGGTCGACAGTTGCAACGGGAACGACAAGGATCGCTCGACCGAAGCCTTTCATCGGCTGAATACGCCATGGCTCGACCGGCTGCGGAAACTCGGCATTGCTCCGGAAGATGTCGACATGGTCATGTGCACGCACCTGCACGTGGATCATGTCGGCTGGAACACGCGTCTCGACAACGGGCGCTGGGTACCGACGTTTCCCAATGCGCGCTATGTCATGAACAGGCGCGATGTCGACCATATCAGTTCGCCGAGCACCGATGCGATGATTCGCGAGCCGTGGCTCGATTCCGTCTCGCCGGTGATCGATGCCGGGCAGGCCGATCTCGTCGACGGAGACGAGGTCATTCTCGGGAAGGTCGGTGACGGCATGTGGCTGCGGCCGGCGTATGGCCACTCGCCCGGCAGCTGCATGATCCAGGCTTGCTGCGGCGGTTCGCCGGCGGTGTTCTCCGGCGACGTGGTGCATCATCCGGTTCAACTGATCCGTCCGGATCTTCATTTCGCGTATGACTGGAACGGCGATCTGGCGGAACAGGTTCGCATCGCGCTGCTCGAGGAAATCGCGGGAACCGACACGATGCTTTTCCCGGCCCATTTCAGGTATGGATCGGGCGGGCACGTCGAGCGGGATGGTGACAAGTATCGCTTCCGCTTCACCCAGGTCTGATGAGTCGGTCCCGTACGCCGGTTCATCGAGTGGTACCGATGCCCACTTGGTTCGTATCGGCGTACGGCGTCAGACGAAGGCGGGTTTGACGCCCTCGGTTCCCGGTTTGTTGACGCCCACGTTGCCGCGCATCAGCTTGTCGGGATGTTCGACGAGCTCGGTAACCAACGCAGCGACGCTTTTGCGCGAAACCTCGGTTCCCTTGAACGGTTCGTTCCGTGCCGTGACCTCATAGGCCACTTCATCGTTGTCCTGAAGCCATGCCGCGCGGAGGATCGTGTATTCCGAGTCGGAGGCTTCGATCAGATCGGCAGACTTGCGATAGGGCGGCAGATACTGCCCGATCTCCCGACGGTTCCACTCGCCGAATTCGCCCGGTACTTCATCGTAGATGCCGAGCGAGTTGATGAAGATCAGCCGTTTGACGTTCTTGGCCTTCATGGCGGCCAGGATATGTTCGGTCTGGGTGTCCACGTCGCCGGCCAGGTTGGCATAGACGATATCTTGCCCTTCCATGATCCGTGGCAGGAGTTTCTTGTCCAGTACGTCGCCGATGACGACGCTCGCGTTGGCGGGCTCGTTGCCGGCCAGTTTTTTGGGATCGCGGATGAGGAGAGTCTGTTTGACGTCCTTTTTCTCGCCCAGCATCCGTACGACCCAGCGCGCGATCTGTCCGCTGGCGCCGAGGATCAATACCTTGGTCATGGTGTTTATTCCGGATTTGGAAAGTAGGCTTCGCGCAAGAGCGCGGGAGCATGGTCGATGAGCGTGGCGAGACCTGCGCATGAGCGGCCACGAGGCCGCAGGTGCCCCCGCATGGAGCGTTGAGCAACGACGCCAGGAAGACTCGTGTCGGCTCCCTGGCGCGAGACGCGGCGATCGCGGCGATGGGGATTACAGGTTTTCCTTGTAGAAGGGAATCAGCTTGGCCAGCGCCTGGCCGACCGGCTCAGGCTTGTCGTAGAGGTCGTAATGCGACCAGCCTTCGACGACCACCAGTTCCTTCTTCTTCGACGCCGCGCGGCCGATAATTTCGCAGCCGTCGCGGTAGGCTCCGAAGGCACCGACCTGATCGCCGACCACCACCATCAGCGGCTGCGTCAGCAAGGTTTCGCAGAGGTGGAAGGCGTCCCAGCCGATGGCGACGGCCTGATGCGAGAACAGCGCGCGGTTGAGGCCGTTGGGTGCGCGGCCACGGTCACTGCGGTAGTACTCGGTGGCGCCCAGCACGTCGATTTCCTTGATCCCGGCTTCTTTGGCCGCCTCGGGCGAAGGCGGCAGCAAGTCGTCCACGCGCAGCGCGGCACCGCGGGCCTCTGCCGTGCGCTGCTTGGCCATGGCCTCCAGCGCACCGATCGGATCAAAGCCGCTGAAGCCTTCGCGCATCAGGCGGCCATAGTTGGCGCCAGTGACCGTACCAACCGCCTTGATGCGGCGCTCGGTCATCGCTGCATTGATCGAGTAGCCGCCGCCGCCGCAAATGCCCAGCACGCCAATGCGTTCTTCATCCACATAGGGGAGCGTTACGAGGTAGTCGCAGACCACGCGGAAATCCTCGACGCGCAGTGTCGGGTCTTCGGTAAAACGTGGTTCGCCGCCGCTGGCACCCTGGAAGCTGGCGTCGAAGGCGATGACGACGAAACCTTCCTTGGCCAGCGCCTCGCCATACACGTTCCCCGATGTTTGCTCCTTGCAGCTGCCGATCGGATGCGCGCTGATGATGGCGGGATATTTCTTGCCTTCGTCGAAGTTCGGCGGGAAGTGGATGTCGGCTGCGATATCCCAATACACATTCTTGATCTTGACGCTTTTCATGACAGCTCCGTTCAGGGAAGGGGGTAAGTTCGCCAGGCCGAATCGTGGGTAGCCAAGCGGCAACGACTCGAATATAGAGAGCCGATTGGAATTCCGTAAGATCGCAATCTGGACTACAGTGGTATCTTCAAATTGACAATGGCACCTGCATGGATCCCTCACTGCTTCCGTCTCTCGCGTGGTTCGCCCATGTTGCACATCATCGTAGCTTCACGAAAGCGGCTGCGGAAATGGGGGTTTCTCGAGCGAACCTGTCGCAGAACGTGAAGGCGCTCGAACGCCGGCTGAACGTCAAGCTGCTGTATCGAACGACTCGCGACATGTCGCTGACCGAAGAGGGGCAGCGGCTCTACGAGGTGTGGTATCCCGCCCTGGTCGCGGTCGAGCGGACAGTCGACGCGTTACACGAGGCGCGCGACGAGCCGTCGGGGTTGATTCGTATGAATACTTCGCGTGTCGCGGCGAAGACATTGATCGAGCCACACTTCGAGGAGTTCAGTACCCGCTTTCCGAGACTGGGTCTCGAGTTGGTGATGGATGACGGTCTTGCCAACATCGTCGCCGACGGGTGTGACGTTGGTATCCGGATCGGCGAGAGCCTCGCTCAACACATGGTTGCCGTGCCGATAACGCCGAATCTGGAGATGGCGGTGGTCGGCACGCCGGCCTACTTCAAGCGCTACGGCAAGCCGGTGACGCCGACCGATTTGGCGCAGCACAATTGCTTGCGCTTCCGGCAAGTGAGTGGGGCAATTCATCCGTGGGAATTTACGTCGCCGGAAGAGTCGGGCCACAGTTTCATGGTGGAGCCGCGGGGCAGCATTACCACCAATGACGACGACGGGATGATCCGCGCGGCGTTACAGGGTGTCGGACTCATCCAGCACATCGACATCGCCGTGCAGCAACATCTGGATTCCGGCGCACTGGTGCGTGTGTTGCACGCGTGGTGCAAGCCCTTTGCGGGCTTTTATGTCTACGCGCCGACCCGCGCGCAGATGCCGGCCAAGGTCAGAGCGCTCATCGATTTCCTGGTGGAGAAGCGCGAGGCAATTGTTGCCTCCCGCGCCAGATAGGCTGAGCGGCGTTCGATGCCGACGAACTTTCCTGCTTTGACGTATTGCATCCATAGGCCTCACCGGCTCGTTGACGCACGGGGTATAGGGCAGCTGTTTTTCGGTCCTGCACGAGTCGACCTGTTGCGGGGGATGACCGAGGTAAGCGCTTCTGCGCTGCAGTGCATACACGCTGTAGTGGCTTTTGCGTGCCAATCGGGTCGTCTGCGTCGGTGGTCTCCCGTATGTCAATACCGTTCGCTAAACCGTGGCGGCTGGTGGAAGGGCGATCCGAACGTAGCAGAGATCGCTGGGAGGTGTGCGTGGTGGTTCGAGTCCGCTGACTTCCACCGTCGTTCGCCACAAGCTATGTCCGCCTTTTAGTGCTTATTTGGTGTTCGCGCGGGACGACGGAAATTTTGTAAGGAGGGGCGCAGCGGAAAGCCGTGCGGGCATTGGCTCAGATCACGGTCTCAATTCAAAGTTAAATGAAATGTGATCACTCGCCGCCGAAAAATTTTGCACAATGGCGGCAGCGCGGCCCATGGCCGCGATTCCCCCCGGAGAACCCGGCCAGCCGGACCGGGGCCGGCCCGAACCGATACCAGGCACCGACGTGCCTTCGCCCGCCGCCATGGACCAACCGAAACGCATCCTGATCGTCGAGGACGACGCCGATATCGCCGACGTTTTGAGCCTGCACCTGCGCGACGAGCGCTACGAGGTCGTGCACAGCGCGGACGGCGCCGAGGGGCTGCGCCTGCTCGAACAGGGCGGCTGGGATGCGCTGATCCTCGACCTGATGCTGCCGGGCGTCGACGGCCTCGAAATCTGCCGGCGCGCGCGTGCGATGACGCGCTACACGCCGATCATCATCACCAGTGCGCGTTCGAGCGAGGTGCACCGGATCCTCGGCCTCGAGCTCGGCGCCGACGACTATCTGGCCAAGCCGTTCTCGGTGCTCGAGCTCGTTGCCCGCGTGAAGGCGCTGCTGCGGCGCGTCGATGCGCTCGCGCGCGATTCGCGGATCGACGCGGGCACGCTCGACGTCGCGGGGCTGGCGATCGACCCGATCGCGCGCGAGGCGAGCGTGGACGGCGCGCGCATCGACCTCACGCCGCGCGAATTCGACCTGCTGTATTTCTTCGCGCGGCATCCGGGCAAGGTGTTCTCGCGGATGGACCTGCTCAATGCCGTGTGGGGCTACCAGCACGAAGGCTACGAGCACACGGTCAACACCCACATCAACCGGCTGCGCGCGAAGATCGAGGCCGATCCGGCCGAGCCCGTGCGGATCCTCACCGTGTGGGGCCGCGGCTACAAGCTCGCCGCGCCGGGCCAGCGGGACGCATGATGAAGCTCACCCTTACCCAGCGGCTGTCGCTCGTGTTCTCGGTGCTGCTGCTCGCGTGCTCGGGCGCGTCCGCGTGGCTGCAGATCCGCGCGAACGACATGCGCGAGCAGGAAGTCGTGCAGGGGCTGTCGCGCGACCTGGCCGCCAACATCGTCAACAGCGTGACCCACAGCGCGCCGCTGATGGACGCGAACGGGCTGCGCCCGGACGCGGTGCGCACGTTGTTCGGGCAGTTGATGGGCGTGAACCCGAGCGTCGAGGTCTATCTGCTCGACAACGCGGGGCGGATCAAGGGCGACGATGCGCCGCCCGGCCACGTGAAGCGCGATCGTGTCGATCTCGCGCCCGTGCAGCGCTTCATCGCGGGCGAGCCGCTGCCGATCCTCGGCGACGACCCGCGCAGCCCCGATGCGCGCAAGGTGTTCAGCGCCGCGCCGCTGCAGCTGGCGGGCCAGCCGCCGTCCGGCTACATCTACGTGGTGCTGCTCGGCGAGGCGCATGACCAGCTGGCCGCGCGCGTCGACGCCGGCAATGTGCTGCGCACGACGCTGTGGTCGATGGCGCTGGTCGCGCTGCTCGGCCTGCTCGCGGGCCTCACCGCGTTCAGCTTCATCACGCGTCCGCTGCGCCGGCTGACGGACGCGATGCGCCGCTTCGACGCGAACGGCGCGCCCGACACGCAGCCGCCGGTGCCGCGCTCGCGGCCGGGCCGGCGCGGCGATGACATCGTCGTGCTCGAATCCGCGTTCGCGCAGATGGCCGACCGGATCGGCGACCAGTGGCGCGCGCTGACGCACCAGGACCAGCAGCGGCGCGAATTGATCACGAACATCTCGCACGACCTGCGCACGCCGCTCACGTCGCTGCACGGCTATCTGGAGACGCTGTCGCTGAAGTCGGACACGCTCGCCGAGAACGAGCGGCGGCGCTACCTGTCGATCGCGCTCGCGCAGAGCGCGACGGTCGGCCGGCTCGCGCAGGCGCTGTTCGAGCTCGCGCGGCTCGAATCGGGCGGCGTGCAGGCCGAGCGCGAGCCGTTCTCGCTCGTCGATCTCGTGCAGGACGTGTTCCAGAAATTCGAGCTGACCGCGCAGGCGCGCGGCGTCGCGCTGCATGCGCGGATTCCGCCGCGGGTGCCGGTCGTGTCGGCCGATCTCGGGATGATCGAGCGCGTGCTGACCAACCTGCTCGACAACGCGCTGCGGCACACGCCCGCGCACGGCGAGGTCGAGGTCGCGCTGGAGCCGCGCGGCGACCGCGTGCTCGTGACCGTGGCCGATACCGGCGAAGGGATTCCGGCGGCGCGGCGCGAAGGGCTGTTCCAGCGGCCGCAGCGGCCGATGAGCGGCGGCGCGGTGACGAGCGGCGGGCTCGGGCTGCTGATCGTGCACCGGATGCTGGCGCTCAACGGCAGCCGTATCCGGCTGGTCGACCGGGCCGGGCGCGGGGCGGTGTTTGAGTTCGCACTGGCGGTGGCCACGCCCGGCGCCGGCGACGGGCGCTGATCGTCGCCCCTGCAATGCCGGCGTTCAACCGCCGCGCTTGCGCCGCACGTCGCTCGGCGTCATGCCGGTCCAGCGCTTGAACGCGTGGCGGAAACCCACCGCGTCGCTGAAGCCGAGCGTCGATGCGATGTCCTCGGTGCTGAGCGTGGTCGTGCTGAGATAGTCGATCGCGAGCGCCTTGCGTACGCTGGCCAGCAGTTCGCTGTACGACGTGCCCTCGGCTTCGAGCTTGCGGCGCAGCGTGCGCGACGTGATGCACAGGATCGCCGCGATCGCGTCGATGTCCGGAAACTGTCCGGGCGTGCGCGTGAGTTCCTGGTACACGCGCCGCGTGACGCCGGCCTGGCTGCGCAATTCATCGAGCAGGCTCGCGCAATGCGACGACACCTGCGCGGCGGTGATCGGGTTCGCGAGCTGCGGCGCGCGCGTGAGCCACGCGGCCGGGTAGCTGAGCACGTGATGCGGCTGGTCGAACGCGATCGGGCATTCGAGCGCATCGGCCAGCATTGCCGCGTGCGCCGGCTGCGGCTGCGCGAACTGCGCGCGCGCCGGCACGCACCACGCCCCCATCACGTCCTTGATGATCGTCACGTGCAGCGCGAACTGCATGTCGATCAGGAAACGGTACAGCGGCTCGTCGAGATCCGGTAGCGCGACTTCGTGCCGGTCGGGAAACTGCCACGACACGAAGTCGCCGTGTTCGACCCAGCGGATCGCGAGCATGCCGTTCGCGAGCCGGTGATATTTGACGGCGGATTCGAACGCATGCGCGAGCGATTCCGAACACAGCATCGCGTAGCCGTACATCCCGTAGCTCGACACGTGCAGCCGGTGGCCGACACGCACGCCGAGGTCGGTGCCGTCGTAGCGGCCGATCGCATTGCGCGCGGCCGTGAGGAACTGCAGCGGCGACGTGAGCGTGAACGGGTCCGCGACGGCGGCCGGCGTGAGACCGGTGCCGTCGAGCACCGCGACCGGGTCGAGGCCGGCTTGCGCGGCCACGTCGAGCAGCACGGCCAGCTTGGCCGGCGTGAAGCGCTGCTGGCGCAACGCGTGGGTCGGCTCGACGTCCGGCAGGCGGGCTGCGCGGGCGGTCGTCGGGGTCAAGAGCGCACTGCGCGGCATGGGAGCATCCTGCGTCCGAATCGATATCGTTGACGGCACGCAATTCTGCTCGGGATCGGTCCCATGCGCCACAGGGTTCACCCTGATACGCGTGCCAGTGCGACCCGGTGCAGCGGGCTTCGGTGGCACCCCTGCCGCCGCAGCCGGGCCGGCCAGGTCGGCAGTGTCCGGCGAAGTTACCTGGACAGGTGCGGCTCGCCTGTCCGTTTCGATCATCTTTTCGGCCGCCCGGATCATTTTCAAAGTGCGCCGCGCGGGCGATAGTCGCCGATCAGGCGATGGTCCGCGCTTCTCCGGCGTGCAGGCCATCGTGCGAACGGCGCGGCCGGCGCGCCGTCCCCCGTGGAGTGAGACATGACGAAGAGACACTGGACCGGGTCGTATGGCTCGATCCCCGCCGAGATCGATCCCGATCGCTTTCCTTCCGTAAGCGCGTTGCTGGACGACGCAATGCGCCGATTCGCCGATCGCCCGGCGTTCCACTCATATGGCCGCACGCTGACCTATGGCGACGTCGACCGCCTGTCGACCGCGCTGGCCGCCTATCTGCAGCAGGTCGTGGGCGTGCGCAAGGGCGATCGCGTGGCCGTGATGCTGCCCAACGTGCTCGCGTTTGCGGTCGCGTTCGTCGCGGTCGCGAAGATCGGCGCGATCCAGGTCAACGTGAACCCGCTCTACACGGCGCGCGAGCTCGAGCATCAGCTCAACGACGCGGGCGTCGAGGTCGCGCTGGTGTGCGGCGGGTCGATGGGCACGTTCGCCGAAGTGGTCGGCGGCACGCGCGTGCGCACCGTGCTGAGCGTCGGGCGCGGTGATCTCGGTGTCGTCGATGCGCCGGCCGGCACATGCGACGCGCTGCCGCCCGGTTCGATCCCGCTCGCGCGCGCCATTGCCGCCGGCGAATCGCTCACGTTCGAACCGGTTGCGCTCGGCGGCGCGGACCTGCTGCTGCTGCAGTACACGGGCGGCACGACTGGCCTGTCGAAGGGCGCGGCGCTGTCGCACCGCAACCTCGTCGCGAACATCGAGCAGTTCGGGGCGATCGTGCCGGCCGCGCGCGTGCCGGGCGAGGAGGTCGTCGTCACGGCGATCCCGATGTATCACATCTTCGCGCTGACGGTGAACTTCCTGTCCTACTTCGCGATCGGCGCGCAGAACTGGCTGATCGCGAACCCGCGCGACATGGACGGCTTCATCGACGTGCTGAAGGCCGCGCGGCCGACGGTGTTCGTCGGCGTGAACACGCTGTACGCGGGGCTCGCCGGCCATCCGCGCCTGACGGAAGTCGACTGGTCGCGGCTGAAGCTGTCGGCCGGCGGCGGCGCGGCCGTGATCGACGTGATCTCGTCGCGCTGGAAGGCGGTGACGGGCAACTTCATCCGCGAGGGCTACGGGCTGTCGGAAACGTCGCCGGTCGTGTCGTTCAACCCGCAGTCGATCGACTCGTTCACGGGCACCACCGGCCTGCCGCTGCCGTCGACCGACGTGAAGCTGCTCGACGACCAGGACAACGAGGTGGCGATCGGCGGCGCGGGCGAGATCTGCGTGAAGGGGCCGCAGGTGATGGGCGGCTACTGGCAGAAACCGGACGCGAATGCGGCCGCGTTCACGGCCGACGGCTATTTCCGCACCGGCGACGTCGGCGTGTTCGACGAAGCCGGGTTCCTGCGGATCGTCGACCGCAAGAAGGACATGATCATCGTGTCGGGCTTCAACGTGTACCCGAACGAGGTGGAAGCGGTCGCGACCGCCGTGCCGGGCGTGGCCGAATGCGCGTGCATCGGCGTGCCGGATGCGCGCACGGGCGAGGCCGTGAAGCTGTTCGTGGTGCTGGCGCAGGATGCCGACGTGACGGAGGAGCAACTCGTCGCGCATTGCCGCGAGAGCCTCGCGGCCTACAAGGTGCCGAAGCTGATTCGCTTCGTCGACCGGCTGCCGAAGTCGACCGTCGGCAAGATCCTGCGCCGGGAACTCAGCCGCACCGACTGATGGCGTCGGCGCGCCGCGCCGCGCAGTGTCCGGCGTGCCGATAGCCCGGAAGGCTCCGCGCGGGCCGCTCAAGTACAATGCGAGCGGTTCGATCGACGGGGACGCGATGACCGGTTCAGATTCACTTTCCGCCCAGCCCGGGCCCGCACCCGGGCGTGCGCTGCCGTCGCCGAGCGCGACGGTGCCGATCTCGCTCGTCAACGGCTTCCTCGCGAGCGCGGCCGTGCAGCGCGACGTGGTCGAGCGCTACCTGGGCGGGGCCGGCATCCCGATCGAGCTGCTCGTCGAACCGCATGCGCGCGTGACGGAGGAACAGTTCTCGACGCTGTACCGCACGCTCGCGATCGAGCTCGACGACGAGATGCCCGGCATCTTCTCGCGCCCGCTGCGCGGCGGCACGCTGAAGTACCTGTGCCTGAGCCTGCTCGATGCGCGCAACCTCGAAACGGCGCTGCATCGTTTCGGGCAATTCTTCCATATCCTGCTCGACGATTTCTTCGTCGAATCGAAGCGCGACGGTCTCGTCGCGCAGACGGTGCTGCGCCCGAACGACGCCGTCGGCCCGATCGGCGCGCTCGGCCAGGAGCTGATGCTCAAGCTCGTGCACGGCGTGTGCTCCTGGCTGATCGGGCAGAAGATCCCGCTGCTGCAGATCGAGTTCGCGTGCCCGCGGCCGCGCCATGCGGTCGAGCACCTGTACTTCTTCACTGGCGCCGTGCAGTTCGACTGCGAGCGCACGCTGATGCGCTTCAGCGCGGACTACCTCGACGCGCCGATCCGGCAGAGCAAGCGGAACCTGCGCAAGTTCCTCGCGCGCGCACCGGGCGACTGGATCTTCGAATCGTTCAGCGAACAGCTCGTGTGCCATCGCGTGCGGCAGTACCTGTCGGAAGCGTTGCCCGACCTACCGGTGATCGACCAGGCGGCCGAGCACCTGCATTGCTCGGTGCGCACGCTGAGCCGCCACCTGGCCGCGGAAGGGACGACGTTCCAGGCGCTCAAGGACGAACTGCGGCGCGACATCGCGATCCAGCGGCTGACCGATACGCCCGATACGATCGCGGCGATCGGCGCCGACATCGGCTTCGACGATCCGAGCGCGTTCCATCGCGCGTTCCGGCACTGGACAGGGAGCACGCCGGGCACTTACCGGCGGCGCGCGTAACGCGTCACGCGTCATGCATCGCTTCAAGGTAGCCGGTTCCCATAACCGGATACCTTCGCGCGCTCCCATGGACGGCTCCCCTGGCGGAACGGTTTACGAATCGGCGGGACAGGCAGGGCGCCCGTTGCCGAAGCTGCGCACCGTGCTCGCGATCCGCGTGGCGAACTGCTCGATCATGCGCTGTTGCACCCGCACCATGTCCGCGTAGCCGCCGGGTGCCGCCTCGTTGAGCCGCGTGCTGCACGAAATGCGCGGGCCCGGCGTGTCCTGCTGCACGCCGACGACCCAATCCGCTTCGAACTGGGCCATGCTCCCGGGCCACGCATCGAAGCGGCGCACCTGCGTGCGGATGCTCATGACGGTCTGGTCCGACGGCCGCGGCAGGCCGGTGACGTTGCGCGCGCCCAGCTGCTCGACGAGCGCCGACGAAAGCGCCGCGCGCAGCTCGTCGCCGAGCGGCGCGACCCAGCGTTCGTTGTCGAGTATCCGCGCGGCGCCGGTCCCGCTGCGCACGACCATCTGCTGCTGGTCGAGCTGGGCAGGGATGCCGACCGGCAACACGTTGATCGCCAGCGGCGCGGCGGCGCGCGCGGTGGTCGACGTTGCCGTTGTCGTCGCGGACGTGGCTGGTGAGACGAGGGTGTAGTAATGCACCGGGTTCGACGCGCAGGCGGTCAGCGCGATGACGGCGCCGGCGCCCAGGGCGATCGTCCTGGCGCGAATCGGGAAGCTCATGGTTGTCGTGGCTCCTGCTGGACAGGCGAGGTGGAAGGGGCGACCGGCGCGATCGGCGCGTGATCGGCGCCGGTGCCCCGGAGCAGCGCGTCGGGACGGCGGCCCAGCATGTCGGTGAGCGTGCGCAGCGAGCGCGCGGTACGCTGGACTTCGGTCAGCGTGTTCGTCAGGTTTTCCTGAAGCGGGCCGTCCTCGGCGATGCCCTGGCGCAACGCGCCGAACGTCTGGTTCGCCTGGTCGAGCGCGCGCGTCGTCGACGGCAGCAACTGGCCGTTGACCTGCCTGAGCGTCGCGTCCAGGTTCGTCAGGCTCGAATCGACATGCTTGCCGATCGACTCCAGCGGCAGCTTGTTGATCTTGTCGACGATGTCGGCGAGCTGCTCCGGCAGCTTGTCGAAGGTACTCGGCACGGTGGGCAAGGTCAGCGGCGTGGCGTTCGCGTCGAACGGCACCTTCGGCGCGTTCTTCACGAAATCGAACGAAATGTAGAGCTGCTCCGTCAGCAGGTTGCCGGTACGCGCCTGCGCACGGAGCCCATGCTCGACCAGGCCGGCGAGAAACTGGGCCGCGCGCGGATTGCCGTTGCCTTCGGTCTTCTGCAGCTTCTCGATGACGGGGCCGAGCCGGTACGGATAGACCTTGACCATGACGATGGACTGGAAGCGCCGGGTGGTGCGGTCGAAGTCGAGCTGGGTCGAGACCACCTTGCCCATGTTGACGCCGGAGAATTCCACCGGCGCCCCGACCGCGAGCCCGCGCAACGGCTGCTCGAAACGCAGCCGGATGAGTTGGGATGGCCCGTCCGGCGCCGCCATCGCGGACGTTTCGTTGTCGGCGAGCGTAAACAGGTGGTTTGCACGGGCCGCCGCCGCATCGCTGTCTTCCGGCGTCGCGAACGCGATGCCGCCGCCCACGATCGTTGCGACCGACTGGGTCTTCAGCTTCAGGCCGTTCGCGTCGAGCGACAGATCCATCCCGCTCGCGTTCCAGAAGCGCGTATCGGTCGTCACCAGCCGGTCGTACGGCGCATCGATGAACACCTGCAGGTTCATGTCGCGGCGCTGCATGTCGAGCTTGTAAGACGCGACGTGGCCGACCATCAGATGGCGGTAATAGACCGGCGAGCCGATATCGAGCGAGCCGAGATCGGTGGCGCGCAGCGCGAAGCTCGTCCCCGGCATGCCGTTGATGACGGTGGGCGGCGTCTCGAGCCCGGTGTAGGCCTTGCGCGATTGCGTCGAGCCGCCCGTGTCCATGCCGATGTAGGCGCCGGAGAACAGCGTATCGATGCCCGATACGCCGCTCATGCCGACACGCGGCCGCACGACCCAGAAGCGCGTGTCGTCGCGAATGAGGTTGCGCGCATTCTTCACGAACGACACCGTCGCGACGACGTGCGAACTGTCGTCGCTCAGCGAGATGGCGGTCACGGTGCCGATCACGACGTCCTTGTACTTGACGGGCGTCTTGCCGGCCTCGAGGCCTTGCGCGGTGTTGAACGTGATCGTGATTTCCGGTCCGACGGACAACCACGCGTGGATCACCATCGACAGGCCGATCAATGCCGCGACGAGCGGCACGAGCCAGACGAGCGAAAGCCGCAGGCGGTTGCGCGTCACGGGCGGGTCGTGGGGTTCGAGGCCTTGCGGGCCGGATGGAGGATTCATGCTTCTTCGGCGTCCCAAATGAGGCGTGGGTCAAAACTCATCGCAGACAGCATCGTGAGAATGACGACCATGCCGAAAAACAAAATGCCGGCGCGCGGCTCGATCTCGGACAGCGGACCGAACTTCACCAGCGCACAGATGATCGCGACGACCAGCACGTCGAGCATCGACCAGTAGCCGACCAGCTCGACCGCGCGATACAGCACGGCCCGCTCGCGCATGGCCGACACGCTGCGCCGGCCCGTCGTGACGAGCAACATGCCGAGCGCGAGAAACTTCGTGCACGGCACGACGACGCTCGCGATGAAGATCACCGACGCGATGCCGTACGAGCCGGCTTTCCAGAACACCACGACGCCGCTGAGAATCGTCGATTCGCTGTGGCTGCCGAGCAGCGTGGTGCGCATCACCGGCAACAGGTTGGCCGGGAGATAGAAGATCAGGCTGGCGATCAGCAGCGCCCACGCGCGCACGAGGCTGTCCGGGCGACGCGCGTGCAGTGCCGACCCGCAGCGCGGGCAGCGTGCCGCTTCCGCGGCATGCGCGTGCGCATCCTGCGCGGCGCAGGCGGGGGGCCGGCAGACGAGGCCGCACGCATGGCACCCGACCATGCCTAGCTGGCTGGCGCGCACGGGCAGGCTCACGAGCGGCCTCCGGCGGGTTCCACCGGCACGACCCAGTCCCACAGCTGGCGCGCATCGTGGCCCGCGATCAGCGGGATCAGCACCATCAGCACGGCCGTGGCCCACAAGCCGGCGCCGGGAATGATCTGCATGAGGCTGGACAGCTTGATGATGGCGATCAGGATGCCGAGCAATCCGACTTCGATCATGCTCCACGGCCGCAGCGCGACGAGCAGCCGCATCAGCGGGCCGAACGCGGGCGCGCGACGCCCTGCACGGGCAAAGGCCAGCAACCAGATCAGCGTGGCGATCTGCAGGAACGGCACCACCACGATCGCGAGCGCCGTCGGAATCGCGATCGGCGCGGCGTAGCCTTTGGCCAGCGCGAGCGCGGATTGCCACAGCGTGGCTTCGCTGTGCAGCCCCTGCACGCTGATCCGCATGATCGGGCAGAGGTTGGCGATGGCAAACACCACGCCTGCCGCCATCGCCAGCGCGAGCCACCGGTCGATATCGAGCCAGCTCGAGCGAAACAGCACGGCCGAACAGCGCTCGCAACGCGCGACCTCGTGCGGCGCCAGCGCGCGGCGTCGGTAGACGCTGTCGCAATGCTCGCAGGTGATCAGGGCCGGAAACGTGTCCATGGGTTCGTGTTGCTCGCGCATGCGGTCTCGATGATGGGGTTCGCAGTGTGCTTGGCGTCGATGGACGCTTTGGTGCGGTTTGATGGAGAAATGATGGAGCCGTCACGGGCTTGAAGGCGTTGCGTCTCCATCGATGGCGATCGCGTCACGCCTTCGCGGAAATGGCGCGAAGTTCCTCGAGATCGAGGTCGCGCGTCAGTTCGTGCAGCGTGTGCTCGTCGATGTCGCCGGCGCGATAGAGGCGCATGAGCTCGGCCCGACCCGCCGCGATCAATTCCAGCACGGTGTCCGAACGTGCAACGAGGTGGGGCTTGTATTCGTCGGCGTGGCGCGCGTAGCGGGCCATGTCCTCGGCCTTGTGCCGGTGAATGTCCAGGAGCATCGGGTGAACGAGTTCGCCTGCCGCGTTGTACGCCCGTTTTGCCATCAACTCGTACTGCACCTTGGCAATCACGGCCTGCGCCTCGCTCATGCTCAGGCGAGGCTGGTCGCTTTCCGGCGCCGCGAGCCCGGTCCAGCGGATCAGGGCACCGAGCGACTGCCCCTGCACCAGCACGGTGGCGAGGATGACGGCGATGGCGGTGACGAGGATGAAATCACGCCCCGGAAAGCTCTCCGGGAGGCTGGCGGCGAGCGCCAGGGTGATCACCCCGCGCATGCCGGCCCAGCTCAATACCGTGGCATCGGCCAGCCCGAGCGGATGGAAGCGGGTCACGCCCAGCTTCCGCAGCAGGATGAGCGCGCCGTCCGACACATACACCCAGGCAAACCGCGCGAGGATGACGGCCAGCACGACGATCAGCACCGGCACGCCCATCTCCGCGAGCATCGAGTCGAGCCCGTCGCCCCGCTGGATCAACTCATGCAGCGAGGATCCGATGATCAGGAACACGAACGCCTCGAGAATGAAGATCGTGACGGACCAGAAGCCGGTGCCGTACAGTCGCGCCGACGCGCCGAGCACGCGGTGCTGGAACCAGGCGCAGATGAGGCCCGTCGTCACCGTGGCGATCACCCCCGACACGTGGAAGCGCTCGGCCAGCAGATAGGAACCCCACGCACACAGCGGGCCGGCGGCGATGACCAGGCTGTCTTCGTCGAGATGGCGCATCAGGATGACCCACGCGCCCCCCACGAGCGCGCCGACCAGTACGCCGCCCAGCGCGAGCAGGGCGAAGCTGCCGAGGGCTTCGGCCGGACTGAACAGGCCCGTCACGCCCGCTGCCACCGCGAAGCGGAACAGCACGAGGCCCGTTGCGTCGTTGAACAGGCTCTCGCCCTCCAGGAGGATCAGGAGGCGGCGCGGCAGTTTCACCCGCTGCAGTGCGGCGCGGGCCGACACCGCATCCGGCGGCGCGACCAGCGCGCCCAGGGCCGCGCAGGCGGCCCAGGGCAGGGCGGGCACGAGCCAGTGCGCGACGAGGGCCACCACGACCGTGGTGAAGAGCACCGCCCCGATCGCCAACGCCCCGACGCCCAGCATGTGCCGGCGCAGGTGGTCGAGTGAGATGCCCAGGGCGCTGTCCATCAGCAACGGGGGCAGGAAAATCACCAGCACCAGTTCCGGATCGATATGCACCTCGGGTAGGCCGGGCAGGAAGGCGATGAAACCGCCGCCGATGATCAGCGCGACGGCAGGGGGCAGCCCGAGCTTGTGCCCGACGTAGTGCAAGACAAGGATCGCCAGCAGCAGCGCGATCATCAATTCGAAAATGGCCATGGTGAGGGTTCTGTAGTCGGCGCTTCAGCGCTTCGGTGGTGAGTGGCCCATGAGCGCTTCGGCCGGATGGAAGGCGCACTGAGCGGCCCGGTTTCCAGGAGCCCGACAGCGTCGGCGCCCGGCCGGGAGCGGGAAGGGCGCCACGTCTATGTCGTGATCCGCGCAAAGTCGATGCAGGCGATGTGAATCGCGAGAATCATCGCGGACGCGTTCGTCGGCCGACCATTTCGCACGCTTGGCCGAAATATCTCGTCGCCGGGGGTGATGGGCCTACCGCTCATCGCGCATATCCCTGCCCGTCTGGCGAATCCTTTGTGCCAGTTTTGATAGCCGTAATGTCCGCCCGTCGAATCCCGCCACGAAAGCACCACCGTGCTGGACGTCGGTTGATCCAGGATATCGATCGTCGCGCTGCATCTCGATCGGTCGCCGGAAGTCATTTTTCTGCGTGTATCAAGTGCGCCGTCGTTGCGCTGCCGGTTGATGCGCGCGCCGTCGCTGCATGCGTTGAGTGAGTGCATCATGTGGCGCCAGCGTTCTTCCGGTTCGATTGCGCCGATCGGAATCAACGTTACGCGGCCGATCCGTGCATCGTCGCTGCTTTCCCGTTCGCGAGCATCGCCATCGATCGACGAAGAGACATTGCCCTGATTGCTCATTTCGACCCTCGCTGCGCGCATGCGGTTGATCAGATCTCTGGAAAAGACGTCTTTCCGATAACGATTCGAAAACAACGGAATCGCAGCGTAGCGGCCGGCGTGCAATGAGCGTCGGCGTGTTGCTATGAGCCCGTTGCGCGCGCCAGTCTGACGAGATCGACGATCGTCGCGACCAGCGCGGCCAGCAAGACGGCTGCGAGCATCAGATAGCTCGGCGTCTCCCGGATCACCACCGCGATCGGGTTGTCGGTCGCGGGAGACGACACGGCCAGGAGCAGGCCGTAGGCGACGAACCATCCGGTCGCGATCGTCAGCACGACCGCGACCGTCAGGAGTCCGACGATCCGCGCCATGTGCCTTGTGCCGCCGCGATCCATGGCGCGCGTTCACTGGCTGCTGCGCAGCCGGTAGCCGACCCCGCGCATCACCTCCGGCATCCCGGACGCGCCCGCGCATTCGAGCTTCTTGCGCAGCCGGCTGATATGGCTGTCGACGGTGCGCTCCAGCGCATCGACGTCGGCAAGGCAGGCGTCGATCAGTTCGCTGCGCGTGAACACGCGGTTCGGCGAGCCGGCCAGGTGCGCGAGCAGCCGGAATTCGGTCAGCGTCAGCGAGACGCCGGTTTCTCCGGTGTCGGTGCGGACCGTGGTCAGATAGCTTTGCGTGTCGATTTCAAGGTTGCCGACCTTGAGGAAGCGACCGGACGTGGCCGTTTCGAAACGACGCAGGATCGCGCGGATGCGCGCGACCACCTCGGCCGGATTGAACGGCTTCGTGATGTAGTCGTCCGCGCCGAAACGCAGCCCCTGCAAGCGATCGATCTCGCGGTCGAGCGCCGTGATGATGACGATCGGCGTGTCGCTGCGGCGGCGCAGTTCGACCAGGACTTCCCAGCCGTCCTTCTTCGGCATCCTGACGTCGAGCAGGATCAGGTCGGGCTTCAGGACGGGCTCCACGTCGAGCACGGCCTGGCCGTGATCGACGCGGTAGGTGCGAAAGCCGTCGTGGGCGAGGTACGCGTCGAGTATGTCGGCGATCTCCGGATCGTCTTCGGCAATGAGTATCAGAGGGTTCATCGGGTTCACTGGAAGTGAGCGTGACCGTTAGGGCGATCCGGCGGCGCGGCACGTGCGCCGCCGGACTTCACCGTGCTTTCAGTCGTCGCGAACGGATGGGCGACGGCCCATTGCTCAGTTTTTTGCCACGCTGTTGGCGGGAGGCACGTCGGTGTCGGTCAGCCCGCCACCGAGCGCCTTGTAGAGCGCGACCGCGTTGCCCAGTTCGGCGTTGCGCAGATCCAGCAACGTCTGGCGCGCGGCGTACAGCTGGCGCTGCGAGTCGAGCAGTTCCAGCCGATCCTCGATGCCGGCGCGATAGCGCAGGTTCACGAGATCGGTCCGGCGCTCGGCGCTCTTGACGACCTTGGTCTGCGCGTCGATCTGGCGGCTGAAGGTCTCGCGCCCGGCGAGGCCGTCGGCCACTTCGCGGAACGCGGTCTGGATCGAGCGTTCGTACTCGACGACCGCGCTGGATTTGCGCACTTCCGCGAGATTCAGCTCGGAACGCAGCCGGCCGCCCTGGAAGATCGGCAGCGTGACCTGCGGCGCGAAGCTCCACACGCGCTGGCCGCCGTCGAACAGGCTGCCCAGCCCCGGGCTGAGGAAGCCGATCGACGACGTCAGCGACAGGCGCGGGAAGAATGCCGCGCGCGCCGCGCCGATGTCGGCGTTGGCGGCGACGAGATTCTGCTCGGCCTGCTGGATGTCCGGCCGGCGGTACAGCAATTCCGACGGCAGTCCGGCCGGCAGCTTGGTCATCACCGGCTGGCGCTCCAGCGACAGCGGATCGGGCAGGTTCTTCGGCAGGTCGGTGCCGACCAGCAGCCGCAGCGCGTTGCCCGCCTGCTCGACGGCACGCGAACGCGCCTCGAGATCGGCGCTGGCGCTCGCGACCTGGCCTTCGGCCTGCGCGATGTCGACGCCGCTCGCCTGGTCGGCGAGCTTCAGGCGGCGCGCGAGGTCGAGCGACTGGCGCCAGTCGTTCAGCGTGCGTTCGGACAGCGCGCGCTGCTCTTGCGCGAGACGCTCGGCGAAATACGCGTTGGCCACGGAGCCGACGAGCGCGATCTGCACCGCCCGGCGGCCGTGATCGGTCGCGAGGTAGCGCGCGAACGCGGCATCCGACAGCGACTTCACGCGGCCGAACAGGTCGATCTCGAACGCGCTGAGACCGATGTTCACGCCGTACTGGTTCTGCGTGTTTTCGAGCAGCGGCGGGTTCGATTGCGAGTCGGCGGCCGTGCGTTGGCGCGTGAAGCTCGCGCCGGCACCGATCGACGGCAGGCGCGCGGAACGCTGGATGCCGTACTGCGCTTCGGCGGCCTGGACGTTCAGCGCGGCCAGGCGCAGGTCGCGGTTGTTCTCGAGTGCGAGCTCGATCAGGCGCTGCAGGCGACGGTCGCCGAACATCGAGCGCCAGCCGAGATCGGCCGCGTTCGCGTGCTGGTCGGCCGCGACCGCGGTCGTATAGGCGGTCGGCACCGGCAGCTCGGGCTTGACCAGCTTCGGCGCCATCGAGCACGCCGACAGCGCGAGCGCGGCGGAAACCGCTGCGGAAAGAATGAGTAGTCGCATGGCATCAACCTTCATGTTCGTGGGTCACGGCGGCGGGCTTCTTGCCGGATGCGCGCCAGGCCGAGATGCGTTCCTGGATGCTCATCACGAACACGTAGAAAACCGGAACGAAGAAAATGGCCAGCACGGTGGCGGTCACCATGCCGCCGAACACGCCGGTGCCGATCGCGTGCTGCGTCTCGGCGCTGGCGCCGGTCGCGATCATCAGCGGGACGACGCCGAGGCCGAACGCGAGCGAGGTCATCAGGATCGGGCGCAGACGCAGCTTGGACGCCTGCACGGCCGACTCGATCAGCCCCATGCCTTCCTCGCGCAACTGCTTCGCGACTTCCACGATCAGGATCGCGTTCTTCGCCGACAGGCCGATCACGGTGATCATCCCGACCTTGAAGAACACGTCGTTCGGCATCCCGCGCAACATCACCGCGGCGAGCGCGCCGATCAGGCCGAGCGGCACCACCAGCATCACCGACAGCGGAATCGCCCAGCTCTCATAGAGCGCCGCGAGCACCAGGAACACGACGACCATCGACAGCGCCATCAGCATCGGCGCCTGCGAAGCCGACTCACGCTCCTGCAGCGACTGGCCGGTCCACGCGACCGTGAAGCCCGGCGGCAACTGCGCGGCCAGATGCTCCATCTCGGCCATCGCCGCGCCGCTGGAGTAGCCGGGGGCCGAGCCGCCGGAGATCCGTGCGGACGGGTAACCCTGGAAGCGCACCAGCTGCAGCGGGGTTTCCGACCAGACCGGGCGCACCACTTCGGACAGCGGCACCATGCCGCCGGTCGCGTTGCGCACGTAGAGCTTCATCACGTTCTCGATCTGCATGCGGGCCGGCGCATCCGCCTGGATGATCACCTGCTGCATGCGGCCCGCGTTCGGGAAGTCGTTCACGTAGGTCGAACCCATCGCGGCCGACAGCGTGTCGCTGATGGTCGTGAACGACACGCCGAGCGCTTCGGCCTTGTCGCGGTCGATGTCCAGCTTCACGCTCGTGCCGGCCGGCAGGCTGTCCGGATAGACGCCGGTCACCACCTTGCTTTGCGCGGCCAGTTCGAGCAGCTTGGCTTCAGCCGCCTTGAGTGCCGCGTAGCCCTGGTTCGCGCGATCCTGCAGGCGCATGGTGAAGCCCGAGCTGGTGCCGAGCCCGTCGATCGCCGGCGGCAACAGGCTCATGACCGTGCCTTCCGTCACGCCGCCCATCGCGGCCTGCGCGCGCATCGCTTCGTCCATCGCGTTTGCCCCTTCGCGCTTGTCCCAGTCCTTGAGCACCGCGTAGTTCAGTGCCGCGTTGGAGCCGAGGCCCGAGAAGCCGTAGCCGATGATGGAGATGCTCGACTCGATGCCCGGACGCGACGCGAGATGCTTCTCGAGGGTCTTGACCACGTCGCCGGTGCGCTCGACGGTCGAATCCGACGGGAGCAGGAAGCCGGTCATGAAGTAGCCCTGGTCTTCCTCGGGCAGGAACGACGACGGCAGCATGCGGAAGCCGAACACCAGCGCGGTGGAGATCGCGACGAACAGCAGCATCACGCGGCCCGTGCGGCCGACCAGCTTGCCGACGCGCGTTTCGTACCAGCTCGTCATGCGGTCGAAGCGGCGGTTGAACCAGCCGAAGAAGCCGCGCTTCTCGTGGTGGCCGTGCTCGACCGGCTTGAGCATCGTCGCGCACAGGGCCGGCGTCAGCGTCAGCGCGAGCAGGGCCGAGAACATGATCGACACGGCCATCGACATCGTGAACTGCTGATAGATCACGCCGACCGAACCGCTCGACATCGCCATCGGCAGGAACACGGCCGTCAGCACCAGCGTGATGCCGATGATGGCGCCGGTGATTTCCTTCATGGCCTTGATCGTCGCGTCCTTCGGCGACAGGCCTTCTTCCACCATCAGGCGTTCGACGTTCTCCACGACGACGATCGCATCGTCGACGATGATGCCGATCGCGAGCACCATGCCGAACATCGTCAGCACGTTGATCGAGAAGCCTGTCATCAGCATGACCGTGAAGGTGCCGAGCATCGCCACCGGCGCGACGATCGCCGGGATCAGCGTGTAGCGCACGTTCTGCAGGAACAGGTACATCACCAGGAACACGAGCACCATCGCTTCGATCAGCGTGTGAATCACCTTCTCGATCGAGATCTTCACGAACGGCGCGGTATCGAACGGGATCGAGTAGGTCATGCCGGACGGCATCGTCTTGGCGATCATGTCCAGTTGCTCGCGCACGGCCTCGGCGGTCTTCACCGCGTTGGCGCCCGGCGCCAGCTGCACGCCGGCGAAGGTCGCGGGTTTGCCGTTCTCGCTGTTGACGAAGGTGAACGACTGCGGGCCGAGCTCGACCCGCGCGACGTCGCCGAGCACGACCTTCGAGCCGTTCGCGTTCGCGCGCAGCACGATCTTCGCGAACTGCTCGGGCGACGTGAGCTGGCCTTGCGCGGTGAGCGGAACCGTGACGCGCTGGCCCGGCAGCGCGGGCGCCGCACCGAGGCTGCCCGGGGCGATCTGCACGTTCTGCTGGGCGACGGCCGTCGTCAGGTCGTTCATCGACAGGCCGTAGGTGATCAGCTTCTGCGGATCGACCCAGATGCGCATCGCCTGTTCGGAGCCGAACAGCTGCACCTTGCCGACGCCTTCGACACGGCGCAGGTCCTCGACGACGTTGCGCGCCATGTAGTCGGCCAGCGCGTTTTCGTCATAGCGGCCGCTGTCCGACTTCAGGCCGACGAACAACAGGAAGCCGGTGGAGGCGGACTCGACGATCACGCCGTTTTGCCGCACGACGGGCGGCAGGCGCGGCTCGACCGACTTGAGCTTGTTCTGCACCTCGACCTGCGCCATCGCCGAATCGGTGCCGGGCTTGAAGGTCGCGGTGATCTTCGCCTGGCCGGAGGTATCCGACGCCGATTCGAAGTACAGGAGGTTGCGGACGCCGGACAGCTCGCGCTCGATGAGGCTCAGCACGCTGTCGGTCATCGTCTGCGGCGTGGCGCCCGGGTAGGTGGCGGTAATGGTGACGGTCGGCGGCGCGACCGACGGATAGCGCGCAACCGGCAGTTCGGGGATGGCGATCAGGCCCAGCAGGATGATGAAGAGGGCGATCACCCACGCGAAGACCGGGCGCCGGATGAAGAATTGGGACATGACTGGATGCTCCCCGTGACTCAGTGCGACGAAGCGGTCTTGACCGCTTCAGGCGCCTTCCAGGCGGTCGCCGTCACGGGCGCACCGTCGCTCAGGCGCTCCATGCCTTCGACGACGATCTTCTGGCCCGCCTGCAGACCCGACTTGATCCGATAGCTGCGGTTCGTCAGCTCGCCCACCTCGATGGCCTTCAGGTGCGCCTGGCTCTTCGCGTCGAGCACCCAGACCTGCGGCTTGCCGCCCGCGCGGACGATCGCCTGTTGCGGCACGGTCAGCGCGTTCTCGAAGTGCCCACGCGGGATGCGGGCACGCACGTACATGCCCGGCAGCAGCTCGCGCTTCGGGTTGTCGACCAGCACGCGCAGCAGCACGTCGCCGGTGCCCGGGTCGACGTTGACGCCCGAGAACAGCATGCGGCCCTTCACGTCGTAGCGCGAGTCGTCGTCGCGCAGCACGTCGACCGGCAGCCCGTTGCCCGCGGTGTCCGGCTGGGCCGCGAGCGCGCCGCGCAGCGCTTCGAGCGACGCGGCCGGCTGGCGCACGTCCACGTAGACCTGGTCGATCTGCTGGATGCGTGCCATCGGCTGGCTGTCGCTGCTCGCGACCAGCGCACCCTCGGTCACGAGAGCCTGGTCGATGCGGCCGGTGATCGGCGCCTCGACGGTCGCGAACTTCAGGTCGAGCTGGCGGCGGGCGAGCGTCGCGCGCGCCTGCGCGACGTCGGCGGCCGCCTGGTCGCGTTGCGACACCGAGTCGTCATACACCTGGCGGCTGATCGCGTCGGCCTCGACCAGCGGCTTGAGACGGGTGGTCTGCACCTTGGCCCGCGCGAGCGCGGCTTCCGCGCGTTGCAGGGCGGCCGCGGCCGTGTCCATGTCGGCCTTGAACGGCGCCGGGTTGATCTGGAACAGCGGCTGGCCGGCACGGACTTCCGTGCCCTGCTCGAACAGCCGTCGCTGCACGATGCCGCTGACCTGCGGCCGGATCTCGGCGATCCGGACGGCCGCGACGCGGCCCGGCAGGTCTTCGGTCAGGTCGAGGGGCGCGCCTGCGAGCGTCATCGCCGCAACCGGGGTGGCCGGCGCGGCGGCCTGCTGTTCGGTGGGCCCGCAGCCCGCCAGCATCGCCGCCACCAGCGCGCACACGGCACCGTAGCAGGCTCGTTTCTGATTTTTCATGTGGACTCCATAGACGCAGGCACCCAGTGGCCCGCATTTTCGGATCGAAGTGTGCGTGCGCCCGATGGAGTTTTTTGTGCGGAAAGATGGAGGTTTGATGGAGCGGGTGAAAGATTGGCCGATGGGCGATCGGCAGGCGGGGCGAGCCGGAAGAGGACGGGCGCCGGGGCGGCCTGGCGCTATCCGGATGCGGGGTGGGCATCCCGGAATGCCGCAATCATCTGATGAAATGCCGGTCGCCGTGCGTGCCATTGGCATGCACGGGCCGGTGCCCGGGGGGATGCTATTGAGAGGTTCGCTTCGGCGGGAGCGGCGTGCGCTTCGCGCGGGTCACGGGCGCCCTTGTTCAGCGGTGGAGGGCGTGTGCGCCGCGCCGCAGGGCGGCAGACCGGCGCACGGGGCGTATCGACCGCTTGCGGCGAGGCTTACCGCGGGTCGGCATCGAGGGGGCGTTGCGGGGCGAGCGCCGCATCCTTCCGATCCGATGCCGCCGTGCGCCCCGACGCGGGGCTGTCGGGCCAGCGCAACGCGAACGACGTGCCGCCGCGCGCGGTTGGGCGACACGATGCTTCTCCGTCGTGCGCCTGCGCGATGGCCGCTACCACGGCCAGCCCCAGGCCGCTGCCGCCCTTCTGGTCGGAATGCGTATCGTCCACGCGCCGGAAGGCATCGAAGATCCGGGCTGCGCAATCGGCGGGGATGCCCGGACCTTCGTCTTCGACCACCAGCTGGCACGTACCGTCTTCGACGCGGGTGTGAATGCGGATCGCACCGGGCACCGCGTAGCGCCGTGCATTTTCCAGCAGCGCGAGCAGCGCCTGGCGCATCCGGAACGCGTCGCAGCGCACGGGCCGCGTATCGAGATCGAGCACCATGTGTTGACCGGCCGCGGCCAGTGAATCCTCGAACATCTCGACGACCGCCTTGACGTGCGTCGCCAGGTCGGTCTCCTGGATGCTGACGCTCAGATGCCCGCTTTCGGCGAGGCTGATCACGCGCAGATCCTCGATCAGGCGCGTCAATCCTTCCGCCTGGGTCAACAGGCTGCGGAACAGCGCCTCGCCCGGCTGGAAGACGCCTTCGGCCAGCCCCTGCAACCGACCGCGCAGGACCGTGACCGGCGTACGCAGTTCGTGCGCGATCGCGGCATTCCAGAATGCCTGCTCGTCCGTCATCCGCTGCAGCTGGGCGGCGAGCGCATTGAAGTCGTCCGCGATCAGCGCGGCTTCGCGAATCGATCGATCGCCGGCGACGGCGCGCGCGGTCAGGTCGCCTCTGGCGACGCGGCGAATGCCGTCCGCGACCGAGTTGAGCGGTACGAGGATCCGATGCGCGAGCCGGGTCGACACGACAATGGCGAGTATCAGGCCGATTAGCAGCGTGATGCCCAGGCATATCCACTCGGGGGTGGACGGAATCCAGCTTGCCTGGTGGCAGAACTCGCCCCAGTGCCGGAGCATCACGTAGTAGAACACATAGGTCATCAGCACGACGATCAGCATGATGCCGAGCGCCAGCTCCGCCATCGACACCGCAATCTTGCGGCCCAGACCACCGAGTTTCATTTCGTGCTCCCAAGCGTGGCGTTGCGTCGATTCACGACGGGAAGGTTGTGCAGCGTGATTGCCGTGGTGTCAGGGGAGAGGGGGGATCGGGGCGGGTGAGCGGCGGGCCGGTCAGGAGCGGCCGAAGCGGTGCGGGAAGTCGCTGCGTGCGTCGGTGCATCGAGGGTTCCGGTGGCAGGGGCGCCGGAGGCGCCATGTGGCCCAGGAGCGGAAAAGGTCACACTGGTGTCGACCGGATCGCTCCCGGCCGACAGAGACAGCGGCCGAACAGCTCGATTAGTGCGGGACAGTTGGGATGCTTGCGTCATGGTGTCCGCTTTGGATTCTGCTAGTGGCTCCATCGAGTCGCAATGTTACCGCACGAAACGCGCTGCCCGATGACACGGCGGGTCGGCATGCATCGGAAGGTGGGCGGTGGTGATGTCGTCGCGCGGTACACGCCGGTAGAGGGGGACGCAGGGCCTGACATCGCCGGAATCGCAATTCGGCTGTCGGTGCGCAACCCGCTTGCGTCAATGCATACAGGGGGGGCCGCCGCCTCGGCTCAGGGGCAGGGGCGGGTCGCCAACGGTATGCAAAGCGGATGGGAATGGTCGGCAGTCCAGCTGGGGTTCTTCAGGGCGATGGCGGTCGCCCGTCATTCCGCGAAGGAACGAATGGCGCGGATGGCGCCTGGAGACGATCGCCGCACGGCTCTTTGCGGTCGTGTTCGTTCCGGAATTCGTTCAGGAGCGCGAAGTCTGGGCGAATGCAAGCAAGACCGCCGTCATCCGCGTGTTGCGGTGGCGGACGATGTGATCGGTCTGTAATTGCCGGGGCGTACGGGCAAGCGCGTGCAAACGGGCCCGATGGTCGCCGGACAACGGATCGACGGCAACATGGCGGCGCGGCTGGGCATCGATCACGGGCATGCCCGGTACGCACATTGAACCGTCACCTTGCTCCAACGCCGCCGGCTCCCATAACCGACAACCTTTGTGCGGTCCCATGAACGGCTGCCATCGATGATGTCGACGCCGGGAGTGGCGCAAGCATGCGACACGAGAATGTCGCCCCGGTCTATCCGGCCGCGACGCTAGCAGCCTCACCACGCTCCTTCGCCGCCCGCAGATGCCGATCGCGATCGGCCAGCCAGTCTTTCCGCTCGCCGCGCCAGCCCACCGCGTGGATCCGGTCCATCCGGCGAGCGGCCACGGTGGCCGCGCAGGCCAGGCCGGAAAGCGGGATATCGAGCAGGCGCCAGCGGCCGGCATGCGGCGTATCGACCTCGCGGAATGCCCCCGCGAGCGGCGCCAGCGAATCGAGCGTCGCGCCGTGTCCGGTTCCGCACGCATTCGAGAGGCTGTCCAGCCGCAACTGGTCGCGCGATACCGGATCGGCGAGCGCGCTGGTCTGCGCGATGCCCAGCCCGATCGGGCCACGGGCGATCGCGATGACGATCCAGATGCCGGCATGGCCGATCACCACGTCGAGCCCGTCCAGCAAGTCGCAGCCCGCGACCGCGATATGGTCGGCATCGCGGTCGATCAGCGTCAGCGCGTCGGCTGCCTGGCCCGCCAGCGTTCCCAGGATTGCGCGCAGCGCCGACCGGCCGATCGCGAAGCGGCGGCCGTGCGCGCGATTCGGATGCGTGCGGGCACGCCGCAGCTCCGCTTTCGACAGGTAGAGATGGCCGCGCTCGCTGGTGACGAGCTGCCATTCGCCGCGCAGTCGCCACAACAGGATTTCGCCGGGATCGGGGAGCCGCGACGGACAAGACGCCAGCGCGTGCGAGCCCGTGATCGTCAGGTTTGGATAGCGCATGCCGGCCCTCGTGTCGGGGGTGAATGCAACGCGGCGTGGCGCACCGGCATGCGTCATGCCGGTTGTCCGGCCTGCCGCGCATCCTCCCCCGAAGGCTGCCGCGTGAGCCGCGCGGCGAGCGAGACGGCCTGCCCGAACGACGCCACCGCATGATGCGGAATCCCGAATGCCTTGACGGCGACTTCACCCTGCGCGGCCACTTCCGCGCGCCGGTCGGGATCGGGTTCGACGCTGATGAGCGCCTTGCAGACGGCGCCCAGCGCTGCCTTGTTCTGCTTGAGCCAGACCGCGCGATGCTTGCGGTCGTCGTGGCTTTCGTCGGTATCGAGTTCGACGTAGACGATCACGAACGGCTCGCCGTGACGCATCAGCGTGTCGATCTCGCCTTCCCAGCGGGGCGCGTAGCCCGGCCTCGCGTGTTCGGCGCGAAACACGCAGACCGGAAAGAGATGGATGTCGTGTAACGCGAAATCATTCGGATTGAGAGCGGGCATCGGGATTTCTCCGGTGGATGAGCGACGCCGAAGCGTCGGGGCGCCGGGGGGCGGCGTTCACTGCGCATTCGCTTGCGGCGCGCCGGCCTGCGCGACCGGCGGCGCGTCGCGCCAGCCGACGCCGAGCGACTTGTAGAGCGCGATCGCGCCTTGCACCTGCGCGAGCCGGCTGAGTGCGAGCGCATCGCGCGCGCGGTACGTCGCGCGCTGCGCGGTCAGCACCGACAGGTATTCGCCTAGGCCGTTGCGGTACAGCCGCGTCGCGCGCGCCTGCGCATCCTGGCTGCTGTCGACCGCCGCGGCGAGCATGGCCTGCTGGTCGCGCGCGGCGCCGATCGCCACCAGCGCGTCCTCGACATCGCGAAACGCGCCGCGGATGCGCTGCTCGTACGCGAGCCGCGCGGCTTCGGCGGCCGCGCGTGCGGCGTCGACGCCGGCTTTCGCGCGGCCGCCGTCGTACAGCGTCTGCGTGCCGTCGAGTGCGACCGACCACGCGACGCTCGCGCCCGAGAACAGGTCCTGCACGAGGCTGGCCGTCGTGCCGAGGCTCAACGGAATCGCGAAATGCGGAAACTGCTCGGCGCGCGCGACGCCGATCTGCGCGGTCGCGGCGGCCAGCCGCCGTTCGGCGGCGCGGACGTCGGGGCGCTCGCGGATCACGTCCGACGGCAACGTGACGGGCAGCGCGGGCGCGACCGGCAGCGTCGCGCCGGGCGCGCTCAGCGTGTCGCGCAGCGTTTCCGGAAAGCCGCCGACGAGCACGCCGATCGCATGCGCGAGCCGCGCGACGTCCTGATGCAGCGGCGGCAACGTCGCCTGCGCGAGCTGCAGCTCGGCCCGCGCCTGCGCGACCGCGAACGACGTGCCGAGACCGCGCCGGTTCGACTGCTCGGTCAGCCGCCGCGTGGCGTCGAGGCTCGCGACGTTGTCCGTCGCGATCCGCAGCCGCTCCTGGGTCGCGCGCAGTTCCGCGTAATCCGACGCGAGCTCGGCCAGCAGGCTCACGAGGATCGCGTGGCGATCGTCGTCGAGCGCCTCGATCTGCGCATCGGCCGATTCGACCGCGCGCCGCGTGCCGCCGAACAGGTCGAGTTCCCACGACGCATCGAAGCCGAGCCGGTAGGTGCGCGACTGGCCGATGCCGGGCGGCCAGTCGAGCGCCCGCGACGAACGGATCGCATCGGCGCTCCCGCCCGCCGTCACGGTCGGGCCGAGGCGGCTCGCGATCTGGTCGCGTTCGGCGCGCGCCTGCAGCAACCGCTGGCGCGCGATCGCGAGATCCTGGTTGTGCGCGATCGCTTGCGCGACCAGCGCATCGAGCTGCGCGTCACCGAACGTGTGCCACCAGTCCTGCAATTGCGCGGGATCGGCGGCTACCGTGTCGCGCGACGCGATCCAGCTGGACGGATGCACGGGCTGCGGCGCCGCGTAATCGGGGCCGACCGTCGTGCATGCGGCCAGCGCGCACGTGCAGGCCGCGATGAAGGTGCGCGCGTAGCGTGTCGGACGCAGTGGGGGAAGCGGGCATCGCATCGTCGCCCCCTTCACATCCACGCGTGCAGCCACGACGCGAGCCGGCCGCGCGGCGTGCGTTCGCGCCCGCGTTCGCCGACTTCGACGCTGCACGTCATGCCGGCCGCCAGCAGCACGCCGGCCGGCACCCGGTCGATCTCGATGCGCACCGGAATGCGCTGCGCGAGCCGCACCCAGCTGAAGGTCGGATTGACGGCCGGCAGGCCGAGTTCGTCGAGCGTGCCGTTCTCGTCCGCGATGCCGCGGCCGATGCTCGTCACGTGCCCGCTCAGCAGCGGATCGAAGCCCATCAGCCGGATCGTTGCGGGCGCACCCGTCGTGATGCGGCGCAGCTTGGTTTCCTCGAAATAGCCGGTGATCCAGAAGCTGTGTGCGTCGAGCACCGAAATACCGGGCTTGCCCTCGACCGCGTAGTCGCCATGACGCAGGCGCAACTGTGTCACGTAGCCGTCGACCGGCGAGCGCAGCGTCGTGCGCTCGAGGTCGAGCTTCGCGACCTCGAGCGCGGCCAGCGCCTTGCGGTGCTCGGCCTGCGCGATCGACACCGCGCGGCTCGAACGCTGGATGTCCTCGCGCGGCACGAGATCGTCGAGGCCGGTGCGCCGCTGCGCTTCGTCGCGCTTCTGGCGCATCGACTCGGCGGTCGCGGCGACCTGCGCTTCCGCCTGTTCCACTGCCAGCGCGAAGCGTTGCGGATCGATCCGGTACAGCACGTCGCCTTTCGCGACGCGCTGGTTGTCGACCACCGCGACGTCGACGACGGTGCCCGACACTTCGGGCGCGATCCGCACGACGTGCGCGCTGACACGCGCGTCGCGCGTCCACGGCGCGAGGACGTACGCATGCCAGAGCGCGGCGACCAGCACGATCGCGACGGCCACCGTGGCGAGCGTCAGCAGGGTTCGGGTGAGGGGTTTGAGCGACATGACGCGATACGTTCCGACGAGAGACTAGAAATAGAGGATCAGCGTGGCGACCAGCACGAGCGAAATCGCGAACTCGAACAGCGCCGGATGCCACACGCGGCGCAGCACGCCGAGCCGGGCGAGCAGCGCGCGCACGGCCATGTAGAGCGGCACGGTCGCGCACGCATAGACGAAAAAGGGCGGCAGGTAGATGCCGGCCAGCGGGAATTCACTGAGCATCGCGGGTGCGCTCCGGAACGGCGGTGAAATAGGCGGCGTACGTGTGCAGCAGCACGTGGACGTCGGCGAACGCGGCCATCAGCCACTTCAGTTCGGTGTTGCCCGGCTGCGCGGCGGCGAGGCCGGCGAGCGCGTGCGCGGCGCGCCGCGCATGCCGCGCCGCACGAGCCGGGGCGGCCGCGTGCCGCGCGAGGCCGGCGAGCCCGGCGCGCACGCGGCGCCGCGCGATGTCGGGCAGGCCGTCACGCTCGGCGCCGCGACGAATTCGCAGCAACTCCTTGCCGACGTGCAGCGCCGCGAGCGCTTCGATGCTCGCCTGCGTCATCGCGGCCGGCTGGCCGGCGAGCAGCGCGCCGAGCTGCGCGATGCGGTGCTGCTGGCGCTGCTGCCAGCCCGCCGCCACGACGCGCTTCCCCGCCACGACTGCGAGCGTGTCGTCGCGGATCGTGCGGCGCAGCCGCGTGGCGTCGGTGGCCAGGTTGCGCGGCAGGATCAAGCGGAACGTGAGCAGCGTGAGGAAGGTGGCGAGCACCCACGCGACCGACTGGTTCAGGAACAGCGCGACGTCGGGGCGGAACGGATTGGTCGCGCCGGTCAGCGTGTTGAACGCGACGAGATACGCGAGCCCCGCGAGCGCGGTCTTCGGCACGCTCGTCGCATAGATGCCGGGCATCCAGAACAGCGCGAGCGCGACGACCAGCAGCGGAAAGCCTTCGATGCGCGGCAGGATGCCGAACGCGCACACGAACGCGGCCGGCACGGCCAGCATCGTGCCCTTGATGAACGCCTGCGCGCCGGCGGCCGGGTTGCCGGCGGTCGCGAGCAGCGCGCAGTACGGCGCGACGACGAGCAGCATCATGTCGCCCTGGTTCCAGCCGGTGACGAGCCAGAACGCACCGGAGATCGCGATCGCGCAGGCCGAGCGCATGCCGTTGCGCAGGGCCGCCCCCGTGTCGCGGTGAAAGCGCACCCGTGCGGGCCGATAGCCCGGCCGCGGGCGCCGCAATTCGACGAGCCCGTCGAGCGCCGCGCAATAGTCGTCGATCTGTTCGATCAATCGCTCGCCGGCGATCAATAACGCCGCTTCATCGCGCGGATCGCCGAGCGCGATACCGTCGAGCGCCACACGCAGGCTTTCGCGCGCATCGACCAGCCGCGCAAGCGCGTGCGCCGCACCGCCGGGGCCTTCACCCAACGCGTCGGCGGCGGCCTGCCATGCGGCCGCGAGACGCGGCTGCAGCGACGCGACTGCTTGCGCGCCGGGGCTGTCGGCCGGCAGCGGCGGTGTGCCGCCCACGAGCGCGCCGAACAGCGACGCCATCCCGTGCCGCACGGCGGCCGCGCGCTGCGCGAGATCTTCCGATTCGGCCTTGCCGAGCGCGAGCAGATCGTCGATGCCGTAGATGCCGGCGAACAGCGCGTGCCGCTTGTCGTCGGCGGGCGCCGCCGCGAGGCCGTTGCGCTGCGCGGCGATGACCCGTGCGACGTCGGCCGTGACGCGTGTCACCAGCGCTTCGAGTTTTGCGTGGACATCGCGCGTGCCGAGCAGCATCGACACGAGGCTCAGGCACAGCACGCCGATCGCGACCGTCGAGCCGCGCCCGATCACATGCTCGAAGGTCAGCTCGGGATGCTGCATCGCGCCGTAGGTCGCGAGGCCGATCGTGTAGCCGGCCACCACGGTGCCCGACGCGCGGAAGTGCCGCAGCAGCGTCATGCCGGCGACGCAGACGCCGAGCCAGAACGCGAAGCCGAGAATGAACAGCAGCGGCTGCTGCGCGAAGCAGCCCATCAGCACGAACGCGACGACCATCCCCGCGATCGTGCCGACCACGCGCCACACGCCCTTGCCGATCACCGCGCCCTGCACGGGATTGATCACGAGCAGCACCGTCGATGCCGCCGAGTACGGCGTTTCCAGTTCGAGCAGGTACGCGACGCCGAGCGCGAGCGCGGCGGCGACGACCGAGCGCGCGACATACGCACCGCGTGGCGTGAAGATGTCGATGCGCGCGATCAGCGCCGCGGCCGCGCGATTCAGGCGGCGGGGCGGCGCCGCGACGGCGCGCGTCTGATCGGCTGCGTCATGCACTGCGCTTGCTCCATGAGAAAGGACGAAGCCAGTCTACGGTCGAGCGATGCATGCGGAACAGTGACGTCTTTGCACTCGACGAGTGCGTACGACGCATGCGTCATGCGTGCGCCGGATGCAGCGCCGGCTGGCCGGTGCACAGCCCGCGCACGACACGCCGCAGCCACTGGTGCGCGGGGTCGCTCTGGAAGCGCGGATGCCACGCCTGCGTGATCAGCACGGTTTCGAGCGGCACCGGCAGCTCGAATGCGCGCACGCCGAGCCCGGCCCGCACCGCGCCGCGCGCGAGATGCTCGGGCAGCGGCAGGATCAGGTCCGATGCCTGCAGCGCGAAGATCGCCGCATACGGCGTCGGCACGACGAGCAGCACCTGCCGCGCGAGGCCGCGCGCGGCGAGCGCGTCGTCGATCGGCCCCGCCGACTTGCCGCGCCGCGACACGCCGATGTGCGGCCAGCGCGCGAAGCGCTCGGGCGTGATGTCGTCGTCGAAGATCGGGTGATCGTCGCGCGCGAGGCCGACGAAGGTCGTCGTGAACAGCGGCTGGACGCGAATCTCCGGCCCGAGGCGGCGCGACGCGCTGATGAACAGGTCGATGCGGCCGCTGCGCAACGCGTCGTCGTCGATGTCGTCTTCCTCGGGCATGAAGCGCAGCATCGCGCGCGGCATCCCGCGCGCCATCTCCTCGAGCAGGCGGCTGCTGTGCAGGCCGACGAAGATGTCATTCGCGCGCACGTTGAACTGCTTGTCGAGCGTGCCGAGATCGATTTCCGCGGACGGGGCGAGCAACTGCGACGCGCGCTCCACGGTTTCGCGGACGGCGCCGCGCAGTTCGAGCGCGCGCGGCGTCGGCACCATCTTGCGGCCGGCCTGCACGAAGATCGGGTCGCCGACCGTCTCGCGGATGCGCGCGAGCGTGCGGCTCATCGCGGGCGGGCTCAGGTTCATGCGGCGTGCGGCGCCGACGACGCTACCCTCTTCGAGCAGCGCGTCGAGTGAAATCAGCAGGTTCAGGTCGGGTGCCATCGGCTTCTCCGTGTCATCGCGTGCATGCGGCGCAATGGTAGTGCGGGATACGCGCGCGCAGCGTGACTGCAGCGCACGCAACGATTGCGCGCGGCATCACGCGTGACGCACGCATCGGGGTGTCATTGGCCGGCGCCGGCATCGGGCGGCAGCGAGCGGACGGCGGCGAACGCGCCGTTCACGTACATCAGCGGGTTCACGTCGTCGGACATCGCAACGCGCGTGACCCGTCCGACCAGGATCGAATGCGAGCCGACCTCGACCTGTTCGAGCGTGTCGCAGAAGAACGACGTCTGCGCGTTCTCGAGGTAGGGCAGCCCGGTCGCCGCGTCGGTGCGCCATGCGTCGTGCGCGAAGCGCGTGTCGGAGCCCGTCGTGCTGCACGCGAGCGCGAGCGGCACGTGGCAACTGCGCAGCGCGTTCACGCAGAAGCGCCGGCGGCCGGTGATCGACGCGTGAATGCTGGCGCGCCGGTTGATGCACACCAGCACGGTCGGCGGATCGAGCGCGACGGAGGTGAACGAGCTGGCGGTCAGCGCACACGGGGCGGCCGTTTCGCCGTCGCCACCGGTCGTGACGATCGTGACGGTGGCGGCCACGCCGCGCATCGCCTGCTTCAGTTGCTGCGCAATGTCCACGGTGTTCGTCATGATGCGGTCCTGTCACGAGGAGCCCCGGTGCCGCGGGTCGTACCACGCGGCGCCGGGGCGGGCGTCAAAGCTGGTACGCGTCGGCCCAGGTCCAGTGGTAGGACTTGAAGTCGGCGCGGCGCGACTTGAGCTCGGCGTCGCGCGCCTGTTGCTCGGGGCCGTCGGGCAGGTGGAACACGCCGCCGTTGCCGGCCGACGCGAGCTGGATCCGCGCGCTGCGGTCGATCCGCAAGCGCTGGTACTCGACCAGCGCGGCGCCGAGGGCGTCCTTCGACGCGAGCCCGGTCACGCACCGGCCGAGCACGACCGCGTCCTCGAGCGCCTGCGCGGCGCCCTGCGACTGGTACGGCAGCATCGGATGGCACGCGTCGCCGAGCAGGCATACGCTGTCCCACACCCAGCGCGTGAGCGGCTGGCGGTCGTGCAGCGACCAGCGGCTCAGGTCCGACGCGCAGCGGATCAGCCCGACGAGGCGCGGGTCCCAGCCATCGAGCTCGGCCTCGAGCGTCGCGCGGTCGCCCTTGCTGCTCCACGATTCGCGCGTGCTGCCGTCGCCCGGCACGATCACGACGAGGTTCAGCAGCCGGCGCTCGCGCACCCAGTAATGGATCGCGTGCCGGCCGGGCCCGAGCCAGATCGTCACCTGCGGCTCCTTGACGATCTCGAACACGGGCGAGTGCGGATCGATCGCGTCGACGTCGATCAGCGCGCGATACGCGTCGTCGCCGCTGTAGTGCGGCGCATCGTCGCCGAGCAGCGCGTGGCGCAGCGTCGAGTGAATGCCGTCGGCCGCGACGACGAGATCCGCGCGCCAGCGCGTGCCCGCCGCATCGACGACGGTCGCGCCGTCCGGCCCGCACGCGTCGAGCCCGCGCACCGCGATGCCGCCGAGCACGGCGACGGGCGGGCCGGCCGTGTCCGGGTCGCGCACGGCGTCGAGCAGCGCGGCATGCAGGTCGGCGCGATGCGCGTTCCAGTACGGCGCGTTGAAGGCGGCCTCGACGTCGTCGCCGAGCGGGAAGGAACCGAGCAGGCTGCCGTCCTGCCAGCGGCGGCGGATCGTCGCGGTCGGGGCGACGGCGGCCAGCCGCTGCCGGTCGAGCACGCCGAGCGCACGCAGCGCGCGCGTGGCGTTCGGCACGACCTGCAGCCCCGCGCCGACTTCCCGGAACGCCCGGCTTTGCTCGAGGACGGTGACGCGATGGCCGGCGCGGCGCAGCGCGAGCGCGGCGGCCAGGCCGCCGATGCCGGCGCCGACGACGATCGTGTCGAGTGACAGGGACGGTGTCATGGGCGAGTCCGCCGTGGGTCCGGAAGAGATCGGCATGGCGTCATAGCCCCGGCAGCACGTCGCGGGCGAACACTTCCAGGTTGTTGCTCATCAGCTCGTACGGCTGCGCGCCGTAGTCGATGTGCCACAGGATCGCGTCGAGCCCGAGGTCGGCTTCCAGCGCGCGAATGCGCTGGCGCACGGTGTCGGGCGTGCCGAGCACGGCGGTTGCGTCGAGGTCGGCCGTGTCCATGCCGCCCATCTTGTTCTTCATCGCCTCGTTGTAGCCCTGGTAGGCCGACGACTGCACCTGCTCCCACGACTTCGCGGCGTCCGCGAAATAGCGCCAGTGATGGCGCAGGCGCGGCTCCGCGAGCGCCAGCGCGTGCGCGTCCGACGTGCCGATCATCAGCGGGATGCTGATCGCGACCTGCGGCCGGCGGCCGGTGTGGCCGTGATGGCGCTCGAACGTCTCGCGATAGAGGGCCACCATGTCCTGCGTCTTCGCGAGCGCGTCCTTGCGCGGCGGCGCGGCCATCAGCAGGTTGAAGCCGCGTTCGCCGATCCACTCGAAGCTGGACGGCGTGAGCAGCGCCGCGACCCAGACCGGCGGACGCGGCTGCTGCGTCGGGCGCGGCAGCGATCGCGCGTCGCGGTAGCGGAAGAACGGCGTGTCCTCGCTGACCGATTCCTCGGCGAGCAGGCGCACCGTCGCGTCGATCGTCTGCTGGAAGCGCGCCTTGCTCGAATCGAGATCGATGCCGAACGCCTCGAATTCGTACGGCAGGAACGCGCGCGCGAAGCCGAGCTCGAGCCGCCCGTTCGAGATCGCGTCGAGCTGCGCGGCCTCGGCCGCGAGCTGGATCGGATGATGGAACGACGCCTGGATGCCGCCCGTCATCAGGCGGATCGACTTCGTCTGCGCGGCCGCGGCCGCGAGGAACATCAGCGGCGACGGGCTGTAGCCGCCATACGGCTTCAGGTAGTGCTCGGTCATCTTCACGTACGTGTAGCCGAGCCGGTCCCCCAGCGCGCTGAGCTTCAGCGCGTTCGCGTAGTAATCGGCCGCCGGGCGGTCGGCCGGGCCGGTATCGGGCAAAAAGGACACGCCGAACTTCATAGACACCTCACAGGTTGATGTGCTGCCGTTGTCTGCAAAGGGGAACCGATGCCGCGTCGAATGCGTCCCCCGGTCGGGAAACAGGATCGCTCGCAATGTACTTGCAAGGATGATCCAATCATAGGATGATTGGGTCTATGCAAGTCTTACACGACGCAAGATTTGCTGCAAGCGTTGCTCGGTTGTTGCTCCAGTTCCGCCCGCAAGCGGGCACTCCGGGGGCAGGCTGAAGTCGCACGGGCCGGCCTCTCCATTTCTGGCGAGGAATCAAGGATGGACGCTCTTCTATCGGTTTCTGGCAAGGCGCTCAGGATGCGGCGGGTGGTGCGTGCCGCGTCGGGCAAGTGTCTGATGGTGCCGCTCGACCATTCGCTCGCGGACGGGCCCATCGCCCCTCCGCAGCAGTTGCGGCAACTGGTGGGCGACATTGCCGCGCACGGCGGCGACGCGATCGTCGTGCATCGTGGCCGCGCACGCTTCCTGTCTCCCGACGTGCTGAGCGATCTCGCGCTCGTCGTGCACCTGAACGGCTGCACGCGCTACGCGGAGGACACGAACGCGAAGACGCTGTTCGCGAGCGTCGAGGATGCACTCGCATGCGGCGCGGACGCGGTCAGCGTGCACGTGAATCTCGGCTCGAAGACGGAGAACCAGCAGCTGCTCGACCTGAGCCGCATCGCGACCGAGTGCGCGCGCTGGTCGTTGCCGCTGCTCGCGATGATCTATCCGCGCGGCCCGGGCCTTGGCGATCGTCCGCAGACCGAACTGATTGCCCACGCGGCGAACGTCGCGGCGGATCTCGGCGCCGACATCGTCAAGCTGCCGAACAGCGGCGACGCCGCGAGCATGGCCGACATCATCGCCGGCTCGTCGCTGCCGGTGCTGGTCGCGGGCGGCGCGAAGCTGCCGGAAGACGAGTTCGTCGCGTTCACGTCGCGCGTGATGAACGCGGGTGCGCTCGGCATCGCGGCCGGTCGCAACGTGTTCGCCGCGCCGAAGGCCGCACCGCTGATCCGCCGCCTGTCCGATGCCGTGCACGGTGTCGAGCGGCGTGCCGCGCACCTGGCCGCCTGAGCCGGTGCGCCGGGCCGTCGCGCCCGGTTCATTCCGACCGTAGAGGATTTCCATGCATCGCTATCCGTGGATCGACCTGCGCGCGCTCGGCGCGCAGGCAGGCGCCGTCGCGGCCGACGCAGTGAGGGCCGGCGCGTGCCGTTTCGTGGTGGCCGAGGCCGAGCGCGACACGTGCGCGCCCGGCGCGGCGGCGCAACTGTCCGTATCGACGCCGGGCGTCGCAACGCTGGTCGACGACGTGCATGCGCCGCTCGCAGGCGTTCGCGTGAGGATCGACGGCGCGGCCGATTTCGATGCCGTGCGCACCGCGATCGCGCGGCACGCGCTCGTCCTGATCGACTACGCGCTCGTGACCACGGTGCCGCTCGAGCGCCTGCTCGCGGGTGTCCGCGAGGCCGCGTGCCGCATCGTCGTGTCGCTGGCCGATCCGCACGGCGCGGCCTACCTCGCGCGCAAGCATGCGCAGTCGCCGGTCGACATCGCGTTCGCCCCGCGCGATGCGGCCGCGTTGCGTGGCGTGCTGGCCGCATGCGGCGAGCTGCGCGCCCGCGAGCCGCTGAAGCTGAAGACATTCGAGGTGCAGCGCGTCGAGCCGCTCGGCACCGGGCTGCATGCGGTGATCGACGGCTGTTCGCAGCTGGACGGCGAAGAGTGCGTGCTGGCCGGCGCGAGCGCGACCAGCATGCTGCTCGTCGTCGCGGCCGGCGCCGCGCACCCGCCGGGCCGGCCGCTCACATTCGGCATCGACGCGGGCTCGGCCGAATCGTTCGTGTTCTGCGGCGGCGACCGCGCGCGCCAGCTTTCGCTGCTGCGTTCCGGCGAGCGGATCCTGACGGTCGGCGCGGCCGGCGACACGCGCGCGATCGTGGTCGGCCGCGTGCGGATCGAATCCGCGCCGCTCGTCGCACTGCACACGCGCAGCGCGTCCGGCGCGAACACGCGCGTCGTGATGCGCGGCGACCGCGCAGTACGGTTCCGGACCGACGACGGCGCGCGCGTCGGTCTCGCCGATGTCGCGCCCGGCGTCCGGCTTGCCGGCTACGAACCGGGCGCCGGCTGGGTGGATTGCCGGATGAGGGCCGCCGCGTCGCGCTCGGTCGTTTCCGTCAGCCGCTAGTTTCATCCTGTCACTCAACCTGCGTTATCCCCTTCGAAGGAGATTGGCCTTGAAGAAGCTTTCCTGGATTGACCTGCGCAACATCGGCGAGCTCGCGGACGAGATCACCGAGGAAGCGCTGCATGTCGGCGTGTCCGCATTCGTCGTGAAGGATGCGGCGCAGGCCGGGCGGCTGCCGCCGAGCGCGTGCAAGGTCGCGGTCGTCGATCGGCAGACGGCCGATGCCGCGCTGCTCGAGCAGGTGCAGATCATCCTCGTGAAGGATGGCCTGCCGGTCGATTTCGCGGTGCCGGATGGTGCCGAACTCGGCGTGTTCATCGAGGTGACGGGCGAGGCGACGCTCACGCGCGCCTGCGAGCTGTCGACCACGACGCCGTGGCTGCTCGTCGAATTCCTGCAGGACCCGAGCAAGATCCCGCTCGAGATCCTGCTGGCCGCTGCCGACCAGGCGTCGGGCGAGCTGATCACGGTCGTCGCCGACCTGGAGGATGCGGAGGTCACGCTGAACGTGCTGCAGCGCGGCCCCGAAGGCGTGCTGCTCACGCCGACGCAGGTCGGGCAGGCCACGCAGCTCGTGTCGATCTGCAGCGACACGGTCGAGGATCTGCAGCTCGAGGAAATCGAGATCGTCGGGCTCACGCACCTCGGGCCGGGCGAACGCGTGTGCGTCGATACCTGCTCGCGCTTCGAGCAGGACGAGGGCATCCTCGTCGGCTCGTATTCGACCGGCATGATCCTCATCAGCAGCGAGACGCACCCGCTGCCGTACATGCCGACGCGCCCGTTCCGCGTGAACGCGGCCGCGCTCCATTCGTACGTCGTCGCGCCGGACAACCGCACGCGCTATCTCGCCGAGCTCGAATCGGGCGCGGAGATCCTCGCCGTCAACGTGCAGGGCAAGGCGCGCCGCGTCGTGGTCGGGCGCGCGAAGGTCGAGACGCGGCCGCTGCTGCTGATCGAGGCGAAGAATGCCGCCAATCGCGCGATCAACATCATCGCGCAGGACGACTGGCACGTGCGCGTGCTCGGGCCGAAAGGCAGCGTGCACAACATCACGGAGCTCAAGCGCGGCGACCGCATCCTCGGCTACACGCTCGATGCGCAGCGCCACGTCGGCTACCCGATCCGGGAATTCCTGCACGAGCAGTGATCCGTATGCTTCATTGACGATGCGATCGCCCGGTGCGTCACGTGCCGGCGCGGTCGGCTCATGTTCAGGAGTACTTTATGGAAAATGCGGCAAAACAGGTGCTGGATACGCTGTTCGGACGGTGGCGCAGCCGGATCCTGTATGCGGGCACGCGGCTCGGCGTGTTCGATGCGGTCACGACGGATGCGCCGGTGTCGTCGGCCGCGCTCGCGGCGAAGCTCGATGTCGACGAGCCGCTGCTGTACCGGCTGCTGCGCGCGCTCGCGTCGCTCGGCCTGCTCGACGAGGACACGCGCCGCGGCTTCCGGGCCACCGCGTCGGGGGCGCTGCTGCATGTGGACGCCCCGAGCACGCTGCGTGATTTCGTGCTGCTGCAGGAAGGGCCGGAGCATTACGCGATCTGGGCGCATCTGCCCGACATGGTGCGCGAGGGGCAGCAGAACGGTTTCGTCCGCGAGTTCGGCGCGATGGCGTTCGACTATGCGAAGGACCACGACCGCTACCGGACCGATTTCAAGCGCGCAATGTCGAGCTTCTCGACCGTGCAGTCGGAACAGGTGGTCGATGCGCTGCGCGACGTCACGTTCGCGCCGGGCACGCATGCGTGCGACATCGGCGGCGGCCAGGGGCACATGCTGTGCAGCCTGCTGCGGCGGTTCCCGTCGCTGACCGGCGTCGTGTTCGACCTGCCGGAAGTGATCGACGGCGATGCGGACGACTGGGTGCAGCGCATGGGTGTGAGCGCACGCTGCAGCAAGGCGGGCGGCAACATGTTCGACGCGGTGCCGGCGGCCGACGTCTACCTGCTGAAGCTGATCCTGCACGACTGGAACGACGACGAGTGCGTGGCGATCCTCAAGCGGGCACGCGAAAGCGCCCGGGACGGCGCACGCGTGTTCGTGATCGAACGGGTCGTGCCGGCGCCGGGCGTCGCGCATTTCTCGAAGCTCTACGACATCCACATGATGTGCTGGGGCAGCGGCCGCGAGCGCACGCGGGACGAATACGACGCGCTGCTCGGCGCCGCCGGCTGGCGGCCCGCCGGAGTCCGCTCCGCGCCGGACGGGCAGATCGACGTGATCGAGGCCGTCGCCGCGTAGCGCACGCTGGGTGCGACGGGCGCGTCAGGCGGCGGGCGTCTCGCGGGTTTCGAGCCAGGTCATTTGCGGCTTGAGGATCGCGAGCGTCGCGCGAACGGCCTTGTTCTCGTCGCGCTGTTCGATCGCGTCGAGCACCGCCTGGTGCGCCCGCATGTCCGGCTCGGGGATCTCGGCCTCGTCGAGTTCGACGAGGATGTCCTCGACGTTCGCGAGGATCGAGCCCGAGAAGTAGCGATACAGCGCTTCGAGCGCGTGATTGTGCGATGCGGCGGCCACGGCGATATGAAACGCGCGGTCACGCTCGACGAACTTCTTCACGTCGCGCGACGCTTCGCGCTCGCCACGCGCCTTCAGCAGTTTGCGCAGTGTCGCGAGATCCTCGTCCGTGCGCCGGCGCGCCGCGTAGCGCGCGCATTCCGTTTCGAGCATGCACTGCAGCTCGAGATGGTCGCTGCGCGCGGCGCGATCGACGTCGCGCATCGTCTCGGCCGGATCGACATTGCGGCGCACGTAGGTGCCGTCGCCCTGGCGCACTTCGAGCACGCCGGAATACGCGAGCGTGCGAACCGCCTCGCGCACCGTGTTGCGCCCGACCTCGAGCTGTTTCGCGAGATCGAGCTCGGTCGGAATGCGCTGACCGACGCGCCAGATGCCGGAAGTGATATTGGATTTGAGGATATCGATCGCCGAATCGACGAGCGAGTGTCGGGTGGCCGGGGGCAGGCTTGACATTGCGTGTTTCGCTTGAAGCTTGAGGGTGTCGCTATCCTATCATCCGATCAATCGTTTAGTCGTTCAGGATAACGATATTCAAACGTGACATTTTGTTAACGTCAGACGAATAAACCTGCGGCCGTCAGTTGCGTGCCGCGCATTCGTTGATTGCTTCCGCCGGCATTTACCGGCGCTGCGTCGGCGTAAATGATTCCCATTCGCTGTTCAGTCGAGGTCGCCGTTGCACGAGCGGCCCGTCTTCCGACTCGAGGGCGCGGCATATCCGCCGACGTCCGTCTCCGCTTTCCGGATAACCCGAGATGAATCGATCACACACCGGCCGCCGTGCGCGGCCAGGATTTCCGTTGCCGCGCGCGGCGTGGCGGCGCGTACCGGGCTGGGCGGCCGCACTGGCCTGTGCGACCGCGATGCCGGTTGTTGCTTCGGCGCAGGATGCGCGGGAGGCGGGCGAACCAGCGGCGGATGCCTCGCTGCTCGCGCCGATCGTCGTTGACGGGCGACGCGAGACAGGTGTCGGCGCCGTGCAAGGCATCGCGGCCGACGTGTCGCGCGCGGGCACCAAGACCGACACGGCGATCGTCGAGGTGCCGCAGGGCCTGTCGGTCGTCACGCGCGAACAGATGGACCGGCAGGACGTGCACAGCGTCGGCGACAGCCTGCGCTATACGCCGGGCGCCTACGCGGATTCACGCCCCGGCGGTGTGCTCGAGAGCGTGTTCCTGCGCGGCTTCGGCGGCTTCGCGGCGGCGGCGATCAATCCGCAGATGCTCGACGGCCTGCCGCTGCCGAAAGGCGTGAACTGGGCCGCGAGCGTCGTCGATCCGTGGACGCTCGAACGCATCGACGTGCTGCGCGGCCCGGCGTCGGTGCTGTACGGGCAGGCGAGCCCGGGCGGCATCGTCGACATGGTCAGCAAGCGGCCCACGCGCGATGCGCAGCACCTGCTCGCCGTGCAGACCGGCAACCGCGATCGCGGGCAGCTTGCATTCGACTTCAGCGGGCCCGTGACGAAAGATGGAACATGGCGCTACCGGATCGACGGCCTCGCACGCCACGCCGACGAGCAGATCGATTATTCTCGGCAGCAGCGGATCGTCGTCGCGCCGTCGCTGATGTGGCAGCCGAATGCCGATACGCGTTTCACGCTGCTGGGGTCGTTCCAGCGCGATCCGCACAACAACTTCGCGGGCTGGCTGCCGGCAGTCGGTACGCTTTGGCCGGATTCGGGACGGCGGATTCCGACGCACTTCTTTCCGGGGCTGCCGGGGTTCGATACGTACGACCGCACGCAGGCGATGATCGGCTATGCGTTCGAGCATCGTTTCAATTCGACGTGGAAGGTTCGGCAGAACGTGCGCTATACGCATCTCGATGTCGACTTCGCGGGCGCGGCGGTCAATTTCATCGCGCCGTATCTGGCGCCGGGCGTGCTGAACCGTTCGCTGTCGTGGTCGCGCGAGCACGTGAACCATCTCGCGCTCGACAACCAGGCCGAGATGCGCGTGATGACGGGGCCGGTCGAGCATACGGTGCTGGCCGGGCTGTCGTATGAGCATGCGGTGGCGAATCTCGTCGGCTCGGGCTTCGGCGCGGCGCCGCCGCTCGATACGCGGGCGCCCGATTACGGGCAGCCGTATGCGGTGCCGCCGGTCGCGCAGCAGACGCGCCAGACGCCTGACCGGATCGGCGTCTATCTGCAGGATCAGGTGCGTTGGGATCGGTGGGTGTTCACGCTCGGCGGGCGCGAGGAGTGGTCACGCACGACCACCGATGACCTGCTGCGGTCCGCGAGCGTGCGGCAGAGTACGCGGGCGTTCACGGGGCGCGCGGGGGCGGTCTATCTGTTCGATAGCGGCTTTGCGCCGTACATGAGCTATTCGACTTCATTCGAGCCGGCGCTCGGCACGCGTTTCGATGGTCAGCCGTTCACGCCGACGAAGGCGAAGCAGTTCGAGGTCGGGTTGCGTTATCAGTCGCCGGACCGGCTGCAGAACGCGTCGATCGCGGCGTTCGATATTCGCCAGCGCAATGTCCTGACCGCCGATCCGGAGCATCCGTTCTTCAGCGTGCAGACGGGGGAGGTGCGATCGCGCGGGATCGAGCTGGAAGGGCGGGCGCGTGTGTGGAAGCAACTGGATGTAATTGCTGCGTACACCTATCTTGATACGACGGTGCAGGCCGATACGGATCCGACCGCGGTCGGCAAGCGCGTGGCAGCGGTGCCGCGCCATCTCGCGTCGCTTTGGCTGGACTATGCGGTTGAGCGGCCGGGGTTGCGCGGGTTGAGGGTCGGTGGTGGTGTGCATTATGTGGGGCGCAGCGCGGGTGACAACGTCAATACGTTCGATGTGCCGGCTGTCGTGCTTGTTGATCTCGGGCTGTCGTATGACCTTGGCGTCGAACGGTCCGCGTGGAAGGGATGGCGCGTTGCGGCGCATGTGAACAACCTGTTCGACCGGACTTATGTGTCGTCGTGTTTTTCGGCGGGCGGGTGTTTCTATGGCACGCGGTTGATGGTGACGGGCGATGTTAGTTATCGGTGGTGATCGGACGGTGGGGGGGTGTTGCGATGCTGGTGCGGGCTGTGCACGTGCGACTGGCCCGGCCGTGCCGCCGCCCGGATACACTGACGCCTTCGCCGTAGGCATCGCGGCTGCGTAGGCCGTCGGCTGCGGATTCGTGGAGAGATCACCCATGAGCATCGTCGTTCGTCGAAACCGGATCGCCATCTGCTTGTGCCGGGTGCTCATCTCGGGCGCGTTGATCGCTTCCGTCGTCGGCTGTGCGGCGACGGCGGTCGACGACACGTCCATCGCGCCGGATCTGCATGAAACCATCGTCAAGGTCCCGGTCGATGAGGGGGCGAGCACGCGCGACATCGTCGCCACCACCTACATGCCGGATGGCCCCGGACCCTTTCCGTTGATCGTGCTGAGCCACGGCAGCCCGCCCGATCCGCCCGATCCGCGCGACCGGCCGAAGGTGCGCCGCTATCGCGCGTTGCCGCAGATCCGGACGTTCGTGAAGCTCGGCTTCGCGGTCATCGTGCCGATCCGCCGCGGGTACGGAGCGACGGGCGGGGTCGATGAAGAGGATGCGGGTTCGTGCCGGCATCCGGATTACCTTGCTGCGGGGCAGCAGGCCGCGCGCGATGTGCTCGCGGCCGTGCGGTATGCGCAGACGTTGCCGCAAGTGGATCGAAACCGCGTTGTATTGGTCGGGCAATCGGCGGGTGGTTTTGCGTCGCTGGCGGCGGCGAGCTACGCGCCGCAGGGGGTGGTTGCGGTGGTGAACTTTTCTGGTGGGCGTGGGGGGAACCCGACGACTCATCCCGGCATGCCGTGCGATCCGAAGCAGATGGCCGACACGATCGGGCATTTCGCGAGCACGACACAGGTGCCGGTGCTGTGGCATTACGTGCAGAACGACAAGTATTTCGCGCCGGAGGTGGTGGCGACGTGGTTTGCCGCGTTTCAGGGGGCGGGTGGGCGCGGGCAGATGATTGTTGAACCGCCGTTTGGCAAGAACGGGCACGGGATGTTTGCGGTCAAGGAGGCGATACCGATTTGGTTGCCGCACTTTGAGGCGTTTGTGGGGCCGTTGGTGGTGGTGAAGTACGGGGATTAATTGAGGGCGGCCGTGTCCGTGCGCACGGAGGGCGCAGTCACTGGGCGGTTGTGATTGCCTGCCACTGGCCGAACGACAGAGCGCGCTTGCGAGTCGCGGCTGCTGGCATATTCACATGGTCAAAGTCACCTTTCCCGTGCGCATGAAGACGCTAGCTACCCGTGCGTTTGCGAACGGTACTTTAATGATGCGGTAATGCTTGTGCCTTGTCTAAAAGAGCCTTGGTCAGAAGGATGAATCGAGGCTTGCGCTACTGGGTGTTTGCAGCGGTCGCTACCGACCCGTTGGCACCCGTTACGCCTTAATAGCACCAACGTTGGGTAACTGGGTGAAGCGGCCGCCAGATACGACTGCCCGCCTGCAGCACCGCGACCGGAGTTGTCGCTAATAAGTAATAGTTGAGTACCGGCATCGACGCATGGACTGATCGATAGTCGTGCCCGCCACGGAATGACCGCTGTCGGTGGGTACGGATGCACTCAATATTTGGTCCACGTAACCGTTAACCGGATATGCGGGCGATCCGCGACGCCGACCGCTACTGGATTGATTTTAACGCTCGCGTGTCTCTTGGTAGGGAATTTTTCTTCTCAATAAATTAAGAAAAGGTAAGAAAATTGAATAAATCAAAAAATGGTAAGAATAAAATTAATGAATTAATCTCGAATCGCATCCCTAATGACAATCTGTCTTATGCTGTGTTGTTGAGCCTCAATGAGGGGAAGTCCTTGGGGTCAGGATTTAGGCTTAAGCTTGATGGAGCCAACTATCTCGTTACCGCTAAGCACGTTATATTTGACCGGCACGACCAGTTATACGGGACGGCACTAACTGTTACGTGCCATAGCCCGGATAAGAGTCTGGCTACACCTACGATTTTTCAGATCGATTTGAACGATGCGAAGATATTTGCTAGTAGCAAATTTGATATCGCGGCAATTTTGATTGGCAGGAATCAACCGCTGGATGGTCACGATCACGTTACTCCGCTTAAACAGCTGAAGAATTCGGTAAAACGGCCAACGACCCTGGTTGGAGAACCCTATGTGACGCCTCTGCAGCTTGGGAGCGGCGGCGCCGTTTCCGTTGATGTTGAAGCGGCGGGCATGCTTGATTCGATTTCGTTAGCGAGCGACGTCTACCTGCTAGGCTACCCCACTTCACTTGGGCTACAGACCAGCAAATTCTATGATTTCTCACGGCCGCTGATCCGAAAAGGAATTGTTGCCGGTGTTGACGCGGAAAAATCAGCGTTTGTTATAGACTGTCCGGCCTATCCGGGAAATAGCGGAGGTCCAGTTGTTGAGCATTGCCTCGATGGATACTTTAGGGTAATTGGCCTAGTTTCGAGATTTATTCCGTATGAAACAAAATGGCATAGCAATCGAGGTGATGTGATAAATGTTGACATCTCCAACTCTGGATATACAGTCTGCGTATCGATGGACGCGGTTCTCGAAATGTTTAAAGAAGCGGCCGTCAGTTGAGTCTCTACGAGTTGATTTCTCTACCTTAGTCCACCAATTACCGCGTCGAAGTACAGAGCGGACATAAGGAGATAGATTTGGTAGCCGCTCTTTGGCCGACGAAGAGGTGTTAGCCTTTGGCAATCGAGCGATCGATTTGGGTAGTGGATTCATTCAGGGGTGATCGGCTGAATCCACCAACCTTCTGAGACCTTCGCCGCACGAATACGTGCGGCACCTTTCAACCCGACTTCGGACGGTCAAAGTGCGCGTGGACTCATATCACCGCGGCGCCCGGTTGCTCTCCCTACAATTTCTTATCGGGTTTCCTGTAGGAGAGCCGCGAGGAACTGCTCGCGCGTCGACCCAGCGATGGCCGAGAATGCGCAATCAGGCAGTGATCATAAAGGCCATCAGGCTCAGTGGCACTTATGCGCGTTAAGAAAGTGTCCAGCGCACCCATCGTTCGATCAGGCGCCTCGGACATCAGCCAATGGCCAGCCCCTTCGATCACTTCCCCCCGCACGTTCACCGCCACCACGCGAACCTGATCGATCGTGAAGTCATCGGCAGCCTTCTGCCGGTCAGGACGAAAACCGGCATCTTGCAATGGCGTCTTCACGAATTGCTGGAAATCCTGTATGTCCTGCGGAAAGGCGTGGAACCATTCGAAGCTAGCGCGCATCCGGCCCGGCTGCGCATAGATGCTCGTATAGAGCTCTCGATCTGCCTCCGACACCGAATGATCGGGATTGGCGGCAAAGTCGTTCCAGAAATGGTCGAGGTAAATTCGCTCGCGGGCGTGCACGAGCTTCAGTGGCGTTTCGCCATAGAACGCGAAATGCCACTTCGCAGGCGAGTAGTAGTATGGCTGCCAGTTCCCGACACCCGGCAGGAACGATTCCATCAGCGCAAGGCGCCTGCTTTCATTCCGGTACTGGGCGGCGTAGGCGTATGCCACCATGAGGCCGATGTCGTGTCCCACGACCTCGACGTCACGCTTGCCGAGCGCCTTCACCAGCGCGTGAATGTCCTGGGCCATCGTCTACTTGTCGTAACCGGCTGCAGGGATGTCCGACTCGCCGGCGCCTGGCAGATCCGCCGCAATCACGACGTGATTCACGGCAAGTTTGGATATGAGCGGCAGCCACATGTGGCTCGTCTCGCCGTAGCCGCCAAGCAGCACGATAGGCGTGCCCCCTTGGCGCCCGCCTCCAGGTAGTGAAGCGTGATCCCGTTGACCGTCAGCGAATGTTCCGTGACCACGGGGGCACCGCGTACGATCGAGTCTGAAAGGCCAACAGTAAAACCAACGCGGCGCCAGCGCGCCGTAACCACCGCCCGAGCGATTGCATCGCCTGTTCCTCTCTTTGAGCGAATTCAACGAGGAATTCGAGTGACAGGGAGTCCGCGTCGATTTGGTGTGTACCGGTCTGCATGACCGCACTCGAATGGTCATGTCATTGTGTTGTGGCTGAGGAGTTCAGACGTACCATCGACGTGACGAAGACATTCGGTGTCTTCGGACGAGTCTGCACGAGGGCCTCGGTTCTATTGCGGCAATCCAGCCGTGGCTGCCACTCGGATAGCCCCGGCGGGCATGTCGATTGCTCACCGATTCATCTGAAGGATAAAAGCGGCTACCGCCCAAACCCCCACCCATCCGGCCTTTCCCCGCCCAACCCCCAAATCCCGTGGCCGATTTTGTCACCACATGGGCCGGATATGACAATAAGAATCGCCCGGCCTAGGATTACGATGCCTCACGTCGTCGCCCGGGCCTGAGCCGGTTTTCCCGCGTCTCGCCCGATAGCGCCCCTCATAAAACGTCTGATTGGAACATCGACCATGAGCTATCACGCCCCCGTCAAGGACATGCTGTTCGTGCTGAAGGAACTGGCCGGCATCGACGCCGTTGCGCAGTTGCCGGGCTTCGAGGATGCCGGCTACGACACGGCGCAGGCCGTGCTCGACGAATCCGCGAAGTTCTGCGGCGAGGTGCTGGCCCCGCTGAACGTCGAAGGCGACCGCAACCCGAGCAGCTGGAAGGACGGCGTCGTGACCGCGACGCCGGGTTTCGGCGAAGCATTCCGCCAGTTCGTCGAAGGCGGCTGGCAGGGCCTGCAGCACCCGTCCGAATACGATGGCCAGGGGCTGCCGAAGCTGATCGCGACGCCGTGCATCGAGATGCTGAACGCATCGAACCTGTCGTTCGCGCTCTGTCCGCTCCTGACCGACGGCGCGATCGAGGCGCTGCTGACGGCCGGCACCGACGAGCAGAAGCAACGCTACGTGCCGAAGCTGATCTCGGGCGAATGGACCGGCACGATGAACCTGACCGAGCCGCAGGCCGGCTCCGATCTCGCACTGGTGCGCTCGCGTGCCGAGCCGCAGGGCGACGGCACGTACAAGGTGTTCGGCACGAAGATCTTCATCACGTGGGGCGAGCACGACATGGCGGACAACATCGTCCACCTGGTGCTGGCGCGCACGCCGAACGCGCCGGAAGGCGTGAAGGGCATCTCGCTGTTCATCGTGCCGAAGTTCATGGTCAACGACGACGGCTCGCTCGGTGCACGCAACGACGTGCACTGCGTGTCGATCGAGCACAAGCTCGGGATCAAGGCGAGCCCGACGGCGGTGCTGCAGTACGGCGACCACGGCGGCGCGATCGGCTACCTGGTCGGCGAGGAAAACCGCGGCCTCGAATACATGTTCATCATGATGAACGCGGCGCGCTTCGGCGTCGGGATGCAGGGGATCGGCGTGGCCGACCGCGCCTACCAGAAGGCCGCGGAATTCGCGAAGGAACGCGTGCAGAGCCGCCCGGTCGACGGTTCGGCCAAGCAGTCGGTGACGATCATCCATCACCCGGACGTGCGCCGCATGCTCGGCACGATGCGCGCGCTGACCGAAGGCGCGCGGGCGCTGGCCTACGTGGCCGCCGCGCACAGCGACATTGCCCACCGCCATTCGGACGAGGCGACGCGGGCCCGTCATCAGGCAATCTACGAGTATCTGGTGCCGGTGGTGAAGGGCTGGAGCACGGAGATGGTGAACGACGTGGCGAGCCTGGGCGTGCAGGTGCACGGCGGGATGGGCTTCATCGAGGAGACGGGCGCGGCGCAGTATTACCGCGATGCCCGTATCCTGGCGATCTACGAAGGCACGACGGCGATCCAGGCGAACGACCTGGTGGGCCGCAAGACGATGCGCGACGGCGGCGCGGTGGCGAAGGCGCTGATCGCGGAGATCGGCGACACGGTCGCGGCGCTGGGCAAGCTGGACGGCGCGGCGGCTGCGTCGGTGAAGGCGCAGCTGGAGAAGGGCGCGAAGGCGCTGTCGTCGGTGGTCGATTACGTGGTGGCGAACGCGAAGCAGGACCCGAACGCGGTGTTCGCGGGCAGCGTGCCGTACCTGAAGCTGGCGGGCGTGGTGCTGTGCGGGTGGCAGATGGGCCGCGCGCTGGTGGCGGCGCACGCGAACCGCGCGAGCGACCCGGCCTTCTTCGATGCGAAGATCGCGATCGCGCAATGCTATGCGGAGCACGTGCTGGTGCAGGCAGGCGCATTCGAAGCGTCGATCGTCGGCACGAAGGGCAACGAGGGCGTGCTCGCGTTGACGGAAGATCAGTTCTGACCGGCTGACGGTCGGGACACAGGAGGAGACAGGATTTTGACCACACAGGACTTGCTCGCGCAATACGGCCCGCGCGAATCGATGGAATACGACGTCGTGATCGTCGGCGGCGGCCCCGCCGGGCTGTCGGCGGCGATCCGGCTCAAGCAGCTGGCCGCCGAGAAAGGCACCGAGATCGGCGTGTGC